>NZ_JAHRGL010000013.1 GCF_019097855.1 Geopseudomonas aromaticivorans
CCAACCACGAGGAAGACCAGCCCTGCCACCTGAAGCTGGCCGATGCCTCGATCCCGCTGGGCAAGAACCTGCCGCTGTACGACGAGCCGGCGCAGCGCTACTGCCCGGCCGGGGTGTACGAGATCGTCACCCAGGAAAACGGCGAGAAGAAGTTCCAGATCAACGCGCAGAACTGCGTGCACTGCAAGACCTGCGACATCAAGGATCCGGCGCAGAACATCACCTGGGTGACGCCGGAAGGCACCGGCGGGCCGAACTACCCCAACATGTAAGATGAGCGAGTTGCTGTGCGTGTCATCGTGGATGACCCGCGGGCTTCAGACTGTCCTGCGCATGACCAAGCGCTGGCCGCGCGAGTGGCGGTCTGAACGCCTGGGTGACCACTGCGGGTCGACGGGATGGGTGAGCCAACCCACTCACACGTTCGACACGAACGAAGCGGGCACGACGGATATCCAGCGCCTGATGCAGACTGAGCCCGGCTGGGCTTATCGGTACAGGCTCGCGTGCGGGCTGCCGTCGCCATCCCGCGCACCAGGATCTTGCGAGAATGGTTCGAGGGTTTGCCAGGAAAGTCAGACCTTCGAAGGCAAGCAGACCGCTCAAGCAACGAGTATATGCCTACAAAGAGTTAACCAGATGTGTCGAACAGCCCTGGACCTGACCACGGGCATCGGCGCGAGCAACTGTTCGTCGGGCAACAGCGAATAGGCATTCTGCATTTCCGGTAGCTCGTTTGTTTATCGGGATTTATCTTCAAGTTGTTGAAAATTAAAGATTTATTATTTTGGCATGGATGTTGATTTGAAGCTTTGCACGCGCCCTTGGTGGGCGCCCGTCATGCTCGATCAACAGGAATGAATCCATGCGTTTCCAGAACCATCCCGTATCGACCCTGGCCCTTGCGGTCGCCCTGGCTATCCCGCCGCTAGCCGTTGCCGAGGAGGGCTTCATCGAGGACTCCCACCTCAAGCTGGTCAATCGCAACTACTACTTCAGCCAGGATTTTCGCAACGGCGACTTCGCCGTTACGCCCGATGGCAAGCGCCAGAGCCGCCATGCCGAGTGGGCACATGGGGTGATCGCCAACTTCGAGTCCGGCTTCACCCAGGGCACGGTCGGTGTCGGTGCGGATGTGCACGGGCTGTGGGCCGTGAAGCTGGATGGCGGCAACGGCCTGGTGGGCGATGGCCGCGCTATCCCCGGCCTGGTATCGCGCGACAACGACGGCGAGCCGAAGAGCCAGTACGGCAAGGCCGGCGGGGCGATCAAGCTGCGCGCCTTCGACACCGTGCTGCGCTATGGCGATGTGCGACCGAGCAGCCCGGTACTCAACGCCAGCGACATCCGCCTGCTACCGCAGACCCTGCGCGGCACCATATTCAAGAACACCTCCATCGAGGGGCTGACCTTGCAGGGCGGCAAGCTGGAGTCCAGCAGCGACCGCAACGCCAGCAACCATCGCGGCGATCTCGGCACGGTCTACGGTGGCACCTTCAAGGACGCCGACGACGTGACCTACCTCGGCGGCGACTACCGCCTGAACGACGCCCTGAACTTCAAACTGCACACCAGCCAGCTTGACGACATCTGGAACCAGTCGTTCTTCAGCGTGACCCTGGCGCAACCGCTGGGTAACGGACTGACCTTCAAGACCGGCCTCAACTACTACCGCACCCGCGACAGCGGCAGCGCGTTGCTCGGCGAGATCGACAACAACTCGTGGAGCGCCCGCGTCGGCCTCGGCGTCGGCGCCCACGCCTTCACCCTTGCCTACACCCGCATCGACGGCGACACGCCGTTCGACTACGTGTGGAACACCTACGATATCGAGTTGGACAGCGCCTCCCAGGTCTCCGACTTCAACAACCCCAACGAGCGTTCCTGGCAGGCGCGCTACGACTTCGACTTCGTCGGCGTCGGCATCCCCGGTCTGAGCCTGACTGCCCGCTACGTGCGCGGCAGCGACATCGACGGTACCCAGGCGACGGCGCCGCAGTACAGCTATTTCAACGGCACCAGCGATGGCAAGCACTGGGAGCGCAACTTCTGGGTCAACTACGTGGTGCAGAGCGGTCCGGCCAAGGACCTGTCCTTCAACGTGATGCAGGCCACCCACCGCAGCAGCGGCAATCACTACGAGCGTGATGTCGACGAACTGCGGGTGATCGTGCAATACCCGCTGGATCTGCGTTTCCTGTAATCCCTCCAGAACTCCCCGCCGCCCACGTCAAGGAAAAGGGCATCACCGCGCGCGATTGCCGCGCGGAGCAGTAACCGCCGTAGGGTGGGTCGGGCCGCCAGGCCGTAACCCACCATCGGCACCGCAGGTGCCGCCTTCAACTCGGTGGCAGTTGCGCCGCCGTCCGGTATGCCTAGGGGCATCCTTGGCGGGTTACGCCGCGATGCGGCTGACCCGCCCTACACAGCGCATTGCGCGGATGCCGCGTAACCGCAGGTTTCGTGATTCGAATAGAGGGACACCCATGAACACCCAGCTCCAACCCGCCGCCGCTCCCGCCGAGCTGCTGGCCGTCAACGACATCGAGGT
Source organism: Geopseudomonas aromaticivorans (assembly GCF_019097855.1). Lineage (GTDB taxonomy): Bacteria > Pseudomonadota > Gammaproteobacteria > Pseudomonadales > Pseudomonadaceae > Geopseudomonas > Geopseudomonas aromaticivorans. The sequence goes on from NZ_JAHRGL010000013.1 coordinate 2,552, forward strand.
GATCTACGACGGCGCCATCCTCGCCGTTGGCGGCGTGTCGCTGCGCGTCGAACAGGGCGGCATCGTCGCCTTGCTCGGCGCCAACGGCGCCGGCAAGAGCACCACCCTCAAGGCCATCTCCGGGCTGGTGCAGGCCGACCGCGCCCAGGTCAGCCGCGGCAGCATCCACTTCCTCGGCGCAGACACCGCCGGGGTGGCGGCCAACGTGCTGGCGCGGCGCGGCATCGTCCACGTCCTGGAAGGCCGCCACGTGTTCGCCCACCTGACCATCGAGGAGAACCTGCGCAGCGGCGGCTTCCTGCGCGGGCCGAGCCGCCGCGAGCTGGAGCAGGAGCTGGAGCGCATCTACGCCTGGTTCCCGCGCCTGAAGACCAAGCGCAAGACCCAGGCCGGGCTGACCTCCGGCGGCGAGCAGCAGATGCTGGCCATCGGCCGCGCGCTGATGACCAAGCCGACATTGGTGCTGCTCGACGAGCCGTCGATGGGTCTGGCGCCGATCATCGTCGAGGAAATCTTCGACATCGTCGCCCAGCTCAACGGGAAGGAGGGCATGAGCTTCCTGGTCGCCGAGCAGAACATCAACGTCGCCCTGCGCCACGCCGACTATGCCTACATCCTGGAGAACGGCCACGTGGTGGGCGAGGGCGCGGCCCAGGAGCTGGCGGCGCGCGAGGATATCCAGCATTTCTACCTGGGAGGCAAGGCGCCGTGAGCCACCCAGCCGCTGGCTCTCACGCCGTGCATGAGGCCAGCGGATCGGCAACTGTCGCTTAGGCAACAGTGATTCCCCGAACTGTTGTCCCGCGAACACCGATTCCGGCGAGAGTCCCCGCAACCCCGGGAAAACCGTCCCCATAGGGCTGGCACGCAATCTGCTGGAGCACTGTACCCGCGCCCTGGGCGCTCCGATTTCTTCAGTACAGGTTTACCGCCATGCCCGCACTTGCCGACGCCGCCTTCGACACCGTCGAGGTCGCCCTTGCCGCCATCGCTCGCGGCGAATTCGTCGTCGTGGTCGACGACACCGACCGTGAAAACGAGGGCGACCTGATCATCGCCGCCGACGCCATCACCCCTGCACAGATGGCCTTCCTGGTCCGCCACAGCAGCGGCCTGGTCTGCGTGGCCTTGCCCGGCGAGCGTCTCGATGCGCTCGAACTGCCGCTGATGGTCAAGGCCAACACCGAGTCGCACCAGACCGCCTTTACCGTCAGCGTCGACTACCTGCACGGCACCAGCACCGGCATCTGTGCCGCCGACCGTGCGCTGACCCTCAACGCCCTGGCCGATCCGGCCTCGCAGCCCGCCGACTTCGCCCGCCCCGGGCATATCTTCCCGCTGCGCGCCAAGGCCGGCGGGGTGATCGAGCGCCCCGGCCACACCGAGGCGGCGCTGGATCTCGCCGTGCTGGCCGGGCGCCGGCCGGCCGGGGTGCTGTGCGAGATCGTCAACGACGACGGCAGCATGGCGCGCCGTCCCGAGCTGCTGGCCTTCGCCCGCCAGCACGGCCTGCCGATCATCACCATCGAGCAGCTGATCGCCTACCGCCGTGCACAAGCCGCGGAGTCGGCGCTGCAACTGCTCGCCGAAACCCGCCTGCCCACCCGTCACGGCGAGTTCCGCCTGCACCTGTACGCCTTCGAGGGCGGCGAATACCCGGTGCTGCTCGCCGGCGAGGCGGCCGGCGAGGGCCTGCTGACCCGCCTGCATTCCGAATGCCTGACCGGCGACGTGCTAGGTTCGCTGCGTTGCGACTGCGGCGAGCAGCTCGACCTGGCCCTGGCGCGCATCGCCCGCGAGGGCCGCGGCGCGCTGGTCTACCTCACCGGCCACGAGGGGCGCGGCATCGGCCTGGCCAACAAGCTGCGCGCCTACGCGCTGCAGGACGCCGGTCTGGACACCGTCGAGGCCAACCAGGCGCTCGGCCTGCCGGTGGACGCCCGCGACTACCGTGCCGCCGCCGCCATCCTCCAGCACCTCGGCGTTGGCTCGGTGCAGCTGCTAAGCAACAACCCGGCCAAGGCCCGTGCCCTGCAGGAGCAGGGCATCGCCGTGCAGCGCCAGCTGGCGCACGAGGTGGCGGCCAATCCGGCCAACCAGCATTATCTGACCACCAAGCGCGACCGTCTGGGCCATCGCCTGCTGCTGCCGCTGGCGGTGCAGCGCCGGGCCTGATAGCTGGTCTATCTCACGCAACGACCTTGAACCCGAGGGACCGACATGTCCGCAACCAACAGCCGTCTGTGGCAACAACGCTACCGTGACCACGCCCCGGAGCAGGGCGCCTTCGCTGCCGACGAGGTCATCGCCACGCTGCTCGAACACCGCAGCGTGCGTGCCTACCTCGACCGCCCGCTGCCCGCCGGCACCCTGGAAACCCTGCTGGCCGCCGCCCAGTCGGCGGCGAGTTCCTCCAACCTGCAGGTGTGGAGCCTGCTGGCCGTCGAGGACCCGCAGCGCAAGGCGCGCCTCGCCGAGCTGGCCAACGGCCAGGCGCACATCCGCCAGGCGCCGCTGTTCCTGGTCTGGCTGGCGGACTTCTCGCGCATCCAGCGCCAGGCCGAGCGTCACGATATCGACCTGCAGGCGCTGCCGTACCTGGACAGCTTCCTGATGGGCGCCATCGATGCGGCGCTGGCCGCGCAGAACGCGGTCACCGCCGCCGAATCCCTGGGCCTGGGCACCGTCTACATCGGCGCGCTGCGCAACAACCTGCAGGCGGTGGTCGACGAGCTGCGCCTGCCGCCGCTGGTCTACCCGGTGTTCGGTCTGTGCGTCGGCTACCCGGACGCGGACAAGCCCGCGCAGGTCAAGCCGCGCCTGCCGCAGAGCCTGATCCTGCACCGCGAGACCTACGCGGTGCACCCGGAGGAACAGCGGCTGATCGACGATTACGACCGTACCCTGATCGAGTTCTACGCCGAGCAGGGCCAGCAGTCGCCGGGCTGGAGCCGCCAGTCGCTGGAGCGCCTGCGCACTGTGGCGATCCTTCACGGCCGCGAGCGGCTGGCCGCGGCGGTCAAGGCCCAGGGCTTCCCGCTGCGCTAGGTGGGTAACGGCGATCCGGGAACCAGGCAAGCGCCGCCGAGCAAGCCCGAGCGGGTGCCGTTCGGCGCGCCGGGCTTGGAAACCACGGGCCGCGACGTGGTTTACTGCGCCAGCCCGCGCGTTCCGCGGGCCCATGGAGAGTCCGCAGATGCTACGTTCCGTACTGCCCGCCGTTCTGTTGCTGGTTGCCGTCCCGCTGTGCGCCGGGCAGGTCGAGCCCCAGCCTCTGTTCGACTTCGTCAGCCCCGCGCCGGCAGTGGCGGTGACCACCCTCAACGCCGAGTTGTCGACGGGCGCCGCCGAAATCACCGCGCAGGGCGAGGCGCTGCGCCGGCTGACCTTCGCGGCGGGCGACACGGCCAGCCTGCGGCTGACACCGCCGACTGGGAGCTGGGACTGGTCGCAGGCCAGCGCCATCAGCCTGCGCCTGCAGAACGCGATGGACTGGGCGCTGACCCTCGATGTGCGGATCGAAAGCGCCGACGGCCAGGCGCTGGTCAGTCACATTGCCCTGCCGGCCGGACCGGCGCAGGAGCTATTGGTGCCGCTGCAGGGCAGCTCGCCGCGCCAGCAGGGCATGCGCGCCGCGCCGCCGATGCCGTGGGAGCACGGCGGCCAGCGTACCCTGCTGGCCACCCGCGTGGACGGCCAGCTCGAACGCGGTCGGGTGGTGGCGGTGACGCTCTCGCTGGATCATCCGAATGCGCCGCAGAGCCTGCTGCTCGGCCAGTTCGGCGTACGCGAAGGAGCGCAGCTCCAGCAAGCGGCCTATGCCGGCCTCGTCGACGGCTACGGTCAGTTCAGCCGCGGCCAGTGGCCCGGCAAGGTCGCCAGCGACGCCCAGCTGCGCGAAGCAGCCGCCGCGGAGCACGAGCAGTTGCAACGCTGGCAGGCCGAGCGCCCGCGCCAGGATCGCTACGGCGGCCTGCTGGGCGGCGAGCCGTTCGCAGCGACGGGCTTCTTCCGCACCGAGAAGCGCGACGGCCGCTGGTACCTGGTCACTCCGGAAGGGCATCCGTTCTATTCGCTGGGTGTGAACACGCTCAGCGCTACGCAGAGCGCGACCTACGTCGAGGGCCGCGAGGCCATGTTCGCCGAGCTGCCGGCGGCCGGCAGTGCGCTGGCCGCCTGGTACGGCAGCGACGACAGCCGGCGCGGCACCGGCGCCAGCCGCGACCTCGGCTTCGCCCACGGGCGCTGGTTCGACTTCTACCGCGCCAACCTGCTGCGCAGCTACGCCGAGCCGCGCTGCAGCAGCGCGGCACCCGCCGGCGCAGCCGGCGCGACGGACTGCAGCGTCTTCGACGACGAGCGTTGGACGACGCACACCCTCGATCGCCTGCAGGCCTGGGGCTTCAACACCATCGGCAACTGGAGCGATGCCGCCCTCGGCGCCGCCCAGCGCATGCCCTACACCCTGCCGCTGCTGATCAGCGGCGACTACGCGGTGGTCAGCACCGGCTTCGACCTGTGGGGCGGCATGCCCGATCCGTTCGATCCGCGCTTCGCCGCCGCCGCCGAGCGTGCCGTGCAGGTCGCCAGCCGCGGCCATCGCGACGATCCCTGGCTGATCGGCTACTTCGCCGACAACGAACTGGCCTGGGTCGGCAGCGGCGATCCGCTGCGCGCACGCTACGCGCTGGCGCTGGGCACCCTGCGCCTCGGCCCGGAGTCGCCGGCCAAGCGCGCCTTCGTCGACCAGTTGCGCGGCAGCTACGCCAGCGCCGAGGCGCTGGCGACGGCCTGGGGCATCGCGTTGACGGACTGGAGCGTGCTGGAGGGGGCCGGCTTCCAGGCGCCGCTGCCGCAAGAGGGCCATCCGGCCATCGAGGCGGACCTGCAGCGCTTCCAGCGCCTGTACGCCGACCGCTATTTCCGCACCGTGGCCGAAGCGCTCGAGGCGCAGGCGCCCAACCACCTGCTGCTCGGCGGGCGGTTCGCCGGCACCACGCCGGAGGCGGTGGCCTCCTGCGCGCAGTATTGCGATGTGCTGAGCTTCAACTTCTACACCCGCGAGCCGCAGCACGGCTACGACTTCGCGGTGCTGCGCGCGCTCGACAAGCCGCTACTGGTCACCGAGTTCCATTTCGGCTCGCGCGACCGCGGGCCGTTCTGGGGCGGCATGCAGGAGGTCTGGACGGAGGAGCAGCGCGGCCCGGCCTACGCGCACTACCTGGAGCAGGCGCTGGCCGAGCCGACCATCGTCGGCCTGCACTGGTTCCAGTACCTGGACCAGCCGGCGACCGGGCGTCTGCTCGACGGCGAGAACGGCCACCTGGGCCTGGTGGCGATCACCGACCGACCCTGGCAGGGCTTCGTCGAGGCGGTGCGCCAGGCCAACCTGGCGGTCGCCGCGCGCCTGCTGCCGGCCGCCGGGGATGAGCCTCGCTGACCCGCGACGAGCTCAGCCGCGCGCCAGCTGCCAGAGCCGCGCGATGTCCGCGGCGCGCTGGCGCAGCAGGGGCGCGGCGCCGGCGAGGGCGTCGGCCAGGCTGATCGGCCCGGGCGCCAGGCTGAAGGCGGCGTCGATGCCGTGGTCATAGAGGCGCTGGTAGCCCGCGCCGAGCATGCCGGCCAGCGCGACCACCGGCACGCCGTGGCGCTTGGCGACGGCCGCCACGCCCATCGGCGTCTTGCCGTGCAGGGTCTGCTCGTCGAGGCGGCCCTCGCCGGTGATCACCAGATCGGCACCGACCACCGCCTGCTCCAGGCCGCTGACCTCGGCGACCAGTTCGATGCCGGGGCGGAAGGTCGCGGCCAGGAAGCTGCGCGCCGCGAAGCCGATGCCGCCGGCCGCGCCGCTGCCGGGCAGGTCGCGGGCGTCGCGGCCCAGCGTCTGCGCGCAGAGGTCGGCGAAATGGCCGAGGGCGGCGTCGAGCTGGTGCACCTGCTGCGGGGTGGCGCCCTTCTGCGGGCCGAACACCTGCGCGGCGCCGCGTGGCCCGCACAGCGGGTTGTCGACGTCGCAGGCCACCTCGAAGTCGACCTCTTGCAGGCGTGGGTCGAGGCCGGACAGGTCGATCAGGGCCAGCCGCGCCAGTTCCGCGCCGCCCGGCTCCAGCGGGCGGCCCGCGGCATCTGCGAAGCGTGCGCCGAGGGCGCGCAGCATGCCGCTGCCGGCGTCGTTGGTGGCGCTGCCGCCGAAGCCGAGGACGATCCGCGCGGCGCCGGCGTCCAGCGCTGCGCGGATCAGCTCGCCGGTGCCGAAAGTGCAGGCGCGCAGCACGTCGCGACGCTCCGCCGGCACCCGATGCAGGCCGCTGGCGGCGGCCATCTCGATCACCGCGCTGCGGCTTGCGGCGATCCAGCCCCAGTGCGCCACCACCGGCTCGCCGAGCGGGCCGCGCACCTGCGTCTCGCGGTACTCTCCGCCGGTCGCCGCGACCAGCGCCGCCACCGTGCCTTCGCCGCCGTCGGCCATCGGCCGGCACAGCAGCTCGGCCTGCGGCCAGACCTCGCGCAGACCGGCGGCGATGGCTTCGGCGACCGCAGCGGCGGACAGGCTTTCTTTGAACGAGTCGGGGGCGATGACGATTTTCATGGCGGATCTACTCTCGGACGATGGGCGCGCGGCGCTGGCGTCATTCTGACCGGCCGGCCCGGGGTGCGCACCTGCCGTCGGTGCCTGGCGCCGAACGAGGCGAGCGGCTCGAAATCGATCTGCGTCCGGGGGTTCAGGCAGAGCGCAGGAGATCGTAAATAGCTTCTGAGGTTCGCGCGGCGCTGCCGCCCATCGATAGGACGCCCATCGCTCAGGGGTGAGGATTCAGCCGCAGCGGAATCCGGCGCTGGCCGAACGTGCCGGCCTGCTGGTCGAAGCGCCCGGCGATGGCGGTGTGGCACTGCGGACAGCGACCCTCGGCGGTCAGCCGGTAGTGCCGGATCTGGTGCCAGTCACGCTCGATCAGAGGCGCGCCGCAGCCCGGACAGAAGGTCGTGCCGCCCTCGGCATCGTGCACATTGCCCTTGTAGACATAGTGCAGCCCCTGCGCGAGGGCGATCTGCCGGGGGCGCCTGAGCGTTGCCGGCGGGGTGCGCGGGGTTTCGAGCATTTTGAAGTCGGGGTGGAAGGCGGTGAAGTGCAGCGGCACATCCGGACCCAGTTCCTTGAATACCCAGGCGCACAGGGCCTCGATCTCCCAATCCGAATCGTTGTAGTCCGGAATCAGCAGGGTGGTGATCTCCGTCCACACGTCGGTCTCGTGATGCAGATAGACCAAGGTATCCAGCACCGGCTGCAGATGCGCGCCGGTGAGCTTGAAATAGAAGTCGTCGGTGAAGGCCTTGAGGTCGACATTCGCCGCGTCCATCACTGCGAAGAATTCGCGGCGCGGTTCAGCGTGTATGTAGCCGGAGGTCACCGCCACCGTGCGGATGCCATGCGCACGACAGGCGATGGCCGTATCGATGGCGTATTCGGCGAAGATCACCGGATCGTTGTAGGTGAAGGCCACGCTGGCGCAGCCCGAATTCTCCGCCGCCAGAGCAATCTGCTGCAGCCTGCTGTACCGAAGGACAGCACCGCCGAGCCGGGGAGGAAGTGGTTGAGCGGCTTCTTCTCGATGGGGTCGATGCAGAAGCCGGAAGAGCGGCCGTAGGTGGTCAGCACCACCTGCTCGCCTTCGCGCATGCGCACGAAGCAGGCGCCACGCTGGCCGTCGTGCAGCTTGCAGTCGCGAGGGCAGAGGTCGCACTGGATTCGGCCATCGGCCAGGCCGTGCCACCAGCGCCCCGGGTAGTGTGCGGACAGGTCATTCATCGCAAGCCTCCCACCGCGTGCCGACGGTCTGCGCGAAGAAGCCTGCCGGTCAGGGCAGGTGCTCCCGCACCTGCGGCAGGAGGGTGCCGCGGGTACGTCGGAATGCTGTCACTATGCCATTGCTGGCGGGGTCGGACAATGTGGGGAACATGCAGGATAAGGCCAGGATATTGTTGCTTGTGAGTCGCCGCTTTTGGGGCAACGCTGGCCTGTCATGACCGGCGGCACTCGACCCAGAGCTGCCGGTTGCGACAGGCGGGAAACGGCCAAAAGCGACTGATATGCTCCGACTGTACTGGCCTCACGGTGAGACTTTGAACTCCATAGGGAAGCAGGGCTTATTCAATTTCTTTTTATCCATATTCCGAATTCAGCTTCGATCTTCCATATTGAAATACCTTGCAACCCTTGCGTGATTGAGGAGTTCCACGCGTCTCTCTAGATTTGTTCTTGCAGCACCGGGCCCCTCTGACAGCTAACCGCTGCCATGTCGGAGTTGCAGTTTGTACAACTTAGACACTTAGAGGAGGGGCTCATGACTGCCCTAGAACCGTTCTTCCTTGCCGAATTTCTCGGCACCGCCATCTGGTTGTGGCTCGTCTTTATCAGCATCGTGATCGGCCTGTTGGTCTTCGACCTCGGGGTGCTACACCGTGAGCATCGAGAAATCGGCGTTCGTGAAAGTCTGCTTCTGTCTGCTGGCTATATCACGGCTGGCTTGCTATTCGGCCTATGGGTCTGGCAGGTCAAGGGCGGTGACGCCGGGATGGATTTCTACACAGGCTTTCTGATCGAGAAATCGCTGTCGATGGACAACGTGTTCTTGATGGCCATGATCTTCAGCTTCCTCGCCATTCCGCGTAAGTACCAGCACGAGGTGCTGTTCTGGGGCATTCTCGGAGTGATCGTGTTGCGCGCGATCATGATTGGCCTTGGAGCGGCGCTGATCGCCGAGTTCAGCTGGATTCTCTATGTGTTCGGCATCTTCCTGCTGCTGACCGGGGTGAAGATGCTGTTCAGCAAGGTCGATGCCCACCCGGACCTTAGTGAAAACCTGCTGGTGAAGTTCCTGCGCAAACACATGCGGGTGACCGAGCGGCTGCATGAAGGGCGCTTCTTTGTCCTTCAGGCGGACGCCAGCGGTAAGTCCGTGGTCTGGGCTACGCCCTTGCTTCTGGCCCTAGTGCTGATCGAGTGTGCCGACCTGGTTTTCGCCGTGGACAGCGTGCCAGCGATCTTCGCAATCACCCAAGACCCCTTCATCGTCTACACCTCGAACATCTTCGCCATCCTTGGCCTGCGTGCGTTGTATTTTGCCCTGGCGGCGATGATTCACCGCTTCGCCTACCTCAAGTACGCCCTGGCACTGGTGCTGGTGTTTATCGGCGGCAAGATCTTCCTGGTCGGCATCATCGGCAAGATTCCGGCGGTCATTTCCCTCAGCGTGACCTTGGGGCTGCTGCTGGGCGGTGTGCTGCTGTCTCTCTGGAAAACCCGCGGCCAGGCCTCTGCTGGCCGGCAGGTGTAGATCCAAACAGGTGGCGGCCGCCAGTCGGCTGCCTCCTATCGAATTGGCAACTCTGAGCAATGGAGGCGGTGATGAACAAAACGCTGAAAATGACGGCCCTGGGGCTGGTACTGGTAGGCCTGGCTGGCTGTGACGCAGCCGAGCAATCGGCGCAGAAACTGACCGAGAAGGCTGAGCAGGCGGTGCAGGACGTAGCCCGCGAAGCAGTCGATGAGACCCTGCAACAACTCAATAAACAGGTGGATCAAGTACAGCAGTCAACCAATAAGTGGCTAGGCAAGCCGCTGGCCGAGGACGCGCAGCAGGACGAGGCGCGGGAAGACCTGCCTGCAGCTAGCGAGCCAGCAGAGCCAGTCGATAAAACGGCTGTTGAAACCTAATTGGCTTCTCAGGGGTGTCATGCTGAGCACCTCACAGCTGGGTGCGTAGTTCTGCTGGCAGGCGCTCTGTAATAAGGCCTGGCCTAAAGCGGGTCGCGCAGTACGCCTTGTTAGTCACTCTGATAGATGTTGCCGATGGGCCAACAGGTTTGGTCTTGGTGCCAGCAGCGCCAGCAGCGCCAGTTGCCCAAGAACTCGACTAGCCTTCGTGACTCCACCTCTCATAAGTTGGAGACGAGCATGGTCAGCAAGAACACGATCTGCCTGTGGTACGACGGCACCGCGGCGGACGCAGCTAAGTTCTACGCCAAGACCTTTCCGGACAGCGCAGTGGGGGCAATCGTTCGCGCGCCCGGCGACTATCCCGCCGGCAAGGAGGGCGATGTCCTGGTGGTCGAGTTCACCGTGCTGGGTATTCCTTGTATGGGCCTCAACGGTGGTCCGGGGATCAAGCACAACGAGGCGTTCTCATTCCAGGTTGCCACCGACGACCAAGCCGAAACCGACCGTCTGTGGAACGCGATCGTTGGCAACGGGGGCCAGGAAAGCGAATGCGGCTGGTGCAAGGACAAGTGGGGGGTGTCGTGGCAGATCACACCACGCGCCCTCACGGACGCGCTGGCCGATCCCGATCGTGCGGCGGCCAAGCGCGCATTCGACGCGATGATGCAGATGAGTAAGATCGACATCGCCGCGATCGAGGCGGCTCGGCGCGGCTGACGCTCAACGGGCGTCAGCTTGCACCCTCCGCGAACGGCCTTATCGACCCGATGCGGTCAGTGGCGACTGGCAAAAATCGGCCAAAAGCAGCCTCGAGCAAAGGGCTGCCTCTGGCCGAAAGCAAACATTTAGAGCACAAAAATCTGCCCCCTTGGCCGACGAACCTAGCCAAGACTCAATACAATTTGCGACCGATTACCCTGAGCCATGAACATGGCTGCATCGAACAAGGAACTTGCCTCCATGGCCTCCCCGGATAAACAGCAAAAACGTGCCCAACAGGCCAAAGCCAAGGCCAAGCAGAACCATTCGGGCAAAGCCAAGGCCAATGTCGTACATCCGCTGCTGGCCAATCCGCTGGTCAACGAGCCATTCGATGATGTCGAAATCGACCTGAGCACCTTCGACTTCAAAGACATCGAAGAGAACGGTTTCGACCCGGCGCACTTCGACGATTTGTTCCAGGCGATGAAAGTCGGCGAGGGCATCAGCCTACTCGCGATGTGCCTGGTGTTCCTGCAGTACCCGGTGTTGGAGCTGGTGGTCGCGGAGGAAACGGAAGACGCTGCCATCGACTTCATGATGGGCCTGTTGATCGTCTATCGTGGGATCTTCCATGATGAAGACGAAGACACGGCCGTGAATTGGATCGGCGGCGACGCCTTCCAGACTGCCTACAACGAAGCGTCGATGATCCTGCAGAAGAAGTACGCGCGCGGCACCTCAAGCAGCCGAGCTTAGCAGCGCGCCGAGCAGCCCTTGCTTCTTGCCGAGCTTGGTGTGCGTCAGGCGCTGCGAGAAGCCTTGCCGCTCCAGCGCTTTCGCCGTGTCTTGCAGGGCACGGCGCAGCGGATGGCCGATCTCCTGCTCAAGCTCTTCGATCACCGCAAAGGTCGCACTCCAGTGCTGGTTCAGCCTGGCCAGCAGCTCCGCGCCGTGGGGGGTGAGTCGGATGCTGCTCTTGCGCCCGACCTTGACACGATGGCGGGAAATCACTCCGTCGTTCTCCATGTGGCCAACCGTCTGGCTGATGGCCCCCTGGGTCAGGTGGGTGCGAGCGGTGATTTCGGTGACGGTCTTGGCGCCCGCCTGGATGGCCCTGAGCACGGGCGTATAGCGCAGGCCCATCTGCCGGTAGTGCTCCTCGGCAGCGTGCTCCACCCGTTCCGAGACGGAGCGGATCGCCGCCTGCGCGGCGGCGATGCGGCTGTCCGGGCGGCGGGGTCGCCGACCGGCAGGGCCTTGGCGATGGCCTGCGGCTTACGCCCTTACAACCACGGATGGCGCGGCGGCTTGATGCCGTTCAGGTAGTAGTTGCCCACCGCGTGGAACTTCCAGCGCACCGGGTCGTGCAGGGTGTGGGTACGCGCGTTGCGCCAGTGGCGGTCGAGGTTGTACTCCTCGAGGGTGGAGCGGGTGCCGACCAGCTCGAACAGCTTGTTGGTCGCCTGGATGGCGACCTCCGTGGTCAGCACCTTGGCTTCGGCGACCAGGATGGAGGCGGCGGCGACGGTGTCCTCGTTGGGGGTGTCGACGGCGATCTGCATCTGGTCGGCGGCCAGGTCGAGCACCGCCTCGGCGGCGCGCAGGCGGATCTGCAGGTCGCCGACCGCCTGGATGCTGTACGGGTCTTCATGGGCGAACTCGAGGCCCGAATCGATCCAGGCGCGGGCGCTGCGACGTACCTGGACGATGGTTTCGGCCAGCGCGCCGCGGGCGATGCCGGCGTCGATGGCGGCCTGCAGGAACTGCGAGAACGGCCCGGCGGCGGTGGGGTTGGCGAAGGCGTTGTACACCGGCACCACGTGCACGGCCGGCACCTTGACGTTGTCGATCAGCACGGTGCCGCTGGCGGTGGTGCGCTGGCCGAAGCCGGACCAGTCGTTGATCACCCGCAGGTTTTCGGTGTCGCGCGGGATGAAGGCCAGGTGCGGGCGCTTCTCGGCGTCCACCGCCACGGTCGGCACCCAGTGGGCGAGCAGCGCGCCGCTGGAATAGAACTTCTGGCCGTTGACGCGAAAGCCGTCGCCTTCCGCCTCGATGCGCGTCTCGAAGTCGGCCACGGTGCGGCTGTGGCGCTCGGAGAAGGCATTGCCGAAGCGCACGCCGTCGAGCACCAGGCCGAAGAAGTGGCGCTTCTGCTCCTCGGTGCCGTCCAGGCGGATGTGGTCGACGATGACCAGGTGGTTCTGCGGCAGCTGGGCCAGCGACGGATCGGCGGCGGCGATGGTCTTGATCACTTCGGCGACGGTGCGATAGCTCACCTCGGCGCCGCCATAGGCCTTGGGCACAGTGATGCCCCACAGGCCGCTCTGCGAGAAGGCATTCAGCTCGGCCACCGGCAGGCGGCGCTCGCGGTCGCGTAGGGCGGCTTCGCGGGCGAAGTCGGCGGCCAGGGCGCGGGCAATCTCGATGGCTTCGGCATCGCTGTGGATGCGGTGGGCCGGCTGCTGCGGCAGCGGTTGCAGGTAGGGGTCGACGACGCGGTCGGCGGTTTGCGATTCGCTCATGATGAAGTTCCTTGCTGGGTTTGCCGGATGGCGTGGGTAAGGGGCGCGCTGGGCGCTCAGAAGCGGTAGCCGAGGTTGACGCTGTACACCGTGGGGTCGACGTCGACGCTGCCGACCGTGACGCCGTTGACCTTCACGGTGCTGTCGATCTTGGCGTAGCGCACGTCGCCGCCGACGGTCCAGTTGTCGTCGATGGCGACGTCCAGGCCGGCCTGGAAGGCGGCGCCCCAGGAGTCGGAAAGTTCCAGATCGGCGCCGTTGTCCAGCTTCTCGTCGAAGAAATAGGTGTAGTTGAGGCCGACGCCGACGAAGGGGCGCAGACGGGCCTGGGGGGCGAAGTGGTACTGCAGCGAGACGATCGGCGGCAGCTGCTTGGTGCTGCCGATCTTGCTGCCGTTGAGCTTGATGTCGTGCTTGAACGGCAGACCACCGAGCACGTCGATGGCCAGGTTGGGGGTGAAGAAGTAGGCCAGGTTGACGGTCGGGCCGGTCGAGCTGTCGATGTCCACTTCGCCCGGCAGGATGCTGCCGGAGTCGGAGGTGGGGACGATCTTGCTGACGCCGATCCGCGCTTGCCAGGGGCTGTCGCCGGCCTGGGCGGTGGCGCTGCCGGCGAGCAGCAGGGCACCAAGGGTGGCGTGGCTGAGCCAGTTCAGAGACATGCGGTATTCCTTGTACGTGCTGTTGTGCGAATGCGGCGCAGGGGCCGCGCTACGGGGCGCTCCACGCGTCCGTACGTCCGGTCGGCAGGGGGTGCACAAGGACAAGAGCAGGCTTCGTGCCATGTTTTTAACTGTTTGTTTCTAAAGGGCTTTTCAGATTATTTGGCTGGCGGAGCTGTATCCCGAAAAACAGCGCTGATGAACTGCTGTTGGCCGCGGAACACCGACTGCAGCAGGGCAGTTGCAGATGCAAAAAGGCCAGCGCAAGCGCTGGCCTCGGGGCAGGGTGGAAGGGACGTTGCTCAGTCGCGCGGGATCGGCGGGCAATGGCTGACGCGGTAGTCGAGCAGCGCCAGATACTGCTCCTCGGCCGCCAGGGCGGACTGTTCAAGGCTGCCGCGCAGCAGCAGGGCGAAACCTTCGCGGCACAGTTGCAGGAGTTTCGACATGGCGGTGCTCCCGGTCACTTGGCGCCGGCCGGGCCGCTGCCGATCTGCCAGACATAGGGCGGTTCGCTGCCGTTGACTTCCCAGTCACCGATGATGCGCTCCTTGTAGATCAGCGGGTTGTGCGAGGCGGCAGTGCGCGCGTTGCGCCAGTGGCGGTCGAGCTGCTTGAGTTCGCTGGTGGCGGAGGCGCCGAGGGCGTTGAACAGGTCGCTGGCGGCGCGCAGGACCAGTTCGGCGATCACCACCTGGGCCTGAGCCGACTCCAGCTCGGCGGCGACGTTGGCGGCGTGCTCGGCCTGGGCGTCATGGCCGAAGTGGCTCTCGTAGGCGCGCTGGGCCGCGCCGGCGGCCCGCACGGCGGCGGCTTCGGCGGCATACACCTGGGCCGAGGCCTTGCCGATCACCTGCAGCACCTGGGCGTCCTGGCTGACCCGCGGGGCGTTGCCGGTGCTGAAGATGCGCGTGCGCTGGCGCACCTCATGGCTGAAGTCGCGCAGGGCGCCGCGGCCGCTGCCGGCCAGCACGGCGAGCAGTACCAGCTGGTACAGCGCGGTCTGGTATTTGAAGCGGCTGGCGAAGTCGATGAGGTTCTCCTCCTCGACCACCGCGTTGTCGAACACCGAGGTGCCGCTGCCGGTGGTGCGCTGGCCGAAGCCGTCCCAGTCGTCGCTGTGGCGCACGCCGCTCTGTCGCGTGCTGACGGCGGCGATCACGTCGGTGCCGTTGTCGTCGCGCTGGGCGTAGACGTCGATCCAGTCGGCGAAGATGCTGCCGGTGCTGTAGTACTTGGTGCCGTTGACCAGCCATTTGCCGTCCTTGCGGCTGACGCGGGTGCCGACTTCGCCGATCTTCACCGCGCCGACCTCGGTCCAGGCGTTGCCGACCAGCTCGCCGGCGACGAAGCGCTGGAACCATTTGTCCTGCGGCGCGCTGGCATGGGCATTGAGGCGGTCCTCGACGAAGGCGACGTGGCCGCGCAGCGCCTGCGGCACGCTGGAGTCGGCCTCCGCCAGTTCGATCAGCAGTTGCACCAGCTGCGGCAGCGAGGCGCCGGCGCCGCCGTATTCCACCGGCACGCGCACGGCGCCGAAGCCGGCTTCCTTCAGCCACTTGATCTGCTCATAGGGCAGGCTGCGGGTGCGCTCGCGTTCGAGGGCGCCTTCGCCGATACGCGCAAAGATAGGTCGGAAGCGCTCGGCCAGGCGTTCGTAGTCGGTGCCGGTGGAGAGGGGCTGCAGCTGTTGCTGGGCGGTCATGGGGTGACTCCTGTAGACGGTTGAAACGAAGCGGTCCGGGCGACCGCGAATCCGTGACAGGGGATATTGCACAGGCCGTGCCGACTGGCTCGAAGCCAGGTTTCATGCGGGCTGCCGCCCGGTGGCGAGGATGGCGCCGTGTTCCGCACGGCGCAACTTGTTGGCCGGCTGTTGCCGAATGAACAGTTGGCCGGCGCCGCTGGCCGTCCGCCGTGAGCGGCTCGCTGGCGTGTCAACTGTTGGCCCGGCAACAGTGGTTCAACAGGTTGCCCGGGCCGCGACAGCGCCGGAAGTTGTCATAGATATTTAACTCATTGATTTTAAAGCATATTTAAGGATGGCACGGTTGCTGCTCTAGGTCTCTTGCGGGTGCCGCTTCGGCGCCCTCGGCAACGAGGCTGAGCGATGAGCAAGAAACTGAAAGTGGTCGCGGTGTCCGGCAGCGTGCAGCAGCCGTCGCGCACCCTGGTGCTGGTCAAGGCGCTGCTGGCGCAACTGGAGCAGGCACTGCCGATCGAGGTACGCCTGATCGAGCTGCGCGAAATCGGTCCGCAGTTCGCCGGGGTGCTCAAGCGCGAGCAGCTGCCGCAGACCGTGCGTGACGACCTGCTGGCCATCGAGAGCGCCGACCTGCTGATCGCCGCCAGCCCGGTCTACCGCGCCTCCTACACCGGCCTGTTCAAGCACCTGTTCGACTTTGTCGATCACCAGGCGCTGGAGGGCGTGCCGGTGCTGCTCGCCGCCACCGGCGGCAGCGACCGCCATGCGCTGGCCATCGACCACCAGCTGCGCCCGCTGTTCGCCTTCTTCCAGGCGCAGACCCTGCCGATCGGCGTGTATGGCGCCGAAACCGATTTCGACAACTACAGCATCGCCAACCCGGCGCTGCACGAACGCATCGCGCTCGCCGTCGAGCGAGCCCTGCCGTCCCTTGCCTTGCGTGCACACCCGGCCCGCCTCGGCGTGGCCTGATCCCAGCCATTCCCTTACTGCCTTCCGATACGGAGAAACAACATGAGCCAGAACGACATCAAATTCGCCTACTGGGTACCCAACGTCAGCGGCGGCCTGGTGGTCAGCAAGATCGAGCAGCGCACCCACTGGGACATCGACTACAACCGCAAGCTGGCGCAGATCGCCGAGAACGCCGGCTTCGAGTACGCGCTGTCGCAGATCCGCTTCACCGCCGGCTATGGCGCCGAATACCAGCACGAGTCGGTGGCCATCAGCCACGCGTTGCTGGCTTCCACCGACAAGCTGCGGGTGATCGCCGCCATCCTGCCCGGCCCGTGGCATCCGGCCGTGCTGGCCAAGCAGATTTCCACCATCTCCCACCTCACCAATGGCCGGATCGCGGTGAACATCGTCTCCGGCTGGTTCCGCGGCGAATTCACCGCCATCGGCGAGCAGTGGCTGGAGCACGACGAGCGCTATCGTCGTTCGGAAGAGTTCATCGACGTGCTCAGGGGCATCTGGACCCAGGACGACTTCACCTACAAGGGCGACTTCTACCGCTTCCACAACTACAGCCTGAAGCCCAAGCCGCTGCAGACTCCGGAGATCTTCCAGGGCGGCAGCTCGCGCGCCGCGCGCGACATGGCTTCGCGTGCTTCCGACTGGTACTTCACCAACGGCAACACCGTCGAGGGCATCAAGGCCCAGGTCGACGACATCCGCGCCAAGGCCGCCGCCAACAACCATCAGGTCAAGGTCGGCGTGAACGCCTTCATCATCGCCCGCGACACCGAGGAAGAGGCCAAGGCAGTGCTGGCCGAGATCATCGCCAAGGCCGACTTCGATGCGGTCAACGCCTTCGGTCATGAGGTCAAGCAGGCCGGCGCGGCCAGTCCGGAAGGCGACGGCAACTGGGCCAAGTCCACCTTCGAGGACCTGGTGCAGTACAACGACGGCTTCAAGACCAACCTGATCGGCACCCCGCAGCAGATCGCCGAGCGCATCGTCGCCCTCAAGGATGTCGGCGTTGACCTGATCCTCAGCGGTTTCCTGCACTTCCAGGAAGAAGTCGCCTACTTCGGCGAGAAGGTGCTGCCGCTGGTGCGCGAGCTGGAAGCCCAGCGCGCCGCTGCGAAAGCCGCGGCGTAAGGGGCAGGCCATGGTTCGGTTCGCGGACAGCGGGACGAGCAGCCCCGCCACCCTGCCCGAGTGGCTGCAGCAGCAGGCGCGCCAGCAGGGCGTGGGCATCGCCCTGCGCCACAAGCGCCTGGGCGTCTGGCAGGTGCGCAGCTGGGCGCAGGTCGCCGCCGAGGTGATCGCCTTGGCCGGCGCCCTGCAGGTGCGCGGCTTCGCCGAAGGCGCGACCCTGGCGATCCTCAGCCGGCCGCGTCCCGAGGCGCTGCTGGCGGCGCTGGCCGCGCAGTGGCTGGGCGGGGTGGCGGCACTGTTCGATCCGCTGGAGGCGGCGGGCGATCAGCTCGAGCTGCTGCGCGAACTGCAACCGGAGTTCGTCTTCGCCGAGGGCCTGGAGGAGCTGCAGCGCCTCAAGGCCGCGGCGCTGGCGCCGCGCCTGGCGTTCTACGCCGACGGCCGCGGGATGGAAGAGGGCGAGGGCGGGGCGCAGGCCTATGCCCGCCTGCTCGCCGAGGACGCGGCGGTGCCAGCGCAGCCGCAGGCGCATGCCGAGCGCAGCGCTTTCGCCTTCTACCGGCGCGGCGCCGACGGCGGCCGCGAGCAGCAGCGCATCAGCCATGCCGAACTGCTGCAGGAAGGCCAGCGGCTGGTGCGCGTCGAGCAGCTCGATGCCGACGAGGAAGCCCTTGCGGCGCGCGCCTTCGCCGCCGGTGGCCAGGCGCGCTACCTGCTGGCGCCCTGGCTGATCGCGGGCTTTCGCCTGAACTTCCCGGAGAACCTGGCCACCCGCGACAACGACCGCCGCGAGCTGGGACCGACCCTGGTGGCCGGCACCCGCGAGACCTACGGGCGGCTCTACGAGCTGGCGCTGGCTCGCCTGCCGCAACCGGGCACGCTGCAGCGCCGGCTGGTGGACTGGGCGCTGGCGCGCCGTTCCGGCCTGCTGCGCCGCACCCTCGGTCACGCGCTGGTGCGCCGGCCGCTGCGCGACGTGCTGGGCTTCTCGCGCACCCACGCGCCGCTTTTGGTCGGTGAGCCGCTGGCCGAGGAGGCGCAGCAGTTCTTTGCCGAGCTGGGCATCGCGGTGCGCACCTGGCCCGATCCGGCGCAATGGCACAGCACGCCGAGCCGGCCGATCCGGGCCGTCAGCGGCTGGATCGACGACGGCGCCCAACCGGCCTGACGAGGAGAAAACCCCATGTCGCAACCACTGCTCGAGCTGGAAAACATTTCCCTGTCGTTCAAGGGCGTCAAGGCGATCAGCGATATCGGCTTCGCCGTGGCCCCGGGCGAGATCTGCGCGCTGATCGGCCCCAACGGCGCGGGCAAGAGTTCGCTTTTGAACATAATCAATGGTGTATATCGGCCGCAGTCCGGCCTGATTCGTTTCGACCGGGTCGAACAGGCGCGCATGCGCCCGCACGCCGCCGCCGAGCTGGGCATCGCCCGCACCTTCCAGAACATCGCGTTGTTCAAGGGCATGAGCGTGCTCGACAACGTGCTCACCGGGCGCAACCTCAAGCGCCGCAGCAGCTGGCTCGAGCAGGCGCTGCGCGTCGGCCGGGCGAGCCGCGAAGACGACCGCCAGCGCGCGGCGGCCGAGCGGGTGATCGAGTTCCTGCGCATCCAGCCGTGGCGCGACGCCATCGTCGGCCGGCTGCCCTACGGCCTGCAGAAGCGTGTGGAACTGGCCCGTGCGCTGGCCGCCGAGCCGCGCCTGCTGCTGCTCGACGAGCCGATGGCGGGGATGAATGCCGAGGAGAAGGCCGAGATGAGCCGCTTCATCGTCGAGGTCAACCGCGAGTTCGGCACCACGGTGGTGCTGATCGAGCACGACATCGGCGTGGTGATGGGCATTTCCGACCACGTGGTGGTGCTCGACTACGGCCGCAAGATCGGCGACGGCCCTCCGGCCGAAGTGCGCCGCAATCCCGAGGTGATCGCCGCCTACCTGGGCACGCGGCACTAGGGAAGTAGGGTGGGAAACTCGCGCAGCGATTTCCCACGGGGTGGCCATCCACGGGGTGGCCATCCACCACCACGGTGGGCAAGGCTGCGCCGTTGCCCACCCGACAAGACCCGCAATCGACAACGACCGCCTGCATGCAGGCGGCCAGGGGCGGCTTGCGCCCGCAACCGGCAGGAATCGCAACATGGAATTCTTCTTCGAAGTGCTGATCGGCGGGCTGCTGGCGGGGGTGATGTACTCGCTGGTCGCCATCGGCTTCGTGCTGATCTACAAGGCCTCGGGCGTGTTCAACTTCGCCCAGGGCGCGATGGTGCTGTTCGCCGCGCTGACCTTCGTCAGTTTGCAGGAGCGCGGCGTGCCGTTCTGGCTGGCCTTCCTCATCACCCTGGCGGCGATGGTGGTGCTGGCGCTGCTGATCGAGCGCGCGGTGCTGCGCCCGCTGGTCAACCGCTCGCCGATCACCCTGTTCATGGCCACCCTCGGCCTGTCCTACATGATCGAGGGCTTCGCCCAGGCGCTGTGGGGCGCGCAGGTGCACGGCCTGGAGCTAGGCATCAGCGACGCGCCGCTGGAGGTCGGCGGCCTGCTGCTGTCGCAGTTCGACCTGTTCGCCGCCGGCACCGCCGCCGCGCTGGTGGCGCTGCTCTCGCTGCTGTTCAGCAAGACCCGCATCGGCCTGTCGCTGCGCGCGGTGGCCGACGACCCGCTGGCCGCGCTGGCGGTGGGTATTCGCCTGCAGCGCATCTGGGCGGTGGTGTGGGCGGTGGCCGGCTTCGTCGGCCTGGTCGCCGGGCTGTTGTGGGGCGCGCGCCTCGGCGTGCAGTTCTCGCTGTCCCTGGTGGTGCTCAAGGCGCTGCCGGTGCTGATCATCGGCGGCTTCACCTCGATCGGCGGCGCCATCGTCGGCGGGCTGATCGTCGGCGCCGCGGAAAAGCTCGCCGAGGTCTATCTCGGCCCCTTCGTCGGCGGCGGCATCGAGAACTGGTTCCCCTATGTGCTGGCCATGCTGTTCCTGCTGGTGCGTCCGGCTGGGCTGTTCGGCGAGCGCGCCATCGAGCGCGTCTAAGGAGATCGCACCATGCTCTATCAACAAGCCGGCCAGTTCAGCACCCGTTATGCCGACGACCGCCGCCTGTTCCGCCTGCGCCAGGACCGCCTCGGCCTGGCCCTGCTGCTGGCCTTCGCCTTCGGCGCGGTGCCGTTTCTCGGCAACGACTACTGGTTCAGCGCCATCCTGATTCCGTTCCTGGTGCTGTCGCTGGCCGGGTTGGGGCTGAACCTGCTGACCGGCTATGCCGGCCAGTTGTCGCTCGGTTCGGCGGCGTTCATGGCGGTGGGCGCCTTCGCTGCCTACAACTTCGAACTGCGCGTGCCGGGCCTACCGCTGCTGGCCAGCCTCGTGCTCGGCGGCGTGGTCGCCGGGCTGGTGGCGCTGCTGTTCGGCCTGCCCAGCCTGCGCATCAAGGGCTTCTACCTGATCGTCTCGACCCTGGCGGCGCAGTTCTTCGTGCAGTGGGCGCTGACCAAGTTCGGCTGGTTCTCCAACGACAACGCCTCGGGGGTGATCAGCGCGCCGAAGCTGGAGATCCTCGGCGCCGACTTCGCCTCGCCGGCCGGGCGCTACCTGCTGACCCTCGGCGTGGTGGTGGCGCTGTTCTGGCTGGGCCACAACCTGGTGCGCAGCGAGCTGGGGCGCAACTGGATGGCGGTGCGCGACATGGACACCGCCGCCGCGGTGATCGGCATCCCGCTGGCGAAGACCAAGCTGCTGGCCTTCGCCATCAGCGGCTTCTTCCTCGGCGTCGCCGGCTCGCTGTGGGCCTTCACCTACCTGGGCACCGTGGAGCCGCACGGCTTCGATCTCAACCGCTCGTTCCAGGTGCTGTTCATCATCATCATCGGCGGCCTGGGGAGCATCCTCGGCAACTTCCTCGGCGCCGCCTTCATCGTGCTGTTCCCGCTGCTGCTGTCGAACCTCGCCGGCCTGCTGCCGGCCGGGCTGATCGACGCCGGGCAGCTGGAGAACCTGCAGAAGATGGTGTTCGGCGCGCTGATCATCGCCTTCCTGATCAAGGAACCCGAGGGGCTCGCGCGCCTCTGGCAACGCCTGCGCGAGCGCGCCCGAGTGTGGCCGCTGCGCTACTGAGCCCTCAGGGAAATGCTGAAAAGTCGTCATTCCCGCGCAGGCGGGAATCCAGAGGGTCCGTAGCACCAGGGCTCCCGCCTACGCGGGAGCGGCGACAAGTGGCATTTCAGGGCTTCCCTAGAACTTCCAAGCACTACCGGACGCCGGTCCGGCCCCCGACTTCCCTCATTTCGACAAGGATAATCACGATGTTCAAACGCAGTTTCGTCGCCAGCCTGGCGCTGGCCGTCAGCCTGGGCAGCGCGGCGCTCAGTGCTCACGCCGAGAGCGAACAATACTTCCCGCTGCAGAGCTACCGGGTCGGCCCCTACGCTGCCGGCGGCACCGGCTTCTTCGGCGGCTTCATCGACTACCTCAAGTACGTCAACGCCAACGGCGGGGTCAACGGCGTCAAGCTGACCTGGAGCGAGTGCGAGACCGAGTACGTGGTGGAGAAGGGCGTGGAGTGCTACGAGCGCCTGAAGGGCGGCCTCAACGGCGCCCCGGCGGCGGCCACCAACCCGCTGTCGGTAGGCATCGCCTACGCCACCCTGGATCGCTCCACCGCCGACAAGCTGCCGCTGATCACCATCAACCACGGCCGCACCGACTCCACCGACGGCAGCGTGTTCCCCTACGCCTTCCCGCTGCAGCTGAACCCGTATTCCGAGGTGTCGGCCATCGTCAACTACATCGGCCAGCAGGCCGGCGGCCTCGACAAGCTCAAGGGCCAGAAGATCGTCACCCTGTACCACGGCTCGCCCTACGGCAAGGAAACCAACGAGGTTCTCAAGACCCTGGCCGACAAGTACGGCTTCGCGCTGACCCTGCTGGAAGTGCCGCACCCGGGCAACGAGCAGCAGTCGCAGTGGCTGAACATCCGCCGCGAGAAGCCGGACTGGGTGATCCTGCGCGGCTGGGGCGTGATGAACCCGGTGGCGCTGAAGACCGCGCAGAAGGTCGGCTTCCCGGCCAACCGCATCATCGGCAACATCTGGAGCAACTCCGAGGATGACGCCGCCCCGGCCGGCGCCGCCGCCAAGGGCTTCATCGCCATCACCACCCACCCGTCCGGCACCGAGTTCCCGGTGCTGCAGGGCATCAAGCAGGAGGTGGTCGACAAGGGCCAGGGCGACCTGTCCGATCCGAAACGCTTCGGCAACGTCTACTACAACCTCGGCGTGGTCAACGGCATCCTCAACGTCGAGGCGGTGCGCATCGCCCAGGCTAAGTTCGGCCAGCAGCCGCTGACCGGCGAGCAGGTGCGCTGGGGCTTCGAGAACTTCAAGCTGGATGACGCTCGCCTCAAGGAACTGGGCGCTCTCGGCCTGGTGCAGCCGCTGCAGCTGTCCTGCTCCGACCACGAAGGCGGTGGCGCGGTGCGCTTCCAGCAGTGGGACGGCGCGAAGTGGAACCTGATCAGCGACTGGGTGCAGGCCGACCGCGCCCTGCTGCGGCCGATCATCGAGGCGTCCTCGCACAAGTACGCCGCCGAGAAGGGCATCACCCCGCGCGACTGCAGCAAGGAAGGCTGAGCTGGGCGCTGATCGACAGCCGGGGCGCGCGAGCGTCCCGGCTGGGCTGGCCCGCGGCGCTCCGGCGATCAGTGCGAGCTGGGCGGCAGCAGCGCGCGGCGCGCCACCAGGATGCCGGGCAGCATCGGCGCCCAGAAGCTCAGGCCACGGAACAGCAGCGTCGCGGACAGCGCCACCGGCAGCGAGACGCCAGCCCAGTGCAGGGTGGTGACTGCGGCCCCCTCGAAGACCCCCAGGCCGCCGGGTGTCACCCCGATACTGCGCAGCACGCTGGCCAGCATGTAGCCGGCGAACACCCCACTCCACGGTGCACCCTCGCCCATGGCGCGCACCAACACCCACAGCGTCGTGCCATCCAGCAGGATGATGCTCAGATCCAGCAGCACTACCCGCGCCAGCAGCCGCGGGTTGCGCGTCAGTCCAGGATCGACCTGGCGAAGCATCGCCAGTCCCCGGCCGATCCAGCTGCGCTCGGCCAGCCGGGGAAGACGCCGCCCTGCCAGCAGCGCAATCCCCAGCGCCACCGCGAGGCTACCCAGCGCGAACAGGGTAGCGGTCACGATCAGCAGGGCGGTGGCATGGCCTTCGACAATCACGATGCCCAGCGCCACCCCGATGGCGAACACATAGGCCAGCAAGTAGGAAGACACGCCGATGACCAGGCAGGAGATCACCACCGGACGCGGAACGGCGAGGCGCTCGAAGGCGGCGGTGACCGCCAGGGCCCCGCTCAGCCCATAGGTGGGCAGCGCCTGGTCGACGAACAGCTTCACCAGCCCCAGCCGGCACGCGCTGCGCAGCGTCAGGATAGCCCCGCCGGCATGCACCACCTGCCGGTAGATCTGCCCCTGCGCCAGATAGGTCAGCGCCTGCAGCAGCAAGGCCAGGGCGAACCAGGCGGGCTGGGCCTCTTGCAGCAGTCGCTTGAGGTCCCTGGCTTCGGACAGGTGCAGGGCCACCGCCACCACGGCCGCGAGGGCGGCGGCGCCAAGCAGCCACGATAGCCAGAGCAGCCGCGGCGGGCGCACGGTGTGCGGCAGGGGTGGCGCCTCTTGATCGCCGCTCAACGCGCCCGGAATGGAGCGCCTCGCCGGGCGCGGTCGAGTGTGCATCAGGGCGCCTCAATCGCTGGAGAACCATTTCCGCCAGCGGCTGCACCACCAAAATGGTCGGCCATGCAGGGCTCAAACCCTGCACGGAGGGACATGCGCTGACGTCTGGTGGACAGGACCGGGCGCGCCCGCTCCGGGGCGGCAGGAACAGCGCCTGGCGCGGTGTCCTCCGCTTCACGATAGTCGATGATGCTCCCGCCAGCCTTGGCGCTGGCGGCGTACCCCGGTTGGCGCACGGCCGTTGGGCGGTTCGGTGCCCGTCAGATGGAGAGGTTGACCACCTTGCCGCCCTGGGTGGCCACGGCCTGGCGGCGACGGTTGACCACCAGTTCGCCGAACTTGATCAGCTGCGCGCGGGTGACGTTGCGGCTGAGGCCGAGCAGGTTGGCGGTGTGCACCTGGTTGTAGTGGCAGAAGCGGTAGGCCGCCCGCAGCAGGGTTTCCTCGACCTTCTCGTGCAGGGCGCCGCTCTGCTCCTCGAACAGCTTGAGGAAGGCACGCTGCAGCAGGCCATCGGCCGACTCGTCCGGCACGGGCTGGCTGTCCTCCTGGCGCTCGATGCGCAGGTTGGACAGGTGCAGGTCGTTGGCGCCGATCAACTGCTCGCGGCAGAGCAGCAGCGTGTGGTGGATGACGTTTTCCAGCTCGCGAATGTTGCCCGGCCAGGAGTAGCCGAGCAGCTTGGCCTCGGCATCCGCACCCAGACGGATGCCGTGGTAGCCCAGGCGCCGGCTGTACTCGGCGATGAAGTGGCGGGCCAGCGGCAGCACGTCGCCCGGACGGTCGCGCAGCGGGCTGAGGTTGAGGCTGACCACGTTGAGCCGGTAGTAGAGATCCTCGCGGAAATGCCCGGCGTTGATCGCCTTCTCCAGCTGCACGTTGGTCGCCGCCAGCACCCGCACGTTGATCGGGATGCTCTTGCGCGAGCCGAGGCGCACCACCTCGCGCTCCTGCAGCACGCGCAGCAGCTTGACCTGGATCGGCATCGGCAGGTCGCCGATCTCGTCGAGGAACAGGGTGCCGCCGTTGGCTTCCTCGAACCAGCCGGCCTTGGCGCTGAGGGCGCCGGTGAAGGCACCCTTCTCGTGGCCGAACAGCTCGGCTTCCACCAGGGTTTCCGAGAAGGCGCCGCAGTTCACCGCGACGAAGGGTCCGCCGCGGCGGACGCTGAGGTTGTGCAGGTGACGGGCGACCAGCTCCTTGCCGGTGCCGGTCTCGCCGATGATCAGCACGCTGGCGTCGCTGGGCGCGACCTGCTGCAGGTGCTCGAGCAGTGCTTGCGACTTGGCATCCTCGAAGACCTGGGCGGTGGCCCGGATCGAGGTGGCAAGGGCGGGGGAGTGCGGCAGGGTCAACAGTTCCATGGCGATCGCTACGAATAGAAGGTGGGAGTGGGCAGTGCCTCGTTCAGCGCCCAGTCGCCGAGTTCGTGGAGCTTGTAGTCCACCGGGTCGTGCAGGGTCTGGGTGCGCAGGTTGCGCCAGTAACGGTCCAGGCGCAGGGCGCCGTGGGTGGCGCGGGCGCCAGTGACCTCGAACAGGCGGCTGGTCAGGTCCAGGCCGCTGCGGGTGGCGGCAACCTTGGCGCTGGCGACGGCCACCGCCAGGCGGCCGCGCTCGTCGGCGCTGAGGTTGTGTTCCTTGCTCCAGGCTTCGTCGAGCAGGCCGTTGGCGCGCTCGACCAGGAGGCGCACGCTCTCCAGACCAACCCAGAACTCGCCGTAGTGACGCAGCACGTAGGGGTCTTCGCCGGCGTGCTCGACGCCGGACTTGAACCACGGCCGGCTCTCCTTGAGTGTGTAGTGGCGCGCCTCGGCGAAGGCGCCCTCGGCGATGCCGAGGAACAGGTTGGCGAAGGTGAGCTGGGCGATCAGCGGGCGCAGACAGGCGAACGGTGTGCTCAGCGGCCCCGGCTCGAGCAGCAGCTCGCTCTCCTCGACGCGCACGCGCTCGAAGGTGACGCTGCCGCTGTCGGTCTGCCGCTGGCCCATGTTGTCCCAGTCGCCGTGCAGGGTGATGCCGCTGCGCCCGCTGGGAATGGCGGCGATCAGCAGCTTGCCGCTGGTGGATTCGTCGAGCGCCGAGGCGATCAGCATTTCCGAGTCGGCCGAGCCGGAACAGAAGCTCTTGCGCCCGGAGAACTCGCGCCAGCCATCGAGCTTCTTCGACAGGGTGCGGGTGTCCAGCGGGTTCAGGGCGTTGCCCCAGAACCAGTGGTTGCGTGCGGTCAGCTCGAACCAGGGTTGCCACTGGTCCGGGCGGGAAAACAGGCGCACGGTGGCCAGCATCAGGTGCTGGAAGCCATAGACGTGGGCGATCGAGCTGTCGACCCGAGCGAATTCGCGGACGACCTCGAAGGTCTCGCTCCAGCTGGCGCCCAGGCCGCCGTACTGGCGTGGAATGCTCAGGGCCAGCAGGCCGCTGCGCCGCAGGGTATCGCGCTGGGCCTTCGGCGTGCCGCCGTGCTGGTCGCGCTCGACAGCGGTTTCGGCGAACGCGGCCGCCAGTTGGCGCGCTGTCTGCAGCGGCGACAGCACCTTGGGTTGATGGATAGCGGTCACACGCTGTTCCTCTCGATGGGGGTGAGGGGCCGGTGAAAGAGGCGCCGGAGCGCGGCAATCCCGTCCCGGACGCGAACTCAGGCGCTCTTGCGCAGGTCGCCGGCCGCCGCGCCGAGCGCCGGCAGGGCGCGTTCGATGGCCAGGCGCACGCGTGCTTGCAGCGCATCGCTGCTGATCTGGTAGTTGCTGAAGTCGGCCTCCGCGGCGTACACGCCGAGCGGTAGGGTGAGCGACTGGAAGAAGCTGAACAGCGGGCGCAGCTGGTGGTCGATCACCAGCGCGTGGCGGTCGCTGCCGCCGGTGGCGGCGAGCAGCACCGGGGTGTCGATCAGCGCGTCCTGGCCGATCAGGTCGAACAGGTGCTTGAACTGGCCCGGGTAGGAGCCGCGGTAGACCGGCGCGGCGACGATCAGCAGGTCGGCGGACTCGATGGCGCGCAGCTCGTGCTCGACGGTTTCCGGCAGTTCCTTGCGCGACAGCGCGCCACCCAGCGGGCGGGCGATGTCGCCCAGCTCGATGATGCGGCTGTCGATGGGCCGATGGCGGGCGAGTTCGGCCACCAGGGCCTCGGTCAGCACCAGGGTGCGCGAGGGGCGGAAGGTACCGCCGGAGACGGCGACGACTTTCAGGGCAGTGCTCATGGGCTGTGTTCCTTCAAACTGTTGCTTCAGGTCCAGGACTCAGAGCAAACCCCGTGCCATAGGGAAAAGTCCTTTAAAATCAGGCTCATGGCTATATCTGTCGGACCACCCCTGTTGGCAAGGCCGCTTTCTGTTGGACGACTGTTGCTGGAGAGACAGCTGGGCAGCTGTTGCGCCGCCAGCAGACACAAGCCTGGCGTCGCACGCGACTACCCCACGTTGCCCACCTGGTTCTGCAGGTTCGCCTGGCTGACGTTGCTGCCCGCAGGCACGCTGCGCGTCAGCCAGACGTTTCCACCGATGGTGGAGCCGGCGCCGATGGTGATGCGCCCGAGGATGGTGGCCCCGGCGTAGATCACCACGTCGTCTTCAACAATGGGGTGGCGCGGTTGCCCCTTGAGCAACTGGCCGGTGTCGTCGGCTTCGAAGCGCTTGGCGCCGAGGGTGACCGCCTGGTAGATGCGCACCCGGTCGCCGATCACCGCGGTTTCGCCGATCACCACGCCGGTACCGTGGTCGATGAAGAAGCTCTTGCCGATCTGCGCGCCGGGATGGATGTCGATGCCGGTGGCCGAGTGCGCCAGCTCGGCGATGATCCGCGCCAGCAGCGGCAGGCCGGCGTGGTACAGGTGGTGGGCGATGCGGTGGTGGATCACCGCGATGATGCCGGGGTAGCACAGCAGCACCTCGTCGACGCTGCGCGCCGCCGGGTCGCCGCGGAAGGCGGCCATCACGTCGTCGTCCAGCAGGCGGCGCAGCCCCGGCAGGGTCAGGGCGAAGTCCTGCACGATGCGTCGCGCCTGCCGCTCGATCTCCTGGCTAGGCCGCGCGCCGGGGCGGGCGGCATGGCCCAGCTCCAGGCAGACCTGTTGTAGCAGGGCGTTGAGCGCCGCATCGAGGGTGTGGCCGACGTAGAAGTCTTCGCTCTCCTGGCGCAGGTCGGGCGGCCCGAGGCGCATCGGGAACAGCGCGCCGGCCAGTGCCTCGACCACCTCGCCCATGACCTTGCGTGAAGGCAGTTCGCGGCCGCCCGGCTCGCGGGGGCGGCCATGCTGCGCCCGCCATTCGCTGCGGGCGACGCGCAAATCGCCGACGATATTCTCCAGTTGCCAGCCGCTCTGCCGCGTGGCCGCCAGTCTCAAATGCTGATCCGTCATGGATATGTTCCCGAAGTGTCGTCGGTTCCCGCAGCTGCTGGGGAACTCTCTGCTCGTCCGTCGCCGCGGCTCAGTCCTGAAGCTTCAATCCTGCACCCAGGGCAGTCCCCGCAGGCGCCAGCCGCCGCTGTCGCCACGCTGCTGATGCTGGTCGAGGTCGCCCTCGAAGCCTTCCAGCACGTTGAACACCTGAGTGAAGCCGGCGTTGGCAGCCGCGCTGGCGGCGGCGGCCGAGCGCTTGCCGCTGCGGCACAGCAGCACCAGTACCTGGTCGGGTGCGCTCTTGCCCTGCAGCTCGCGCAGGAAGCGCGGGTTCCTGATCATCGCCGGGCCTGTCTGCCAGGCGACATGTTGGCTGTGGGGCACCCGGCCGACGAACTTCAGCTCCTCGGCGGTACGCACGTCGATCAGGCGGGCGGCGCCGGCTTCGACCAGCGCCCAGGCTTCGGGCGGATAGAGGCTGCCGGCGTAGTCCAGCTGGGCCTGCTGGCCGCGCTGGCGGCCACGCTCCAGCAGGTCCTGCGCGCTGAGTGCCTGGGCGGCGGGCAGGTCCAGGGCGGGCAGGGGCTCGAGGGTGGTGTGGGGATCGGTGGCGGACATGATGGGAGTCCTCTAGTGGGCTAGTCGGTCTGGCTGCGGGGTAGCCGATGTCGGCACTGTAGTCGTGTTGTATATTCCTAAAAAATAATTATTTATTGTATTTTTAGTTCTAAAAAGAATATATCTCTGCGAATCCAGTACAGCCATCCGGTTGCCGCTGCTGTTCGTGGCGCCACTGTTGATTCAGTAACAACCGATCGACTGCTTGCTGAGTTGCGCCCAGCCCCGCGCGGTGAGCGTGAAGCCTTCAATTGCTGGCCCCCACGCTTCTGCGCGGAGAGCATGCATCACTCCTGCCACAGGCCGGGCCGCACGTTCTTCTCCGCGGCCACTCGTCGTTGGCCCTTGCCAGCCATGGTGTCGCGCGAAATACTGTATGTAAATACAGTATTTGAGGTGCTGCCATGCCTTCTCCCAACGCCATCCGTCTCGCCCCCGGCGGCCAGCCGCTACCGCTGTACGGTTTCCGCATCCCGGCCGGCTTCCCCAGTCCGGCGCAGGACCATCTGGAGCGGGAGATTTCCCTGGACGAGATCCTCGACATCCGCGCGCCGCACACCTACCTGGTGCGTGCCGCCGGCGACAGCATGCAGGGCGCCGGCATCTTTGACTCCGACCTGATGGTGGTCGACCGCTCCCGCGAGGCGCAGGCGAACGACATCGTGATCGCCGCGCTGAACAGCGAGCCGCTGGTCAAGCGCCTCGCCTACGACGGTCGCCAGGTGGTGCTGCGTGCCGAGAACCCGCGCTATGCGCCGCGCTACATCCTGGAAGGCGACGAGCTGACCATCTGGGGTGTGGTGCGTTTCAGCGTGCGCTGCCATGAGCCGCGTTGAGCCGGCCTTTGCGCTGATTGACTGCAACTCGTTCTACGCGAGTTGCGAGCGGGTGTTCCGCCCCGATCTGGCGCGCACGCCCATCGTGGTGCTGAGCAACAACGACGGCTGCGTGATCGCGCGCAGCGCCGAGGCCAAGCCGTTGGTGAAGATGGGCGAGCCGTACTTCCAGATCCGCAACACGCTGCGTCGCCACGGCATCGTGGCGTTCTCCTCGAACTATGCGCTGTACGGCGACATGAGCCAGCGGGTGATGACCCTGCTCGAGGGCATGGCGCCGGCGCTGGAGGTGTACAGCATCGACGAGGCGTTCGCCGAGCTGACTGGGATGCCCGGCAGCCTGGAGGCGCTGGGCCGGCAGATGCGCGCCACGGTGCAGCGCTGCACGGGCATTCCGGTGGGCGTGGGGATCGCCAGCAGCAAGACGCTGGCGAAGCTGGCCAACCACGCCGCCAAGCGCTGGCAGCGGCAGACCGGCGGGGTGGTGGATCTGCGCGATCCGCAGCGGCGCGACAAGCTGCTGCGCGCGGTGGCGGTGGGCGAGGTGTGGGGCATCGGCCGCAAGCTGACCGAGCACCTGGCGGAGATGGACATCCGCACGGCATGGGATCTGGCCCAGGCCGACCCCTGGACCATCCGCAAGCGCTTCTCGGTGGTGGTGGAGAAAACCGCCCGCGAGCTGCGCGGCACGGCCTGCCTGGGCCTGGACGACGAGCCGGCGGCGAAGCAGGAGATC
The DNA here is from genome assembly GCF_019097855.1 of Geopseudomonas aromaticivorans. GTDB lineage: Bacteria > Pseudomonadota > Gammaproteobacteria > Pseudomonadales > Pseudomonadaceae > Geopseudomonas > Geopseudomonas aromaticivorans. The sequence goes on from NZ_JAHRGL010000013.1 coordinate 33,223, forward strand.
TGCTGCAGCCGCATGTTCGGCCAGCGCCTGCACGAGCTGGCGCCGATCCGCGAGGCGGTGGCCACCTACGCCGCGCGGGCCTGCGAGAAGCTGCGCGCCCAGGGCTCGCTGTGCAAGAAGGTGCGGGTGAGCATCCGCACCGGCATGTTCAACCCGGCCGAGCCGAAGTTCGCCAAGGGGGTGATCTGCGAGTTGCCGTACCCGACCGACGATACCCGGCTGATCATCCGCGCTGCGACCGAGGGCCTGGAGCTGGTCTATCGCGAGGGCTTTGCCTTCAGCAAGGCCGAGGTGCTGCTGCTCGACCTGCGTCGGCGCGGCGAGTACACGCCCGACCTGTTCGCCACCCACCCGCCCGCCGCGGCCGAGCGGGTGATGGGGGTGATGGATGCGATCAACGCCAGGTGGGGCAGGGGCACCATGCGCCCGGCCAGCGTCCCCACCGCGCCCGATTGGGGCATGCGGCGGGAGCTGATGAGCCAGAGCTTTACGACGCGGATAGACCAGTTGTGGCGGGTGGGGGGATGAGCGGTTGGGGGTCAATCGCTCTCGTAGCCATGCATATCCAGGCCAGCACGCAGATACTCGGCCAGGAACGGGTGGGCGATCAGGTACTCGGCAGTACGATCGTTCCATTGTTCGCGGGCCTGCATGAGCAGTGCATCCCAGTCTTCCAGCGGCGCATCGTCGCGGCCCAGCCACAGAAGGGCGACCACCTCTTGCTGCTGGTCCGGTTCCAGATCGTCAATGATCGACTCGAACTCGTTGAAGTTCTCGTCATCGGCATGATCGGCAAGCGCCTGCAGCGCCCAGTCGTCGCTCGGACTGTTGGGCTCCTGGGGGATAACGACGTCTTCTTTGGCGTGGAAGGCCTGGGCTAATGCAATGAGTCGGGAGATGGTTTCTGGATTGACGTTGATCATGTTCGTGCACCTCATTGCTGGTCCGACATTCCAGTATGGATCGGATTGAGCGGCTTGCCTGACGGGGGCTTGCATGAGTGCGTGAACGGTATAGGCGTGATCTGCGAGTTGCCGTATGCGACGGACGATCTGCAGCGCGTTGTTCGTGCTGCTGGTCTCACCAGACCGCCAATGTTGGCAGCACGACCAGCATGGCGCTGATGACGATCAGCAGCAGGCCGATTTTTTCCCGCTGGGAAACCTGCTCCTTGAGCCAGTGCTGCGACAGCAGCAGGGTGAAGAACACCTCGATCTGGCCCAGGGTCTTCACCAGCCCGACATCTTGCAGGTTGACCGCGGTGAACCAGCACAGCGAGGCGATGGAGCTGGACAGGCTGATGCGAAATACCAGCGAAGGACGTTGCCACAGCTTCACCAGCGTTTGACGGTCGCGCAGGGCCAGCCAGCCGGTCAGCGCCGCGACCTGGATGCTGATGGTCCACACCAGCGCCCAGGCGGCGGTATGCATGAAGGGCAGCGACAGCTGGTGGCAGGCATCGCGTACCCACAGGGTGGTCAGGGCGAAGCACAGGCCGCTGCCCAGCCCCAGCAGCAGGGTCGAGAGATCCAGCGAGCCGGGGGCGCTGCGTCCCTTCATCAACCAGACGGCTGCCGAGCCGACCACTATGCCCAGCCAGCCGAGCGGGCCGAGCAGGGCGCCGAAAAACACCGAGCCGAGTACCGCCGCCAGCAAGGCTTCGCTCTTGGCCAGGCCGACGCCGGCGGCGTAGTTGCGGCGCTGGAAGAGCAGCACCATCAGGGCGGTGGCGAGGATCTGCGCGAAGGCGGCAGCGCTGACGTCGAAGACGAAGCGGCCGCTGAACTGCGGCAGTTCGGCGGGCTCGATGAGGTGCAGCAGCGCCAGGTAGATGACAGCCAGTGGCAAGGCCCAGATGAAGCGCGCGAGGGTCACGCCCAGCGCATTCACATCGCGACTGAGCTGTTTCTGCTGGGCATTGCGCAGCGCCTGGGTAAAGGCGGCGAGCAGGGTGAAGGGGATCCAGAGCATGGGAGAGGCCGGCGTGAAAAGCTGCGCAGGGTCGGACTCTTTCTGTCGGGCGTCAAGTGCGGCGCTGGCAGGCCGGGGGGCCGTAGCGGCCTCCTGGCTGACTCCCCGCTGGACCCCGGCTGACCCAATGACGGTATTGCTCGTCGCTGACCTTCGCCATCCTGCTCGCCGCTTGCCTGTCCAGCGCCTCGGCGCTGGCAAGAGTGGCTGCGTGTCAGGCCTGCAGCGATGCCATGTCGATCACGAAGCGGTATTTCACGTCGCTGTTCAGCATGCGCTCGAAGGCCGCGTTGATGTCCTGGATGCGGATCACCTCGACATCCGAGGTGATGCCGTGCGCGCCGCAGAAATCCAGCAGTTCCTGGGTTTCCGCGATACCGCCGATCAGCGAGCCCGCCACCGACTTGCGCTGCAGCACCAGCGGCGAGGTATCCAGCGCGGGCTCCAGCTCGCCCAGATAGCCGACCAGCACCAGGGTGCCGCCCACCGCCAGGGTCGGCACGTAGGGATTGACGTCGTGTACGTACGGCACGGTGTCGACGATCAGGTCGAACTGCCCGCCGACCGCGGCCATCTGCTGTGCGTCGGTGGACAGCACGATGCGGTCGGCGCCGAGGCGGCGCGCGTCCTGCTCCTTGCCGGGCGAGCGGGTGAACAGGGTGACGTCGGCGCCGAGTGCCTTGGCCAGCTTGAGCGCCATGTGACCCAGCCCGCCCAGGCCGACGACCGCCACCTTGCTGCCCTTGCCCACCTTCCAGTGGCGCAGCGGCGACCAGGTGGTGATGCCGGCGCAGAGCAGCGGCGCGCTCGCGGGCAGGTCCAGGCCGGCTGGCACCTTGAGAACGAACTGCTCGGTGACGACGATCTGCTCGGAATAGCCACCATAGGTCGGTCGCTGGTCGTGACGGTCGAGGGCGTTGTAGGTGACCGTCGGGAACTCCACGCAGTACTGCTCCTGTCCCCGCTCGCAGGCCGCGCAATGCTGGCAGGAGTCGACCATGCAGCCGACGGCGACATGATCGCCCGCCTGGAAGCGGGTCACCTGCGGCCCGACGCTCAGCACCCGGCCGACGATTTCATGGCCCGGCACCACCGGGTAGAGGGTGTTGTTCCAGTCATTGCGGGCGTTATGCAGGTCAGAGTGACAGACGCCGCAGTAGAGGATCTCGATGACCACATCGTCGGCACGCGGCTCGCGACGCTCGAAGCGATAGGGGGCCAGGGCGTCCGTGGCGGACTGTGCGGCGTATCCAAGTACTTTCAGGGTCATGACGTGTCTCCAGTCAGGCGAAGTCCGGCTTGTCGCCGAACCGTAGCCGGCGGCTCAAGGTGGGGGTTGTGCAGTTGGTGGATAGTCGGTCGGGTTCGCGCAGCGAGCGGCGGTGCTGCGGGTGGGCGCGACCCGGGAGGGGGGTGTCCCGGTTAGCCCCTTATCTGGTGTCGGCCAATGTACCGGGTGAGGAGGTAGTTGATTAGCTGCTATGCTTCGCATGGATATATGAGTGGGATTCATTAATGGCGCGCGAAAACTACAACGACCTCCAGGCCTTTCTCGCCGTGGCGCGCGAGGGCAGCTTCACCAAGGCGGCCGGCAAGCTCGGCGTCTCCCAGTCGGCGCTGAGCCACACCATCCGCGGGCTGGAAAGCCGCCTGGGCATCCGTCTGCTGACCCGCACCACGCGCAGCGTGTCGCCGACCGAGGCCGGCGAGCGCCTGCTGGCGACCATCGGGCCGCGCTTCGAGGAGATCGAGGCCGAACTGGCGGCCCTCGGCGAGCTGCGCGACAAGCCGTCCGGCACCATCCGCATCACCAGTGGCGAACACTCGGCTGAAACCATCCTCTGGCCCAAGTTGGCGCCGCTGCTGGCGGAGTACCCGGACATCAAGGTCGAGATCAATATCGACAACGGCCTGACCGACATAGCCGCCAACCGCTACGACGCCGGCGTGCGCCTCGGCGACCAGGTGGCCAAGGACATGATCGCCGTGCGCATCGCGCCGGACATGCGTACTTCGGTCGTCGCATCGCCGGCCTACTTCGCCCGGCGCCCGCCGCCCATCACGCCCCAGGAGTTGACCGGTCACGACTGCATCAATCTGCGCCTGCCGACCCTGGGCGGCCTGTATGCCTGGGAGTTCGAGAAGGACGGCCACGAGCTGAAGGTGCGCGTCGAGGGGCAGCTGGTGTTCAACTACCTCCAGCCGATCCTCAAGGCGGCGCTGGCCGGCTTTGGCCTGGCGTTCCTGCCCGAGGACGTGGTGTTGACCCACGTCGCCGAGGGGCGGCTGGTGCGGGTGCTTGAGGACTGGTGCCCGGTGTGGCAGGGCTATCACCTGTACTACCCCAGCCGCCGCCAGTCGTCTCGCGCGCTGACATTGTTGATCGACACGCTGCGCTATCGGGGCTGATAGACGGGCGTTACGAGGTCAATCAGCCAGCCTCGATCAGCTTTTCTGCTCGCTCCAGTGTCGTGAACTTGAAACCGTGTCGGTAGCGTTTCCGCAACGTGCGAATTGTGCCCTCAGTGTCGGTGCCTTCTTTCTTTGGAGGCCATGAAGAACTGGCTCTGATCTATAGCGGACTACGCATGGACATGGACTTTTACCGGTGTATTCAGCCCTGAAGCGCCGTCATCAGGACCTGCACCAACTGGCCACCTTCCGGCGTCGCCCAGCTTCCGGCGAGCTCCGCGATCAGCTGATTGGTGGTGGTCAGCGTGACGCCGCCCTTTTCCATCCGGCGCAGGGCGATATCGTCGGCCATTGCGCTTGGCGAACCACCGCCATCGGCGACCACCTGTACTTCATAGCCATCGCGCACCAGGCTCAGCGCCGGATAGACCGTGCAGACGTCATTGGTGACTCCGGCGATGATCAGCTTCCTGCGCCCGGTCGCCTTGACCGCGGCGGCGAAGCTCTCGTCGTCCATGGCGTTGACGATCCCCATACGCTTGACGCGGGAGGCGAACTCGGCAGGCAGGATCGTTTCCAGCTCGCTGAGCAGCGGACCCTGCGCGTACTCTTCCATGCTGGAAGTCAGTACCACCGGCAGCTTCAGGATGCTTGCTGTCTGGGCGAGCATGAGGGCGTTGCGTTTCAGCTCATCGAACGGAATGGACTTGACCCAGCCCATGGTGCCGACCTGGTGGTCAATCAGCAGCAGGGCGGCATTGTCGGCACTGAATTTCTCGTAACTCATGGAACCTCTCCTGATCGTTGGATGAGGGGCGCTGGCGCCCCGGGTTATGGACCGTCCGGATCGCTCAACGGGGTTGCAGCGTCCCGAACGCCCCCCGCCGGTAGGCTTCAATGGTCTCGGCCAGCGCCTCTGCTGAAGCAAGCGCGAACGGCCCCTGCCAATACACCGGTTGACGAAGCGGCACGCCAGAAAACAGCACGGCCCTGGCATTGCCTTGTTTGGCACACAACGTAACGACCCGATCCTCGCCCTGCGACAGGCTCACCGGCAGCCCTGCCTCGGCGAGCGAGAAGGGCTGGCCGTCGACCCACACCTTGCCGTCGATCGGCATGATGAACGCAGTATGGCCAGTCAGCAGTGGCACGCGGACTTCAGCGCCTGCTTCAAGGGAGATGTCGAGCATGCACACATCGGTGGGCGGGACTAACGGGGAGAGTGCGTCGGCGAAACTGCCCAGCGGCACGCGCACCGTGGCGCCCGGTAACTGCACGACCGGGACGTCCTCTGGAGCGATGTTGAGCGCGAATGGCGGGGCATCCTGCCGCTCGCGTGGCAGGTTGATGAAGATCTGCAGCATGTGCACGGTCTTGCCGGGTTCGGCGGGGACTTCCTCGTGCACCACGCCGCGGCCGGCGGCCGTCCAGTGCAGGCCACCCGGTTGAATCAGGTTGCGGGTACCCAATGAATCGCGATTGTCGATTGCGGTGTCCGAGTCCGGAAACAGATACGACACCGCCGAAAAGCCCGCATGAGGGTGCGGTGGAAAGGGCGGCCCGCTCATCCAGGCATGATCGACGGCGAGGAACGGGTCGATTGGCGCGGCGGCCTCACCTCCGCGCAGGGTGAGTGCGCGGAAGTGGCTGCCGTGACTCATGCGCTGTAGCCGTGCAATGGCATTCATGGCGGTGTTCCTCAGGCGCCTGCGGCCGGGCTCAAGGCCGGGTAATCGATATATCCCTCCGCGCCAGGGGTGTAGAACGTCGCCTTGTCCGGAATGTTGAGGGCGGCGCCTTGACGGAAGCGCTCGGGCAGGTCCGCATTGGCGAGGAAGGCGCTGCCAAACACCACCGCATCCGCCCGGCCAGCGGCCAGCAGGGCTTCGGCAGAGTGTTGATCGAGTCCGCCACCGATCAGGTAGCTGCCGTCGAACAGTGGGCGCAACAACGCGTGGTAGTCGGTGCTGGCACCGAACAGGGCAACGTGCAGGTAGGCGAGATCGAGCCCGCGCAGTTGCTCGACCAGATAGGTGTAGGTCTCCTGCGGGTTGGTATCGACGATGTCGTTGAAGTTCATTTCCGGCGAGATCTTGATGCCCACGCGGTCGCCGCCAATTTCGGCCGCCAGCGCGGCCAGCACCTCAAGGACGAAGCGCGCACGGTTGGCCACCGAGCCGCTGTACTCGTCATCGCGCTGGTTACTGCCGGAGGAGAGGAACTGTTCGGGCAGATACCCCGACGCGGCATGCAACTCGACGCCATCGAACCCGGCTTCCACCGCCAGACGTGCCGCCCGGCGGTAGCCGTCGATGACCGCGGCGATCTCGGTCACGCTTAGCGCATGCGGGGTGACGAAGTCCACAAGGCCCGTCGCCGTCCAGGTCTGGCCTGCCGGCTTGATCGCCGAGGGGGCCTGGGGCAGAGCGCCTTCCGGCAGCAGCGAGGGGTGGGAGATGCGCCCGCAGTGCATCAGCTGCATGAAGATGCGGCCGCCGCGGGCGTGTACCGCGGCGCTGACCTGCTTCCAGGCCGCCACCTGTTCGGTGGTCTCGATGCCCGGGGTGCGTACGTAACCCTTGCCCAGGGCAACAGGAAACACGCCTTCAGTAATGATCAAGCCGGCACTGGCGCGCTGCGCGTAGTAGGTCGGCACCAGCGCGCTCGGTACGCCGGCATCGTCGGCACGGGAGCGCGTCATCGGGGCCATGACCATGCGGTTGGACAAGGTATGGCGACCGACACGGACTTGAGAAAAAAGCGAATTCATTGCGGTGCTCCTCGGTAAGCGGTGTGGCAATCATCGATCAATCCGAATACGGGATAAACCAGGTAAAATTGAAATGACTGATCCGCTGATGGAGCAATTGGATTGGAATTGTTGAACGATATGGCGCTGTTCGTCGAGGTCGTGAAGGCGCGCAGTTTTCGCCGTGCGGCGGAGGCGATGGGGATGCCGAACTCGACGCTGTCCCGCCGCATCAGTGGGCTGGAAAAGGCCATCGGCTTACGGCTTTTGCACCGCACCACGCGCAAGATCGAGCTGACCGAGGCTGGACAGCTGTACTTCGAGCGCTGCAGGCGCATCGTCGAAGAGGCCAGGCTCGCGCACGAGCAACTGGGTGAAATGCTCGCCCAGCCCAGCGGCCTGCTGCGCGCCTCGCTGCCCGTGGATTTCGCCACCATCTATCTGGCGCCGCTGATTGCCGAGTTCGCCCGGCGTTATCCGGGGATCAGCTTCGACTTCGACCTCACACCGCGCCAGGTCGACCTGGTGAGCGAGCCGGTCGATGTCGTCATTCGCATGGGGGAGCCTGCGAATTCGCAGCTGATCGCCCGCAAGCTCACCAGCCTGCGCCGCTGTCTGTACGCTTCGCCCCGCTATCTCGAGCTTTTTGGCGAGCCAGGTCATCCGGCCGACCTGGCGCGGTACGAATGTCTGCGTCTGCGTACAGCCAGGGCGGACAGCTGGACGCTGTCCAGGTACAGCGAGCGGGTCGAGGTCGAGGTGAGCGGGCGCTTCCAACTCAACAGCGTCGGCATGATCCGGCGCCTGGCGAGCCTCGATCTGGGCATCGCCGTGCTGGCGGAAGGCATCGCGGCGGACGACCTCGCCAGCGGGAAGCTGCGGCGCGTGCTGCCCGAGTGGTACGCCCAGCCCATCCCGGTCTATGCCCTCACCGAGACACGGCTACTGCCGGCGAAGACCCAGCGGTTCATCGAGTTCCTGCGCGAGCAACTCGCGGATGCCTGACGCCGCCCCTCGAAATGCTCCACGCCGAGCTGCTCCGGGCGCGGGCAAGTTCAGCGACCGGGTTCAGCGGCGATGGTGATAGCCGCGGTAGCGGTAGTCCCGGTAGTAGCGGTGGTATGGCTGGGAATGCCAATGCCGGGGGTAGTAGCGCGGCTGGTAGTAGTAGGGCGGCGGGCCGCGGTAATCGTAGTAGTGCGGTGGGTAGTAGTAATAAGGCTGGTAGATCGGCGGCGGGCCGAAATAGATGCTCAACGGCGGCGAGTAGATCTCGACGCTGGGGTAGCCGATGCGGATGTCCACATCATGGTCGGAAGCCTCGACGGGCCGCGGGTTGCTCAAGGCCAGGCAGGCAAGCAGAGCAGTGACAAGGGAAAGGTGCGCAAGCATGGTCGAACCCCCTCGGATGCCGGATATCGCCGGTCACTTCGTTGGACCATGCCCTGAGGGGAAAATCCTGGCGTGCCGATGGACGGCGGGCAGGGTTCGGTCCGCGTGCGTAACTGCACCGGCCTGATCACCGCGCCCGGTGCCGGCTATTTCAGGCTGAGGATCCACTGCACGAGTTGACTGGCCTCCGACTGGGTAACCCGGGGCCGGCTGCCTGGGGTCGGCATCTTCGTGGTGCCCCAGTGGTAGCCGCCGTAAGTGGGCGACCCCCACATGACCGTGCTGACCAGGCGGTCCTCGACCTTGGCCTGCCCGCGGTACTTGTGGGCAATGCTCTTGAAGGACGGCGCCTGCGAGATGGACTCCAGCGAGTGACAGCTCAGGCACTCCTTCTGCGTCGCCAGCTCAAGGGCTGCATCAGCCAGCGTCGAGCTGGAAGCAAGCAAGGCAACGGCGGCGACAACCAGCGAACCCTTCATGTTTTTCTCCTGCTTCCTCGGTAGCGCAAAGGCTGCCACGCAGTCCTGCGCAGACTGTCCTGCAAGCAGTGTAGCCGCCAGGATGCGACCATCCTTGCCAGCGGGATGAATCGCCCCCACTTCTATAGCTACTTTGGATTCATGGGCGCGTGTGCTGCGGCTCAGAACGAGGCGATGATGCGCCCGAGCACTTCCATGGCACGCTCGCTCTGCGCGTCCCACGGGTGGCCGTAGTTGAGCCGCGCACAGTTGCCGAAGCGCCGGGTGGCCGAGAAGATCGGCCCCGGCGCCAGGCTGATGCCCTGGGCGAGGGCGAGCTGGAACAGCTGCAGCGAGTCGACCTGCTCGGGGAACTCGAACCACAGGAAATAGCCGCCGCCCGGCCGGGTCACCCGCGTGCTGGCCGGGAAGTGCCGCGCCGCTGAGGCGAGCATCGACGCCTGCTGGCTCTCCAGCGCATGGCGCAGCTTGCGCAGGTGGCGGTCGTAGCCGCCGTGCTGCAGGTAGTCGGCGATGGCCGCCTGCGCCGGCACCGACGGCGAGATGGTGGTCATCAGCTTGAGGCGACGGATCTGCTCGGCGTAGCGCCCGCCGGCCACCCAGCCGACCCGGTAGCCCGGCGCCAGGCACTTGGAGAACGAGCCGCAGTGCATCACCAGGCCCTCGCGGTCGAAGCTCTTCACCGGCTTGGGCGGCTGGCTGCCGAAGTACAGCTCGGCATACACGTCGTCCTCGATCAGCGGCACCTGGTGGCGCTGCAGCAGCGCGTACAGCGCGCGCTTCTTGTCATCGTCCATGCTGGCGCCCAGCGGGTTCTGCAGGCTGCTCATGAACCAGCAGGCCTTGATCGGCAGTTGCCTGAGGCTGTCTTCCAGGCTGGCCAGGTCGATGCCCTCGCGCGGGTGCACAGGGATCTCCACCGCCTTGAGTTCCAGGCGTTCGAGCACCTGCAGGGTGGCGTAGAACGCCGGCGCCTCGATGGCCACCAGGTCGCCGGGGCGGGTGACGCACTGCAGGCACAGGTTGAGCGCCTCCATGGCGCCGGTGGTGATCACCAGCTCCTCCAGCGGCAGCATCACCCCGCTGACCATGTAGCGCAGGGCGATCTGCCGGCGCAGGTCGGCGTTGCCCTCGGTCATGTCGGCGATCACCGCGTGCGGCGACAGCTCGCGCACGGCATGGCTCATGGAACGCGCCAGGCGGGCGAGGGGGAACAGGTCGGGGCTGGGGAAGGCCGAGCCGAACGGCACGGTATCCGGGTCCTTCAGCGAGCCGAGCACCGAGAACACCAGCTCGCTGACGTCGACCACGCTGGTCTGCGCCGCCCGCGCGCTGATCCCCGGTTCGGGCAGCCCGCGCTGCGCCAGCTCGCGGACGAAGTAGCCCGAGCGCGGCTGGGCGAGGATCAGACCGCGGCTTTCCAGCAGGTAGTAGGCCTGGAACACCGTCGACGGGCTGACCCCGTAGGTGCGGCTGGCGTGGCGCACCGAGGGGACTTTCTGCCCGGGAGCCAGCACGCCGGTGCGGATCAGCTCGGCGATTTCCTCGGCAAACTTCTCGTAGCGCTTCATCTTGTCCGGGTTGAGCGGGGTGGATGGATGGCAGTCTATCGAGTTCCGGCTGTGCATGGCGTGGGCGTTTTCCTGGGCGATCAGCGATTGAGGGGCGACACGAAGGTGCTCTTGGCGGTGACGCGCACCTCGGGCTGGTCCAGGTCCGCCACTGCGAAGCGCAGCGGGGTTGCGCTGTCGCTGGCGCGCTCGGCGGTCAGCGCCACGCTCACCGCGACGTCGAGGATCTCGCCGGGCGCCAGCTGCAGTTCGTGCGCGCCCTGCAGCACGAACGGCCCGGCATCGACCAGGGAGACGGCGTAGCGATGTGGCTGCTGGGTCTTGTTGATCACCTTGAGGCGGTAGATGTTCTCCACTTGGCCGAGGCTGTTCTCGCGGAACAGGCCGCGGTCCTTCGTCACGTCCAGTTGCACCATCGGACGCACGTTCAGCGCCCAGCCGAAGGCGCCGAACATCAGCAGCAATGCGGCGGCGTAGCCGACCAGACGCGGGCGTAGCCAGCGGGTCTTGCCGCCGGCCAGCTCGCGCTCGGAGGTGTAGCGCACCAGGCCGCGGTCGTAGCCCATCTTGTCCATGATGCTGTCGCAGGCGTCGATGCAGGCGCCGCAGCCGATGCATTCCAGCTGCAGGCCGTCGCGGATGTCGATGCCGGTCGGGCAGACCTGCACGCACAGGGTGCAGTCGATGCAGTCGCCGAGGCCGGCAGCCCGGTGGTCGACTTCCTTCCGGCGCGGGCCACGGCTTTCGCCGCGCGCGCTGTCGTAGGACACGGTCAGGGTGTCGGCGTCGAACATCACGCTCTGGAAGCGCGAGTAGGGGCACATGTCGCGGCACACCTTCTCGCGCAGCCAGCCGGCGTTGCCGTAGGTGGCGGCGGTGAAGAAGAACACCCAGAAGGCGGTGGTCGAATCCAGTTGCAGGGTGAACAGGTCGTGCACCAGCGCGCGGATCGGCGTGAAGTAGCCGACGAAGGCCAGCGCAGTGACCAGGCTCACCGCCAGCCACAGGCCGTGCTTGGCGCTGCGGCGCAGCAGCTTGGCGGCCGACCAGGGCGCCGCGTCCAGCTTGATGCGCTGCTGGCGGTCGCCCTCGGTGACCTTCTCCACCCACATGAACACCCAGGTCCACACGCTTTGCGGGCAGGTGTAGCCACACCAGATGCGGCCGGCGGCCACGGTGATGGCGAACAGGCCGAAGGCGCAGATGATCAGCAGCGCCGAGAGGAGGATGAAGTCCTGCGGCCAGAAGGTGGCGCCGAAGATGTAGAACTGGTGCTCGGCCAGATCCCACAGCACGGCCTGTCGACCACCCCAGTTCAGCCAGGCGGTGCCGAAGAACAGCAGGAACAGTGCTCCGGCGCCATACAGGCGCAGGTTGCGGAACAGCCCGGTGAAACTGCGGGTATGAATGGCGCCGCCGGCTTGCGCAGGCGTCAGGCGTGTCGGCCGCGGCTCGATCGTCTCGACGATCTGCGCGGGAATGCGTTCGCTCATGGGGATAGCTCCATCGGGCCTACAAAAGATGGGGGCAATGATCGGCGCATGGCTGCGGGGGAAACAGACTCAGATCCGTCGATAAAAAGCGGATCAGATTGCCGGCATCCGGCGTGGGGCGGCGCTCGACCAGGGGCACGCCGGTGTTCTGATATGGTTTTTTTAGCGGGATCTGCCGCTGTTTTTGCCTGTTGCCGCTGGGCATAGTCGCCGCCCTGATTGCCCGCTGCCGCGAGGGCGCGGGCCGGACGAGGTGGCCCATGTACCAATACGACGAATACGACCGCGCCCTGGTGCTCGAGCGCGTCGCGCAGTTCCGCGACCAGATCGAGCGCCGCCTGAGTGGCGAGCTGAGCGAGGAAGAGTTCCTGCCGCTGCGCCTGCAGAACGGCCTGTACCTGCAGAAGCAGGCCTACATGCTGCGTGTGGCCATCCCCTACGGCACGCTGTCGAGCGTCCAGATGCGCACCCTGGCGCACATCGCCCGCCATTACGACCGCGACTACGGCCACTTCACCACCCGGCAGAACATCCAGTTCAACTGGATCGCGCTGGAGCAGGTCGGCGACATCCTCGAACGCCTGGCCGAGGTGGAGATGCACGCCATCCAGACCTCCGGCAACTGCGTGCGCAACATCACCACCGAGGCGTTCGCCGGGGTGGCGGCCGACGAGCTGCTCGACCCGCGGCCGCTGGCCGAGATCCTCCGCCAGTGGTCGACGGTCAACCCGGAATTCCTCTACCTGCCGCGCAAGTTCAAGATCGCCCTGTGCTCGGCCGAGCAGGACCGCGCGGCGATCATGATGCACGACATCGGCCTCTACCTTTACCGCGACGATGCCGGCGAGCTGCTGCTGCGGGTGATGGTCGGCGGCGGCCTGGGGCGCACGCCGATCCTCGCCCAGCAGGTGCGCGAGGCGCTGCCCTGGCGGCACCTGCTGTCCTACGTCGAGGCCATCCTGCGGGTGTTCAACCGCCATGGCCGGCGCGACAACAAGTACAAGGCGCGCATCAAGATCCTGGTCAAGGCGCTGGGCGTCGATGTCTTCGCCCGCGAGGTGGAGGAGGAGTGGCAGCACATCAAGGACGGCCCGGCCGAGCTGACCGAGGCGGAATACCAGCGGGTAGCGGCGTTCTTCGCGCCGCCAGCCTATGCGCAGTTGCCCGACACCGACCTCGACTACGGCAGCGCGCTGGCCTGCGATCCTGAGTTTGCCCGCTGGGCGGCGCGCAACCTGCGGGCGCACAAGGTGCCGGGCTACGCCTCGGTGGTGCTGTCGACCAAACCCGGCGCAGACGCGCCGCCGGGCGACGTGACCTCGGCGCAGATGGAAGGCATCGCCGAGCTGGCCGAGCGCTACGGCTTCGGCGAGATCCGCATCGCCCACGAACAGAACGTGGTGCTGCCCGACGTGCGCAAGGCCGACCTCTACGCCCTATGGCAGCGCGCCTGCGAGCTGGGCCTGGCCACGCCGAACATCGGCCTGCTCACCGACATCATCGCCTGCCCCGGCGGCGACTACTGCTCGCTGGCCAACGCCAAGTCGATCCCCATCGCCCAAGCCATCCAGGAGCGTTTCGCCGATCTCGACCACCTGCACGATCTGGGCGAGCTGAGCCTGAACATCTCCGGCTGCATGAACGCCTGCGCCCACCACCACATCGGCAACATCGGCATCCTCGGCGTCGACAAGAACGGAAGCGAGTGGTACCAGGTGACCATCGGTGGCGCCCAGGGCAAGGCCAGCGCACTGGGCAAGGTGATCGGCCCGGCGTTCGGCGCCGAGCAGATTCCCGAGGTCATCGAGCGGCTGGTCGACACCTTCATCGCCTACCGCGAGGGCGACGAGCCCTTCGTCGACACCGTGCAGCGCATCGGCCTGGAGCCGTTCAAGGAGCGGGTCTACCGTCAGGAGGTGCCGGCATGAACAACCTGATCAAGCTGGGCGAGGGCGGCGCACGTCTGGTCGCCGACGATCCGTGGAGCTGGGTGCGCGAGCCGGCCGATCCATTGCCGGAAGGCCCGCTGCTGCTGCCCCTGGCGCTGTGGCGGCAGCGGCAGAGCGCGGCGGTACTCGCCGGTGAGGCCGCCAGCCGCGACGGCCTCTGGCTGGCTCCCGACGACGAGCCGGAGCAACTGGCGCCCTGGCTGGCCGGTCTGCCGCTGATCGCCCTGGAATTCCCCAGTTTTCGCGACGGCCGTGCCTACAGCCAGGCCTACCTGCTGCGTACCCGCCTGGGCTGGCAGGGCGAGCTGCGCGCGGTGGGCGATGTGCTGCGCGACCAGCTCAGCCACATGCGCCGATGCGGCTTCGACGCCTTCGCCGTGCGCGAGGACAAGTCGGTTGCCGACGCGCTCAAGGGCCTGCAGGGCATCAGCGTGCTGTACGGACGCTCGGTGCTGGAGCCACGGCCGCTGTTCCGCCGGCGCCTTGGGGCGGACAAGGAGGAGTAGGGCGGCGACCGTGCGCGGTTGGTGCATGCTCCTGGTATTACAGCTGGCGGGCGCCGCCAGCTGTTCTGGCCAGTGAGCGTCCTGAGGCGAGGCTGCCGATTAGAAAGCGGCCCACATTGCTTCGCGGGGCTCGGCTTCGCTGTATCTGGATGCGGATGGAAGGACGCTACGCGCAGCGGTTTCGCTCTGCCGCTCCTCGCGATAGGCCGGGGCATTGGTCTTGAACGAGGCGACCCGCTGCTTCATCTGGCCGGCCTGGCTTTCCAGGGCGGCGACGGCAGCGCGGGATTGTTCGACCAGGGCGGCGTTCTGCTGGGTGGTGCTGTCCAGCTGATTGATCGCGGTATTGATCTGGCCGATGCCGGCGCTCTGTTCGCGGGTAGCGCAGGCGATCTCCTGCATCAGGCCGGAAAGCTGGCCGATCGAGACCACGGTTTCGCGAATGGTCTGGCCGCTGTGTTCGGCCTGGCGCACACCATGGCTGATCTTGCTGCTCGTTGCTTCGATCAGGTCGCGGATCTCGCTGGCCGAGGCGGCACTGCGACTGGCCAGGCTACGCACTTCGGCGGCGACCACGGCGAAGCCGCGGCCCTGCTCGCCGGCGCGCGCGGCCTCGACCGAGGCGTTGAGGGCGAGAATGTTGGTCTGGAAGGCGATCGAATCGATGACCGTGATGATGTCGTTGATTCTTTGCGAGCTGGCGGCGATTTCCTGCATCAGGGCGATGCTCTGTTCGACGTCCTGGCCGCCACTTTGCGCCGTGCGGGCGGCCGATGACGCCAGGCGGTTGGCCTGCTCGGTGGATTCGCTGTTCTGCTGCACCAGCGCGGTGATCTGCTCCATGCTGGAGGCGGTCTGCTGCAGGGCGGCTACCTGCTCGTCGGTGCGGGAAGACAGCTCCTGGCTGCCGAGGAAGACCTCGTGGGCACCGGTGAAGACCTGCTCGCTGCTGTCGTGCAGGGAATCCACCAGCGCCGACAGCTTCTGATTGGTTTCGCCCATGGCCTCGAGCAGCAGGCCGGTTTCGTCGTGGGGGTTGCCGAAGATGTCCTGGGTCAGGTCGCCGTCGGCGACGCGGCGGGTCGCCTCCAGTGCGCTGCGCAGCGGAGCGCAGATGCTGCGGGTGATGCGCACGGCCATGATCGCGGCGATCAGCAGGGCCAGCGCGGAGAATGCCAGCAGGCCGATCAGGGCGTTGCGGTGTTGCCGGGCGATCTGTTCGCCCGCGCCATCGACCAGCTTCACGGCCGCCTGGTCGATGCCTGCCGCCAGTTTGTCCAGTTGCTGGATCTCGTCATTGAACTGGCCGAAGACCATGTCGGCAATCGACGGGTCGGTAATTTCGCCCGCCTCGATCCGGCCGTATACGCTAGCGAAGCCGTTGCTGTAGGCGTCCAGCAAGGTGCTCGACTGCAAGTAGAGTTCGCGCAATTCGGCATTCGGGGCCAGTGCGGCACCTGCTTTCAGGGTTTCGGCGAGCGCCTGCTGGCTGGTATCCCAGTGCTGCTTGTGGGTGTGCACGGCTTGCAGGTTGTTGACGTTGAGGAAGATGTCCTTTTCGGCACGCCGTCCTTCGAGGGACAGGCGACGGACTTCAGCGGCATTGCTGGAGAGGGCGACATCGACGCGGAGCATTTCGTTGGCGGTGCGCTTCTGCGCCGCTAGGCCCTGCAATCCAACCCCGGTAGCGGCGGCGAGCAGCAGCGCGATGGAGCCAAAGGCAATGCCGAGGCGGGGACCAATTTTCAGGCGGGATAGCATCCAGAGTTCCACAGTCAACCAAATGATGGCGTATTGATATCATCTGGTCGTTGCGGTTTAGTGACGGCGGGCTGCTCCGGGTGCGAGGGTCAACGTCTTGCGTCTGCTCGGCGGCGGCCTGCCGGTGCCGGACTGGGAGCCGGGGGCGTCAGGCCCGCGAGTCAATGCCGCCGAGGCTGCCGCGGCGGGCCTGGCCGTCAGGGCCGTAGAGTCCCTTGCCGGCGGCTTCGTGGAGGAAGTTGAGCATGCGCTGGTTGTGCTCGAGGCGATTGCGGATGCTCGCGCCGTTGAGGCGGTTGAGCTGCTGGGCGCGGCCGGCCTGTTCGAGCAGTTGCTGCCAGGTCGCCAGGCAGCCGGCATCTTCGGCCGCACGGGTCGCCCCCGCGCGCTCCTCGCCATAGCCGAGGCGCCGCTGGGCATACTGGCGCTGGGTTTCCAGCTGCTCGATCTCGTCCAGCAGGGCCTGCTTGTCGTTCGCCAGTGCGCTCAGGCGCTGACCGTCGACCCGGCCTGCACCCAGCTGCTGGGCCTCGGCTTCGAGCAGTTGGATGAAGCGCGCCACGGTGGCGGATTGGCGGGCGAGGTGCTTGGCCAGGCTCATGCGGACTCCGGAGTGGGATGGATCAGTCGTGCTCGAGTTGTTCGCGCACGCTGGCGATCAGGCCGTCGGCGATGCGCTCGGCACTGATCTGCAGGCGACCTTCGAGGATGGCCTGGCGGATCTCGGCCACACGCGCCGGGTCGACATCCTGGGTCGCATTCTTGCCGCTGGCGGCGCTCAGGTGGCTGACCGTCGACGGCGATTCGGCCACGGGTTTGGCCTGGCTGCGCAAAGCCCGGGCACTGGCTTCCTTGCCTTCCGTCGCTGTCGGGCGGGTCGGCGGATGAGAGCTGTCGATTTTCACGGGAAATCTCCCTTGCATGGGTTCTGTACGCAATATCGGCCGCTGGCGAGCCGACTTGAGCCGTTCCGAGGGCAGATGTGTGCGCTTGGTCTCAGATTATGCACGCCATGGCCGCGGTCTAGAACTCCACGCTCAGCAGGTTGCGACCGCTGACCCGGGCCCGGATGACCTCGCCGGCTTCGCTGCGGATGCGGACTTGCTCGCCCATTGCGCCGCTGTCCAGGGCGGTGCCGTCGCGGCTGATGACGAAGCCGCTGGCGCGTGCCTCGACCCGAACCTGGGCGCCACGGCTGACCAGCGGCACGCTGCGCAGGGCATTGCCCGGTAGCGGGCTGCCCTGGGGGAGGTCGCGAGCGAGCTGGCGGCCGACAGCCTGCGCCGTGTCGAGCACTGCATGGCGCGGCAGGCGGCCGAGATCGCCGTGCCGCAGCTCCAGCAGGTCGGCAGTCAGGATCTCGCCAGCGCTCAGCGCGCGGCGGGTGACCGGATACTCGGCGCTGATCGCCACCGTCGCCTGTAGATAGCGGGTCCTGGCACCCTCGCAGCGCACGCCCACGGCTACCCGTCCGGGCACCGGCAGTTCGTTGCGCGGCAGGAAGGGCTGGGGGTTCTCACAGGGGGGCAGCTGGGCTGCGCTCGGCTGCACCGTCACGCTGACCTGCCGGCCGGGGCCGCCAGCCGCACCGACCAGCAGTTCCTGCACCCGGGCTGCCAGCGGCTCCGGCTCGGCGGTCGCGTGACCGGCGCTGAGTAGCGCCAGCAGGGCCAGCACGGCGGACAGCGCCGTGCGCAACCGGGTGTGGGAGGGGCAGCGCTGGCTCGGCATGGCGGTGGCTCGGGAGGTGCGACGGAGGGCAATTCTAGGGGCGCAGGCCATACGGCAAGGCTGAAATTGGCTGGTAAATACCGGCCTGTTCAGGCCTTTGCGTTGGCCGGGCGCCCCCTATTCTGTGCACTGAATCATATTTTCTTGTGCGCGGAGGTCGCCCGCATGATCGACAAGCTTGACGGTGCACTGCGTATGCACCAGCTGGCATTGGGGTTGCGTGCAGAGCGCCAGCAGGTGCTGGCCAACAACATCGCCAATGCCGACACGCCGAACTTCAAGGCGCGGGACTTCGACTTTGCCGCCGAACTGAGCAAGGCCTCCCAGGGCGCCCCGCTTGCCTCTGGCGCCCAGGGGCTCAGGACCACCAATGCCCGCCACCTCCATGCACAGCTGGACAGCCTCGGTGCCGCGCGCGAGATGCTCTATCGCATCCCCGCCCAGCCGAGCATGGACGGCAACACCGTGGACATGGATTTCGAGCGTGGCGAGTTCGTCGATAACGCGGTGCGCTACCAGGCCAGCCTGGCCCTGATGAACAGTCGTATCCAGGGGCTCAAGTCGGCCCTGCAGCCCGAGTAATCCGTCATGTCGATGTTCAACATCTTCAATATCTCCAGCTCCGCGCTGAGCGCGCAGTCGCAGCGCATGAACGTCACGGCCAGCAACATGGCCAATGCGGATAGCGTGACCGGTCCCGATGGCCAGGCCTACCGCGCCAAGCAGGTGATCTTCGAGGCCCAGGGCGGTGACAGCCAGGGCGTGGGCGGCGTGCGCGTGGCCCGGGTGATCGAGGACGACGCGCCGATGCGTCTGGAGTACCGCCCCGGTCATCCCCTGGCGGACGAGCGCGGCTATGTGAGCATGCCGAATGTCGAGCCGGTCAACGAGATGGTCAACATGATCTCCGCCTCCCGCTCCTACCAGGCCAACGTCGAGGTGATGAACACCAGCAAGCAGCTGATGCTCAAGACCTTGACGCTGGGCGATAGCTGAGGAGTACCGGCATGACTACCACTATCGATACTTCGGTCATCAATGCGATCAACGGCGGCGCCGCGACGACTGCCAGCGAGAGGCAGAAGGCCGAAGACCTGCGTTCCAACTTCATGACCCTGCTGGTCACCCAGTTGCAGAACCAGGACCCGCTCAAGCCGATGGAAAACGCCGAGATGACCTCGCAGCTGGCCCAGGTCAACACGCTGAGCGGCATCGAGGAGCTGAACGAGACGCTGCAGGGCATCACCGGACAGATCGATGCCGGGCAGACCCTGCAGGCCTCGGCGCTGATCGGGCGCAACGTGCTGGTGCCCGGCGACCGCGTGCTGGTCGGTAACGGAACGGCGACCCCGTTCGGCATCGAATTGGCGGCGCCGGTCGATCAGGCCAAGGTCAGCATCTACGACGGCAGCGGCCAGTTGGTGCGCCAGTTCGAACTCGGCGCGCTGGACGCTGGCGTCGAGTCGTTCGTCTGGGACGGCACGCTGGACGATGGCAGTGCCGCGCCGGACGGGGCCTACCGAGTAGCTGTCGAGGCCAGTGCCGATGAGCAGGCCCAGCAGGCCACCGTGCTCAGCTATGCGCAGGTCGGCGCGATCAGTACCGGCGCCAGCGGCCCGCTGCTGGACCTGGGCGCCACCTTGGGCCGAGTCGGCCTGCAGAACGTTCGTCAGATCCTTTAACCGCCTTTTTATACGGATTCGCGTGGCAGGCTGACGGCCGCTGCGCCAGGGGAGTGAAGTCAATATGGGCTTTTCGCAGGCACTCAGCGGTCTCAACGCGGCCTCCAAGAACCTCGATGTGATGGGCAACAACATCGCCAACTCGCAGACCATCGGCTACAAGAGCGCCACCATGCAGTTTGCCGATGTGTATGCCGGCGCCAAGGTCGGCCTGGGTGTCAGCGTCGCCGGGGTGCAGCAGAACTTCAAGGACGGCAACCTGGAGGCTACCGGACGCAATCTCGACCTGGCCATCAGCGGGGGCGGATTCCTGCGTTTTGACCAGGGCGAGCAGATCGTCTATGCCCGCAACGGCCAGTTGACCATGACCCCGGACGGCTACCTGGAGAATGCCCAGGGCGGCCGTCTGACCGGCTATCCGGGGGCTGCCGGCAATGGCGGCCAGCTGCAGCAGCTGAACATCCCGGCCGTGGGGCTGCCGGCCAAGGCCACCGAGGAGCTCAAGGCGACCCTGAACCTGGACGCCGGAATGGCAACTCTGGATCCGGCCGCCTTCGATCCGCTCAAGCCGGCCACCTACTCCTACGCCAACGGGGCTACCGTCTTCGACTCGCAGGGCAGCGCGCAGACACTCACCCTGTATTTCCTCAAGACCGGCGTCAACACCTGGGAGGTCAAGGCGGCGCGTGCGACACCCGAAGGGCAGGAGTTCTCCGCAGACACTACCCGGCTGACCTTCGACAGCAACGGCCTGCTGCAGGGCAGCTCCTCGATCAGCGGGGGCGTTGCGGGTACTGCCAGCAGTCCTTACGAGTCGACTCCGGTCACCTTTGCGCTGACTGGCGGGGCAAACAACCTCGACTTCCAGCTGAACCTCACTGGCAGCACCCAGTTCGCCAACGAATTCGAGCTGGGCAGCCTGAATCAGGACGGCTTCACCTCCGGCAGCCTGGTGGATATTTCCGTCGACAAGAAGGGCCAGATCATCGGCAGCTACTCCAACGAGCGCACCCAGGTGTTGGGCACCATCGCAATGGCCAACTTCCGTAATCCCGAGGGCCTGTCGCCGGTGGGCGGCGCCTGGGTGGAAACCTCCGACTCCGGGCAG
The DNA here is from genome assembly GCF_019097855.1 of Geopseudomonas aromaticivorans. Taxonomy (GTDB): domain Bacteria; phylum Pseudomonadota; class Gammaproteobacteria; order Pseudomonadales; family Pseudomonadaceae; genus Geopseudomonas; species Geopseudomonas aromaticivorans. The sequence continues at coordinate 54,027 of NZ_JAHRGL010000013.1, forward strand.
GCGCTGATCGGCGAGGCCGGCACGGGGCTGTTCGGCGGCATTGAGGCCGGGGTGGTGGAGACGTCCAACGTCGATCTGACCAAGGAACTGGTCAATCTGATCATCGCCCAGCGCAACTTCCAGGCCAACGCCCAGACCATCAAGCTGCAGGACGAAGTGCTGCAGCAGGCCGTGAACCTGCGCTGAGGGGCCTGACCGATGGATCGCATCCTCTATACCGCCATGAGTGGCGCGCGCTACAGCCTCGACCAGCAGGCCGTGGTCAGCCACAACCTGGCCAACGCCTCGACGCCGGGCTTTCGCGCCCAGCTCGCGGTCATGCGTGCCGAGCCGGTGGCTGGCGATGGGCTGGCCACCCGCACGTCGGTGGTGGCCAGCACGCCGGTTGCCGACTTCACGGCGGGGCCGATCAGCACGACCGGTCGCGAACTGGATGTCGCGCTCCAGGGCGATGGCTGGCTGGCGGTGCAGGCGGCCGATGGCAGCGAGGCCTATACCCGTCGCGGCGACCTGCAGGTGGATGCCAACGGGATGGTCAGTGTGCTCGGCCGCCCGGTGATCGGCGATGGCGGGGCGCTGACGGTACCGCTGGGCAGCTCGGTGAGTATCGGCAACGACGGCACCCTCAGCGCCATCGGCGAGGGTGAGGCGCCGGACAGTATCAGTCCGGTGGGCCGCCTGAAGCTGGTGTCGGCGGCTCCCGGCAGTCTGGTGCGGGGCGAAGACGGCCTGTTCCGCCAGCCGCCCGATGCGAGCGGCGCCAGCGCGGCCTTGCCGACCGACGAGAATGTGCGCCTGGCTTCCGGGGCTCTGGAGGGCAGCAACGTCAGCCCGACCGAGGCGATGGTGGCGATGATCGACAACGCCCGCCGCTACGACATGCAGATGAAGGTCATCGGCACTGCCGACGACAACGCCCAGCGCGCCAACGGCCTGCTCTCGCTGCAGGGCTGAGCCCTGCCTGACCCTTTCGGAGAAACAAGATGATCAGATCGCTGTGGACGGCGAAAACCGGCCTGGAATCGCAACAGGTCCAGCTGGACGTGATCGCCAACAACCTGGCCAACGTCAGCACCAATGGCTTCAAGCGTTCGCGGGCGATTTTCGAGGACCTGCTGTACCAGAATCTGCGCCAGCCCGGCGCGCAGAGCTCGGCGCAGACCAACCTGCCGTCCGGCCTGCAGATCGGCACCGGGGTGCGTCCGGTGGCGACCGAGCGCGTGCATAGCCAGGGCAACCTGCAGAACACCGAAAACTCGCGGGATCTGGCGATCAACGGCAACGGCTTCTTCCAGGTGCTGATGCCCGACGACAACACCGCCTACACTCGTGACGGCAGCTTCCAGATCGACAATAACGGCCAGTTGGTCACGGCCAGTGGCTACCCGCTGGAGCCGTCGATCACCATTCCGGAAAACGCCCTGTCGGTCACCGTGGCTCAGGATGGCGTGGTCTCGATCACCGAGCCCGGCAGCACCCAGAGCCGTGAGGTGGGCCAGTTGTCGCTGGCCACCTTCATCAATTCCCCGGGGTTGCAGAGCATCGGCGAGAACCTCTACCTGGAAACCGAAAGCTCGGGTCCGCGCAATGAAAGCACGCCGGGCCTGAATGGCGCCGGCCGCATCATGCAGGGCTATGTGGAAACCTCCAACGTCAACGTGGTGGAGGAGATGGTCAGCATGATCCAGACCCAGCGCGCCTACGAGATCAACAGCAAGGCGGTGGAGACTTCCGACGAAATGCTTGCCCGCCTGACCCAGCTGTAATGAGGGGCGCGCAGATGCTGTCGTCGCACGCGCGCATCTGGCTGCTGGCCGGACTGCTGCAGGTTCTGTCGCTGGCCGGCTGTGCGCAGTTGCCGCGGCCTTCGGTGGTGGGCGAGCAGGAGCAGGTGCTGATTCCCGAACGGCCGCAGACGCCGGCCAACGGCGCGATCTACCAGGCCCGGCGCGGCTTCCAGCCGTTGTTCGAGGACCGCCGGCCGCGCATGGTCGGCGACATCCTCACCGTGGTCCTCAATGAGGAGGTCAGCGCCAGCAAGAACGCCTCGGCCAACACCAGTCGTGGCGGCTCGGCGAGCCTGACACCGACCCTGGTGCCGGAAAAGCTCAAGGAGCTGTCCAAATGGGCTACCGATCTGGAAGGCGACAACGACTTCAGCGGCAGCGGCGGCGCCAAGGCGAACAACTCCTTCACCGGCACCATCACCGTGACGGTGCTGGACGTGATGGCCAACGGCAACCTGCGGGTGCGCGGCGAGAAGCAGATCGCCATCAACCAGGGCACCGAATTCATCCGCTTCTCCGGGGTGGTCAATCCACGCACGATCACCGGGCAGAACACCGTGCCCTCGACCCAGGTGGCCGACGCGCGCATCGAGTACGTGGGTGACGGCTACATCAACGAGGCCCAGCACATGGGCTGGCTGCAACGCATCTTCCTCAACATTTCGCCGTTCTGACGGGGCCGCGACCTGCCATGCACATGAACTTCCTGCGTCCCTCGCGCCTGCTGGCGCTGCTCCTCGCGCTCTGCGCCATCGGCAGCGCCCAGGCCGAGCGCCTGCGCGACCTGGCCGAGTTTGCCGGCGTGCGCAGCAACGCCCTGGTCGGCTACGGTCTGGTGGTGGGGCTGGATGGCTCCGGTGACCAGACCATGCAGGCGCCGTTCACCGGCCAGAGCCTGACCAATATGCTCTCGCAGCTGGGCATCACCGTGCCGCCGGGCACCAACATGCAGCTGCGTAACGTCGCCGCGGTGATGGTCACCGCCGATCTGCAGGCCTTCGCCCGGCCGGGACAGCATCTGGATGTGGTGGTGTCCTCGGTGGGCAACGCCCGCAGCCTGCGTGGCGGCACGCTGCTGATGACGCCCCTCAAGGGCGTGGACGGCGAAACCTATGCGCTGGCCCAGGGCAACCTGCTGGTCGGCGGCGCTGGCGCGCAGTCGGGTGGCAGCAGCGTGCAGATCAACCAGCAGGCCGGCGGGCGGATCAGTCGCGGCGCCATCGTCGAGCGCGCGGTGCCGCTGCAGCTGCAAAACGACCTCGGCTTGCTCGAGCTGCAGCTCAAGCAGCCGGACTTCGGCATGGCCCAGCGCATGGTCACGGCGATCAACTATGCCTTCGGCCGCACCGTGGCCAGCGCCCAGGACGGTGGGCTGATCCTGCTGGATGCGCCGCGCGATCCCAACGGCCGGGTCAACTTCATGGCGCGGCTGGAGAGCCTGGACATCCTTCCCGGCGAGGTGGCGCCCAAGGTGATCATCAACTCGCGCAGCGGCGCGGTGGTGCTCAACGGCACGGTGAGGCTGCAGAACGCCGCGGTAGCCCACGGCAACCTGTCGGTGGTGATCGACAACCAGCCCAAGGTCAGCCAGCCGGCGCCGTTCAGCGGCGGCGAGACCGTAGTGGTGCCGGATTCGCAGATCACCGTCGAGCAGCAGGGCACCGGTCTGCGCATGGTCGCGCCGAGCGCGAACCTACTCGAGGTGGTCAAGGCGCTGAATGCGCTGGGCGCCACGCCGCAGGACCTGATGTCGATTCTCGAAGCGCTCAAGGCCGCCGGCGCCCTGCGCGCGGAACTGGAGATCATCTGATGAGCGTTGCCGATCTGGGTAGTCAGTTTGCCCTCGACCTGCAGGGCGTCCAGCGCCTCAAGCAGACCGCGCGCCAGGACCCGGCGGCGGGACTGCGCGGGGCGAGCAAGCAGTTCGAGGCGCTGTTCCTGCAGATGATGCTGAAAAGCATGCGCGAGGCGAGCCCGCAGTCCGGCCTGCTCGACAGCCAGCAGAGCCGCTTCTATACCGAGATGCTCGACCAGCAGTGGTCGCAGCAGCTGGCCGGCCATGGGCTGGGGCTCGCCGAGCAACTGACGCAGCAGTTGCAGAGCCAGGCGGGCGTCGCTGCGGCGGCCGTGCCAGCGGCGGAGGGCGCGTTGATCGCCGGGATTCCGCGCGGCACGCCGCGTCCGCTGTACGGCGCCCTGCAGCTCGACCCGGCCGCCGGCGGCATGCCGGTGGTGGAGTCGACGGGCAGCCGCCGCTCGAACCCGCTCGGCGCTGGCTCAGCTTCGGCCGCGGTGGTGAGTGCCGTGCCCGACGGGCCAGCCCTCGTGCTCAGCGCCAGCGGCGACATGGACGGCGGGCGGGCGAGTCACGTGGCCAGCTTCGCCGCTCGACTGCAGGAGCCGGCCCGCGCGGCCAGCCGCTCCAGCGGCGTGCCGGCCGAGTTGATCCTCGCCCAGGCCGCGCTGGAAACCGGCTGGGGCCGCCACGAGATTGCCACGGCCAATGGCGCCAACAGCCACAACCTGTTCGGCATCAAGGCCGGCAGCGAGTGGCAGGGGCCGACCACCGAGGTGCGCACCACCGAGTATGTCGACGGCCAGGCGCAGAGCCGGGTCGAGCGTTTCCGCGTCTACGACTCCTTCGAGGCGGCGTTCACCGACTATGCCCGGCTGATCGTCAGCAATCCGCGCTATGCCGGTGTAGTCAGCGCCCCCGATGCCCAGCAGGCGGCGCGCGCCCTGCAACGCGGCGGCTACGCCACCGACCCGGCCTATGCCGACAAGCTGATCGCGGTGATGACCACCCTGGCGCCCTTCGATCCCAGCCGCCAGGTCGCGCAGCTCTGAGGCGTCCGGCGCACGGTCTTCGAATGTGCGGCCTGTCACGCTAACGGCTATCAAGATCGTGGCGGTGCTGCCGATAACCTGAGCAAGGTTGAACAGGAACGGCTTCATGAGCATCTTTTCCATCGGCGTCAGTGGCCTGCATACCGCGCAGACCGTGTTGGCCACCACCAGCAGCAACATCAGCAACGTCTATACCCCTGGCTACAATCGGCAGCTGCCGCAGCTGAGCGAGAGCTTCGCCGGTGGCGGTGTGGAGGTGGCCAATATCGAGCGCCAGTTCAACCAGTTCGTCAGCGACCAGTTGAACCGCAGCAATGGCGTCGCTGGCGGGCTGAGCGCCTATCACGCCCAGGTCAGTCAGATCGACAACCTGATGGCCGACCGCGAAGCCGGACTGGCGCCGCTGATGAGCAACTTCTTTTCCGCCCTGGAAGATGTGGTGGCCTCGCCCGCCGATCCCGCCGCTCGCCAGGGCGTGCTGGGGGCAGCGCAAACCCTGAGCGGGCAGTTCCGCTCCTTCGACGGCTACCTCAGTGACATGCAGAGCAGCCTCAACGGGCAGATCAAGGATCAGGTCACCCAGATCAACAACTCCGCTTCCCAGGTCGCCAAGCTCAACCGCGAGATCAGCATGGCCAAGGCCAAGACCGGCGCGGCTCCCAACGGACTGCTCGATCTGCGCGACCAACTGGTCGCCGAGCTGAGTCAGCGGGTCGACGCGCGGCTGACCATCCAGGACGGTGGCGGCTACAACCTGACCCTGAGCAACGGCTTGAGCCTGGTCAGCGGCAGCAGCAGCTTCAGTCTCGAAGCCATGCGTTCGTCCGAGGACGCCAGCCGTTTCGTGGTTGGCTACCGGGATCCGGGCGGCAACCTGCTGGAGTTCGCCGATAGCACCTTCAGCACCGGCGAGCTGGGCGGGCTGATGACCTTCCGCCGGGATACCCTCGACCGCGCGCAGAACCAGCTGGGTCAGCTGGCGGTGTCGCTGGCGGTGTCGTTCAACGAGCAGCATGCCCAGGGTGTCGACCTCTATGGCGACACCGGCAGCGACTTCTTCGCCATCGGCCAGCCAGTCAGCTTCAGCAACGTCCAGAACAACGGCGATGCCTCGCTGAGCGCCAGCTACGCCGCGGCCGAGCTGGGCAACCTGACCACCAGCGATTACGACGTGACCTGGACCCAGGCCGCCGGTTACAGCGTGCTGCGCCGCGATATTGGCACCGCGGTGGAGGCCAACTACGACGCGGCCAACGGTACCCTGAAGTTCGGTGGCATGACCTTGCAGGTCAATGGCACTCCGGCAGAAGGCGACCGCTTCCTGGTGCAGCCCACCCGCCGCGCCGCTGGCCAGTTGGCGAGCAAGCTCAGCGATGCCGCACGGATTGCCGCCGGCCAGCCGCAAGGCAGCACGGGTACGGGGGACAATCGCAATGCGCTGAAACTGCAGGCCCTGCAGACCCGCTCGCTGGTCGGCGGCCAGGCGACCCTGAGCCAGGGCTATGCAGCCATGGTCAGCGACATCGGCAACCGCACCAACATCGCCGCGGCCAACCTGACGGCCCAGCAGGGCCTCAGCGAGCAGCTCAGCGCCCTGCAGCAGGCCGACTCGGGGGTCAACCTCGATGAGGAAGCGGCCAACCTGATCCGCTACCAGCAGTTCTACCAGGCCAACGCCAAGGTCATCGAGATCGGCGCGGCGGTCTTCGACACCCTGCTCGGCATTCGTGCCTGACCGCCAGGAGATAAGCGCGATGCGCATCAGCACCATCACCATGTACGAGCAGAGCCTCAACTCGCTGAACCGCCAGCAGGGCGAGTTCCTCAAGATCGGCCAGCACATCTCCAGCGGCCGGCGGGTGGTCAACCCCTCGGACGATCCGCAGGCCGCCGCGCTGGCGGTGGGCATCGACCAGGCCAAGGCCGTCGACCAGCAGTACGCCAATGCCCGGGTCAGTGCGCGCAACAGCCTGTCCCAGGAGGAGAGCGTGCTCAACAGCACCTCCGACTTCATCGTGCGGGCGCGCACCCTGCTGGTGCAGGCCGGCAACGACACCCTGGGCGATGTCGATCGCCAGGCCATCGGCCTGGAGTTGCAGGGTATCTACGAAGGGCTGCTCGGTCAGGCCAATTCGGCGGACGGCAACGGGCGCTTCATGTTCGGCGGTTTTCAGGACGACACGCCGCCGTTCGTGCAGGGCGCGGATGGCAAGGTCAGCTATGTCGGTGACAGTGGCGTCAAGGGGCAGCAGGTCGATTCGGCGCGGCTGATGCCCAGCGTCGACAACGGGCAAGCCATCTTCAAGAGTGCCGATGACGCCGACCTGTTCGCTACCCTGGAAAACCTGATTGGCACCCTCGCCACGCCGGTGGCAAGCGAGGCCGACAAGGCGAACCTGCAGTCCGTGCTCGCCACGGCCGGCAAGGCGCTGGGCAAGAGCTTCGACAATGTCCTCGCGGTGCGCGCCTCGGTCGGTGCGCGGCTGAACGAGCTGGATGTGCTGGATGTGGTGGGCGGCAACCGCATGCTCAACTACGAGCAGGTCCTCTCCGATCGCCTCGATCTCGACTACAACAAGGCGATTTCCGACTACACCCTGCGCCAGGTCGGCTTGCAGGCGGCCCAGAAAGCCTTCGTCGACGTGCAGAAGCTGTCGCTGTTCAACCAGCTGTAATCAGGCCGCCAGCGCCAGACTCTCCACCAGTTGGCGCAGGAAGGTCAGGCCGTCGCCGAACAGGCTTTCCAGGAAGCGGCCGAGGTCGTTCATCATCACCATCAGCAGCACGATGCCTACGCACATGGTCAGTGGGAAGCCGATCGAGAATACGGTCAGCTGCGGCGCAGCGCGATTGAGGATGCCCATCGCCAGGTTGATGATCAGCAGCGCCGCCACCAAGGGCAGCGCCAGCAGCAGGCCGGAGGCCAGGATAATGCGGGCATGGCGCACCAGGACTTCACCGGCCGAGAGGTCCAGCGCCTGACCGATGGGCAGGCTGGTGAAGCTGGCGGCGAGGATTTCCAGCACGATCAGGTGGCCGTCGAGGGCGAGGAAGATCAGCAGGCTGAACATGTACAGCAGCCGCGACAGGATCATGGTGTTGGTGCCGGTATCCGGGGCGAAGAAGCTGGCGAAGCCCAGGCCCATCTGCAGGCCGATGATCTCGCCGGCGGCCTGCACCACGGCCAGGATCACGCGCATGGTCAGGCCCATGGCCGCGCCGATCAGCGTCTGCTCGATGACAATGCCCAGGCTGGTCCAGGACACCAGGGGCACCGCCGGCAGCGGCGGCAGGTTCGGCCCCAGCAGCACCGCCAACAGCACGGCCAGGCCGATCTTGGTCTGGGTAGGGATGCTGTCGTGACCCCACAGCGGCGAGGCGGCAAGAAAGGCGGTGAGGCGCACGAACGGCCAGACGAAGGCGGCCAGCCACTGCTGCAGCTGGGCGAAGTCGACCTCGACCACGCTAGCCGATCATCTGCGGGATGCTGGTGAATAGGTCGCGGGTGAAATCGACGATCATCTTGATCATCCACGGCCCGGTCAGCACCAGTACGGTGAACACCGCGAGGATCTTCGGAATGAACGACAGGGTCATTTCGTTGATCTGGGTGGCGGCCTGGAACAGGCTGATCAGCAGGCCGACCAGCAGGGCGGTGAGCAGCAGCGGGCCGGCCATGAACAGGGTGATGCGCATGCCCTGGTAGGCCAGGTCCATGACTGATTCGGGGGTCATAGCACTGCTCCGATGGCCGCAGTCATGGGTAGAAGCTCTGCGCCAGCGAGCCGATCAACAGCTGCCAGCCATCCACCAGCACGAACAGCATCAGCTTGAACGGCAGCGAGATGGTCGCCGGTGGCACCATCATCATGCCCAGCGCCATCAGCACGCTGGCCACCACCAGGTCGATGATCAGGAACGGAATGAAGATGGTGAAGCCGATCTGGAACGCCGTCTTCAGCTCGCTGGTGACGAAGGCCGGCAGCAGCACGCGCATCGGCACCTGCTCCGGACCCTGGAGGTCTTCGACCTTGGCCAGGCGCGCGAACAGCGCCAGGTCGGTCTCGCGGGTCTGGCCGAGCATGAAGGCATGGAACGGCCGGCTGCCGGTCTCGATGAACTGCTCGAAGTTGATCTCGTCGCGGGAGAACGGCTGCCAGGCCTGCTCGTGCACCTGGGTCAGCACCGGCGACATGACGAAGAAGGTGAGGAACAGCGCCAGGCCGATCAGCACCTGGTTGGGCGGCGTCGAGGGCGTACCGATGGCGGTGCGCAGCAGGCCGAGGACGATGATGATGCGGGTGAAGCCGGTCATCATCAGCAGCATGGCCGGCAGGAAAGCCATCGAGCTGAGCAGCAGCAGGGTCTGCAGGCTCAGCGACCACTGCTGGCTGCCGTCGGCCAGCGGTTTGCTGATCACTCCGGGCAGGCCGGTTTCGGCCAGGGCCAGGCCCGGCAGCAGGAGCAGCGCCAGCAGGGCCGGCGGACGCAGGCGAGGCAGGCGCTTCATGGCTGGCGGGGCGCGGCGCCGCGCAGGTTGTGCTTGAGCGCTTGGGCCAGACGCACGGCGAAGCTGCCCGCGAGGGCCGAGCCGGGATCGTCGGTCATGGACTCGGTCGGCGGCGCCGGCAGCTCGTGCAGCTTGCTGATCTGTCCGGGAGCGACGCCGAGCACCAGCCAGGTGCCGGCGACCTCGACGATCACCACCCGCTCGCGCTGGCCCAGCGCGGTACTGCCGAGCACCTTGAGCGGCTGGCCGGCCAGGCGTTGACCGGCGGAGAGACGCCGCAGCAGCCAGCTGCACAGCAGGATCAGGCCAATGACCAGCAGCAGGGCGAGGCCGGTCTTGCCCAGCGCGGCCAGGCCGAACAGGGCATCGTTTCCGGCGCTGCCGGCAAGCGCGGCACCGGCCTGCGGGGCGGAGGCCAGGCTGCTCATCGGTTGAGCTTCTGCACGCGTTCGGACGGGGTGATGATCTCGGTGATACGGATGCCGTACTTGTCATCCACCACCACGACCTCGCCCTGGGCGATCAGGTAGCCGTTGATCAGGATATCCATCGGCTCGCCGGCCAGGCCTTCCAGCTCGATCACCGAGCCCTGGGCCAGCTCCAGCAACTGCTTGATGGTGATGCGCGTGCGCCCCAGCTCCACGGTGAGCTTCACCGGGATGTCCATGATCATTTCCAGATCGCGCATGCTGCCGCCGCCGGCACCCTTGTCCAGCGGTTTGAACACGCTTTCTCCGGCGTTCTTCACAGCTGCACTGGCCGGCGCGGCAGCGGCCTGCTCGGCGAAAGCGGCGGCCCAGGGGTCTTCCGCCGCGGCGGGTGCTGCTCTGTCGGCCTGCTCGGCCATGGCGCTGGCCCAGTCGGCGTCGAGGTCGGATGGCTCGGGGGAATTGGGATCAGTCATTCTTGGAGTCCTTGGCGTCGGGCAGGGCGCCCTTGGCGAACAGATCGGCGGAAGCCTTGGCGGTGGACGGCGTGTGGTCGACCAGCTGGGTGACCCGCAGGGCGCGCAGACCGCTCTGGCTGCCGTATTCGCAGTGCATCACCGGCACACCATCGACCTGTGCGCTGACGATGTCGGGCAGTTCGATAGGCAGCACGTCGCCGACCTTGAGCGCCATGATCCGGGCGATGCTGCTGGGGATCTCGACGAAGTCGGCGATCAGCTCCACCTGCGACTGGCGGATCTCGCCGGCCATGCGCTGGTTCCACAGGCGATCCTCGGCGGGATTGCTGTCGGTCAGCGGGCCGTTGAGCAGCTCGCGCAGCGGCTCGATCATCGAATAGGGAATACAGATGTTGAAATCGCTGGCCAGGTTGCCGACTTCCAGGTGGAAGGTGGTGTTGACCACGATCTCGTTGGGCGAGCTGGTGATGTTGGCGAACTTGACCTGCATTTCCGAGCGCAGGAAGTCGATCTCCAGCGGATACACCGCGCGCCAGGAGTCGGTGTAGGCCTCCAGGGCCAGGCCCAGCAGGCGGCGAATGATGCGCTGCTCGGTGTTGGTGAACTCGCGGCCTTCGTTCTTGGTGACGAAGCGACCGTCGCCGCCGAACAGGTTGTCCACCACCATGAACACCAGGCTCGGCGGGAACACCACCAGGGCGGTACCGCGCAGCGGCTTCATGGCGATCAGGTTGAGGTTGGTCGGCACCGGCACGTTGCGGGCGAATTCGCTGTAGCTCTGGTAGCGCACGCTGTCCACGGTGATGTCGGCGCTGCGCCGGATCAGGTTGAACAGGCTGGTGCGGAAGCGTCGGGCGAAGCGTTCGTTGATGATCTCCAGGGCCGGCAGGCGGCCGCGGATCACCCGGTGCTGGGTGGCCGGGTCGTAGGGACGCACGCGCGGGCTGCCGGGCGCATCGCCGGGCAGGGCTTCATCTTCGCCGTTGACGCCCTTGAGCAGGGCGTCGATCTCTTCCTGCGAGAGCAGGTCGTTCTGGGACATGGGCTATTGCACGATGAAGTCGGAGAACAGCACGCCGTCGATCGCCAGCGGCGGCTGCGGCGTGGCCAGCGGCGTGTCGAACAGCTTGAGGATCTGTGCCGTCAGCGCGTCCTTGCCTGCAGGCGTGACCAGCTCTTCGGCCTTCTGGCTGGCCATCAGCATCAGCAGGCGGCTGCGCACTTCCGGCATGTGCTCCTTGAGCAAAGCCTCGCTGGCCGGATTGCCGACCTTCAGCGCCAGGCCGATGTACAGCAGGCGTTGTTCGCCGGGGCCGCCCTGCAGGTTGACGGTGAACGGGGTGATGGTGACGAACAGCGGTACCGGTGCCTTGACCGGCTCGGCCGCTGCCGGCGCACTGGCGGTCAGTGCGCCAAGCTTGCCGCTGCTCAGCAGGAAGTAGACGCCGGCCGCACTGCCGGCCGAGAACAGCAGCATCAGCAGGATGATCACCAGCCAGGGGGTGCGCTTGCCGGTTGACTCTGGGTTGGCCATGGTGTGTATCGAACTCGAGGGCGGATAACAGGCTGGCAAGTATGGCGACAGCCGTCACGGCTTGATGGCTCGAAAAAGCCAGCCTATCGAGCCTATCTTCTGGGTTTGCCCGTAGGGGCGTGGTCAGGCGTAGAGGTCGACCTGGCCCCTGGCGAGGACCCGCAGGGGGGCGGCTGGAGGCGCTAGCAGGGCGCCATCGGCAGATTCGCCCGTTGCGGTGACCGCCGCGTCGGCACGGGCACCATTACCGGCCTGCTGATCGCGCGGAGGCTGACGCTGCTCGCCGACCGAGGTCTCGCCGAGGCTGATGCCCTGGGCCGCCAGGGCTTCGCGCAGCTGCGGAATGGCCTGTTCGATGGCCGCGCGCACCTGCGGATGGGCGGAGAGGAACTGCGCCTGGGCACCCAGATCGCCGAGCTTGAGGCTGACCGACAGCGGGCCGAGGTCGCTGGGGTGCAGGTGCAGTTCGATCTGCTGCTCGCCGCGCTGGTGCAGGCCGATCAGCTGCTGACCGAGGCCCTGCTGCCATTCTCGACTGGCCAGTGGTGCGCTCAGGGTGGCGAGCGTCGGGCTGGCCATCTGCGAATTGCCGGAGGAGGGTGCCGGGCTGCCGGCGTTCGGGCCGAGCAGCAGGGTGGCTGCTGGCTCGCCGCGCGGCGAGGTGTCGGCAAGGGCCGCCAGGCCGGCGCTGCCCTCGCTCTGGACAGGCGCAGTGCCGTTGCCGGAACTGCTTGTGGCTGTGGCGGCGGGAGCGCCAGGCTCCGCTGCCGGCGGGGCGAGCTGATCCGCGTCGTTGTCGGCCCCCGGCTGGCGACCGCCGAGGCTGTGCAGCGAGTCCAGCGGCAGGTTTGCGCCGCTGTCGCCGTGGCTGTCGAGGGCAGCCGGCGGGCTGGCCGGTGGTGTACTCGTCTGGGCCAGTGGTGCGACGAGAGCGGCCAGGTTGCCGGCGGCAGCTGCGTCGACCGGCAGCTGCCCGGCCTGCTCGATCAGCGCCAGGCGCCGGCGAATCTCGTCGAAGGCATCGACTGGCTGTACGGGCGTCGCTTCCCCGCTGTTCGCGCCCGTCGCCGGAAAGGCGGCGACGAGCGCGGCTGCTGGCAGCGCGGCGTCCAGGATCGGGGTGGCCGGGGGCGTGCTGTCCGGGGTGGCCGCGGCTTGCTGCTGCGGGTGTTCCGTTGCGGCCGCGGCACTGCCGGCCGCTGCGCCGGATGGCTTCGCTGGCGGGGTGTCGGGCGAGGCGGCACTGCTCGGGGGCATGGCCGTGGCGGCTGGTTTGCTGTCGCCCTTGGAGTTCGCCTGCTCCAGGCTGCGGGCAAAGCTGCTCCCGCCGCTGGCGGATGGAGTCTGGCTGCTGCGCGGCTGGGGGCCGGCCGCGGCGGCTGCGGGAAGAATGCTGATATTCATGGGGCTGCTCACCGACTGCTGCCGGTAGAAGAGGTGAAGGCGTTGCCGCGCAGGCGCAACTGGGCGCTCAGTTCATCGGTAAGACGTTGTTCCCTGCGGTTGTCACGCAGCTGCTCGGCCTGCGCGCGACGCTCGACCAGGGTGTCGTAGGAGTTGAGCTTGCGCTGCTGCTCCAGCCACTGCTGCTGGCGCTGGCTGACCTGGCGCTGCTGCTCGCGCAGGCTCTGCCGGGCGCGGTCGATGGCGTCGTCCAGCGAGCCGAGGAAGGCCTGGTAGTTGATCAGGCTGGCCGGCTGCATGCCCTGTTGCATGGCCTGCTGCAGGCCACGGCTGTACTCCTGCCGGTAGTGCTGCAGGGTGTCCAGCTGACTCTGGGCCTGCTGCTGGCTGCGCTGGGCGCCGGCCAGGTGGCGGCCGGCATTGTCGACGGCTTCGCGGGTCAGCTCGATCAGGGTGTCGAGGGCGGATGTGCGGGACATGCCGGATCACCTATTCCTGTATGTCATGCCCCGGGTACCAGGGCGGACAGTTGCTGCTGGGTTTCCTCGAGGCCGGCGCGCTCGTCGATGCGCTGCTGGAGGAAGCGCTCCAGGCGCGGATACAGATTGACCGCCTGGTCGAGTTGCGGGTCGTTGCCGGCGACGTAGGCGCCGACGCTGATCAGGTCGCGGTTGCGCTGGTAGCGCGACAGCGCCTGCTTGAACTGCTGGGCGCGGCGGCGCTGCTGCTCGCTGACGATGGCGGTCATCGCCCGGCTGATCGACGCTTCGATGTCGATGGCCGGGTAGTGGCCGCTCTCGGCCAACTGGCGCGACAGCACCACGTGACCGTCGAGGATCGCCCGCGCCGAGTCGGCGATCGGGTCCTGCTGGTCGTCGCCCTCGCTGAGCACGGTATAGAAGGCAGTGATCGAGCCGCCGCCGCGCGGGCCGTTGCCGGTCTTCTCCACCAGCTTGGGCAGCTTGGCGAACACCGACGGCGGGTAGCCCTTGGTCGCCGGCGGCTCGCCGATGGCCAGGGCGATCTCGCGCTGGGCCATGGCGTAGCGGGTCAGCGAGTCCATGATCAGCAGCACGTCGCGGCCCTGGTCGCGGAAGTCCTCGGCCAGCCGGGTGGCGTAGGCGGCGCCCTGCAGGCGCTTGAGCGGCGAGGTGTCGGCCGGCGCGGCGACCACCACCGCGCGGCGGCGGCCTTCCGGGCCGAGGATGTTGTCGATGAAGTCCTGCACCTCGCGACCGCGCTCGCCGATCAGGCCTACCACGATCACGTCGGCGCGGGTGAAGCGCGCCATCATGCCGAGCAGCACCGACTTGCCGACGCCGGAGCCGGCGAACAGGCCCATGCGCTGGCCGCGGCCGACGCTGAGCAGGCCGTTGATGGCGCGGATGCCGACGTCGATCTGGCTCTCGATCGGTGCGCGGTTGAGCGGGTTGATCGGCTCGGTGGCCAGCGGCGCAAAGTGGCAGCCTTCCGGCAGCGGCAAACCGTCCAGGGGCTGGCCACCGCCGTCGAGGACCCGGCCGAGCAGCGCACTGCCCAGCGGGAAACGCCGCGCGCTGGCGCGCTCGTCACTGCTCTCGCCGAGCGGGAAGACCCGTGCGCCGGGGCGCAGTCCGCTGATTTCCTCCAGCGGCATGAGGAACAGCTTTTCACCGGCAAAGCCGACCACCTCGGCCTCGGCGAAACAGGCGGGCTGGTGCGCCGCGCGGCGCGGCGACAGCTCGATGCGGCACACGCCGCCCAGCGGCACCTGCAGGCCGGTCGCTTCCAGCACCATGCCGGTGGCGCGCACGATCCGCCCACTGGCGCTGTAGCGCGACGCCGCGGCGATACGTGCGGTGACGCTGCCGAGGGTCTGCTGCCAGTGCTGCTGGTGCGGGTTGGCGTGCATGGTCTAGTCCCCCGTGCCCGGCGCGTCGGCATGGCCCTGCTGGCGATGACGGACCTGCGCGACCAGCGCCTCCCAGCGCCGCTCGCGGCTGGCGTCTAGCTCGCCGCTGCTGGCGGCTACCCGGCAGCCGCCGCGCGTCATCTCGCTGTCCGGCTGCAGGCGCCAGCCGGCCGCCTCCAGTTCGTCGCCCAGATGGACCTTGACCAGCAGCAGGTCGGCCGGGTGCAACCACAGGCGCGGCTGGCCGCTGAGGGCCGGCTCGCTGTGCAGCAGTTCGCGGACGATCTCGAGGATCTGCTCGGGATGCAGCTGCAGCGCTTCGCCGGCCAGCTGGCGGCCAGTGACCAGGGCCAGATCGACCAGCTGGCCGGCGATCTGCTCGTCGAGCTGGGCGAGGGCGGCGCGAAACTGCGCGGCCAGGCCGAGCAAAGGCTGCAGGGTCTGCTGCAGTTGCTGCTGCAGCTCGGCCTCGCCGGCCTGGCGGCCTTCCTCGAGACCGGCGGCGTAGCCGGCGTTGCGGCCCTCGGCGAAGCCTTCCTGGTAGCCCTGCTCGCGGGCCTGCTGCTGCGCCTGTTCGCGCAGCGCCTGGAGTTCGGCATTGCGCTTGAAGGCAGCCTGGCGCACGGCCTCCTGGCGCTGCGCCTCGCGCTGCTGGCGTAGCGGTTCCTGCTGGCTGCCCAGCTCGTCCATCTGCCAGGGACGCCACTGCTCGCCGATATGCGGCGGCCGGCGGTCAGACATAGGAGTCGTCCCCGCCGCCGAGGACGATCTCGCCGCTGTCGGCCAGGCGGCGGACGATCAGCAGGATGGCCTTCTGCTCGGACTCGACCTGCGAGACGCGGATCGGGCCGCGCGCTTCGAGGTCTTCGCGGAACAGCTGGGCCGCGCGTTGCGACATGTTGCGCAGGAACTTGTCGAGCAGCGCAGGCTCCGCCCCCTTGAGGGCGACCACCAGCGAGGTGGTGTCGACTTCCTTGAGGATCAACTGGATGCCGCGGTCGTCGACGTCCAGCAGGTTCTCGAAGAGGAACATCTCGTCGAGGATCTTCTGCGCCAGCTCCTCGTTGTGCGCGCGCAGGGTCTCGATGGCCGACTCTTCCTGGTTGGAATTGAGCAGGTTGAGGATCTCGGCAGCGGTACGCACGCCGCCCATCTTGCTGCGCTTGAGGTTCTGGCCGTCGAGCATGCCGCCGAGGACCTCGGTGAGTTCCTGCAGCGCCGCCGGCTGCACGCCGTTGAAGGTGGCGATGCGCAGGACGATGTCGTTGCGCAGGCGATCCTCGAACAGTTGCAGGATATCGGCGGCCTGCGGGCGCTCGAGGTGGACGAGGATGGTGGCGATGATCTGCGGGTGCTCGTCGCGGATCAGCTCGGCAACCATCGACGGTTCCATCAGGTTGAGCTTGTCGATGCCCGAACTGGTGCCGCTGGCGTCGAGGATGTCCTCGATCAGGGTCTCGGCGCGCTCGCTGCCCAGCGCCTTGGTCAGCACCGCGCGGATGTGGTCGCTGGACAGCAGGTTGACCGCCGCATACTGCTCGGTCTCGTCGAAGAAGTCATCGAGTACCTGGCGCATTTCGTCATGGGAGACCTGCTGCAGGCGCGCCATTTCCAGGCTGACGGTCTCGACATCCTGGGTAGACAGGTACTTGAACACTTCCGCCGCGCTGTCCTCGTCCAGGCTGAGCAGCAGGATTGCACTGCGTCGGGCGCCGCTCATCTCAATCATTTTTCTTCATCCAGCCACTGACGATCATGGCGATCAGGCGTGGGTCTTCCTGGGCCATTTCGCGCAGGCTGGCCAGGTTGTGTTCATAGACGGCCGAGCGGCGACGCAGGCGGCGCTGCAGTTCGCCACTGGCCGCGGCGCTGGCCTCGTCGGTCGCGGCGGCGCTGGCTTCGCTGGCGGTTGCGGCAACGGCGGAGCCTTCGACGGCTTCCGGGGTGGCAGAGGCGACGGCCGGCGGCGCATGGCGACGCAGCAGCGGACGCAACAGCAGCAGCCAGAGCAGCAGGGCGGCCAGGGCGACCAGCAGATAGCGGGCGATGGAGGTGGCCATCACGAAGAATTCCGGGGTCTGCCACCAGACGCTCTGTGCCACGTCGTCCTGAGCCTCGGTGAACGGGCTGTTGACCACCTCCAGCGCATCGCCGCGCTCGGCGGAGAAGCCCATGGCCTGGCGTACCAGGCGGTTGATCTGCGCCAGCTCCTCTTCGCTGAGGGGCTGGCGGGTCGGCTTGCCGTCGGCGTCGATGCCGCTGCGGAAGTTGACCACCACGGCGGCGGTCAGCCGCTTGATGTTGCCGCGGCGCTGTTGCACATGCTCGACACTGCGGTCCACCTCGTAGTTGACCACGTTGTCGCGGCGCAGCGAGTTGCGCGGATCCGCCTTGGCGGCCGAAGCCGTCTCGGCGGTCTGGGCGGCGGCCCCTTTACCGGCCGCGCCCTGGCCGGGCTTGGCCGGGGCGGGGGGCGCTGGCGGTGCCGGTGGCGCAGGCGGGGTGTTGGACAGCGCGCCTGGCACGCCGCGGGCCAGTTCGTCGCCGCCGCTGTAGTTCTCGCTCAGCTGCTGGCTGCGGATCGCCGCGTCGCCCGCGGTCTGGTTGGGCGCATAGCGCTCGGCGGTCTGTTCGCGGGTGGCGAAGTCGACTTCCGCCGCCACCTGGGCGCGCACGTTTTCCGCGCCGAGGATCGGGCTGAGGATGCGTTCGATGCGCCGCTGGTAGGAGCTTTCCACCTCGTCGACATAGCTCAGCTGGGTGCCGTCGAGGTCGCGCCCGCTGTTGCCGGGCATGGACAGCAGGCGACCGCTCTGGTCGACCACGGTGACCGCCTCGGCGGCCAGTTCCGGCACGCTGGAGCCGACCATGTGCACGATGGCATCGACCTGGCCTTCGCCGAGGCTGCGCCCAGGATGCAGGGTCAGCACCACCGAGGCGCTGGCTGGCTGGCGGTCGCGGACGAAGATCGACTGCTTGGCCATGGCCAGGTGCACGCGCGCCTTGGCGACCGGGCCGAGGGACTCGATCGAGCGCGCCAGCTCGCCTTCCAGGCCGCGCTGGAAGTTGAGGTGCTCGGCGAACTGGCTGACCCCGAAGGCCTGCTTGTCCATCAGCTCGAAGCCGACATTGCCGGCCTGCGGCAGACCCTGCTCGGCCAGTTGCAGGCGCAGGCTGTGCATCTGCTCGGCTGGCACCAGCAGCGCGGTGCCGCCCTCGCTGAGGCGATAGGGCACGGCGCGTTTGTCGAGTTCGGCGATGATGCGCCCGCCGTCGGCCTCGCTGAAGTTGGAATAGAGCACCCGGTAGTCAGGCGCCTGCGCCCACAGCAGCAGGGCGGCGATCACGGCAATCGCCGCCGCACCGGCGATCAGCAGCGGCACCAGCGGTTTGCTGCGCAGCTGCGCCAGCAGGCGTTCGGCCGCGCTGCCGCTCGGGTTGTCGGCCGAGCCGTTGGCAGTGCCCAGGGTGGCATTGCTCATGCGCTGCTCCGCTGGCCGGTCGGGGTCGGTACAAAGGGCATTGCGATATCCGCTGGCAAAATCGGTCGCTAGGGGTCGCCGAGCCCGGCCAGGGATGCCTTGGAGGCGCTGTGGCAGGGATGGGCGGATCTATGATGAGTGTCATTATGCGGACGGCGCACGCGGGCAAAGTCCTGAAAAGCCAGCGCTTTTGCTGTCAATTGGGCGCTTGCCCGCGAGTGGCGGATTGCTAGGCTTGCCAGCATCCCCATCCAGTACCCAAGCGGAAGTCGTCGATGAGTGTTCCTGCCGTCCAGTCTGCCCTGCAACAGCTGCACATCCTGGCCTCCCAGGCGGCCGGCCAGCCCGGCAATGCGCTGCAGACTTCGCTGGTCGCCGGGCAGGGCGGTTTCGCTGCCGAGCTGCGTGCTTCGGTCCAGCGCATCAACGAGCTGCAGCAAACCGCCAGCAACAAGGCCATCGCCCTGCAGTCCGGCGCCCCCGGCGTGGAGCTGAGCGATGTGATGGTCGACATGCAGAAAGCCAGCGTCGGCTTCCAGATGGGCGTGCAGGTGCGCAACCGCCTGCTGACCGCCTACAAGGACGTGATGAACATGCAGGTGTGAGGCCTGCAGGCTCGAAGCGGTCGCTCGGGTCGGTACTTTTCATGTAGAGACTAAAGTCGGCCTGGCGGCGGCCGATATCTGGCTTAACAGCGCCGGATAGCCAGACTCTCCGGCATCGCTTGAACATGGCGCGCCAGCGGCGGCGAAACGCTGCGCGGCGGAGTTGCAAAAGGGAATCCCATGGCCACCATTTCATCGCTGGGCGTCGGTTCAGGCCTCGACCTCGGCGGCCTGCTTGATCAGCTGGAAACGGCTGAACGCATGAAGCTGGACCCGATCACCACGCAGAAGAAGACCCAGCAGACCAAGCTGTCGGCCTATGGGCGCCTGAAAAGCTCGCTGACCAGTCTGCAGGCGGCGGCGAAGACCCTCAATGACAGCAAGACCTTCCAGGGCGTCACCAGCAGCATCAGCGGCACTGGCGTGGCTGCGGCGGCGAAGAGCGACGCCGTGGTCGGTCGCTACGAGGTCAAGGTCAATACGCTGGCCCAGGCGCAGAGCCTGGCCAGCACCGGCGTGGCCGACCGCACGGCGGATCTGGGCGCCGGCACGCTGACCATCACTCAGGGCAGCAAGACCCTCACGGTCGATCTCACGGCGGCCGCCAGCTCGCTGGAAGACGTGCGCGATGCGATCAACAAGCAGGGCGGCGGGGTCAGCGCCAGCATCGTCAACGACGGCACTGCGGCGCCGTATCGCCTGGTGCTTACCGCCACGGCCACCGGCACCGATGCGCAAATGACGGTGAACAGCACGGGGGCGCTGAGCGGTCTGCTGGGCTACGACTCTGCCACCCAGAGCGGTGTGATGACGCAGACCGTTGCCGCAGCCAACGCCACCCTGGAGGTCAACGGCATCCCGATCACCAGCCAGTCTAACGTGGTCGAGGGGGCGGTGCAGGGCGTCACCCTTTCGCTCGCCGAGAAGGGCGCCACCCATGTGCTGACGGTCGAGCGCGACAACGCGGCGATCAAGTCGGCGGTGAGCGGCTTCGTGACGGCCTACAACGCGCTGCAGAGCACCATCTCCAGCCTGACCTCGTACAACGCCGACACCCAGGTGGCCGGCGACCTGCTCGGCGATGCCACCCTGCGCAGCGCGCAGGGCCAGTTGCGCAGCGTGCTCAGCGGCACGCTGGGCGAGGGCACGCTGACCCGCCTGGCCGACATCGGTATCGAGCTGGAACTCAAAGGCACCCTCAAGCTCGACAGCGACAAGCTGGACAGTCTGGTCAGCGGCAACCTGTCGGCGTTGAGCAGTTTCTTCACGGGCAGCAGCACGGCGGGCGGCATGGCCGGCCAGCTGGGCACGGCGCTGGACGCCATCCTCAAGGATGGCGGCGCCCTGTCCAATGTCACCAAGGGCGTCGAGAGCCGGGTCAAGTCGCTCAACGAGCGTTACACGCGGGTGGAGGAAACCATCTCCGCCACCGTCGAGCGCTACCGCAAGCAGTTCACCCAGCTCGACATGATGCTCTCGGAAATGAATGCGACGACCAGCTACCTGACCCAGCAGTTCGACGCGCTGAACGCCCAGCTTAAAGGCTGATAACAACCCAATCGCACAGAGGGGAATAACATGGTCACCAGTGCCATGCGTGGGGCGGCAGCCTATGCGCGCGTCGGTGTGGAAAGCAGCGTGATGTCGGCCAGCCCGCATCGGCTGATCGGCATGCTGTTCGATGGCGCGCAGACCTCGATCCGTGCCGCCCGGCTGCACATGCAGAATGGCGACGTGGCGGAGAAGGGCAAGGCCATTTCCCGCGCCATCGACATCGTCAATCAGGGTCTGCTGGCGGCGCTCGACCACGAACGCGGTGGCGAGCTGGCGGAGCGCCTCGAGCAGATCTATGACTATGTGGTGCGCCTGCTGCTGCAGGCCAATCTGCGCAACGACGAGCAGCGTCTCGACGAGGCTGCCCGTCTGCTCGAGGACATCGGCTCCGCCTGGCGCGAGATCGGCCAGCAAGTGGACGGATATTGATGATGGCCAGCCAAGCGAGCGTCATCGAGTGCTACCAGCAGCTGCTCCGTCAGTCGCAGCGCATGGCCGAGTTCGCCCGCCAGGGCGACTGGACCAATCTGGTGATGGAAAAGTCGCTGTACCTGGTCGAGCTGGAAAGCGTGACCCAGTGCGAGCGCCGGCTGGGGGTCGAGGGTGGCGATAAGCTGCGGCGTGCCTGCCTGCTCGAACAGATCCTCGAGCTGGAAGCGGAGATCCGCAGCTGCCTGCTCGCCCGTCGTGACGAACTCGGCCGACTGATCGACGTGTCGCGGCGCCAGATCGAGCTGGGCCGGGCCTATCGTCCCGAGCTGCCGGCTGGGCCGGGGTTCGATGGAGGCTGCATGTGAGTGGCATCACGCCTGTACTGGATACCTTGCTGCATCAGGTGTTGGGCAGGCGTGTGGATATTCCCCTGCCCAGGGACCTGAACCAGCCGGCCGGGCCTGTCGTGCCGCTGGAGGGGCCGCGGCCGCTGCACAGCGACTCGCGGCTGGATGCCCGCGGTTTGCCGCAGGCGCAGGACTCCGCTCGTGCCCAGCAGGCACCGGCGACGTCAGCCTCGCTGCCGCGCCACAGCGCGGCGCAGGTGGCGCCGCCGCCTGGTGGCCCTGCCGCACCGAGTTCGACCGTCTCCTCGTTCAGTGCCGCCGCGCGGGCGATTGGCGACCTGCTGCAGCGCTTTCCGGCGCCGCCCTCGGCGATTGCGCCGGCGACGCCGTTGCTGGCTGAAGTACCTAGCGAGCCGTCCGCAGCGCTGATCGCCGCGCGCCTGCAGCAGAGCATCCAGTACAGCGGCTTGTTCTATGAATCCCACGTCGCGCGCTGGTTTCGCGGCGAGCTGCCGCTCGAGTCGCTGCGCCACGAACCGCAGATGCAGGCTGCGCCGCGAGGCGGCGAGCCTGCCGTCCCGGCGCCGTTGTCGGCCGGTTCGCAGCCGTCTCCTGCAGGGCTACAGGGCGCCATTGCCCCGGCGCTGTCGTCTGGCGAGCCGGTGACACGAGCCGCGGCGTTCGCCGTCAATGGCGACGAGATGCAGGATGTCGAGGCGGCGGGGCCGTCCGCGGAGCCGCTTGGGGGTGGGCGGGAATCCGTGGCTTCCCTGCTGCGCCAGCAGCTGGAGCTCTTGGCGCAGCCGCAGCTGCGCTGGGAGGGCAATGTCTGGGCTGGCGTGTTCATGGGGCTGAGCATCGAGGCGCCGGCACTGCCCGAGCGCCAGCTGGACGAGGAGGGCGAGGCTGCCGGACGTGAGCCGGCGGACGAGGGGGAGTGGAAGGTGCGTCTGGGGCTGCGTCTGGCGGGGCATGGCGCCCTGGAGGCCGCCATCAGTCTGCATGGCGAGCGCCTGGCGCTGACCCTGCAAACCGACTCCGCCAGCCTGCGCCGCTATTTCCAGTCCAGCCATGCCGAGCTGCAGGAAAACCTGGCGGCGTGTGGGTTCAGCAGTGTGCGCCTGCAGTTGCTCGAGGCGGCGGAGGGGGTGGGAGATGGCCGAGGATAGGAGCAATCGCCGCCAGGCTCTGGCGCTGGCCTACGGCGAGGGCGATGGCGCGCCACGCCTGGTGGCCAAGGGCTATGGCGAGGTGGCCGAACGGATCATCGCCGAGGCGCAGCGCCACGGGGTGCGCATCCATGACTCCCCGGAGCTGGTCGGTTTGCTGATGCGGCTCGACCTCGATGCGCAGATTCCGCCGCAGTTGTACCAGGTCGTGGCCGAGTTGCTGGCCTGGGTGGTACGCCTGGAGGCGAGCGAGGAATGACGTCAATTTATTGATGTGAATCAAGGTTCCGCTTGCCTGGCGGAAAGACCTTGTTTTGTATAGGTTTTTTCTGTTCGGCATTTTGGCGCCAAATAGTCGGAATTTGCAGAACTTAGCGTCATCTCTGAGAGTGTTTCTCATTATGGCGATCTTGATACTGTTTTTTGTGCTATCTGGTTCACATTTTGGCGTGGTAATCTTCTTCCGCGGCGAAACTTAAGCGTCAATCGAGTGTCGCCCTGCCTGCGCAACATACTCAAAAAAACAACTACCGCTGCCAGTGCCGAAGGCGCTGTCACGGATGTGTATAAATAAAATCGCTAGGCGGCGTGCAGCCTAGATCTCGCCAGATCTGCAAGGAATACCCATGAGTGTCGATAGTCTGCTGGACGATATCCAGGAGCTGAATCTTTCCTACCTGCTGCTTGCGCAGAAGCTGCTGCGTGAGGATTCGGTGGCTGCCATGTTCCGGTTGAAGCTCAATCCGCAAACGGCTGATGTGGTGGCTGCGCTGTCGCCCAAGCAGCTCGTGCAGTTGTCGCGTACCCGTCAGTTGCTGTGTCGTATGGTGCTGGATGACGCCGAGCAGCTGGCGCGCCTGACCCAGGGACAGCGCGAGCAGGGGCTGGGCCAGATCCATGCTGCCCTGCTGATGTCTGCCGTCGCTCCTGCGGGTGTTTCGGCTGGTTGAACGGGCTTGTCATGACAGAAAAGAGTCTGCTGAATGAAATGCTGCAGGTGCAGCTGGCGATCGATCTGATCGAGCTGGGCGCGCGGTTGCAGGTTCTCGAAACGGAAACCGACCTCAGCCGTGGTCGTCTCATCCGTCTGTACAAGGAAGTGCGCGGCGTGTCGCCGCCGAAGGGAATGCTGCCGTTTTCCACCGACTGGTTCATTACCTGGTTGCCGAACATCCATTCCTCGTTGTTCTACAACATCTACGAAAATCTGCTGAGCAGCCATGGCTGCGAGCGCATGGAAGCCTTCGTCAAGGCCTATCGCCTGTATCTCGAGCAGGTCGGGCTGACCGATGAAGACGAGCTGGTGCTGGGTCTGACGCGCGCCTGGACCCTGGTGCGCTTCTTCGAGAGCGAGATGCTCGAACTGGTGCGTTGCACCAGCTGCAGTGGCCGTTTCGTCGCCCATGCCCATGCACCCAAGCGGGGCTATGTCTGTGGCATCTGCCAGCCGCCGTCGCGCGCCGGCAAGACTCGCAAGCAGCGCGAGGCCAGCCTGGAAGCGGCCGCGAGCGCGAGCGATGCATCCTTCGATACCGGCCCCGTGGCGGTCGGTCACTGCTGAATGCCTGTCCGGGGGTGCCGCTTGGCGGCCCCCCGGAAGTCCGCCCTGGTGCGCTCCGGCGCAACCCTCCCGCCAGGCTGATCGCCATGACGTTCAGTCTACTGGCACACAAAAAACCTCAAGTTTCGCCAGCGATTGCCGATAGCACTCAGGTCAACTCCTGATCTGACCCAAGGAAGTGTTGTCGTGCTGATCGTGATCGGATTCGCCGTGGTGCTCATCTCCGTGTTCGGCGGCTACATGCTGTCCGGCGGCAGCCTCGGTCCCCTGTACCAGCCCACCGAGGTGTTGATCATCTGCGGTGCGGCGCTGGGCGCGTTCCTGGCTTCCAACCACGGCAAGGCGATCAAGGGCACCTTCAAGACCGCCTCCACCCTCAAGCGCAGCCTCAAGTACGACAAGGCGATGTACATGGAGGTGCTGGCCCTGCAGTACAAGCTGCTGGCCAAGGCGCGCCGCGACGGCATGCTGGCCATCGAGCGGGATATCGATAGTCCGGCCGAAAGCGCGGTGTTCGGCGAGCATCCGCAGCTGCTCGCCGATCCGATGATCATGAATTTTCTCACCGACTACCTGCGCCTGATGATCAGCGGCAACATGAGCGCCCACGAACTCGACGAGCTGATGCTCCACGAGATCGAGTCGTTCGAGCACGAGGCGCACATGCCGGCCGATGCTCTGACCAAGGTCAGCGACGGCCTGCCGGCCTTCGGCATCGTCGCTGCGGTGATGGGGGTGGTGAAGACCCTGAGCATGGCCGCCGGCGCACCGCCGGATCAGATGGGCATGATGATCGCACACGCGCTGGTCGGCACCTTCCTCGGCATCCTGCTGGCCTACGGCTTCGTCGCGCCGCTGGCCAGCCGCATCGACCGCCAGGTAGCCGAGGCGGTGAAGATGCTGCAATGCCTGCGCGTGACCCTGCTGGCCAGCGTCAACGGTTACGCGCCGCAGATCGCCGTGGAATTCGGCCGCAAGGCGCTGGACAGCATCGAGCGGCCGACAGCGATCGAGCTTGAGGAGCATGTGCGCAACCAGAAATCCGCGGCGGCCACCAGCGCGGAGGCCGCATGAGCGGCGAGCGTCCGATCATCATCATCCGCCGCAAGAAAGCGGCGCATGGCCATCACGGTGGCGCCTGGAAGATTGCCTTTGCCGACTTCATGACCGCGATGATGGCGTTCTTCCTGGTCATGTGGATTCTCGCCACGTCGAGCAAGGAAACCCGCGCTGCCGTCGGTGAATATTTCAGCACGCCGTTGCTGGTGGCGATGGCCGGGGGCGACAAGTCCAGCGCCAGCGACAGTGCGATTCCCGGTGGCGGCGACGACCCGAGCCATGTCGAGGGCGCGAAGGCGCGCATCGACTTCCGGGAGCGCACGCGCACCAGCGATGAGCAGGCGCGGCTGAAGAATCTGGAGAAGCGCATCGAGTCGGCCATCAATGCGGATCCGGTGCTGCGCGAGCTGCGTGCACAGATCCGCATGGATCTGACCCCCGAGGGCCTGCGTATCCAGCTGGTGGATACCGAGCAGCGGCCGATGTTCGAGGTCGGCAGCGCGCGGGTCGCCCCCTACATGCGCAGCCTGCTACAGACCATCGCGCCGCTGCTCAACGAACTGCCCAACAGCATCCAGATCGTCGGCCATACCGACAGCCGCCCCTATCCCGGTGGCGCGGCCGGCTACGGCAACTGGGAGCTGTCCAGCGAACGCGCCAATGCCTCGCGCCGCGAGCTGGTGACTGCCGGCCTGGCGCTGGACAAGCTGCTGCGCGTGGCCGGCATGGCCGATCGCATCCCGTTCGACGGCGTCGGGCCGGAAGATCCGATGAACCGGCGCATCGCCGTGATCGTTCTCGACAAGCGCACGGCCGCCGCAATCATGCAGCAGAGCTCCTTCGCCCTGGATCCGGACGAGGCCGCCGAGACCGTGCCTGCCACGCCCCCGCCTGCTGCCGAACCAACCCTCAAGCCTGAGTGAGCGCCCGCATGGATATCACGGATTTCTACGAAACATTCTTCGAGGAGGCCGCAGAGCTGCTGGGCGACATGGAGCGTCATCTGCTGGAGCTGGATATCGACAATCCCGACAGCGAGCAGCTCAACGCCATCTTTCGCGCGGCGCATTCGATCAAGGGCGGCGCGGGCACCTTCGGTTTCGAGGTGCTGCAGAAGACCACGCACATCTTCGAGAACCTGCTCGACCACCTGCGCCGCGGCGAACTGAAGCTGCGCCGCGATATCGTCGACACCTTCCTGGAAACCAAGGACATGCTGCAAGATCAGCTGGATGCCTACCGCAACAGCAGCGAGCCGGATGCGGAGGCCTTTGCGCGCATATGCCAAACCCTGCAGCAGCTTGCCCTGGAAGAGATCGGCCAGGCCTCGGCTGCCGCCGCCCATGTGCCGTCCCCGCCGCCTGCTGCGTCCCTGCCGGCGGCGTTGCCGGTGTTCGAGCCCGCGCCGGAACCGGCCGTGAGCGCCGAGGCCGGTGCCGGCGAGGCCCGCCTGTGCGTGGCCCTGCTTGGTGTCAGCGAAAAGGACCGCCTGTTGCTGGTCGACGAACTCAAGCAGTTCGGCACCATTCGCAGCGAGGGCGGCGATGTGCAGCGCTACGAGGTGGAGTTGCTGACGGGCGAGGATGCCGACGACATCGCCGCGGTGCTCTGCTTCATCGTCGAGCCCGAGCAGCTGGAAATCTGCGTGCTGGGCATCGTCGACAGTGCGGCGGCGGGGTCGGTCGCAACGGCGGCGCCGGCTGTGCTGGAGCCGATTGCGCAGCTGGTGGCTGCCTTTGCTGCGCCGCCGGCCAGCGTTGCCTCCGTGGCGCCTGCTGCACCTGCCGTGGCGCCGGCACCGGTGCCGTCCAGTGCTCCTGCCGCAGCGGCCGTTGCGGCAGTGCCTGCGCCGGCCGCGCCCGCCAAGGCTGCGCCGAGCAGTGCCGCCGCGGCCAAACCCGCCGCGGCCAGCGCCGAATCCAGCAGCCTGCGCGTGCCGGTGGACAAGGTCGACCAGATCATCAACCTGGTCGGCGAACTGGTCATCACCCAGTCGATGCTCGAGCAGACCGCCAGCCAGCTCGACCATGGCGTGCACAGCGAGCTGATCAACAGCATGAACCTGCTCAAGCGCAATGCGCGTGACCTGCAGGAAGCGGTGATGTCGATCCGCATGGTGCCGATGGACTACGTGTTCAGCCGATTCCCGCGCCAGGTGCGCGACCTGGCGGCCAAGCTGGACAAGGAAGTCGAGCTGGTCACCGAGGGCAAGTCCACCGAGCTGGACAAGAGCCTGGTCGAACGGATCATCGACCCGCTCACCCACCTGGTGCGCAACAGCCTGGACCACGGCATCGAGTCGCCGGAGCGGCGCGAGGCCGCCGGCAAGCCGCGCACCGGGCGGCTGACCCTGTCCGCCCAGCACCAGGGCGGCAACATCCTCATCGAGGTGCGCGACGACGGCGCCGGCCTCAATCGCGACAAGCTGTTGGCCAAGGCGCGTAGCCAGGGCCTGGCGGTGACTGACAACATGCCCGACGACGAGGTCTGGCAACTGATCTTCGCGCCCGGCTTCTCCACCGCCGAGCAGGTCAGCGACGTGTCCGGGCGCGGCGTGGGCATGGACGTGGTGCGCCGCAACATCCAGTCCATGGGCGGCCATGTGCAGATCCTCTCGCGGCTGGGGCAGGGCACTACCATCCGTATCGTCCTGCCGCTGACCCTGGCGATCCTCGACGGCATGTCGGTCCGCGTCGGCAGGGAAATCTTCATCCTGCCGCTCAGTGCGGTGATCGAGTCGCTGCAGCCGCGCAGCGAGGATCTCTACTCCATGGCCGGCACCGACCTGCTGCTCAAGGTGCGCGACGAGTACCTGCCGGTGGTGGCCCTGCATCAGGTGATGGATGTGGCCGCTGCGCGCACCGCGCCGACCGAAGCGATCACCGTGATCGTGCAAGGCGAGGGCCGCCGCTATGCGCTGCAGGTGGACGACCTGATCGGCCAGCAACAGGTGGTGGTGAAGAATCTGGAAACCAACTACCGCCGGGTGCCGGGGATCTCCGCGGCCACCATCCTCGGCGATGGCAGTGTCGCGCTGATCCTCGATGTCGGCGACCTGCAACGCCTCAACCGCAGTCAATCCGCCGCCCGCGATCCGCGCAGCGCCGTTGCCCCCCTTCAGGAGGTTATCTAGCCATGTCCTTCAGCCATCCGTCCGACCCTGCGGCCCTCGAAGCCCAGACCCGCGAATTCCTGGTGTTCTCGCTGGGTGACGAGGAATACGCCATCGACATCCTCAAGGCCCAGGAGATCCGCGGCTACGAGAACGTCACCCGGATCGCCAGCGCGCCGCCGTTCATCAAGGGCGTCACCAACCTGCGCGGCGTGATCGTGCCCATCGTCGATCTGCGCATCAAGTTCAACCTCGACCGCGTCGAGTACGACGGCCAGACGGTGGTCATCGTCGTCAACGTGGCCGGCCGGGTGGTTGGCGTGGTGGTCGACGGCGTGTCCGACGTGCTCAGCCTGACCCCCGAGCAGATCAAGCCGGCGCCGGAGTTCGGCCTGTCGCTGTCCTCCGACTACCTCAGCGGCCTGGCCAGCCTGGAGGACCGCATGCTGGTGCTGGTCGACATCGACCGCATGCTCACCAGCGAGGAAATGGCGCTGGTGGAAAAGACCGCGGCCTGACCACGGCAAGCGGAGCGACGACCCGGCGCGCGCGGCTATGTCGCGCCGCTGGGCCATCAAGATTTGCCCTGGGATTGCCGATAGATGAACAGGCCGGGCGGGACTGTGCCGCGGCGGTGGGTCGGCGATCCATAAGCATAAGAAAAGACACTACGGGGTTTATGGGATGCGCAATCTGACGACGAGCCAAAAACTGTGGGGCACGCTGATTGCGGCCTGGCTGGCGATGCTGGTGCTGATGTTCTGGAGCGCCTGGGTGACCCGCAGCGTGATGTTCGAGGAGCGCAAGGCCAAGGTGGAAAGCCAGGTCGAGATTGCTCTCTCGGTGCTCGGCGACGTCGCTGCGCAGGTCGAGCGCGGCAGCATGAGCCTGAAGCAGGGGCAACTGCATGCCGCCGAGCTGATCAAGAGCATGCGCTACGACGATGGGCGCGGCTATTTCTTCGTCTTCGACGACAGCGCCGTTGTGGCTCACCCGACCATCGCCAGCGGTACCTCGGTGGATGGCTTCAAGGACGCCGACGGTCGGCGCCTGTTCGCCGAGATGGCCGTAGCGGTCAAGGCCGGACAGGGCCGGGCGTATTTCGACTACCGCTGGAAACATGCCAACGGCACCGAGGCCGAAGACAAGCGCTCCTACCTGAGAGGCTTCCAGAGCTGGGGCTGGTACATCGGTACCGGCACCTACATCGCCGACATCAACCATATGTTCATCCGCAAGCTGATCCAATCGGGCTTTGGTCTGCTGCTGGTCGGTGTGCCGCTGTCGCTGCTGATGGGTTGGGTGATCCGCGACCTGCTCGGCCGTCTGGGTGGCGATCCGCGCTATGCCGTGGACGTGGCCCGGCAGATTGCCGAGGGCGACCTGAGCAAGGCGCCGCGGCTGCGGGCGGGGGATACCCAGAGCCTGCTGGCGGACATGAACCGCATGCGCGAATCGCTCGACCACACCATTGGCGACATCAGCCGCAGCGCTCGTGAAGTGCAGATCGAGTCCGAGGAAATCAGCGCGGGTAATGCCGAATTGGCGGCGCGCACCGAGCAGCAGGCCGCCGCCCTGGCGGAAACCGCCTCGACCATGGAGCAGCTGACCGCCACGGTGCGGCAGAACGCCGAGAGCGCCGACCAGGCGCGCCGCCTGGCCGCCAACTGTGCCGACAACGCACGCAAGGGCGGTACGGCCATGGAGCAGGTAGTCGACGCCATGACGGCGATCCAGTCCAGCGCCAGCCAGATGTCGAGCATCGTCGACACCATCGACGCGATCGCTTTCCAGACCAACATCCTTGCCCTCAATGCCTCGGTCGAGGCGGCGAGGGCCGGCGAGCAGGGCCGCGGCTTTGCCGTCGTGGCCGGCGAAGTGCGCAAGCTGGCCAGCCGCAGCGCCGAGGCGGCGCACGAGATCAAGGGCTTGATCGACGGCTCCGGCGGTCAGGTGCGCACCGGCAACGAGCGGGTGCGCCAGACCGGCGAACTCATCCGCGGCATGGTCAGCGACATGGGGCGGCTGAACACCCTGATCGGCGAGATCTCCTCTGCCTCGGCTGAGCAGAGTCATGGCATCGAGCAGGTCAGCGTGGCGGTGGCACAGATGGACCAGATGACCCAGCGCAACGCCGGCATGGTGCAGGACAGTGCGCAGGCTGCGCTGCGCCTCAGCCAGCAGAGCGTGCGCCTGAACCAGCACGTGGTGCGCTTCGTGATCGCCGATGACGAAGCTGGCCAGCGTTCCCGGGTGGCGGCCAACGAGCGCCGCAGTGCGTCTTTCGAGCGTTCGGCCAGTGCCGAGCAGAGCGAGGCCGCCTGGGTTTGACGGTATGACTGCGAGGTCTGCCGGCATGCGGCAGGCGCCAGCGATGAGGAGAGCAAGGTGAAACTACTGAACGACATGACGGTGCGGCTGAGCTGGAACCTGGTGCTGGGACTGTTCGCCGTGCTGGTGTGCAGCCTGAGTGCTCTTGGCTTGTACAGCCTCGGCTTCGCCGAGCAGACCATCGCGGCGCTGCAGCAGGCCGGCCAGCCGGAGGTCTTCGCCGGGTTCGCCAGTGTCATGCGCTGGATCATCGTCATGATCCTGCTGGTGTCGGCGGCCAGCATCGTCGCGGTGATCTGGGGCGTGAACCTCAACGTGATCCGTCCGTTGCACCGGGTCGTGGCGCATTGCGAGCAGATCGCAGCCGGCAATCTCGCCGAGGCCATCGAGCGCGGCAACGCCAACGAGATCGGCCAGCTGTTCACCTCGCTGGGCAATATCCAGCAGCGCCTCACCGCTACCGTCGGCACCGTGCGGCACAGCAGCCAGCTGATCCACGACGGCGCCCAGGAAATCGCCGAAGGCAACCGCAACCTGTCCTCGCGCACTATCGAACAGGCGGCGGCCCTGGAAGACACGGCCTCGAGCATGGAGCAGCTGACTTCCACGGTCGGCCAAAATGCCGACAACGCGCGCCAGGCCAGCCAGCTGGCGGCCACCGCTGCCCAGGCCGCGCAGCGCGGCGGCGAGGTGGTGAACGAGGTGGTCAGCACCATGGGCGAGATCAGCAGCAGCTCGCACAAGGTCGCCGAGATCATCAAGCTGATCGACTCGATCGCCTTCCAGACCAACATCCTCGCCCTCAATGCCTCGGTTGAGGCGGCGCGCGCCGGCGAGCAGGGGCGTGGCTTTGCCGTGGTCGCCGGCGAGGTGCGCAGCCTGGCCAGCCGCAGCGCCGATGCCGCCAAGGACATCCGTACCCTGATCGGCGAGTCGGTGGCGCGGGTCGAGACCGGCAGCAGTCTGGTCGGCCAGGCCGGCAACGCCATGCAGGAAATCGTCCAGGCGGTGCAGAAGGTCGCCGACATCATGGACGAGATCGCCGCGGCCTCGCAGGAGCAGAGCAACGGCATCGGCCTGGTCAATCAGGCGGTCACCCAGATGGATCAGGTCACCCAGCAGAACACCGGACTGGTGCAGGACTCTGCCCGCTCGGCGAGCGATCTGGTTGGCGAAGCCCAGCGCTTGCGCGAGGCGGTCGAGGTGTTCCGCATCGCCCAGCAACAGTCGCAGCGACCGCCGTCACGGCAGTCGGCAGCCGACTCCTGGGCGCGCCAGCAGTACGAGAGCGCCGAGCGCGAAGTGGCCGTGCAGGTTCGCCCTGCTGCGCCGCAAGGCGCAACCAAGCCCTCGAATACGGACGACGACTGGCAGACGTTCTAACCCGTAACCAGCCCTGACAGCCCCACAACAATAAAAAGCCTGTCCCATCCATGGAGAGTCCGAATGCGCAACAACCAGCCGGTCACCCAGCGCGAGTACGAGTTGGCGGATGACACCTTCCTGATTTCGCGAACCGATCTCCAGGGGCGGATCACCTACGCCAATCCGACCTTCATCAGGGTCAGTGGCTATTCCTGGGAAGAGCTGCATGGCGCCAACCACAACCTGGTACGCCATCCGGACATGCCGCCGGTGGCCTTCGCCAACCTGTGGGAAACCATCAAGGGTGGCCACTCCTGGAACGGGCTGGTGATGAACCGGCGCAAGAACGGCGACCACTACTGGGTGCGCGCCAACGTCACGCCGACCGTCGAGGACGGTCAGGTGGTCGGCTATACCTCGATTCGCCGCAAGGCGACCCGCACCGAGGTCGAGACGGCCAGCGAGGCCTATCGGCTGATTCGCGAGGGGCGTGGCAATCACCTGGGCCTCGACCGCGGCAGCCTGGTGCGACGCGGCCCGGCCGGCTGGCTGGCGCGTCTGCAGACGTCCTCGATGCGCTTTCGCCTGGGCCTGATCCAGTTGATCGCCGTGCTGATGGTGACCGGCAACAGTGTGTCGTTGGTGACCAAGTACCTCGAGGGCCGTGCTGGCCTGGAGATGCTGGCCGAAGGGGGCATGGCCGTGCTCGGTGTGCTGTTGCTGGTCATGACTCATCGTGCCGGGCGGGTGTTGCTACGCGGCCTGGAGGCATCGGCCGACTACATGGCGCAATTGGCCGCGGGCAACCTCGATGTCCGCCTGAGTCACAGCCGGATCAGCGAGATCGCCCTGCTGATGCGCTTCCAGGAGGCTCTGCGCAAGAGCGTGCGCGGCATCTCCATCGACGTGAACAACAGCGTCAGCTCGCTGGCGATGGCGGTGGATGGCATTGCCAGCGGCAACGAGGAGCTATCCTCGCGCACCGAACAGCAGGCCGCTTCGCTGCAGCAGACCGCGGCAAGCATGGAGGAGCTGACCGCCACCGTGCAGCAGAACGCCGGCAACGCGCGGCATGCCAGCCAGCTGGCCAGCGACGCCTCCAGCAGCGTGCGCGAGAGCGGCGAGGTGATGGGCCGGGTAGTCGGCACCATGGGCGAGATCACTGCGACCTCGCGCAAGATGACCGAAATCATCAACGTGATCGACTCGATCGCTTTCCAGACCAACATCCTCGCCCTCAACGCGTCGGTCGAGGCGGCGCGCGCCGGCGAGCAGGGCCGCGGCTTTGCCGTGGTGGCCAGCGAGGTGCGCAACCTGGCCAGCCGCTCGGCCGAGGCCTCCAAGGAGATCCGCGGCCTGATCGTCAGCTCCTCCCAGCAGATCGACGAGGGCGCCCAACTGGTGCAGCGCGCCGAGCTGAGCATCGAGGGTGTGGTGGCCGCGGTGACCAAGGTCAACGACATCATGGGCGAGATCGCTGCCGCTTCTGCCGAGCAGAGCAGCGGCATTGCCTTGGTCAATCAGGCCGTGGCGCAGATGGACGACGTGACCCAGCGCAACGCCGGTCTGGTTCAGCGCGCGGCGCAGGCCTCGGCCGAGCTGCATGGCCACCTGGAGGATGCCCTGCGCACCATGGGCGTGTTCCAGCTGGAGGGCCAGCAAAAGAAGGCGCTGGTGTCGCCACCGCGGCGCGCGGCGGCCGATCAGGCGTCCGGGCGCATGGCAGTCCCGGCGCAGAAAACTACAACGGCCCGGCGCAGCAACGCCGAGGCGGTCGAGGAGTGGAGCGAGTTCTGAGGGGTTCGATAAACACGGAGGTTTCGCATGGAGTGTCTCCGGACGCGATTCAACGCCGACCGCTGCGGGTTTTCCCCGCCGCAGGCGGCTGAACACTAAATTCGCCGGCGACCAGCCGGCCGGCAACACCCGTGGAGCAAGTCTGTATGCGTAACAACCAGCCGGTCACCCAGCGCGAGTACGAGCTTCAGGACAGCGATTTCCTGATTTCACGTACTGATCTCAAGGGCCGGATCGTGTATGCCAACCCCGCCTTCATCCAGGTCAGCGGTTATGACTGGGAAGAGCTGCACGGCGCCAACCACAACCTGGTACGCCATCCGGACATGCCGCCGGCGGCCTTCGCCAACCTGTGGGAAACCATCCAGCAGGGCCACGCCTGGAACGGCCTGGTGATGAACCGGCGCAAGAACGGCGACCACTACTGGGTACGCGCCAACGTCACGCCGACCGTCGAGGATGGTCGGGTGGTGGGCTACACCTCGGTGCGCTCGAAGCCGAGCCGCAGCGAGATCGATGCGGCGAGCCAGGCCTATCGGGCGATCCGCGAGGGGCGCGGCACGCTTCTCGGCCTGGATCGGGGTCGCCTGGTGCGCCGTGGGCCGCTCGGCTGGCTGGTTCACCTGCGTCGGCCGTCCCTGCGGGCCCGGTTGTGGAGCATCATGGCCGCCGCCGGCTTGGTGGTCGTCGACAGCAGCACCGACCTGGTCCTCGCCCTTATGAACGGGGCAGGGCCGGCGGATCTGGTCGAGGAGGCGGGTATGGCGCTGGTCGGCCTGTTCCTGCTGGTTCGCATGGTGCGTACCGGCCGCACGGTGCATCGCGCGCTGGAGGGGTCGGTCCATTACATGGCGCAGTTGGCCGCCGGCAATCTGGAGGCTCGCCTGGCCGACTGCCAGATCAGCGAAATGGCCGAGCTGATCCGCTTCCAGGCGGCGGTGCGCAACAGCGTCACCAGCATCGCCCGTGACGTTAACCGCAGCGTCAACTCGCTGTCGGTGGCGGTGGAAGAGATTGCCCGCGGCAACGAGGAGTTGTCCTCGCGGACCGAGCAGCAGGCCGCTTCGCTGCAGCAGACCGCGGCGAGCATGGAGGAGCTGACCGCCACCGTACAGCAGAACGCTGGCAACGCCCGTCACGCCAGCCAGCTGGCCAGCGACGCCTCCAGCACCGTACGCGAGAGTGGCGAGGTGATGGGGCAGGTGGTGGGCACCATGAGCCAGATCACCACGACTTCGCGCAAGATGACCGAAATCATCAACGTGATTGACTCGATCGCCTTCCAGACCAACATCCTCGCCCTCAACGCCTCGGTCGAGGCGGCGCGCGCCGGCGAACAGGGTCGCGGCTTTGCCGTGGTGGCCAGCGAGGTGCGCAACCTGGCCAGCCGCTCGGCCGATGCCTCCAAGGAGATCCGCGGGCTGATCGTCAGCTCCTCGCAGCAGATCGACGAGGGCGCCCAGCTGGTGCAGCGCGCCGAGCAGAGCATCGAGGGCGTGGTGGCGGCGGTGACCAAGGTCAACGACATCATGGGCGAGATTGCCGCGGCCTCCGACGAGCAGAGCAGCGGCATTGCCCAGGTCAACCAGGCCGTGGCGCAGATGGACGACGTGACCCAGCGCAACGCCGGTCTGGTGCAGAGCGCGGCCAAGGCATCGGCCGACCTCGAGGGCTACCTGACCGATGCCCTGCGCACCATGGGTGTGTTCCGTCTGCGCAGCCAGCCGGCCCAGGCGTCGGCCCAGGCGCCACGCCGCGAGGTCATGGGCGAGCGCCGCGTCGAGCCGCGTGCCCCGGCCACGCCCCCAGCCACTGCCCCGGCCGCTCGCCGCGAAGCCCCGGCGGTCGAGGAGTGGAGCGAATTTTGACAACTCACAGGGAATAGGTCATGAGCAATCCGATGACCGCTGAAGCCGTATCCAGCACCGCCTTTGGCCGCGACCTGATCCTGACCGATGGGGATTTTCGCCGCATCTGTCAGCTGATCTACGACCGTGCCGGCATCGTGCTTGCCGACAACAAGCGCGAGATGGTCTACAGCCGTCTGGCCAAGCGTCTGCGTCTGCACGGCATGAGCCATTTCGGCGAATACCTCGACCGTCTCGCGCGCCAGCCCGGCGCGCGGGAGTGGGAGGCGTTCACCAATGCGCTGACCACCAACCTGACCGCGTTCTTCCGCGAGGCGCACCACTTCCCGTTGCTGGCCGCCCATGTGGCCGGTCGGCGCGAGCCGGTGCGGGTGTGGTGTGCGGCGGCCTCGACCGGCGAGGAACCCTACTCGATCGCCATGACCCTGAGCGAGGCACTCGGCCCGCAACTGGCCAGCCAGTCGCGGGTGATCGCTACCGATATCGACAGTGATGCCCTGGGCAAGGCGAAGACCGGAGTCTATCCGCTCAAGCAGGTACTGGAGATGGGCGAGGAGCGGGCACACCGTTTCTTCCTGCGTGGCAGCGGCGAGCGTGTTGGCCTGGCGCGGGTGCGTCAGGAGTTGATGAACATGGTCGAGTTCCGCCAGCTCAACTTGCACGACGCGCAATGGAACATCAGCGGCCCCTTCGACGTGATCTTCTGCCGAAACATCATGATCTACTTCGATAAACCGAGTCAGGCGAAGATCCTCAAGCACTTCGTGCCGTACATGAAGCCGGATGGCCTGCTGATCACCGGCCACTCGGAAAACTTTTCCTACATCAGCGACGACTTCGTGCTGCGCGGGCAGACCGTATACACCCTGCGTTCCGCCGCCCGGCCTAAAGACTGAAGCTCAGCGGCCGATAAGACTTCCAATGCCGCTGTGAACTACATCACGGCTGCCCGCCGCGGGCGGTATTGCCGCCTCTTTCACCCTGGCGTGAGAGAGGCGCCCGGCGGCAGGCCAGCGAGCTGAACGCGAAGGAGAGCAGCTTGAGTGTCCCCAAGATCAAGGTTCTGTGCGTCGACGATTCGGCGCTGATACGCGACCTGTTGCGCGAGATCATCAACTCGCAGCCGGACATGGAAGTGGTGGCGGTGGCCGCCGACCCGCTGGTGGCGCGCGACCTGATCAAGCAGCACAACCCCGACGTGCTGACCCTCGACGTGGAAATGCCGCGCATGGACGGCCTCGACTTCCTCGACCGCCTGATGCGCCTGCGGCCGATGCCGGTGCTGATGGTGTCGTCGCTGACCCAGGCTGGCTCGGAAGTCACCCTGCGCGCGCTGGAGCTGGGCGCGCTGGACTTCATCGCCAAGCCACAAATGGGTATCCGCCACGGCATGCTCGACTACAGCGAGCTGATCGCCGACAAGGTGCGCGCCGCCGCCCGTTCGCGGCCACGCCAGTCGGCCCCCGCCACTGCGCCGCGTCCGCCGGTACTCAAGGCGCCGCTGATCTCCAGCGAGAAGCTGGTGATCATCGGTGCCTCCACCGGCGGCACCGAGGCGATCCGCGCCGTGCTCGAGCCGCTGCCGGCCAACAGCCCGGCGATCCTCATTGCCCAGCACATGCCGGGCGGCTTCACCAAGTCGTTCGCCGAGCGCCTCAACCGCCTGTGCAACATCGCCGTCAAGGAAGCCGAGGATGGCGAGCGCATCCTGCCGGGGCATGCCTACATCGCCCCGGGTACCGCGCATCTCAAGCTGGTACGCAGCGGCGCCAACTATGTCGCGCGCCTCGACGACGGCCTGCCGGTGAACCGCCACCGCCCGTCGGTAGACGTGCTGTTCCGCTCGGCGGCGGAAAGCGCCGGACGCAACGCCATCGGCGTGCTGCTCACCGGCATGGGCCGCGACGGCGCCCGCGGCCTGCTGGAGATGCGTCAGGCCGGCGCCTTCACCTTCGCCCAGGATGAGGCCAGCTGCGTGGTGTTCGGCATGCCCCGCGAAGGCATCGCCATGGGCGGTGCCTGCGAGGTGGTAGCGCTGGAGCAGATGGCCGAGCGGATTCTCAAGCAGGTAGCGGCTTCCGGTCGAGCGCAGCGGGTTTGAGTGACGAATCGTAAGTTCGAGTTGAGGAAGGCAGCGATGTTGCGACACATACGGGGTAAAAGCATTCAGGCGACGGTGAACCGGGCGGTGGCGGTTTTCCTGTTGCTGCTGCTGACGGTATCCGGCCTGGGCGTGCTGAGCAGCCATAGCGCCAAGCTGGAGATCGAGCGGATCAATCGCATCGCCGTCGACCAGTCCGACTATGCGCAGACCGCCGACCGCAACCGCCTGAACGCGATGATCGCGATGATCACCTACGAGCGCCTGCAGGGCAGCCGCCAGGCCGACGAGGCCAGCAAGCGCAAGTTGCTGGAGGAGATCGACGAGCACATCGGCAAGTCCGCCGACTATCTCGAGCGCTTCCAGAAGATGCCCGTACTGGTGTCCGATGAGGGGCGCATGGCTGTCGAGCGCTACCAGGCCCAGCTGGGGCTGATGGTCGACCTGCTGCGCCAGCAGAGCGCGGCGCTGCGCAAGGGCGACCTGGACGTCTACCGCAGCCTGGAGAAGCGCGTGCTCGGCCAGGAGCAGCCGGTGCTGGAAGAGGCGATGGTCGATCTGTTCGCGTTCTTTTCGCGCTTCGCCAATGCCGAAATGAAGCGCTACGAAGAGTCGCTGCAACTGTATGCGCTGCTCGGCGGCCTGGCGCTGGGCTGCTCGATTCTCGTTCTGCTGCTGCTGCGCGCCATGCTGTTCGGCCGGGTCGTGCGCCCCATCGAGGAAGCGGTGGTACATCTGCAGCGCCTGGCCAAGGCCGACCTGTCGCAGACGGTGCAGGTCAGCGCCGATAACGAGGTCGGTCACCTGCAGCAGGCGATGCGCGACATGCAGGACAACCTGCGTGAAATCGTCGGCACCGTGCGCGCCAGCAGCGCGGCCATCTACGAGGGCGCCCAGGAAATCAGCCGCGGCAACGTCGACCTGTCGTCGCGTACCGAGCAGCAGGCCGCCTCGCTGCAGGAAACCGCGGCGAGCATGGAGCAGATGACCTCCACTGTGCAGCAGAACGCCGACAACGC
Source organism: Geopseudomonas aromaticivorans (assembly GCF_019097855.1). Classification (GTDB taxonomy): domain Bacteria; phylum Pseudomonadota; class Gammaproteobacteria; order Pseudomonadales; family Pseudomonadaceae; genus Geopseudomonas; species Geopseudomonas aromaticivorans. Next base: position 92,709 of record NZ_JAHRGL010000013.1, read on the forward strand.
GCGCACCGCCAGCGCGCTGGCCAGCGACGCCTCCAACACCGTCGGCAAGGGCCGCGAGGTGGTCGCCGAGGTGGTCGACACCATGCAGGGCATCGCCGCCAGCTCGCAGCAGATCGCCAGCATCATCAACGTGATCGACTCGATCGCCTTCCAGACCAACATCCTCGCTCTCAACGCCTCGGTGGAGGCGGCGCGCGCCGGCGAACAGGGCCGCGGCTTCGCCGTGGTGGCCGGCGAGGTACGCACGCTGGCCGGGCGCAGCGCCGAGGCGGCCAAGGAGATCAAGACGCTGATCGAGGACTCCACCCTCCGTGTGGAGGAAGGTTCGCAGCTGGCCGAGCAGGCCGGGCGGACCATGGTCGACATGGTCGCTGCGGTGCGGCGGGTGACCGACATCATCGACGAGATTTCCGCCGCCTCGCAGGAGCAGAGCGACGGCATCGGCCAGATCAATGTGGCCATCGCGCAGATGGACGAGGTGACCCAGCAGAACGCCGGGCTGGTGCAGCAGGCCACCACCGCGTCCTCCGCGCTGGACGAGGAGGCGCACCGTCTGGAGCAAGCCGTGGCGGTGTTCCGCCTCGGCCATGAAACGGCGGCCCGCGCCGTCGCCGGGCCGCCGCAGGCGGTGCGCCGGGCGGAGGCTGCGGCCGACGCCGAGTTTGCGCAGGCGGCGCCGAGCCGCCGGCAGAGTGCTCCGGCCAGTGCGCAGGAGCAGTGGGAAGAATTCTGAGCCGGCGGGCGCGAGCCCGGCGGACAGTGAGCAATCAGGGCGTTGCCGGCGCAGTGATGTGACGGCGCACCGAATCGACAAGCGCCATGACACGACGAGGAAAGACGATGGCCGACAAGAACATGAGCATGCTGGTAGTGGACGACTTTCCGACCATGCGCCGGATCGTGCGCAGTCTGCTCAAGGAACTGGGCTTCAACAATGTGGAGGAAGCCGAGGACGGCCAGGACGCCCTCAACAAGCTGCGCTCAGGCAAGTTCGAGTTCGTGGTTTCCGACTGGAACATGCCCAACCTCGATGGCCTGGACATGCTCAAGCAGATTCGTGCCGACGACAGCCTCAAGCACCTGCCGGTGCTGATGGTGACCGCCGAGGCGAAGAAGGAAAACATCATCGCGGCGGCCCAGGCCGGTGCCAACGGTTATGTGGTCAAGCCGTTCACTGCTGCGATCCTGGAAGAAAAACTCAACAAGATCTTTGAGAAGCTGGGCAAGTAATCGACGCCCCGAGGAGACAGCGCTATGAGCGGTGACGCACAGCAAGCAGCGGCCAACTGGGACGTGGCCCCCGACGAACTGATCCAGCGCATCGGCCAACTGACCCGCATGCTGCGTGACAGCATGCGCGAGCTCGGTCTGGACAAGGAGATCGAGAAGGCGGCCGAGGCGATTCCCGATGCCCGCGACCGCCTGACCTATGTGGCATCGATGACCGAACAGGCCGCCGAGCGGGCGCTCAATGCCATCGATCGTGCCCAGCCGCTGCAGGACGATCTGGCCAAGGGTGCCAGCGCCCTGGACCAGCGCTGGGAGGCGTGGTTCGCCAACCCCGTGGAGCTGGAGGAGGCCCGCGAGCTGGTCAAGGATACCCGCGGCTATCTGGCCGAGGTACCGCGCCATACCCAGGCGACCCAGCGCGAACTGATGGAAATCCTCATGGCGCAGGACTTCCAGGACCTCACCGGTCAGGTCATCAAGAAGATGAACGAGGTGATCCGCGAGATCGAGCACCAGCTGATCCAGGTGCTGATCGAAAGCGTGCCGGACGGCAGCGAGGCGATCATTCTCAAGCGCCTGGCCGAGAGCGAGTGGGAGCCGGAGAAGCCCAAGCAGCTGCTCAACGGCCCGCAGGTCAAGCCGACCGCCGGTGATGCGGTGGTCAGTCAGGATCAGGTCGACGACCTGCTCAACCAGCTGGGGTTCTGATCCTGCCGGGATCGGTCAACGTGATTCACAGGTTCTCTGAATGATATTTGCCAGCAGGAAACAGGCGGCGCAGCGCGCAGCGGCCGAGCAGGAGGCTCGCAAGTTGCTGGAGGATATCCAGCAGCTCGAGCAGCAATTGCAGTCTGCCGACCAGACCCGGGACGGGCTGAGCCACGTCTATGCCAGTCACCTCAAGGGCAGCGGCATGCTCGAGGTGGTGCGCCAGAGCATTGCTGAGCGCGCCGAGGCGCTGGTCGAGGAGCGCAAGGAGCTGAAGAAGCTGGGCGAGGTGTTCGGCGATGCGCGCAGTGCGGTGAGTGCGCTGGACAGCCGCTCGCAGCGCATCAACGAGCATGCCCAGAGCAGCACGCGCAGCGCCGAACTGCTCGACCACGCGGCCGGCAGCATCAAGGGCCTGGTGGCGAATATCCAGAAGATCACCGACCAGACCAACCTGCTGGCGCTCAATGCCGCCATCGAGGCGGCGCGGGCCGGCGAGGCCGGGCGCGGCTTTGCCGTGGTGGCAGGCGAGGTGCGCCAGCTGGCGCAGCGTGCCGGCGTGGCCACGGCGCAGATCGATGCGCTGGTCGGCGAGATCGTCGAGCAGATCGCCAGCATCCGCGATGCCGTGCTGCTGACCCAGGACAGCGCCACTGAGGTCTCGGCGTCCTCGCTGCAGATCAACGCGGTGGTCGGTGTGATGATCGAGCGCTCCGAGCATCTGCAGCAGATCATTCGCGACACCACCACGACCTCTTTCCTGAATGCCACCAAGCTCGATCATGCCGTGTGGAAGAATCAGGTCTACCGGCACATCCACAACGCCGAGTTTGGCGTGCAGCTGACCTGTCATACCGAATGCCGCCTCGGCAAATGGTATTTCCAGGGCTACGGTGCCCGGCACTATGCCCATGTCCACAGCTTCCAGGCGCTCGATGCACCGCACCGCGAAGTGCACGAAGCCGGGCAGCGTGCCCTGCAGGCCGGGTATGCAGGCGACCTGCAGGGCATGCGCGAGGCGCTGGAGCAGATGGAAGAGGCCAGCATGGTGGTGGTCAACTGCATTGACGAGTTGATGCGCCAGCTCTGAGTGCCGGCACGCCGGGGCGGTACAGGCCAGCGCCCGCGGCGCGATAAACCGGCGAATTTTCGCGTTGTTTCGTCGATTGCCGACCGCCTTGCGGTCGCACAATGCCTTTTTGCCCGTATGAGTCGCCGCAGGCGCGCACAAGGCCATGGCTGACGACAGCAGCGATCAGGACGACAAGACAGAAGCGGCGACACCCCGGCGCCTGGAGAAGGCGCGCGAAGAGGGGCAGGTCGCCCGTTCCCGCGAATTGAGCACCTTCCTGCTGCTGGCTGGCGGGGTAGGCGGACTGTGGGCGATGGGCAGCGTGCTGTACGCCCAGCTCGGCCTGGTGGTGGAACAGTCGTTCCTGTTCGAGCGCCGCGTCGCCTTCGACCCGGCGGTGATGGTCGCGCACTTCGTGAGTCTGACCCAGCGCGGCCTGTTCGCCCTGCTGCCGCTGATGATCCTCCTGCTGCTGATCGCCCTGGTGTCGCCGATGCTGCTCGGCGGCTGGCTGCTGTCGGCCAAGTCGCTAGCCCCGCAGTTTTCCCGCCTCAACCCGATCAAGGGGCTTGGGCGGCTGTTCTCCACCCACGCGCTCGCCGAGCTGGCGAAGGCGCTTGCCAAGGCGCTGCTGGTCGGTCTGGTGGCGGTGAAGTTCATCTCCGGGCATGTGGGCGAGATGATGGCGCTCATGGGGCAGCCGCTGTCCCAGGCGCTCGCCAATGCCTTGCACCTGGCTGCGCTGGCCTGCGCCTGGTGCGTGCTGACGCTGGTGCTGGTGATCGGCATCGACGTGCCCTACCAGCTGTGGAGCCATGCCAAGAAGCTGCGCATGAGCAAGGAGGACCTGCGCCAGGAGCACAAGGAGTCCGAAGGCGATCCACACGTCAAGGGCCGCATCCGCGCCCAGCAGCAGGCGGTGGCGCGGCGGCGAATGATGAGCAAGGTGCCGACTGCCGACGTGATCGTCACCAACCCGACCCACTATGCGGTGGCGCTGGCCTACGAGGACGGCAGCATGGGCGCGCCGCGGGTGGTGGCCAAGGGCACCGAGCTGGTGGCCGCGCGCATCCGCGAGCTGGGCCGCGAGCACGCTGTGCCCTTGCTGGAGGCGCCGCCGCTGGCCCGCGCGCTGTACCGCCATGTGGATCTCGACAAGGAGATCCCCGCCGAACTGTATACCGCCGTGGCCGAGGTACTGGCCTGGGCCTACCGACTCAAGCGCGTGCGCGAGGAGGGCGGCGAGCTGCCGCCGACGCCGCACGACCTGCCGGTACCGGCCGAACTCGATGAACCTGACCGGCGCGACAAGCCCGAGGAATCCCCATGAATGCACTGACCGACTGGCTGGGGCGCGCCGGTCTGGGCGGCAACGGCCAGATGAAGCTGCTCGCCGGCCCGCTGCTGATCATCATCATCCTGTCGATGATGATCCTGCCGTTGCCGCCGTTTGCCCTCGACCTGTTCTTCACCTTCAACATCGCCCTGTCGATCATGGTGCTGCTGGTCAGCATGTTCACCCAGAAGCCGCTGGACTTCGCCGCCTTCCCGGCGATCCTGCTGTTCACCACGCTGCTGCGCCTGTCGCTCAACGTCGCCTCGACCCGGGTGGTGCTGATGCACGGCCATGAGGGGGGCGATGCGGCGGGCAAGGTGATCGAGGCGTTCGGCCACTTCCTGGTCGGCGGCAACTTCGCCGTGGGCCTGGCGGTGTTCCTGATTCTGGTGATCATCAACTTCATGGTGATCACCAAGGGTGCCGGGCGCATCGCCGAGGTGGGCGCGCGCTTCACCCTCGACTCGATGCCCGGCAAGCAGATGGCCATCGATGCCGACCTCAACGCCGGCCTGATCGGCGAGGAGGAGGCGCGCAAGCGCCGCCGCGAGGTATCCCAGGAAGCCGACTTCTACGGCTCGATGGACGGTGCCAGCAAGTTCGTCCGCGGCGATGCGGTGGCCGGCCTGGTGATCATGGTGGTCAACGTGCTCGGCGGCCTGCTGATCGGCATGCTGCAGCACGACCTGCCGTTCGCCCAGGCGGCGGAGACCTACACCCTGCTGACCATCGGCGACGGCCTGGTGGCGCAGATCCCGGCGCTGGTGATCTCCACCGCCGCCGGCGTCACGGTATCGCGGGTCAACACCGACCAGGACGTCGGCCAGCAGATGATCGGCCAGCTGTTCGCCAATCCCAAGGTGCTGTGGCTGGCGGCCGGCGTGCTGGGCCTGCTCGGCCTGGTGCCGGGCATGCCCAACCTGGTGTTCCTGCTGTTCACGGCGCTGCTCGGCGGCCTGGCCTGGTGGCTGACCCGCCAGGGCGAGGAACAGCTGCTGGAAAAGGCGGCGAACCCCGAGTTGCCGCCGCCGGCCGAGGCGCCCGAGGCCAGCTGGGACGACGTGCAGCTGGTGGATACCCTGGGTCTGGAGGTCGGCCACCGGCTGATCCCGCTGGTCGACCACCGCCAGCACGGCGAGCTGCTCGGACGGATCAAGAGCGTGCGCAAGAAGTTTGCCCAGGAGGTCGGTTTCCTGCCGGCAGTGGTGCATATCCGCGACAACCTCGAGCTGGGCGCCAATACCTACGTGATCCGTCTCAAGGGCGTCGAGGTCGGTCGCGCCGAGCTGCAGCCGGGCAAGTGGCTGGCCATCGACCCCGGCCAGGTGTCCGGCAAGCTGGAGGGGCAGGCCACCACCGACCCGGCCTTCGGGCTGCCGGCGGTGTGGATCGACCTCGAGCAGCGCGAGCTGGCCCAGGTCTACGGCTACACCGTGGTGGATGCCAGTACCGTGGCGGCCACCCATCTCAACCACCTGCTGCACCGCCACGCCAGCGACATGCTCGGCCGCCAGGAAGTCCAGCAGCTGCTCGACAAGCTCGGCGAGGACAACAAGGCGCTGGTCGAGGAAGTGGTGCCCAAGGCCATCAGCCTCACCACCCTGCAACGCATCCTGCAGAGCCTGCTGGAGGAGGATGTGTCGATCCGCGACATGCGTACCATCCTCGACACCCTGGCCGAACATGCCAGCGCGCAGAGCGATGCCCAGGATCTGGTCGGCGTGGTGCGCGTGGCCCTCGGCCGGGCGATCACCCAGCAGTGGTTCGCCGGCCAGGGCGAGCTGCGCGTGATTGGCCTCGACGCTGGCCTCGAGCAGGTGCTGGCCCAGGCGATGAACAACGGTGGCGCGCTGGAGCCCGGCCTGGCCGGCAACCTGATGCAGCTGGCCGAAACTGCTCTCGGCCGCCAGGAAGCCAACGGCGATGCGCCGGTTCTGGTGGTCCAGCACCGCCTGCGCGCCTTGCTGGCGCGCTTTCTGCGCCGGCGCCTGCGCCACCTGGTGGTGATGTCGCTGGCCGAGATTCCCGATGACCGTATGCTGCGCGTGACCAGCCTGATCGGAGGCAACAACTGATGAGTGTCAGACGTTTTGTCGGAGCCAACAGCCGCGAGGCGATGCGCCAGGTGCGCGCGGCGCTGGGCGAGGATGCCCTGATCCTGTCCAACCGCACCACGGCCGAGGGTGTGGAGATCCTCGCCATGGCCGACGACGAACACCAGCGGCTGGTGCCCGAGCCGGCCGCGGTTCAGGCTCCCGTGGCACGCCCGGCGCCGTCGCCAGCGCCGCTGGATCTGCCCCCCGGTATGCGCCAGCCGCCGTCGCTGCCGCCGGCAGGCTTTGCCGCCCAGCGCGCCGCCGCCTACCAGCGCACCCAGGAGGATAGCGCGGCGGCCGCTGCCGTGGCGGCCACTGCCGCACCGCAGCCTGTGGCTCCCGCAGCGCCAGCGGTGGACTTCGCCGCCCTCGGCGAGCTGCTGCTCGGCGAGATGCAGGGCATGCGCGAACTGCTCAACCGGCAGATGACCCCGGCCGCCAGCGCGGACAGCGGTGCCGGCCGCCTGCGTCAGCTCTTGCTGCTGGCCGGCTTTGGCGTCCACCTGTGCGACGAGATCCTCGCCGCGCTGCCGGCCGAACTGGGCAACGCCACGGTCAACGATCCGGCTGCCCGCGCCTGGCTGGAGCGCCAGCTGGCCGCGCGTCTGCCGGTGACGGACGACGATAACGATCTGCTCGACGCGGGTGGCGTGCTGGCGCTGGTTGGCCCCACCGGCGTGGGCAAGACCACCACCACCGCCAAGCTGGCGGCGCGCTACGTGATGCGCCACGGCAGCGGCCAGGTCGCCCTGCTCAGCACCGACAGCTACCGGATCGGCGCCCACGAGCAGCTGCGCATCTACGGCCGCCTGCTCGGCGTCGAGGTGCAGGCGCTGCCCGCCGAAGCGGCGCTGGACGCGGTGCTGGCGCAGCTGGCCGGCAAGCGCCTGGTGATCATCGACACCATCGGCATGAGCCAGCGCGACCAGCGCCTGATCGGCCAGATCGCCCAGCTCGGCGGCGCCGGCCATGCGGTGCGCCTGATGCTGCTGCTCAACGCCGCCAGCCACGGCGACACCCTCGAAGAAGTGGTCTCCACCTACCAGCGTGCCGCGCGCGCCGCAGGCAGTCGCCTCGACGACTGCATCGTCACCAAGAGCGACGAGGCCGCCCGGCTCGGCCCGGTGCTGGACATCCTGATCCGCCACAACCTGCGCCTGCACTACCTGTCCAGCGGTCAGCAGGTGCCCGAGGACCTGCATCCGGCCGCGGCGCCGGCGCTGGTGCGCCAGGCCCTGGCCGCCAGCCAGGTTTCGCCCTTCGTGGCCGCCGACACGACAGCACCGAGCGCCCCCGGCCCGCGCCTGGAAGCCCTGTCGCGCGGCCTGCTCGGCCACGGCCGGGCGATGGCCGCGGCACTGGACAGCCTGCGCCGCGAGGTCGATGGCTTTGCCCTGCTCGAAGCCGCCTGGCAGCTGGCGGCGCTGCCGCGCAGCCTGCAGGGCGAGCGGCTGGCCGACCTGCTCGCCGCCAGCCCGCCAGCCGATGCCGGCCTGCTGCTGTGGGGGCGCACCGGCGCACAGCCGGGGCAGACCTGGCAGATGCCGCTGCTGACGTTCGACGCCCAGGGTCGCCTGCAGGCCCGCCCGTGGCTGGCTCACCAACTGCCGGCCGGCGCCACGGCGCGGCTGGAGTGGGCCGCCCAGCAGTGGCCGCAGGCCGAGCACCTGCTGGCGGCCAGTCCGGAACCGGCCACCCTGCGCGCCCTGGCGGCGCAAGGCGGCGCCTGGCTGGCGGCGGCCAAGGGCAACAGCCGGGTCGACTACCTCGGCGAGCGCTACGCGCTGCAGACCCTGGCCGAGATCGCCATGCCGCAGGCCAGCCTGGCCTGCCGCTACCGCAGCCACGGTGTGCAGCTCGAGCTGAGCCTGCTGGACGTCGGCCTCGATGCCGGTCGCGAGCGCGGCCAGCACAGCGGCGCCTGGCCGCTGCAGGCCTGGTTCGGCCAGTTGCACGACCTCGACAGCGGCCGGCCGCCTATGCAGCGGTTCTGGCTGGCCAGCAGCGCCATGCCGGGCGAGCAGGGGCTGCAACAGCAGCAGGATCTGCTGCTGCGCCAGCTGCAGAGCGACGACCTGGCCAGCCTGGCCGGCCGTGCCTGGCTCAGCCTGGAAGGGCTGCTCGCTCCCCTGCAGGCCGAGCTGCGCCTGTTCCTCGTTGCCGGCCTGGCCGCCACTGCCAGCCACCTGGAGCGGGCCGAGGGTGACTGGGCCATGGATGTGCGTGCCCAGCTGCTCAGCCTGGCCGGCGGTCGCCGCCAGCGCAGCGCCCAGCAGCAGCTGGATGCGCTGCTGCACCTGCTGGCCGCCCGCGACACCTTCCGCCAGGTGGCCGGCAGCGCAGCCGGCGTGTATTGATGCCGAGAGGCGATCAGGCCGCCGGCCTGCGCCGCTGGGCCGAGCAGTTCGGTCCGGTCGGCGCTGCGCAAGTCAGCGTCGAGGCGGCGCCCGTCGAGCGCGCCGTGGAGCCGGTCACCCTGCTGGTGATCGGTGTGCCCGGGTCGCCGCGCAGCCAGACCCGCCGGGTACAGGCGACCCTGGCGCGCTGGCAGGCCAATGGTCATCGCTGGGTCGGCGACCTGGCGCGCTGGAAGGTGGTGGCGCTGGAAGCGGACAGCCCGCATCTGGCCGTGCTGGCCAGCCAGCAGTCGCGCTGGGCGCTGTGGGTCGATGACGACGCCGACGGCTTTCGGCGTGCCTACCGCGCCCTGCGGTTGCTGCGCGAACAGGGCGGGCCGCAGCGCCTGTTGGTGCTGCACAGCGGTATCGCCAGCCACGCGGGTTTGCTGCGTAACCTGCAGCAGGCGGCGGACGGCTTTCTCGATACCCAGTTGCTGCTGCTGCCCGAGGTGCCGGGGGGCGTAGGTTGATCCGCCTGGCCATGCTGGTCGCCCTGCTCGGCGGGCTGCCGGCCGTCCAGGCGGCTGCCGCAGAGGGAGCCTCCGGCAGTTGGCAGGGCAGGGCGCCGGCCCTGCTGGTTGCTCGCAGCGACCGTGCCACCTGTGCGCAGCCACTGACACCTCCCGTACTGGCCAGGGGCCGCCAGCTGGCCAGCCTGCACTGGCAGTTCAGCTCGCCGCCTGACGCACCGCTGCTTGCCTGGCTGTGTCATCCGCAACATTGCACCGCACTGTCCGGTAACCGCGGGCGCACCCGTGCGCTGGCCGGTCTGGATGCCGGCCAGCCCCTGCAACTGTGCTTCCGTCTGCCCGCTGCCGGCCCCGGCTTGCGGCTGGCAGATCTGCAGTTGCTGGTCGAGTACCGCTGACTGCTGACTGCTGACTGCTGGCCGTGGCGGGGCGCCACTGGTGGGTGTTGGCTGGCTGCTTTTAGTCCAGTGCGGCGCCCATGGCTAGGCCATGACTCGCCGCGGCAGCTGATCCGACAACACCCCCGGGGTCGATCAGAAGGTTTCCCACTCCTCCACTTTCTCGGCCTGGCGTGGCCTGGCGCGCTGCAGTTCGGACGCCTGAACCACGGCCGGTGCAGGCCGCTCGGTGTGTGCCGCAGGAGCTGGCGGCAGGTCACGCTGGCCGGTCTGGAAAATGGTGATTGCCTGGGCTAGATCCTGCACCTGATCGTTGAGGTTGCGCGACACGTGCTTGGCATGTTGCACCATGCCGGAGTTCTTCTGCGTCACGGTATCCAGCTGGACGATTGCCTGGCCGATCTGCGCGATGCCCGAACTCTGCTCGGCCGAGGCCGCGGAAATCTCGGCCATGATGTCGCTGACCTTGGTTACCGAGTTGATGACCTCGTCGATCGACTGCTCGGCGGTATTCACCAGGGTCACGCCATCGGCGATCTCAGTGGTCGAATTGGCGATCAGCTCATGGATTTCCTTGGCCGCTGCCGCCGAACGACCGGCCAGGTGGCGCACTTCGGTGGCGACCACCGCGAAGCCGCGGCCATGATCGCCGGCCCGTGCCGCCTCGATGGAGGCGTTGAGGGCGAGGATGTTGGTCTGGAAGGCAATGGCGTCGATCAGACCGATGATTTCGCTCATCTTCTGCGAGGATTCGGCGATCACCTCCATCTTGTTGACCAACTGGTGCATCACCTCGCCGCTTTCGCGTACCGACGCCGAGGCCTGCTCGGAGAGCTGGTTGGCGTGGCGCGCATTGCTGGCGTTCTGTTCCACCGTCGAGGTGATCTGCTCCATGCTCGCCGCGGTCTGCTGCAGGGAAGCGGCCTGGTCCTCGGTGCGTGCTGCCAGCGCGTCATTGCTGCCGGCGATATTCCCCGAGGCCTGCGAAACATTGTCGATGCCGCGGTTCACGTCGCTGGCGATGCTGGTCAGGCTCTTGCGCATGATGTCCATCAGCTGGGCCAGGCTACCCAACTCGCTGCGGCCGAAGTCGGGCAGGCGCGCGCTCAGGTTGCCGGCGGCAATCTGCGAGTTGAAGTGCATTGCCTCCTCGATCGGCCGGGCGATCGAGCGCGCGGTGCCGTAGCCGAGGAGCGCCAGGATCAGGGCGAAGGTGGCGAGGATCATCAGCGCCAGTTCGGTCGGGAAGACGCCGGCACCGCTGCCGAGCAGATAGCTGGCGATGAGCATGCCGATGGCGATCATTGCATTGACATGGCTGCGCAGGCGCAGCGAGGCCAGGTTGATCCGCGCCAGCATGCCGGCCAGGCCCTGGCGACGCAGCTCGCCATCGATCAGGGTATAGCCCGGATTGCGCCCGGCGTTGATGTCGGCATAGACGCGCTCGGCCAGAGCCGCCTGCTGGGCGTCGACCTTGGTGCGCACCGAGGCATAGCCGACAAGGTTGCCGCCCTCGTAGTACGGAATGACGTGGGCTTGTACCCAGTAGTATTCGCCATTCTTGCGACGGTTTTTGACTACGCCGTTCCAGGCGCGTCCGGCCTTGATGGTGTCCCAGAGGTTCTGGAAGGCGGCGCGCGGCATCTGCGGGTGGCGGACGATGTTGTGATCGGCACCCCGCAGCTCGCCCCACGAGAAACCGCTGACCTCGATGAAGGCTGGGTTGGCGTAGGTGATCCTGCCGGACAGATCCGTCCTGGAAATCAGGAAGTCATCGTTGCTGAGGTTATATTCGCGGGCGTTGAAATTATTGCTGCTCATGAGTTCCAGCCATAAGGTAATTAAGTATGGTTTCAAGCCAGGGTTGCATGCGCTGTGGTTTCCCTGTCTGCGTCATGTAATGGGCAGGGGTGTACCCAGTACTGAGCGCTGCGGCGTATCTGTGTCAGGGTGCTCCAATGGTTTCGATTGGAGTGCCCGGTTTGGTTGCCGCGATACTCATCTGGTAATGGTCTGGCGAGCCACTTTCGAGCGCTGTTTTTAGGTGGCGATTCATCAGGCGCCTATTGCCGTTATATGGGCGAAGAACAGCAGTTGTTCTGTTCAAAGCCAGTGCGTCTAATTGCGCACTAAGGAAGGTCTGAAATAGCCCTCCCCATTCGCGACAGACCTGCTCGGCAGGCCAAAATCGGGCTACTTCATCCCCCTGGACTCAGTTTCCTGCCCCCGAAGAGCATTTGCCGGGGGCTTCCCCTG
>NZ_JAHRGL010000014.1 GCF_019097855.1 Geopseudomonas aromaticivorans
CCCGGGAGGGTGGCCGGATGGCCGTGGAATCAGTGGCCGGATGCGCGTGGAATGGGTGGCCGGATCACCGTGGAATCGGTGGCCAGATGCTCATGGAATGGGTGGCCAGATGACCGTGGAATCCGCACACATGGGGTTTGTCATCTCCACGCGCAATGCGCGCGTACTCGATCTGAATGCCCAGCCGCCGGACAACACTCATCGCCATATCTGAGGCGTTTTCAACGGCGTTGTCGAAAACGATGCACGCGATGGCACAGGGCCGCACCCAGTCCGTTTCGAGGCCGTAGGCCTGTTTGAACGCGCCATCCTTGGGAGTGAACGCAAACTCGAAGAGCTTCAGCAGCGTGTACTCGCTAGGCTTACCTCCGGTGACATAAACCGCGATGGGATACGAGGTGCACGCGCAGACCATCGCGTACAGGGTCAGTTCGGTGTAGCGGTTGCCGAACTCATCGCGGCAGTACACATCAATTGTTTTCGCGTCGATTTCCACGCGTTCAAAGGGATGCTTGACGTCATAGCGCTTGACGGCCTGCCGATTCCACAGGGCAAACGTCCGTGGATCCAGTCGCCCTCCCTTGACCATCGACTTGGGCAGTCCCAGCAGCAGGCGCGTAATCGTTTTCCGGTCGATCTGCTCTGCCGTCCCCGTCGACTGATTGAGCTGTTTCAGAGCGTCGTTTACCTGAACCGAAACCGAGGATAACGAAATCTTGTCGTCCTTCATGAAGGTCTCGATCAGCGTCTGCGTCGCCACTTCCCTGGCCTGTTTTTTCTTCTCCCAGCCGCTACCACCGCGACGGCTGAAATTGGGAATCAGCCCGGTGAAGCCAAAGGCTTTGTAGCGGTACCAATACCCCTTCAGGGTTCGATCCGAAGGCCGCCGGCGCTTATGCTGCTGGCAAAAAACATCGATCCGCAGATTGCGTGCAGGTGCTTCGAGGCTCTGTTTGTCGAGTTCATCCACCAACTCGATCAGTTGCAGCCGGAACTCTGCTTCCCGTTGCTCGCTCTCCGTCCAGGCGCGCTGCGCCTCTTGAGTTTTCCGATGGGGCAGCTCCATATCGCCGGACGCGATCAGGTTGTAAAACTCGCCCAGATCGACCGTGTGCTCAATCCCACCCTTGGCCTCCAGCACAACGTCGCCGAGTAGCGGCTTGATCGCCTTGATCTGATAACAGGTGTCCCGCCAGACCACCGTCTGGCCCACTGCAACGGGATTAATGACCGGATCACTCATAGCGAATCACCTCGAACGCATTCAACGCACCGAAAGCCGGAGCCAAAATGAAATCCATCTGCTCGAACAGGTGCTGAACCAGATCGAACTGGATCACCCCCAGAAGCACCCCTGCGGCCACGTGATAATTGGCGGGCTCCAGACCTTCCAGCACCTCCGCCACCGGCCCGGACAGCTCCTCGGGAGAGCGCCGCTGCAACGGCGCGGCCCAACCCTCCAGGGCCTGTGACGCCTGACTCAGATAGGGCATGAGAAGCGCGATGTTGCGCAGGTAATGACCAGGGAATGACTCCTCGCTCACGACCAAAAAACGCACCCCTTGCCGACGCAAGACCACGCGCACTCGCTCAAAGAGCTCCGCATGTCGTTTCAGAAAGGCACGCGGCTTCACCTCGATGGCCACCACTAACTCCCCGACCTCCGCCTCAAAATCTGGCGTGTAACTCACAGTCGACTTTTTAGATGCGGGCTGGGCAGCCAAGCGCTCCCCGGTCAACAAGTCCAGGGTGTAGGGCTGGGCCCGGTACGCCCGTACCCGAGGATCGAGCTCCAGTGCCTGCGCGACAGACTGCTCCAGCCGTGACTCCAGGCGAACCTCAACAAAACCGGATTTGGGTGAGCACATGACGTAGGCCCGACGCGGTCGCTTGGTACGCTTAGCCACGTCTCGGCTGAATGCGGGAGTTTGTCGATCCGCCTTCATTTGGTACACCTCACCAAAAATAATGAGCAAGGTATAGCGACGCTGCCGCCGCCTGTCAACATTTGATGATGTTCACCAAATTGGGTACGCTGCGGACTACCTAATGGGCATGTCGGAAGGGGAAGGAAGCATGGGGCGACAGGCAAAGCAGCATTGGTACGCGCTGTACCGAACCCTGAAACCGCAGATCGACGCTTACCAAGGTCAGGACAGCGTGAACCTGTTGATCAGCCAGCTCGCAGATGAGGCCGGCTACGACGCCAAGGTGCTGCTACGCATGCTAAAGGCCGGCAGTTTCCTCGACGCCCTGACCGGCCCCTTGAATGTCGAGCAAGTACAGTGCGGTTACGCGCACATCGAGTTGCTGGAACGGCTGCACCATCTGGATGCCGCAACGCTCCCCGAGGAGTACGTGACGCAAGTGCTCGCCAACAAAGTGACCCTGGCGATCCTGCGTGCCCAGTTGGTGCAGACAACCCAAGAGCGGGGTACTGCCCAATCGACCGCCCGCTCCCGCGCCCGCCAGCGGGTGGCAGGGCATGAGCGGCGCTGCATTGCGGCACTGAAAGCGGTCGGACCGGGATATTTCGGCTACCCGGAGGGCGAGTTGATCAAGGTTACCGAGTCGGAGGTGCTCAGCCAGTGCGTCCTGCTGCGCGAAGGGGATCGGGCCAGAGTGGCCATTTTTACGCGAGCCGGTGATACCTCACGCAAACCCGAAAAAGCCGCCGCCGAGTTATTCCGCGTGGCCCAGATGGCCTCCCGCTATGTCGAGAAGGTGTGGTTCGTGTTTCCGGAGCCCTCCAGTCTCCTCAAGACGCTGGCGTATTTGGCGCTGGACACAGGCTCGCTTCGCCGCTGGCTGCATCTGGCGACCCTGGATGGGGAGGATGCGCCGATTCAGGAGTTCACCGATCTCCGTCATGCACTGAACATGCATCTGAACTACGGCAACTCGCTGGAGTGGGCCGGTATCACCCTGACCGACCAGCGCCACGTGCGCGACAGTCTCAAACCGCTCCCCAACACCCCATCCACCCTCTGATTCCACGCTCTGTGGATAACGCGATATCCACAGGAGCCTCCGCTGGGAAGGCATGGAAGTTGTCCACAGGGTGTCCGGAGTACGCCTCCTCCAAGGGGAGGAGCGCTCATCGGCTGCGCGTAATAGGGCATTTCGTTCAATCGGCCCCCGTGTCTGACCGGGAGCTGGTGACCACTCAGCCAATGTCGGCCACCAGCATTGCCCACTGCGCTATACCGGAATACCGGGTCATGGCAAAAGCAGGGTCGGCATGAAGCGCGCAATCGAACAAGAAACCTTACAGGCGCTGGTGGAGACTGGCGCCGCGCGGGAGTTCCGGGTGCTACGCGACGGGGAAGGTTGGCACCTGGAATTGCGCCTCAGCGCCCGTTGGCTACCGGTACGCTCAAGACGAGCGCCCATCCGAGTGTGGCGCTCGCTGACAGCGGTAGGACGGTTCTGCGAAACCGTCGGGATCAAGGTGCTGACGGTGGAGCTTTGAGCAGCAGTTCTGCGGTACACCTTGGAGCCCAGCTCACAACTGCCCAATGTTCTCCATGGTGATCAGCTCTAGCGGGTGTCCTGGTGCGTATTCACCCAGCCTGTAGATCAGCCGCTTGACTGCCATCTCCAACCATTCACTCTCAATGTGCGTGAGTTCTTCAAAGGTTGTCGATTGGGCTTTGCGAGCCGTCAAGGCGCTGCCTTTCTCACTGCATAGGTCGCCAATCTTCTTTCGCACGGGTCTATCGATCCTGAAGAGCTCACAGGCTTGACCTCGGGATCCTCCAGCGAGACTCTCCATCAACGTAACAATGAAATACGCCATCGCCTGCAACGGCTCCCGCCCATTTCGGTAACCGATCCATCTTCGATAGGCATGCTGGGCATACTCATTCGCGCTGAAGCACTCGGGCGGCGATGGATAGCGTTTTGCCACCAAGTGGCAGGTAACACTAGAGCCGAAGGCCAGCGACGCGATCCCCACAGCCTGTATGACCTGAGGCTCTCCCGGAGGTGGTGGATCACGATCTATCACGTCAGCACGCGAGTACGAAAACCTGATCATCCCGACATTACGCTTGAGGTCAGCCTCAATCTCCCACGAGCGTAAGAAGCCATCAAGGGCCTGACTTGCCTCCTGGCCACAGGAAAAATGCTCGGCGGGAATCACCGTGAGCAATCCGTCGGCCAGAGAGAACTGGCCAAGATGGTTGGAAAACTCCACCGGCTCAGGATTTTCGTACGAGATGTCGTCAGCCGAACCAACCGTAAAGTAAACAGCCTCGACATGTGGATCTCTCATCCCTGCTCCCTCTTCACTCATTTCAATCAAGCCACCGCCGTGGCCCTTATCCCAGCCAGCACATCCACAATCTTGGTCACCGTCGCAGCCGGGAACACCCCCATCGGGCCCTGCGCATTCATGTCAGTGAAGGGCGACTCAAACAGCCGCGACGGCTCCATCACGCCGATTAGGGTCAACTCCTGCACGATCAGCTCAATGAACTCGATCTGGTTAGGAGTCGCCTTGCTGCTGTTGATGAAGTCGCTGAAGGCTTGCATGGCCGCTTCGCGATCCAGTCCAACCAAGGAGCGGATAAAGATGCCCAGCCCATGGTTCTTTTCTTTGGCGTCATCGATCAGGGCCTGGGAACCACCGGCATCAACCAGCATCCTCTCCAGCTCGACCAGATCAGCCGGGGTCAGCGCCTGATTGCGGCGCAGCCGCTGCAACGACAAGTGGTTCTCATGCGCCCGGAGGAAAGTCCTGGCCTTCTCCTTGAACTTCTCCATGTTCAAGCCAGCCGTGACCTGGGGCAGGTCGATGACAGCCGTCTCACCCAGCTCGTCTTCAAAGTCCGAGTAGACGATCTTCTTCTGCCGCTTGGGGATCAGTCGGATCAACGCCCGCAGGCGACGGCGCACGGTTTCAAGCATCGGCAGCGTGACGCCTTCCCACCATTCCTCACTGCCCAACGCTTGGATCAACACCATTTCCGCCTTGATGGCCGGGATGTTGGTTTCAGCCTCCAAGGCCACCGCAATCTCCTGGATTTTTTCCTTGAGACTGACGAAATCGGGCTTAGCCTTGAGGATCGCCAGCTGGGTTCGCAGCACCAGCATGTCGAAGCGTTTGGCTTCCTCGTCGTCATCAACTTGTTCGGAAGGCAGCCCGGCCACCTTGGCGGTGAGCTCGTGAAGCTCTTCAGGCCCCAGCGCCTGCCAAGCCTTCGCCTTGGCGAATTTCTCGACGTACTTGCGCTGCGGCCTGACCACGAAGTTATCCACATTCATGGCGACCACCTTCTCGTGGAGCAGAGCTGCGGTTTCCTGGCGCAACTGGCTGACCGTAAGCTGATCGCCATAGACAGGCGCACCAGGCTCAGCCACCTGGCCTTCAGCCTGAAGCTTCTTGTCCAGGTCGGTGATCATCTCCAGCCGAGCCTTGAACAGTCGGGTGCCCAGCGGCTCGGTCGTTGAGCCTTCGGAGAACTCCGGGTTCTGACTGAAGAATTCCAGGTTCTGGCAGAAGTCGAAGATGAAGAAATTCTTCTTGTCCTCGCCAGGGCCGAACAGGTCTTTGCACAGTCGAGTGCCGCGCCCAACCATCTGCCAGAACTTGGTCTTGGAGCGGACAACCTTGAAGAAAACCAGATTGACCACCTCTGGCACATCGATGCCGGTGTCGAGCATGTCCACCGAGATGGCTATGTGCGGCATCTTGGGCTTCTTGGAGAAATCGTCGATCAGGGTCTGGGCGTACTCGGTCTTGTAGGTCACCACCCGCGCAAAGTGCCCCTTGTAATGGGGGTAGTTGGTGTTGAAGCGTTCAGCGATGAAGTCCGCGTGGGGATTGTTCTTGGCGAAGATGATGGTCTTGCCCAGCTGGTCGCCACCGGCCACCTTCTGGCCCTTGGTCATCAGCAGTTCCAGCACCTTATCCACAGTGTCGATGTTGAACAGCCACTGGTTCAGTTCGGCGGCGTCTACCTCGGCAGGGACGATGCCTTCGTCATTCCACTCCAGCGATTCCCACTGCTCTTTCTCGTAGTCACTGAGCTGGTCGTATTTGATGCCCTCGCGCTGGAACTTCAGCGGCACGGAAATCGCCACGGGTGGCACCAGATGCCCGTCGGCAACCGCCTCATCCAGACCATAGGCATCGGTGGGAACGCCCGTTTCGAGGTCGAACAGACCATAGGTGTTCTTGTCGATTTCGTCCTTGGGCGTGGCTGTCAGCCCCACCAGCAGCGAATCGAAGTAGTCGAAGATGGCGCGGTACTTCTGGTACACCGAGCGGTGTGCTTCATCAATGACGATGAGATCGAAATGCCCCACGCCAAAACGCCGCTGCCCATCCTGCGCTTCATCGATGAGGCCCATCATGGTGGGGTAGGTTGAGACGAAGACCCGGCCCTCGGTGTGCTTGTCGGTCACCAGATTGACCGGGGCCGAATCAGGCAGATAGGACTTGAAGGCATTCACCGCCTGGTTGACCAGCGCCACACGATCCGCTAAGAACAGCACCCGCTTGACCCAGTTGCTGCGCATCAACAGATCAACCAGCGCGATGACCGTACGGGTCTTTCCGCTGCCGGTCGCCATGACCAGCAACGACTTGCGTTGCCTGTCCACCTCGAACGTTTGCCCTACACGCCGAACGGCGCGGGTCTGGTAGTAGCGCTCGACGATATCGCTGTTGATCGTGGCATCGGCCAGGAGCTTGCGACTGCCACGTCGTTGAATCAGCAGCTCCAGTTCAGCCTTCTTGTAGAAGCCCTGCACGGGGCGGGGTGGAAAGGACAGGTCGTCCCACATCCAGTGTTCGTAGCCATTGGTGTAGAAGATCACCGGACGCTGGCCGTACATCTGCTCAAGGCAGTCGGCGTAGAGCTTGGCTTGCTGCTGCCCCACCGTTGGACTCTTGGTCGTGCGCTTGGCCTCGACCAGCATCAGCGGTTTGCCGTCATCCCCCCACAGAACGTAGTCCACATAGCCAGTGTTCTCGCCATTGGGCATGCCGGTCACTTCGACCTCGAAGTGCTTGGCCGGATCCAACGCCCAGCCCGCTTCCTTCAGCAGCAAGTCGGTGAAGGCCTTGCGTGTCTCGGCTTCCGAGTAGTCATGTGTGTCGGGCTGAGCGCTGTTGGCTTTCTTGGCGGCAGCAATCTCTTCCCGCAGGCGCTGCAACTCCTCATTCAGCGCTGCATGCTGGGCCAACACCTCGGAGAGTTTTTCGTCCTTCTCCTTGAGGCTCTTTTCCAACTTCTGGAGCTGCTCGACTGTCTGCGGAGGCACCCCAGACGGCTTAGGTAACAAGTCCAGCGAGAAAGTCTGGCTGGCGGAGGGGCGCGCCATACGCCCGTAGGTACGGGCCAGCCAATAGCAGACGTGGAACAGCTCACGGGTGGCGTTCTGCGCGTCCGAAGTCGCAATCTTCTTCGTCCCGTGCACCGCCAGGTTGCCCAGGTCTTTGATCAGGCGAGCCTTGGTGAACAGGGCTTCACCCACACCTGTGCGAAAAGTCGGCTCGTGGATCAGGGCACTCAGGGTGTCCTGATAGGGCAGCTTGAACGACTTGTCGTGGGTGTACAGCCAAGCGACGGCAATCTCCAGCGCCCGGCGTGCGTAGAAGCAGGCCGTGCGCGCATCGCTGTTGACTGCGCCTTCCGCCTTGCTGGCTGCTTCGTGCAGCAATGTCCATTCAGTTGCGAGGAAGGCGAAGTTACTCATAGTTTGGCTTTTTCCCTTATGAACTCGTTCATCCGCTGTGCCAGTGCCTCACGTCGATGGTGTAAGAACTCGCGATACCGTTCCGTGGCCCAGAGCGAGGGGTCGGTTGGAACGCACTGACTAGTCAATGCATCTTCGCCCTGCTTGTCGATGATGTCGACCAAGTAGCTGGTCGCTTCCTTGTTGCTGATGCGGCGGTTGGTCTGCCCGGTGATGAAAGCCATGTTGGCGATCTCGTTGATCTCGCCGGTCTCGTAGCCGCGCGCTTTGAGCAGCGACTTGGGAATAATGTGGTGCCACTGGATGAAGTGCAGCTTGCCTTGGTGGGTCAGCGATAACCCCAAGCCGCTGTACCAGTCCTTGGCCCCCGCAGCCTTCAGAGCCAGGTAGGCGAGAGAGAACAGGGGGCTGTTGACGCCCCGCCCGGCCAGATCAGTCGACTCGATGTGCAGACGACCGAACTGGCGCTTCACCGGCTCCATGAGCGCGGGGATATCACCTGTCCTGAACAGGATCGCCAGGTCTTCGTTGAGCAGGGTCTCGGTTGAGCCACGCGAATAGCGTCCCCGCGCATTGGCGACCAGCAACCAATGGAGCAGGCTGTTCTGCTCCTCAGCGGTCAGCTTGTTGTCCTTGATGCGACTGACTGCGGCCAGGGCATGAATGAACATCGGCGAGGAGAGCAGCGACTCATCCTCGATACCGGCATTGGTGCGCAGGAAGTTGATGGCAAAGCGCAGTCCCTCCTGGGCCTGCTTCCAGCCCTCCTTGAGCTTGTCCACCGGGGTGCTGGCTACACTGCGGAACAGGCACTGCTGGGTGGCGAACACTACGATGGCCCGCACCAATTGGCCCAGCTCGATGGTGAACCAGCTTTGCTCGCACTCCTCCTGGAAGACCTCCAGCTCCTTGAGGAGGTTGGGCCAGCGCGAAGACATCTGCGCCAGCGCCAGGTCAGAGGACTTCAACTTGGCCCCCAGCGAGTTCACACGCACGAAGATCTCGGTGACTTCCTCGTAGCTCATGCTGCGCTCTAGCACGTGCACCACATACTGGTAGTCCTTGATGGCGCGCAGCTTCTTCAGGCGGTCGGAATACTTTTGGTAGCGCGGGTCTTTGAACGACTCGATCCTGGCCTTCTCCAGAATTTCTGCGTCATTGGCCGTACCGAAAACCGCGCTCACCGATACCCACTGTGGCTGTGACGCCAGGTTTTTGCTGGCCACCACGAAGGTGCGACGGTTCATCTTTTCCAGGATGCCCTGCTCGCTGTCGTCGCCATCGTCTGCGTCGTCGCTCAGTTCATCCTCGGCGGCAACCGGTGAATCCTCATCGCTGGTCACCTCGGTGTCGTAACTCGGCGGGCCGTCTGGATGCTCCAGGTTGAACAGGATATCGATGGGTCGCTTCCGTCCCCGCACCTGCACCGGATCGCCATTGAGTACAGCCGTCAACGAGGTCAGGCGTTGCTGGCCATCGAGCAGCAGCTTGCGCCCGGCAAAGGCGTTGGTGTCTTGGGTAATGGCGAACTCACGAGTGGGCACCGGTTCGTCGGTCTCCCACATCAGGATGGAGCCGCTGGGGTAGCCCCGGTACAGCGAGTCGAGCAGGTCACGAACCCGCGTGGCCCGCCAGACGTAGTGCCGCTGGATTTCCGGCAAGCGCAGCTCGCCGCGCTTATACATATCCACCAGAGTGCCAATGGGGATGTTTTGTTGCTGCATTGACTGAATCGTCCTTAGCCGTCTACCAGTGAAGTGAAGTTGGTCTCCAGCCCGATAGTAAGGTACGGAGCGTACCCCATCAGCAGGATGGACAGCGCTGCCAAGTCTCGGGTTTCGATGCCCCGAAGCCGTCCGCCTGGATTACCTGCATGCCGAATCCCTGGGTAATCCGAGGCGAATCCGTACAGTTTCTTCAGCGACTCCTTGATGGTTGCATGCGGCCAAGAGGTCAACTGGTTACACATATCGCCCAGCGTATGGGCAGTCACTTCGTCAGCACTGGCGGCAATCGCCTCTAGCAGCATGACCTGCCGGCTAATACAGGTCTTGATGCGTTCTTCGGTCGCCCCGTATCGAAGATCCCTGACGGCCTCTTCGTGAGCTCGGTAAAACGCATAAATGTGCTCATCGGTACTGGCAAGACGCTTCATCGCTCCTGACAAGTCAGCGAACATGCCTGGCAAAGTTAGACTCAGGGCGCATGGGCGCCGCAATGAGTAGCCGAGGCTGTACTTTTCAATGAAGGCGGACAGAAGACCAAAGTAGCGGTTTGACAATTCGTCACCTTGCAAATCCTCCAGTATCTCGAACGCCGCCTCAAAGAAGCGCACCAGCGCTTTTTCGCTAGCGAACTCTGTCGTTCCAGACGCTTCAAACGCCTGCCAGCTTTGCTTGGGGTCATCAATCACATCAGCAAGTACCTCAACACTGGGCTGTAATGCGAATGCGCCGGCCAGCTCTCGATACAGCTCGCAGAAAATGTCCGATGGGGCGACCTCTGATTCGGCCAACGGAAGCCATATAGCGCTCCATGTTTCCGACCAAACTCCGACGAACTCGCCCCGCATCTATAATTCCCCTTGGAAGGCTCGGTATTGGAGGGAGGCGAACAAATTCTCTAAGACCTGAGCCGCCCCCATGAATTTCTGCCGCGCATGCGTAAGCGCCTTGATCCGCCGAGAAAACTCAAGTTGCGCATCGGCAGGAGGAATGGGCAGAGGAAGCCCCCGAATCTCTCCAAGTGCAAGAAATTTCTGTGTCCCCCCCTTGTTTTTATTGGCAACCAGCCTATCGAAGCAGTTCCCATTAAGAAAATGGAAAACAAATTCTGCTGAAGGTGAGCTCGGCTTAAACTTAATAAGCGCCATGTTTTTGATTGCAAAATTCGGCTCATCTTTGACCATAACCGGATTTCCAATCGTTCCAATCATGGGCATTAAAATATCACCAATATCTACTTTGGAGCGACGATTTATATCGTTATAATCAAACTCGGATATGTAGTTTGCGCCCATCAGGTCAATCACGCCATCCTTTAGGTTCTTCGACGTGACCAGTGGATAACCCTCAGAAACATAAGCTGGCGAATCATGTGTTCCATCGCGAACATCACAAACTTTTCCAAGAGGAGAAACTGGATAACCATTTGAATTAGTAAATAGGTCACCAAACATCTCAAAAAAAATCGACTGCGCAAGGCCGTCGAGAAGGGCCAAGGCTTCGCGACGCTTGGTACGTATGGCATCGGCTTTGTCGAGGATGTCTGCGATAATCCGTTGCCGCTCAAGAGGAACAACTGGAATAACGACTTTCCCAAGGTTTCCTCTCGAAACTCTCGACCTAGTTGTCCCTGTCGCAAAACTCGCAATCTGATTGCGAACATCAGAGGAATTCAGTGCATACATCAACCAACGCGCACAAATTTTCTCTTCATTAACACGAATTATGCAGACATCAACAACCGTTACAGCTTTCTTCGTATCTCCAGGAAAAATGCATGCTCTTCCCAAAGGATCAGGCATCCGCGCAAGCAGAATGTCGCCTTTTTTCAGAAATGTGCACTTAAGTCTTTTCGCAGTATCTGAAGTTAGATATCGATCAGACTTGTCGATATAGGAACCATCACCGATATCAGCTAGTTGAATAAGCCGAACATCACCGCTAGGGTCTTGATCCTTCGACTCAATCCAATCACCATCAACAAATATATCTGCGTCAGAAAGCAACTCGGAAAGGCTTTTAGTTGTGAACTTCACTTCAACATCCCCTCCAGCTCAGCCATACCCTGCTGAATCTCGGCTTCGAGGTGCTTCAGCTTGACGATGATAGCGAGCGGCGCTTCATGCTCGACGGCTTCATGCACCACCTCCTTGTAACGGGCAATGGAGAGGTCGTAGCCCTGCGCAGCGATGTCGGTCTTATGCACACAGAAGCTCTGCGCGGTACGAGGGCGTTCGCGCTCGCTGCCGTCGCGCTGAAACCAGCGGGCTAGGGTATCGGGCAGGTTATTCTTGGCGTGTTCGGCCTCGCTCAAGGCCTGTGCCGGGCAGGGGCCGAGCATGTCGCCATCTAGCAAGGGCTGGCGCTTGTCGTCTAGCGACCAACCATCGGCCTGCATGTCGTAGAACCAGACATGGTCAGTGCCGCCCGAATTGGTCTTGGTGAACAGCAGGATGGCTGTGGACACTCCGGCATAGGGCTTGAATGCCCCGGAGGGCAGGGAGATCACACCATCGAGCTTCTGCTCTTCCACAAGCATACGGCGCAGCTCCTTGTGTGCCTTGCTAGAGCCGAACAGTACGCCGCTCGGCACGATGACCGCAGCACGGCCACCAGGCTTGAGCAGACGCAGGAACAGAGCGAGGAACAGCAGCTCGGTCTTCTTGGTCTTGACGATGGCGAGCAAGTCCTTCGCCGTGTTCTCGTAGTCTAGGCTGCCGGCAAAAGGCGGGTTAGCGAGGATCAGCGAATATTTTTCCTCGTCACCGGCATGATCCTGAGACAACGAATCCTTGTAGCGGATGTCCGGGTTATCCACACCGTGCAGCGCCATGTTCATGCTGCCGATACGCAGCATGGTGTTGTCGAAGTCATAGCCGTGGAACATGCCGTTGTGGAAATGTTCACGGTCGGTGTAGTCCTTGAACAGGTCGGCATGCCGCCCGCGCAGGTATTCTCCCGCAGCCACCAGGAAGCCGCAGGTGCCGCTGGCCGGATCGCAGATCACATCCTTGGGCGTAGGCGCCGTCAGTTCCACCATCAGCTGGATGATGTGACGCGGCGTACGGAACTGGCCGTTCTGTCCGGCAGCAGCGATCTTGCCGAGCATGTACTCGTAGATATCGCCCTTGGTGTCCCGATCCTCCATCGGCACATGGTCGAGCATGTCGACCACCTTGGCCAACAGGCTGGGGGTAGGGATGGTGAAGCGCGCATCCTTCATATGGTGCGAGTAGGTGGAGCCATCGCCACCCATGCTGCGCAAGAACGGGAAGACGTGCTCGCCAACCACCTGATGCATTTCAGCCGGAGCGAAGTTCTTGAAGTGCGACCAGCGCAGGTCGTCGTACTTGCGCCCCTTCGGATCTTTGCCTGCCGGGTAGATCGGGTTGCGGATAGGCTGGTTCAGGATCCGGGCCTTGGCCTCCTCAAGCGTCTGTGCATCATCCAGACGACGGATGAACAGCAGATAGGTGATTTGCTCCATCACCTCCAGGGGGTTGGCAATGCCCCCTGACCAGAAGGCATTCCAGATAGCGTCGATTTGGCTGCGAATCTCACCGGTCAGCATGACGCTTACCTCTCCCTATCAATAATGTGCAGGCCCATCGGGCCCTGGCTGTAAAGCCAGCCATGCTAACTGACCCTCTGCGCCCCATCCAAGCTAATGGCAGCTGAGACCTCCCCAAGGAATAGTCACCCAGAAATGCAAATGCCCCGGCAGGCGTGCTGTCGGGGCATTTGTGTACTCAGCGGTTAACTTTGGCCGAACCGCTTAACTTTGACCGAAGTGGAAAATAACTTTTCCCACCTCCAATTGCGATCACACGTCCAGATTCGACACCGCCAGGGCGTTGGTCTCGATGAAGTCGCGGCGCGGTTCGACGGCGTCGCCCATCAGAGTGTTGAAGATCTGGTCGGCGGCGATGGCGTCCTCGATGGTCACCTTGAGCATGCGGCGCACCGCCGGGTCCATGGTGGTTTCCCACAGCTGCTCGGGGTTCATCTCGCCAAGGCCCTTGTAGCGCTGGATGCTGTGGCGCTTGGTGCTTTCGGTCATCAGCCAGTTGAGCGCGTCCTTGAAGGTCACCACCGGCTTCTTGCGCTCGCCGCGCTGCACATAGGCGCCGTCCTCGAGCAGGCTGTTGAGCTGCGTGCCGAGGTCGGTGACGGTGCGGTAGTCGTTGCTGGCGAAGAAGTCGCGGTTGAAGGTTACGTAGTTGGACAGGCCGTGGGCAATCAGTTGGACTTCCGGCAGCCACAGCTTGCGCTCGGTATCTTCACGCAGGCTGACCTGGTAGGTCTGCCCGGACTTTTCCACCGCCTTGAGGCGTGCGTCGAGACCGGCGATCCAGCCCTGCATGGCGGCCTGGTCGGCGAGCTGCTCGGCACTCACGCGCGGCAGGTAGACGAAGTGCTCGGTGATCTCCTGTGGATAAAGTCGCGACAGGCGGGCGAGGGTCTTCATCACCGTGCGGTAGTCGTTGACCAGGGTCTCCAGCGCGGTGCCGGACAGGCCCGGGGCGCTGTCGTTGACGTGCAGGCTGGCATCCTCGAGGGCCGACTGGGTCATGTATTCCTCCATGGCCTCGTCGTCCTTGATGTACTGCTCCTGCTTGCCCTTCTTGACCTTGTAAAGCGGCGGCTGGGCGATGTAGATGTAGCCACGCTCGACCAGCTCGGGCAGCTGGCGGTAGAAGAAGGTCAGCAGCAGGGTGCGGATGTGCGCACCGTCAACGTCGGCATCGGTCATGATGATGATGTTGTGGTAGCGCAGCTTGTCGATGTTGAACTCGTCGCGGCCGATGCCGCAGCCCAGCGCGGTGATCAGCGTGCCGACCTCCTGCGAGGAGATCATGCGGTCGAAGCGGGCCCGCTCGACGTTGAGGATCTTGCCCTTGAGCGGCAGGATCGCCTGGGTCTTGCGGTTGCGGCCCTGCTTGGCCGAGCCGCCGGCGGAGTCCCCTTCCACGATGTACAGCTCGGAGAGGGCAGGGTCCTTCTCCTGGCAGTCGGCCAGCTTGCCCGGCAGGCCGGCAATGTCCAGCGCGCCCTTGCGCCGGGTCATCTCGCGGGCCTTGCGCGCGGCCTCGCGGGCGCGGGCGGCGTCGATCATCTTGCCGACCACGGCCTTGGCCTCGTTGGGGTTTTCCAGCAGGAAGTCGGCGAACTGCTTGCCCATTTCCTGCTCGACCGCAGTCTTCACCTCGCTGGAGACCAGCTTGTCCTTGGTCTGCGAGCTGAACTTGGGATCCGGCACCTTGACCGAGATGATCGCGGTCAGGCCTTCGCGGGCATCGTCGCCGGTGGTCGCCACCTTGAACTTCTTGGCCAGGCCTTCGGCCTCGATGTAGTTGTTCAGGTTGCGGGTCAGCGCCGAGCGGAAACCGGCCAGGTGGGTGCCGCCGTCGCGCTGCGGGATGTTGTTGGTGAAGCAGAGGATGTTCTCGTTGAAGCTGTCGTTCCACTGCAGCGCCACTTCCACGCCGACGCCGTCTTCCTCGCGCTGCACGTTGAAGTGGAACACCTGGTTGACCGGGGTCTTGTTGGTGTTCAGGTAGTCGACAAAGGCCTTGAGGCCGCCCTCGTAGCGGAACTCCTCTTCCTTGCCGCTGCGCTCGTCCTTGAGGACGATGCCCACCCCGGAGTTGAGGAACGACAGTTCGCGCAGGCGCTTGGCGAGGATGTCCCAGCTGAAGTGGATATTGTGGAAGGTTTCGGCCGAGGGCTTGAAGTGGATCTGCGTGCCGCTGCCGTCGGTGTCGCCGACCGGTGCCAGCGGGGCCTGCGGCACGCCGTGGACGTAGGTCTGCTCCCACACCTTGCCGCTGCGGCGCACGGTCAGCACCAGCTGCTCGGACAGCGCGTTGACCACCGACACGCCGACGCCGTGCAGGCCGCCGGAGACCTTGTAGCTGTTGTCGTCGAACTTACCGCCGGCGTGCAGCACGGTCATGATGACCTCGGCCGCGGAAACGCCTTCTTCCTTGTGGATATCCACCGGGATGCCGCGACCGTTGTCGCGCACGGTGATCGACTCATCGGTGTGGATGGTGATGCTGATGTCGTTGCAATGACCGGCCAGCGCCTCGTCGATGGAGTTATCCACAACTTCGAAGACCATGTGGTGCAGACCGGTGCCGTCGTCGGTGTCACCGATGTACATGCCGGGGCGCTTGCGTACGGCGTCCAGACCTTTCAGCACCTTGATGCTGGAGGAGTCGTACGTGTTGTTCTCGCTCATGCCTTAACTCCCGAGGATTCAATACGGCCATGCTCCACGTGGAACATGGCGACCGGCGTATCCGTGCGCCAGCCGTCTTTGAGGGTTTCGCCATCGACGCCGGTGATGAATACCTGGCAGTCGAGGTCTTCCAGCAAGCGGCACAGTGCGTGCCGATGCTGTTCATCGAGTTCCGAGGGCAGGTCGTCCACCAGGTAGACGCACTGTCCGTGTTTGGCCTGGTTGACCAGGTGGCCCTGGGCGATGCGCAGGGCGCAGACCACCAGCTTCTGCTGGCCGCGCGAGAGGATGTCGGCGGCGTTGTGGCTGCCGATGCGCAGGCGCAGGTCGGCGCGCTGCGGTCCGGCCTGGGTATGACCGAGCTGCTGGTCGCGCAGCAGGCTGGCCTGCAGCACCTCGTCCAGACTGCGTTCGCGATCCCAGCCGCGGTAGTAGCTGAGGGTCAGTTCCGGCAGTTCGACCAACTGCGCCAGGGTGCGTTCGAACACCGGCTTGAGCGCCTGGATGTAGGCGCGGCGATAGGCGTCGATGGCCTCGCTGGCGAGGGTCAGTTCGCGGTCCCAGGCGGCTTGCGCAGCGGGGTCGATTCTACCATGGCGCAGCCACGAGTTTCGCTGCCGCAGGGCGCTCTGCAGGCGCTGCCAGGCACCGAGAAAGCGCGCTTCGACGTGGAACACACCCCAATCGAGAAACTGTCGACGGATCTTCGGCGCGCCTTCGAGCAGGCGGAAGCTGTCCGGGTTGATCAGCTGCAGGGGCAGCACCTCGGCCAGCTGGGCGGCGCTGCGCGCATTCTGCCCGTCGATGCGGATGCGGCACTCGCCGTTGCGCTCGCGGGCGATGCCCAGGCTGCTCTGCCGGCCGTCGGCGAGCTGCACCTGGCCGAACACCAGGGCGCGCTCCTGCTCGTGCTGGATCACCGGGGTCAGGCGGGTGCTGCGGAACGAGCGGGCCAGGCCGAGCAGGTGGATGGCCTCCAGCACGCTGGTCTTGCCGCTGCCGTTGTCGCCGTGCAGCAGGTTGATCCGCGGCGAGGGGACCAGCTCCAGTGGCTGCAGGTTGCGGATGGCGCTGACGCTCAGGCGGACCAGGGACATGGCTGGCGCCCGCAGGTGTGGATAAACATGATCAACTGTTTGTGCACAGTGTTATCCACAGGATTGCTTATGCTCAAGGCGCATAAACCGTGACGGGGCAGAGCCTGTGGGAGGTGCATCCACATCTTATCCACAGGATCTGCCCGGCGTGTCACAGGCGCATCGGCATCACGACGTAAGCCGAGTCATCGTTGCCGGCTTCCTGCAACAGGGCACTGCTGTTGGCATCGGCGAGGGTGATGCGCACCTGGTCGGTGGTCATCACGCCAAGCACGTCGAGCAGGTAGCTGACGTTGAAGCCGACTTCCAAGGCATCGCCGAAGTAGTCGACCTGCACTTCTTCCTCGGCTTCCTCCTGCTCCGGGTTGTTGGCCTGGATCTTCAGCTGGCCGTTGCTCAGTTGCAGGCGGATGCCGCGGTACTTCTCGTTGGAGAGGATCGCGGTGCGGCTGAACGCTTCGCGCAGGGCCTGGCGGTCGCCAAGGACCAGCTTGTCGCCATTGCGCGGCAACACGCGCTGATAATCGGGGAACTTGCCGTCCACCAGCTTGGAAGTGAAGGTGAAGTCGCCGGTGGTGGCGCGGATGTGGTGCTGGCCGAGGACGATGCTGACCAGGTCGTCCGGCGCGGTGAGCAGGCGCGCCAGTTCGAGGATGCCCTTGCGCGGCACGATGACCTGGTGCTTGTCCGGCGCCTCGATGCCGGCGTCCAGCGCGCACAGCGCCAGACGGTGGCCATCGGTGGCCACCGCGCTGAGGCGGCCGGCGTTGACCTCCAGCAGCATGCCGTTGAGGTAGTAGCGCACGTCCTGCTGGGCCATGGCGAAGCTGGTGCGCTCGATCAGCCGGCGCAGCTTGCTCTGCGCCACGGCGAAGGTCAGCGAACCCTGGCTTTCCTCGACCGAGGGGAAGTCGTTGGCCGGCAGGGTGGACAGGCTGAAGCGGCTGCGTCCGGCCTTGATCAGCAGTTTCTGTTCGTCGACGCGGATGTCGACCAGCGCGTCGGACGGCAGGCTCTTGCAGATGTCCATCAGCTTGCGCGCCGGCACGGTGATCTCGCCGGCCTCGGCCGGCTCTTCCAGGGCGACGCGGCCGACCAGCTCGACCTCGAGGTCGGTGCCGGTCAGCGACAGCTGCTGGCCCTGCACCACCAGCAGCACGTTGGACAGTACAGGCAGGGTCTGCCGGCGTTCGACGACACCCGCAACCAGTTGCAGCGGCTTGAGCAGGGCTTCGCGTTGAATGGTGAAATGCATCTTGAGTCCTTGGCCTCTGGTGGGGCGCCCGTCAGGTAGTCAGGGTGCGCAGCAGGTTCTTGTAGTCTTCGCGAATGTCGGCGTCCTCCTCGCGAAGTTCAGCGATCTTGCGGCAGGCGTGCAGCACGGTGGTGTGGTCGCGGCCGCCGAAGGCATCGCCGATTTCCGGCAGGCTGTGGTTGGTCAGCTCCTTGGACAGGGCCATGGCCACCTGACGCGGGCGCGCCACCGAGCGCGAGCGGCGCTTAGACAGCAGGTCGGCGATCTTGATCTTGTAGTACTCGGCCACGGTGCGCTGGATGTTGTCGACGCTGACCAGCTTGTCCTGCAGGGCGAGCAGGTCCTTCAGCGACTCGCGGACCAGCTCGATGCTGATCTCGCTGCCGGTGAAGTGGGCGTGGGCGATCACCCGCTTCAGCGAGCCTTCCAGCTCGCGCACGTTGGAGCGGATGCGCTGGGCGATGAAGAAGGCGGCGTCGTGCGGCAGATCGACCTTGGCCTGCTCGGCCTTCTTCATCAGGATCGCCACGCGGGTTTCCAGCTCCGGCGGCTCGACCGCGACGGTCAGGCCCCAGCCGAAGCGCGACTTCAGCCGCTCCTCCAGACCCTCGATCTCCTTCGGGTAGCGGTCGCTGGTGAGGATCACCTGCTGGCCGCCCTCGAGCAGGGCGTTGAAGGTGTGGAAGAACTCCTCCTGGGAACGCTCCTTGCGGGCGAAGAACTGGATGTCGTCGATCAGCAGGGCGTCCACCGAGCGGTAGAAGCGCTTGAAGTCGTTGATCGCGTTGAGCTGCAGGGCCTTGACCATGTCGGCGACGAAGCGCTCGGAATGCAGGTAGACCACCTTGGCATTCGGGTTCTTCTTCAGCAGGTGGTTGCCCACCGCATGCATCAGGTGGGTCTTGCCGAGGCCGACGCCGCCATACAGGAACAACGGGTTGTAGCCGTGCTTGGGGTTGTCGGCCACCTGCCAGGCGGCCGCGCGCGCCAGCTGGTTGGACTTGCCCTCGACGAAGTTCTCGAAGGTGAAGTTGCGGTTCAGGTAGCTGGTGTGTTTCAGGCCGCCCTCGACCTGCACGGTGCGCTCGGTGCGCACCAGCGGCGCGCTCTGCACTTCGGTTACCGCCTTGGCCGCCACCGCCGCCGATTCGGCGCTGGCCACGGCACTGTCGGCCGCGGTCTGTTCGAACACCGGCGTCTGCGCCGCCAGCGGCGTCGGCGTCAGCGGGGCGGGTGCCGGGCGCGGCGCGACCGGGCGCTTGCTGCCGATCAGCAGGGACAGTGCCGGCATCTGGCCGTTACCGCGCTCGCCCATCAATTCCAGCAGGCGGCTGATGTATTTCTCGTTGACCCAGTCGAGCACGAAGCGGTTGGGCGCGTACACGCGCAGCTCGTCGCCGTGCATTTCGACCTGCAGGGGACGGATCCAGGTGTTGAACAGCTGGGAAGGCAGCTCGTCGCGCAGGACTTCCACGCATTGCTGCCACAGTTCCACGGACACTCGGGTTCCCTCGCTAGGAAAGCGTCTTGATAGACAGGGCAAAGGACGCATTGTAGCGATGTGCCGCAAAGTTATCCACATGCTGGCGGCGATCAGGATGTCGCAGCCGGGGTTTCCTGCCGCTATTTTTCACCCTTACTGCGCTCCATGTGGATAACCGGGTCGCAAAACCCGCCGCAACCCTCTGGAAAAGCTGGCCAGCAACCCACCTGTGGATAAAAGACCGTTCCATCCCCAGCTTGCCCCAAGGCGCCACACACGCGCAGCACCACTTCTCGACAGCCTTTCTTTTTCAGCAAAGCCTTGTGGATAAAGGCTTGCAGGTGGTTATCCACAGAAAACGCCCTGTGTATATATCATCACTAGAACGATCTTTTAAAAATTTTCTTCTTGTTATGATTTCCAGCGACGGCTGGCAACCGACGCGAAGCGAGCGGGGCAGGGGTTTTCCACAGCACGGCCGTTCGCCACCCGCCATACTGAAAAGCTGCTGCGGTTCAGCAGGGCAAACGACCTGTGGATTAAGACGACAACCTGCTGGTTGGAAATTGACCTGCGGCGACGCTTTCACTAGAATCGCCGGTCTCTTTAACTGCGGCCCCCTGTCGGGGCCCTGTGATCACTAGGTAACTGACCCATGAAACGCACCTTTCAGCCCAGCAATCTGAAGCGCGCCCGTAACCACGGCTTCCGCGCACGCATGGCAACCAAGAACGGTCGTGCAGTCCTGGCGCGTCGCCGCGCCAAGGGCCGCAAGCGTCTGACCACTGTTTGATTGCCCGGAACGGGTGGTGAGTCGGAGTTTTGGCCGGGACAAGCGACTGCTGACGCCCCGACAGTTTTCAGCAGTCTTCGACTCCCCCACCGGCAAGGCTCCCGGCAAGTCTGTTCTGCTCCTGGCCCGTGACAACGGGCTCGATCATCCTCGCCTCGGCTTGGTGATCGGCAAGAAGAGCGTCAAGCTTGCCGTCGAGCGCAATCGCCTGAAGCGGCTGATCCGTGACTCCTTCCGTCTGCATCAGGAGATGCTCGCCGGTCTGGATATCGTGATGGTCGCGCGCAAGGGTCTCGGCGATCTGGACAATCCCGAATTGCATCAGCAGTTCGTCAAGCTCTGGAAACGTCTGGCGCGCAATCGGCCCAGCCCGACTGCCCGTCCCGAACAGCCCCTCGCCGACGGAACCCATGCGTAAACTGGCACTCGCATTGATCCAGTTCTATCGCTACGCCATCAGTCCCTTGATGGCCAGTCGCTGTCGCTTTTATCCCAGCTGTTCCTGCTACGCCCACGAAGCCATCAGCACGCATGGCCTCGCTCGCGGGGGTTGGCTGGCCTTGTGCCGGCTGTCCCGCTGCCACCCCTGGCATGCCGGTGGTTACGATCCGGTGCCGCCGTCCCGCACGTCCCGACCCTCTTCGATGGCCGAATAAAATCATGGACATTCAACGCTCGATACTGATCGTCGCTCTGGCAATCGTGTCTTACATCATGGTTCTCAAGTGGAACGAGGACTACGGCCAGCCGCAGTTGCCGCCGCCGGCCGTCGCCAGCACTGCCGCACCGGCGCTGCCGACCGACTCGACTCCGGCCAGCCAGACTCAGGCCGATGTACCGGTGGCTGGCAACCAGGCCAACGAGCCGGCGACCGCCGCTGCCGTCGCGCCGAGCAAGCAGCTGATCCAGGTGCAGACCGATGTGCTCAAGCTGGCCATCGATCCGCAGGGCGGTGACGTGGTGCAGCTGGCCCTGCCGCAGTATCCGCGCAGCCTGCAGAACCGCGACGTGCCTTTCGCCTTGTTCGACAACGGCAGCGAGCGCACCTATGTGGCGCAGAGCGGCCTGACCGGCGCCAACGGTCCGGATGCCCGCAGCAGCGGCCGTCCGCTGTACAGCAGCGAGAAGACCCAGTTCCAGCTGACCGACGGTCAGGACCAGCTGGTGGTCGAGCTGAAGTTCAGCGAAGCCGGCGTCGACTACGTCAAGCGCTTCAGCTTCAAGCGTGGCCAGTACGACTTCACCGTCAGCCATCGCATCGACAACCACAGCGCCCAGCCGTGGAGCGGCAACCTGTTCGCCCAGCTCAAGCGCGATGCCAGCGGCGACCCGTCGCAGACCAGCGCCACCGGCATGGCCACCTACCTGGGGGCCGCGCTGTGGACGGCCGACGAGCCGTACAAGAAAGTCGCCATGAAGGACATGGACGGCAAGAACCTGCGCGAAACCGTGCAGGGTGGCTGGGTCGCCTGGCTGCAGCACTACTTCGTCACCGCCTGGGTACCGGCCAAGGACGACACCAACCAGGTCGCCACCCGCAAGGACAGCCAGGGCAACTACATCATCGGCTTCACCGGCCCGGCCCTCAACGTGCCGGCCGGCGCCAGCGCGGAAACCAGCGCCACTCTCTACGCCGGTCCGAAATCCCAGGGCAAGCTCAAGGAGCTGTCGCCGGGTCTCGAGCTGACCGTCGACTACGGCTTCCTGTGGTTCATCGCCCAGCCGATCTTCTGGCTGCTGCAACATATCCACAGCCTGCTTGGCAACTGGGGCTGGTCGATCATCGCCCTCACCGTGCTGATCAAGCTGGCGTTCTTCCCGCTGTCGGCGGCCAGCTACAAGTCCATGGCGCGCATGCGTGCCGTGGCGCCCAAGCTGCAGGCCCTGAAGGAGCAGTACGGCGATGATCGCCAGAAGATGTCCCAGGGCATGATGGAGCTGTACAAGAAGGAGAAGATCAATCCGCTGGGCGGCTGCCTGCCGATCCTGGTGCAGATGCCGGTGTTCCTCGCCCTGTACTGGACCCTGCTGGAAAGCGTGGAGATCCGCCAGGCGCCGTGGCTGGGCTGGATCGTCGACCTGTCGATCAAGGATCCCTACTTCATCCTGCCGATCATCATGGGCGCCACCATGTTCTTCCAGCAGACCCTCAACCCGACGCCGCCGGACCCCATGCAGGCCAAGGTGATGAAGCTGATGCCGATCATCTTCACCTTCTTCTTCCTGTGGTTCCCGGCCGGTCTGGTGCTGTACTGGGTGGTCAACAACGTCCTGTCCATCGCCCAGCAGTGGTACATTACTCGGCAGATCGAGCGGGCCGCGCAGGCCTGAATCATCCGCTGAATGCAGACGCCCCCTCGTGGGGCGTTTTGCTTTTTACCCCCGGAGGCCGCCATGCACCCCGTCCGTGACACCATCGCCGCCGTCGCCACCGCGCAGGGTCGCGGCGGGGTCGGCATCGTCCGCGTTTCCGGTCCGCGCGCGCGGGCCATCGCCATCAGCCTCAGCGGCCGCGAGCCCGAGCCGCGGCACGCCTACTACTGCGCGTTCTTCGCCGACGATGGCGAGGTGATCGACGAGGGCCTGCTGCTGTTCTTCCGCGGCCCGAACTCCTTCACCGGCGAGGACGTGCTCGAACTGCAGGGCCACGGCGGCCCGGTGGTGCTCGACATGCTGCTGCGCCGCTGCCTGGAACTGGGCGCGCGGCTGGCCCGGCCCGGCGAGTTCAGCGAGCGCGCCTTCCTCAACGACAAGCTCGACCTGGCCCAGGCCGAGGCCATCGCCGACCTGATCGAGGCCAGCAGCGAGCAGGCCGCGCGCAATGCCGTGCGCTCGCTGCAGGGCGAGTTCTCGCGCAAGGTGCAGCATCTCGCCGACAAGCTGATCGAGCTGCGCATGTACGTCGAAGCGGCCATCGACTTCCCCGAGGAGGAGATCGACTTCCTCGCCGACGGCCACGTGCTCGGCCAGCTCGACGGCGTGCGCAGCGAGCTGCTGGGAGTGCAGCGCGAGGCGGGACAGGGCGCGCTGCTGCGCGACGGCATGACCGTGGTGATCGCCGGGCGGCCCAACGCCGGCAAGTCCAGCCTGCTCAACGCCCTGGCCGGCCGCGAGGCGGCCATCGTCACCGACATCGCCGGCACCACCCGCGACGTGCTGCGCGAACATATCCACATCGACGGCATGCCGCTGCACGTGGTCGACACCGCCGGCCTGCGCGACACCGAGGATCAGGTCGAGCGGATCGGCGTCGAGCGCGCGCTCAAGGCCATCGGCGAGGCCGACCGCGTGCTGCTGGTGGTCGACGCCACCGCACCGGAGGCCGCCGATCCGTTCGCCCTGTGGCCGGAATTCCTCGAGCAGCGCCCCGATCCGGCGCGGGTCACCCTGATCCGCAACAAGGCCGACCTGTCCGGCGAGGCCATCCGCCTGGAAAGCTGCGCCGATGGCCACGTGACGATCAGCCTGTCGGCGCGCAGCGGTGGCGGCCTCGAGCTGCTGCGCGAGCACCTGAAGACCTGCATGGGCTTCGAGCAGACCACCGAAAGCAGCTTCAGCGCCCGCCGCCGCCACCTAGACGCCCTGCGCCAGGCGGGGGGTTATCTGGAGCACGGCCGCGAGCAGCTGACCCTGCTCGGCGCCGGCGAACTGCTGGCCGAGGACCTGCGCATGGCCCACCAAGCGCTGGGCGAGATCACCGGCGCGTTCACCCCCGACGACCTGCTCGGGCGGATCTTCTCCAGCTTCTGCATCGGCAAGTAGCGTCCCTCCCGGCCAGCTGACCTGCGTGTCGGCTGGCCATCTCTCCCTGCATTCCCTCAGCAGAGCCGGTTTTCTCGCCGGCCCTGCGTCTCGCTGTGCTCGCTCGTCAGGCGGATAGGGGCTTGTCCACATAAAAATCCGCCCGGATAAGCTCTGTGGACAACCCATCCAGAGCTCCGTAGACAAGACGGCGCTCCGACTGTGGATAACCACGTCTGTGGATAAATGACTTGTCCACACACAGGCTCAAGTCGGTTGTCCAGAGACCTCAAGGCTGCCTGTGTACAGCCTTATTAAGTGCATAACTTATTGATCTGTAAGGCTTATATGAAACTATCCACAGAATCTGTGCACACCTATAACAAGCTTAAAAACAAGCTCTTTAAAAAATCGTTCTCTCTATTTTTTTGTTGATTAGCCCAGGTCATCCAGGCTCCTACCGGCTGGCTATTTTTTGTCCACACTGCTTCATTCACCCCGGAGAAGCCTCTATACTCCGCGGCTTTCCGAATTCCCTTCCCGAACAGGCACGAGGTGCGTGGTGGATTTCCCTTCCCGTTTTGATGTGATCGTCATCGGTGGCGGCCATGCCGGTACCGAGGCGGCACTGGCCGCAGCACGCATGGGGGTCAAGACCCTGCTGCTCACCCACAACGTGGAAACCCTCGGCCACATGAGCTGCAACCCCGCCATCGGCGGTATCGGCAAGAGTCATCTGGTCAAGGAAATCGATGCCCTCGGCGGCGCCATGGCCGAAGCCACCGACATCGGCGGCATCCAGTTCCGCATCCTCAACAGCCGCAAGGGTCCGGCGGTGCGCGCTACCCGTGCGCAAGCCGACCGCGCGCTGTACAAGGCGGAGATCCGTCGCATCCTGGAAAACCAGCCGAACCTGTGGATATTCCAGCAGTCCGCCGACGACCTGATCGTCGAAGGCGAACAGGTGCGCGGCGTGATCACCCAGATGGGCCTGAAATTCCATGCCGACAGCGTGGTGCTGACCGCCGGCACCTTCCTCGGCGGACTTATCCACATCGGTTTGCAGAACTATTCCGGCGGGCGTGCCGGCGATCCGCCGTCGCTGGCCCTGGCCAAGCGCCTGCGCGAGCTGCCGCTGCGGGTCGGCCGGCTGAAAACCGGTACCCCGCCGCGGCTCGATGGCCGCTCCATCGATTTCTCGGTGATGACCGAGCAGGCTGGCGACACGCCGACGCCGGTAATGTCGTTCCTCGGTTCGCGCGAACAGCATCCGCAGCAGGTCAGCTGCTGGATTACCCACACCAACGCGCGCACCCACGCGATCATCGCCGGCAACCTCGACCGCTCGCCGATGTATTCCGGGGTCATCGAGGGCATCGGCCCGCGCTACTGTCCGTCGATCGAGGACAAGATCCACCGCTTCGCCGACAAGGACAGCCATCAGGTCTTCCTCGAGCCCGAAGGGTTATCCACCCACGAGTACTATCCCAACGGCATCTCCACCTCGCTGCCGTTCGACGTGCAGCTGGACATCGTCCGTTCGATCCGCGGCATGGAAAACACCCACATCGTGCGGCCCGGCTACGCCATCGAGTACGACTACTTCGATCCACGCGATCTGAAGTACTCGCTGGAAACCAAGGTGATCGGCGGCCTGTTCTTCGCCGGGCAGATCAACGGCACCACCGGCTACGAGGAGGCCGGTGCCCAGGGCCTGCTCGCCGGCACCAACGCCGCGCTGCGCGCCCAGGGCCGCGAAGCCTGGTGCCCGCGTCGCGACGAGGCCTACATCGGCGTGCTGGTCGACGACCTGATCACCCTCGGCACCCAGGAGCCGTACCGCATGTTCACCTCGCGCGCCGAATACCGGCTGATCCTGCGCGAGGACAACGCCGACCTGCGCCTGACCGAGAAGGGCCGCGAGCTGGGCCTGGTCGACGACCGCCGCTGGGCGGCGTTCTGCGCCAAGCGCGAGGGCATCGAGCGCGAGGAACAGCGCCTGAAGAGCACCTGGGTGCGCCCGGGCACCGCGCAGGGCGAGGCCATAGTGGCGCGCTTCGGCACGCCGCTGACCCACGAGTACAACCTGCACAACCTGCTGGCGCGTCCGGAGATCGACTACGCTGGTCTGGCCGAGATCACAGGCGAGGCTGTGGATAACCCGCAGGTCGCCGAGCAGGTGGAAATCCGCATCAAGTACGCCGGCTACATCGACCGCCAGCAGGACGAGATCGAGCGCCTGCGGGCCAGCGAGAACACCGTGCTGCCGGACGACCTCGACTACACCATCATCGGCGGGCTGTCCAAGGAGCTGCAGGGCAAGCTCGGCGCCGCCCGGCCGCAGACCCTCGGCCAGGCCTCGCGCATTCCCGGCGTCACCCCGGCCGCGGTGTCGCTGCTGGTGATTTACCTGAAGAAACGCGGCGCCGGCCGCCAGCTGGAGCAGAACGCCTGATGTCCGTCGTTACCCCGGCCCACGCCGCCGAACTGGCGCGCGGCGCCGCCCAGCTCGGTGTCGAGCTGAGTGCCCTGCAGCAGGAACAGCTGCTGGCCTACCTGGCCCTGCTGATCAAGTGGAACCAGGCCTACAACCTGACCGCGGTGCGCAATCCCGACGAGATGGTGTCGCGCCACCTGCTCGACAGCCTGAGCCTGGTGCCGTTCGTGCGCGAGGCTGGGGATAACTGGCTGGACGTCGGCAGTGGCGGCGGCATGCCCGGCATTCCGCTGGCCATCCTGTTCCCCGAGCGGCGCTTCACCACCCTCGATTCCAACGGCAAGAAGAGCCGTTTCCAGACCCAGGTCAAGCTGGAGCTGAGACTGGCCAACCTGGAAGTTGTCCACAGCCGTGTGGAAAACTTCCAGCCGGTGCAGCCGTTTGCCGGCATAGTGTCGCGGGCGTTCAGCTCGCTGGCCGATTTCGCCAACTGGACCCGCCACCTGGGCGATGCCGAGACCCGCTGGCTGGCGATGAAGGGCGTGCATCCCGCCGAGGAGCTCGCCGAGCTGCCGGCGGATTTTCGTCTGGAAGCCGAACATGCGCTGCAGGTGCCCGGTTGCCAGGGCCAGCGTCATCTGCTGATACTGCGCCGCTGCGCCTGAAGGGAGAGACTGCCGAGCATGGCTAAAGTATTTGCGATCGCCAATCAGAAGGGCGGGGTGGGCAAGACCACCAGTTGCGTCAACCTGGCTGCCTCGCTGGTGGCGACCCAGCGCCGCGTGTTGCTGATCGACCTCGATCCGCAGGGCAACGCCACCACCGGCAGCGGGGTGGACAAGCTCAACCTCGAACAGTCGGTGTACGACGTGTTGCTCGGCAACTGCGACCTGGCCGCGGCCATGCAGTCCTCCGAGCACGGCGGCTACCAGCTGCTGCCGGCCAACCGCGACCTCACCGCCGCCGAGGTCACCCTGCTCGAGCTGCCGAACAAGGAGCAGCGCCTGCGCCAGGCGCTGGCGCCGATCCGCGACAACTACGACTTCATCCTGATCGACTGCCCGCCGGCGCTGTCGATGCTGACCATCAACGCCCTGGTTGCCGCCGATGCGGTGATCATCCCCATGCAGTGCGAGTACTACGCGCTGGAAGGGCTGTCCGACCTGGTCAACAGCATCCAGCGCATCGGCGCGCTGCTCAACCCGAGCCTGCGCATCGAGGGCATCCTGCGCACCATGTACGACCCGCGCATCGGTCTGACCAACGACGTCACCGCCCAGCTGCAGCAGCACTTCGGCGAGGCTCTCTACGAGACCACCATCCCGCGCAACGTGCGTCTGGCCGAGGCGCCCAGCCACGGCATGCCGGCGCTGGTCTACGACAAGTCTTCGCGCGGCGCCAAGGCCTATCTGGAACTGGCCAAGGAACTGGTCGCCCGTCAGCGTCGCGTCAAACGCGCCGCCACCACTGCTTGAGGAGCCGCACATGGCTGTGAAGAAACGCGGACTCGGCCGTGGCCTGGACGCCCTGCTCGGTGGCACCAGCGTCAACGCCCTGCAGGATCAGGCGGTCAGGGCGCCGCGCGATGAACTGCAGCAGCTGCCGCTGGACCTGCTGCAGCGTGGCAAGTACCAGCCGCGCCGCGACATGGACCCGCAGGCGCTCGAGGAGCTGTCCCACTCGATCCGCAGCCAGGGGCTGATGCAGCCGGTGGTGGTGCGTCCGATCGACGGTGAGCGCTACGAGATCATCGCCGGCGAGCGCCGCTGGCGCGCCTGCCAGCTGGCCGGTCTGGAACGCATTCCGGCGCTGGTGCGCGAGGTCAGCGACGAGGCGGCCATCGCCATGGCGCTGATCGAGAACATCCAGCGCGAGGACCTCAACCCGATCGAGGAAGCCGTGGCCCTGCAGCGCCTGCAGCACGACTTCCAGCTGACCCAGCAGCAGGTCGCCGACGCGGTGGGCAAGTCGCGGGTGACCATTGCCAACCTGCTGCGCCTGACCGCGCTGCCGGAAGAGGTGAAAGTCCTGCTGGCCCACGGCGATCTGGAGATGGGCCACGCCCGTGCCCTGCTCGGCCTGCCGGCGGAACGCCAGGTGGAAGGAGCGCGACATGTTGTCGCGCGTGGTCTGACCGTTCGTCAGACCGAAGCGCTGGTGCGCCAGTGGCTGAGCGGCAAGCCGGAGGTGGAAGCGGCCAAGGCCGATCCGGATATCGCTCGCCTCGAACAGCGCCTGGCCGAGCGGCTGGGCGCGGCGGTGCAGATCCGCCACGGTGAAAAGGGCAAGGGCCAGCTGGTAATCCGCTACAGTTCTCTGGACGAGCTGCAAGGGGTGCTGGCGCACATCCGCTGATCGCAGCGATTGTGTAGCCAGAGTACATATTCGACTACCCGGCAGTTGAACGGGGCAAGTTCCCCCCCTATACTCCCGGCGCAATTTTGGCCGGCATGGTGCTTGCTAAGCAGGCCGGCAACACGGAAACGGGGCGACGTGGTGAACATTCGCAACAAGACCCCTATGCACCGCCTGGCGGTATTCCCGTTGCTGCTCACCCAGCTGGGGGTGACCGTGGTGGTCGCCATGGCCGGGTGGCTGTGGAAAGGTCCGGTCGCCGGATATTCCGCACTGCTTGGCGGCATGATTGCACTGGTGCCGAATGTGTACTTCGCGTACAAAGCCTTCCGTTACTTCGGGGCGCGTTCGGTACGAGCCATCGTCCAGTCCTTCTGGTCGGGCGAGATGGGCAAACTGTTTCTGACGGCAGCGTTGTTTGCGCTGGTGTTTGCAGGAGTGGAGCGGTTGAACGTGGCGGCGCTGTTTGTCGGCTACGGACTGGTGCTAGGCACCTCCGCGTGTTCCCTCCTGCTGGTGAAAGGCTTTCCAAAGCATTAGAGCATTGAGGCGTTTATGGCTAACACACCGGCTGAATACATTCAGCACCACCTGCAGAACCTGGTCTTCGGCTCCCATCCGGTCAACGGCTGGAGCTTTGCCCAGAACCACGAACAAGTGAAGGAAATGGGCTTCTGGGCTATCCATGTGGATACCCTGGGCTGGTCGATCTTCATGGGTCTGATCTTCCTGTTCCTGTTCAGCCGCGTCGCCAAGCGTGCCAACGCCGGTGTGCCCAGCGGTCTGCAGAACCTGGTGGAAATGTGCATCGAGTTCGTCGAGGGCGTCGTCAAGGACACCTTCCACGGTCGCAATCCGCTGGTCGCCCCGCTGGCGCTGACCATCTTCGTCTGGGTGTTCCTGATGAACAGCCTGAAGTGGATCCCGGTCGACTACATCCCGGGTCTGGCCACTCTGCTCGGCGTACCCTACTTCAAGATCGTGCCGACCGCCGACCCGAACGGTACCTTCGGTCTGTCCCTCGGCGTGTTCATCCTGATCCTGTTCTACAGCGTCAAGGTCAAGGGTTTCGGCGGCTTCACCAAGGAGCTGGCGTTCACCCCGTTCAACCACTGGTCGCTGGTCCCGTTCAACCTGTTCCTCGAGATCCTCGGCCTGCTGACCAAGCCGCTGAGTCTCGCCCTGCGTCTGTTCGGCAACATGTACGCTGGTGAGGTGGTGTTCATCCTCATCGCACTGCTGCCGTTCTGGGCACAGCCGGTCCTGAATGTGCCTTGGGCGATCTTCCACATCCTGGTGATCCCGCTGCAGGCCTTCATCTTCATGGTGCTGACAGTGGTGTACTTGAGCGCCGCCCACGAAGACCACCACTGAACAGTGGACCAACCCTCGCTTTAACCAACGAAACCTTAACTTTTAGAAAACCTCAGGAGCTGTTATGGAACTCGTCTACATCGCCGCCGCCATCATGATCGGTCTGGGTGCTCTGGGCACCGGTATTGGCTTCGCCCTGCTGGGTGGCAAGCTGCTGGAATCCACCGCGCGTCAGCCGGAGCTGGGCGCCCAGCTGCAAACCAAGACCTTCCTGATGGCCGGTCTGCTCGACGCCGTGCCGATGATCGGCGTTGGTATCGCGATGTACCTCATCTTCGTTGTTGCCGGCTAAGTTCAAGCATCCGCGGTTTTTCGACCGGGCTGTGTCCATGCACAGTCCGGTCGCCGAGGATTTGACTACCGGAC
Organism: Geopseudomonas aromaticivorans; assembly: GCF_019097855.1. Lineage (GTDB taxonomy): Bacteria > Pseudomonadota > Gammaproteobacteria > Pseudomonadales > Pseudomonadaceae > Geopseudomonas > Geopseudomonas aromaticivorans. Next base: position 30,577 of record NZ_JAHRGL010000014.1, read on the forward strand.
CCACGAGATAGCACGAGGTAAATCGCTGTGAACATTAACTTGACGCTGTTCGGTCAAACGATTTCCTTCGCTATTTTCGTCTGGTTCACCATGAAGTTTGTGTGGCCGCCGATCACGGCTGCCATGCAAGCCCGCCAGAAGAAAATTGCCGAAGGTCTGGATGCCGCCGGCCGTGCCCAGCGCGACCTGCAACTGGCCCAGGAAAAAGCTGCCCAGACGCTCCGCGAAACCAAGGAGCAGGCTGCCGAGATTCTCGACAAGGCAAGCAAGACCGCCAATGCGATCGTCGAGGAATCCAAGCAGCAGGCCCGTAGCGAAGGCGAGCGTCTGCTTGTCGCCGCCAAGGCCGAAATCGAGGTTGAAGTGAATCGCGCCAAGGATCAGCTGCGCGCCCAGGTTGCGGCTCTCGCCGTCGCTGGTGCCGAGAAGATCCTGGAGTCCTCCGTGGACGCCAAGGCACACAACGATCTGGTCGCAAAACTGGCCTCCCAACTCTAAGCGAGGCGAGCGATGGCAACTATCAATACGCTTGCTCGGCCTTATGCGAAAGCCGCTTTCGAGTTCGCTTCCGCCGCCAAACAAACCGATGCCTGGTCGAACATGCTGGCTCTGAGCGCCGCCTTCGTGGAGTCTCCCGAAGTCATCGCCCAGCTGCATAACCCGGCCCTGACCCACGACCGCAAGGCCGGGGTTCTGGTTCAGCTGTGCGCTGAAAGCATCGACGAGTCGTTCTGCAACTTCGTGGCGGCCTTGGGTGAAAACAATCGCCTGGAGCTGCTGCCGACCGTGCGCGACCAGTTCGAGCTGCTGAAGGCGGAAGCCGAGCGTTCGATCGAGGTCGAGGTCGAAACGGCTCACGAACTGAGCGCCGAACAACTCCAAACTCTGGCTGCCGCCTTGTCGAAGCGGCTAGATCGCACCGTCCAGCCTACCCCGGTCGTCAATCCCGCCCTTATCGGCGGTTTGATCATTCGTGCGGGTGACCTGGTTATCGACGGTTCGGTCCGCGGCAAACTGAACCAGTTGGCCGAAGCGTTGAAATCCTGATTTGAGGGGCATGGCATGCAGCAACTGAATCCTTCCGAAATTAGCGAAATCATCAAGCAGCGTATCGCCAAGCTTGATGTGACCGCGCAGGCCCGTAACGAAGGCACCGTCGTCAGCGTATCTGACGGCATCGTGCGCATCTTCGGTCTGGCCGATGTAATGTACGGCGAAATGATCGAGTTCCCGGGCGGCGTCTACGGTATGGCGCTGAACCTGGAGCAGGACTCCGTTGGCGCCGTGGTTCTGGGCAGCTACCAGAGCCTGAACGAAGGCATGAGCGCCAAGTGCACCGGCCGCATCCTCGAAGTTCCGGTTGGTCCGGAACTGCTGGGTCGCGTGGTCGATGCCCTGGGCAACCCGATCGACGGCAAAGGCCCGATCGACGCCAAAGAAACCGATGCGGTCGAGAAGGTCGCTCCGGGCGTGATCTGGCGTAAGTCGGTCGACCAGCCGGTACAGACCGGCTACAAGTCGGTCGACGCCATGATCCCGGTTGGCCGTGGCCAGCGCGAGCTGATCATCGGTGACCGCCAGATCGGCAAGACTGCGATGGCCATCGACGCCATCATCAACCAGAAGAACAGCGGCATCCGCTGCGTGTACGTGGCTATCGGTCAGAAGCAGTCGACCATAGCCAACGTGGTGCGCAAGCTGGAAGAGCACGGCGCCCTGGCCAACACCATCGTGGTGGCTGCGTCGGCTTCCGAATCCGCTGCCCTGCAGTACCTGGCACCGTACGCCGGTTGCACCATGGGTGAATACTTCCGCGACCGCGGCGAAGACGCCCTGATCGTTTACGACGACCTGTCCAAGCAGGCCGTGGCCTACCGCCAGATCTCCCTGCTGCTGCGCCGTCCGCCGGGCCGCGAAGCCTACCCGGGCGACGTGTTCTATCTCCACAGCCGTCTGCTGGAGCGCGCTTCCCGCGTTTCCGAAGAGTATGTCGAGAAGTTCACCAACGGTGCCGTGAAGGGCAAGACCGGTTCGCTGACCGCGCTGCCGATCATCGAAACCCAGGCCGGCGACGTTTCCGCGTTCGTTCCGACCAACGTGATCTCGATCACCGACGGTCAGATCTTCCTGGAATCGGCCATGTTCAACTCGGGTCTGCGTCCGGCGGTCAACGCCGGTATCTCGGTATCCCGCGTTGGTGGTGCCGCCCAGACCAAGATCATCAAGAAGCTGTCCGGCGGCATCCGTACCGCGCTGGCCCAGTACCGTGAACTGGCGGCCTTCGCCCAGTTCGCCTCGGATCTGGACGACGCGACCCGCAAGCAGCTCGACCATGGTCAGCGCGTTACCGAGCTGATGAAGCAGAAGCAGTTTGCGCCGATGTCCATCGCCGACATGTCGCTGTCTCTGTACGCCGCCGAGCGTGGTTTCCTGGCCGACGTCGACGTGAAGAAAGTCGGCGCCTTCGAGCAGGGCCTGATCGCCTTCTTCAACCGCGAGTTCGCCGACCTGATGGCGAAGATCAACGTGAAGGGCGACTTTAACGACGAAATCGACGCAGGCCTGAAGGCCGGCATCGAGAAGTTCAAGGCCACTCAGAGCTGGTAAGCCGCAGCGGGAGCCGCAAGGCTCCCGCCTGCTAACCCGAAAGGTGTCACATGGCAGGCGCAAAAGAGATTCGCAGCAAGATTGCGAGCATCAAGAGCACGCAGAAGATCACCAACGCCATGGAAAAAGTGGCGGTCAGCAAGATGCGCAGAGCTCAGCAGCGCATGGCCGCCGGCCGTCCGTACGCGGTGCGTATCCGTGAGGTGATCGGTCACCTGGCCAAGGCCAACCCGGAATACCGCCATGCCTTCATGGTGGAGCGTCCGGTCAAGCGTGTCGGCTACATCCTGGTATCCAGTGACCGTGGTCTCTGTGGTGGCCTGAACATCAACCTGTTCAAGGCCCTGATCAAAAACATGAAGGACTGGTCCGATGCGGGCGTTGAGGCAGAGTTCTGCGTCATCGGCAGCAAGGGTGCCAGCTTCTTCCGCAGCTACGGCGGCAACGTGGTTGCTGCGGTCAGCCACCTGGGTGATGCGCCGTCGGTCAATGACTTGATCGGCAGCGTCAAGGTCATGCTGGATCGGTTCAACGAAGGTCAGCTGGATCGCCTGTACCTGGCGTCCAACAAGTTCGTGAACACCATGACCCAGAAGCCGGCGGTTGAACAATTGCTCCCCCTGGCTCCCGCTACCGAGGCCGACGACGGCGCGAAGCAGGGCCTGTGGGATTACCTGTACGAACCCGACGCCCAGCAACTGCTGGATGCCCTGCTGGTTCGCTATGTCGAATCGCAGGTGTATCAGTCCGTGATCGAGAACAACGCCTGTGAGCAGGCGGCGCGGATGATCGCCATGAAGAATGCCACCGACAACGCCGGTCAGCTGATCAAAGATCTGCAGCTGATCTACAACAAGGCGCGTCAGGCAGCGATCACGCAAGAGATCTCGGAAATCGTCGGCGGCGCTGCCGCGGTTTAACAGGTTCAAATATTCAGAGGAACCAGATATGAGTAGCGGACGTATCGTTCAAATCATCGGCGCCGTTATCGACGTGGAATTCCCGCGCGATCAGGTGCCGAGCGTTTATGACGCGCTGAAAGTCGAAGGCGCGCAGACCACCCTGGAAGTCCAGCAGCAGCTGGGCGACGGCGTGGTTCGTTCCATCGCCATGGGTTCCACCGAAGGCCTCAAGCGTGGCCTGACCGTGAGCAACTCCGGCACCGGCATCTCCGTGCCGGTTGGCAAGCAGACCCTGGGCCGCATCATGGACGTCCTGGGCAACCCGATCGACGAAGCGGGCCCCATCGGCGAGGAAGAGCGCTGGAGCATCCACCGCGCTGCCCCGTCCTACGCGGAGCAGGCCGGCGGCAACGAGCTGCTGGAAACCGGCATCAAGGTCATGGACCTGGTTTGCCCGTTCGCCAAGGGCGGTAAGGTCGGTCTGTTCGGTGGCGCCGGTGTCGGCAAGACCGTGAACATGATGGAGCTGATCCGCAACATCGCCATGGAACACAGCGGTTACTCCGTGTTCGCCGGCGTGGGCGAGCGTACTCGTGAAGGTAACGACTTCTATCACGAGATGAAGGACTCCAACGTTCTGGACAAGGTAGCCCTGGTCTACGGTCAGATGAACGAGCCGCCAGGCAACCGTCTGCGCGTGGCGCTGACCGGCCTGACCATGGCCGAGAAGTTCCGTGACGAAGGCCGCGACGTTCTGCTGTTCGTCGACAACATCTACCGTTACACCCTGGCCGGTACCGAAGTGTCCGCGCTGCTGGGTCGTATGCCGTCCGCGGTGGGTTACCAGCCGACTCTGGCCGAGGAAATGGGCGTTCTGCAGGAGCGCATCACCTCCACCAAGAATGGCTCGATCACCTCGGTACAAGCCGTATACGTGCCTGCGGACGACCTGACCGACCCGAGCCCGGCGACCACCTTCGCCCACCTCGACGCCACCGTGGTACTGTCCCGCGACATCGCCTCGCTGGGTATCTACCCGGCCGTCGACCCGCTGGACTCCACCTCCCGTCAGCTGGATCCGCTGGTAGTTGGCCAGGAGCACTACGACACCGCCCGCGGTGTGCAGTACGTGCTGCAGCGCTACAAGGAACTGAAGGACATCATCGCGATCCTCGGCATGGACGAACTGTCCGAAGCCGACAAGCAGCTGGTATCCCGCGCGCGTAAGATCCAGCGCTTCCTGTCCCAGCCGTTCTTCGTGGCCGAAGTGTTCACTGGCGCCCCGGGCAAGTACGTTCCGCTGAAAGAGACTATCCGTGGTTTCGCCGGCATCCTCAACGGTGATTACGATCACCTGCCGGAGCAGGCGTTCTACATGGTCGGCACCATCGACGAAGCCGTCGAAAAAGCCAAGAAACTGTAACTGGCGCGCCCGCTGGCGGGCGCTCGACCAGGCGGCGGCTACCCGGTAGCGCCGCCTGCTTACCGAGGCATGAAATATGGCTATGACAATCCACTGCGACATCGTCAGTGCGGAAGAAGAGCTGTTCTCGGGGCTGGTGGAAATGGTCGTCGCCCACGGTAGCATGGGTGATATCGGTATTCTGCTGGGCCACGCCCCGCTACTGACCGATCTCAAGCCGGGTCCGGTGCGAGTGATCAAGCAGGGTGGCGAGCAAGAGGTGTACTACATCTCCGGCGGTTTCATCGAAGTGCAGCCGAACACGGTGAAGGTCCTCGCCGACACCGCGATCCGAGCTGCCGACCTCGACGAAGCAGCGGCTCTCGAAGCCCAGAAGGCTGCCGAGAAGGCCCTCAGCGAGAAGGGTGCCGAGTTCGACTACGGCACCGCTTCCGCCCGTCTGGCCGAAGCTGTTGCACAGCTGCGGACCATTCAGGAACTGCGCAAGAAGTTCGGTGGTATGGCGCACTGATCCGCCTTGCGGAAGGTCGCCTGATGTATATGAAAGGGGGTAGCTTCGGCTACCCCCTTTTTCTTTTCATGGAGAAAATCGCGTCATGAGTCTGGAAGTCGTCATCCTCGCCGCCGGTCAGGGCACCCGCATGCGTTCGGCGCTGCCCAAGGTCCTGCACCCGGTCGCCGGCAAGCCCATGCTCGGTCATGTCATCGACACCGCCCGGGCGCTGCAGCCGCAGCGCATCCATGTGGTCATCGGCCACGGCGCCGAAGCGGTGCGCGAGCGTCTGGCGGCCGACGACCTGAACTTCGTCCTCCAGGAGCAGCAGCTCGGCACCGGCCACGCGGTGGCCCAGGCGCTGCCGTTCATCACTGCCGCGCAGGTGCTGGTGCTGTACGGCGACGTGCCGCTGATCGAGGCGCCGACCCTCGAGCGCCTGCTGGCCCACGCCGGCCCGGCGCAGCTGGCTCTGCTCACCGTGGAGCTGGCCGATCCCACCGGCTATGGCCGGATCATTCGTGACGCCCAGGGGCAGGTCAGCGCCATCGTCGAGCAGAAGGATGCCAGTCCCGAGCAGCTGGCGATCCGCGAGGGCAATACCGGCATCCTCGCCATGCCCGGCGCGCGCATGGCCGAGTGGATGGGCCTGCTGTCCAACAGCAACGCGCAGGGCGAGTACTACCTGACCGACGTGATCGCCATGGCGGTGGCCGACGGCCTGACGGTGGCCACCGCGCAGCCGGAGGACGCCATGGAAGTGCAGGGCGCCAACGACCGCCTGCAGCTGTCGCAGCTGGAGCGCCACTACCAGCAGCGCGCCGCGCGCCGGCTGATGGCCCAAGGCGTGACCCTGCTCGATCCGGCACGCTTCGACGTGCGCGGCGAGGTCAGCGTCGGTCGCGACGTGCTGATCGACATCAACGTGATCCTCGAGGGCCGGGTGGTCATCGAGGACAATGTCGAGATCGGCCCCAACTGCGTGATCCGCAACAGCACCCTGCGCCGCGGCGCGGTGGTCAAGGCCAACAGCCACCTGGAAGGCACCGAGCTGGGTGAGGGCGCCGACTGCGGGCCGTTCGCCCGCCTGCGTCCGGGCAGCGTGCTGGGCGCCAGGGCGCACGTCGGCAACTTCGTCGAGCTGAAGAACGCGGTGCTGGGCGAGGGCGCCAAGGCCGGCCACCTGGCCTACCTGGGCGATGCCGAGATCGGGGCGCTGAGCAACATCGGCGCCGGCACCATCACCTGCAACTACGACGGCGCCAACAAGCACCGCACGGTGATCGGCGTGGATGCCTTCATCGGTACCAACTGCTCGCTGGTGGCCCCGGTCACCATCGGCGACGGTGCCACCACTGCCGCCGGTTCGGTGATCACCAGCGAAGTATCGGCCAACACCCTGGCGGTCGGTCGGGCGCGCCAGCGCAACATCGATGGCTGGCAGCGCCCGGTGAAGAAGCCCAAGGCCTGAATCGCACCGGCCTGTCGGTACGCGTGGCGCACCCTGCGCGGTGTGGATAACTGTCCGCAGTGCTCAGTCTGCTCCAGCGCCTGTGGAAAACTCCGCAACAGGGTTTTCCACAGGCAACCCAGGCTGATCGGTACTTCAGCCTGTGGATAGAAATAACGCCGCGGCAGATCTTTTATCCACACAGCTTTGCCAAGATGGTCTTTGCGCGCCGGCCATCGTTCTGTGGATAGTTCTGTCCACAGTCACTTGACGCCTGCGCCTTCCTGAGTTTTGATTCACACCTATAAAGTTACGAATCGAAACTTGCGAATGTCGAAACGCAACACACCACAACGTCGGCATGCCATCCTCGCCCTGCTCGCCGAGCAGGGTGAAGTGCATGTCGAGGCGCTGGCCCGTCACTTCGAAACCTCGGAAGTCACCGTCCGCAAGGACCTCGCCGCGCTGGAAAACAACGGCCTGCTGCTGCGTCGCTACGGCGGGGCGGTGCCGATGCCGCACGAGCTGGTGGCCGAGCACAGCCAGCCGGTGTCGCCGTACAAGCAGGCCATTGCCCGTGCGGCGGCGGCCAGCATCCGCGAGCATGCGCGGATCATCATCGACAGCGGCAGCACCACCACGGCGCTGATCCCCGAGCTGGACCGTCGCCCCGGCCTGGTGGTGATGACCAATTCGCTGAGCGTGGCCAATGCCCTGCGCGAACTGGAGCAGGAGCCGGTGCTGCTGATGACCGGGGGCACCTGGGATCCGCATTCCGAATCGTTCCAAGGCCAGGTCGCCGAGCAGGTGCTGCGTTCCTACGATTTCGACCAGTTGTTCATCGGCGCCGACGGTATCGATCTGGCGCGCGGCACCACCACCTTCAATGAACTGCTGGGCCTGTCCAGGGTCATGGCCGAGGTGGCGCGCGAAGTGATCGTCATGGCCGAGGCCGACAAGCTCGGCCGGCGCATGCCCAATCTGGAGCTGCCGTGGAGCAGCATCCACACTCTGATTACCGATGCGCGTCTCGACACCGAGGCGCGCGAACAGATTCTGGCGCGTGGCATCAAGCTGATCTGCGCCGACGTATAGCAAGGAGAACCAGCATGTGCGGAATTGTCGGCGCGATTGCCGAGCGGAATGTCAGTGCGATCCTCATCGAAGGCCTCAAGCGCCTCGAATATCGCGGCTACGACAGCGCCGGCGTGGCGGTCTACACCAATGATGGCCTGTTGCGTCGCAGCCGCCGCATCGGCAAGGTCGCCGCACTGGAACAGGCGCTGGTGGAAGAGCCGCTGCTCGGCCGCCTCGGCATCGCCCATACCCGCTGGGCCACCCACGGCGTGCCCAGCGAGGCCAACGCCCATCCGCACTTCTCCGGCGAGGAGCTGGCGGTGGTGCACAACGGCATCATCGAGAACCACGAGCAGCTGCGCGAGCGGCTCGAGGGCCTCGGTTACCTGTTCACCTCGCAGACCGACACCGAGACCATCGTCCACCTGCTGCATCACACGCTGAAGAGCGTGCCGGACCTGGCCGAGGCGCTCAAGGCGGCGGTCAAGGAGCTGCATGGTGCCTACGGCCTGGCGGTGATCAGCGCCGCGCAGCCGGACCGCATCCTCGCCGCGCGCAGTGGCAGCCCGCTGGTGATCGGTTTGGGCCTGGGCGAGAACTTCCTCGCCTCCGACCCGCTGGCCCTGCGCCAGGTCACCGACCGCTTCGTCTACCTGGAGGAGGGCGACATCGCCGAGATCCGCCGTGATGCCGTGCAGATCTGGGATGCCGCAGGCCGCAGCGTGCAGCGCGACACCGTGCAGTTCAACGAGGGCGCGGAGGCGGCCGAGAAGGGCGAGTACCGCCACTTCATGCTCAAGGAAATCCACGAGCAGCCGCGCGTGGTGCAGCGCACCCTGGAAGGTCGCCTGGGTTCCGATCACGTGCTGGTACAGGCCTTCGGCCCGCAGGCGGCGGAGCTGTTCGCCCGCGTGCGCAACGTGCAGATCGTCGCCTGCGGCACCAGCTTCCATGCCGGCATGGTCGCCCGCTACTGGCTGGAGGAGCTGACCGGTATGCCCTGCCAGGTCGAGGTGGCCAGCGAGTTCCGCTACCGCAAGGTGGCGGTGCAGCCCGACTCGCTGTTCGTCACCATCTCCCAGTCCGGGGAAACCGCCGATACCCTGGCCGCCCTGCGCAACGCCAAGTCGGCCGGCTACCTGGCCAGTCTGGCGATCTGCAACGTCGGCACCAGCTCGCTGGTGCGCGAGTCCGACCTGACCCTGCTGACCAACGCCGGTCCGGAGATCGGCGTGGCGTCCACCAAGGCGTTCACCACCCAGCTGGTCGGCCTGCTGCTGCTGACCCTGGCCCTCGGCCAGGTGCGCGGCACCCTGGCGGCCGGCGTCGAGGCTGAACTGGTCGAGGCGCTGCGCCGCCTGCCGGGCAACCTGGAAGAGGCGCTGGCGATGGACAAGACCGTCGAGCAGGTCTCCGCGCTGTTCGCCGAGAAGCACCACTCGCTGTTCCTCGGTCGCGGTGCGCAGTATCCGGTGGCCATGGAGGGGGCGCTCAAGCTCAAGGAAATCTCCTACATCCATGCCGAGGCCTACCCGGCCGGCGAACTCAAGCACGGTCCGCTGGCGCTGGTCGACAGCGACATGCCGGTGGTCACCGTGGCGCCGAACAACGAGCTGCTGGAGAAGCTCAAGTCCAACCTGCAGGAAGTACGCGCACGCGGCGGCGAGCTGATCGTCTTCGCCGACCGTCAGGCCGGCATGAGCGACGGTGAAGGCACCCATGTGGTGACCATGCCGCAGATCCATGACCTGCTGGCGCCGATCCTCTACACCATCCCGCTGCAGCTGCTGTCCTACCACGTCGCCGTGCTCAAGGGCACCGACGTCGACCAGCCGCGCAACCTGGCCAAGTCGGTCACGGTGGAGTAAGGCCTTCCGGCTATTTGGCGGTTATGCTCCGAAAGAATAAAGTCTGTCGGGCTGGATCAAAGTCAGTCGAGGTGTGGTCCGGCAAGTGAGCGTCTACGGCTGCGATCAATGGCCTGGTGCGGTCCTTGCGCGCTCTGGAGGGGCGGGGCTCGACAGCTTTTATTCAAAGAGGCGCCAGATGTTGGTTTGGTCCAGACCGTCCCGACAGACTTTCCGGTCCAGGTGGGGCTGGCGCTGCTCCTTGTGGATCAGGGCTTGCAAGCTCGGCGCCCCGACAGACTTTATTCTTCATGATCAGTTACCACAATGCCCGGCCCGCGCCGGGCATTGTCGTTTTCGTCCGGGCGATTTGCGGATCGCGAGCGCGGAGGAACACCAGTGTTCCACGTGGAACATCGACGGCCGCCGATCTTCTGTGGCTGGTCTACCCTTGAAAGGGATTCCACGCAACGGGGGATGGTTCATGCTGGCGCAACTTCCGCCGGCCCTGCGCAGCCTGCAACTGCCATTGCGACTGCAGCTCTGGGACGGTCATCAACTGGACTTCGGTCCCGAGCCGCTGGTGACGCTGGTGGTGCGCGATCCGCAGCTGCTGAGTCGGCTCGGTCGCCCCAGCCTCGACCTGCTGGGCAGCGCCTATGTCGAGGGGGCGATGGACATCCTGGGGCCGATCGGGGCGGTGATGCGCATCGCCGACGCCCTCAGTGCGGCCCTGCTCGGCGAGGCGGACGCTACGGCGGCCGTCTCGCCGGCGCACGACAAGGCCACCGACGCCGAGGACATCCACTACCACTACGACCTGTCCAACGACTTCTACCGGCTATGGCTGGATCGCGACATGGTCTATTCCTGCGCCTACTTCGCGACCGGCACGGAAGACCTGGACAGCGCCCAGCAGGCCAAGCTGCGTCACCTGTGCCGCAAGCTGCGCCTGCAGCCCGGCGAGCGGCTGCTGGACGTCGGCTGCGGCTGGGGCGGGCTGGCGCGCTTCGCCGCCCGCGAGTTCGGTGCCGAGGTCTATGGCATCACCCTCAGCGGCGAACAGCTCAAGCTGGCGCGCGAGCGGGTGGCGGCCGAGGGCCTGCAGGATCGCGTGCAGCTGGAGCTGCAGGACTACCGCGACCTGCCGACGGACGGCCGCTTCGACAAGGTGGTCAGCGTCGGCATGTTCGAGCACGTCGGCCACGCCAACCTGGCGCTGTACTTCCGCACCCTGCAGCAGGCCGTGAAACCCGGCGGCCTGGTGCTGAACCACGGCATCACCGCCAAGCACACCGATGGCCGCCCGGTCGGCCGCGGCGGCGGCGAGTTCATCGGCCGCTACGTGTTCCCCCACGGCGAGCTGCCGCACCTGGCGACCGCAGTGGCGCGGATGAGCGAGGAAGGCCTGGAGGTGGTCGATGTGGAGAGCCTGCGCCTGCACTACGCGCGCACCCTGCACTTGTGGAGCGAGCGCCTGGAGCAGCACCTCGACGTAGCCGCGCGGCTGGTGCCGGAGCGCGCCTTGCGCATCTGGCGGCTGTACCTGGCCGGCTGTGCCTACGGCTTCGAGCGCGAGTGGATCAACCTGCACCAGATCCTCGCCGTGCGCCCGCGTGCCGACGGCTCGCACGACCTGCCGTGGAGCCGGGCGGATATCTATCGCTGAGGGTGCGCTGCGAGCCTTGACCGACCGACAGAAAAAAGCCGCGGCCGACGCCTGCTGGCGCCGTCGCGGCTGCGTCGTGGCGCGGGGGCTTACAGCTTGGCGATCGACACCTCGGTGGACTTCACGAAGGCGATCACTTCGCTGCCGACGGCCAGTTCCAGATCCTTGACCGAGCGGGTGGTGATCACCGAGGTGACGATGCCGGCAGCGGTCTGCACGTCGATCTCCGACAGCACGTCGCCGAGGATGATTTCGCGGATGGTGCCCTTGAACTGGTTGCGCACGTTGATGGCTTTGATGGTCATGGTCTTGCTCCTTCGGGGGTAGGGGAGGTCAGGTTGTTTACCCCTCTCCCGTTGGCGGGAGAGGGGTGTTGTTCAGAGGGCCCAGCGCAGCTGCGTGGGCAGGGGTGAAACGGCTTCGGCGAGCTCGGCCTGCGGCGGCAGGGCCAGTACGCGCTCGAGCACCTGCGCCTCCAGCGCCGCCAGTGCGGCCGAGGCGCGCGGGCGCGGGCGGGCCAGTGGGATCGGCAGGTCGAGGCCGATGTGGCCGTCCTCGATCAGGATCACCCGGTCGGCCACCGCCACCGCCTCGTTGACGTCGTGGGTCACCAGCAGCACGGTGAAGCCGTGCTGCTGCCACAGGCGCTCGATCAGCTGCTGCATCTCGATGCGGGTCAGTGCGTCCAGGGCGCCGAGCGGCTCGTCGAGCAGCAGCAGGCGCGGGCGGTGGATCAGCGCACGAGCCAGGGCCACGCGCTGCTTCTGCCCGCCGGACAGCGCCGCCGGCCAGTCATGGGCGCGCTCGGCGAGGCCGACCGCTTCCAGTGCGTCCAGCGCCTGGGTCTGCCAGGCGCCGGACAGGCCCAGGCCGACGTTGTCGATCACCCGTTTCCACGGCAGCAGGCGCGATTCCTGGAACATCAGCCGGGTGTCCTCGCGGGCCTCAGCCAGCGGGGCGTTGCCGGCCTGCAGCTCGCCGTGGCTGGCGCGGTCGAGACCGGCCAGCAGGCGCAGCAGGGTGCTCTTGCCGCAACCGCTGCGGCCGACCACGGCGACGAACTGGCCGGCGGGGATGTGCAGGTCGATGTCATGCAGCACGGTGCGCGGGCCGAAGGCTTTGGCCACGCCATGCAGGTGCAGCGGAATGCCGCGTTTCAGGTCCTGGGCGCTCATGCCGCACCTCCGTTCTGATAGGCCGGATGCCAGCGCAGCCACAGGCGCTCGAGGCCGCGGGCGGCGACGTCGGCCAGCTTGCCGAGCACCGCGTAGAGCAGGATCGCCAGCACCACGACGTCGGTCTGCAGGAACTCGCGGGCGTTCATCGCCAGGTAGCCGATGCCGGCGTTGGCCGAGATGGTTTCGGCGACGATCAGGGTCAGCCACATGAAGCCGAGGGCGAAGCGCACGCCGACCAGGATCGACGGCAGGGCGCCGGGCAGGATCACCTGGCGGAACAGGGGAAAGCCGGACAGGCCGTAGCTGCGCGCCATCTCCACCAGACCGGCATCGACGCTGCGGATGCCGTGGTAGGTGTTGAGGTAGATGGGGAACAGGGTGCCGAGGGCGACCAGGAAGATCTTGGCGCTCTCGTCGATGCCGAACCACAGGATCACCAGCGGGATCAGCGCCAGGTGCGGCACGTTGCGGATCATTTGCACCGAGCTGTCGAGCAGGCGCTCGCCCCAGGTAGATAGGCCGGTGATGAAGCCCAGCAGCAGGCCGATGCTGCCGCCGATGGCAAAGCCGATGCCGGCGCGCCAGCCACTGATGGCCAGGTGTTGCCAGATTTCGCCGCTGCTCAGCAGCGCCCAGCCGGCACTCAGCACGGCGCTGGGTGCCGGCAGGATGCGGGTGGACAGCAGCCCGGTCACCACGGTGATCTGCCAGACGGCCAGCAGCGCCACGGGCAGTGCCCAGGGGGCCAGGCGCAGGGCCAGCCGGTGGATAGTCGTTGTACTCATCGTTGACCTCGTCACTCTTGCGGTAGCAAGTCGTTCCGTTTTGCCCTGATCGCGCGCGGGCGCGATCAGGGCACCTTGCTTCAGCTGGCGGCTGCCGCTTTGGGCAGGATGTCGCTGGAGATCATCTCGCCGAACGGGCTGACGTAGCCGCGGCTCTCGGGACGCTGCGGCTGGACGATGTCCAGGTGCGGGAACAGCAGTTCGGCGACGCGGTAGGACTCCTCCAGATGCGGGTAGCCGGAGAACACGAAGGTATCGATGCCCAGCTCGGCGTATTCCTTGACCCGTGCTGCCACGGTCGGGCCGTCGCCGACCAGCGCGGTGCCGGCGCCGCCGCGCACCAGGCCGACCCCGGCCCACAGGTTGGGCGACACTTCCAGGTTGTCCTTGCTGCCGCCATGCAGGGCGGCCATGCGCTGCTGGCCGACCGAGTCGAAGCGCGCCAGCGAGGCCTGGGCCTTGGCGATGGTGTCGTCGTCCAGGTGGCTGATCAGGCGCTCGGCGGCGGCCCAGGCCTCGGCGTTGGTCTCGCGCACGATCACGTGCAGGCGGATGCCGAACTTCACCGTGCGGCCGTGTTTGGCGGCGCGCGCGCGCACGTCGGCGATCTTCTCCGCCACCGCCTGCGGCGGCTCGCCCCAGGTCAGATACAGCTCGACCTGCTCGGCGGCCAGTTCGTGGGCCGCTTCCGAGGAGCCACCGAAGTACAGCGGCGGACGCGGCTGCTGGATCGGCGGGTAGAGCAGCTTGGCGCCCTTGACCTGGATGTGCTTGCCGTCGAGGTCGACGGTCTCGCCTTCCAGCACCTTGCGCCAGACATGGGTGAACTCCACGGCGGCCTCGTAGCGTTCGGCGTGGCTGAGGTTGAGGCCGTCGGCCGCCAGTTCGTCCGGATCGCCGCCGGTGACCAGGTTGAACAGCGCACGGCCGTTGGACAGGCGATCCAAGGTCGCCGCCTGACGGGCGGCCACGGTCGGCGAGATGATCCCCGGACGCAGGGCGACGAGGAACTTCAGGCGCTGGGTAGCCGGGATCAGCGAGGCGGCGACCAGCCAGGAGTCCTCGCAGGAGCGCCCGGTGGGGATCAGCACGCCGCCGAAGCCGAGGCGGTCGGCGGCCTGGGCGATCTGGGTCAGGTAACCGTGGTCGACGGCGCGGGCGCCTTCGGCGGTGCCCAGGTAGTGGCCGTCGCCGTGGGTGGGGAGAAACCAGAAAATGTTCAGACTCATCGCAGTATTCCTGAAAGTGGGCGCGCCGGCGGCGGGGCGTAGCTCATGCGCGCGATGATTCATGTGAGCGGGGGCAGTCGCGAGCGGCCTGGGGCGCGCCCGCGACGCTGGTCAGTGCTGGGCGACCTTGGCCGGTGGCGTCCAGACCACGTCCTTGATGCTCAGGCGCTTGGGAATCAGCTTGAGGTCGGCGAAGGTGTCGGCGATCTTCTGCTGGGCCTCCACCACCGTCGGGGTCAACGGCTGGGCGCCGTAGCCCTGGCGGGTGACCGCCTTGTGGGTGATCTCAGGGCTCAAGCCGATCAGCGGAGCGACCTGGGCGGTGACCTTGGCCGGGTCGGCCTTGGAGTCTTCGCCGACGGCGCGGATTTCCTCGATCAGCGCGCCGACCACCTGCGGGTGCTGCTGCGCATAGCTGCCGCTGGCCAGGTAGAACTGGTGGTTGTCGACCAGCCCGCTGCCGTCGCGCAGGGTGCGCGCCTGCAGTTGCTGCTCGGCGGCAGCCTGGAAGGGATCCCAGATCACCCAGGCGTCGACGCTGCCGCGCTCGAAGGCGGCGCGAGCGTCGGCCGGCGGCAGGTACACCGGGGTGATGTCCTTGATCGACAGGCCGGCATCCTCCAAGGCGCGCACCAGCAGGTAGTGCACGTTGGAGCCCTTGTTGAGGGCGACCTTCTTGCCCTTCAGTTCGGCTACCGATTTGATCGCCGAGCCCTTGGGTACCAGGATCGCCTCGCCGGTCGGCGCCGGCGGCTCGTAGGCGACGTAGCGCAGGTCGGCGCCGGCGGCCTGGGCGAACACCGGCGGGGTCTCGCCGGTCACGCCGAAGTCGATCGAGCCGACGTTGAGGCCTTCCAGCAGCTGCGGGCCACCGGGGAATTCGGTCCATTGCACCTTGACGCCCTGATCGGCGAGGCGCTGTTCCAGGCTGCCCTTGGCCTTGAGCAGGACCAGGGTGCCGTATTTCTGGTAGCCGATGCGCAGGGTGTGGGCATCATCGGCGGCGAGGGCGGCGGAGGAGATCGCTGCAGCCAGCAGGGCGACCAGTCCTCGACGCAGGTAGGTTGTGCGCATGGCGCTCTCCTTTATGCATGTCGGTTGTGGTGGGTGCCTGCTGGTCCGTTGGCGGACAAGTAAGGGCTTTGCGCTGCCTCGCCGGTGGGGGCGAGGACTTGAATCAGTGGGCTGCGCAGATACGCTCGCCCAGGGTCAATCGGGGTTCAGATGCTCCAGCGCGCGCCGAGCAGCTGCTGCTCGAGCTGGCCGGGCTCCAGGTGCCGCGGCCGGCGCGCCAGTGCCTGGTAGAACTGCTCCAGCGCGGCGTCGAGGCGTTGTTCCAGCTCCTCGCTGAGGACCAGGCGACCCTCTTCGTAGCGGGTCTGCCGGTCGTCGGCGAACACGCCCTGCAGCACTTCCTCGGCCTTCAGCGCCGCCAGCACCGGCTTCAGCGCGTAGTCCAGCGCCAGCAGGTGCGCCGGGCTGCCGGCGGTGGCCAGCGGCAGCACCACCTGGTGGGCCAGGGCGCGCTCGGGCAGCAGGTCGAGCAGGGTCTTCAGCGCGCCGGAATAGGCGGCCTTGTACACCGGCGTGGCGACCAGCAGGCCGTCGGCGGCGCGCACGCGCTTGGCCAGTTCGACCACCTGCGGGCTGTCGAAGCGCCCGTAGAGCAGATCCTCGGCGGCGAAGTCGCGCACGCCGAAGCTGACCACTTCCACGCCGCGCGCGCTCAGCCAGCGGCGCGACCACTCCAGCAGGCCAGCGGAGCGCGACTGCAGGGAGGGGCTGCCGGAAAGGGATACCACCAGCATCTGCGTTTCCTTCTGTTGCGAATAAAAAAGGGGACCTGTCCTGCCGTTCAGGCCCCCAACCCCAAGTGGTAACAGGTTGGCTTCAGCGGTTAGGCTGCGGGGTCAGGCGCAGGTACGGCTTCACCGCGCGGTAGCCTTTGGGAAAGCGCTGCTGGAGCTCGGCCTCGTCCTTGAGCGAGGGCACGATCACCACCTCGTCGCCGTCCTGCCAGTTGGCCGGGGTGGCGACCTTGTGGTGGTCGGTCAGCTGCAGCGAATCGATCACCCGCAAGATCTCGTGGAAGTTGCGCCCGGTGCTGGCCGGGTAGGTGATGATCAGGCGCACCTTCTTGGCCGGGTCGATGATGAACAGCGAGCGCACGGTGAGGGTGTCGTTGGCATTCGGGTGGATCAGGTCGTAGAGGTCGGACACCTTGCGGTCGGCGTCGGCGAGGATCGGGAAGTTGACCTGGGTGTCCTGGGTCTCGTTGATGTCCTCGATCCACTTCAGGTGCGACTCCACCGGGTCCACCGACAGGGCGATGGCCTTGACGCCGCGCTGGGCGAATTCCCCTTTCAGCTTGGCGGTGAAGCCCAGCTCGGTGGTGCACACCGGGGTGAAGTCGGCCGGGTGGGAGAACAGGATGCCCCAGCTGTCGCCCAGCCATTCGTGGAAACGAATGCGGCCGGCGCTGGAATCCTGTTCGAAGTCGGGGGCGATATCGCCGAGGCGGATGCTCATCCTGTTGCGCTCCTGCTGTAAGGGTGTGTGGTGGCTACTATGCGCAGGAGCGAAAGATATTAAAAAGAATAAATAACGATTTGTTTATTCCTTAATTAATATAAGAAGGTGTGGTGACGCGCCGTCAGCGGCGTGGCCGAGCAGGTCTTCAGGCGCCATTAAATCGTCGACTATGCGCCGTCTAGCGACCATGGTCGGCGCAGCCCAGGCAATCATTGACGGGTGGCGGTCAGACAGGCACATTCCGCGTCACATTGGCGCCGTGGAAGACTGTCACACTGGTGCCTGCCGGATTTCTCCGGTAACGACAGTCGGTTCATGGACAGAGGTACCGAGCGCGTGCGATTCGGCTTGCAGCAGGTTCATCCGCAACACCGGGACTCACTCGGCCAGCCCCTGGCGGTGCTGGCCATCCTGTTGGCCGGCATGCTGCTGACCACCCAGTTCGCCGCGGCGATACCGCCGGTCACCAGCTACCTGGCCTGGCACATGCTGCTGGAAACCACCGCCATCGCCGTGGCCGTGCTGGTCTTCGCCGTCGGCTGGAGCACCCATGGCCTGCACCCGCAGCGCAACATCCTGCTGCTGGCCTGCGGCTTCATCGGCGTCGCCATCCTCGACTTTTCCCACATGCTGTCGTTCCTTGGCATGCCCGACTACGTGACCCCCAGCGGCGTGGAAAAGGCCATCCACTTCTGGCTGGTGGCCCGCTATCTGGCCGCCTTGGCGCTGCTGCTGGTCGCCTGGCTGCCCTGGCCACCGGTGGGCGCCGAGCAGGGACTGCGCCGCGAGCGCCGCCGCTTCGTGCCCCTGCTGTGCGTGTTGCTCGGCGTGGCGCTGCTGCACTGGCTGTTCCTCAAGCAGCCGCAGTGGCTGCCGGCGACCTTCGTCGCCGGCCAGGGACTCACCCCGTTCAAGCTGTGGGCCGAGTACGGCGTGATCGGCGTCCATCTGCTCACCGTCGCCGTGCTGCTCGCCCGCCTGCGCCAGGCCAGTGGCTGCAACGTCGCGTTGCTGCTCGCTGCGGTGCTGGCGATGATCTTCAGCGAGCTGTTCTTCACCCGGTATGCCTCGGCCACCGACGTGTTCAACCTGATGGGCCACGTCTACAAGGTGCTGGCCTACCTGCTGCTGTATCGCGCGGTGTTCGTCGAGATGATCACCGCCCCCTATGGCGCGCTCAGCGATGCCCGCCGGCACTCCCAGGCCATTCTCGAGGCGATTCCCGACCTGCTGTTCGAGCTCGATCGCGACGGCCGCTACCTGCAGGTGCACGCGCCGCGCAACGAGCAACTGGCGACCGGCGCCGATGCCGATCCGCTGCTCGGCCGGACGGTGTACGACGTGCTGCCGGTCGAGGCCGCCCGCATCTGCATGGCCGCGTTGCAGGAGGCGCACGCCAACGGCTATGCGTCAGGCCAGCAGATCCAGCTCCCGCTGGCCGACGGCATCCACTGTTTCGAGCTGTCGGTGTCGGTCATGCGCCAGGACCACGACCGCGCGCCACGCTTTGTCATGCTGTCGCGCGACGTCACCGCGCGCACCCGCGACCAAGCGACCCTGCGCAAGCTGAGCCAGGCGGTGGAGCAGAGCGCGAGCACCATCGTCATCACCGACCTCGATGCGCGTATCGAATACGCCAACCAGGCCTTCACCCGCGCGACCGGCTACAGCCTGGAGGAGGCCATCGGTCAAAACCCCAAGCTGCTGCATTCCGGCAAGACCCCGCAGAGCACCTACGAGGACATGTGGCAGCACCTCACCAGTGGCCGGGCCTGGCGTGGCGAGTTCGTCAACCAGCGCAAGGACGGCAGCGAGTACACCGAGTCGGTGCTGATCTCGCCGGTCTTCGACGATGCCGGCCAGCCCACCCATTACCTGGCGATCAAGGAAGACATCACCCAGCGCAAGCTGGACGAGCAGCGTATCGAGCGCCTGGCGCATTTCGACGCGCTGACCGACCTGCCCAACCGCAAGCTATTCGCTTCCCGCTGCGAGCAGGCGCTGGGACTCTCCGAGCGCAGCCACCAGCCGCTGGCGGTGCTGTACATGGATCTGGACCACTTCAAGCACATCAACGACTCGCTGGGTTACCGGGTCGGCGACGCCTTCCTGGTCGAAGTCGCCCAGCGCCTGAAGGCCGCCCTGCGCGACGAGGACACCGTGTCGCGCCAGGGCGGCGACGAATTCGTTTTCGTCCTGCCCTATACCGATGCCAAGGGCGCGGCGCATGCCGCCGAGCGGCTGAAGGCGCTGCTGGCCAGCCCCTGCGAGGTTGGCGAACACAGCCTGGCGATCAACGCCTCGATCGGCATCGCGGTTTTCCCCGAGGATGGCCGCGACTTCGACAGCCTGTCGCAGCGCGCCGATATCGCCATGCACCGGGCCAAACAGGAGGGGCGCAACGGCTACCGCTTCTTCACCGCGGAAATGCAGCACCAGTCGGCGCGCATCCTGCAGCTGGAGAGCGCGCTGCGCCAGGCGCTGGACCGGCACGAGCTGCACCTGTGCTTCCAGCCCCAAGTGAGCATCGACGGCCGGCGCCTGGTCGGCGCCGAAGCCCTGCTGCGCTGGACCCACCCGCAGCTGGGCGTGATCAGCCCGGCCGAGTTCATTCCGGTCGCCGAGGGCAGCGGGCAGATCCTGCAGGTCGGCGAATGGGTCCTGCGCAGCGCGGCGCGGCAGATGAAGCAGTGGCTGGAGCAGGGCTACCCGCCGGCGATGACCATGGCGGTGAACCTGTCGCTGGCGCAGTTCCGCCATCCCGGGCTGGTCGAGCTGGTCGTCGACGTCCTGCAGGAAACCGGTCTGCCGGCCCACTGCCTGGAGCTGGAGCTGACCGAGAGCGTGGCCATGCACGATCCGGCGGCGGCCATCGCGGTGGTGCGGCGTCTGCGCGCGCTGGGCGTGCTGCTGTCGATCGACGATTTCGGCACCGGCTATTCGTCGCTGAGCTACCTCAAGCAGTTCGAGGTGCACAAGCTGAAGATCGACCAGTCCTTCGTGCAGCACATCAACCAGGACGGCCACGACCAGTCCATCGTGCGGGCGATTCTGGGCATGGCGAGCAGCCTGGGCATGCTGACCATCGCCGAAGGGGTGGAGACGGCGGCGCAACGGGACGAGCTTGAGCGCCTGGGCTGCGACGAGGTGCAGGGCTACCTGTACAGCAAGCCGCTGCCGGCGGCGGAGTTCGAAGCCTTCGCGCGTCGACACCTGCAGCAGGCGGGAAAGACCCCCGCGCTGGCCGCAACCCCGAGCTGAGCGCGGCACTGCACTGCGGGCAAGCCGGCAGCACAGCGCGGGCCGCGCTGCCGGTGGAGACTTACAGCAGCGGCAGGGTGTAGCTGACGATCAGGCGGTTCTCGTCCTGGTCGTTGGTAGCGTTGCCGCGCAGCGAGGCGTTGCGCCAGGTGAAGCCCAGGCCCTTGAGGGTGCCTTCCTGCAGCACGTAGTCCAGGCGCAGGTCACGCTCCCATTCCTTCTTGTCGCTGCCGGCGGCATGGATGTTGTCGCCGCTCAGGTACAGCGCGCTGGCCTTCAGGCCCGGCACGCCGAGCTTGGCGAAGTCGTAGGCGTAGCCGGCCTGCCAGGTGCGCTCGCCGGCGCTGAGGAACTTGTTGATCTGCACGTCGGTGATCAGGTAGGCGGTGGAGCCGTCGCCCTGGTTGAGGAACGGGAAGGCGCTGCTGCCGGACACCTGCTGGTAGCCTGCGCTCAGCGCGTGGCCACCCAGGGTGTAGGTGAACAGGGCGCTCCAGGTCTGGTTGTCGACTTCGCCGTTGTCGGGGTTCTTGCTGCCACCGTTCCAGTAGCCGCTGCTGGTGTAGCCTTCTGCGCGGCCGGCGGTGCTGGCGTTCTTGCCGTCGGAGCTGCTGTCGAAATAGCGCAGGTCGCTCTTCAGCGCACCCACCGGCAGCGCCCAGTTGTGCACCAGGCCGAGGAAGTGCTGGTCGTAGAAGTCTTCCAGGTTGCCGTAGTAGTACTGCGCGGTCAGGTCCTTGGTCAGCTTGTAGTCGCCGCCGGCGAAGTAGAACTTGTTGGTGTCGGCCTGGATACCGTTGACCGTTTTGGCGCCGCCGATGCGCAGGCCGAGGTCGTCGGTGGAGCTGCGGGTCTTGGTGTGCTCCAGCTGGCCGGCGGTCAGGGTCAGACCGTCGATCTCGTTGCTGGTGATCTGCCCGCCCTCGAACAGTTGCGGCAGCAGGCGGCCGTCGTTGAAGGTCACCACCGGCAGCTTGGGCTGCAGGGTGCCCAGGCGCGCTTCGGTCTTCGACAGCTTGACCTTGGCGGTCAGCCCGGCCTTGCTGTACTCGCTCACCGCCGTGCCATCGCTGTCCAGCGGGAACAGCTGACCCGGCTTGCGACTGTCGGTGGCGTCACCGTCGCCGCCGCCGTCCAGGCGTACGCCGAGCAGGCCGATCGCATCCACGCCGAAGCCGACGGTGCCCTCGGTGAAGCCGGAGGCGTAGTTGAAGATGAAACCCTGGCCCCACTCGTGTGCGGACGGAGCGTTGTCCTTATTCAGCGTGTTCTGATCGTAGTAGAAGTTGCGCAGGGTCAGGCTGGCCTTGCTGTCCTTGATGAAGTCGGCATGAGCCGCACCGGACAGGGCGGCGCCCAGGGTGCCGGCAAACACGGCCAGGGCCAGGGGGGACTTGTTCATTGCTTGTTCTCCATGAATAGACGGGGCGTCCCGGGTGTTACCGAGTGGGCTATACCGCACCGGCGAAAGATGACTGAGGTATCGCAGTCCTATGTCGGCTGCGAGGTTACTGGAGACTTTATAAATCTAAAAAGAATAATTATTTATTTTTAAATTCTATTTAGAAATAAAAGAGGCAGGGCGACACTGCAGCCCTGCCGCGCCGAGCAGACCTGGCTGGCGGAGGAGGAGTCGAGCAGTGTCTGCGCCGCAAGCGCTGTTGTTCATGGCGTTCTCCTTCGATCGCTGGCCCTCGGCAAACAGGTCGCCTTGATCAGGGCAGGAGAAGCCAAGCAAAAGGGTTGCCAGCGGCGAAATATGAGGATTAAAACCTTTAAAATCAATGAGTTGAGATTGATTGCCGGAGCGAGAAAACGCCCGCCGGCCCTGTCGGTTGGGCGCTGAAGGCGGTCGGGTTATGTAGTTTTGTATACAACGCTACAGACGGGCGATGGGAAAACCGGCAGCGCGGCAGGGCCGGCTGCCGGGGGCGGCTTACAGCAGCGGCAGGCTGTAGCTGACCAGCAGGCGGTTCTCGTCGACATTGGTCTGGACGGGCAGGTCGCTGCTGCGCAGTGAGCCGTTCAGCCAGGCGAAGCCCAGGCCCTTGAGGGCGCCGCTCTGCACCACGTAGCCGAGGCGCAGGTCGCGTTCCCATTCGCTACCCTCGCGGCGGCTGCCGGCTATGGCGATGTTATCGGCCTTGTTGTAGATCAGTGCGGCGCTCAGGCCGGGCACGCCGAGGGCGGCAAAATCGTAGCTGTACGAGCCGATCCAGGTGCGTTCGTCGGGCCGGATGAAGCTGCCGATGAAGCGGCCGCCGATGGTGTAGTCGCTGACCCCCGGCCCGCTGTGCAGGCGCGCCAGCTCGCTGTCGCCGTTGTTTTCCTGGTAGCCCAGGCCGAGGGCGTGACCGCCGACCTTCCAGGTGAACTGGGCGCTCCACAGCCGGCTGTCCACCTCGCCCTTGTCCGGATCGCCGGCCGCACGCGCCAGGTCGCCACCGACCTTGTAGCCTTCGGCGCGGCCGGCAGCACTGGCGTTCTTGCCGTCGGAGCGGCTGTCGAAGTAGCGCAGGTCGGTGACCAGGCTGCCCAGCGGCAGGGCCTGGGTATGGGTCAGGCCGAGGAAGTGCTGCTGGTAGAACTCCTTGAGGTTGCCGTAGTAGTACTGCAGCAGCAGGTTCTTGCCGATGCGGTAGTCGGCGCCGCCGTAGTAGAACTTGTTGCTGTCCTCGGTCGCGCTGACATGGGCCTTCAGGCTCTGCCGGTCGCTGGAGGCGCGCAGCGTGGTGTGCTCCAGCTGGCCGCCGATCAGGGTCAGGTTGTCGATCTCGTTGGAGGTGATCTGGCCGCCCTCGAAGGTCTGCGGCAGCAGGCGGCCGTCGTTGTACACCACTACCGGTAGCCTGGGCTGCAGGGTGCCGAGGCGCGCCTCGGTCTTGGACACTTTCAGCTTGCCGGTCAGGCCCAGGTGACTGAACTCGTCCACCGCACTGCCGTCGCTTTCCAGCGGGAACAACTGGCCGGGGGTGCGGCTGCGGCCGGCCTTGTTGACGCGGCTGCCGGAGTCCAGTTTGACGCCGAGCAGGCCGATGGCATCGACGCCGACGCCGACGGTGCCCTGGGTGAAGCCGGACTGGTAGTTCAGGGTGAAACCCTGGCCCCACTCCTTGAACGACGGCACATCGGCGCTGCGCACGTCCTGGTTGAAGTAGAAATTGCGCAGGCCGAGGCTGGCCTTGCTGTCCTCGATGAAACCTGCGGCGGACGCCTGCTGCACGGATGGCAGACCCACGATGCCCGCCACAATGGCCAGGGCCAGAGTGGACTTGTTCATTGCTCGATGCTCCAGATATTCGAATGCTTGTCAGGCGGCCGTGCGGGCGTTTCGTGGTCGAATGGGCAGTCAGCGGCCGACGATGGTTACGACGTGAGGTGTCGGCGAAAACCAAGCTAAGTTAATTCTTTTAATTCCAAAAAGAATTATTAATTCGATATTAATGTCTATTTTGAATATAAAAAAATGGTCGTGAAAACGCGCCGCAGGGTCTGCCGGCGGCGCTTGGAAGGCGTGGCAGAGGGGTGCCCACAAGCCGATTGCACGGCGATCGTGGGGGCCCCTCGGTCGGCGGGCTACCAGGCCATGGTGTAGCTGCGGAACGTCCGTGGCTCCAGCTGCGGATTCACCAGCGGCGAGGCCTGGTGGTGGCTGAAGTCCTGCAGGATGTCGTTGCGCAGATCGTTGAGGCGGTAGTCGTCGCGGCTGCGCGGGTGCGGCAGGTCGACCGCGACGATGCGCTTGATCCGCCCCGGCCGCGGCTCCATCACCACCACCCGGTCGCCGAGCAGCACCGCCTCGTCGACGTCGTGGGTGACCAGCACGGTGGTGATGCCCTCGGCCAGCCAGATGCGCGCCAGTTCCTCCTGCAGCTGGGCGCGGGTGAGGGCGTCGAGGGCGCCGAAGGGTTCGTCGAGCAGCAGGATCTTCGGCCGGTTGACCAGGCCGCGGGCGATCGCCACGCGCTGGCTCATGCCGCCGGACAGCTGCGCCGGATAGGCCTTGGTGAAGTTCTGCAGGCCGACTAGCTCGAGGTGGCGGTGCACGGTGGCCAGGCGCTCGGCCTGGCCCAGCGGCGAGTTGGCCAGCGCCAGCAGCACGTTGTCCTCGACGGTCAGCCAGGGGTACAGGCGGTGGTCCTGGAACACGATGCCGCGCGCGGGGTCGGTGCCGCGGATCGGTACGCCGTCGAGCAGCAGGCGGCCGGCGCTGGCCTCTTCGAGGCCGACCAGCAGGCGCAGCAGGGTGGACTTGCCGCAGCCGCTGCCGCCGACGATGCTGATGAACTCGCCCTGACGGATGTTCAGGCTGATGTTCTCCAGCACGCTGAGTTCGCCGTCCTTGACCGCAAAGCGCTTGTCGACCCCGTGCAGGGTCAGGAAATCGGTCTTGCTCATCGCTATTACCCTCAATGACTGCGCACACGCCAGGCCAGCGTGCGGGTTTCGATCCAGGTGGCCAGGCGGTTGAGCAGCAGGCCCACGCTGCCGACTACCAGCAGGCCGTAGAGCACCTGATCCATCTCGAAGTGCTCGCGGCCGTCGATCATGCTGTTGCCGATGCCGGGGCCGGCGGAGAAGAAGTACTCGGCGCCGATGGTCGCCAGCCAGGCGTAGATCAGTCCCAGGTGCAGGCCGGTGAAGATCGCCGGGGCGGCGGACGGCAGCACCAGCTTGCAGAGGCGCTGCGCCGGCGACAGGCCGAGCACCCGCGCCACCTCGTACAGCTCGTGGCGGGTGGCGCGGATGCCCTCGAAGCTGTTCAGCGCCACCGGGTAGAACACCGCCAGGGCGATGAACGCCAGCTTGGCCGGCTCGCCGAAGCCGAACCAGGCCGACAGCAGCGGGATCCAGGCGAACAGGGCGATCTGCTTGGCGGTGTGGAAGGTCGGCCCGACCAGCCGCTCGGCCAGCCGCGACAGGCCGAGCAGGGTGCCGAACAGCAGGCCGAGCAGGCCGCCGAGGGCGAAGCCGGTCAGGTTGCGCTGCAGGCTGGCGCCGAGGTTGTTCACCAGCTCGCCGCTGACCGCGGCCTGCCAGGCGGCTTCGACCACCGCCAGCGGGCTGGCGACTAGCTTGGTGTCGACCCACTGTTGCGCGGTGGCCAACCACCACAGCAACAGCAGGCCGACCGGCACCACCCAGCCGCGCAGGTCGGGCAATCTTTTCGCAAGGTCAGTCATGGTGTTTTTTCCTCAGAACGCCTGGCGCTGCCAGCGTTGCAGGCGGGTTTCGATCAGCGCCAGGCCCTTGTCCAGCAGCAGGCCGACCAGGCCGATGACCAGCATGGCGACGATCACCAGATCGAGCTGGAACATCTGCCGGCCGTCGACCATCAGGTAGCCGATGCCCTCGCTGGAGGCCAGCAGCTCGACGGTGACCAGGGCGATCCAGCCCTTGGTCAGGGCGAAGCGCACGCCGGTGAAGATGCTCGGCAGCGCCGCCGGCAGGATCACCCGGCGCAGGCGCTGCAGCAGGTTGAAGCGGTACACCTGGGCCACTTCCAGGTAGCTCTCGGGAATGTTGCGGATGCCGGCGTAGGTGTTGATGGTCATCGGCACCAGCACCGCCTTGGCGATCACCAGGTACTTGAGCGTCTCGTCGATGCCGACCAGCATCATCAGCAGCGGAATCCAGCCCAGCACCGGCACCTGGCTGATGGCCTGGAACAGCGGCCACAGGTAGGCCTCGACCTGGCGTGACAGGCCCATCAGCAGGCCGAGCGCCAGGCCGATGGCAGCGCCGAGAGCCGAGCCGATCAGCACCCGCTGCAGACTGATTGACAGCTCGAACCACAGGTCGCCGCTGCCGGCGAGGTCGAGAAAGGTCTGCAGCACCAGGCCCGGCGGCGGCAGGATCTGCGTCGATACCCACTGCCGGCTGACGGCGACCTGCCAGAGCAGCAGCAGGCCCAGCGGCAGCAGCAGGGCGACACTCTGGCCGCCGAGCCAGCTCAGCGGCCGAGCCAGGCTCGGCCAGGGGCGCAGCGACAACGGGCGGGCAACGCCCGCGACTGGGGTGGTACTCATGGGGAAGTCCTCCGGGCGGACAGGGCGGGAAAGTGGCTGCGCAGCAGCGGCACCAGCAGGAAGGCGAGCAGCAGCGGGATGAACAGCAGGAACAGCCGCTGCAGGCCGAACGACTCGCCGAGCAGGCCGCCGAGCAGACAGCCGGTCATGCTGCCGGCCGGACCGATCAGCGCCGCCAGGCCGGCGATGCGCCCATGGCCGAGGCGCAGGCCCTGGCGGGCATAGCTGGACAGGGTGGTGATCTGCAGCATGCCCAGGCTGATGCCCAGCAGCAGGCCGCCGGCCCACAGCAGCGCTGCCTGCTGGCCAAGTCCCAGCGCCAGCAGGGCCGCAGCGCTGAGCAGCAGGCTGCTGGCGAAGCTGGTCTGGCCACGACCGCCGAAGCGCCGACCGAGAAAGAACAGCGCCACGATGAAGGCCAGGCCGTGGCCGCTGAGCAGGGCGGCCGCCTGCTGCGCCGACCAGCCGTAGTCCCGCACGGTGATGGCGACGATGAAGAAGGCGAAGAACATCGCCGCCGCCTGCACGCAGAAGTCCAGCAGGCAGTTGTTGCGCAGTTGCGCGTCGTGACGCAGCAGGCCCAGCTGGCGGCCAAACGCGCCCAGGCTCAGGCGCTCGGCGACCTTGCGCTGCGCCGGGTAGCTGCGCAGCACCCGCGGCGCAAGCAGCACCGGCACCACGAAGGCCAGGCCGATCAGGCTCCAGCTGCCGGCCGGTCCCCGCCAGTCGATCAGCAGCGCCGCCAGGGTCGGGCCGATCAGCAGCAGGCCGATCATCTGCGAACCGCGGAACCAGCCGGCGCGCGCCTCGCCCATCTGCGCCAGTTGCTGCATGAACACGGTGTTCAGCGAGACGAAGCGGCACGGCATGCACAGGCCGATCAGCAGGGTCAGCGCCAGCAGGTACAGCGGGTGCGGCACCAGCGGCACCAGCTGGAACAGGGCGCCGGCCAGCAGGCTGCCGAGGACGAACAGGCGCAGCGGACCGAGGCGCTCGACCAGCACGCCACACGGCAGGCTGGTGAGCAGCAGGCCGGCGGTCTGCGCCGCCGCGATCAGCCCCAGCTGCAGCGGGGTGGCCTGCAGGCTGATGGCGTACAGCGCGGTGGTCACCTTGGCCAGGCCGACGCCGATGCCGGCCAGGGTGGCCAGCAGGACGAAGCTGGCCAGGCTGCGCCCGTGCGCCAGTCCGGCGGATGTCGTGGTCATGCGCGGCTTACCGGGTCAGCGGCTGGTTGGCGGCGTCGTATTGCGGCCACAGCTGCTGCAGGCCGAGCTGGGCGATGGCGGTGTCGACGTACTTGGGCTCGACCCAGCCGGTCACGTTCACGTCGCCGCGCAGCAGACCCAGCTCCTTGGATTCGGCGACGGTGGCGCGGTAGCGGTCGACGAAGAACTCGTCGAGACGCGGCGAGTAGCGGCGCGCCAGGGTGAGGTCGCCCTGCTCGGCGCGCAGCGAGTCGACCGGGGTGCCGGACTTGGCCCACAGCGCGAAGGCAGCGTCGTCGTTCTCCGGCGCGGACACCCAGGCGGCGGTTTTCACCAGGCCGTTGACCACCTTCTGCACGATCTCCGGATGCTGCTGCTCGAAGTCGCCGTCGACCAGCACGTGGGTCTGCCGGGTCAGGCGGGCGTCCACCGCGCGGGTGTCGTAGATGATCCGGCCGACGCCGTTCTTCTGCAGTTCGAAGGCGGTGGATGACAGCCAGGCGCCGTCGATGTCCCTGGAGGCCAGCGCGGCGGCGGCGGTGGGGAAGTCCATGTTGATGGTGCGGAAGTCGCGATCCTGCAGGCCTTCGCGCTTGAGGGTGCGCGCGGTGGCCAGCTGCAGGTTGGTGCCCTTGAACTGCGCCACTTTCTTGCCCTTGAGATCGTCCAGGCTCTTGGCCGGCGAGTCGGCCGGCACCACCAGGTAGTTGGAGGCGAGCAGGCCGTCGGCGGCGATCAGCCTGGTATTGAGGCCGCCGGCCTTGCCGATCACTGCCGGCAGGTCGCCCTGCCAGGCGAAATCCAGCTGCTTGTTGGCCAGCGCCTCGTTGACCGCCGGGCCGGCGCCCTTGAAGTAGGTCCACTCGACCTTGATGCCGTCGGCTTCCAGCTCCTTCTCGATGGCCTGGCGTTGGTGGGCCAGGCTGGTCACGCTGGAGGAGGCGAAGGGGATGCCGCCCTTGCCGACGGTGGCCAGGCCGAAGCGGATCACCTGGGGTTGCTCGGCGGCGCTGGCGATGCCGAGCCAGCCGCTGGCGAGGGCGGCGACGAGGGGGAGCAGCAGCTTGTGTTTCATGGCGGGAATTCCTGTGTTCGTCGGTCTGGGCGGGTCGGCTCACCGCAAGGCGGCGCGACGGGTACGCCAGGGAAGGTTGCAGTTGTTATGCCAACAGATTTCAAATCATTAAATTGAAATGCCATAACGACATAACAGGCCGGGAGGCGCCCGACTGCCGCTGTGGGCAGGCTCCGGCGGCTGCGCCCGCGGTGCTGGCGCGTCGGCCGGCGAGGCGGCCACGGGGCCGCGGGGGATTGCACAGCCGCCTTGACGAACTGTTGGATAAACCACAGTGACGAAGAGGGGCGGCAGCCGCGGCGGCAGGCGGGGAGTGCGCCTAGCCGAGACTGGACAGGCTGAGCACCAGCCCCGAGGCCAGCAGCAGCCACAGCACCAGATAGCGGAACTGGCGGTCGTCGATCCGCCCGTACAGGCGCAGGCCCAGCCAGGTGCCCAGCAGGGTGGCGGGCAGACACAGCAGGCTCAGTTCCCAGACCCGCGGCGTCAGCAGGCCCTGGCTGGCGTAGATGCCCAGGGCGATGCTCAGTACGATCAGGTTGTAGGGTTGATAGATCCCGCGCTGGCAGTCGGCGCTCCAGCCGCGCAGGCCGCACCAGATGCTCATCAGTACGCCCGACAGGCCGGCGATGCCGCCCAGCACGCCGCCGCTGGTACCGACCAGGCCGTCGGCCAGGCGGCCGCCCCAGTGGGCCACGGTCGGCAACCGGCGCAGGGCGAGCATCAGGGCGGTATAGCCGACCAGGAACAAGCCGAGGGCAGCCTTCAGCGTCTGCGCATCGATGACCTGCAGGGCCAGCACCCCCACGGGCACGCCGAGCAGGCCGCCGAGCAGAAACGGCCAGGCCAGCGTCCAGCTGACGGCGCGGCGCACCCGGCAGAGCGATTGCACCTGGCCGACCACCGAGCAGATCACCACCAGCGCGGCGGCAATGGCGGGGTCGACGACATACAGCCAGAAGCCCAGGGCGGTCAGGGCGGTGCCGAATCCGGCCAGGCCGGTGACGACGCCGCCGCTCAGGGCTCCGGCCACGATGATCGCTTCGGTAAGCACGTTGTTGCTGTCTCCGTAAATGCCGTCGGCCGGCCGTTGCCGCCGACTGGTGCAGCTGGACGCCGCGAGGCGCGCAGCAACGACAAACGCTCCGGGACCGGCGGGCAATGGCCCGAGCGGTTCTCCAGAGCGGGGTGGTGAAGCCGACGCAGGTGTGGCCGCCTGCGCCGGGGGAGGGATCAGCGACTGACCAGGCGGTTGTCGGCGTCGTACTGCGGCCACAGTTGCTGCAGGCCGAGCTGCTCGATGGCGCGCTCGACGTACTTGGGCTCGACCCACTGGGCGACGTCGACGTCGTTGCGGATCAGGCCCAGCGCCTTGGACTCCTTGACGGTGGCGCGGTAGCGCTCGACGAAGAATTCGTCGAGGCGCGGCGAGTAGCGGCGGGCGAACGACTGGCCTTGCTGCTCGGCGCGCAGCGAGGATTCGGCGGTGCCGGAGTTGGCCCACAGCTTGTAGACCTCGTCCTGGTGGGCGTCCTGGGTGGCCCAGGCGGCGGTCTTGACCAGGGCGTCGACCACCTTCTGTACCAGCTGCGGGTGCTGGCGCTCGAACTCGCCGCGCACCAGCACGTGGGACTGGCGGGTCAGCTTGGCGTCCGCGGCGCGGGAGTCGTAGATGATCCGCCCGACCCCGGAAGCCTGCAGGTCGAAGGCCGTCTGGTGGAACCAGGCGCCGTCGATGTCCTGGGAGGCCAGCGCGGCGGCCATGGTGGCGAAGTCCATGTTGACGTGGCGGAAGTCGCGCTCGCGCAGCCCTTCGTGCTGCAGGGCGCGGAGGATCGCCAGGTGCAGGTTGGTGCCTTTGAACAGCGCCACCTTCTTGCCCTTGAGATCGGCGAGGGTCTTGATCGGCGAATCGGCGGGGACCACCAGGTAGACGGAGCTGAGCAGGCTGTCGGCGGCGATCAGCCGGGTATCCAGGCCGCCGGCCTTGCCGACCACCGCCGGCAGGTCGCCCTGGGTGGCGAAGTCCAGCTGCTTATTGGCCAGCGCCTCGTTGACCGCCGGTCCCGCGCCCTTGAAGTAGTGCCATTCCACCTGGATGTTGTGGCCCTTGAGCTCCTCCTGGATCGCCTTGCGCTGGTCGGCCAGGCCGGCGGTGCCGCCGTTGGAGTAGGGCTCGCCGCCCTTGCCGACCTGGGCCACGCCGAAGCGGATCACCGTCGGCTCTTCGGCCGCCAGCAGGGAGGCGCTCGGCAACAGGCCGCCGCTGAGCAGGCCGAACAGCGTGGCGGCCAACAGTTTGTTCTTCATGGTTTTTTCCTTTTCGCAGAGGCACGCAGGGCTGGGGCAGGCGCGCTGCCCGTTAAATACGAAAAAGCAATTGACGTGCCTTTTTTGAAAATAAAAAGACATATGAGTATGCGCGGCCGCTGCAGGCCGGGCAGGCGTGGCCTGGTGGTTGTGCCAGCCGATGGCGCCCGCGCGAAAGGCCATCGCGGCCGTGGCAGCTACTGCGGGATATGCCACAGCGTCCGCGGCGCTTTGCCGAAAAGGCCACAGCGCCGCTCTGGTCGAGTTCGCCGTCGACGCTGCACAAGGCCCGTGCGGCAAGGCCCGGCAGGGTTGGCATGGCGGCTGCAAACCAGGGACTACCCCTGTCGGCGGCCTGGATGCCGCCCGGACTGTCTGCCAAGAGGAATCCCCCATGAGCCAGCGCCAGCTTGCCCTGAACGCCTTCATCCTGCCCACCGGCCACCATATCGCCGCCTGGCGCCGCGCCGACGTGCCCGAGCACGCCAACCACGACTTCGCCGAGTACCTGCGGGTGGCCAAGGCCGCCGAGGCGGCCAAGTTCGATGCGGTGTTCGTCTCCGACTCGGTGGCGGCGGCCTCGGGCAACGGCGGCAGCAGCCTGGACGAGCTGGCGCTGACCGCCCGCGGCACCCGCCTGGAGCCGTTCACCCTGCTGGCGGCGCTGGCTGCGGTCACCGAGCGCATCGGCCTGATCGGCACCGTCAGCACCACCTACAACGAGCCCTACCACCTGGCGCGGCGCTTCGCCTCGCTGGACTGGATCTCCGGCGGGCGTGCCGGCTGGAACCTGGTGACTTCCTCGGCGCCGGCGGAGGCGCTCAACTTCAACCAGGACGCGCTGCCCGAGCACGGCGAGCGTTACCAGCGCGCCGAGGAGTTCCTCGACGTGGTGCAGGGCCTGTGGGACAGCTGGGAGGACGATGCCTTCGTCCACGACAAGGCCAGTGGCCAATTCTTCGACCCGGCCAAGCTGCATGTGCTCAACCACCAGGGCGCGCATTTCCAGGTCAAGGGCCCGCTCAACGTGGCCCGTTCGCCGCAGGGCTACCCGGTGCTGGTGCAGGCCGGCTCCTCGGAGCCGGGCAGGGAGATCGCCGCGCGCAGCGCCGAGGCGATCTTCACCGCCCACCAGACTTTGGAAAGCGCCCAGGCCTTCTACGCCGACGTCAAGGGACGCCTGGCCAGGTACGGGCGTAGCCCGGATGAGCTGAAGATTCTGCCGGGCATCTTCCCGGTGGTCGGCCGCACGGAGGAGGAGGCCCAGGCCAAGTACCGTGAGCTGCAGGAGCTGATCGACCCGCGGGTCGGCGTCAACCTGCTCAGCGGGCTGATCGGCGCCGACCTGTCCGGCTACGACATCGACGGCCCGCTGCCGCCGCTGCCGGTCACCAACCAGAACCAGAGCCGCCAGGCGCTGGTGCAGGAGCTCGCGGCGCGCGAGAAGCTGAGCATCCGCGAGCTGTACCTGCGCATCGCCGGCGCCCGCGGCCACTGGACGGTGGTGGGCACGCCGGTGCAGATCGCCGACCAGATCCAGCAGTGGTTCGAGCACGGCGCGGCCGACGGCTTCAACGTGCTGGCGCCCTGGCTGCCGGGCGGGCTGGACGAGTTCATTGAACTGGTGGTGCCGGAGCTGCGCAAACGTGGCCTGTTCCGCTACGAGTACGCCGGCAGCACCCTGCGCGAGCACTTCGGCCTGGCGCGGCCGGACAACCAGTATGTGCTTCAGCAGGAGCAGCGTGCGGCGGTCTGAGCCGGGTTATCCACAACCGGGGGCGGCGGCTGCCGCCCTCTTGTCCACAGGAGCCGCCCATGCCGGCCGTCCCCCTGCGTCATTCCGAAGTCCCGGCCGCCGAAGGGCTGGCGGTCATCCCTTTATCCATCCACATCGGCGCGCGCATCGACGGCGTCGACCTCAAGCGTCCGCTGTCGCCCGAACAGCGCGAGGCGATTCATGCCGCGCTGCTGCGCTGGAAGGTGCTGTTCTTCCACGACCAGCACCTCGACCACGCCCAGCAGGTGGCTCTCGGCCGCCAGTTCGGCGAGCTGACCATCGGCCATCCGGTGTTCGGCTACGTCGAGGGCCATCCCGAGGTCTATTCGGTGGGTCGTGACCGCTTCAACAGCCGTTTCAGCGCGCAGCGCCTGGTGCGGCCGTGGAGCGGCTGGCATACCGACGTCACCGCGGCGGTCAACCCGCCGGCCGCGGCGATCCTGCGCGGGGTGGACATCCCGCCCTATGGCGGCGACACCCAGTGGACCAACCTGGTGGCCGCCTACCAGGGCCTGTCGCCGACCCTGCAGGCCTTCGTCGACAGCCTGCGCGGCGAGCATCGCTTCACCCCGCCGGAGGGCAGCGTGGCGCGCCAGGGCTTCAGCGACCCGCTGGCGGCCACGCCGCTGGTCAGCGAGCACCCGCTGGTGCGCGTGCATCCGCTGACCGGCGAGAAGGCGCTGTTCGTCAGCCCGGCGTTCCTCAAGCGCATCGTCGGCCTCAGCCTGCGCGAGAGCGAGCAGCTGCTGGCGCTGCTGTTCGAGCAGGCGATCCGCCCCGAGTACACGGTGCGCTTCAAGTGGCAGGCCGGCGATGTGGCGTTCTGGGACAACCGCGCCACCGCGCACCTGCCGCCGGAAGACATCTACGCCAGCGACTTCGCCCGCCAGCTGTACCGCGTCACCCTGGTCGGCGAGGTGCCGGTCGGCCCGGACGGCAGGCAATCGACCGCCATCGAGGGGCGGCCGGTGCTGGCGCATACGCGGGAGTAGGAGGACAGCGCCTCGCCGGCAAGGGCGGGGCGTGCGTTCAACCGGCGCTGCCGTAGCGCGCCCCGGCTGGCGGCGGCAGCAGGTCGTAGCGTTTCATCAGCGTGCGCAGGGCGTGGCGGCTGATGCCCAGGCGGTCGGCGCTGTGCACCTGGTTGAAGTGATGGCGACTGAGGGTGGTCTGCACCAGCAGCGCCTCCCAGCGCGACCACAGCTCGGCATGCTCGTGGTCGAGCAGTTCCTGCAGCTGCTGCTGGATGCCCTGCCACAGCTGGTCGGCCGGGGCGCCGCTGCTCGCCGGCAGCACGCCCTGGCTGGCGACCGCGCGCCGGCTGAACTGCAGGTGGCTGCCCTCGATCAGCGGCCCGCCCGCCAGCAGGGCGGCGGACAGCAGGGTGTTTTCCAGCTCGCGGATATTGCCCGGCCAGTTGTGCGCCAGCAGGCGCTGCACGGCATCCGGAGCCAGTTGCGGCAGCGGGCGGTCGTGCTCGTGGGCGAACTGGGCGAGGAAGTGCTGGGCCAGCGGCAGGATGTCGCCGGGGCGGTCGCGCAGCGGCGGAATGCGCAGGGTGACGATGTTCAGGCGGTAGTAGAGGTCTTCGCGAAAGCGCCCGGCGGCGATGGCCGACTGCAGGTCGACGTGGGTGGCGGTGACGATGCGCACGTCGATGGGAATCGGCTTGCGCCCGCCGACCCGCACCACCTCGCGTTCCTGCAGCACGCGCAGCAGCTTGACCTGCAGCGCCAGCGGCAGGTCGCCGATCTCGTCGAGGAACAGGGTGCCGCCCTGGGCGGCCTCGAACCAGCCCTCACGGCGGCCGTTGGCGCCGGTGAAGGCGCCGGCCTCGTGGCCGAAGAACTCGCTCTCCGCCAGGTTTTCGCTGATCGCCGCGCCATTGACGGCAACGAATGGCCCCTTGCGTCCGCTGCGCTTGTGCAGGTGGCGGGCCAGCAGTTCCTTGCCGGTACCGGTCTCGCCATGGATCAGCACCGGCGCCGGGCTGGCGGCGACCAGCTCGGCCTGGGCCAGCAGCTGCTGCGAGCGGATATCGGCGAACAGCAGCGCCTTGGCCCGGATTTCCTCGCGGCTGTTTTCATGGGGCGCCAGGGTCAGGACGGGAGCATTCATGGTGGCCTCGCTGATACGGGATCTCGATTGGTCTGGACTCTAGCGAGGTCTACTTATGTTTAAAAATAATCAAAGTTGATTTGTATATTCCTTTTTATCTTTTTCAGGCGAGTGCAGGACTGCGCGAGGTGCTGGCGGAAAGCCGGCAGAAGGTTGCTGGCGCTGCGCAAAAGGTCACAGTTGGCAGCGATCGTCAGGGTTAATGCACTGATTTCACCGGCTTGGACGGATTGGCACGCTTGCTGCACTCATCCTTTCAGCGCCGCAGCGGCGGCAAGCCGAATTCCTCGACGGACAGGGAATCCTTCATGAGCAAGCGTCAACTGAGCCTGAATGCCTTCCTGATGGCCACCGGTCATCACATCGCCGCCTGGCGCCATCCGGACGTGCCGGCCGGCGCCGAGGTGGACTTCAAGGAGTACCTGCGGGTGGCCAGGCTCGCCGAAGCCGCCAAGTTCGATGCGCTGTTCGTCGCCGACGGCGTGGCGGTCAACCTGGAGAGTGCCGGCAGCTACGAGGTCGCCGCGCGCACCGCGCGGGCCTCCTACCTGGAGCCCTTCACCCTGCTCTCGGCGCTGGCCGCGGTGACCGAGCGCATCGGCCTGATCGGCACGGTCAGCACCAGCTTCAACGAGCCGTTCAACCTGGCGCGCAAGTTCGCCTCGCTGGACTGGATCTCCGGGGGCCGCGTCGGCTGGAACCAGGTGACTTCCAACACCCTGGCCGAGGCGCGCAACTTCAACCGCGACGAGCATCTCGACCATGCCCTGCGCTACGAGCGCGCCGACGAGTTCCTCGACGTGGTCAAGGGCCTGTGGGACAGCTGGGAGGACGACGCCTTCGTCCGCGACCAGGCCAGCGGCCAGTTCTTCGACTCGGCCAAGCTGCATGAGCTGAACCACCGGGGCAAGCACTTCCAGGTCAAGGGCCCGCTCAATGTGGCGCGCTCGCCGCAGGGCTATCCGGTGCTGGTGCAGGCCGGCTCCTCCGAGGCCGGCAAGGAAATCGCCGCGCGCACCGCCGAGGCGATCTTCACCGCCCACCAGAGCCTGGAAAGCGCCCAGGCGTTCTATGCCGACGTCAAGGGCCGCCTGGCCAGGTACGGCCGCCGTCCCGAGGAACTGAAGGTTCTCCCCGGCATCCTGCCCATCGTCGGCCGCACGGCAGAGGAGGCGCAGGCCAAGTACCAGCAGCTGCAGGAGCTGGTCCACCCGCAGGTCGGCCTGTCGCTGCTGTCCGGGATGATCGGCGCCGACCTTTCCGGCTACGACCTCGACGGCCCGGTGCCGCAGGACCTGCCGGAAACCAACGGTGGCAAGAGCCGCCAGGCGCTGCTGCTCGACCTCGCCGCGCGCGAGCAGCTGAGCATCCGCGAGCTGTACCTGCGCATCGCCGGCGCCCGCGGCCACTGGACTGTGGTCGGTAGCGCCGAGCAGATCGCCGACCAGATCCAGCTGTGGTTCGAGAACGGCGCCGCCGACGGCTTCAACGTCATGCCGCCGTGGCTGCCGGGCGGCCTCGAGGACTTCATCGAGCTGGTGGTGCCGGAGCTGCGCCGGCGCGGGCTGTTCCGCGCGGAGTACGCCGGCACCACCCTGCGCGAGCACTTCGGCCTGGCCCGGCCGGAAAACCAGTACGCCCTGCAGCGCCAGCAGCGCGCCGCCAGCTGAAAGCCCACCTTCGCTTTGCCAACAAGATCGGCGGCATCACCGCCAGGGAGAACCGACATGAGCCTGAACATCCAACCCATCACCGGCCGCATCGGCGCCACCGTCAGCGGCGTGCGCGTGACCGACCTGTCCGACGCGCAGTTCGCCGAGCTGCAGCAGGCGCTGCTCAAGCACAAGGCGCTGTTCTTCCCGCAACAGCACCTTTCCGACGCCGAGCAGGAAGCCTTCGCCAGCCGCTTCGGCGACCTGGTGGTGCACCCGACCACGCCCTCGGAAGCCAACACCGCCGGCATCCTCGAGGTGGACTCCGAGCGCTCGCGCGCCAACTCCTGGCATACCGACATCAGCTTCGTGGTCGACTACCCGAAGATCACCTTCCTGCGCGGCGAGGTGATCCCCGAGTTCGGCGGCGACACCGTGTTCGCCAATACCGTCAGCGCCTACCAGCACCTGCCCGCGCCGCTCAAGCAGCTGGCCGACAGCCTGTGGGTGCGCCACACCAACGACTACGACTACGCGGCGCCCAAGCAGATCGAGGCGGTGGCCAACAAGCGCTTCCGCGAGCAATTCACCTCCACCGTCTACGAGAGCGAGCACCCGCTGGTGCGCGTGCATCCGGAAACCGGCGAGAAGGCGCTGCTGCTCGGCCACTTCGCCGACCGCATCGTCGGTCTCAACTCGCGCGACTCGCGGGCGCTGCTCGACCTGTTCCAGGCGCACATCGTCAGCCTGGAGAACATCGTGCGCTGGCGCTGGAGCCAGGGCGACCTGGCGGTGTGGGACAACCGCGCCACCCAGCACATCGCCGTCGACGACTACGGCAGCGCCCGGCGCATCGTGCGCCGCAGCACCGTGCACGGCGAGATCCCGGTGTCGGTCAGCGGCGAGAGCAGCCGCGCGATCAAGCCGAGCGCCGACACCCGCACCCCGCTGACCGAGGCGGACAAGCCGGCGCTGCAGAAGGCCGGCTGAGGCGCAACCTGGACAGCGGCGCAGGGAGGCGCCGAGGCAGGAAGCCAACCCGTGCCGGCCGGCGCGCAAGGGACGCGCCCCGGCCGCCCCCCTTCACCCGGATGGCCCGCCCGCGGCGGGCCGTCCTGTTTGCGAGGTACTCCATGAGCGTTCTCTACGTTGCCCCCGGCGCCTGCTCGCTGGCCGCCCACAGCCTGGTCCACGAGCTGCAGCTGCCGATTCAGGTCGAGGTGGTCGCCCTGCGCACCCCCGATTCGCCGATCCACCGCATCAACCCGCTGGGCCGCGTGCCGGCGCTGTCGCTCGACGACGGCACGCTGATCACCGAGAACAGCGCGATCCTGCCCTACCTGGCCGACCTCAACCCCGAGGCCGGGCTGTTCGCCCCGGCGGGCAGCGCCGAGCGGGGGCAGATCCAGAGCTGGATCGGCTACCTGACCTCGGAAGTGCATGTCGGCGGCTTCCGCCCGCTCAACCGTCCGGAGCGCTACTCGGCCGACGTTGCCGCCCATCCCGGCATCCGCGCCCAGGCCGCCGAGCAGCTGCACCAAGCGCTGGCGCATATCGACCGCCACCTCGAAGGCCGCCCGTGGCTGGTGGGCGAGCGCTACAGCATCGCCGACGCCTACCTCGGCGTGTTCGCCGGCTGGCTGCCGCGCCTGGGCGAGCGCTTCACCGACCTGCACAACCTGGCCCGCGCCCGCGAGGCGTTCCAGTCCCGCGCGGCGACGCAGCGAGCGCTGGCCGCCGAAGCGCTACGCTGAGTTCACCGTCCGCGCTCGACTCTCCCGGCTCCTGCCGCCCGCGTGCTGCAGGAGCCTTGGCTTATCGAGTACCCTGATTTTCTGTCCTTCTCTCCACCGGAGCCCCCGATGATCTACCGCCCCCTCGGCACCACCGACCTCCAGGTCAGCGCGCTGGCGCTCGGCACCATGACCTGGGGCGAACAGAACACTGAGGCCGAAGCCTTCGAGCAGATCCGCCGCGCCCAGGCCGCCGGGATCACCTTCATCGATACCGCCGAGATGTACCCGGTGCCGCCGAAGGCGGAGACCTCCGGCGCCACCGAGACCATCATCGGCAACTACTTCCGGCGCCATGGCGGGCGCAGCGACTGGATCCTCGCCAGCAAGGCGGCGGCGCCGGGCAACGGCATCAGCCACATCCGCGGCGGGCGCAACCACTTCGACCGCGCCAACCTGATCGCCGCGGTGGACGGCAGCCTCCAGCGCCTGCAGACCGACTACATCGACCTCTACCAGCTGCACTGGCCGGACCGGCAGACCAACTTCTTCGGCCAGCTCGGCTACCAGCACGACCCGGACGCGCACATCACGCCGATCGAGGAGACCCTGGAAGTGCTCGACGGCCTGGTGAAGAGCGGCAAGATCCGCCACATCGGCCTGTCCAACGAAACGCCGTGGGGCGTGCAGCGCTTCCTGCACCTGGCCGCGACCCGTGGCTGGCCGCGCGTGGCGTCGATCCAGAATCCCTACAACCTGCTCAACCGCAGCTTCGAGGTGGGCCTGGCGGAAATCGCCATCCGCGAGCAGGTCGGCCTGCTGGCCTACTCGCCGCTGGCCTTCGGCCTGCTGTCCGGCAAGTACGAGAACGGCGCGCAGCCGGCCAAGGCACGACTGACCCTGTTCGAGCGCTTCCAGCGCTACAACAACCCGCAGGCGCGCCGCGCCGCCAGCGCCTATGTCGCCCTGGCCCGCGAGCACGGCGTCGACCCGGCGCAGCTGGCGCTGGCCTACGTTACCCGCCAGCCGTTCGTGACCAGCAACATCCTCGGCGCCACCAGCCTCGCCCAGCTGGACAGCAACCTGGCCAGCCTCGAGCTGACCCTCAGCGACGAGCTGCTGGCCGGCATCGAGCGCATCCATACCGAGCAGCCCAACCCGGCGCCCTGAGCCCATCTCCGGAGCGGTTGGCGCCGCTCCGACCTTCTTCCTGTCGAGGCGACGTCATGTCCGAGCTCAACGATCCCCGGGTGTTCTTCGCCGCCGAGCGCACGCTGCTGGCGTGGAACCGCACCAGCCTGGCGCTGATGGCCTTCGGCTTCGTCATCGAGCGCTTCGGCCTGTTCATGCACCTGATCCTGCGCCCCGGCGATGCCCAGCTGCAGCGCGGCGTGTCGTTCTGGATCGGCCTGGGCTTCCTGCTGCTGGGCGCCGCGGTGGCGGTGAGTTCGTCCTGGCAGTACCGCAAGGTGGTCAGGACCCTCAAGCCGATCGAGATCCCCACGGGCTACAGCGTCAACGCCGGCCCGTTGATCAACCTGCTGGTCGCGGCGCTGGGGCTGGGTCTGCTGGGCATCCTGTTCGCTGGCGTCTGAAGGCGTGAGAGGCGCATGGCAGAGCGGGCGGCGGCCGCCGGAAGGTGGGTCGCCGGCAAATAT
This sequence comes from Geopseudomonas aromaticivorans, assembly GCF_019097855.1. Lineage (GTDB taxonomy): Bacteria > Pseudomonadota > Gammaproteobacteria > Pseudomonadales > Pseudomonadaceae > Geopseudomonas > Geopseudomonas aromaticivorans. Next base: position 70,590 of record NZ_JAHRGL010000014.1, read on the forward strand.
GCATATAACCAAATGCGTTAAAAGAATATTTCAACCTGCTACATAATGCATATCTGAGCCGCGCCATACGGCCGGCGTCAAGGATGCAGTGAGTACCCGCAGGGATGGGCAAGACCGCCATCCGCGGCTGCGGTTCGCTCACCAACATTGGAGCAGGAGTGTAGGCAATGATGAAACGGACGCTGTTGGCGCTGGGCCTGGGCATCGGTCTGGGAGCCAGTCTGGCGCAGGCGCAGGAAGACGTGGTGCGGGTGTATGGCTGGCAGGGCCGGCTGGCTCCCGGGGTGATCGAGGACTTCCAGAAGCAGACCGGCATCCGCGTCGAGTCCGCGACCTACGCGTCGGGCGAGGACATGCTCGCCGGCGTCCGCTACGACGTGGTCTTTCCCACCCATTTCCAGCTGCCGGCACTGCTCGCCGAGAAGCGTCTGCAGCCGCTGGATCCGGCCCGGCTGCCCAACCTGGCGCAGGTCAACCCCGACCTGCTGGCGGTCCTGAGCAGTTTCGACGAGAACAACCGTTACGCGGTGCCTTATCTGTGGGGGACCGTCGGCCTGGCGCTGAACGCGCCCAAGGTGGTCGAGACCCTGGGCGCCGAGCCCGAGGACAGCTGGAGCCTGCTGTTCGATGCGAAGAACAGCGGGCGGCTGGCCAAGTGCGGCATCGGCCTGCTCGATGCGCGTCTGGAGGCGGTGTCGCTGCTGCTCAACTACAAGGGCGAGAGCCTGGCCCACAGCAGCAAGCGGGAGATCTACCAGGCCGGCGAGGATCTGTCCGCCCTGCGCGACCAGGCGGCCAGCTTCGGCAACGCGTCCTACGTCGAGGCGCTGGCCGACGGCCGGCTGTGCATGGCCCTGGCGTGGAGCGGGCATGTGCTGAAGGCCAGTGCGGCGGGCGCACCGCTGCGCTTTGTCACCCCGAAGGAGGGCGCGCTGATCTTCATCGACACCATGGCGATCCCGCGCCAGGCCGAGCACGTCGAGGCGGCACATCGCTTCATCGACTACCTCGCCAGTGCCGCGGCCAATACCCGCACCGCCCGCGAGACGCGCTTCTATCCGGTCTCGCGTCCCGATGCGCCGGCCATGACCCAGCTGGCCAGCGAGCATCCGGAGCTGGTGGTCTCCAGCGAGCAGCGGCGCAAGTTCTACTATCTCGAGGCGCTGGATCCGGCCAGAAAGAACCTGGTGGACGCCTCCTGGTCGCTGCTGCAGCGCTGAACCGCGGGGGCCGGCGGGCGGTGCCGCTGGCCGGCCCGCCGCCGGCGCCGGGACTGCGGCCTGACGCCTGGCGGCGCGCTAGACGGCGGGCGCCAGCGGCAGATTGAGGTGCTGCGGCGCGATGCTGTCGCTGCACACCAGCAGGGCGAAGTGGATGACGCTTTCCAGCTCGCGGGTATTGCCGGGCCAGGCATAGGCTTCGAGCACGCGCTGCGCCTGGGCGTCGAGCACCGGCGGCGCCAGGCCGAGACGCTGGGCGTACATGCCGAGGAAGTAGCCGGCCATCGGCAGGATGTCGCCCGGCCGCTCGCGCAGCGGCGGCAGCAACAGGTGGCCATCGTCCAGGTAGCGCAGCAGGCGGGCGTCGAACTTGCCGACCGCCGCGGCGCGGGTCAGGTCGAAGCTGGTGGCGGCGACCAGGCGCACATCCACCGGGCTCGCCTCGCGGGCGCCGACGCGCAGCACCTCGCGGGTTTCCAGCGCGCGCAGCAGCTTGCCCTGCAGGGTCAGCGGCAGGTCGCCGATTTCGTCCAGGTACAGGGTGCCGCCGTGGGCCGAGCCAAACCAGCCGGCGCGGCTGCTGGCCGAGCCGTTGTAGACGCCCGGCGCGTGGCCGAACAGCTCGGCCTCGGCATGCTGCGGGCTGAGGCTGGCGCAGTTGAGGGCGACGAACAGCCCGGCGCGGCCGCTGGAGCGGTGGATGTGGCGGGCCAGCAGCTCCTTGCCGGTGCCGGTCTCGCCGTGGATCAGCACCGGCGGATGGGCGGGGGCGAGGCGTTCGACTTCCTCGTACAGCTGGCGCGAACGCGGGTCGACGAACATTAGCGCCTTGGCGCGGATGCTCAGCGGGCTGCGCTCGGCGTCGGCGAAGGTCAGCACGGGCTGGACGAGGGGATTGTGCGGACTCATGGCAGGCTCCGCGCCGGAGCCTGGCTCCGGTCGCTCAGAGGAATTCGGCGTCCGCCGCCGGGCGGTGCGGGGACAGGTGCTCAGGCCAGGCGGCGGGCATGTTGTTCGATCAGGTTCTGCAGGCGGTACAGGTAGGCGAAGCCCTGCTCCCAGCGACAGTGCCCGGACTTGACGTTGATGTGCCCGGCGCCGGCCAGCAGCACCGGTTCGGCGCCCCACTGGCGGGCCAGCTCGAGCGCCCGCGCCGGCGTGGCGGCGGGGTCGTTGTCCGAGCCGACCAGCAGGCTGGGGAAGGGCAGCAGTTGCGTCGGCATCGGCGCGAAGTTCTGCAGCTCCGCCGGGCAGCCGGGGCGCTCGACATCCGCCGGCGCCACCAGCAGCGCGCCCTTGACCTTGGCCAGCAGCGCCGGCGCGGCCTGGGCGGCCCAGTGGGCGAGGGTCACGCAGCCCAGGCTGTGCGCCACCAGGATCAGCCGGCCGGGGGCGGCGACGATATGCCGCTCCAAGGTGGCCACCCAGTCCGCGCGCTGCGGCGTCTGCCAGTCGCGCTGCTCGGCCCGGCTGGCGTCCGGCAGGCTGCGCTGCCAGTGGCTCTGCCAGTGCTCGGCGGGCGAGCCCTGCCAGCCCGGCAGGATCAGGTAGTGGATGGCGTGGCTGCGCATGCGCGGACCCTCGGCAGGTGACGTATGGCGCACAGTGTAGGAGGCGAATTCTGATCTGTTAAGGAATAAGAAATTATTTATTTATAACTTGTATGGCTTTGCATCTGTGATGTGCATCACATCCGGAGTGTCTACCTCCCCGCAAACCCTGCGGCATTGCACAATGCCGGTTTGCTCTCGCGAGGACGCAACCCGCGACAGGGAGTTAGGCATGGCGGCGAATTGGGGGCTGCGCAGCAAGTCGGTACTGGCCTTGCTGCTGGCATGCGTGTTGGCACTGATCCCGGCGGTACTGCTGGGCTGGCGGGCGATGGAAGACATTCGCCAGCACTTCGGCGAGGCCTATGCGCGCAACTTCGCCCTGTTGCACCGCGAGCGCATCCTCGCCCCGGTGGCGCGCGAGCTGGCGCTGGCGCGGCGTTTCGCCGATGCGCAGCTGACCCGCCAGTGGCTGCTGGCCGAGGCGGATGGCGGCCGCCGCACGGCGTTCTTCGCCGAAGCCGAGGGCTACCAGCGCGACTTTCGCGACCACTCCTGGTTCGTCATCCCCGGCAACGGCCACTACTACTTCAACGACGCCAGTCAGCCGACCAGCCAGCAGCCGCGTTACGTGCTCAACCCCGCCGATCCCCAGGACGCCTGGTTCTTCGCCAGCATCCGCGGCGCCGCCGACTACAACCTCAACGTCAATATCGACCACAAGCTCAAGGTCACCAAGGTGTGGTTCAACGTGCTGGTGCGCGACGGCGCGCAGGTGCTCGGCCTGGCCGGCACCGGCATGGACCTGAGCACCTTCATCGACCGCTTCATCGTCAGCCGCGAGCCGGGAGTGACGCCGATGATCCTGGCCGCCGACGGCGCCATCCAGGCCCATCCGGACCCGGCGCGCATCGCCTACAACTCGGGGGTCGCCGGCAGCGCCGCCGCCGCGCAGGTGTTCGACCTGCTGCCGCAGCCCGCCGAGCGTGAGGCGTTGCGTGCCGCCATGCGTCGCGCCGAGGCCGAGCCGGACGGCGTGCAGATCCTGCGGGTCAGCCTGGACGGCCAGCCGCGCCTGCTGGCGCTCAGCTACATTGCCCCGCTGCGCTGGCACCTGCTCACCGCCGTCGACCTGCACGCCGCGCAGGTGCTCGACAACCGCTGGCTGTGGCCGCTGCTGGGCACCCTGGTGATGCTGCTGGCCGCCCTGCTGCTGGGCTTTGCCTACGCGGTGGAGCGCCTGCTGCTGCAGCCGTTGCGCAGCCTCAAGCGCTCGGCCAAGGCGATTGCCGCCGGCCGCTACGACACCGACCTGCCGCCGGCGCGCGGCGACGAGATCGGCGAACTGTCGGCGGCCTTCGCCAGCATGGCCGCGCAGGTCCACCAGCACACCGCCGAGCTGGAGGGCAAGGTGCGCGAGCGCACCCATGCGCTGGAGCAGGCCAACCGCGAGATGGCGGCGGCGCACAAGCAGATCGACGACTCCATCGACTACGCCAGCCTGATCCAGCGCGCCATCCTGCCCGCCCGCCAGCTGGCCGCCGCGCTGGGCGAGCAGCATTTCGTGCTGTGGAAGCCGCGCGATGTGGTGGGCGGCGACTTCTACGTCTACCGCGACCACGCGGACGGCTGTCTGCTCGGCGTGGTCGACTGCGCCGGTCACGGCGTGCCCGGCGCGCTGATGACCATGCTGGCGCAGGCGGCCATCGACCATGCCATCGGCGTGGCCGGTGCCGACGATCCGGCGGCGATCCTGCAGGAAACCGACCGCACCGTGCGCGGCATGCTCGGCGAGGAGCCGCTGTCGCAGGCGCTGGCGACCAACATGGATGCCGGCCTGGTGTGGGTCGACCGTCGCGCGCGCCGGCTGCGCTTCGCCGGCGCGCGGATCGCCCTGTTCGCCAGCGACGGCGAGGAGGTGCGCGAGTTCAAGGGCAGCCGTCGCGCCCTGGCGGACAAGCGCCAGGGCGAATATGCCAATCTCGACATCGAGCTGCCGGCCGGCTGGACCTTCTATTTGTGCACCGACGGTTTTCTCGACCAGGCCGGCGGCGAGCATGGCTTCGGTTTCGGCAACCGGCGCTTCGGCGAACTGCTGCGCCGCCACGCGCGGCGCCCGCTGGCCGAGCAGGCCGAGTTGTTCGTCGCCAGCCTGGCGGCGTACCGTGGCGAGCGGCCGCAGCGCGATGACATCACCGTGCTGTCCTTCCGTTTCGACTAGCTGCAGAACCCACAAGGAGTGCCCATGGATACCAACGATCTGCTGGCCATGCGCGAGCAGTACAACCGCCAGCGCGTCATGCTCTGCTTCAACGGGCCGATCTCGCGCAGCCTGATCGAGGAAATCGGCAACGCGCTGCGCAACTACCTGGCGGCCGAGCAGGCGCAGCCGTCGGCGGCGATGGACGTGTTCGCCGTGTACATCGAGATGACCCAGAACATCCGCCACTACGCCACGCGCATGCACTACAGCGAGCAGGATGCGGCAGCCACCGTGGCGATTTCCCGCGACGCCGCCGGTCGCTACGTGGTGGCGGCCGGCAACCTGGTCGAGCGCGCGGACGGCCAGCGCCTGGTCGAGTTGGTCGAGGGCCTGGCGCCACTGGACAAGGCCCAGCTCAAGGCCGCCTACAAGGAGCAGCTGCGCAAGCCGCGCAACGGGGAATGCGCCAGCGGCGCCGGCCTCGGCCTGCTCGACATCGCCCGCAAGTCGAGCTCGCCGCTGCTCGCCTCGCTCAAGGAACAAGCGGACGGGCGCGCCTTCTTCAGCCTGCGCGCCGTCATCTGACCCTCTTCGCACGAGTACTGCCATGACTGAACTGAACATCTCCGGCACCCAGTCCACTCCGGCCATCCAGGGCGACTGGAGCGCCGGCCTGCTGGCCATGCAGGGTGACTCCTATCCGGAAAACTCCTTCGAGCTGTTCGGCCAGGTGATCGACTGGGTCGAGCGCTTTCTGGGCGAGGAGGCCCGCCCGCTGACCCTGGAGCTGCGCCTGCTGTACCTCAACACCAGCTCGATCAAGGCGCTGATGGACATCTTCGACCTGCTCGAGGAGGCCCATCGCGCGGGCCGGCCGGTCGGCGTCAACTGGCACTACGACAGCCGCAACGAGCGGGTCGCCGAACTGGCCGAGGAGTTCCGCGAGGACTGCAGCTTCCCCTTCGCGATCCTTCCCTACAGCGAGTGACCGGGCGATGAGCAGCGAGAGCGAACTGGACGAGCTGGTGGAAACCCTGCTGAGCGATCCCGGCCACTACGGCCATCCGCTGCGCGAGGCGCTGGCCCGCCTGCAGCAGCAGAACCTCGACCAGCTGTCGCGGCTCGAGCGCATCGCGCGGATTTCCGACGGCTACCAGTCGCTGGCGCGCGAACAGAATCTCTCGCTGTCCGAGCGCTACCACCGCCAGTTGCGCCAGCTGGAGAAGGTCGCGCGCATCTCCGACCGCTACCAGGACATGCTGCGCGACCTCAACCAGGCGCTCAAGGATGCCGCGCAGCGCGACGTGCTCACCGGCCTGGCCAACCGTCGCCTGCTGATGGAGCGCCTGCGCGAGGAGGAGCTGCGCAGCCAGCGCAGCGGGAGTGCCTTCGTGCTGACGATGATCGATATCGACCACTTCAAGCAGGTCAACGACACCTGGGGCCACGAGGTCGGCGACCGCGCCCTCAGCGCGATCGCCCGGATGCTGCAGGGCGCCGTGCGCGGCTGCGACCTGTGTGGCCGCTGGGGCGGCGAGGAGTTCCTGCTGCTGCTGCCGGATACCACGCTGGCCGAGTCGGTGCCGCTGATCGAGCGGCTGCGCGGCGCGCTGCGCGAGCTGCGGGTGCCGGTCGACAGCGGCGAACTGTCGCTCACCGCCAGCTTCGGCGTGGCCGAATGCCTGGCGGGGGAGGGCTACTCGCAGACCCTCAATCGCGCCGATGCGGCGCTGCTCGCGGCCAAGCGCAATGGCCGCGATCGCTGCGTGCTGGCGACAGGGTCGAGCCTGAATATATCTGAATAGTATATAAAAATTCTTAAACAGTATTTTTAAGAATATTCAGGCTCTGCCTAAGATGCGTCCACGCCAACCCTTCCAGCCGGTGGCGAACCGATCAAGGAGCATCAGCATGAGCGCAACCGTTCGCAGTATCGAAGGCCAGGACGAGGCCAGCCTCCTGCGCGAGATCAACAACGCCCTGCGTGGCCTGCGGTTTGGTGCGGTGGAAATCACCGTGCACAATGGTCAGGTGGTGCAGATCGAGCGCAAGGAAAAATTCCGTCTGCAGTCACCAGCCACGCGCCAGGCCTGACGCCGACCAGCCCGACTGGATCACCAGAGGGCGTGAACATGACCCCGAGCCATAACCAGATGAGCACGAGTATCGCCATGAGCACGCACCTCTACCGCCGCTGTTGCTGGCGAATGTGTCGCTGAAGTCCAGCCAAGACCTTCACCACCCTGAATTGATTGGCGTGCCGCAGAGGCGCGCACCAAGGAGCAACAGCATGTCCATTCGTCGTTTCGCCCTGGCCGCTCTCGCCGGCCTGTCCCTCAGCGCGGCCGTGCAGGCACAGACCACTCTGCTCAACGTGTCCTATGACCCGACCCGCGAGCTGTACAAGGAATACAACGCCGCCTTCAACAAGCACTGGCAGGCCCAGGGCCACGAGGCCGTGGTCGTGCAGCAGTCCCATGGCGGCTCGGGCAAGCAGGCCCGTGCGGTGATCGACGGCCTCAAGGCCGACGTGGTGACCCTGGCCCTGGCCGGCGACATCGACGAACTCAGCAAGCTCGGCAAGCTGATCCCGGAGGACTGGCAAAGCCGCCTGCCGCAGGCCAGCACCCCCTACACCTCGACCATCGTGTTCCTGGTGCGCAAGGGCAACCCCAAGCAGATCAAGGACTGGGACGACTTGGTCAAGCCGGGCGTGGAAGTGATCACCCCCAACCCGAAGACCTCCGGTGGTGCGCGCTGGAACTTCCTCGCCGCCTGGGCCTATGCCCAGCAGAAGTACGGTAGCGAGGCCAAGGCTCAGGAATTCACCGAGCAGCTGTACAAGAACGTCCCGGTGCTGGACACCGGCGCCCGCGGCTCGACCATCACCTTCGTCAAGAACAACATCGGCGACGTGCTGCTGGCCTGGGAAAACGAGGCGTTCCTCGCCCTGCAGGAAGAGGGCGGCGAGAACTTCGAGATCGTCGCGCCGTCGCTGTCGATCCTCGCCGAGCCGCCGGTGGCGGTAGTCGACAAGAACGTCGACAAGAAAGGCACCCGCGAAGTGGCCACCGCCTACCTGAACTACCTGTACAGCGCGGAAGGCCAGCGCATCGCGGCGAAGAACTTCTACCGTCCGCGTGACGCCAAGGTTGCCGCCGAGTTCGCCAAGCAGTTCCCCAGTCTCAAGCTGGCCACCATCGACAAGGATTTCGGTGGCTGGAAGGTCGCTCAGCCGAAGTTCTTCAACGACGGTGGCGTGTTCGACCAGATCTACAAGGCCCAGTGACCATCGGCGGCCTGACCGGTCCCGCCGGATGGCGGGGCTAGACTCGGCTGTATCCCGCGCTGCAGAGCCTTTCCGGGCACTGCAGCGTTTTGCTGCATAATCCACCGGTTCGCCGCGCGGCGAATCCCGTCATGTGATCCAGAGGAGCCTATGTCCCGCCGCATTTCCCCCGTCATACCCGGCTTCGGGCTGACGCTGGGCTACACCCTGGTGTACCTCAGCCTGTTGGTGCTGATTCCTCTGGGTGCCATGTTCGTCCACGCCGCCCAGCTCAGCTGGGGCGAGTTCTGGGCCATCGTTTCCGCGCCGCGGGTGCTGGCTGCGCTCAAGCTGAGCTTCGGCACCGCCCTGGTCGCCGCGGTGATCAACGGCATCATCGGTACCCTGCTGGCCTGGGTGCTGGTGCGCTACACCTTCCCCGGGCGCAAGATCATCGACGCGATGATCGACCTGCCGTTCGCCCTGCCCACCGCGGTGGCCGGCATCGCGCTGACCGCGCTGTACACGCCCAACGGCCTGATCGGCCAGCTGGCCGGCGAGCTGGGCTTCAAGATCGCCTTCACCCCGCTGGGCATCAGCCTGGCGCTGACCTTCGTCACCCTGCCGTTCGTGGTGCGCACGGTGCAGCCGGTGCTGGCCGACATCCCGCGCGAGGTCGAGGAGGCCGCCGCCTGCCTGGGCGCCAAGCCGCTGCAGGTGTTCCGCCACGTGCTGCTGCCGGCGCTGCTGCCGGCCTGGCTGACCGGCTTCGCCCTGGCCTTCGCCCGCGGCGTCGGCGAGTACGGCTCGGTGATCTTCATCGCCGGCAACATGCCGATGAAGACCGAGATCCTGCCGCTGCTGATCATGGTCAAGCTCGACCAGTACGACTACACCGGCGCCACCAGCATCGGCGTGCTGATGCTGGTGGTGTCCTTCGTCCTGCTGCTGCTGATCAACCTGCTGCAGCGCCGCATCGAAACCCCGTGAGGAGGAAGCCGTCATGTCATCCGTAACCGCTGCCTCCGCCAGTGCCCATGCCAACGCCGCGCGCCGCGGCCATGCGCTGGGGCGCAACCTGCTGATCGTCAGCGCCTGGCTGGTGTTCGCCCTGTTCCTCCTGCTGCCGCTCTACGTGGTGCTCAGCGAGGCGCTGAAGATGGGCCTGGGCACCTTCTTCGCGGCGATCGTCGAGCCGGACGCCATCGCTGCGCTGAAGCTGACCCTGATCGCCGTGGCCATCTCGGTGCCGCTCAACCTGCTGTTCGGCGTCGCCGCCGCCTGGTGCGTGAGCAAGTACGAGTTCCGCGGCAAGAGTCTGTTGGTCACCCTGATCGACCTGCCGTTCTCGGTGTCGCCGGTGATCGCCGGTCTGATCTACGTGCTGCTGTTCGGCGCCCAGGGCTTCTTCGGCGAGTGGCTGAGCGAGCGCGACGTGCAGATCGTCTTCGCCGTGCCCGGCATCGTGCTGGCCACCCTGTTCGTCACCGTGCCCTTCGTCGCCCGTGAGCTGATCCCGCTGATGCAGGAGCAGGGCACCCAGGAAGAGGAGGCCGCGCGCCTGCTCGGCGCCAACGGCTGGCAGATGTTCTGGCACGTCACTGTGCCGAACATCAAGTGGGGCCTGATCTACGGCGTGGTGCTGTGCACCGCGCGGGCGATGGGCGAGTTCGGCGCCGTTTCCGTCGTCTCGGGCCACATCCGCGGCGTCACCAACACCCTGCCGCTGCACGTGGAGATCCTCTACAACGAGTACAACCACGTCGCCGCCTTCAGCGTCGCCAGCCTGCTGCTGGCCCTGGCGCTGTTCATCCTTCTGCTCAAGCAGTGGAGCGAGGCCCGCCTGGCGCGCCTCAAGTCGAACGCTGCCGAGGAATAAGCCATGAGTATCGAGATCCGCAACGTCAGCAAGCGCTTCGGCGCCTTCCAGGCTCTCAACGACATCAACCTGGATATCCACAGCGGCGAGCTGGTGGCGCTGCTCGGTCCGTCCGGCTGCGGCAAGACCACCCTGCTGCGCATCATCGCCGGTCTGGAGACCCCGGACGCCGGCAGCATCGCCTTCCACGGCGAGGACGTTTCCGGCCACGACGTGCGCGACCGCAACGTCGGCTTCGTGTTCCAGCACTACGCGCTGTTCCGCCACATGACGGTGTTCGACAACGTCGCCTTCGGCCTGCGCATGAAGCCGAAGAAGGAACGCCCCGGCGAGGCGCAGATCGCCGCCAAGGTCCACGAGCTGCTCGACATGGTGCAGCTCGACTGGCTGGCCGACCGCTATCCGGAGCAGCTGTCCGGCGGCCAGCGCCAGCGCATCGCCCTGGCCCGCGCGCTGGCGGTGGAGCCGAAGATCCTCCTCCTCGACGAGCCGTTCGGCGCCCTCGACGCCAAGGTGCGCAAGGAGCTGCGCCGCTGGCTGGCGCGCCTGCACGAGGAGATCAACCTGACCTCGGTATTCGTCACCCACGATCAGGAAGAGGCGATGGAAGTCGCCGACCGCATCGTGGTGATGAACAAGGGGGTGGTCGAGCAGATCGGCCAGCCCGGCGAGGTCTACCAGCGCCCGGCCAGCGAATTCGTCTACCACTTCCTCGGCGACTCCAACCGCCTGCACGTCGGCGAGGATCGCCACGTGCAATTCCGCCCCCACGAGGTGGTGCTGGCGCGCGAGGCGGCGGCCGACCTGGAGGCGGCCGAGGTGCGCGACATCCGCCCGCTCGGCGCGATCACCCGGGTCACCCTGCGCGTCGACAGCCAGAGCGAGCTGATCGAGGCCGAGGTGACCCAGGACCATCCGGCGCTGGTCGGCCTGGCCCGCGGTCAGGTGCTGTACTTCAAGCCGCAGCTGAGCCGCTCGCAGGTCGGCGCGTAAACCGAGCAGTGCGCGTCCCCGCACCCGGCGGGGACGCCGCTCAGGCCAGCTCGGCGAAGCACTCGCCGAGAATCGCCAGGCCGCGCTCGAGCAGGGCGTCCTCCACGGTCAGCGGCACCAGCATGCGCAGCACGTTGCCGTAGGGGCCGCAGGACAGCAGGATCAGGCCCTTGTCGCGGGCGCGGGCGACCAGCCGGTTGGTCAGCTCGGCATCCGGCTGGTGCGGGTCGCCGCCCACACCCAGCTCGATGGCGACCATCGCGCCCAGGCCGCGCACGTCGACGATGCTCGGGTGCTTGGCCTGCAGCGCGCGCAGCCCGGCGCTCAGCCGCGCGCCGATGACCTGGCTGCGCTCCAGCAGTCGTTCTTCCTCGAACACCTCCAGCACCGCCAGCGCCGCGGCGCAGGCCAGCGGGTTACCGGCGTAGGTGCCGCCGAGGCCACCGGGGGCGATGACGTCCATGATCTCGGCCTTGCCGCACACCCCGGCGATCGGGAAGCCGCCGCCGACCGACTTGGCGAAGGTGGTCAGGTCGGCCAGCACGCCCATCTGCTCCATGGCGAAGAAGCTGCCGGTGCGCCCGGCGCCGGTCTGCACCTCGTCGGCCACCAGCAGGATGCCGTGCTGGTCGCACAGCGCGCGCAGGCGCTGCATGAATTCCACCGGTGCCGGGTAGAAGCCGCCTTCGCCCTGCACCGGCTCGATGACGATGGCGGCGATGTCGCGCGGCTCGGCGTCGTTCTTGAACACCCGCTCGATGCTGGCGATGGCGTCGTCGACGCTCACCCCGTGCAGCGCGCAGGGGTACTGGGCGCGGTACACGCCGCCCGGCATCAGGCCCATGCCGGCGGCGTAGGGCACCTTCTTGCCGGTCATCGCCAGGGTCATCAGGGTGCGGCCGTGGTAGGCGCCGGTGAACACGATCACCCCGGCGCGGCCGGTGGCGGCGCGGGCGATCTTCACCGCGTTCTCCACCGCCTCCGAGCCGGTGGTGACCAGCAGGGTCTTCTTGGCGAAGTCGCCCGGCACGCGCTTGGCGATCTGCTCGCACAGGGCGATGTACGGCTCGTAGGCCAGCACCTGGAAGCAGGTGTGGGTCAGCTTGCCGAGCTGCGCCTGCACCGCGGCGATCACCTTGGGATGCAGGTGGCCGGTGTTGAGCACGGCGATGCCGCCGGCGAAGTCGAGGTACTCGCGGCCCTCGACGTCGACCACCGTGGCGTTGTGCGCGTGGTCGGCGACGATCGGGTGGACCTGGCTGACGCCACGGGCCACGGCGGCCTGGCGGCGTTGCAGCAGGGATGCGTTGGTTCTGTCCATGATCTTCCTCGCATGGCCGCGATGCGGCCGCAGCAGTGGTTCAGATGCCGCCCAGGCACAGGTACTTGATCTCCAGGTACTCGTCGAGGCCGTACTTGGAGCCCTCGCGGCCGAGGCCGGAGGCCTTCATGCCGCCGAACGGCGCCACCTCGGTGGAGATCAGTCCGGTGTTGATGCCGACCATGCCGTACTCCAGCGCCTCGGCGACGCGGAACACCCGGCCCAGGTCGCGGGCGTAGAAGTAGGCGGCCAGGCCGAATTCGGTGGCGTTGGCCTGGCGGATCACGTCGGCCTCGTCGCTGAAGCGCAGCAGCGGCGCCAGCGGGCCGAAGGTTTCCTCCCTGGCCAGCAGCGCGCTCGGCGGCACGTCGACCAGCACGGTCGGCGCGAAGAAGTTGCCGCCCAGCGCCTGGCCGCCGGCGAGCACCCGGGCGCCCTGGCTCAGCGCTTCGTCGAGGTGGCGCTGCACCTTGGCCACCGCGCGGGCATCGATCAGCGGGCCGGTGGTTACCCCGGCCTCGCTGCCGTTGCCCACCTTGAGCGTGGCCACCGCGGCGGCGAGCTTCGCGGCGAAGGCGTCGTAGACCGACTCCTGCACGTAGATGCGGTTGGCGCACACGCAGGTCTGCCCGGCGTTGCGGTACTTGGAGATCATCGCCCCCTCGACCGCGGCATCCAGGTCGGCGTCGGCGAAGACGATGAAGGGCGCGTTGCCGCCCAGCTCCAGCGACAGCTTCTTCACGGTCGGCGCGCACTGCGCCATCAGCTGGATGCCGACGGCGGTCGAGCCGGTGAACGACAGCTTGCGCACGATCGGGTTCTCGCACAGCTCGGCGCCGACCTCGTGGCTGGCGGCGATGTCGGCCGGCAGCACGCTGAACAGCCCGGCGGGAATCCCGGCGCGCTCGGCCAGCGCGGCCAGGGCCAGGGCGGAGAACGGCGTCTGCGGCGCCGGCTTGAGCACCATGGCGCAGCCGGCGGCCAGCGCCGGGCCGGCCTTGCGGGTGATCATCGCGCTGGGGAAGTTCCACGGCGTGATCGCCGCGGTGACGCCGACTGGCTCCTTCTGCACCAGGATGCGCTTGTCGGCGGCGTGCGCCGGGATCACGTCGCCGTAGGCGCGCTTGGCTTCCTCGGCGAACCACTCGATGAACGAGGCGGCATAGGCGATCTCGCCGCGCGCCTCGGCCAGCGGCTTGCCCTGCTCGGCGGTCATGATCTGCGCCAGGTCGTCCTGGTTGGCCATGATCAGCTCGTACCACTTGCGCAGCTTGGTCGCGCGCTCCTTGGCGGTCAGCGCGCGCCAGGCCGGTTGCGCCGCCTGCGCCGCGGCGATGGCGCGGTGGGTCTCCGTGCGGCCCATGTTCGGCACGCTGCCCAGTTTTTCGCCGCTGGCCGGGTTGCAGATGTCGGTGCGCGCGCCGTGGTCGGCCTCGCACCACTGGCCGTTCACAAAGGCCTGCTGGCGGAACAGGTCGGGGTCCTTCAGTTCCATTGCGCTCTCCGCAGAGAAATGTTCGAAATGTCAAACAATCCTAGGCCGGGCGGGCGTGGCGGGCAATGGCTGTGCGGAAAAAGCCACACAGGGCAGCGCGGGCGGGTGGCCGCGTTCGACATCGCGAACACCCCTCGGCGCCGTGGACGACTCCCGTCAACATGCGTATCATGGCGCCCGCTGCACCAGTAGCTCAGCTGGATAGAGTACTGCCCTCCGAAGGCAGGGGTCGTGGGTTCGAATCCCGCCTGGTGCGCCATCTCCCTTCGCTTCAGCGCCTTTTTCCTGAAGGCGTTCGCTGATCCGCTCCTCGGCTCAGCGCCCTCCCGAAATGTTCTCCAGTTCAATCGACGCGCCGCCCTGCCGATCCCGATGGCCGCTGCCGTCAGCGGCGTTGTCCAGTGGCGTTGCGGGGTGTCTCGGTGCCCCGGCTGTTACAGGGGTCGGCCCGATGTTGACCCCTGCGCGAGGATCCTTCCCACGCCGCGCGCAGGAAGGATCGCCCGCTGGCCTAGGCCGCCTGATCGCTCCCATCCAGGGTCGCGTAGCGCCCCTTGAAGAACAGCAGGGGGTCGCACTGGCGCTCCGCCAGGCTCAGCTTCAGCACGCGGCCGACGATGATCATGTGGTCGCCACCCTCGTAGCGATGCTCGGTCGCGCACTCGAAGTGCGCCAGGCAGCCGTGGAGCAGCGGCACGTCGCCAACTCCCCTGGCGGTATCGAGCCCGGCGAACTTGTCGGTGGAGGCTCGCGCGAAGCGGTCGGACAGGGCGGCCTGATCGGCCCCCAGCACATGCACGGCGAAGTGCTCGGCCTGGGCGAAGCTGGCGTAGCTGTAGGCGCTTTTGGCGATGCTCCACAGCACCAGCGGCGGGGTCAGCGACACCGAGTTGAAGCTGCTCGCGGTCACGCCGATCGGTTGCTGGCGATCATCCTGGGTGGTCACGATGGTGATGCCGGTCGCGAAGTTGCTCAGTGCCTGCCTTAACTCTTTAGCTTCGATCATGTTCATACCACCCCCTAGAACGCGATGCCGTAATTCAGGGACAGCCAGTGCTGCCCCATGTAGACGTTGGTCAGGCCGTCCGGGCCCGGGCCGTCACCCTTGACCTTCTCCTTGAACGAGCGGGCGTAGGCCAGGGACAGTTCATGGCCGTTATCGAGGCGATAGGTCGCCCCCGCCGTCGCATGCCGGCGGTTGGCGGACGGCGCCAGCAGGCCGAGGTAGGTGTCCTGGCTGTCGATGAGTTTGCTGCCGTGGTTGTAGCCGGCACGCAGGGTCAGTTCCGGCAGCACGTCGTAGGCCGCACCCACCCGCCATACCGTCTGGTTCTGCCAGCCGAAGCCCGGGCCGTTGGAGCTGCCGGGCGCGCCGGTGGCGGAACCGACCCCCGGGTTGGCGAGGGATTTGATGTCGCCCCACATGATGCGTTGCACATCCAGGCCCAGCGTCAGCCGGTCCTTCCGATAGGCCAGGCCCAGGGCATAGTTTTCCGGCACATCCATGTCGCCGTGTTCGGCCAGCAGGTTCTCGAAGTGGTCCATCTTCGACATGTAGCCACGGCTGGTATAGCTGGCGCCGACGCTGAATTCGTCGTTGAGCCTGGCCATCCAGCCCAGGCGCAGGCCCGTGCCGTAGGCCACGTCGCGTCCCTCGGGCAGGCCGATGCTGGCGGTGCCGTCGATATCCAGCGCCTGGCGGATCAGCAGCAGCCCCACGCCGACGCTGTGTACCTCGTTCAGTTGGCGCGAGTAGCTCAGGGTCCCGACCATCTGCTGGAATTCCGAGCCGGGGCTCTGCAGGCCACCGATATTGTCCGTGCTGGCGTAGCCGGTACCCACGCCATTGCCGACCAGGCTGAAGCCGATGCTGCTGCGCTCGTCGAGCATCTTGTTCAGGCCGAGCTGCGGGATCACGTACAGATCGCGGTCGTGGGAAGCCTCGTAGTCGGTGCCGGCGAACTCGGCGCCCTGGTCGACCTTGAGGAACGCCACGCCGAGGTCGAGGCGATCCCCTACCTGCACCATGCCCGCCGGGTTGGATGCGCCCACCAGGGCGTCCTGCGGCAAGGCCGTCACCACGCCGCCCATGCCTTCGGATTTCACCCCGTAGCCGTGGGGCATGGTGCCCTGGGTCGCCTGGGCGATGCTGCAGGGAAGTGCACACAGGGCAACGGCGCTGGCCGCGATGCGCAGGCCGTGCCGTTTATGTTTTTTTATGGTCATGGTTCCCCCTCAGGCGGCCTTGCTGTCGAAGGAGGCGATGAAGCGCTCGGCTTCCGCGCTGTCGTAGTACCAGGGGGTGAGCATCTTCGGATCGTTGAAGGCGTTGGAGAAGTGCGCGGCCAGCTGTGGCAGGCGGCCACAGGCGCTGAGCACCTTGAGCACCGGCTCGGTGGGCGGCAGCAGATGGGTGTTGGTGAACTTGGCCACCCATTGGGCGTAGTCCCAGTAGCGCGCGAAGGTGGCGTTTTTCCACGCGTCGTCGAAGGCCTGCTCGCCCTGGTCGAGGATGCACTGCATGTAGACGTTGGCGCACTTGCTGGCGTTGTTGGAGCCCTGGCCAGTGATGGGGTCGTTGAGGACCAGCACATCGGCCATGCCGAGCACGGTACGTCCGGAGGGCAGGTAGCCGACCGGCTTGCGCACGGTCGGCGTGATGCGCCCCACCAGCGTGCACTGGTCGTCGGTCAGGCGCAGGTTCTGGCAGCGCTCGGCTTCCCAGGGGAAGTACTCCTCGATCATCTGCACGGCCAGCGCCAGATGCTCCTCCTGGCTCTGCACCTCGTGCCAGCGATCCATCGGCCCATTCGGAATGCACTCGAGGTTGATGATGTCGCAGGGGCCGGACAGGGTCATGCCCGGGAAGTTGACGAGTTCGCCGATGCCCGGGTTGATGCTGATGTTGAGGGCGGAGAAGTCCTCGCGCGGCTTCATCCCGTGCACGTAGGTCAGGGAAATGGTGCGCAGCGGGGCGTCGAACGGGCTCAGCTCGTGGTCGCGCTCGAACAGCTTGCCGATCTCGCCCTTGCCGGTGGAGACGATCACCAGGTCGCTGCTCTGCGCATAGCGCTCCAGCTCGGCGATACCGGCATCCTCGATCACCAGTTCGCCGCCCCGACGCTGGAACTCGGCCATCCACACCGGCATCTTGATGCGCTGGTCCACCGACTGCCCCGGTGCGCTCATCAGACCGCGCCAGTCGATCAGCAGCTGATCGCCGCTACCGGCGCGCATGTGCACGCCGTCGGTGGGCGGACATTCCTGGTCCCAGAAGGCGATCCCGAGTTCACGCTCGAAGGCCAGCGCCATGTCGTACATGGACTGGCTGGACATGACCCGGCCCGCGCCGATCTGTTCGGCGCTGCGGTTGGAAACGATGCGGACGGCATAGCCCTGGCCAAGCAGGCCGATGCCGAGTTGCAGGCCGGCCTGGCCGGCTCCGATGATGGTGATCTTGCGCATGCTTCGTTGCTCCGTGGACGGCTATCGGTGGAGCCCCCTGCGGGGGGCCGATGCCAATGTGGAGCAACGGGGAGGACGGCAACTATGCGCGCAATGCAGGGAGTATGCGCAAAGTGCAGTTATTTGCCGGGTGGCTGTTCAGGCTGCACCTATCGTCATCTTGGCCCGACTTGACGACGCTCAGTGTCGTTTGAGGATGGTCTCGCGGGGCGCTTCAGCGAACCGGTTGCGGTATTCGGTGGCGAAGCGGCCCAGCTGGAAGAAGCCCCAGTGGGTGGCGATTGCGGTGACGCTGCGCGGCTTGTGCGGGTCGAGCAGGTCCTGGCGTACCCGCGCCATGCGGATATCGCGCAGGTAGCGCATGGGACTCATGCCGAGAAAGCTCTGGAACCCGCTGTACAGCGAGCGCGCGCTGACGCCGGTCAGGGTCGCCAGCGTCTCCGCCGTGATGGGCTGCTCCGGATGGGCCTGCAGGTACTCTGCGGCCAGCTTGACGTAGCGCGGCAGCACCTTGTGCTGCTGCTCATGCCCTTCGCCCGGCAGATTGTTCGGTTGCCATTGCAGCAGCGTGGTCATCAGCGTCTGTTCGAACTGGGTACGAATCAGCGGTACCTCGAACAGCTGCGGGGCTCGCTGCAGCTCGTCGAATACACAGCGAGCCATGCTGCTCCAGGCGCGGCCCGCGGCACCCGACAGGTCCATGCCCACCTTGAAGCCGAGCGGCTGGCGGGGGCGGCGCCCGAGCAGGCTGGCCGCCTGCCGTTCCAGGGCCTCGCGCTCGATACGCACGACGATCTTCCGGCAGTCGCTGCTCCAGTTCATGGCCAGAGGGTCTTCGGGCGAATGCACCGTGGCGTATCCCGCATGGCTGAGCAGGTAGTCGCTGCCGGCCCGCTGCTGATCCGAGCCTGCCAGGGGGATCTGCACCAAAAAGAAGCGCTCCAGACTCCCCGGCTCGATGTTCACCGCGGCACCGTAGCTCATCTGGCTGAAGCTCAGGTGTTCGGTTTTCCAGTGCTGATGGCGATAGGACAGGTGTTCGTGCCCCGACTGCTGCTGCAGGCGGTGGTCGCAGAAGATGCCTGCCACCAGCTGCCGGGTCTCATCCAGATCGCCGGATTGGTGGCAGCTGAAGTCCAGGGCGAGACTATCGATAGCGTTGTTCACGGCGTTTGTGTGCTTCAGCCAAGCGGAGAGAGAACCTGTTCGCGCTGACGAGCGATCAGGAGTCACTGGCAGCAAAGCAAGCGTTGTGCCAAGGGTGGCCGAGGCTGGCTTGTGCGGCGATTTCTGCGCATTTGTGCGCCTTATGGCGCAACTTCGCGGCTGATCGAGGAATTTGTGGCGGGATGGTCGGGCATGATGGATTCCCTCTGTCAAGGACTGACATCCAGGAGGAGCACGCGGGCGTGCTCAGGCCTTTTGTTGTTGTTTTTGCGGCTTGGTGACGGCTCAACCTAGCGGCGCCGCCGGCGCAGGGCAATCCCGTGAGCGCAGCCGCTATCCGAAAAGTGCAGGAGCCTGCTGGCGCCGCCGGCCCGATCCTCGGCCGAGCGGCCATCCGCCACCTCCGCCTGTCGGCCTATCCCGGCATGGCCAATGCGCGCGCTCCGGTTTTTTGCGCAGGCAGGATTTTGCGCTGACGGGATAGCACCGTGACTCAGCGGAGCGCCGTCCCCGGGTACCGTCCCTAAGATTGCCGGCATGTCAGCGCCAACCAGCGCTCAGCCGGGGCGGCCGCCGAGTCGGTGTCCTGCCAGGCGAAGCGTTCGGGGCACTGACCCGCGAGCCGGCTCTGTCCGGTGCCGCCAATGGCAGCCTGCCGTTATCAGCCTGGGGGAGTCGCCCGTGAAAGACGCGATGCATCACGTTGTCCTGACGTTTGCCGGCGCCGAGTGTGGTCGGGGCCGCCGCGCCAGCGAAAGCTGCGCTGGCCATTGCCGTGCGGGCGCGCAGGGGGAGTTGTCGTGAGCGCCTATCTGCACTGTCTGTCGCATACGCCCTTGATGGGGCATTTCGATCCCGAGCCGGCCGTGCTGGCCGAGATCGATGACGTCGTCGCCGCGGCCCGTCAGCGGATCGCCGACTTTGCGCCGGAACTGGTCATCCTGTTCTCGCCGGACCATTTCAACGGCTTCTTTTATGACCTGATGCCGTCGTTCTGCATCGGCATGGCCGCCCATGCCATCGGCGACTTCGGCACCGCCGCCGGTGCGCTCGACGTGCCGCGCGAGCTGGCCGAGGCGTGCGCCAATGCGGTGCTGGCCGCGGGGGTGGATGCCGCCGTGTCCTACCGCATGCAGGTCGACCACGGTTTCGCGCAGCCGCTGGAGCAACTGCTCGGCGGTCTGGATCGCTGTCCGGTGATTCCCGTCTTCATCAACTCGGTGGCGGTGCCGCTGCCGGGCTTCCAGCGCGCCCGCCTGCTCGGCGAGGCCATCGGCCGCTTTGCCCGGACGCTGGACAAGCGAGTCCTGTTCCTCGGCTCAGGGGGGCTGTCGCATCAGCCGCCGGTACCGGAGCTGGCCAAGGTCGACGCCCGCATGGCCGACCGCCTGCTGGGCAGTGGCCGCAACCTGCCGGCCGACGAACGCGAAGCCCGCCAGCAGCGGGTGATCCTCGCGGCCCAGCGTTTCAGCAGTGACCCGAATTCGCTGCATCCGCTCAACCCCGAGTGGGACCAGCAGTTTCTCGACATGCTCAGCGAGGGCCGCCTCGCCGAACTGGATGCGCTGGGCAATGAGGAGTTGTCCGCGCTGGCCGGCAGGTCCACCCACGAGGTGAAGACCTGGATGGCCGCCTTCGCCGCGCTGTCCGCTTTCGGTCCCTATCAGGCCAGCGAGCGCTATTACCGGCCGATCCCCGAATGGATCGCCGGCTTTGGCTCGCTCAGCGCCCGGCCGGCGAGCTAAGGCGGTACGAGCAGTTTCCCACTGCGCGCAGCGGCCATGCCTCGGCCTGGCCGCTGCGCGCCACACTCCGGATTGAGGCAAGCACGCGATGACGGCAACCACCCAGGCACCGACCGAGGCATCCACCAGCAAATTCGTCCGCATCCATGAGGGCGACCTCGACCTGCAGCTGCACTACAACGACTGCGGCGCGGGTGCGGAAACCGTGGTCATGCTGCATGGCTCCGGACCCGGCGCCAGCGGCTGGGCCAACTTCAACCGCAACATCGAACCGCTGGTGGCGGCCGGCTACCGGGTGATCCTCATGGACTGCCCGGGCTGGAGCAAGAGCGATCCCATCGTCTGCAACGGCTCGCGCTCCGACCTCAACGCTACCGCCCTCAAGGGCCTGCTCGACGCCCTCGACCTCGACCGCGTGCACCTGATCGGCAACTCGATGGGTGGCCACAGCGCGGTCGCCTTCGCCCTGGCCAACCCCGCGCGGGTCGGCAAGCTGGTGCTGATGGGCGGCGGCACCGGCGGCGCCAGTCCGTTCACGCCGATGCCCACCGAAGGCATCAAGCTGCTGCAGGGCCTGTACCGCGAGCCGAGCATCGACAACCTGAAGAAGATGATGGAGGTCTTCGTCTTCGACAGCAGCGAGCTGACCGAGGAGCTGTTCCAGGCGCGCCTCGACAACATGCTGGGCCGTCGCGACCACCTGGACAACTTCGTCAAGAGCCTGGCGGCCAACCCCAAGCAGTTCCCCGACTTCAGCCCGCGCCTGGGCGAGATCAGCGCGCCGACCCTGATCGTCTGGGGCAGCAACGACCGCTTCGTGCCGCTGGACAGCGGCCTGCGCCTGCTCGCCGGCCTGCCCAACGCCGAACTGCACGTGTTCAACCGCTGCGGCCACTGGGCGCAGTGGGAACACGCCGACAAGTTCAACCGCCTGGTGCTGGATTTCCTCAGCCACTGAACGAGTCGCTGCCGATGGCCGCCGCGGCCTTGCCGGGGCGCCGCCGGCAGCGCGCCATTCCCGAGGTGAACCATGAAAGTGACCCAATCGACCCTGGAACAACTGGCCGCCGCCCTGCGCGGCGCCGAGGCGAGCGGAGAGGCCGTCGAGCCGCTGCGCGGCCTGATCGGCGAGGACAACGGCGCGGCGGCCTACGCCATCCAGCGCCTCAACATCGCCCACGGCGTCGCCGCCGGCCGCCGCGTGGTCGGCCGCAAGATCGGCCTGACCAACCCCAAGGTGCAGGCCCAGCTCGGCGTCGACCAGCCGGACTTCGGCACCCTGTTCGCCGACATGGGCTACGGCGACAACGAGGTGGTGCCGTTCGGTCGCGTGCTGCAGCCGAAGATCGAGGCCGAGATCGCCCTGATCCTCGCCAAGGACCTGCCGCGCGCCGACACCACCTTCGCCGAGCTGCTCGACGCCACCGGCTGGGTACTGCCGGCGCTGGAGATCGTCGGTTCGCGCGTGCAGAACTGGAACATCCGCTTCGTCGACACCGTGGCCGACAACGCCTCCAGCGGCTGCTACGTGCTCGGTGGCCCGGCGCGGCGCATCGCCGACGTCGATCTGCGTCTGGCCGCCATGCGCATGACCCGCAATGGCGAGGAGGTGTCCAGCGGCAGCGGCGCCGAGTGCCTCGGCCATCCGCTGAACGCCGCCGTGTGGCTGGCGCGGACCATGGCCCGTCTGGGCGAGCCGCTCAAGGCTGGCGACGTCATCCTCACCGGCGCCCTCGGCCCGATGGTCGGCGTGGCCGCCGGCGACCGCTTCGAGGCGGTGATCGAAGGCCTCGGCCAGGTCGCCGTCAACTTCTCGGCCGAGTGATCGGCAAGCTGCGTGCACAAGAGAACGACACCATGAAAAAACTCAAAGTCGCCATCGTCGGCTCGGGCAACATCGGCACCGACCTGATGATCAAGATCCTCCGTCACGGCAAGAACCTGGAAATGGGCGCCATGGTCGGCATCGATCCGGCCTCCGACGGCCTGGCCCGCGCCGCCCGGATGGGCGTGGCCACCACCCACGAGGGTGTCGAAGGCCTGACCCGCATGGAGGTGTTCAAGGACATCGACTTCGTCTTCGACGCCACCAGCGCCGGCGCTCACGTGAAGAACGACGCCTTCCTGCGCTCGCTCAAGCCCGGCATCCGCCTGATCGACCTGACCCCGGCGGCCATCGGCCCGTACTGCGTGCCGGTGGTGAATCTGGAAGAGCATCTGGGTGCGCTGAACGTCAACATGGTCACCTGCGGCGGCCAGGCCACCATCCCGATGGTGGCCGCGGTGTCCCGCGTGGCCAAGGTGCACTACGCCGAGATCGTCGCCTCCATCGCCTCCAAGTCCGCAGGTCCCGGCACCCGCGCCAACATCGACGAGTTCACCGAGACCACGTCGAAAGCCATCGAGGTGATCGGCGGCGCCGCCAAGGGTAAGGCGATCATCGTCATGAACCCGGCCGAGCCGCCGCTGATCATGCGCGACACCGTGTTCGTGCTGTCCGAAGCGGTCGACCAGGCGAAAGTGGAAGCTTCCGTCGAGGAAATGGCCCAGGCCGTGCAGGCCTACGTGCCGGGCTACCGTCTCAAGCAGAAGGTGCAGTTCGACGTGATCCCCGAGGACGCGCCGCTGACCATCCCGGGCCACGGCACCTTCTCCGGTCTGAAGACTTCCGTGTTCCTCGAGGTGGAGGGCGCCGCCCACTACCTGCCGGCCTACGCCGGCAACCTCGACATCATGACCTCCGCCGCGCTGGCTACCGCCGAGCGCATGGCTCTTTCCATGATCAACGGCTGAGGAGCACTGCCATGACCTTCAATCCCGGCAAGAAGCTGTACATCTCCGACGTCACCCTGCGCGACGGCAGCCACGCGATCCGCCACCAGTACTCGATCAAGAACGTGCAGGACATCGCCCGCGCGCTGGACCAGGCCAAGGTCGATGCCATCGAGGTGACCCACGGCGACGGCCTGCAGGGTTCCTCGTTCAACTACGGCTTCGGCGCGCACACCGACCTGGAGTGGATCGAGGCCGCCGCCGAAGTGATCGAGCATGCCAAGATCACCGTGCTGCTGCTGCCCGGCATCGGCACGGTGCACGACCTCAAGGCCGCCTATGATGCCGGTGCTCGCTCGGTGCGCATCGCCACCCACTGCACCGAGGCCGATGTGTCGAAGCAGCACATCGAGTTTGCCCGCGAGCTGGGCATGGACACCGTGGGCTTCCTGATGATGAGCCACATGATCCCGGCCGAGCAGCTCGCCGCCCAGGGCAAGCTGATGGAAAGCTACGGCGCGCAGTGCATCTACATGGCCGACTCCGGCGGCGCGATGAACATGCAGGACATCCGCGACCGCATGCGCGCCTTCAAGTCCGTGCTGAATGCCGAAACCCAGACCGGCATGCACGCCCACCACAACCTCAGCCTCGGCGTGGCCAACTCGATTGCCGCGGTGGAGGAGGGCTGCGACCGCATCGACGCCTCGCTGGCCGGCATGGGCGCCGGCGCCGGCAATGCGCCGCTGGAGGTGTTCATCGCCGCCGCCGAGCGCATGGGCTGGAACCACGGCACCGACCTCTATCGGCTGATGGACGCCGCCGACGACCTGG
The DNA here is from genome assembly GCF_019097855.1 of Geopseudomonas aromaticivorans. GTDB lineage: Bacteria > Pseudomonadota > Gammaproteobacteria > Pseudomonadales > Pseudomonadaceae > Geopseudomonas > Geopseudomonas aromaticivorans. The sequence goes on from NZ_JAHRGL010000014.1 coordinate 94,502, forward strand.
TGCGCCCGCTGCAGGACCGTCCGGTGCGCGTCGACCGCGAAACCCTCGGCCTCGGCTACGCCGGCGTCTACTCGAGCTTCCTGCGCCACGCCGAAGTGGCCGCCGCCAAGTACGGCCTGAAGACCCTCGACATCCTCGTCGAGCTGGGTCGCCGGCGCATGGTTGGCGGCCAGGAAGACATGATCGTCGACGTGGCGCTGGATCTGCTGGCGGCGGGCAAGGGGATGCGCTGAACCCCATTGGCTGCGCAATGGCGGGCCTCTGACGGCGGCCCGCCGCACTAGCGTTGTCCCGGGAAACCGCGGAGGCCCGGGACATCAGGGAACATGAGGAAGAGTCGTGATGCCGACCAACAGAGTGATGCAAAGCTACGGGCGCTGCTGCGCCAGTCCAGGCTTTTTCGACTCGTTCTACCAGCGCTTTCTCGCCAGCTCGCCGATCATTCGCGACAAGTTCACCGCTACCGACATGCTGGCGCAGAAGCAGCTGCTGCGTGCGGGCATCCTCAACCTGGTGCTCTATGCGCGGGGGATGCCCGACTCCAAGTTGCGGGATCTGGGGCATAGCCACTCGCGAGAGGGCTTCGACATTCGGCCCGAGCTCTACGAGTTGTGGCTGGAGGCGCTGCTGCAGACCGTCGCGGAACATGATCGGGAGGCTGGCGCCGATGATCTGCGCGCCTGGCGCGAGGTGCTGGGCAAGGGGATTGCGCTGATCAAATCGTATTACTGAGGCAGGCAGGTGCTCCCGCTGCCATGGGGGGAGATTTGGGCCGAAGCCCCGCTGCGGGGCTTCGGCCTTTTTTTGTCTGCGCGCCCGGTTATCCGGGCAGTGCACGAATGCACATTAATGTGCGCCCAAGGGACAAGCCGCGCGGTGGCTGGATAGTGGGGGTACCGGGGCGGACATAGAGTGGGGTCGACGTCAATCTAGCGGACTTGACCCATGTCAACACTCATCAATATCGATCAAGCCTCATCCCAGGCGGTGTCCCGTCCGGGAGTCGCCCAGCGGGGCGTCAAGCTGCTTATGGCGGTGCTGCCCTGGGCGATCATCGGTGGCCTGCTGTGGGCGGGCCTGTTCATCAAGCCGCAGCCGGTGGGCGCCACCGTGACGCCGCCGCTGCTCGAGCGCCGCGACCACTTCTACGGCCTGGCCCTGTCGCCGGCCGGCGACGTCTGGGTCAGCGGCTCCAGCGGCAAGATCCTCGCCATCGCCCAAGACGGCAAGGTCAGCCGTCTGGCCACCCCGACCCAGCGCACCCTGCAGGACATCGCCGTGTGGGATGCCCAGCATGCGGTGGCGGTCGGCAACGACGGGGTGATCCTGCACAGCGCCGATGCCGGCCAGAGCTGGCAGGCGGCCCAGGACGTGCCGCGCTCGGAAGTCGCCAACAAGCTCAACCGGGTGCGCGTCGCCCCGGGCGGCCTGGCCATCGCCACCGGCGAAATGGGCGCGCTGCTGATCAGCCGCGACTTCGGGCAGCGCTGGCAGCGCCTGCGCGAGGAGGAGGACGTGGCCTGGAACGACGTGGCCATCCTCGACGGCGGCCGCCTGCTGGTGGTCGGCGAGTTCGGCCGCATCCTGCTCAGCGACGAGCAGGGGCAGAACTGGGAGGAGATCGCCAGCCCGGTGCCGGCCTCGCTGATGTCGGTGCAGTTCCGCGATGCGCTGAACGGCGTGGCGGTCGGCCTGGAAGGCGCCCTGCTGGTGACCCGCGACGGTGGCCGGCAGTGGGACAGCGTCGACCTGGGCATCAAGGACCACCTGTTCGACGTGCTCTGGGACGCCGGCAACGGCCGCTGGTTCGCCAGCGGCGCGCTGGGCCGCTGGGTCAGCGGCAGCGCCGACGGCGCCTGGCAGAGCGGCGCCCTCGATGAGCGCAACCTGGCCTGGCACACCCGCGCGCTGCAGGTCGGCTCGAGCATCTGGCTGGCCGGCGCCGACGTCGGCCGCTGGGACGGCCGCCAGTGGTCGCCCGTGAATCCCTGAATCGCCCCTGGCCCCTACTTCTGCGAGATACGACCATGATCGAACGCATAGCCGAATTCTGCATCCGTCGGCGCGCCTGGGTGACCGGCGTGCTGCTCACCCTGACCCTGATCCTCAGCTGGTTCGCCCTGCACATCGAGGTGCGCACCGTGTTCGCGGACATGCTGCCCTCGCGCCACGAGTACGTGCAGACCCACGAGAAGTTCAAGGACACCTTCGGCGGCTCGAACATGGTCACCATCATGTTCGAGGTCGAGCAGGGCGACATCTTCCAGACCGCCGTGCTCGACAAGGTGCGCAGCGTCACCCTCGGCCTGCGCGAGGTCTCGGCGGTCAACCAGTACCAGATCACCTCGCTGGCCTCCAAGAAGCTCAAGGAAGTGCGCGCCTCCACCGCGGGCATCGAGAGCCGCCCGCTGATGTGGCCCGACCTGCCGGCCGATGCCGAGGCGATGGCCGAGCTGAAGCGCTCGGTGCTGCGCAACCCGATGGTCTACGGCCCCTACGTGTCCAAGGACCTGCAGGCCACCCTGGTCACCGTCGACTTCATCGACCGCCAGGTCGACTACAGCAAGGTCTTCCACGAGGTCCGCGCGCTGATCGCCAAGGTCGACGACGGCAGCGTGAAGATCCGCGTGGTCGGCGACCCGATCCTCTACGGCTGGGTCAACCACTACCTGCCGGAAACCATCCAGCTGGTGCTGGCCGCCCTGGCCGTGACCCTGGTCATGCTGTTCCTCCTGCTGCGCACCTGGCGCGGGCTGTTCCTGCCGCTGCTGGCCGGCGTGGTCAGCGCGATCTGGGCGCTGGGCATCTGCCGCCTGCTGGGCATCCACTTCGAGCCGCTGGTCATCGTGGTGGCCATGCTGATCACCTCGCGGGCGGTGTCGCACTCGGTGCAGATCGTCAACCGCTTCGACGACGAGATCGAGCTGCTGCCGCCGGGCAGCGACACCTCGCGGATCGCCGCGCGGATCGCCCTGGCCGACCTGTTCCGTCCCGGCATGCTGGGGGTGATCGCCGACGCCGCGTGCATGGCGGTGGTGGCGCTGAGCCCGATCCCGATGCTGCAGAAGCTCACCGTGCTGTCGGTGGTCTGGGTGTCGACGCTGACCGTCAGCGCGGTGATCCTCACCCCGGTGCTGCTGTCGTTCATCCGCAAGCCGCACGGCATGGCCCACCCGCTCAACTGCCTGCCGGGGTTGCGCAAGGTGCTCGACCTGGCCGTGCTGGTCTGCCTGTCGCGGGCCCGCTACGCGGTGCTCGGCGTCAGCCTGGTGGTGGTGGTCGGCGCCGGCCTGTACGCGCTGAACCTGAAGATCGGCGATGCCAATCCCGGTTCGCCGATCCTCTGGCCGCAGGCGCAGTACAACCAGGACTCGGCGGCGATCAACGCGCGCTTCGAAGGCGTCGACCGCATGTTCGTGGTGCTCGGCGACGACAGCCGTCCCGACCTGATCAAGGGCAACGAAGCCCTGCAGGCGATGAACAGCTTCCAGCGCTTCATCGAGGCGCAGCCGGAGGTCGGCGGCTCGGTGTCGATCGCCGACGTGCTGCCGCAGGTCAACGCCAGTCTGCGCGAGGGCAACCCACGCTACCTGGAGCTGGGCGACACGGGCAACCTCAACGGCAGCCTGATGGCCATGCTCGATTCGGTGTCCGAGCCGGGCGACATCTCGCGCTTCGCCGACGAGCACTACGCCAACGGCTCGGTGACCCTGATGTTCCGCGACCGCCAGGGCGAGACCATCCGCACCGCGGTGGCGCGCATCAAGGAGTTCATCGCCAGCCATCCGCTGAGCGAGGGCCAGTGGCACCTGGCCGGCGGCCTGATCGGCGTGATGGCGGCGGTCAACGAGATCATCCTGTCCAGCCAGATCGAGGCCATCGCCCTGGCGCTGCTGGTGCTCGCCGTGCTGTGCACCCTGGTCTACCGCTCCAGCGTCGCCGGCATGCTGTTCATGGTCCCGGTGATCATCTCCAACATGCTGACCTTCGCCTTCATGACCTGGAAGGGCATCGGCATGAACATCAACACCGTGCCGGTGGCCGCGCTCGGCATCGGCCTGGGGGTCGACTACGCCTTCTACATCGCCGACCGCATCAAGGAAGAGATCGCCGCCGGCAGCAGCCCCGAACACGCCATCCGCCAGGCCCTGCACAGCTCGGGCATGGGGGTCATCGTCACCGCCAGCGTGCTGATCCTCGCCACCCTGCTGTGGTGGGTGTCCTCGCTGCGCTTCCAGGCCGAGATGGGCCTGCTGATGGCCATCTGGCTGAGCGTGTCGGCGTTCTCTGCGCTGTTCGTCATGCCCGCGCTGATCTACGTCACCCGCCCGCGCTTCATCTTCGGTGAGCGCGCGGCGGAGCCGGCGGCCAGTGCCCAACCCGCCCCGTTCCAGCCGGCCTGAGACGGGATAACAACAACAAGAAACCATCGGTTCCTCGCTGCCAACCACTCTGGGGATAACACATGAACAAGCACGGCATCGTGGGTGCGCTCTCGCGCGCCCCTCTGGACAAGCTAGCGCTGGCGATCGCCCTGGCATCGGTCGCTTCGACCGCCCTTGCCGAAGACCGCTTCAAGTACGACGGCTACCTGCGCGAGGAGCTGTCCTGGAACATGAAGAACTGGGAGGACACCCCCGGCTACGACGACAAGGGCAAGCTGTCGATGGCGCGCAGCACCGCGCGCCTCAACCTGGAGTGGCAGGCCACCGACGCGCTGACGGTGGTGGCCAAGCTGCGCGCCACCCGCGAGGTGAAGACCAACTTCCTCGAGCAGCTCGAGGAGATGGGCGCCTACAACTACCGCGAGGCTGACGGCCAGGGCGACATCATGGATCTCTACAACGACGAGGAGATCCGCGAGCTGTACGTCGACTTCCCGGTCGGCGAGCGCCTGCAGTTCCGCCTCGGCAAGCAGCAGGTCGTCTGGGGCGAGACCGACTTCTTCGCCGCCAACGACCTGGTGCACGGCTTCGACTACACCTGGCGCAGCTTCCTCGAGCCGGCCAACGAGGAGCTGCGCAAGGCCAACATCATCGCCAAGATGAACATCGACGTGCCGGAGCTGGACGGCGGCCTGGAGGTGTTCGTGCGTCCGGGCTGGGACGACAAGAACGACATCGGCACCGAGCTGGACATCTACGGCGGACGCTGGTCGAGCCAGCCGTACGCCGGCGTCGACTTCCGCAACATCGACCCGTACAACTTCGAGAACGACGAGGGCGACTACCGCGACGTCACCGGCGGCATCCGCTGGAGCGGCCTGTATGGCGACACCAACTACTCGGTCTCCTACCTGAAGACCTACTACCCGTCGCCGATCCTCAACGCCTCCAACAACCTCGCCCTGTTCGGCCTGCCGGGCGTGCCGTCCGGCGCGGAAACCAAGGGCACCACGCAGACCCGCGGTCCGGCCGGCGAGATCATCTACCCGATGGTCGACATCTTCGGTTTCACCGCCAGCCGCTACTCCGGGTGGGCGGACGCGGTGTTCAGCACCGAGATGGCCTACATCAAGGACGCGCCCTACCAGATCCTGCAGTCGCCGCCGACCCTGATCAGCCAGGCGGTGGCTCCGGGCTTCGACGGTTACGCCACCAAGGACGTGGTCGCCCTGATGCTGCGCATGGACAAGAACATCGCCGCCACCCAGGACTGGCTGGGTACCGAGAAGCCGATGTTCTTCTCGGTGCAGCTGTTCGACAAGTGGGTGCAGAACTACGACAGGGACGACGCGCTGCTCTACAGCGTCGGCTGGGGCGGCCAGGTCCAGGAGCACTCGGTGCTCGCCACCACCATTTTCGACCTCAGCTACAACAGCGGGCGCATCCGTCCGAACCTGGTGCTCGGCGCCGACCTCAGCAACGGCGGCGGCTTCGCCGTGCCCTCGGTCACCTTCGAGCTGTCCAGCAAGGTGCGCTGGAAGGTCGAGTACGACGCCTTCTGGGGCAGCGACGCGCGCGACGGCGACAAGTGCGGCTTCCCGAATGCGGCCTCCTGCGACAACGCCACGCTGTTCGACTACTTCAACAACCGCGATCAGCTCTACACCAGTGTGACCTACCTGTTCTGATCCCCATCGGAGAGACCCCCATGAACGCACTCCGCTTTCCCCTGCGCCACACCCTGACGGTCGGTCTCCTCGCGGCGGCCGGCAGCCTGTCGGCCCTCGCCGTCGCCGCCGAACTGCCGGCGGGCACGGTGATTTCCGCCGCCAACCTCGACCAGATCAAGAACGACACCTTCGAGGGCCACAGCATCGCCAGCCTGCTCACCGAGAAGATGGAATGGCGCATCCGCAACAGCGGCTGGAAGCTGCCGCTGGCCAAGTCCAAGGAAGTGCCGCTCGACCCGCGCTGGGTCAAGGCCTCGCAGGCCAACGTGGGCAAGGCCAGCATCAACAAGGAAGCCTGCCGGGTGGACAACTGGGGCGCCGGCGCGCCCTTCCCGAACATCGACATGAAGGACCCGCAGGCGGCCGAGAAGCTGGTATGGAACTGGCACCTCGGTCAGCTGGTCGGCGACGTCTCCCAGGTGCCGCAGTACACCCAGCTGCTGATCGACGGCAAGAAGGGCTTGCACGCCGAGCCGGTGGCCGAATTCACCCGTTACAGCATGAAGGGTCGCCTGACCGGCGAGCAGACCGTCGAGGGTGACGGCAGCGAGCGCGGCCGCCAGTTGCTGTACTTCAAGTCGCCTTCCGACATGAAGGGCCTCGGCACCTACACCCAGATGTACGACTCGGACAAGGTCAACAGCGTGTGGGCCTACATTCCCGCCGTGCGCCGCGTGCGCCAGCTGTCCGGCGGCGCCTGGATGGACCCGGTCGGCTCCTCCGACCAGCTGCAGGATGACCTGGAGATCTTCAACGCCCGGCCGTGCTGGTACCCCGAGTACAAGCTGCTCGGCAAGCGCTGGGTGCTCGCCGTGGCCAACAGCAAGACCGGCCTGTGGAATCCGGAGGGCAAGAGCTTCGCCGAGAAGTACCCGGTGGTGGAGAACGCGGCGCCCTTCTGGAACATGAACAACAACGACTTCGAGCCGCGTGAGGTCTACGTGGTCGAGGCGATCACCCCGGCGGCGCACCCGTACAGCAAGAAGGTGCTGTACATCGACGCGAAGTACCCGCGCTTCTACTACGCCGAGGCCTACGACCGCAAAGGCGAGTTCTGGAAGTTCATGGAGTTCCACTCCTACTCCAACACCGCCGACGGCGACATCCGCACCACCGCCGGCGCAGTCATCGACTTCCAGCGCAACCACGCCACCCTGTCGATGATCGACACCAAGTCGTGGAAGACCAACTTCGACGCCAAGGCCAGCGACTTCTCCCTGCAGACCCTGCAGCGCGCCGGCCGCTGATCCGCAGCGCCACGACCGGGGCCGCCGCTGGTGCGGCCCCGGTCCTTCTCCAGGCGTGAGCCCGCCGGCTCGCGCCGCCCATTTCCGTCACCCAGAAGCCGGCTGTCGACAGGCTGCCGGTCAGCGGAGAACAACAAGATGCCGACCATGAAAGCCGCGCGCCTGCACCAGATCGGTGCGCAATTCGTTCTCGATGAAGTGCCGCGCCCCGAGCCTGGCGCCCACGATGTGCTGGTCAAGGTCGAAGCCAGCACGGTGATCCCCAACCTGAAGAACGTCACCACCCACTTCCCCGAGTGGTACCCGTTCCTGCCGCTGCCGGCGCTGCCGGCGATCTTCGGCCTCGACTCGGCCGGCACCGTGGCCGCGGTCGGTTCGGCGGTCACCTCCTTCAAGCCGGGCGATCGCGTCTACGTCAATCCCGGCATCGGCTGCGGCGAGTGCCGCCACTGCAAGCAGGGCGAGACGCCGCGCTGCGCGGCCTACACCTTCCTCGGCTATTTCGGCTTCGGGCCCGGCTCGCAGGCGATCTTCGAGAAGTACCCCTACGCCGGCTACGGCGAGTACCTGACCGCGCCGGCCACCAACCTGGTGCGCCTGCCGAACAACCTGTCGAGCGCCCAGGCCACCCGCTTCGGCTATCTCGGCACCGCCTACTCGGCGATCCGCAAGGCCGCCCTGCGCCCGGCGCAGAGCATCCTGATCCTCGGCGCCAGCGGCACCCTCGGCGTCGGCGCCACCCTGCTGGCGTTGGCCTTCGGCGCCGCCAAGGTGGTGGTTGCCGCCCGCGACCGCGCGGCGCTGGAGCGCCTCAAGGAGCTGGACCCGCGGCGCGTGGAGATCGTGCCGATCGGTGCGCGGCCGATCCGCGAGCAGGTCCTCGAGCTGCTGCCGGACGGCGTCGACGCCATGCTCGATACCCTCGGCGCCAAGGCGCCGGCCGCGCTGTCGGTGGACGCCATGGGCGCGGTCGGCCGCGGCGGGCGCATCGTGCAGATCGGCGGGGTGGCCGGGCCGATTCCCATCGACCCGCATCCGTTCATGTGCCAGCAGCTGCAGTACATCGGCTCGTTGTGGTTCACCACCGCCGAGGGCGACGAGATGGCCCGCATGGTCGAGTCGGGCATCCTCGACCTGGCGCTGCTCGAGGAGCGTGCCTACCCGCTGGCGCAGCTCAACCAGGCGCTCGAGGACATCCAGAGCCAGGCCAACGGCTTCACCAACTTCCACATCGTCCACGGCTGACCTTCAGCCCCTGCGGCGACGCGGGCCGTCGGCGTCAGCGAGCGGGCCGCGTCTGCGCTACCACGGAGCATCGTTGCCATGAAATCCCAGCGCATCATCACCGGCCACGATCAGGCCGGCCGCTCGATCGTCGCCAGCAGCGGCCCGCTGCCCAGCGTCGGCGAGTTCCGCCAGTTCCCCGGTTTTGCCGTCGAACTGATCTGGCAGACCGCCCCCGGGCCCATTCCCGCCCATCCCGTCGACCCGACCAGCCCGCCGGATTCGGTACTGCCGGCGCCTGGCGGCAGTTGCGCGATGCGCGTCACCTTTCCACCTGCAGCCTCGGCAGTGCCGGTGGACTTCGATCCCCAGGCGGCCGCCCGCGAGCTGTGCGAACGGCTGCCCGGGCTGGGCGAGCTGTTCGAGGCCGACGCCCCCGGTTTCCATCGCTCCGACACCATCGACTACGGCGTGGTGCTGGAAGGCGAGGTTACCCTCGAACTGGATGACGGCGCTCGCCGGCTGCTGCGCCAGGGCGACGTGATCGTGCAGATGGGAACCCGGCATGCCTGGAGTAACACCGGTAACACGCCGGCTCGTCTATTGTTTGTGATGGTGGGTGCGCAGCGCGGTCAGGCCGCGGCGTAACCTCCCTCCGAAGATCTAGCTGTGTAAACCCAGTACGTTGTTCATTGAAAGTGCGGCGCGGCTGATTGGCGGGTTGTAGTCGAGACTGGCATGCGGCCTGTGCCAGTTGTAGTGATGTAGCCAGGCAGGCAAGTGAGCCGCCCTCTG
>NZ_JAHRGL010000015.1 GCF_019097855.1 Geopseudomonas aromaticivorans
ATGCCACCCTAGCGTCGCTGCGCTCCGACTGCCCGGCCGGATGGCCGTGGAACAGGTGGCCGGATGTGCGTGGAATGCCCGGCCGGATAAGCGTGGACTGGGTGGCCGGATGGCGTGGAATCCGCACCCATGTGGAGTCGCTCTTCGATGTATTGGATGACGGGCTATTCAGCAAGATGCCGGGCGCCAAAAAAAGCGCGGACGAACGTGTCAAGAATCGGCATGCGCGGGCGGAGGCGGAGGCCTGCTATTCCGTCAGCGAGATTTACCAGCAGGTCGTGAAGTTCATTGCTGATGTCTACATCCACAAACCGAATGTGAAGCTGGGTTTCAAGCATGGTCAGCGGATGTCAATCAAATTGGCGATGGACGAGGCGCTTAATCATTTCATGCCCCTGCCGCCGCCTTCATTAGAGCAGATCAGGCGGCTGATTTTGGATCTGAACCGTGCGGAGCGCCAGGTTCAACATTACGGTGTCGATTTCGAGGGCTTCCAGTTTCACAGCGCCGAACTGGCTCAACTGGCCAGAGAGCGCGTGCTCTCTCGTATCGACCTCCTGTTCAATCCCGAGGACTGCACGGCGATTTATGCCGTGCATCCGGACGACGGGACCTTGATTCGGTTGGATAACAAGATGATCGGTATGCCTTCCGTCAGTTTTGCGACGGCCAAGGCTCTGAAGGCAGCTTATTCCGCGAGTGGGCCGATGACCGGGCATGACTACCAACGGACCTATGCCCAGATGCTGGCGCAGTTCGCGGTGGACAGTCAGCGCCGCCGTCCGAAGATCAAGGCCAACAACCGGGCTATGCAGCAGCAGGAGAAGCTGGCGCAGAAAGCAGCGTTCAACGAGGAGATCGAAAAAGCTTTGCCGCAACTTACCGTCACTGCTCCGATTCCGAGTCTGTCGGATGACGACGATTTCCTGCCAGCCCCGCGTCAGGAGTTCAGCCATGAGCGTTGATCAGCGGTTTCGCCACGGATCCTCCGGTCTGTTGAGTGCACATATCAGGGGCATCGTGCAGTACGGCCCGTCTAGAGACTCCAGACTGCGAATGCGGTTTGTACTGGGAGCAGTGTGTGTCGGAAAAGCAGCCAACACCAATGTTCGGCGATTAGTGCCGAAAAATACGACCAATACGTTGTTCAGGGAGAGCGAGCACGATGAGCCGGATTGCAGATCAACTGGTCTTTCATGCACGTTTCAACAGCACCCGAGGGCACTTGGAGAGTGTGCTGGCGCGTGCCCAAGAAGGAGACCCACAAATCCTGCCGGTAGTTGGGCCGACGCGAGTTGGCAAAACCACACTGCTAGAGCTGTTTCTCAGGGAGCAGGCTGCCAAGTGCTCGGAGGGGCGTGAGGTGATTCGTGTAGTCAGCCCTAAGCACCTGACCGGAAGAGCACTGCCGGATGCCTGCTTGGTGGGCATCGGAATGAGCCCGGCGGTGTTTAACAACCACGTGGCAGCAACCAACGCTCTTATTCAGGCGCTGAGGCGACTGGAAACCCGGATGATCATTTTTGATGAGACGCAACACATGTTGGAGCGGGGCAGCTCAACGACAGTCCGGGCGGCAGCAGATTTTCTGAAACACCTCTACGACCAGGCGGGGGTTTCGCTGGTACTCGCAGGACTACCGACATTGACCGGGCTGTTCAGTGCTAATGAGCAACTGGCAGACCGCGCCCGTCGTCCAGTCGAGTATACCCCTTACTACTGGGATGGCCCAGATTATAGGGATTTCCGCGCGGCACTGGCCGGTGCGCTGGAGTACCTGACTGAAACTGGGTGGCAAACTTTCCCATTCAATGATGCCGAATTTGCCGCGCGTATGTATGTCGCGACTGCGGGACGTTACGGACTTATCAACAAGCTTTTCATGGAGGTGCAGGCTGTGCACGGCGGGAGGAAGACCGCCCACTACCAGGAGTTTGCTGCGGCGTATGCGCAGGTGGTGATGAACCGCTGGCTGGATTTCAATCCGCTGGATCCTGCGCGGCCTATCGAGACGGAGCACATGGCTCTGGTATACACCCAGGTCATGCGCGAGGCTGGCGTGGTGAAGCCATGCTGACGTTTATTTCCCCCCCGGCTGTCGACGAAAGCCTCAATGGCTATTTGCTGCGCTTGGCAGAGGAGAATTACCTCGGTTCAACCAATGCCTTGTTGCGACCGACAGGTGTCAGGATCAAGGCCCGCTATACCGGAGATGACCTGGTTTCACTCGCTCAAGTCCATGGGCTGCCACCGCAACAGCTCCAGCAGCTGTCTTCGTATTCGGCCATCCGAGGATCGATCCCGGCGGGGGCTTTCCTGCGCAAGGGTGAGATTGCCGTATGCCCTGCATGTCTGCGTGAGGCCGGCTATATCCGTCAGGCTTGGCACCATGAGCTGATCACCGTCTGCCCGACCCACCGCGTTCAGCTCGTTGATCACTGCCCCGCGTGCCAAGCACCGCTGGAGCTGAATCGCGCCGCTGTCTGCGCTTGCCGTTGTGGTTTTGACCTGACCGGGGCTCCTGCGGCAGCGGCGGATGTAGCCAACTTGCATATCGCCTCGCTACTCATGCTTCAGCCGGGGCGTGAAATTGCTCTGAGCGGTTTCGGTGAAGGCCGAGAAATGCCCGCAGACATCGACCGTTTCTGGCTCTTTCTCGCCAACCTGACGCTGAGCGTACCGCAGCGAAAAAATGCGGCCATCGATCTGGCGCGGGCCAGAGAGATCAATCGTGCCAGCTATGAAATCGCGGAAGATCTGGAACGCCGCTTTCCGGAATTTGTTGAGGCGCGAGTCCTGGCCGCGAATCAGCGCCAATCGAGTCGATTTATCCAGAACCTGGGCACTTGGTACAGGGAGCTGAACTCGGCATTTGCTGGCGAGGCCTATGCGCCGCTGCGTGACATGGCATACCGCGTCATCGTGGCTCAGGCCAATGCACCCATTAATCGCAAGCTGAAACAAATTGGTGCCGAGATGCTGGGGGCGAAAAGCACTTTTACCGCTGCCGAGGCTGCTCGCCAGTTGGGATCCTCGCCAGATCGCATCGTCTCGCTGGTCAAGAGTGGTCAGCTGGCAGGAAATATTCTCCAGGGCGCATCGGTGGAATTCTGTTTGGTGGAGCGGTCAGCCGTTGAGACCGAGCAGCGCGCGGCGGCGGGGCTGGTAGCGGGCAAGGATCTGCTCAAGGCCTTGAACATCTCCCGTCGTGTGCGTGACCGCATGGTCGAGTGTGGTGTGCTGACGCGGGTTGCTGATGGTGACAGGCCATTGTTTGCCAAGGGCGACTACCGGCAGGAAGACATCCAGCGGCTCCTCCAGATGCTGGCGGCTGCCTGTACCCACACTGAGGGGCGCAATCTGCTCGGCCTGGAGGACATTAGCGGCAAGCGATTCTCCAACCAACAGGCCAACGAGTTGTACCGTCTGATTTTTGCTGGGCAAATCAAGCCGGTGCACCAACTGCAAGGCATCACGGGCTTAGCAGCATTCCAGTTTGATCACGACGAACTCAATCAGCATCTCCGCCAGGGTACCGACCTGATGGAGCTGACCATCACCGATCTCTCGCGGATCACCCGCTGGAAACACGAGACGATAAAAAGCTGGGTGGAGGCTGGCTTACTCCCGCATCGCATGGAAAGCCGCGATGGCAAGAAGCAGATTTGGATCAGTGTGACGAATCTCATCACCTTCCTCTCGACTTACATCGTGGCGGCCGATGCGGCGGAGCGCCTAAACACCCGCTCGGTCTGGATGACCAAGGGGCTCACCCGCCAGGGTGTACTTGCCAAAGGGGCTCATGCCACGTCAGAGGGTAGCCTGCGCGGTCTCCTCCTTTCTACAGATGCACTGATCAACGTTGCCTCTGGGCGTGACCCTCATTGGCGGCGGAATAACGAGTCTGCCGAAGTGATCGGCTGATCAACCAGGAGGTGCAAGATGCAGGAACCCGATGACCTGTCCCGGATGGCCGATTTTCTCTACGGCAATGGCGTCCACTTGGATGGCTGTGAGTTGGAGGAGAAAGCGGCGATGGCTGAGGTGCGACGGCGCTATCCGCATAAACCATTTTGCCTGGTACGTCGGTGGATGCTGGTGGATCTGCTCGTTGCAGAGCAGACGCTGACCGGAATCCAAGCATCTGGTCGGTTGCCCCTGCTGGTGTTTGCGCATGAGGTCGTTTTCGACAGCGCCGGTCGTTTTGCTCCTGGTGACTGGGTGAGAAGCAGTCTCTGCATCACGTGTCCAGAGGACGGTTTTTTTGAGACCGGCAACACCGTTTACGTGCTGTTAGGAGACGGTTGCACGAAACAGGCCGACTACAAACTGCTGTTCAGCATCCATTGAGGACTGCCCTTATGCCGACCGACGTATTGAGTCCAGAAATGCTGACTTGCCGACAGCTCAGCCATCTGGCCAGAGCCATGCTGGTGCGATTTCCTGATGATTATCTTGTGACGGGTTTTCTTCTCAACGCTCGCATTACGCATCGTTGCCTGGAGGGTCACCTGTATAAAGACCGCTGGCGGTGGCACGTCGATGGCGTGTGGATCACCACTGCGGAGATCGCTGAATTGACCGAGCGTTACGGACGCTGGGTGATCAGGACGATGGATGGTGAAATCTATGTTGTGGCCGATTTTCATGCCCATGGGGGCCGCAAGTCGCTTCGTTACCTGGTCGAGCAGTTCGACAGTGCAGCGCAGACAGGGTCGCTTTGGTGTGTGCACTGAGCCGGTATGCCAAGGGCATGTTGAGTGCGGAGAAACCTCCAATAGAGACCGAGGGACGTAGCGATGACGACGACCAGTGACCCTGCCAGGGGGGAAGCAAGAGGCTGGTGCTGCGAAGTTTGTGGAGCGGAGGGGACTGGCCGCCAGTTCGGCACGCTCCACGCCCATTGGGGCGAAGGCTCCCAGCATGCTGGCGAGCAGTATCGGCTGCGCCTGTGCGAGCTCTGTTTTTTCCAGACGCTCGCACATCTGCGTCGGGAGCACGACGTCCAGCACTTGTTCGATGACGAGGGCATGGCCGATCCGGAGAGGTTCGGACGGATTGAGGTGACGACGGTGGAGGAGCCCGCAGCGGCCAAGCGGGTGGGTATGCTCCGAGATCAGCTGGGCCCGATTCCGGAGGATTTCGACGCCCTGGGCAGCGACGAGATCCGCCAGCGGTTTGAGGGTAGTGAGGACACGTCGGAGGATTGATCGGGGGCGGTCAGCTCGGCTGACCACGGCGGAGTCCCCTCGCCTGCGGGAGTCGAACCGCGCTGCGCATAATCGGGTAATCGTTCAATCCGTGCCGGGCGCAAGACCAGGCCAACAGGAGGAGCAGATTCATGGCGGAATACTACGACCGCGCCCGGCTGCAAGAGGAAGTATGGTCGGCGCCCCTGCGCGAAGTGGCGCCCGGGTATGGCCTCTCGGATGTGGGGCTGAAGAAGCTCTGCGCCCGCCTCCAAATTCCGACACCGGGTCGTGGCTACTGGGCCAAGCTGAAGGCCGGCAAACGGGTACCTGCTAGGCCGGAGCTGCGCGAGTATACCGGCCCGCGTGGTGCGCTGCTCAAGCCCACGCGGGCTGCCGCCGTACCCAGCAGTTCGCCGTCCAGCGAGCCCGTCGACCCGCGTCTCCAAGCGATCCTCAGCTATGAGCAGGATCCGGCCCATAACGTCCGAGTGGCGGAACGCTTGAGCCGTCCCCACCCTCTGGTGGTGAAGACCCGTGATGCCCTGAAGAAGCCTGCCCACGATCAGCGGGGTATCCCATTGCCGACTGAGCCGGCTCTGGATCTGAAGGTGTCTACCGCGCTGCTGCCTAGGGCATTGCGGGTGGCCGACGCCTTGCTCAAGGCCTTGGAGCAACGCGGCTACCGGGTCACGCTGGATGGGCGTTTCGTCCAGGTCGAGATCCTCGGCATCTCATCCTCGCTCAGCTTTTTCGAGCCGACGCGTCGCACTCGCTATGTCCCCAGTCCTGAGGAGATCGCCAAGCAGGCGCGTGGCCAGTGGGTCTACCTCCCCCAGTGGCAATACACGCCCTCCGGTCAGTTGCATGTGATCGCTGATCAGGGTTACAGCGGCAAGGTGGTCGACACGGCGAAGATACCCGTCGAAGACCAGCTTAATGCATTCATCCTGTATATGGCGCGCCGGGCGGTTCAGGCTCTGCTGGCCCGCGAGCAGCGGGCCATTCAAGAGGCTGAATTACGACGTAGGCGCGAAGAGGCTTTGGCGCGGAAGGCGCTTCAGGACGCGGAGCGGGAGCGACTCCAGCAGGTGGAGAGTGATGCGCAGGACTGGATGCGGGCCGAACAGTTGCGCGACTACCTGAGCGCCTTCGAGCAGCATGCCCTGTGGGCCGGAGGACTGACCGAGGAGCAACGCGCTTTCCTGGTCTGGGGGCGGGCTAAGGCCGACTGGTTGGATCCCCTAGTGGTGGCTGGAGACGAGCTGTTGGATCAGGAGATCGAAATCCCCTCCCCGTCTGGCTATGGGCGCTGGTGATTCAGGGGGTGACGGGCAGGGAGTAGTGCTCGGCGGTTGGCGCGCTGACAGGCTCAGAGCTGGTCGAGCACTTCGAGGGTTGGGGAGCGGTATACCAACAGGCTTGGCTGAACGCTTGTGGCGTGGCGCCTCTCCTGCGGTTACCTGCACCCGCAGCGGGCTGGCAGGCTGGTATCGCCGCTGCAAGCATTGGCGCGTATTCTGTGACCAGCTTCAAGGCGTGGGTGGATACACAGGGAGGTGTCGATGAGCTTGTATGAACAACAGGCACGCTACAGGCGCTTGTTTGCTGAGCACGCTGCTTGGCGCTTGTTGCATGCAGAGCATGCTCCTATCGTCTTGGCCTTTATCAGCGATCTGTTCGCTCAAGAGAGCGAGGTGCCCTTTGGCAAAGCGCGTGTCGCCCTGGAAGCGGAATTGCCTGCTTGGCAGGAAAGCTTTGGCTTGCAGGAAAACGCCGGCGCGCATCTGCGGCACTGGATTCAGTCCGGCTGGTTGCGTGAGCATGATGACCGGCTGACGCGCACGGACGCGTTCGAGCTTGCCCTCAGGTTTGCTCAGAACCTTGAGCAGCGCGACAGCAATGCCACTGCCTCCCATCTGCGTATCGTCCAGGACGCCGTTCGGGATCTGGCCGTCGCGCTCAGCCCCAATCCCGAAGAGCGCATCACCTTGCTCAGCGCACGCCGGGAAGCGTTGGATCGCGAGATTGAAGCGTTGCGTATGGGCATCGTTCCCGAGTTATCCGGGCCAGAACAGCGTGAACGCATTCGAGGCCTCTACCACTTAACCTCGGTTTTGACAGGCGACTTTCGCCGCCTGGAAGACGAAATCCGGCAGCTTGATCAGAAGATGCGTGTCCGGATGATTGAGTCTGAGACTGGTCGCGGTGAAGTCTTGCAAGCCTTGTTGGAACACGAGGGGGAGTTACTGCAAACGGATGCAGGACAAGCCTTCGATGGTTTCTTCCAGTTGCTGTGCGATCAGAATCGGATCATCGAGTTTCGCGAGCAATTGCGCTCAATCCTGGCGCGACCGGCATCCCAGCACCTCAAGCAAGAGGAGGCGCGCTATCTGGCACACCTGGTTCGTGAACTGACCAAGGAAAGCGAGCGCGTATTCCAGGTGCGGCGTCGTACGGGTGAGAGCCTTCGGGCCTTCGTAGAGAGCGGAGCCCAGCAAGAGCGCCGAGCGGTAGAGCTGCTGCTTCGACAGCTGGAGAAGCAGGCCGTCAACTTCAAGGATCATGAGCTGAGCTTTCGTGTGCCTGTTGCCGTTGACTTGCCTACCGGCAGCCTCCGCGTGCGCTCACCCTCTAGCATTCACCTGCGTCTGCCAGAGGAACGGCTGGATACCAGCCAGGTTACCGCGAACACCAATAGCCATATTGCAAACGCCGGCATGCTCGACCATCTCAACACGGTCAAGGTTCTGGAGGTCGCGGCAGATGTAAGGGCTCTCCTCAACCAGTTTGGCCCGATGACCGTGGCAAAAGTCGTTCAGTACCGTCCCATCACTGGAGGGTTGGAAGAGCTGGTGGCGCACGTTCGTATAGCCAAAGCCATCGATGCGATAGTGCTGGAGAGCTCTGAAAACCTTTTGGTGCCGGATCGGGCAGGCAATCGGATCCGCGCCACCATCCCAGCCTTGCTGATGGCCGCAGAACAGTTTCCAACGGATTTGGAGGAGCTCGCCTTATGAGCATGGATCACAAGCCTGATCAGCGGGCCCCAGCGCTTTTTGACCAGTTTCGGGCCGACGGCTATCAGCAGGATGAACCTCTGGAACAGGTTGAGTACACCGAGATGGATGATCCTGAGTCGCAGCCTTCTGAACCTGTAGGCAGCGGCATGCCCCTTGAGGCCCGTCGCGCGCTGGTTTTGTTGCTCCGACACGGCGTCGTCATGGCGGATACCAAGCGTCTGGCGTTCGAAGCGCTCTGCCGTCACGAGGTGCTGATTGCCGAGCATCTCGGCAACATGTTCATGCACATGCTGCTCGATCATAAGGCCGGGATTGCCATCCTTTTGCAGCAGGAGCTTGCTGACCAAGAAGATGAGGCGGATGAGGGATCTCGTCTCATCAACAAGCGCACGTTGAGTCTCTACGACACGCTGCTGCTGTTGGTCTTGCGCAAGTACTACCAAGAGCGAGAAAACGCCGGCGAGCAAAAAATCATCATCGATCTTGAGCGTATTGAAGCTCTGATGACCCCATTTTTGCCGCTCTCCAATAGCTCCAGGGGCGACCGTCGAGCGCTGAACGGCGCCCTGACGCAGATGAAGGATAAGCGCTTGATCAGCGCTGTGCGGGGAGATGACGAGCGCTTTGAAATCACACCGGTCATCCGTTATGTAGTCAACGCCGATTTTTTGGGGCGGCTATTGGCGGAGTATGAGCGCCTCGCAATTGATGCAGGGATGAGCGTAAACAGGGAGGTGCGGGATGTTTGAGGATGCGGTCATCAGCCCTACTGAGTTGTTCAGTACTGGGCAGATTCGTCTGGCTGAATTGTCCGTGTACAACTGGGGATCCTTCCATGGCTTGCACTCGGCACGAATCGACCGCGAGGGCACCCTGATTACAGGCGACAATGGTGCAGGCAAATCGACACTCATCGATGGACTGATGGCCCTGTTGTTACCCTCAAGCAAGGCGTCGTTCAATATCGCAGCAGCACAGGGGGATCGAGCGGATCGCACCCTGATGTCGTATATCCGGGGTAACTACGGCAAAGCTCACGATGGGAGCGAAACCGCCACCCTCCTGAAGCGAGCAGGGGCCACAGCCACTGGGCTTAGGGCACTGTATGTCGCCGAGGACGGCTCCAAGATCACCCTCGCCGCCTTGTTCTGGATTACCCAGGCCAGTAACTCGCTCAATGACCTCAAACGCCTGTTTGTGGTGGGTAAGCGAGACGTTCGCCTTGAGGAGCTGTTGCACCAATTTGGTGAGGGCAACGCCCGCGCGCTCAAACAGCACCTCAAGGAAGACCCCTTAGTCGATGTTTTTGACTCGTTTTCCGAGTACCAGGAGACCTATATCCGCCTTCTGCGGATGGAAAACAGAAATGCCCCTGCCCTGCTCTCGCGTGCGCTGGGCCTGAAGAAAATCGACGATCTCACCAGCCTGATCCGAGACTTGGTGTTGGAGCCCAGCCAGGTTAAGGAGTACGCCAGACAGGCGGTGAGCGAGTTCGATGATCTGGTAAGCATTCACGATGAGCTCGACGATGCACGACGCCAGCGAGATGCCCTAATAGGACTACCAGAGACGAGCCAGCTTCTCAACCAGGCCAAAAATGACCTGAGCAGATTGACTGCCGAGTCAGCAGGGCTGTCGGTGTACTTCGGTGAGCAATGCCACCGCCTCTGGGGGATGCGCCTGGCACAGATCAATGAAGAGTTGGTTCTGCTGCGGGCGGAGCAAGGCCGTCTAACCCAACTGGAGGAACAAGCGAATGTGCGGGTTCAGACGCTTTTCCATGCGTATCAGTCTCAGGGGGGGGAGCGCCTAGAGGGGCTGAGGCGTGATCTCCGGGATGCGACTTCTGCCCACGCGCAGATCGTTCGTGAGGCCCGTGCGTACCAGATGGATGCGAGGGAGCTGAACCTCCCTGAGACACTGTCTGCCGAGGTGTTCAAGCAGAACCAAGCGACAGCACAAGGCATCCTATTGGATATTCCTGAGCAACGGGAGCAGGCGCAGAATCGCTTTGCTCAAGCTGCCGGTGAGCTCTCCGAGAATCAGTTACGCCTTAACCGGCTTGCTGCGGAAATCCGGGAGATCGAGTCGAGACCAGACTCTAACATCGACCCACCCTACCAGAGGCTACGAGATGAGATCGTTGAAAGCTTGTCTCTGGACAGGGCAGAGATCGTCTTCATCGGCGAGCTGATCGACGTTCAGGAAGAGCACCAGCTGTGGCGTGGAGCAATCGAGCGGGCGCTGGGTGGGTTGAGAACCACCTTGCTGGTGCCCGAACATCAGTATCGACTGGTCACCAAGTGGTTGAATACCCGTCACACTGGACTGCATGTCCGAGTACAAGTAGTTCGGGCACATGGGCAGAGTACGGAGTTCATGCCTGATGGCTTTTTGAGGAAGCTGGTATGGCGTGAGCATGGCTACCGCGATTGGTTGAAGAAGCATCTCGCCCGTTTCGATCTGCATTGCGTCGACTCGACTGAGACCCTCGATCAGACCCCCTTCGCGATGACCATTCAGGGGCTCATGCACCTGGATCGGGGGCGGTTCGAGAAAAAGGATCAGCAGCGGGTGGACGATCCACGCCACTGGTATCTGGGTTTCAGCAACAAGAGCCGGCTGGCTGCTCTCAAAGCGGATTGCGTTGCGCTTGAGGGCACAGTGGCCAGGCTGGGGCAAGCCACCCAGACAGCCCGTGTTGCCATGGAAAACCTCGATAAGACGGTGCGGGTATGGGAGCGGGTTGCCAAGACCTCCTGGGCATCGATTGATGTTCAGGCAGCGCAGCAACGAGTGGATGGTCTCACGGCGGATTTAGCGGCGCTGGAGCAACCGGATAGTAATCTGGGAGTAGCAAAGGCACGTTGGGAGGCTGCCTGTACCGAGCAGACCCAAATACGGGACAAATTGAGTGAGGTAATCAGGACTCTCGGTGCCAAAGAGCGTGATATCGAGCACGCAGAAGCTTCGTTGGATGCAGCTTCTGACGCTGCTCAAGCAGGACTTCTGGACGTGGTCAGGGAATCCCTCTCCGGACGTGTGGGGCAGTTGCACCTTGAAGACCTAGAAATGGCCTCTGAGATCGAAGGGCGCCATCGCAAGACATTAGATGAGGCTAGGTCAGGGGCTCAGTCGCGGGTTACCTCTGCATCGAGCAAGGCTAGCGGGATCGTAGCCAGATTCAAAACAGAATGGCCCTTGGTTGCGAATGATTGGTTGAGTGGTATCGATGGGCTTGAAGAATATCTGGATCACCTCGCACACCTTGAGAGCGAAGGGCTACCGGATCTGGTTGAGCGTTTCCGCGAGCGATTGAATCGCAATGCGACCCAGTCTCTGGCCCGCATCAGCCAGGCCATTGGGGCCGAGCGTGAAGACATCCAGGATCGTATAGCGACCATCAATGAAGTCTTGGAGCGCACGGAGTTCAAGCAAGGCACCTTCCTCCGGCTGGGCAGCCGATCTGAGATCTATGAACACGTGAAGGCCTTCAACAGCCAGATGATCCGGGTGCTGGCAAGGGCGGGAAGTGATGACCACGAGGCGCGTTTTGAAGAGCTGAAGGAGTTGGTTGAGCGCTTGGAAAAGGCGACCAATCCTGCCACCTCTGGCAACCTAGAAAGCCTGCGCTTGCTAGATTCCCGCTATCAGCTCTCCTTTTATGCCGAAGAGGTTGAGAAGGACGGCAAAAGGGTTCGCGACGTTTTGGAGTCCTCCAGTGGCAAGTCAGGTGGCGAGAAGGAGTCATTTGCCGGGACGATTGTGGCGGCCAGTCTGGCCTATGTGCTGACTCCTGACGGATGTGATCGGCCACTTTACTGCACGGTCTTCTTGGATGAGGCCTTTTCCAACACGGCTGAGGCCGTGAGCCGTCGCGTGCTCAAAGTGTTCCGGGAGCTGAAGATCCACGTCAACCTGATCACGCCGTACAAGAATCTCAATCTTGCCAGGGAGTCTGCACGCTCTCTGCTGATTGCTGAGCGAGATCAGGACAAGCACGAGAGCCGCTTGTGTGAGGTCACCTGGGAGGAGATTGACCAGCAGCAGGCCCAGCGCGAGCAGCATGCCGCTCTGGTGGCTGCCAAATCACTGGGTATTGATGTGGAGTCTGCCTAATGAGGGAGTGGGGGCGCCTTCCGCAGGAGGTCATTGGGGAGCTCCTGCGAGTAGAGTGGGATCACCCTGTCAGGCTGAGAGAGCGCCTTGCGGGAGCGCGGCGCTTTCCAATCAAACAATCGCTGAAGCCGCCAACCGGTAGTCAGGCCCTTGAGGACGTTGGGCATTTCCATGATTACGTTGCGGCATGGCGGCGTTGGCCCAAACCGCATCAAGTGATCTGGATGTCTCGGCAGTTCCGCCAGTTAGGGGATTGCGACGTCCCAGTAAGGCTGGAGATCGAGTCGGTTCAAGCGCTAATCGAGGTTTTGGGGAAGCCAGCCATTGATAGGAGTATGGGTTGGACGGCTCGAATAGAGCCTCTTCTCGCTCTCGAAAAAGGCTTGTACCCGACGTTGATCAAGCAGCTCTTGGAGTTGGAGAAGCTGCCTGTTGAAGGCGCCAAGCTGCTGGCGCATGTGCTTCCACAGCTTCATCGCGGCATGGGTGAGGGGCGGTATTTGAGAGCACTGCCGCTCCGGGGGATGGATACCAAGTTCTTAGAGGTTAACCAGTCGCTGGTTGTTGCGCTGCTTGATGGGCTTCATGGGCAGGAAGTCTCAAGTAGTGGGGGGCTCGAGCAGTGGCTGGGGTGCATCCCAACCCCTTCAAATTGGCTCTATGTGAGGCCGTTATGCCCAAAGGTGCGTGGACATTTAGCTGGGTTCGATCTCCTTCGCCTCCCGCTAGAACAGCTTTTGGAGCATCCCCTACCCGGCGAGCGCGTGCTGGTCGTGGAAAATCTACAGTCTGGGTTCGGATTGCCGGATCTTCCTGACACTGTTGCGGTGTTCGGTGGCGGGCGGAATACCGTCTGGCTTCAGGCGCAATGGCTAGCCGAGAAGCGCATCGGCTACTGGGGGGATTTGGATACCTGGGGACTGAAATTTCTAGCGGATGCTAGATTCATGCAGCCGCATATTGAGGCCTTGATGATGGACAAGGCGACCTTGCTTGCTCACATAGAGCGAGGCGTTAGTGAAGGATCCTCAGCAACTCCCCCCCAACGAGGCCTGACTGCTGATGAAGATGCGCTATTTAAAGAGCTTCGTTCGGGAGCGCTCGGCATCGGGCGGTTGGAGCAGGAGCGACTGTCCCAAGACTATGTAGTGAAAAGCTTGCACCGCTGGTTGGGAGGTGCAAAGTCTTGCAGGCCAGCATGGTTGGAGTAAACTAGGCGCAGATTTTGACAATTTGTCAATTTTTGGGAAGCCTCCTAATAGATCGCTAGTCGATATGGCTTCCCCCCTCCAGAGCCCCTAAATTCGCGGGGGTGCAATTAACTTTGGCCAAGGCTAGGTTTTGGGCTGTTAACTTTTCCCGACACGGAAATTAACTTTGGCCAAAGTGCTTGTCTAACCCCATTTTTCGGTTGTGTCAAAGTCGGTTATCTTTGCGCACCTCCAGCAATATCTGTGGATAACCATGTTATCCACAGGTGACTCAAACAAGACCCCCGGCGGATGAAAGTCTGTCGGGGGTTTTGTTTTGCTGAGCGGCGAATTGGCTCAAGTACGATATGAGTAGTGCCGAAAATGTGGGTAACTCTTGGAGAAAGCGCTACCTATGGACACCATGAACGACACCTGCCAGTTGGGCGCCAGCGTGCTGGTCGACGCGGCCGGGTTGAGCCTGCCGGACAGCAGGGCTGTGGATATGTCTCTGCGGGCCAGCGTGGTCTTTGCGCTCAGGGTCTACAACTCGCAGATTCTCGAGGGACAGTTGCGCTCGCATATCGCGATGGCGCTGACGGCGCAGACCGTGGGCCAGATGCGCAGGATCATTGCGGCGGCTGATCGACTGCTGCACCGATGAAGCCGATGCAGATGTTATCCACAAGCGGTCAGCAAAATGATGGGCGATGCCATGGAGCTGCGCCGCGACTGCATCGAGGCCGCTGCGCTGGCGGTGTCGAATCTGATGTGTGATCAGCAAGTTGCTGACCTGTATGGCAAATGGCTTACACGAACTGGCGGCTTTTGTTGCTGTTGCGCCCCGCTACCGATCACTAATCTACAAGCATCCACCAAGCGAAAGGACGCGCTCGGAATCAGGGATGATTGACCAGTGCCAGGAGGCAGCCGACAGGAAGTCGGATGGTCAGGAAAGAACCCGCTTCGGCGGGTTTTTTGTTGCCTGGAAAAAGATGCGGGCACCCCAACCGGCGCGAGATCGCCCACCTGCCGACCTGCGCCATCGCTGATCAGAGGCACTCGATACGATTGCGACCGCTTTCCTTGGCCCGGTAAAGCGCCTTGTCGCTGCGCGAAAGAGCCGTATCGACGCTGGCATCGCTCGCCGTCATGATGGCGATGCCGATACTGATGGTCAGGGCGATGCGTTGCTCGCCCTCGGGCAGCGGGGTTGCTGCCAGCCGTTGCTGCACCCGCCGGGCAAAGGCTATCGCTTCCGGAATGCCCGCACCGCTCAGGACCACGGCGAACTCCTCGCCACCGACCCGGCCGGCCATGTCGGTCTTGCGCAGCTGCCCGCGCAGGATGCTCGCAACATGCTTGAGCGCCAGGTCGCCAAGCGCATGCCCCCACTGGTCGTTGATCGCCTTGAAGTGGTCCATGTCGCACATCAGCACGGCCGCGCAGCCGCCAGCGCTGCGCCGGATTCGCGCCAGTTCTGCCTCGATGTGCGTCATGAAATGGCGCCGGTTGGGCAGCTGGGTGAGGAAGTCGATAGTCGCGAATTCCTGCAGTTCGGCTTCGATGCGCTTGCGGTCGGTCACATCGGTGATGAAGCCGTGCCACAGCGTGCTGCCGTCCTCCAGCCGCCGTGGCCGCGCCGCGCCCTGGCGCCAGCGCAGGCCCTGTCTGGGCAGCTGGACGCGGTATTCGAGATCCCACGGCGTCAGGCTGGCTGCG
This sequence comes from Geopseudomonas aromaticivorans, assembly GCF_019097855.1. GTDB lineage: Bacteria > Pseudomonadota > Gammaproteobacteria > Pseudomonadales > Pseudomonadaceae > Geopseudomonas > Geopseudomonas aromaticivorans. Next base: position 15,244 of record NZ_JAHRGL010000015.1, read on the forward strand.
GAGGTGTCGAGCGAAGCACGATAGGCAGCGCGGTCATCCGGATGGATGATGGCATCGATCGCCGCTTCGCTGCTGGCAACCTGTTCCGGGCTGACCTCGTAGATATCCCAGATACCCGCGCTCGCATAGGAAAAGAACGACTCTCCCTGCGGCAGGCGCCGGTATTGGAAGACCAGGCCCGGAACCTCGTCGGTCAGACTGGTGATCAGGTCGACCGACTGCTGCAGTCTTTCCGACATCGCGTGCATGGTCGAGATGTCGGTGGTCGTGCCGATCATGCGCAGTGGCTTGCCTGCGCTGTCGCGGCTGACCACCTTGCCGCGGCTGGAGATCCATTTGTAGCTGCCGTCCTGGCAGCGGATACGGTGTTCCACATCGTAGCTGGCGGTCTTGCAGTCAAAGTGCGCCTGCATGCTGGCCAGGACGTAGGCAAGGTCATCCGGATGGATGCGCTGGTAGCTGTCTTCGATCCGATTGGAAACTTGGTCATCGGCATAGCCCAGGATCGATTTCCAGCCCGCGGAGTAGTGAATCTCCTGCGTCTGCAGATTGCGGTCCCAGATCCCGGTAGCACTGCCCGCGATGGCCAGCGCCATTCTTCCTTCGCTGGCGCGCAGGGCGTCGGCCTCCTCCTGCAACCGGGCCGCCGCGCTGTCGCTCTCGACGGCCATGGCTGCCAGGCGGGCCAGATCGCGGAGGAATTCGCGCTGTTCGTCATCCAGTTCGCCGGGCTTGTCATCGAACAGACAGAATGTGCCGAGCGTGCTGCCGCTCGAGGCGATCAATGGGCCGCGGGCATAGAAGCGCAGGCACGGATTGTCGATGACCAGCGGATGGTCGCGCAGGCGTTCGTCGGCGCGGGCATCGGCCACCACGGCAATCCCCTCGTCGGCGAAGGTCGGTCCGCAAGAGGATAGATCGAGCAGCGCTGCGCCGAAGGTCTCCCCGGCGCACGCCAGCAGGGACGACCGGCCGTCGTCGATCCGCATGATCAGCGCCGTGGTGACGCCGAAGTGGCGTCTGGCGAGGCGCGCGAGGGCGGCGAAGCGCGCGTCCACCACGTCTTGAGGGCGCCAGCTGGCGAGCGGCGGGCTTGCATCGTCAGGAGTCAGCATATCCAGTTCGCTCGACGGTGGCCGGGGTAGCGTGCAGGTAGTCTATAACGACAGTCTCTAGTCTAGACGGGCGGATCTACGCCCGGTGTCGCGAAGATACGCAGTGGACGGCGTGTCGGCCGGTGCCGTGGACAACATACCGCGTCCCACCGTTGCCAGGTTGTTCTCCGCGTCTCCGCCCGCTGGCCGAGATGTATCCACTCCCCTCTCCCAGCAGCACCCGCAGATCCAGCCGGCCGTCCCGCAGCGGCGGACCCCCGTAGTTGCTGCCGTCCGCCGCCGGACGCGCTGCTCAGGGGGCGACAGCTTCGCCGCAGTGTACCGCCAGCCACACCGTCGGCTCCTCGGTGGCGGTGGCCTCGACGCGGTGGCGCATGCCGCGCGGAATCAGCAGGTGGTCGCCGGGGGCGAGGCGGATGGCGTCGGCCTGCGGCTCCAGGCGCAACACGGCGCTGCCGCTGAGCAGCAGCACCCATTCGTCCCAGTCCTGGTCGTACCAGAAGTCCGGCGGGCTGCTCTGACCGTGGGAGACGATGCGCTCCACCCGGCAGCCGGGGCGGCGGAGCAGGTCGTCGAAGCGCTCGCCATGGCGGGCGTCGGGCAGGGGCTGGAACAGGTTGGCAGTCGGCATGGGGGACTCGGCAATCACTCGTGCGTAACAGGAGGCGCAGTGTGTACCCGTTCGCGCTCATCCAGCCAATCGGCAATCCGGCTGGCGACCCAGGGGCCGTCGTCCAGCGGCAGATCGTGGCCGCTGCGCGGATGTTGCTCCAGTGGCAGGTGCCAGCGGCGGGCCAGGTCGCTTGAACAGTGCGGGTCGACCAGTGCGTCGGCCCGTCCGCTGAGCAGCAGCATGGGCACCGCCGGCGGCTGCGCCGGGGCGCGGAAGCGCGCGGCGGCGGCCAGCTGACGCAGGGCGTTGCGCGGCGACACGGGGTGTTGCTGGCGCAGGGCGACCCAGTGGTCCAGCGTGGTAGGGGGTGCCGTGCGACTGGTCAGGCGCAGGATGGCGGCCTCGCGGGCGCGGGGATCGCGACGGGCCAGCACGCCGAGCAGGGGCGGGTAGCTGGACGGTCGCAGGCGCCGGTAGAACGGACTGACGCCGCGCAGGCTGGTGTTGATCAGCACGCAGCCGGCCACCTCCGCGGGATGGGCGCCGGCCCAGGCCACTGCCACCATGGCGCCCAGCGACATGGCCAGCAGGTGGCAGGGGCCGGCGATGCCCTGCGCCTGCAGCTGAGTGCGGCAGGCCTGCACCATGTCCTCGATGCGTGTCGGGCTGGTCTGCCGGTGCAGCGCGCCGTTGCCCGGCAGGTCGATGGCGAGGATGCGTGCGGCCGGCAGGTGGGCGGCCAGCTGGCGGGGAAAGTCGCCCCAGTGGCCGCACTCGCGGGTCAGGCCGCGCAGCAGTATCCAGGTGGCCGTGCTCATTCCCAGGCGTACCAGCGGTGCAGGGCCATCTGCCGATGGCGCTCGCGCTCGCTGCCGGTCGGCTGCCAGCCGCGGTGGCCGCCGGCGGCGCGGGTGACGAAGTCCAGCCACTCGACCTGGCGGCGCAGCACGCGGGCCTCGCGGTGCGCCAGCAGCGGGTTGAACAGGCCCTGCAGCGAGAGCAGCTGGCGCGGGTTCTTCTTCACCCACAGCCAGGAGCCCATTTCCAGGGTCAGCGGCAGCAGGACCCGCGCCGGGTCGCTGCAGGCGCGTTGGTAGAGGTGGTCCCAGAGGTCGCCGTGGGTGAGGTACTGGCGGCTCTGCGGCTCGAACACGTAGGGATGGTGGCGCTGGCTCTGGTCGAGGATCTCGCACAGCGCGTGCATCTCCGCCAGGTGGGCGATGGGGGTGCGGCTGTGCGCGTAGGGAAACCAGATGCGGTCGCTGAGGCCGAAGCCGGAGTGGCAGTCGACCGCGATGCTGAAGCGATGGCTGAGCAGTTCCTCCTCGACCACCTGGCACAGCGCCTGGCTCTCCGCCTGCATCGGTGCGCTGCGCGGGCCGCGGTACCAGGGCAGGCGCGCGCTGAGGCGCTGGCCGCCGAGCAGGAACGGCACCCGCTCGTCCGCTTCCACCGGGGCGTTGCGCATCAGGTCGACGCCCTGCGGGTTGGCGCGGGTGCCGTGCCACAGGCCGCCGGGGTTGACCACCGGCATGAACACCATGCGCAGGCGCTCGAGCTGCTGCTGCAGGCTGGTGTCCCAGCGCAGGCGCATCAGCACGCTGTGCAGGAAGGCCAGCACCACGGCGGAGCCGATACGCTCCAGGCCGTGCACGCCACCGAAGAAGCCGACCGCGGGAGCCGTGGGCTCGGGGTTGCCGAGGCTGATGGCGTACACCGGCAGGCTGCGCGCGCCGACGTCGACCTGGCACAGCACACGGGTTTCCAGACTGCCGCCGAGCTTGTCGAGCAGGCGTTCCAGTTCGAGCAGCTCGATGGGCTCGCGATGGTCCATGCAACCTCCGCCGGGCTGGCGCCGGCGCGCGGTGGTTCGTTACGCCTGAAGGATAGTTCAGCGCGCTGACACCGCGGTTACCAGGCGAGCTGGAGGCCGCTGACGAATTCGCGCTCGACGCCGCTCAGCGGGTCGCGAAAGCGCAGCTGCTGGGCCAGCAGCTTGAGCGGGCGGGAGTAGTCGTCCGCGGCATCGGCAGGCAGCGGCTGCGGGTAGAAGGGGTCGTTGCAGATCGCTGCGCCGAGGGCGGCCAGGTGTACGCGCAGCTGGTGCTGCTTGCCGGTGACCGGATACAGCGCGTAGCGCCACAGCTCGCCGTGGCGCTCGCGCACCTCGATGCGGGTGTCGCTGTTCGGCGTGCCGGGGGCTTCCTGCATGCGGAAGAACGGCTCGCCGCGTACCAGGCGGGTGGTGCGTTGCAGCGGGAACTGCAGCTGCGGCAGCGCCGGGGCGATGGCCTCGTAGCGTTTGTCAATCTGCCGCTCGCGGAACAGCGCGTGGTAGTGGTCGCGGCTGGCCGGGTTGGTGGAGAACAGCACCAGGCCGGCGGTATGGCGGTCGATGCGGTGCAGCGGCACCAGCTGCGGATTACCCAGGCGGCGGGTCAGGCGCGCCAGCAGGGTTTCCTCGACATAGGCGCCGGAGGGGATCACCGGCAGGAAGTGCGGCTTGTCCACCACCAGCAGGTGCTCGTCGTGGTGCAGCACGGTTTCGACGAAGGGGATCGCGGCCTCGTTGGGCACTTCGCGGAAATAGTGGATGCGCAGGCCGACCCGGTACGGATGCTCGGCGCCGATCGGCGCGCCCGCGGCGTCCAGCACGCGGCCGCGCTGCATGCGCGCCAGCCAGGTGGCGCGGTCGATGGCCGGGAAGTGCGCGCTCAGGCAGTCCAGGACCGTGCGCCACTCGCCCTGGGGCAGATGCAGGGTGCTCGGGCGCATGGCGGGGGTGGCGGTGGGCGGGGCGGACATGGCGACTCTCGGGCTGGTGGGCAGCAGGTGGGCATTAGGCCGCAGTGGCTGGACCGTCGTCAAAAAACGGCGGTTAACCGCTGGCGAATTTTCCCCTGGCCCGACCAGCGGTAGGATGCTGGCACCATGCTACGCTCACAACAGGATAAGAAAAGCAGCGAGGGAGCACTGCCATGCGCATCGGCGTACCCAAGGAAATCAAGAACCACGAATACCGTGTCGGCCTGACCCCGCAGTCGGTGATCGAGCTGCGCGCGCTCGGCCACCAGCTGTGGGTGGAGACCCAGGCGGGCGCGGCCATCGGCTTCAGCGATGCCGACTACGAGAAGGCCGGGGCACAGATTGCCAGTGACGCCGAGCAGGTGTTCGCCGAGGCGCAGCTGATCGTCAAGGTCAAGGAGCCGCTGGCCTCGGAGCGGGTGCGTCTGCATCCGGGGCATACGCTGTTCACCTACCTGCACCTGGCGCCTGACCGGCCGCAGACCGACGAGCTGCTGGCCAGCGGCGCCACCTGCATCGCCTACGAGACGGTCACCGATGCCCGCGGTCGCCTGCCGCTGCTGGCGCCGATGTCGGAGGTGGCCGGGCGCATGTCGATCCAGGTCGGCGCCAGCTGTCTGGAGAAGGCCCGGGGCGGCCGCGGCGTGCTGCTCGGCGGCGTGCCGGGAGTGGCGCCGGGCAAGGTGGTGATCCTCGGCGGCGGCGTGGTCGGCAGCCATGCCGCGGCCATGGCGATCGGCCTCGGCGCCGAGGTGACCATCCTCGACAGGAACATGGATGCCCTGCGCCGCCTGGATGCCCAGTACGGCAACCGCATCGCCACCCGCTACTCGACCCGCGCGGCCCTCAGCGAGCTGGTGCTGGCGGCCGACCTGGTGATCGGCAGCGTGCTGATTCCCGGCGCGGCGGCGCCCAAGCTGATCACCGCCGGCATGGTCCGGCAGATGAAGTCCGGCGCGGTGCTGGTCGACGTGGCCATCGACCAGGGCGGCTGCGCCGAGACCTCGCGGCCGACCTCGCACAGCCATCCGACCTACGTGGTCGACGAGGTGGTGCACTACTGCGTGACCAACATGCCCGGCGGCGTGGCGCGCACCGCCACCCTGGCGCTGAACAACGCCACCCTGCCCTTCGTCATCGCCCTGGCCGAGAAAGGCGTGCGCCGGGCGCTGGAGGAGGACGTGCACCTGCGCAACGGTCTCAATGTGGCCGCCGGCGCCCTCACCAACGCCGGCGTGGCGGCGGCGCACCGCCTGCCCTACACCCCGGCCGAGGAAGTGCTGGCGCGGCTGTAGGCCTCGTCGTGTTCCACGTGGAACAGGGCGGCTACTCGCCTGCCGCTTCGCCGCCGGCCTTCTTCAGCCGGTAGGCCAGCGCCGGCCGGGTCAGGCCGAGCAGGCGCGCGGCGCGCGAGACGTTGTGCTTGCTGCGCTGCATCGCTTCGCGGATCAGCGTGGCTTCCACCTCGTCGAGGCTGATGCCGCCGGCGAGGATCTGCTCCAGCCAGTGGCTGGCGGTTTCCGCTTGCCGCGGCACCAGTTCGCCGGCGCTGGACAGGCGCACGCCACTGTTCTGCCCCTCCAGCATCAGGCCGGGAAACAGGGCCTCGACGCTGATGCTCTCGTTGCTGTCGGCGAGGATCACCCCGCGCTCGATGACGTTCTCCAGCTCGCGGATGTTGCCCGGCCAGGCGTACTGCAGGCAGGCCTCCAGCGCGCGGTCGGACAGACCGAGGGTCTTCTTGCCGTACTCGGCGTGGAACTTCTTCAGGAAGTGCTCGGCCAGCAGCGGGATGTCCTCCTGGCGCGAGCGCAGTGGCGGGATCTGCACCGGGAACACGTTGAGGCGGTAGAACAGGTCGGCGCGGAAGCGCCCGGCCTGCACCGCCTGGGCCAGATCCTCGTTGGTGGCGGCGATCACCCGCACGTCGATCTTGCGCGTGCGGTCGCCGCCGACCCGCTCCAGTTCGCCTTCCTGCAGCACGCGCAGCAGGGTGGCCTGGGCGCGCGGGGTCAGCTCGATGACTTCGTCGAGGAAGATGGTGCCGCCGTGGGCGCGCTCGAAGCGCCCGGCGCGCGACTGGGTGGCGCCGGTGTAGGCGCCCTTCTCCACCCCGAACAGCTCCGCCTCGATCAGGTCCGGCGGGATCGCCGCACAGTTCACCGCGACGAACGGCTGCTCGGCCCGCGCGCTGCGCAGGTGCACGCTGCGCGCGATCACTTCCTTGCCCACCCCGGTTTCGCCGAGCAGCAGTACCGAGACCTTGCCGTGCGCGGCCTTGTCGATGGTCTGGCAGATGCGCTGGTAGGCCGGCGACTGGCCGACGCCGTAGTACTGGCCGTCCTGGGTCTGCAGGCGGCTGCGCAGGGTGGCGACCTGTGACTGCAGCTCGTAGAGCTCCTCGATCACCGGGTCGCTCTTGAAGTAGGTCTTGAACTGGTCGGTGTCGTCCCACTCCTCGGCGGTCTTGCCGATCACCCGGCACTTGTCGTCGCCGCGGCCGCGGCAGCTGACCTCCTTGTAGATGATCTCGCGGCCCATGAAGGCCGAGGAGTAGCTGCAGGCATAGCCGAGCAGGGTCCAGCACGCCGGCTGGTCCATCAGGCCCAGCTCGGTCTGGCAGATTTCCACCTCGAAGGAGTCGAGCCACTCCATCTCGGCGTAGAAGCGGCCGTGCTCGATGTCGATGTCCACCTCGATCGGCCGCGAGCGCAGCATGCCCTTGAGCATGTGCAGCTGCGGGCCGGCGAGGAAGATGTCCAGTTCGCTGCTGCCGGGGCGCAGCTTGCGCGCCAGCTCGGCGTCCTTGAGGCCGGACTGGTAACCCAGGCGCAGGAAGAATCCCTTGGCACGCTCGACGCCGAGCAGGTCGACCATCTCGCGGCGGAAGTTGGCCAGGGCCGAGAGCGGCATCAGCAGCATGCGCTGCTCGCCCAGCCAGATCTTGCCTTCCTGGCTGACAAAGCGGATCTGGTTGCTCAGGTCCTGAATGTCCGGGTATTGCAGTTGCGGCTTGTACTTGATGGCCATCGGAACAATCCCCTGGTTGTTGTTGTGTCGGGGGCTGCCGGACTCCCCGGCGCAGGCGGGCGCGGGGAAGCGGCGAGCAGGTCGGTGCGGCGGGCGAGAGGCCTGATTCGCGGCGCAGACAGCTGCATGGAAGCGGGTTTGCAGAAAAAATTCAACCAAATGATAAAAAAATCCGCCAGTTGAGGTTTTGGAGCATTGCCCAAAACCCATCTGGATTGACGATTTGCTGATCAAACGTTCCGGCATCCGGCGATATCTTGATCAAATGGTGAAAACCGCCTGCCCCGAAACGCCTGTCCATGCGACGCCAAGCCGCATCGGTCGCTTACGGGCGCGCCGTGAAAATTAAAAAACATATATAAATCAATGAGTTGAGATTTTTTGACGGGGTGCCGGGCAACCTTGGCACAACCGTTGCTCTAGTGTTCCGTGCAAGCAGAGCTGCCTGAAGGCGTCCTCCGACGGAGTACGCGAAGCGATCAGCCTGCTGCCGCCAACCGCACACAAAAACAACACGGTACGGTCGACATGAGCATTCAACCCAAGATCCATGCGCTGGGGTCAATCCGCCAGCCCTCCCCCTGCGGCACCCGCGTACGGCGTCGTGCCCGCATGCAGGAAATCGCGGCCCTCACCCTCGTCATTGCCTTCGGCGCGATGGGCAACCTGCGGCCCAGTCTGATTTCCCCCCTGGCCACCGGCGTCGACCCCGACGGCTCGGCAAGCGCGCCTGCCGCGCTGCCCAAGCGCAACTGAGGTGACCCATGGACCAATCCTTCCGCATTACCGAAACCCATAGCGGTACCAGCTTCAGCTGCAGCGCCGAGCAGACGGTGCTGGCCGCCATGGAACAGCAGCAGCAGCGCTGCGTACCGGTCGGTTGCCGCGGTGGCGGCTGCGGCCAGTGCAAGGTGCAGGTGCTCAGCGGCGAATACGACTGCGGGCGCATGAGCAGCCGCCACGTCGATGCCGCTGCGCAGGCCAGCGGCCAGGCCCTCGCCTGTCGGCTGTTTCCGCGCAGCGACCTGGCCATCGAGCGCCTGGTGGCGGCGGGAGCGGCGCGCTAGCCAGCGTGCCCCCGGTGTATAGCTTCACAACTAACCACGCTGGACCCGACAAAAAATACAAAGGGGTATCGAAATGAAAAAAGGTGTAATGCGCCCTGGGCACATCCAGCTGCGTGTCCTGGACATGGCCAAGGCCCTCGAGCACTACGTCGAGCTGCTCGGTCTGATCGAGGTCGATCGCGACGAGCGTGGCCGCGTCTACCTGAAGGGCTGGACCGAGGTCGACAAGTTCTCCGTGGTGCTGCGCGAGGCCGACGAGGCCGGCATGGACTTCATGGCCTTCAAGGTGCTCGACGAAGCCACCCTCGGCCGCCTGACCGAGGAGCTGGTGGCTTTCGGCTGCATGGTGGAGAGCATCCCCGCCGGCGAACTCAAGGGCTGCGGCCGCCGCATCCGTTTCAGCGCGCCGACCGGCCACCGTTTCGAGCTGTTCGCCGAGAAGGAGCAGACCGGCAAGTGGGGCATTGCCGAGATCAACCCGGAAGCCTGGCCGCGCGGCCTCAAGGGCATGCGGGCGACCCGCTTCGACCACGCCCTGCTCTACGGCGACAACCTGCCGGACACCCTGCGCCTGTTCACCGAGGTGCTCGGCTTCGATCTCGCCGAGCAGGTGGTCGATCCGCACGGCAACCGCGTCGCCCAGTTCCTCACCTGCAGCATGAAGGCCCACGACGTGGCGTTCATCCAGCACGGCGAGCCGGGCAAGCTGCACCACGCCTCGTTCTTCCTCGAGACCTGGGACGACGTGCTGCGCGCTGCCGACCTGATCAGCATGACCAACACCTCGATCGACATCGGCCCGACCCGCCACGGCCTGACCCACGGCAAGACCATCTACTTCTTCGACCCCTCCGGCAACCGCAACGAAGTGTTCTGCGGCGGCGACTACCACTACCCGGACCACCCGCCGGTGACCTGGACCGCCGCCGAACTGGGCAAGGCGATCTTCTACCACGACCGCGAGCTCAACGAACGCTTCCTGACCGTTTTGACCTGATTGCCCCTGCCTAACGAGACTGCGTACATGAAAGAGATCAAGCATTTCATCAACGGCGAATACGTCGGTTCGGCCAGCGGCAAGCTGTTCGACAACGTCAACCCGTCCAACGGCCAGGTGATCGCCAAGATCCACGAGGCCGGCGAGGCCGAGGTCGACGCCGCGGTCAAGGCCGCCCGCGCCGCGCTGAAGGGCCCGTGGGGCAAGATGACCGTCGCCGAGCGCACCGAGATCCTCCATCGCGTCGCCGCCGGCATCACCGCACGCTTCGACGAGTTCCTCGAGGCCGAGTGCCTGGACACCGGCAAGCCGAAGTCGCTGGCCAGCCACATCGACATTCCGCGCGGCGCGGCCAACTTCTCGGTGTTCGCCGACCTGGTGAAGAACGTGCCCACCGAGGCCTTCGAGATGGCCACCCCGGACGGCACCGGCGCGCTCAACTACGGCGTGCGCCGCCCCAAGGGCGTGATCGGCGTGATCAGCCCGTGGAACCTGCCGTTGCTGCTGATGACCTGGAAGGTCGGTCCGGCGCTGGCCTGCGGCAACACCGTGGTGGTCAAGCCTTCGGAAGAGACTCCGACCACTACCGCCCTGCTCGGTGAAGTGATGAATGCCGCCGGCGTGCCGGCTGGCGTGTACAACGTGGTGCACGGCTTCGGCGGCAACTCGGCCGGCGCCTTCCTCACCGCTCATCCGGACGTCGACGCCATCACCTTCACCGGCGAGACCGGCACTGGCGAAACCATCATGCGTGCCGCCGCCAAGGGCGTGCGCCAGGTGTCCCTGGAGCTGGGTGGCAAGAACGCCGGCATCGTGTTCGCCGACTGCGACATGGACAAGGCCATCGAGGGCACCCTGCGCTCGGCCTTCGCCAACTGCGGCCAGGTCTGCCTGGGCACCGAGCGCGTCTACGTGCAGCGGCCGATCTTCGACGAGTTCGTCGCCCGCCTGAAGGCCGGCGCCGAGGCACTGAAGATCGGCGAGCCCAACGATCCGAGCGCCAACTTCGGTTCGCTGGTCAGCCACAAGCACCGCGAGAAGGTCCTCTCCTACTACCAGAAGGCCAAGGACGAAGGCGCCACCATCGTCACCGGCGGCGGCGTGCCGGACATGCCGGCGCACCTGGCCGGCGGCGCCTGGGTACAGCCGACCATCTGGACCGGCCTGCCGGACGACTCCGCGGTGGTCACCGAGGAAATCTTCGGCCCGTGCTGCCACATCCGTCCGTTCGACACCGAGGAAGAAGCCATCGAGCTGGCCAACAGCCTGCCCTACGGCCTGGCCTCGGCGATCTGGACCGAGAACAGCTCGCGCGCCCACCGCGTCGCCGGGCAGATCGAGGCCGGCATCGTCTGGGTCAACAGCTGGTTCCTGCGCGACCTGCGCACCGCCTTCGGCGGCGCCAAGCAGTCGGGCATCGGCCGCGAAGGCGGGGTGCACTCGCTGGAGTTCTACACCGAGCTGAAGAACATTTGCGTGAAGCTGTGAGGCGAGCATGAATCAAGCCGTACAAAGCCCGGAAATCGGCCGCGAGATCGTCGCCGCCGGCTACCGCACCAACCTGCATGAGCAGGGCGAAGGTTTCCCGGTCCTGCTGATCCACGGCTCCGGTCCCGGCGTCACCGCCTGGGCCAACTGGCGCGGGATCATCCCGCAGCTGGCGCAGCACCGCCGGGTGATCGCCCCGGACATGCTCGGCTTCGGCTACAGCGAGCGACCGGCCGATGCGCAGTACAGCCAGCAGCGCTGGGTCGAGCATGCCATCGGCGTGCTCGACGCCCTCGGCATCGCCCAGGCCGACATCGTCGGCAACTCGTTCGGCGGCGGTCTGGCGCTGGCCCTGGCCATCCGCCACCCCGAGCGCGTGCGCCGGCTGGTGCTGATGGGCAGCGTCGGCGTGTCCTTCCCGATCACCAAGGGTCTGGACACCGCCTGGGGCTACACGCCGTCGCTGGCCAACATGCGCCAGCTGCTCGACCTGTTCGCCTACGACCGCAACCTGGTCAACGACGAGCTGGCCGAGCTGCGCTACCAGGCCAGCATCCGCCCGGGCTTCCAGGAGTCGTTCGCCGCCATGTTCCCGCCGCCGCGCCAGAACGGCGTCGACGACCTGGCCAGCCAGGAGGCCGACATCCGCGCCCTGCCCCACGAGGCGCTGGTCATCCACGGCCGCGAGGACCAGATCATCCCGCTCGAGGCCTCGCTGACCCTCGCCCAGTGGCTGCCGCGCAGCCAGCTGCACGTCTTCGGCCAGTGCGGCCACTGGACCCAGATCGAACACGCCGGCCGTTTCGCCCGCCTGGTCGAGGACTTCCTCGCCGAGGCCGACGCCGCCACCCAACAGGAAAAATGCGCATGAACCAAGAACTGATCAAACAGCTCGGCGACGAGCTCTACCAGGCCATGCTGAGCCGCGAAACCGTGGCGCCGCTGACCAGCCGCTACGACCTGTCGATCGACGACGCCTACCAGATCTCCCTGCGCATGCTCGAGCGCCGCCTGGCGGCCGGCGAGCGGATCATCGGCAAGAAGATCGGCCTGACCAGCAAGGCCGTGCAGACCATGCTCGGCGTCAACCAGCCGGACTTCGGCTACCTGACCGACGCCATGGTGTTCAGCAGCGGCGCAGTGATGCCGATCAGCGACCGCCTGATCCAGCCCAAGGCCGAGGGCGAGATCGCCTTCATCCTCAAGAAGGACCTGATGGGCCCCGGCATCACCAATGCCGACGTGCTGGCCGCCACCGAGTGCGTGATCCCCTGCTTCGAGGTGGTCGACTCGCGCATCCAGGACTGGAAGATCAAGATCCAGGATACCGTCGCCGACAACGCCTCCTGCGGGCTGTTCATCCTCGGCGACCAGGCCGTCTCGCCGCGTCAGGTCGACCTGGTCACCTGCGGCATGGTGGTGGAGAAGAACGGCCAGCAGATCAGCACCGGCGCCGGCGCCGCCGCGCTGGGCTCGCCGGTCAACTGCGTGGCCTGGCTGGCCAACACCCTCGGCCATTTCGGCATCGGCCTGAAGGCCGGCGAAGTGATCCTCTCCGGTTCCCTGGTGCCGCTGGAGCCGGTCAAGGCCGGCGACTTCATGCGCGTCGACATCGGCGGCATCGGCAGCGCCAGCGTGCGCTTCGTCTGACCAGAACAATAAAGGGAACAATCCCATGAGCAAGAAACTGAAAGCGGCGATCATCGGCCCAGGCAACATCGGTACCGACCTGGTGATGAAGATGCTGCGCTCCGACTGGATCGAGCCGGTATGGATGGTCGGCATCGACCCCGAGTCCGACGGCCTCAAGCGTGCCCGCGAGTTCGGCCTGAAGACCACCAGCGAGGGCGTCGACGGCCTGCTGCCGCACGTCATCGCCGACGACATCCGCGTCGCCTTCGATGCCACCTCGGCCTACGCCCACGCCGAGAACAGCCGCAAGCTCAACGAGCTGGGCGTGCTGATGATCGACCTGACCCCGGCCGCCATCGGCCCGTTCTGCGTGCCGCCGGTGAACCTCAAGGAGCACGTCGGCAAGCTGGAGATGAACGTCAACATGGTCACCTGCGGCGGCCAGGCGACCATCCCGATGGTCGCCGCGGTGTCGCGCGTGCAGCCGGTGGCCTACGGCGAGATCGTCGCCACCGTGTCGTCCCGTTCGGTCGGCCCGGGCACCCGCAAGAACATCGACGAGTTCACCCGCACCACCGCCGGCGCCATCGAGAAGGTCGGCGGCGCCAAGGAAGGCAAGGCGATCATCGTCATCAACCCGGCCGAGCCGCCGCTGATGATGCGCGACACCATCCACTGCCTGACCGAGAGCGAGCCGGACCGCGACGCCATCACCGCGTCGGTGCACGCCATGCTCGCCGAAGTGCAGAAGTACGTGCCTGGCTACCGTCTGAAGAACGGCCCGGTGTTCGACGGCAACCGCGTGTCGATCTTCATGGAGGTCGAGGGCCTGGGCGACTACCTGCCCAAGTACGCCGGCAACCTGGACATCATGACCGCCGCCGGTCTGCGCACCGCTGAGATGTTCGCCGAGGAAATCGCCGCCGGCACCATTCAACTGCCGCGCCGCGCCGCTGCCCTGGCCTGAGGAGAAGCCCGATGAATCTGCAAGGCAAGCAAGTCACCCTGCACGACATGAGCCTGCGCGACGGCATGCACGCCAAGCGCCACCAGATCAGCCTCGAGCAGATGGTCGCCGTGGCCAAGGGCCTGGACGCCGCTGGCATGCCGCTGATCGAGATCACCCACGGCGACGGCCTCGGCGGTCGCTCGATCAACTACGGCTTCCCGGCGCACAGCGACGAGGAATACCTCAGCACGGTGATCCCGCAGCTCAAGCAGGCCAAGGTCTCCGCCCTGCTGCTGCCGGGCATCGGCACGGTCGACCACCTGAAGATGGCGGTGGACTGCGGCGTGTCGACCATCCGCGTCGCCACCCACTGCACCGAGGCCGACGTCTCCGAGCAGCACATCGGCATGGCCGCCAAGATGGGCGTCGACACCGTCGGCTTCCTGATGATGGCGCACATGACCAGCCCCGAGAAGATCCTCGAGCAGGCCCGCCTGATGGAAAGCTACGGCGCCAACTGCATCTACTGCACCGACTCGGCCGGTTACATGCTGCCCGATGAAGTCAGCCAGAAGATCGGCCTGCTGCGCGCCGAACTGAACTCGGCCACCCAGGTCGGCTTCCACGGCCACCACAACATGGGCATGGCCATCGCCAACTCGCTGGCCGCCATCGAGGCCGGTGCAGTGCGTATCGACGGCTCGGTAGCGGGCCTCGGCGCCGGTGCCGGCAACACCCCGCTGGAAGTGCTCTGCGCCGTGCTCAAGCGCATGGGCGCCGAGACCGGCATCGACCTGTACAAGATCATGGACGTCGCCGAGGACTTGGTGGTGCCGCTGATGGACCAGCCGATCCGCGTCGACCGCGATGCCCTGACCCTGGGCTACGCCGGCGTGTACAGCTCGTTCCTGCTGTTCGCCCAGCGCGCCGAGAAGAAGTACGGCGTGCCGGCCCGTGACATCCTCGTAGAGCTTGGCCGCCGCGGTACCGTCGGTGGCCAGGAAGACATGATCGAAGACCTGGCCCTCGATATGGCCAAGGCCCGTCAGAACCTGAAGGTGACTGCATGAAACGTACCCTGACCCGCGAACAGGTGCTGGCCCTGGCCGAGCACGTCGAAGGCGCCGAGCTGAACGTCCACGACATCCCGAAGATCACCAACGACTACCCGGAGATGACCTTCGCCGACGCCTACGACATCCAGTGGGAAATCCGTCGCCGCAAGGAAGCCCGCGGCAACAAGACCGTCGGCCTGAAGATGGGCCTGACCTCTTGGGCGAAGATGGCGCAGATGGGCGTGGAGACGCCGATCTACGGCTTCCTGTCCGACTACTTCAGCGTGCCGGACGGCGGCGTGATCGACTGCTCCAAGCTGGTCCACCCGAAGATCGAGGCGGAAATCTCTGTGGTCACCAAGGCACCGCTGCGCGGCCCGGGCTGCCACATCGGCGACGTGATCGCCGCGGTCGACTACGTGATCCCCACCGTGGAAGTGATCGACTCGCGCTACGAGAACTTCAAGTTCGACCTGATCAGCGTGGTGGCCGACAACGCCTCCTCGACCCGCTACATCACCGGCGGCCAGATGGCCAATCTCGAGGACGTCGACCTGCGCACCCTCGGCGTGGTGATGGAGAAGAACGGCGAAGTGGTGGAAGTCGGTGCCGGCGCCGCGGTGCTCGGCCATCCGCTGTCCAGCGTGGCCATGCTGGCCAACCTGCTGGCCGAGCGCGGCGAGCACATTCCGGCGGGTACCTTCATCATGACCGGCGGCATCACCGCCGCCGTGGCGGTGGAGCCGGGCGACAACGTCACCGTGCGCTACCAGGGCCTGGGCAGCGTCTCCGCACGCTTCGTCTGAGTCACCTGCCCCGGCCGCTGGCCGGGGCCTTCTTTGCGAGGAACCGTGACATGCCGATTGCCCATGTCCAGATCATGGAAGGCCGCAGCGACGAGCAGAAGGAAGCGATGATCCGCGAGGTCAGCGAGGCGCTGGCGCGCACCCTCGACTCCCCACTCGACCGCGTGCGGGTGCTGATCACCGAGCTGCCCAAGAGCCACTGGGGTATCGGCGGCACACCGGCGAGCAAGCTCGGTCGGTGAGCTGACCGCTCCACCGTCGCAAGACCACAAAGCCCGGCGATGCCGGGCTTTCGTGTTTCTGGGGCAGGAGTGTTCCACGTGGAACAGCGTGGCTAGAAGTAGCGCAGCACCAGATAGGCGATGGCGGCGATGCAGGCGAGGATGCCCGGCACCGCGATCAGGGCGATCGTGCGCTGGCGCTGCAGGGCCAGCTTCTGCAGGCCGATGGACTCGTCGACCTTGTCCCGGGAACGGGCGACCTGCTCTTCCGCCAGAGTACGCTGGGCGCTGAGCTGGGCGAGGATCGCCTGCTGGCCATCGCGGATCTCGCGCAGCACGTTGAGGGATTCGTGGCGATACTGCTCGTCGGTCATGCACTCCATCCTTGCCGCTCGGCACTGGTTTCAGCTGGGTTCGGGATAGTGCAATGTGCCACCTTCGGCCGGGAACTGCAGGTTCTCCAGCGCCGTCCGGCTCAACTCCACCCCGCTCCAGATGAATGCCCGCCGTGCCCCGGCGCCGAGCAGCAGCTCGGCCAGGCCGCGGATCTCGACCTGGGTCAGGCCGCCCTCGAGGTGCTCCAGCGGATGGAGGATCACGGTCGGGGCAGCCTGGAACAGCGTCGCCGGTATGAAGGTCTTGAACAGCAGCTGCAGGGTCTGCTCCGCCACGCTGAAGTCCGCCAACAGGCTGCGCGGATGCTGGAAGCCGTTGACCACCGTCACCCCAGGGCTCCCCCGCAGGACCAGTGCCGCGTTGCCGGCCGCCAGCGGGATCACCCTGCCCTTCTCGCTGCGCCAGGCCAGTACCGGCGCCTCCGCGAATGCCCGGCCGGACTCCACATGCAGCGCCCGCAGCTTGTCCGACTGCAACTGCAGGTAGAGGGTGTTGCGGAACAGTTTGCTCATCTGGCGCTTCCGTTGCCTTGTGGGTGGAGGGGTGATGATCGGGGTCGGCTGTCGAGTTCGACGTGGATACCGCGCCGGCTGTTCGGCGGCGTCACGATCTTGCGGGTCTCGCAGCGGATGACCAGCCGGTCGGCCGCCTGCCAGGCGATGGTCGCATCGCCCTTGCAGTAGCCGGCAAAGGCGAGCTCGCCGAAGCGCTGCGGCAGCGGCTGCCACGCCGGAGCGAGGAACACGTGCAGGCCGTAGGGCGCATGGCCCGGTTTGCTGCTTTCGTGGATCAGGCTCATCAGGTGGGCGGTGGTGCCGCCGGTGGGCGAGTCGATGCTGGCCCGAGTGCCCCAGATGGCGAAGTTCTCGAACCAGAACAGGAAGGCGAACCAGGCGAGCGGCAGCAGGCCCAGCTTGCACAGCAGGCGGGCCAGCGGATCCTTCGGCAGCACGAGATGCCCCACTCAGCGCAGTTGCTGGCGCGCCTGCGCCAGCAGTTCGCCGTTGTCCGGATGCACCGTGATCCGGTTGTTCAGGTCGACCACCGGCAGCATGTAGCGGCTGACCTCGAGGCCGGCATTCTGCATGCGCCGGTGCAGCAGGTCGGCCACTGCCGGCTCATCCACCGAGTGGTACTGGTAGCGAATGCCGGCCTGGTTCAGCTGACGCAGGGTGGCCTGGGTATAGCCGCAAGCGTCGCGGCCGTAGACCGCCAGGTAGGGCTCGATGCTCAGCGGGGCGTTGGTTTCGCGGGAGAAGTGCTCCCAGGCCTTATAGCCGCCGCCACACAGGGCAAGCAGCAGGATGAGATTGCGCATGGACAAGTCCCTTTGTCGAAGGCGATGGCGGCACTCTAGCAGCCCGGGCGCGGCGCGGGCTGCGCGCCGGTTGGCAGAGTCCCGCTCAGGTCGCCGCGAGCGGTAGGCGCAGGTGGATCAGCACGATGGGCTGCTGCTGGCCATCCAGCCGTTCCTCGAGGGCGAAGGGTGTGTAGCCGAGCCGCGAGTACAACAGCAGGCCGGCGGTATTGCGGTTGAAGCAGGACACCCGCAGCTCGCTGGCCGCGTAACGCGCGCTGGCCAGCCGCGCCATCTGCTGCATAAGAAAGCGGGCCACGCCCTGGCGCCGCGCCTGCGGTGCCACCGCGACGTTGCCCACGTAGCAGGCGCCCTGCTCGCGCTTGTAGATGTTGGCGAAGGCCCGCACTTGGTCGCCGCGGCACACCACACGGGAGTCGCTGCGCTGGGCGATGCTGGTTGCCAGTTGATCGACGTCGAGCGGGAAGCGGGCGCGCGGGGCGAGGAAATACAGCTCTTCGGCGCTGCGGGCAAAGGTGCAGATGCTGGGTAGGTCGGCGTCGCGGACCGGACGGAAAGCGAGGTCGGTGTTCATCCTGAACTCCTGGGTGGTGGTAGGCGGAAGGCAATCTAGCATGCGGCAGCAGATGGCCGGCCAGGCGCGTCGAGACTGTGGATAAGTTTGCAGGAATGGTTATCCACAAGGCGAGATAATTGCCAACAACTATCCACAGCGATCCGAGCTGCTTTACGGGTCAAGCCGGGCTGAAGGTCAGGACAGCGGCTTGTCGCGGTGCCGCAGCCAGTAGAAGAAGCCGCCGATCCCGCCCAGCAGAAAGCCCAGCGGGCCGGTGATGAACAGGCCGAGCAGCGGCCCCTGGTTGGCGTCCGGGGTCAGCAGCAGCGGGCCGAAAAAGCCGGCGCAGAAGCCGATGCCGCCCAGGGCAAGCGCGCCGCTGCTCATGGCGGCGAGCAGGCCGCGAGCCGCTGCACCGCCGACGGTACGGATCCAGAGGAAGCGCCCGGCCAGCACGGCGCAGAGCAGGGCGACCAGGCTGGCGACCCACTCGCGCTGCTCCAGGGGGACGAAGTCGAACGGCAGCCAGTAGACGAAGAAGTAGACCGCGGGGACGACCACGAGCAGCAGCAGGATGCGGGCGAAGCGGTGCATGGTTGGACACTCCCTCGGGCGGGTGCGCCTTGTCGGCCGTCAGTGGATAACGTTGGAGTGAGTCTAGCAGCGGCTCGGGACTGGGCGAGGCGGGCCATCCTGCGCGCGCCCTGTCTGCCGGTCAGGCCGGTGCGCGCTTGCGCAGTGCGGCGCCCGCCGCCGACAACCGATACTGCTGGCGGCTGCTCTTGGGCTTGTCGGGGATGGTCATCTCGAGCAGTCCGGCTTCCAGCGCCGGCACCAGGTACAGGGTGCGGAAGTTGGCGTCGCTGCGCAGGCCCAGCGCATCCTGCAGCGCCTTGCGGCTCATCACGCCGTCGCAGGCCTGGATCAGACGGCGAACTTCACCTGCAACATAGCCTGTAACATGACTTGTCTCTTTACTTGCCACATGACCTGTTACTTCGCCTGTATCTTCACCTGCGACATGACCTGCGACTTCGCTGGTGACTTCACTTTTTGCTTCACCTGTCACGCGACCGACGCCACGGCTGGCGGGGCTTGCAGCCAAGTGGCGGGGCAGCGCGCGGGTGAAAGAAAACTCCAGCCACAGGCCATCCTGCTCGTGGCGCAGCAGGGGTTCGACGATGCCGTGGGTGCGGCAGGCGGTGATGAGTTTGTCGATGCCCAGGCCCCAGGCCTCGATCAGCCCGGCGCGGTAGAAGGCGTTGGCGATGTCCGGATTGCCGGGACGCGACAGGTGGCGGGCGCGCAGGCTGGCGACGTTCCAGCCCTGCGCCAGGCGCGCCGGATTCCACAGGCTGATGCGGTCGTCGTGAATGCGGATCTGGATCGGGATGCCGCTGGCGTAGTCCTTGTGCACCAGGGCGTTGACCAGCGCCTCGCGCAGGGCGTCCAGTGGCAGCGGATAGGCGGCGGGAGTGCGCGGCTCGCCACCATTGGGATCGCGCTGCAGGTATTCCTCGAGCAGTGCCAGGCTGCGCTCGAGCTGGGCGAACAGATTGCCGCCGATGGCATGCTGTTCGACCAGGCCGTTATCGCGGCGGAAGTGGCCGATGCGGATGTAGGCACCGGTGACCAGCTTTTCCGGCTCGGCGTGGAACAGCAGCACGGCGGCACGCTTGAGATGGAACAGCTGCAGCTGTTCGACCAGCGCGGCATCGCCCTCCTCTGCGCTGCCGGGCAGGCGCTGGCTGCTGGCGGCGCGCTGGCGGAAGTCGGCCAGCGCGCGGGCATCGAGATCGGCCAGCTGCACCTGGGGGATCGGCTGGTCGTCCCAGCTGCCGCCGGTATCCGGGTGCGGGAAGCGGCCGGCGGCCGTGCCGGCGGACTCCGGCTGGAGGTCTTTCCACTCGATGTCTGGCTGGTCTTTCATCCGCGATTCCCTGGTTGCGCGCGAGGAGCTCCGGGCATGTTAACCAAATGCCGCGGACCGCGGGCAGCGGCCGGCGTGCATTCGTTCATGTTCCGCGCACGCGGCTACCGCCGGGCGGCAGCCCGGCAGGCAGCATGGAAGAGCGGCGGTTACAGGGTGATGTTCAGCTCGGAATCGCGCATCACCTTGAGTTCGGCGTCCTCGGCGTGGAAGCCGCGGGCCAGCTTGGCGCGCAGGGTCAGGTCGGTGCGCGAGTCGGCGTGGCGCAGGGCCTCGTCGAGGCTGATGCGCCCGGCCTGCACCAGGGCGTAGAGGTGCTGGTCGAAGGTCTGCAGACCGAGCTCCTGGCTACGGCCGAGGGCGGTCTTGATGTCGTCGAGCTGGTCGCGCTGGATCAGGTCGGCGATGTAGGGGGTCTTCAGCAGCAGCTCGACGGCGGCCACGCGCTTTTCCTCGCGTCCCGGCACCAGGCGCTGGCCGACGATGGCCTGCAGGTTGAGGGCGAGGTCGCCGAGCACCTGCTGGCGCGCTTCCTTGGGGAAGAAGTTGCAGATGCGCTCGATGGCCTGGGTGGTGTTGGTGGCGTGCAGGGTGGCCAGGCACAGGTGGCCGGTTTCGCTGTAGTGCAGGGCGTGCTGCATGGTGGCCAGATCGCGGATCTCGCCGATCATGATCACGTCCGGCGACTCGCGCAGCACGTTGAGCAGCGCCTGCTCGAAGCTGCGGGTATCCAGGCCCACCTCGCGCTGGTCGATGATCGCGCGCTGGTGGCTGTGGATGAATTCGATCGGGTCCTCGATGCACACGATGTGGCCGCCGCGCGAACGGTTGCGCAGGTCGAGCATCGACGCCAGGGTGGTCGACTTGCCGCTGCCTGCGGCGCCGACCACCAGGATCAGGCCGCGGTCGAGCATCACCAGCTCTTCCAGCTTGGCCGGCAGGCCGAGTTCCTCGATGCCGGGGATCTTGCTCTTGATGTGGCGCACCACCATGGCCACGTCGCCGCGCTGGTAGTAGACGTTGACCCGGAAGCGCCCGGCGCCGTCGAGGCCGATGGCCAGGTTCATCTCCAGGTCGCGCTCGAACTCGGCGATCTGCTTCTGGTTCATCATCTGGTAGGCCAACTGCTGCACCGATCCCGGCGCCAGTGGCACCTTGCCGACCGGCAGGCTCTGCCCCTCGCGCTTGAGTTGCGCCGGCGCGCCGACGCTGAAGAACAGGTCGGAACCGCCCTGTTCGACCATCAGGTGCAGGTAACGAAACACATCCATGCCGCTTGCCTCCGTGAACCGGGAAGAGTGCTGGCGCTGCTGCTGCCGGCGCGAGGCTGGCCGAGCGGCGCGATCCCCTCCCGGCGCGGGAAGGGCTGCAGGCCGTCAGTCTGCCTGCTTCGCTCGCGCCGTGCCGTTGATTTTCTGCATGGTTGCGCCGATCCACTCCTCGGCGCGCTGGTTCAGCTCGGCCACCGCGCGCGGGCCTTCGCCCTCGGCATGCAGGGCCGGGCCGAACACCACGCTGACCGTGCCCGGATGGCGCTGCCAGCCGTCACGCGGCCAGAGCTCGCCGGCGTTGTGGGCCACCGGCAGTACCGGCACGCCGGCCGCCACCGCCACCGAGGCGCCGCTGCGCGAGAACTTGCCCATTTCGCCGGCCGGAATGCGCGTGCCTTCCGGGAAGATCAGCAGCCAGTTGCCCTGCTGCAGGCGTTCGAGACCGACGCTGGCCACCTGCTTGAGCGCCTGCTTGGGGTTGCTGCGGTCGATGCCGATCGGCTTGAGCAGCTTGAACGCCCAGCCGTAGAACGGGATGCGCAGCAGCTCCTGCTTGAGCACCTGGGTCAGCGGTGCGAAGTGGGCGGTGAGGAAGAAGGTTTCCCACGCGCTCTGGTGCTTGGCGAGGATCACGCACGGCTGCTGCGGAATGTTCTGCAGCCCTTCGAGGCGGTAGTCGATGCCGAGCATCACCCGGCTCAGCCACACGGCGAAGCGGCACCAGGTGCGGGCGATGAAGATGTAGCGGGCCTTCTGCGGCAGCCAGGGGGCGATCAGCAGGCTGAGCAGGCACCAGAGCACGGTGCTCAGACCGAGCAGCAGGTAGAACAGGGCCGTACGCAGGGTCATCGGTCGGCCTCCCCGGCCAGCAGGTGGGCGGCGACGGCCGCCAGATCGTCGAACACCAGGACGCCTTGCGGCAGGCCTTTGGCCAGGGTGCGTTCACCCTTGCCGCTGCGCACCAGCACCGCCTGGCAGCCCACCGCCTGGGCGGCGGCGATGTCGCCGGGGCTGTCGCCGACGAACCACAGACCGGCCAGTTCGACGCCGTAGTGCGCGGCGATCTGCTGCAGCAGGCCGGGCAGCGGCTTGCGGCAGTCGCAGCCGTCGTCCGGGCCGTGCGGGCAGTGCACGATCAGGCCGAGCTGGCCGCCCTGCTCGGCGACCAGTTGGCGCAGGCGCGCGTGCATGGCCTCGAGGGTGGCCTCGTCGTAGTAGCCGCGCGCCAGGCCCGACTGGTTGGTGGCCACCGCCACGGTCCAGCCGGCCTGGCTCAGACGGGCGATGGCCTCCACCGAGCCGGGGATCGGGATCCATTCGGCGACGGACTTGATGTAGGCGTCGGAGTCCTCGTTGATGACCCCGTCGCGGTCGAGAATCAGCAGTTTCATGGTCGGGCCCTGTTGGGGCGGACGTAGGGTGGAAAACGCGCGCAGCGCTTTTCCACCGGGTGCATGGTGGACAAGGCTCCGCCGTTGTCCACCCTACGCGTTGGCCCTGTGGATAACGCCTGGGCCATCATCCACAGGACGGATATTCGAGATCTGTGGATAACGGCCGGAGCCGTTATCCACAGGGGCGGTCAGCCCAGCAGCGAGATGTCCGCCACGCCGAGGAACAGCCCGCGCAGCTGGCTCAGCAGCGCGTAGCGGTTGCCACGCACCGCGGCATCGTCGGCGTTGACCAGCACTTCCTCGAAGAACGCATCCACCGGCGCGCGCAGGGCAGCCAGGCGCTGCAGCACGGCGTTGTAGTTGCGCGCGGCGGCCAGCGGGGCGACCGCTTCGGCGGCGGCGGCCACCGCGCTAGCCAGCGCCTGCTCGGCCGGTTCGACCAGCAGGCTGCTGCTGACCAGTGCCGGCACTTCGCCTTCGGCCTTGGCGAGGATGTTGGACACCCGCTTGTTGGCGGCGGCCAGGGTCGCGGCCTCGGCCAGCTGGCGGAATGCCTGCACGGCCTGCACGCGCTGGTCGAAGTCCAGCGGCGCGGAAGGCTGAAGGGCGCGCACGGCCTGGTACACCGCCACCTCGACGCCCTCGTCCTCGTAGCGCGCGCGCAGGCGGTCGAAGACGAAGTCGAGCACCTGGGCGGCCAGGCCGTCGGCCTTGACCTTGTCGCCGTACTGCTCGACGGCGAAGGCCACCGCCTGCACCAGGTCGAGATCCAGCTGCTTCTCGATCAGGATGCGCAGCACGCCCAGCGCCGCGCGGCGCAGGGCGTAGGGGTCCTTGGAGCCGGTGGGCAGCATGCCGATGCCGAAGATGCCGACCAGGGTGTCGAGCTTGTCGGCCACCGCCACGGCGGCGCCGGTCAGGGTGGTCGGCAGCTCGGCGCCGGCGCCGCGCGGCATGTACTGCTCGTTGAGCGCCAGGGCGACGTCCTCGGCCTCGCCGTCATGCTTGGCGTAGTAGTAGCCGGCGATGCCCTGCATCTCCGGGAACTCGCCGACCATCTCGCTGGCCAGGTCGCACTTGGAGAGGATGCCGGCGCGCGCGGCGCGTTCGGCGTCGCCGCCGATGCGGGCGGCGATGAACGCGGCCAGCTTGGAAACGCGCTCGGCCTTGTCGAACACGCTGCCCAGCTGGGCCTGGAACACCACGTTGGCCAGGCGCTGGTTGTTGTCTTCGAGGGCGTGCTTCTTGTCCTGCTTGAAGAAGAACTCGGCGTCGGTCAGGCGCGGGCGCACCACCTTCTCGTTGCCTGCGACGATCTGCGCCGGGTCCTTGGACTCGATGTTGGCCACGGTGATGAAGCGCGGCAGCAGCTTGCCGTCGGCGTCGACCAGGCAGAAATACTTCTGGTTGTCCTGCATGGTGGCGATCAGCGCTTCCTGCGGCACCTCGAGGAAGCGTTCCTCGAACGAGCAGACCAGCGGCACCGGCCATTCGACCAGCGCGGTCACCTCGTCGAGCAGCGCCGGCGGCACGATGGCCTTGCCGTTCTGCGCGCTGGCCAGCTCGGCGACGCGGGCGTCGATCAGCGCACGGCGCTCGGCGAAGTCGGCGAGCACGTAGGCGCTGCGCAGGTCCTCGGCGTAGCTGGCCGGGTTGCTGATGCGCACCTCGTGGTTGGCGTGGAAGCGGTGGCCGCGTGACACGCGACCGGCCTGCTGGGTGAGGATGGTGCAGTCGATCACGCTGTCACCGAACAGCATCACCAGCCACTGGGTCGGCCGCACGAACTCCTCGCGCCGGGCCGCCCAGCGCATGCGCTTCGGGATCGGCAGCTCGTTCAGCGAAGTCTCGACGATGCCCGGCAAGAGGCCGGCGGCCGGCTGGCCGGGGATGCTCTGCACGAACTTGAGCTTGGGGCCGCTGGTGTCGATCTGCTCGAGATCGACGCCGCACTTGCGGGCGAAGCCCAGCGCCGCCTGGGTCGGCTGGCCGTCCTTGTCGAAGGCGGCCTGCACGGGCGGGCCGTCGAGGTTGACGCTGCGGTCCGGCTGCTGGGTGGCCAGCGCCTCGACCAGCACCGCCAGGCGGCGCGGCGCGGCGTAGTAGCGCGCGCGGGCGTAGCCCAGGCCGGCGGCCTTGAGGCCCTTCTCGACGCCGGCGAGGAACGCCTCGGCGAGAGTCTTCAGCGCCTTGGGTGGCAGCTCTTCGGTGCCCAGTTCGACCAGGAAATCTTGGGTACTCATTCTGCGGCCTCCTTCAGCTTGGCCAGGACTTCGTCACGCAGTTCGGGGCTGGCCATCGGGAAGCCGAGCTTGGCGCGCGCCTGCAGGTAGCTCTGCGCCACGGCGCGGGCCAGGGTGCGCACGCGCAGGATGTACTGCTGGCGCGCGGTCACCGAGATGGCGCGGCGGGCGTCGAGCAGGTTGAAGGTGTGCGAGGCCTTGACCACCATCTCGTAGGTGGGCAGCGGCAGCTCGAGGGCCATCAGGCGGTTGGCCTCGGCCTCGTAGAAGTCGAACAGCTCGAACAGCTTGTCGACGTTGGCGTGCTCGAAGTTGTAGGTGGACTGCTCCACCTCGTTCTGGTGGAACACGTCGCCGTAGGTGACCTTGCCGAACGGGCCGTCGGAGTAGACCAGGTCGTACACCGAGTCGACGCCCTGCAGGTACATGGCCAGGCGCTCGAGGCCGTAGGTGATCTCGCCGGTCACCGGGTAGCACTCGACGCCGCCGACCTGCTGGAAGTAGGTGAACTGGGTGACTTCCATGCCGTTGAGCCAGATTTCCCAGCCCAGGCCCCAGGCGCCGAGGGTCGGCGATTCCCAGTTGTCCTCGACGAAGCGGATGTCGTGGACCAGCGGGTCGATGCCGATGGCGCGCAGCGAGCCGAGGTACAGGTCCTGGATGTTGTCCGGGTTGGGCTTCAACACCACCTGGAACTGGTAGTAGTGCTGCAGGCGGTTGGGGTTCTCGCCGTAGCGGCCGTCGGCCGGGCGGCGCGAGGGCTGCACGTAGGCGGCGTTCCAGGTCTCGGGACCGATGGCGCGCAGGAAGGTGGCGGTGTGGAAGGTGCCGGCGCCCATTTCCATGTCGTAGGGCTGCAATACCACGCAGCCCTGCTCCGCCCAGTAGCTTTGCAGGGCGAGGATCAGGTCCTGGAAGGTGCGCACGGCAGGCGTAGTCTGGCTCACGAAATCACCTGTTCTGAGGCTTGCGTAAAGCCGCCGAGTATAACCGATGGCGAAAGTTGTGGAGGGGCGCGTATCGCGTGCTGTGCACCGATTCGACGGCGTCCGTCCGCGGCGCGGATGAGGGAAAGAGCGGGCGCCGAGGGCCCGTCGAGTCCTCGCGGTCGGAACGGTGTTCCACGTGGAACATGCACCTGGCGAGTAGCGGTCACGCGGCGCTGCCCAAGCCCATCGCGCAAATCAGGTGCCGCCCTGCCGCTTGATGATTTTCCTGCACGCTATTGCCCGATAGTTGGGTCTCAGTAATGGCAGGCGCTGTGCTGAATCCGGGTGCTGTCCCCTTTTGCTAGACGGCCAGTTCGCGATCACGCTCCAGATCGATCAGTCGGGTGGTAGGTCCGTCCGGGCGTAGCCGCTCCTGCACCACTTCCGGCCAGCTCTGGCGAGGGCGACGCCTGGCGACGCTGTTGGTGAACTCATGCACCCAGTTCATCGGGTAGAACAGGATCTCGAAGAGCAGCATCGCGGCATCCAGCCCGCTCAGGTAGTTCTTGCCTTGGCTCTCGGCCTTGTCCTTGCGGATCTTTTCCAGGGTGTGCTTGTGCCAGTCGGTGCGCTTGAGCCGCGCCGACTGCAGGCTCTTCACGTAGGCATCGGATTCGCTGTGCCGGCCATCCTTGTCGAACCACGGGCCGTTGTTCATGTAGGCGCGGATGTATTCCCAGAGGCTCTTCTGCAGGGGCAGCGTCTTGCCCATGGGCAAGCCGAGGCTGACCAGGATCTGCTCCTGCGGATGCTCGAAGCGATGCATCAGCACCTCCAGCGAGGCACAGCGCATGCCCCCCATCTGCGGGCCGACCATCATGAATTCACCGGCTATCGCTTGGATATCGTCCCAAGGGGTGTGATAGAGCGTGCCGTTTTTTTCGAAGTAAACTTCTCGAGTGCGACGATTGAACACGACAGGTAATGGTAATGGGCGAAGTGTTTCCCAGGAAAAAGGTATCAAGAAGAATGGGAGACCGAGTCCCCATAACATCGCCAACGCACTCCACTTGCCACCTGGCAGCAGAAAGACAGACATTCCGCAGCAAAGCAAAATGATTGTTCCGCCTATCATTCCAGTGAGAAGACCACGATCAGAGTCCCCTCCACTGCTGAGCGCCAAGTACCTATCCGTATGTTCCTCTGCAAGGAACAAATCCATTGGTATTTCCCCCGTCAATTGGTCAGCCCCTAGTACTTCAATAGGATTCTGTCCAAACCTCAAACGGGTTTGTTTTAATAATTGACTGAAATTCATATCCAAGCAACTTCCTCAATAGTAATCGGCGCCAGAGCAAGACCAGGAGCTGGATAGTAAGTGAGTTGGCCGTTGATCTGGTTGAGCTCCTGCCCCTTTTCCTCGTGATAGACCCGCCGATAGGTTGCAACACCAGCCTCAGTCTGTGCTCGGGTGCCGCCATGACGATCGAAATCCTTGCCGGTCCACTCCACGGCCTTCTTCCGGCTGCCAAAGCCCAAAATGCCGCCCCAGACTTCCTCTCCCTTGAAGTGGATCATCTCATCGGTCAGAACGACCTGGCCCGGCAGGCGCAGAATCAGGTAGGTGGTTTCCACCATGCCTGTGTATGGGTTGAGTTCATTGAAGCGGTAGGCGCCGAAACTGACCGGGAAGACCACCTTGTAGAGCTCCAGCATGCTCTTCGTGTAGCTGTTGGCCCAATCCGCGGGACGGGTGCCAAAGCGAGTGCCTTTCACCCAGGCCTCCAACGGGGTGTCCTTGGTATATAGGCGCATGAAAACACCAGCGAAGATGGTCAGCGCCAACCCCAGCGCCTTGGGCGCCAGATGAGGCATTGCACCGAGCCCTCTTGCCATTGCCGCGGCTTCACCAGCGAGTACCGCGGCTCGGGCGGTGCGGTAGGCCCGGAAAGCTTGGACCATCAGTGCCAGGTTGGCGGCGGAGGCAACTGCGAGTCCGGCATTGATCGCGGCGGTATCCAGATCTCCGGCGCGGTAGGCCTCCAGCACTTCCATACCGTAGACCACGGTATCCAGACCGGAAACGATGCCCTGCAAGGCAAAGGTGCCAGCACTAAGCCCCAGGGCCTTGGCCAAGGTAGCTTGCGCAGATACTGATTCTTTCCCCGTAGCCTTCACTGCTGCTTCCCAGTTCAGCTCGGCAACTTTCTGGAGAGTTGCGCTACCGGCGGAGGCTACCCCCAATCCACCGCCAAAAAGCGAAAGTGCCCCCTTCAATGAGGCCGACTCGCAAAACTGCGTTCCACTTACTTTGAGATTCCACCCCGCCATCATCACCAGCAAACACTTGAGCTGAGCCCGACTCACCGCCTCCTTGCTCATGCTAAGAAGGTCGCGCGGATGAACGGCGGCCAGTTGTGTGTTCAATGGCGGCAGCTTGGCTGTCGCCGGCACCGTTTGAGCCGGCACCAGATGGAAGAAGGGCAGAGCCTCCTGCACCGCTCCCGCCAGAGGCGTGAGTTTGAACTTGCTCGGTGGCTGGGACCGGGTCCCCATCTGCTCGCTGAGCCATTCACCGATCTGGCGTGGCTCGGCGGCATGCACGGCGAGGCGCTGGCCGCTACGCGCCAGGGATGCCGTCATGAAGGCCTTGGCTGCGGCATTCAGCGGCTGCTCAGCGTTGGCGCTATGCAGGTGCACACCCGCCACCGGGGATAGCGCGATGAACAAGGCCTCCGAGGCGTCGGCCAGTCTGCGTTGCGCGAACCTGTTGGCGGCCAGGTTGATCATCGCCGTTAATGCCAGCGCACGCCCCATCTGGGCGCCGGATTGGGCCGTGGCGCCGAGGTTGTCGTTCAGGTTGTCGCCGCTATCGAGCAGCGTCTTGAGCTCGGGCACGCTCGCGCGCTCGTACAGCCCCAGCAGCGCCCAGAGCAACCAGGGTTTGGCATCGCCAAGGTTCGCGTAGTCGAGCGCCCTGGTCAGGGATTTGACCCCGAGGGAAGTCTCTGCCGGACCCAGGCAGCCAGCAGCAAAATTCGCCTCCAGCAACGCGCGTGCTTCCGGCTGAGTGATATCGAAGTGGCCGCAGGCAGTCTCCAGACTCGCTGGCGTTTTCTGGCCGAGTGTCTCGAACCAGCCAACCCAGAGCGTGGCGAGGCGACGCATGTCGTCCGCGTAGGCGGCCTCTTCGTTCTGCTGTTGTTTCCATGCCGCCTGGAGCTTGTCGAAGCGCGTCATGCTCGGCATGTTCCGACGCAGCTGGTTGTCGCTGTCGCTCAACTGCTTCAGTACACCGGCGATGGCCCATTCTTCGCAGTGCTGGGTGCGAAACGCGTCGAAGCCTGCCTTGCGCCGGCGCAGCAAGGCGGCCAGGTCCAGTAGCACGCCCCATGCATCGTCGACCACCGCGTAGGCCTGTTGTTCGCAGCGGCCCATGTCATTCAGCGTCCGCGTCCAGTCTGGCCGTCCGGGCGACGCCTCGCAGCTCCACCCGAACCCCTTGGGCGAGAGATAGTCGCCCTGCGCAGGCCGGATCCCGTCAGGCTTGCCGCTGAACGGAGCGGCACCCGGGGTCAAGATCCGCATGATTCGCTGGCGCACCTTGGCGTTGGTCTTGGCGGCATGGAACTGCGTATCGCTCCATTGCGCGGGCGACCAGACCAGGCCCAGCGCCGCGCCGGCAGGCACCAGCAGATAGGGCCGGGCGCTGGTATCGATGACCTTTCCGCCTCGAGAGGTTTCCGAGAGCCGAGCAGTGCCGACCTTGTATTCGAGCAGACGCTTCTGAGCGTCCTGCCAGACATAAAGCCAGCCATCCCTGAGCAACCTTGCCGTGTAGTTCAGGGGCTGCCCCTGTCCATCGCCATACGCCTCGCCCAGTGGCGGAAAGTTTCCCGTCAGTGCGGGCAACCCAAAGGCAGAGGTATCGATGGCCGGTGTCGTGCCGATGGCATAGCGCATGGGCCAGACCGCGCTCAACAGCGGGCATGCCGCAGGTTTGAAGTTGGCAGGAGCCGCCATCAGTCCACCTCCTGTGGATCAGTCGCCGCCAACGCCTGAAGCAGCGGCCAGTCCAGAACGACCTGGGCCTCCAGAAGGTTGTCGGTAGGTCGGGTACAGTCACGTTCGGGTGAAGGGTTGTTCCATGCGCAATGAACGGCCCCCGCGTGGTGCAGCCAGACGCGGTCAACGCCGTGCCAGAATCCGTCCGGCCATGGCTGATGTTCCTGCCATGCCTGACGCAGCGGCCCGGCCATGCCAAGGCGCAGCCAGAACTCGCGCCTGTCCGGAGCGAGCACGCGCAGGCGCCTCTGCAGAGAGCTGAAGAGTGTCTGGACTGGAATCCGGCTCTCCAGCCAAACAGCATCCGCCATTGCGTTCGTGCCGGCCTGCCAGTGTCGATAGATGAGGCTGCCAATCGACGCCCCAATCAGAATGGGGCCTGCTTCGGCAATGGGCTCGTAGTCAGTGCCGTGCAGCAACAGCAGCGGAGTGACGTCGGTGTACTCGCGATAAATCCATTGAACGGCGTCATCGAAAGCGGCTCCATCCATGAGCAAGGCGCCGGAAAACTTGCGTCCGTTCATTTGCGCTCTCCTTGCGCCTTGGCCGCTTCACACACCTCACAAACCCCCGACTTGCTCTGACGGAAAACCAGGAGCTGCTTCACCAGCGCCTCGAGGGGCAGGCCCGGCTTGTCCGCATCCGCTTGCTGCAGCGGCCCCGGCCGCAATGGCGCCGCCGGAGTCCCCGTGCCGGGGCTGCCGCCGCTGTTCATCTTCACCGTCGCACCGCTGAGAATGACGCCGCTGGCATCGAGCGTGACGAAGCTGCCGCCGGCCTTGAGGGTCAGCTCGCTGCCGGCTTCCAGCACCACCTTGAGGCCGCTGGAGAGATGGATTTCCTGGCCGGCCTCGACGAACTGCCCCTGACCGATCTTGACGTGCTGTTGCTCGCCAATCGTCAGGTGGTCGTTGGCGCGCACTTCGCTCTTGCGGTCAAGGTGGGTGGTGCGGTGCTCCTCGGCCTTGAGCTCCGAGTAGCTGTTGGCCTCGATCGTGTCGTGGCGCTGGTGGCCGACGCGGATCTTCTGGTCGTGCTCGATGTTCTGGTCCCAGTCGCGCTGGGCGTGGATATAGATCTGCTCCGCGCCCTGGCGGTCCTCGATGCGCAGTTCGTTGTAGCCGCCACCGCCGGGGCTGGACAGGGTCTTGAATACGCTGCGGGTCTTGTGGGCCGGCAGCTCGTAGGGGACCACATGTTCCTTGTGATACAGGTAGCCGGTGACCAGCGGCTGGTCGGGGTCGCCTTCGAGGAAGCTGACCAGCACCTCCATACCGATCCGTGGAATGGCGATGGTGCCGTAGCGGTCGCCGGCCCAGCTGCTGGAGACGCGCAGCCAGCAACTGGTGGTGTCGTCGGCCTGACCTTCGCGGTCCCAGTGGAACTGCACCTTGACCCGGCCGTACGGGTCGCAGTGGATTTCCTCGCCTTGTGGCCCGGTGACCACCGCGCTCTGGCTGCCGAGCAGGCGCGGCTTGGGATGGGCCAGCGGCGGGCGAAAGGGCGCGTCCCAGGGGGTGGCGAGAAAGCGGTTGCGGTAGCCCTGGGTGAAGCCGTCGCTGCTCGCCACGTCGCTGGTGACCGCTTCCTCCAGCACCTGCGGCTGCTTGCCCTCGTGGTGCAGCTCGGTGAGCAGCCACAGCTGGTTCCAGTCGCTGCGCGGATGTCCGCCGAGTTCAAGGAAGTGGCCGCTGGCCAGCACTGGCTGGTCGCTAGTGCCCTCGGCCAGTTGATAGTCGGCGCGGTGGCGCTCCAGGGTGCGGCGGGACAGGTGCTTGCCGCGCGTACGCTCGGTGAAACGGCCGGGGTAGTCGTAGTCCTCCAGGTCCGGGGCGAACTCGCTGGTGAAGGCGCTTTCCAGCGGCAGGCGCGGCTGCTCGAAGTCGTAGTCGCGGCGGGTCACCCGACTGGTGCGGGTTTCCAGGCGCACGCCAAAGCGCTTGACCACTGGGGCGTCGGCGACCAGACCGGAGTCCTGCTGGTAGCTCACCGGCGTCAGCCTGGGGAATACCGTCTGGTCGTCGCCGAACACCAGTACATGAGCGTCCGGCACGTGCTGGAAGTGGTAGTGGATGCCCTCCTCCGCGCACAGGCGCTGCACGAAGTGCAGGTCGGACTCGGCGTACTGCACGCAGTAGTCGCGCGGGGGATAGGCGGTCGGGCCGAGCTGGAAGCGGTAGCCGTCGCCCTCGAGGATGCCGTGCTCGGCCAGTACCCGGCCAACGATCTGCGGCACCGTCAGGTGCTGGAAGATGCGCTGGTTGCTGCGCTGGGCGAGGTAGGCCAGCCGCGGCACCAGGCTCAGCCGGTAGCGGGTCAGGCGCTGCCCGGAGTCGCCCTGGGCGATGCGGTAGACCAGGCCATGCACCCCGGCGCCATCCGGGGCGAAGGCGAGGAATGCCGGCCGGTTGAGCAGGGCCTCCAGTTCGAGGTCGGCGCGTTCGCTGACCAGTTCCAGGTCGAAGCGCCAGGGCTGGCTGATGGCCTCGCGGCCGTGGAACTCGAGGATCTGCAGGTCGTGGGCGAGGCCGTCGATGTGCAGGGTGAAATGGGCGGCGTTGGCCGGAGCGAACATCCGTTGTTCCTCGTCGGTCTTCCATGAACGGGGGCGTTGTTTTATGTATCTGCCCGGGCACGGGTGGCAAGCGCTCGGCATTTCGGGCCGGTCGCTGCCCGGGAAACGACATCGGCCAGAGGATCTGGCCGATGCGTGGATTGCGGAGCGTGAGCGGATCAGGCGGAGATCGGCGTGCGCCAGTCGTCGGAGCCGGAGGTACCGGAGACCTCGTGGGTCCAGACGATCTTGCGGTAGGTGAAGTAGACGTCTTCGAGGTGGGTGAAGTGCGCCATGTTCGGGTCCTGGCAGTTCGGCATGCGCGACTGCACGTCGACGATGATGGCGTCGTGCAGTTCGATGGTGAAGTAGTGCTCCTGGGTGCCGGTGGCGGAGGTGCGGTACCACTCCAGGCGGCACTTGGTCAGGCGCTCGCCGGAGGTGAGGGCGTTGAACAGCAGCGGCGAGGATTTGTCGAACACCTTGGTGATCATCAGCGGCTTGTGCACGCGCTGGCCGGTCGGCTGGCCGGACTGCGGGTCGCGCGGGATGATCACCTGGTGCTGGAAGGCTTCGACGAGGATCTGGTCTTCATGACCTTCCTGGAAGATGTTGCCGACCGAGCCTTCGGTGAAGGTGCCAGCGGTAATCAGACCTTGCTTGGTGCCTTCGATGGACAGGTACGCGGGTGTTGGCATGGGGGCTCTCCTTTGCCTGGGTCTTGGACCGGATCGGTCCGGGAGCCCGGGTGGTCGCAAGCGCCGTGCCAGCCTGGTTTATTCCTTTGTAAACAATGGCTTGCGCTCCATGGGCGGGGGTGTGGCCCGGCGCAGTGTGGCCGGCGTCACCAAAGTCTGCGCAACAGCCTGCGCAGTGCTGTGCAGGAAGTGGCGCACTGGGCTGCGGGCCCGGCAGGGCAAGGCTTGCCGCGGATTCCGGGGGGCTGGCCGGCGCGGCGCCTGTGCCAAAAGCTGCACAGCGCGCGGCGCTGGCTGGCGTGGCAGCGACGTGCAGGGAAGTCGCTTGAGTTGGCCTGCTGGCGGGTACAATGGCGGCCCTGTCCAATCGCGGGAGAGTCCTGTGGAGAAGATCAAAGGCGCCCTGGTGGTGGGCGCGCTGCGGCTGGTTGCCGCCCTGCCCTGGTCCGCCGTGCAGGGCCTAGGCGCGGCCATCGGCTGGCTGATGTGGAAGCTGCCCAACGGTTCGCGCGAGGTGGTGCGCATCAACCAGGCCAAGTGCTTCCCCGAGCTGGGCGCCGCCGAGCGCGAGGCGCTGCTCGGCCGCACGCTGAAGGACATCGGCAAAACCTTCACCGAGAGCGCCTGCGCGTGGATCTGGCCGCCGCAGAAGTCGCTGGCGCTGGTCAAGGAAGTCGAGGGCCTCGAGGTGCTCGAGGCGGCGCTGGCCAGCGGCAAGGGCGTGGTCGGCATCACCAGCCACCTGGGCAACTGGGAAGTGCTCAACCACTTCTACTGCAACCAGTGCAAGCCGATCATCTTCTACCGCCCGCCCAAGCAGAAGGCGGTGGACGAGCTGCTGCAGCGCCAGCGCGTGCAGATGGGCAACCGGGTGGCGCCGTCGACCAAGGAAGGCATCCTCAGCGTGATCAAGGAGGTGCGCCGCGGCGGCGCGGTGGGCATTCCCGCCGATCCGGAGCCGAGCGAAGGCAGCGGCCTCTTCGTGCCGTTCTTCGCCGTGCAGGCGCTGACCAGCAAGTTCGTGCCGGGCATGCTGGCCGGGCACAAGGCGGTCGGCGTGTTCCTGCATGCGATCCGCCTGGAGGACGGCAGCGGCTTCAAGGTGATCCTCGAGGCGGCGCCGGAGGAGATGTACAGCAAGGACCCGGAAGTCGGCGTGGCGGCGATGAGCCGGATGATCGAGAGCTACGTGCGGCGCTGGCCGAGCCAGTACATGTGGAGCATGAAACGCTTCAAGAAGCGCCCGGTGGGGGAAAAGCGCTGGTACTGAGGGGCCGGCCGGTGCAACCGCCGGCCCCGGAGCGGCGCAACTGCACCTGGTCGGAGGATATGCCGGCGCCGTCTTGCGCCATCTACACTCAATAGACCGTGGTCGGACGTGCTGGACGTTCCGTTCTAGAGGCTGGCAAACCTGCGCAGGCTCCGCATGCGGTTTGTTAGGAGGAAGAGAGCAGCCCTTCGAGGCCTGCGGAGCCTTCGAGCCCCCATGAGCAGCATGAAGGGTCTGCTGGAAACCTGTCCGCTGGCGGCTGGCTTGCCGCCGGCGAATCGGTTCCGGGGACCTGCGATGTCGATTCTGCGCGCGTTGATCGTCGCCCTGCTGGTGGCGCTGGTGGGGTGTGCCGCTCGCGAGCGCCCTCCCGTCGCGCCTCCTCCGGTGGTGATTGCGCAAAGTACCTGGCGGCAGGTCGACCGCGACATCTTCGTCGCCTCGCAGGAGGCCTCAGGGGAGGCCTCGGGTTACGCCCGCGACCTCATGCAGCGCTGGAGGACCCTCGTCTACCAGCGCAGCGAGGCGGAGTTCATTCCGTGGTTTTCCAGCTACTGGACCCGGCAATGGCTGACCATGAAGGTGACCTGGTACCAGCTGAACGCCGGGGGCGAGACGGGGCCGGTGGTGGATCGCCTGGCGCTCTATCTGCAGGAGCAATACCAGGCGCGCGTGCTGGAGCCCGTCGCCAAGCAGGTCAGTCCCGCCTGGATCATGGCGCAGACGACGCAACTCTACGTCCGTCTGCTCCGCGAGCAACTGCAAGGCATTGCGCCGCGCTATGGTGTCCCTGTGGAGCAATTCGCCACCCACCTCCAGGACATTCCCGCCATCGCGCTGGCGCCGCCAGCCAGCCTCGACGCGTCGCTCTACCAGCTGGTCAGCGCCGAGCCGATCGACAGTCAGCCGGCCTATGTGGCCCTGGTCGAGCGCCTCCAGCAGGCCCGTGCTGGCCCGGGAGCCTGGTCGGCGGACGCCGGCATCTCGTCACTGGCAAAGCAGACGAGCGAGAGCCTGGTGGCCGAACGCACCCGCGGTGTCGCAGGAACTGTTTCCTCGATGGTCGGCCGGGTAGCCGGCACGGTTATTTCGCTGGGAGTCGCGGGCTTCAGCGCCCTCGTGCGTGAAAACGAGCGGCCGAAAATGGAGGCGCAGCTGCGCAAAAACCTCAACGCCGCCTTTGACGAAGAGTGGCTGGACCTGCTGCGCAACCCCGCCACGGGGGTGCTGGCCGGGGTCAACCACATGGCCGGACAAATCGAGGGCGGCCTCGCCGACAGCGTCATGCAGCCGGCCCACGTCGAACCGCTCCCGCCAACCGTTCTCGTGCCCGGCGAGCCACCTCGACAAGACGGCCAGAAAGACGACGAGACGTTCTACCGGCTGTGGTAGCGCGCAGGCATGGCCCGGCACGGCCATCAGCGGCGGCGGATGACGATGGACTGACCGTCAGCGGGGCCTACGCCGGCCGCGGCTTGTCCAGCTTGCGGAGAAACACCGCCATCTCCTTTTCCGCCTGCTTGTCGCCGTGGCGGCGGGCGGCGTCCAGGCCCTGCTGCCAGGCGCTGCGCGCCGTCTCGGCGGCGCCGAGGGCGGCGTGGGCCTTGCCCAGCAGCTTCCAGGCAGCGGAGTAGCCGGGGTCGAACTCCACGCAGCGCTGCAGGTGGACGACCGCCTGCGCGGCGTCCCCGGCATCCAGGTGGGCGTTGCCGAGGCCGAAGCGCAGCAGGGCGTTGTCGTGGCCGGCGGCCAGTAGTTTTTCCAGGGCGGCGACGGTGGTCATTTTTTACCTGCGCAAAGTCGGTTGACGATCTTAGCAGCATGGCCGATGCGCAGCCGATCGTGGGCAGACTTTCAATAGCGCCAGAACGCCGGCGACAGCAGCACCACCAGCGAGAACACCTCGAGGCGGCCGAGGATCATCGCCAGGCTGAGCAGCAGCTTGGCGCTGTCCGGCAGGCCGGCATAGTTGGCGCTGGCGGCACCGAGGGTGGCGCCGAGGTTGTTCATGCACGAGGCCAGGCTGGAGAAGGCGGTGACCGGGTCGAGGCCGGTGCCGAGCAGCAGCAGCATCAGGCCGAAGAAGGTGACCATGTACATGGCGCAGAAGCCCCACACCGACTCGATCACCCGGTCGGGCACCTTGCGCCGGCCCATCTTCACCCCGAACACGCCGTTGGGATGCAGCAGGCGCTGGATCTCGCGCTGGCCCTGGCGCACCACCAGCATGGCGCGCATCACCTTCATGCCACCGCCGGTGGAGCCGGCGCAGGCGCCGATGAAGGTGGTGTACAGCAGCAGGAACGGCAGGAAGCTCGGCCACACGCTGAAGTCGTCGACGCCGAAGCCGGTGGTGGTGAATACCGAGACCACCTGGAAGGCGGCGTAGCGCACCGAGTCCAGCGGGTCGTCGTGATGGCTGTAGAGCAGCAGGATCAGGGTAGTGATGGCGAACACCGAGAGCAGCAACCTGAGGTAGGTCATGCACTCGGGATCGCGCAGGTAGGCCTTCAGCGAGCGGCTGCGCAGGGCGAGGAAGTGCAGGGCGAAGTTCATCCCCGAGGCGGCCATGAAGAAGATGCAGATGACCTCGATCAGCGCGCTGTCGAAGTAGCCGATGCTGGCGTCGTGGGTGGACAGGCCGCCGATGGAGATGGTGGCGAAGCTGTGGCCGACGGCATCGAACAGGTTCATGCCGGCGGCCCAGTAGGCCAGCGCGCAGGCGACGGTCAGGCCGCAGTAGATCAGCCACAGGGTCTTGGCGGTGTCGGCGATGCGCGGCGACAGCTTGTTGTCCTTCAGCGGCCCGGGCATCTCGGCGCGGTACAGCTGCATGCCGCCGATGCCGAGCATCGGCATCACCGCCACCGCCAGCACCACGATACCCATGCCGCCCAGCCACTGCAGCTGCTGGCGGTAGTAGAGGATCGAGCGGGGCATGGCGTCGAGGCCGCTGAGCACGGTGGCGCCGGTGGTGCTCAGGCCGGAGAAGGCCTCGAACAGCGCATCCACCGGGCCCATGTGCGGCCGCTCGCCGAGCAGGAAGGGGATGGCGCCGAAGCTGCCGAGGACGAACCAGAACAGCGCGGTGATCAGGTAGCCGTCGCGCACCCGCAGCTCGCCGCGCGCGCGGTGCACCGGCAGCCAGATCAGCGCGCCGGTCACCAGGGTGATGGCGAACGACCAGACGAAGCTGCGCCAGGTCTCGTCGCCGTCATGCACGCCCAGCAGCATGGGCGGCAGGTGGGTGATGCTGAAGATCATCAGCAGGAGGCCGAGAATGCGGCAAATGACGGCGTAGTGCATGGGCTGGGGTTACCGGCGCAGTGGCGTGGGGCGTTGGCCGCGGGGCAGGCCGCCCCGCTGCGCCGCAGGGTCAGAAGAAGGTCAGGCCCGCCTGGAACAGGCGTTCCACGTCGCGGATATGCTTCTTGTCGACCAGGAACAGGATGACGTGGTCGCCCGACTCGATCAGCGTTTCGCCGTGGGCGATCAGCACCTCGTCGGCGCGCACGATGGCGCCGATGGTGGTGTCCGGCGGCAGCGGCACGTCGGCGACCTTGCGGCCGACCACCTTGCTCGAGCGCGAGTCGCCGTGGGCGATCGCCTCGATGGCCTCGGCGGCGCCGCGGCGCAGCGAGTGCACGGCGACGATGTCGCCGCGGCGCACGTGGGTCAGCAGGGTACCGATGGTTGCCTGCTGCGGGCTGATGGCGATGTCGATCTCGCCGCCCTGGATCAGATCGACGTAGGCCGGGTTGCTGATCAGGCTCATCACCTTGCGCGCGCCGAGGCGCTTGGCCAGCAGCGAGGACATGATGTTGGCCTCGTCGTCGTTGGTCAGGGCGAGGAAGATGTCGGCGTCGGCGATGTTCTCCTCGACCAGCAGGTCGCGGTCGGAGGCGCTGCCCTGCAGGACGATGGTGCTTTCCAGGGCGTCGGACAGGTAGCGGCAGCGCGCCGGGCTCATCTCGATGATCTTGACCTGGTAGCGGGTCTCGATGGCCTCGGCCAGGCGCTCGCCGATATGGCCGCCGCCGGCGATCACCACCTTGCGGTGGCTGTCCTCGACCCGGCGCAGCTCGCCCATCACCGCGCGGATATGGCTGCGCGCGGCGATGAAGAACACCTCGTCGTCGGCCTCGATCACCGTGTCGCCCTGCGGGATGAGCGGCCGATCGCGGCGGTAGATGGCCGCCACACGGGCGTCGATGGTCGGCATGTGCTCGCGGATCTGCTTGAGCTGCTGGCCGACCAGCGGGCCGCCGTAGTAGGCGCGCACACCGACCAGCTGGGCCTTGCCCTCGGCGAAGTCGAGCACCTGCAGGGCGCCGGGGTATTCGATCAGGCGGCGGATGTAGTTGGTCACTTCCTGTTCCGGGCTGATCAGCACGTCGACCGGGATCGCCTCGTTGCTGAACAGGCCGGCGCGGGTCAGGTAGGCCGCCTCGCGCACCCGGGCGATCTTGGTCGGGGTGTTGAACAGGGTGTAGGCGACCTGGCAGGCGATCATGTTGGTTTCGTCGCTGTTGGTCACCGCCACCAGCATGTCGGCGTCGTCGGCGCCGGCCTGGCGCAGCACGGTCGGGTACGAGCCCTTGCCCTGGATGGTGCGGATGTCCAGGCGGTCGCCGAGGTCGCGCAGGCGCTCGCCGTCGGTATCGACCACGGTGATGTCGTTGGCCTCGCTGGCCAGGTGTTCGGCTAGGCTGCCGCCGACCTGGCCGGCGCCGAGAATGATGATCTTCATCCGACTACTCCTTGCGCGCGCGGCTGGGGCGCGGCGGCAATCTTGATCAGCTTGGCGTAATAGAAGCCGTCGTGGCCGTCGATCTGGGCCAGCAGCTGGCGGCCGTGCGGCTGCTTGACCCCGAACGGGCCGGGGATGTCCAGCTCGCGGGCACCGGGGGTGCGGGCGAGGAAGGCGCCGATTACCTCGGTGTTCTCGGTCGGCAGGCTCGAGCAGGTGGCGTACAGCAGCACGCCGCCGACCTCCAGGGTCGGCCACAGGGCGTCGAGCAGCTCGCCCTGCAGGGCGGCCAGGGCGAGGATGTCGTCGGCCTGGCGGGTCAGCTTGATGTCCGGATGACGGCGGATCACCCCGGTGGCCGAGCAGGGCGCATCGAGGAGGATGCGCTGGAACGGCTGGCCGTCCCACCACTGGCCGACGGCGCGGGCATCGGCGGCGACCAGGCGGGCGTCCAGCTGCAGGCGGGCAAGGTTCTCGCGCACCCGCACCAGGCGGCTCTCTTCCAGGTCGACGGCGGTGACGCTGAGGGTCGGCTCGGCCTCCAGCAGGTGGCAGGTCTTGCCGCCGGGCGCGCAGCAGGCGTCCAGCACGCGCAGGTTCGGCTGCAGCTCGAGCAGGTCGGCGGCCAGCTGGGCGGCCTCGTCCTGCACGCTGACCCGCCCGGCGGCGAAGCCCGGCAGGGTGGTGACGTCGCACGGCGTGGCCAGCTGCACGCCGTCGCGGCTGAACGGGCAGGCGCGGGCATCGATGCCGGCGGCGGCCAGCTCGGCGAGATAGGCGTCACGGCTGCCGTGGCGGCGGTTGACCCGTAGGGTCAGCGGTGGATGGCTGTTGTTGGCCGCGCAGATGGCTTCCCAGTCCGCCGGCCAGTGCGCCTTGAGCGCCTTCTGCAGCCAGCGTGGATGGGCGGTGCGCGCCGCCGGGTCCCTTTCCAGTTCGGCGAGCAGCGCCTCGCCCTCGCGCTGGGCGCGGCGCAGCACGGCGTTGAGCAGGCCCTTGGCCGAGGACTTCTTCAGCTTGTCGACGCAGCCGACCGTCTCGCCGATCGCCGCATGGGCGGGAATCCGCGTGTACAGCAGCTGGTACAGGCCGATCAGCAGCAGCGCCTCGAGGTCCTTGTCGCCGGCCTTGAACGGCTTCTGCAGCAGCTTGTCGGCGAGTAGCGCCAGACGCGGCTGCCAGCGCGCGGTGCCGAAGGCCAGCTCCTGGGTCAGGCCGCGGTCGCGGGCCTCGACCTTGTCCAGCTGCGCCGGCAGCGCGCTGCCCAGCGAGGCCTTGCCGGCGAGCACGGCGCCGAGGGCGCGGGCGGCGGCCAGCCGCGGATTGACGCTCATCAGGCCAGCACCTGGCCGGTGGCGAACTGCTCGCGGCGGCTGTTGTACAGATCGCTGAAGGCCAGCGGCTTGCCACCGGGCAATTGCAGGCGGGTCAGGCGCAGCGCGCCCGTGCCGCAGGCCACGGTGAGACCGTCGCGGCTGGCGTCGAGGATGGTGCCGGGCGCGCCCTGCTCCTCACCGAGTTCGGCGGCGTACACCTTGAGCGCGGCCTCGCCCAGGGTGGTATGGCAGATCGGCCAGGGGTTGAAGGCGCGCACCAGACGCTCCAGCTCCACCGCCGGGCGGCTCCAGTCGAGGCGCGCCTCGTCCTTGTTGAGCTTGTGGGCGTAGGTGGCCAAGGCGTCCTCCTGCACCTCGCCGTGCAGGGTGCCGGCGGCCAGCTGCGGGATGGCTGCGACCACCGCGGCGGCGCCCAGCTCGGCCAGGCGGTCGTGCAGGCTGCCGCCGGTGTCGTCAGCACTGATCGGGGTGGTCACCTTGAGCAGCATCGGCCCGGTGTCCAGGCCCGCCTCCATGCGCATCACGGTGACCCCGGACTCGGCATCGCCGGCCTGCACCGCGCGTTGGATCGGCGCGGCGCCGCGCCAGCGCGGCAGCAAGGATGCGTGGCTGTTGATGCAGCCCAGACGCGGGATGTCCAGCACCACCTGCGGCAGGATCAGGCCGTAGGCCACCACCACCAGCAGGTCGGGCGCCAGCGCGGCCAGCTCGGCCTGGGCCGCCGGATCGCGCAGGGTCGCCGGCTGCAGCACGGGGATGTCGTGGGCGACGGCAAGCTGCTTGACCGGGCTGGCCATCAGCTTCTGGCCGCGGCCGGCCGGGCGGTCGGGCTGGGTGTACACCGCCACCGGGGTCTGGCCTGCATCGAGCAGGGCCTGCAGGTGGCGGGCGGCAAATTCCGGGGTACCGGCGAAGACGATGCGCAGGGGCTGGCTCATGGGGCTCGCTCAAGAAAAAAGGCTTGCCGCGGGCAAGCCTTCTGGTGAATCAGGAGTGTTGCAGGCGATGCTGTTTTTCCAGCTTCTTCTTGATCCGGTCGCGCTTGAGGGCGGACAGATAGTCGACGAACAGCTTGCCGTTGAGGTGGTCGCACTCGTGCTGGATGCACACGGCGAGCAGGCCCTCGGCGATTTCCTCGAACGGCTGGCCGTCGCGGTCCAGCGCCTTGATCCGCACCTGCAGCGGGCGGTCGACGTTCTCGTAGAAACCGGGGACCGACAGGCAGCCTTCCTGGTAGGGGCCGAGGTCGTCGGTGAGGACTTCCAGCTCGGGGTTGATGAACACCCGCGGCTCGCTCTTGTCCTCGGACAGGTCCATCACCACCAGGCGCAGGTGCACGTTGACCTGGGTCGCCGCCAGGCCGATGCCCGGCGCGGCGTACATGGTTTCGAACATGTCGTCGACCAGCTGGCGCAGGGCGTCGTCCACCGCGGTCACCGGCTTGGCGAGGGTGCGCAGCCGGGGATCGGGGAATTCGAGAATGTTCAGGATCGCCATATGCGTTTGTGATGCACTTGTGGAATAAATCGAAAACCGGCTGATAAGATGCCCGGCAGCTCGAAAAACGGCTCCAGGCCGCGTCTTTCGCCGGCCAGCGCACGTTTTGTGTGTCGGCACATGATAAAGGGATTCACCTCATGAGGAAAACATTAGTCGCCCTGCTGCTGATGGCGGCTGGCAGCCTGGCCCAGGCCGAAGTCCAGCTCAAGGATGGCCACCCGCAGAACTACACCGTGGTGCGCGGCGACACCCTGTGGGACATCTCCGGCAAGTTCCTGAAGCAGCCGTGGAAGTGGCCGGAAATCTGGCAAGTCAACCCGCAGGTGCAGAATCCCAACCTGATCTACCCGGGCGATGTGCTCAGCCTGAGCTATGTCGACGGCCAGCCGCGCATCCAGCTCAACCGCGGCGCCTCGCGCGGCACCATCAAGCTGTCGCCCACGGTGCGCAGCACGCCGATGGCCGAGGCGATCCCGACCATCCCGCTGGAGAAGATCAACAGCTTCCTGCTCAGCAACCGCATCGTCGACAGCGAGGCCGAGTTGTCGCAGGCGCCGTACATCGTCGCCGGCAACGCCGAGCGCGTGGTCAGCGGCGCTGGCGACCGCATCTACGCCCGCGGCGCCTTCTCTGGCGGCGAGCAGGCCTACGGCCTGTACCGCCAGGGCAAGACCTACAGCGACCCGCAGAGCGGCGAAGTCCTCGGCATCAACGCCGACTACATCGGCGGCGGCGAGGTGGTGGCCGAGGACGGCGACATCGCCACCCTCAACCTGACCCGCACCAACCAGGAAGCCCGTCTGGGCGACCGCCTGCTGCCCACCGAGGAGCGCGCGATCAGCTCGACCTTCCAGCCCAGCGAGCCGAGCAGCGAGATCGACGGCCGGATCATCGACGTGCCGCGCGGGGTGAGCCAGATCGGTCTGTACGACGTGGTGACCCTGGACAAGGGCATGCGCGATGGCCTCAGCGAAGGCAACGTGCTGGCGGTGTACAAGACCGGCGAAACCGTGCGCGACCGCATCACCGGCGAGAGCGTGAAGATCCCCGACGAGCGCTCCGGCCTGCTGATGGTGTTCCGCACCTACGACAGGCTCAGCTACGGCCTGGTACTCAACGCCACCCGCTCGCTGGCGGTGCAGGACAAGATCCGCAATCCGTAATCCCGCCCTCGTTCCGAGCGCGACCGACACGCCCCGCATGCGGGGCGTTGTCTTTTGGGCGGCGGCATCCTAGGCTCGGCGCCTGCCCCTTCTTTCCCGATCAAGGACGATCGTCATGCCCTATCCCGCCGCCCCGTCGCCGGCCGAACTGGAGGCCCGCCTGCGCCTGCATGGCCTGCCGGAGATCGGTCCGCGGCGCTTTCGCCGCCTGCTCGAGGTGTTCGGTTCGGCCAGCGCCGCCCTC
Source organism: Geopseudomonas aromaticivorans (assembly GCF_019097855.1). Taxonomy (GTDB): domain Bacteria; phylum Pseudomonadota; class Gammaproteobacteria; order Pseudomonadales; family Pseudomonadaceae; genus Geopseudomonas; species Geopseudomonas aromaticivorans. The sequence goes on from NZ_JAHRGL010000015.1 coordinate 58,640, forward strand.
AGCGCGCCGGCTTCCGCCTGGCAGTCCCTCGGCCTGCCGCAGGGCGCCGCCCTGGCGCGGCGCAGCACGCCGGTGCGCGACCAGGCGGCACGCGCCCTGGCCTGGCTGGAGCAGCCCGGACAGCACCTGCTGTGCCATGACGATCCGGGCTATCCCGCCCTGCTGGCCGAACTGAGCGACGCCCCGCCGCTGCTGTGGGTCGCCGGCGATCCGGCGCTGCTCGAGCGCCCGCAACTGGCCATGGTCGGCAGCCGCCAGGCCAGCCGGCCGGGGCTGGACAGCGCGGCGGCCTTCGCCCGCAGCCTGGCTGGCGGCGGCTTCGTGGTCACCAGCGGGCTGGCGCTGGGCATCGACGGCGCCGCCCACCTCGGCGCCCTGGAGGTCGGCGGCGCCACCGTGGCGGTGCTCGGCACCGGCCTCGAGTGCCTGTACCCGAAACGCCACGCCGGTCTGGCCGCGCGCATCGTCGCCGAGGGCGGCGCGCTGGTCTCCGAGCTGCCACTCGACGCGCCGCCGCACGCCAGCAACTTCCCGCGGCGCAACCGCATCATCAGCGGCCTGTCGCTCGGCGTGCTGGTGGTCGAGGCCAGCCCGTCCAGCGGCTCGCTGATCACCGCGCGGCTGGCGGCGGAACAGGGCCGCGAGGTGTTCGCCATTCCCGGCTCGATCCACCATCCCGGGGCGCGCGGCTGCCACCAGCTGATCCGCGAAGGCGCCCAGCTGGTGGAGAAAGTCGAGGATATTCTCGAGGCGCTGCGCGGCTGGCAGCGCCTGCCGGCCCAGGCACTGCCGCGCCAGCAGGCCATCGACCTCGTCGACGAGCCGCCGCTGCTCGCCCTGCTGCGCGCCGCGCCGCAGAGCAGCGAGGCATTGGCGGTGAGCAGCGGCCTGGCCCTGCCCGAGTTGCTCGCCCAGCTCACCGAGCTGGAGCTGGACGGGCGCATCGTCTGCGACAACGGCTGCTGGGTCTGTCGCGGCTGAGCGCTGGCCGGCGCGGCGGCGTGCCGAGGCTCGCGGTGCTGCCGTCAGCAGGTAAACTGCAGCGCAGTTTTCCTGGGATGCGGAGTGGATCATGGTTGGGCAGTGGCGGGTACAGCAGGCGGCGCGGGCGGTAGCTGAGGGCGGCGTGATCGCCTATCCCACCGAGGCAGTGTGGGGGCTGGGCTGCGACCCGTGGAACCCCGACGCCGTGTATCGCCTGCTGGCGCTCAAGGCGCGCCCGGTGGAGAAGGGCCTGATCCTGGTCGCCGCAGATATCGCCCAATTCGACTTCCTGATCCACGACCTGCCGCCGGCCTGGCGCGCACAGCTGCAGCTCAGCTGGCCGGGAGCGAACACCTGGCTGGTGCCGCATCAGGATCGCCTGCCCGAGTGGATCAGCGGGATGCACGACAGCGTGGCCCTGCGGGTCAGCGCCCACCCGCTGGTGCGCGAACTGTGCAGCCACACCGGGCCGCTGGTGTCGACCTCGGCCAACCCGGCCGGCCGGCCGGCGGCGCGTTCGCGCCTGCGCGTCGAGCAATACTTCGGCGGCCAGCTCGACGCCGTGCTCGGCGGCGCCCTGGGCGGGCGGCGCAACCCCAGCCTGATCCGCGACCTGCGCACGGGACAGGTGATCCGCCCGTCCTGAGTGACGGGCGGTTGCACGGTTACGGCAGCAGGATGGTCGAGCCGGTGGTCTGCCGCGCGGCCTGCGCGGCCTGCGCCTGGCCGGCGTCGGCCAGCGCGTAGCGCTGGTCGATCTCCACCTGCAGGCTGCCGTCGGCCACCCGCGCGTACAGCTCGGCGGCCATGGCGCGCAGGCGTTCGGCGGTATCGGCGTAGCCGACCAGGGTCGGCCGGGTGACGAACAGGCAGCCCTTCTGCGCCAGCACGCCGAGGTTGACCCCGGTGACCGGCCCGGAGGAGTTGCCGAAGCTGACCAACAGGCCGCGCCGGGCCACGCAGTCCAGCGAGGTCTCCCAGGTGTCCTTGCCCACCGAGTCGTAGACCACCGGACACTTGGCGCCATTGGTCAGCTCCAGCACCCGCTCCACCACGTTTTCGCGGCTGTAGTCGATGGTTGCCCAGGCGCCCAGCGCCTGGGCGCGCGCGGCCTTCTCGGCCGAGCCCACGGTGCCGATCAGCTTCACCCCCAGCGCCTTGGCCCACTGGCAGGCCAGGCTGCCGACGCCGCCGGCGGCGGCGTGGAACAGGATGGTCTCGCCGCCCTCGAGCTGGCCGATCTGGCGCAGCAGGTACTGCACGGTCAGGCCCTTGAGGGTCACCGCGGCGGCCTGCTCGAAGCTCACCGCGTCCGGCAGCGGTACCAGCACGTCGGCCGGCAGGGTGTGCAGTTCGGCGTAGGAGCCCTGCGGGCCGGTGGCGTAGGCCACGCGGTCGCCGACCTGGAACTCGCGCACCGCGCTGCCCACCGCCTCGACCACCCCGGCGCCCTCGCTGCCGAGGCCCGAGGGCAGCTCCAGCGGGTACAGGCCGTTGCGGAAGTAGATGTCGATGAAGTTCAGGCCGATGGCGCGGTTGCGCACCAGCACCTCGTGCGGGCCGGGGGCGGCGGGGCTGAAGTCGACGTACTCGAGCACTTCGGGGCCGCCATGGCGGCTGAGCTGGATGCGTTTGGTCACGGCCGGGAATCCTCGTGGCAGATGGCAAGGCGCCCATCCAAGCCTGCGCCATGGCCTGCGTCAAGCGCGGGGTGCAAAACGCGGTGGTATGCTTGCCGCCTGATTGCGCCGCAGCCCAGGGGCCGTGCGGCCAGACCCGGATCCGAGGTGACTTGTGACTGACCGTATCGCGGCCGTGAAGGCCTACCTGCTCGACCTGCAAGACCGTATCTGCGCTGCCCTCGAGGCCGAGGACGGTGGCACGCGCTTTCGCGAGGAAGCCTGGGAGCGTCCGGGCGGCGGCGGTGGCCGTACCCGCGTGCTGGAGAACGGCGCACTGATCGAGAAGGGCGGGGTCAACTTCTCCCACGTGTTCGGCGACGGCCTGCCGCCCTCGGCCAGCGCCCACCGCCCCGAGCTGGCCGGCCGCAGCTTCCAGGCCCTCGGCGTGTCGCTGGTGATCCACCCGGAAAACCCCCACGTGCCGACCTCGCACGCCAACGTGCGGCTGTTCTGTGCCGAGAAGGCCGGCGAGGAGCCGGTGTGGTGGTTCGGCGGCGGCTTCGACCTGACCCCCTACTACGCCCACGAGGAAGATTGCATCGAGTGGCACCGCGTGGCGCGCGCCGCCTGCGAGCCATTCGGCGCCGACGTCTACCCGCGCTACAAGGCCTGGTGCGACCGCTACTTCCACCTCAAGCACCGCGGCGAGCCGCGCGGCATCGGCGGCCTGTTCTTCGACGACCTCAACGAGTGGGACTTCGACACCTGCTTCGCCTTCATCCGCGCGGTGGGCGACGCCTACATCGAGGCCTACCTGCCGATCGTGCGTAAGCGCAAGGCCACCCCGTTCACCGAGGCGCAGCGCGAGTTCCAGGCCTTCCGCCGCGGCCGCTACGTCGAGTTCAACCTGGTCTACGACCGCGGCACCCTGTTCGGCCTGCAGTCCGGCGGGCGCACCGAGTCGATCCTCATGTCGCTGCCGCCGATCGTGCGCTGGGGCTACGACTGGAAGCCCGAGCCGGGCAGCGAGGAAGCGCGGCTGACCGAGTACTTCCTGCAGGACCGCGACTGGCTGGCCGAGAGCGCCTGACCCCTTTAGCCCCGTAGGGTGGAAAACGACCGCAGGTCTTTTCCACCGTCGTCGATGCCCAGAGTGGTGGAAAATCGCTGCGCGAGTTTTCCACCCTACGGTTTCCGCCCGTTCCGAGGACCCCCATGGACCGCTATTGCGTGTTCGGCAACCCCATCGGCCACAGCAAGTCGCCGCTGATCCACCGCCTGTTCGCCGCGCAGACCGGCGAGCCGCTCAGCTACGACGCCCTGCTGGCGCCGCTGGACGACTTCACCGGCTTCGCCCGCGCCTTCTTCGCCGAGGGCCTGGGTGCCAACGTCACCGTGCCGTTCAAGGAAGAGGCCTTCCGCCTGGCTGACGAACTGACCGCGCGCGCCGCGCGCGCCGGCGCGGTGAACACCCTGAAGAAGCTGGACGACGGCCGCCTGCTCGGCGACAACACCGACGGCGCCGGCCTGGTACGCGACCTCACCGTCAACGCCGGCCTCGCGCTGGCCGGCAAGCGCATCCTCCTGCTCGGCGCCGGCGGCGCGGTGCGCGGCGTGCTCGCGCCGCTGCTGGCCGAACAGCCGGCGGAGCTGGTGATCGCCAACCGCACGGTGGCCAAGGCCGAGGAACTGGCGCGCGCCTTCGCCGATCTCGGCCCGCTGCTGGCCAGCGGCTTCGACTGGATCGACGCGCCGGTCGACCTGATTGTCAACGGCACCTCGGCCAGCCTGGCCGGCGAGCTGCCGCCGATCGCGCCGAGCCTGATCCGTCCGGGCCACACGGTGTGCTACGACATTATGTATGCCAAGGAACCGACCGCCTTCAATCGCTGGGCCGCCGAGCACGGCGCGGCGCGCACCCTGGATGGCCTGGGCATGCTGGTTGAGCAGGCCGCCGAGGCGTTCTTCGTCTGGCGCGGCGTGCGCCCGGACTCGGCACCGGTGCTGGCCGAGCTGCGCCGGCTGCTGGCCCAGGGCTGAGCGCGGCGCAGCGCAGAAACGGCCGGGCGCAAGGCCTGGCTCAAGGCTCCCGGTGGCCGGCAGCGATGCTCAGATCACTCCCCGTGCGCGCAGTCCGGCGATGGCCGCGGCATCCAGCCCCAGCCGCTCGCTGAGCACCTGCTCGGTATGCTCGCCGAGCAATGGCGGTGCGTGGCGGTACTCCACCGGGGTGGCCGACAGGCGCAGCGGGCTGGCCACCTGCGCCAGCGTGCCGGCCAGCGGGTGCGCCAGCTCGACCCGCAGCCTGCGGGCCAGCACCTGCGGATCGTTGAACACCTGGGCGAGATCGTTGATCGGCCCGCACGGCACGCCGGCCGCCTCCAGAGCGGCGACCCACTCGGCGGTGGTCTTGAACACCGTGGCCTGGCGAATCAGCGGGATCAACACCTCGCGGTGGGCAACCCGCGCGCTGTTGCTGGCGAAGCGCGGATCGTCGGCCCATTCCGGGTGGCCGGCAACGGCGCAGAAGCGGCGGAACTGGCCGTCGTTGCCGACGGTGAGGATGAAGTCGCCGTCGGCGGTCGGAAAGTCCTGGTACGGCACGATGTTCGGATGGGCGTTGCCCATGCGCCGTGGCGCCACCCCGGTGGTCAGGTAGTTCTGCGCCTGGTTGGCCAGGCAGGCCACCTGCACGTCGAGCAGGGCCAGGTCGATATGCTGGCCTTCGCCGGACTGCTCGCGGTGCGCCAGCGCGCCGAGCACCGCGGTGCTGGCGTACAGCCCGGTGAGCACGTCGGTCAGCGCCACGCCGACCTTCAGCGGCCCGGCGCCCTCCTCGCCCGCGGCGCGCCCGGTCAGGCTCATCAGCCCGCCGAGGCCCTGGATCATGAAGTCGTAGCCGGCGCGCTGGGCGTAGGGACCGTCCTGGCCGAAGCCGGTGATCGAGCAGTAGATCAGCCGCGGATTGATCTCGCGCAGACTGGCGTAGTCGAGGCCGTAGGCGGCCAGGCCGCCGACCTTGAAGTTCTCCAGCAGGATGTCCGACTGCGCCGCCAGGGCGCGGACGATGCGCTGGCCTTCCGCGCAGGTGAAGTCGACGGTCAGCGAGCGCTTGTTGCGGTTGGCGCACAGGAAGTAGGCCGCCTCCGCGGTGTCGCGGCCCGCGGCGTCCTTGAGGAACGGCGGGCCCCAGTGGCGGGTGTCGTCGCCCGCGCCGGGGCGCTCCACCTTGATGACCTCGGCGCCGAGGTCGGCAAGGATCTGCCCGGCCCAGGGGCCGGCCAGCACGCGGGACAGGTCGAGGACGCGCAGATGGGACAGGGCACCGGACATGGACATTGCTCCGTAGGGTGCGCCATGCGCACCGGATAGCGAACGATAGTGCGCGTCAGACACCATACGCCCTAGATGGCGCACCCTACGCCCGCGACGGCGCCGGGTGGCGAGCGCTCAGAAGAACGCCTGGATGCCGGTCTGCGCGCGGCCGAGGATCAACGCGTGGATGTCGTGGGTGCCCTCGTAGGTGTTCACGACCTCGAGGTTGACCAGGTGGCGGGCCACGCCGAACTCGTCGCTGATGCCGTTGCCGCCGAGCATGTCGCGCGCCATCCGTGCGATGTCCAGCGCCTTGCCGCAGCTGTTGCGCTTCATGATCGAGGTGATCTCCACCGCGGCGCTGCCCTCGTCCTTCATCCGCCCCAGGCGCAGGCAGCCCTGCAGGGCCAGGGTGATCTCGGTCTGCATGTCGGCCAGCTTCTTCTGGATCAGCTGGTTGGCGGCCAGCGGGCGGCCGAACTGCTGGCGGTCCAGCACGTACTGGCGGGCGGTATGCCAGCAGGCCTCGGCGGCGCCCAGCGCGCCCCAGCTGATGCCGTAGCGCGCCGAGTTCAGGCAGGTGAACGGACCCTTGAGGCCGCGCACCTCGGGAAAGGCGTTTTCCTCGGGGACGAACACGTTGTCCATGACGATCTCGCCGGTGATCGAGGCGCGCAGGCCGACCTTGCCGTAGATCGCCGGGGTGCTCAGGCCCGCCCAGCCCTTCTCCAGCACGAAGCCGCGGATCTCGCCTTGATCGTCCTTGGCCCACACCACCAACACGTCGGCGATCGGGCTGTTGGTGATCCACATCTTGCTGCCGCTCAGGCGGTAGCCGCCGTCGACCTTGCGGGCGCGGCTGATCATCGCGCCGGGGTCGGACCCAAAGTTCGGCTCGGTCAGGCCGAAGCAGCCGATCCACTCGCCGCTGGCCAGCTTGGGCAGGTACTTCTGCCGGGTGGCTTGGTTGCCGAATTCGAAGATCGGCAGCATCACCAGCGAGGACTGCACGCTGAGCATCGAGCGGTAGCCGGAGTCGATGCGCTCCACCTCGCGGGCGATCAGCCCGTAGCACACGTAGTTGAGACCGCTGCCGCCGTACTCGACCGGGATGGTCGCGCCGAGCAGGCCGGTCTCGCCCATCTCGCGGAAGATCGCCGGATCGGTGTGCTCGTGGCGGAAGGCCTCCAGCACCCGCGGCGCCAGCTTGTCGGCGGCGAACTTGCGGGCGCTGCCCTGCACCATGCGCTCCTCGTCGGTGAGTTGCTGGTCGAGCAGCAGCGGGTCTTCCCAGTTGAAGCGGGCGTTGGCGGCCATGGGCGCAATCCTCGAGATCTTGTTGTCGGTGCGGGGTTGGATGGCTTGATCCTAGGTCGCCGTGGCGCGGGCGGCAAACGAGGATTTCGCACGCTGCTGTGCTAATTTCTCATTCCGAGAAGGCTGCAGGCGGCTTTCTGCCCTGTGGAGAGTGAGGCTGTTGCACATGCGTCGCAAGATCCCCAGCACTGCCGCGCTGGTCGCCTTCGAGTCGGCGGCGCGCCACCAGAGCTTCACCAAGGCCGCCGAGGAGCTGGCGCTGACCCAGAGCGCGGTGTGCCGGCAGATCGCCGCGCTGGAGGCGTTCCTCGGCGTCGAGCTGTTCCGCCGCACCCGCCGCGGCGTCATGCTCACCGAGGAGGGGCTGTCCTACGGCCGGCGCATCGCCGCCCAGCTGGATGCCGTGGAGCGCGACACCCTGGCGGTGATGGGCCAGCAGGGCAGCACCAGCCTGGAGCTGGCGGTGGTGCCGACCTTCGCCACCCAGTGGCTGCTGCCGCGCCTCAAGGACTTCCAGCGCCTGCACCCCGAGGTCACCGTCAACCTGACCAACCGCACCCGGCCGTTCCTGTTCGCCGACACCGAGTTCGACGCCGCGCTGTACTTCGGCGACGGCGACTGGCCGGGTACCGCCGCCGACTTCCTGATGCGCGAGAACCCGCTGCCGGTGTGCAGCCCGGAGCTGCTCGCCCCGCTCGATCGCCTGGACGCCGGCCAGCTCGCCGCCCTGCCGCTGTTGCAGCAGAGCACCCGCCCCTACGCCTGGCGCCAGTGGTTCGGCTCGCTCGGCCTGCAGGTCGAGGGGGATATGCGCGGGCCGCGCTACGAGCTGTTCTCCATGCTCGCCCAGGCCGCCATGCACGGCATGGGCGTGGCGCTGATCCCGCCCTTGATGATCGAGCGCGAGCTGGCCGAGGGCCGCCTGGTGGTGCCGCTGGCGCATGCCCTGCAGCTGAGCGACAAGGCCTACTACCTGGTCATCCCCGAGCGCAAGCTGGAACTGGCGGCGCTGCGCGCCTTCCGCGCCTGGCTGCTCGACCAGGCGCAGCGCTACCGCCAGGAGGCCGGCCTGGCATGAGCCGGCACGAGCGCGGCCGGGCGGTCAGGGTCGGGTGGGCGCGGCGCTCTTCAGCGGCTTCTGCCACTTGCCGCCGCTCTGCTTTTCGCAGAACGGCTGCAGGAAGCGCGCGTCGCTGGCCACGCCGTAGTAGTGGATGTCCTGGCGGTAGGCCGGGCCGCCCGCCTGGGCACCGCTGCAGATGCCGTAGGCCCCCTCGGGGCACTGCTCGACGAACTCGACCTTGATCTCCTGGTCCTTGAGCTTCGGCTGGCAGAAGCCATCGTGGAACAGCCCCTTGGGGATGCTGACGTTCTGCTGGCAGACCTGCACCGCCACGCCCTGGCCCTGGCTGTGCACCATGCAGGCCTCGGCCAGCGCGGGCAGCGGCAGGGCGGCGAGCAGGAAAAGGGCGAGGTGGCGCATGGTCGGGCTCCGCAGTGGCTGGACGGGGCTCCGTGCGGGAGCCGGGCGCGCAGTTTACCTGCCTGGCCGCTGGCTGGCGCGGGCGGCCATCGCGCTTTGCCGGTAAGCTGCGATCTGTCCGGCGCCCGCCGTGTGGGGGCGTTCGGATGACCTTCCTGAGTGGTTGTCCACAGCTCGACACAGGTTACCCCCAGAGTTATCCACAGAAGACCATGCTCAAGCACATCCCCACCCACTTGATCGCCGGCCCGCTGGGCGCCGGCAAGACCACGCTGATCCGCGAGCTGCTGGCGCAGAAGCCGGCGGGCGAGCGCTGGGCGATCCTGATCAACGAGTTCGGCCAGATCGGCCTCGACGCCGCCCTGCTGACCACCAGTGAGGACGGCATCGCCCTCGGCGAGGTGGCCGGCGGCTGCCTGTGCTGCGTCAACGGCGCGCCCTTCCAGGTCGGCCTCGGCCGCCTGCTGCGCCAGGCGCGGCCGGACCGCCTGCTGATCGAGCCGTCCGGGCTAGGCCACCCGGCCGAGCTGCTGCGCCAGCTGCAGGAGGAGCCGTGGCGCGAGGTGCTCAGCGTGCAGCCCAGCGTGGTGGTGCTGGACGCCGCCGCGCTGGCCGCCGGGCGACCGTTGCCGCCGGCGCAGCAGGCGGCGCTGGGCGACGCCGGCCTGCTGCTGCTGAACAAGAGCGAATCGCTGGATGCCACCGCCCGCGCCCTGCTCGCCGCCCAGCTGCCGGCGCGACCGCTGCGCTGGACCGAACAGGGCCGCCTGGCGCTGGCCGAATTGCCGGGCATCCGGGCGACAGCGCAGCAAGGTGGCGAGGAGAAAAAGTTACCCACAGGTGCTGGCAGTCTGCCCGCGCTGTGGAGCGACCCGGCGCAGCCGATCTGTCAGGTTCACGAGGAGGACGGCGGCTGGAGCGTCGGCTGGCGCTGGCACCCCAGCCAACGCTTCGACCGCGACCAGGTCGCCGCCTGGCTGGCCGCCCTGCCCTGGCGGCGCGCCAAGCTGGTTCTGCACGGCGCGGACGGGGGCTGGTACAGCGCCAACGCCCTGGACGGCGCGGCGCTGGCCTGGCGCGCCAGCGAGTGGCGCAAGGATTCGCGGCTGGAGCTGATCTTTGCCACCGCTCAGGATGCGCCGGCGCTGCAGGCCGGACTGGCCGCCTGCCGGGTGTGAAACGGCCCGGCGGGCGCCGGGCCGCGGATGACGGACTCAGTCGCGGTCGATCAGCGAGTGGTCGCGGGTGTCCTTCATGAACAGGTAGACCAGCAGCGAGCAGCCGATGCAGGCGGTGACGTACCAGTAGAAGCCGCTCTCCAGGCCGACGCTCTTGAACCACAGGGCGACGTACTCGGCGGTACCGCCGAAGATCGACACGGTCAACGCGTAGGGCAGGCCGACGCCGAGGGCGCGGATCTCGGTGGGGAACAGCTCGGCCTTCACCACCGCATTGATCGCGGTGTAGCCGCTGACGATCACCAGCGCGGCCATGATCAGGAAGAACGCGCCCCACCAGGTCTGGATGCTTTGCAGCGTGCTGAGGATCGGGTAGGTGCACAGGGTGCCGAGCACGCCGAAGGCGATCAGGATCGGCCGGCGGCCGATCTTGTCCGACAGCGCGCCGACGATCGGCTGCAGCAGCATGAACAGGAACAGGGTGGCGGCCGAGATCATGGTCGAGTCGGCCTTGCTCATGCCGACGCTGTTGACCAGGTACTTCTGCATGTAGGTGGTGTAGGTGTAGAAGGCCAGGGTGCCGCCCATGGTCAGGCCGACCACGGTGAGCACCGCCTTGGGGTGGCGCAGCAGGGTGCGCAGCAGGCTTTCCTTCGGTACGGCCTTGTCCTGCTTCTTGCTGAAGGATTCGGTTTCCTCCATGCCGCGGCGCAGCAGCATGGCGACCACCGCACACAGCGCGCCGATCAGGAACGGAATGCGCCAGCCCCAGCTTTCCAGCTGCTCGACGCTGAGGGTCTGCTGCAGGACGATCAGCACCGCCAGGGCGATCAGCTGGCCGGAGATCAGCGTGACGTACTGGAAGCTGGCGAAGAAGCCGCGCTTGTCGCTGGTCGCCATCTCGCTGAGGTAGGTGGCCGAGGTGCCGTACTCGCCGCCGACCGACAGGCCCTGCAGCAGGCGCGCCACCACCAGCAGGATCGGCGCGGCGACGCCGATGGTTTCGTAGCTGGGGGTCAGGGCAATCAGCAGCGAGCCGAAGCACATCAGCAGCACCGAGCCCAGCAGCGCGGCCTTGCGCCCCTTACGGTCGGCATAGATGCCCATCAGCCAGCCGCCGACCGGACGCATCAGGAAGCCCACGGCGAAGATCGCCGCGGTATTCAGCAGCTGCGCGGTCTGGTCGCCCTGGGGGAAGAAGGCCTTGGCGAAGTACAGCGAGAAGGCGGCGTAGACGTACCAGTCGTACCACTCGACGAGATTGCCGATCGAGCCGCTGAAGATCGACTTGACCCGTTGCGAGGTGGTTCTTGGCGCTGCGGCGACAGACAGGGTGGCGGAAGCTTCCATCACGAATCCTCTGATCATTGTTATGGGCAGGCGACGGCGCGCCTGGATAGAGCACTCAGCAGGATGCGTGCCAGGGCTGCAGGCCCCGTGGATCAAGGGTTTCGCGGCATCGCTCGGCGGATTGTTGCCGGTCGGCGGTGGAGCGTCGGCAAGAATCCGCCGATGGCTGGCGCCGCTATTCGCCGGCGGGGAGGAACGCCTCGCGGCTCAGGCCGTGGCGCTGCATCTTCTCGTTGAGGGTGCGTCGCGGCAGCTGCAGGTCCTCGAGCACCGCCTTGATGTCGCCGCGGTGGCGGCTCAGCGCGGCGCGCAGGCACTGCGCCTCGAAGGCCTCCAGTCGTTCGGCCAGCGACGGGGCGCCGCTGCTCTCGGCGCTGGCCGGGCGGGCCAGCGCCAGTACATGGCGTTCGGCGGCATTGGCCAGTTCGCGCACGTTGCCCGGCCAGTCGTGGCCGAGCAGCTGGCCGAGCAGCGCGCCGTCGAGCAGGCGTACCGGGCGCTGCAGGCGGGCGCCGGCCGCCTCGCAGAAACGCTGGAACAGCAGCGGGATGTCTTCGCGGCGCTCGCGCAGCGGCGGCAGCGGCAGCTCGGCGACGGCGAGGCGGTAGTACAGGTCCTGGCGAAAGCGCCCGGCGGCGATCTCGGCCTGCAGGTCCGGCTTGGTCGCGGCGACCACCCGCAGGTCGACGGCGATGCTGCGGTTGGCGCCGAGGCGCTCGACCTGCTGCTCCTGCAGCACGCGCAGCAGCTTGGCCTGCTGCGCCAGCGGCAGGCTCTCGATCTCGTCGAGGAACAGGGTGCCGCCGCTGGCGTACTCGAGCTTGCCGATGCGCCGGCCCTGGGCACCGGTGAAGGCGCCGCTCTCGTGGCCGAACAGCTCGCTCTCGAACAGCTGCTCCGGAATCGCCGCGCAGTTGAGGGCGACGAAGGGCTGCTCGGCGCGCGGGCCGAAGTCGTGCAGGCAGCGCGCCACCAGCTCCTTGCCGCTGCCGGTTTCGCCGCGCAGCAGCACGTTGACCGGCGTCGCTGCCAGCTCCAGCACCTGCGCGCGCAGGTGCTGCATGACCGGCGAGGCGCCGAGCAGGCGCGCCTCCAGCTGCCCGGCGGCGTCGACGCGGCGCCGCAGACGGCGGTTGTCCAGCACCAGGCGGCGCTTGTCGAGGGCGCGCGTCAGGCTGGCGAGCAGGGTCTGCGGGGCGAAGGGTTTTTCCAGGAAGTCGTAGGCGCCGTGGCGCATCGCTTCCACCGCCATCGGCACGTCGCCGTGGCCGGTGAGCAGGATCACCGGCAGCTCAGGATCCTGCGCCTGCAGGCGCTCGAGCAGGCCGAGGCCGTCGAGGCCGGGCATGCGCACGTCGCTGAGGATCACCCCGGCGAAATCGCGCTCCAGCGCCGCCAGGCAGGCTTCGGCACGCTCGTACACGCGCACGGCGAAGCCGGACAGTTCCAGCCACTGCTGCACCGCCTCGCGGATGCTCGCTTCGTCGTCGATGACGATCACTGATTGCATGGGGGCTCCTCGGCCGGGTCGATGGGCAGGCGCAGGCTGAAGCAGGCGCCGGCGTCGCGGTTGCCGGCGCTCAGGCTGCCGCCCAGTTCGCGGACGATACCGTAGGACACCGCGAGGCCGAGGCCCAGCCCCTCGCCCACCGGCTTGGTGGTGAAGAAGGGATCGAACACGCAGCCCAGGTGTTCGGCGGCGATGCCGCCGCCGTTGTCGCAGACCTCGAGCAGCCACTGGCCATCCTCGGCGGCGAGGTGCACGGCAAGGCGCGGCGGCGTCTGCTGCGCGCTGGCGTCGAGGGCGTTGCGCAGCAGGTTGACCAGCACCTGCTCCAGGCGAATGGCGTCGCCGCGGGTCCAGGCCGGGCGGGCCAGCTCGAGCTGCAGCTCGGGGCGCAGCTGGCGCAGGCGCGGCTCGAGCAGCTGCAGGGCCTGGTCGACCACATGGGCCAGGTCCAGGCGCTCGCGCAGGCCGCCGGGGCTCTGCCGGGCGAAGGTCTTCAGGTGGCCGGTGAGTGCCGCCATGCGCTCGAGCAGGGCGTCGAGGCGCTGCACGGCCTGGCCGGCCTCGGCGTGGCGGCCGCTGTCGAGCAGCAGGCGCAGGCTGGCCAGGTGCATGCGCTGGGCGGTCAGCGGCTGGTTGAGTTCGTGGGCCAGCGCCGCCGACATCTGCCCCAGCGCGGCCAGCTTGGCGGCCTGCACCAGGCCGTCCTGGGCGGTGCGCAGGGCGGCGGTGCGCTGCTCGACCATGCGCTCCAGTTCGGCCTGGTTGTGCGCGCGCAGGCGCGCCAGGCGGCGGCGCTGCTGCAGCCACAGCAGCAGGAACAGCAGCGCCAGCGCGGCACCGGCCGCGGCCATCGCGGCGCTGCGCCCGGCCGCGGCGACGCTCTGCGGCTGGCGCAGCAGGTGCAGGGTCCAGCCCTCGCCGGGCAGCGGCAGCGACGCCCACAGGTAGTCGCGCCGCCCCTGCGGGCCGTCGACCTCGGCCAGCCGCGCATGCTCGCCGATCTCCCGGCGGGTGCGCTGCTGCAGCGGTTCCAGTGGCTGGCGGTCGTACTGGCGGCTGGCGGCCAGTTCGGCGTGGTCGGCCGCGCTCAGCGGCTGCAGCTGGCGGTAGCGCCAGGCCGGCTGGTTGGCGATGAACACGATGCCGCGGGCGTCGCTGACCAGGATGGTTTCCGCCGGGCTGCTCCAGCTCTGCTCGAGGCCGGGGAACTCCAGCTTGACCACCACGGCGCCGAGGAACTCGCCCTGTTCGTCGCGCACGGCCTGGGACAGGAAGTAGCCGGGCACGCTGCTGGTCACGCCCACCGCATAGAAGCGCCCGCTGCCCTGGCGGCGCGCCTGCTGGAAGTACGGGCGGAATGCATAGCTGTGGCCGACGAAGCTGGTCGGCAGGCGCCAGTTGCTGGCGGCCAGCGCCAGGCCGTCGCGGTCGATCAGCACCAGGCTGGAGGAGTGCGCCGCCGCGTTGATCGCCTCCAGCTTGCGGTCGAGCTGCTGGCGGCGCTCGGCAGCGAGCGGCTGCTGCAGCGCCGCGCGCAGCTCGGGGTCGAGGGCGAGCACCGCCGGCAGTGTCTGGTAGCGGTCGATCAGGGTACGCAGGGTGCCGGCGTACAGCGACAGCTGCTCGCCGGCCTGGGCGGCCTCGCGCGCCAGCGCCTGGCGCTCGGCCTGGCGGCCGGCCAGCGCGGCGAGCAGCAGCACGCCGACCAGGAGCGGCAGCAGGAGCAGGACAAGGCGCAGACGGCGGGAGCTGGGCATCGGACGCGGCAGACGGGAGCGGAGCGCAGACGATAGCATGGGCCCGCCCTGCCCCGCGCCGGCGCGACTGGCTACACTGCGCGACATCGCCAGCGACGTCCTGACCGCCATGATCCTGCACCCCTGGTCCCACCCCTCCTCGGCCGGCTTTACCCTGCGCGGCTGGCACAGCACGCCCTCGGGCAAGCCGCTGCTGCACTTCCTGCACGGCAACGGTTTCTGCGGGCGCACCTACGAGCCGCTGCTGCGCCTGCTGGCCAGCGACTTCGACCTGTGGCTGTGCGACGTCCAGGGCCATGGCGACAGCGACCACGGTGGCCGCTTCCACGGCTGGAACCGCAGCGCCGAGCTGGCCGTGGAGGCGTTCCAGGCCGGCCTCGGGCGCTTCGGCGCGGTGCCGCGCTATGCCAGCGGGCACAGCTTCGGCGGCGTGCTCAGCGGCCTGATCCTGGCCGCCGAGCCGGCGCTGTTCCGGCGCGCGGTGCTGCTCGATCCGGTGCTGTTGTCGCCGGCGATGATCGGCGTGATGGCGCTGTCCGAGCTGCTCGGCCTGCAGGAGCGCCACGCCCTGGCACGCCGGGCGAAGGAGCGGCGCAGCCGCTGGCCGGACCGTGCCGCCGCCTACGCGGGCCTGCACGGGCGCGGGATCTTTCGCGGCTGGAGCGATGCGGCGCTGCACGCCTACGTCGAGCATGCGCTGCAGGAGGTCGACGGCGGCGTCGAGCTGAAGTGCCAGCCCAGTCGCGAGGCGGAGATCTTCGCTTCCTACCCGCGCCGGCTGTGGCGTGCGCTGGCGCAGGTCGCCACGCCGACCCTGGTGCTGCACGGCCAGGCCAGCTATCCCTTCGTCGGCAAGAGCGTGGCGCGCTGGTGCGCGCTCAATCACCGGGTCAGTGCACAGCGGGTGAGCGGTGGCCACTGCTTCATGCAGGAGCAGCCGGCCGACTGTGCGGCGCGGGTGAGCGGTTTCCTGCTGGGAACGGCGGGCGACGACTGAGGCGTGCGGCGGCTCAGCGCTCCTGCGGCGGATGGCGGCGGCGCCATTCGTCGAGGTTGATCACCCGCTCCCCGGCCGCCTCCACCGCCTCGGGCGGCTCGCGGAACGGGTGCGGGTCCAGCTCGATCAGCGCGGGTTGGCGGCCGAACAGCACGATCCGCCCGTTGTGGCGCTGCTCGCCGGTCACGGTGAACTCGAAGGCGTACTCGCGGGCCAGGCGCAGCTGGCCGCGGCGGTCGCGCTGCAGGCGCAGGCGACGGAACGCCACGTTTTCGTCGAGCAGCAGCACGTCCTCGCGCTGGCAAGCCTCACGCACCAGGCGCAGGGCATGCTCGTGCACGCCATGGGCATGCCACAGCCAGGCGCAGGCGCCGAGCGCCAGCAGCAGGGCGGTCAGCTCGCCGAGCGTCAGCATGCGCACCTGCGCGGCGGCGCGGGACAGGGGGATGGGCAGGGCGACGGCGTCGGCATGGCCGCGCGGCTCAGTCGTGGGCCGTCAGCGCCTGGTAGCGCTGTTCCAGCTCGCGGCGGATCTGCCGACGCTGCTCGGCCTGGGCGTAGCGGCGCTTTTCCTCGGCGGTCTGCGGGTCGATCGGCGGCACCGGTACCGACTTGCCGTGGCCATCCACGGCGACCATGGTGAAGTAGCAGCTGTTGGTGTGGCGCACGGTCTGGTTGCGGATGTCCTCGGTGAGCACCTTGATGCCGATCTCCATCGAGGTGCTGCCAGTGTAGTTGACCGAGGCCAGGAAGGTGACCAGTTCGCCGACATGGATCGGCTGACGGAACATCACCTGATCCACCGACAGGGTGACCACGTAGCGGCCGGCATAGCGGCTGGCGCAGGCATAGGCCACCTCGTCGAGATACTTGAGCAGGGTGCCGCCATGCACGTTGCCGGAAAAGTTGGCTTTGTCCGGGGTCATCAGGACGGACATGGTCAGCTGTGCGTTACCAGATTGCATGGGTGTTTCAGGCTCTTCGACGGGTGGAGAGGACGCTACTTTAGTCGAATGCACAGGCGCTGTGTCGAGCAAATTGCATGGCCGGTCCGCGCCGCGCGCCGCGCCGGCCGGCGCGGCGGCAAACGCCGGGCGACGAACTGGCGGCCAACGGAGACGACCCTGCGGCCAAATGTCGCGTTGCGCGGCTTTTTTGGCGTTGCTACCGGCGCCCGTCGCCGGCGATTGCCGGTATATAGGGGATGCAGATTTACCGCTAGTGCAACAGTTGGCCGGCCCGCGCCACGCGGTCGTCCCCATCTCAGGCATGGCCCAGATACCAGCGCCAGTCCTGTTCGCCGACCTCGGCCATGAACTGGCGGTATTCCTCCTGCTTGATCGCCAGGTAGACGCGCTGGAAGTCCGTGCCGAGGGCGTGGCGCGCCCAGTCCGACTGCTCCAGCGTGCGCAGGGCGGTCAGCCAGTCGGTGGGCAGCACTTCGCCGGCTTGGGCGTAGCCGTTGCCCTGCACCGGCGCGCCGGGATCGAGCTGCTGGCGCAGGCCGCGCTGGATGCCGGCCAGCAGCAGGGCGGCGGCCAGGTAGGGGTTGGCGTCGGCGCCGCAGATGCGGTGCTCGATGTGCCGGCTGGCCGCCGGGCCGCCCGGCACGCGCAGCGACACAGTGCGGTTGTTGACCCCCCAGCTCCTGGCCAGCGGCGCGTAGCTGTTGGCCTGGAAGCGGCGGAACGAGTTGGCGTTGGGGCAGAACACCGCCAGGCCGTCCTCGAGGGTGTCGAGCAGGCCCGCGATGGCCTGGCGCAGCAGCAGGGTGCCGTCGCCGTCAAGCTCGGCCAGCTCGCTGGCGAACAGGTTGTTGCCGTCGGCGTCGGCCAGGCTGACGTGCAGGTGCAGGCCGCTGCCGGCCAGCTCGCCGAACGGCTTGGCCATGAAGCAGGCCTGCAGCCCATGCCGGTTGGCCACCCCGCGCACCAGGCGCTTGTAGCGCACCGCCTCGTCCATCGCCTGCAGTGCGTCGCGGCGGTGCTCGAGGGTGATCTCCACCTGCCCCGGCGCGTACTCGGAAATCGCCGTGCGCGCCGGCAGGCCCTGGGCGGCGCAGGCGGCGTAGAGGTCGTCGAGGAACGGCGCCAGCTGCTCCAGCTCGAGCACCCCGTACACCTGCGGCGCCTGCGGGCGCACGCCATTGGCCTGGCGCGCCGGCTGCGGGCGGCCGCTGGCGTCGCGATCGCGGTCGAGCAGGTAGAACTCCAGCTCGGCGGCCATCACCGGGTAATAGCCGTCGGCCTGCAGGCGGGCGATCTGGCGCGCCAGCACGTGGCGCGGGTCGGCGACGCTGGCCGGCAGGCCCTGCTCGGGGTGCATGCTGACCTGCACCTGGGCGGTTGGCGTGGCGCGCCAGGTCTGCAGGGCGAGGCTGCCGGGCAGCGGGAAGGCCCAGCAGTCGGCGTCGGCGACGTCCCAGACCAGGCCGGTGGCGTCGACATCCTCGCCGCGGATGGTCAGGCCGAGGATGCTGCTCGGCAGCGGCCGGCCGCTGGCGTAGATGGCCAGCAGCTCCTCGCGGCGCAGCAGCTTGCCGCGCGGCACGCCGCAGGGGTCGATGATGAACAGCTCGATGCTGTGGACGTCGGGATGGGCGGCGAGGAAAGTTTCGGCTTCCTGGATGTCGGCAAAGTGCATGGGGCAATCCTTCTGCGCTGCGGTCTGGCGTAGGGTGCGCCGTGCGCACCAGCGGCGTTGCGGTGCGCGCGGCCACGGGCCGCGCGCTGGTTAGCCGCGCCCGGGCGCGCTGCCGGAGGGGTAGCGGGCCACGGCTCAGGCCTGCCGCGCGCCGGGCATGGCCAGCAGCTCGGTCAGCGCCGCGTCGAGGGCGGCGAGCAGGCGGTCGACGTCGCCGGCGCTGGTCTGCGGGCAGCACAGGGTCATGTTGTGGAACGGCGTGATCAGGATGCCGCGGTTGATCAGGTACAGGTGCAGGGCCATCTGCAGGCTGTCGTGGAAGGCCGCCTCGGCCTCGGCGCCGTTCTGCGGTGGTGTGGCGCGGAACTGGAACTCGCAGCGCGCGCCCAGCTCGGTCACCGACCAGGGCAGCGCGTGGCGGGCGATCAGCGCCCGGAAGCCCTCGGCCAGGCGCGTCGCCAGCCACAGCATGTGCTCGTAGGCCTGGGCGCTCATCACCTGCTCGAGGTTGGCGCGCAGGCAGTGCATGGCCAGGGCGTTGGCCGACAGGGTGGTGCCCATGCCGCTGTGGCCGTGGCCCTCGGCCATCTCGCGCGAGTGGGCGCGGGCCAGATGCATGGCCTGGGCCATTTCCGCGCTGCAGCCGTACACCGCGCAGGGCACGCCGCCGGCGATGGCCTTGCCGACGGTGAGGAAGTCCGGTTCGAGGCCCCAGGCGCGGGTGCAGCCGCCGGGGCCGGTGGACAGCGTGTGGGTTTCGTCGATGATCAGCAGGCTGCCGGCCTGGCGGGTCAGCTCGCGCAGGCGGGCCATGAAGCCGGGCGCCGGCAGCACCATGCCGATGTTGGTCAGCGCCGGCTCGCAGAGCACCGCGGCGACGTCGCCGGGCGCCAGCGCCGCTTCCAGCGCGGCGAGGTCGTTGAACGGCACCACGCGGCTGTGCTGGGTCAGGTTGCGCGCCTGGCCGATCAGCCCCGGGCGGTGCACGGTATGGCCGTCGCGCAGGCGCACCAGGGTCTCGTCGACCGTGCCGTGGTAGCAGCCGTCGAACACCAGGATCACCTTGCGCCCGGTGATCGCCCGCGCCCAGCGCAGGACGAAGCGGTTGGCGTCGGTGGCGGTGGTCACCACCTGCCAGAACGGCAGGCCGAAGCGCGCCGCCAGCAGCTCGCCGCAGGCCACCGCATCCTCGCCGGGCAGCATGCTGGTCAGACCGCGGCCGGCCTGTTCGCGCAGGGCGGCGGCAATCGGCGCCGGCGAATGGCCGAACATGCTGCCGGTGTCGCCGAGGCAGAAGTCGAGGTATTCGTGACCGTCGACGTCGAAGAAGCGGGCGCCCTCGGCGCGCTCGACGAACAGCGGTGCCGGCGTCGACCAGTCGCTCATCCAGTGCATCGGCACGCCGCCGAACAGCGACTGGCGGGCGCGCTCGGCCAGCGCCACGGACTGCGGGTTGGCGGCGATGAAGCGCTCGCGCTCGCGGGCGCTGAGGGCTTCCACGGCGTGTTCGGCGATTCCACTGGAGCTCATGATTGAACACCTCGTTGCTTTTTTTGCACATCTTTGAGGCGCAGGCGCGAGAAAGTCAATCGAGGGTAAAGATGCGCCGGCGGAGGCCGCGGAATTCGAGTCGGTTCACTATACTGTGACCAGCAATACGGCACGTTTTTCTTTCATTCATGCGAAGCCATCGTCATGCGCACCCAGATTCGCTCTTCAATCTTCACTTTACTGTTGTCATGCGCATGGATTGCTCTGACCCCGACCGCACACGCCGCCGGCCCCGCCGCGGCACATGACCCGGCACGCCTGCAACTGGCTTCCAGCAGTGCCATGGTGGTCGACCTGGACAGCGACCAGGTGCTGTTCGCCGACAAGCCGGACAGCGTGCGGCCCATCGCCTCGATCAGCAAGCTGATGACCGCGGTGGTGACCCTCGATGCCCAGCTGCCGATGGACGAGGTCATCCCGGTGACCATCCACGACACCAAGGAGCTGCGCGGCGTCTACTCGCGGGTGCGGGTCAACAGCCAGATCAGCCGCAAGGAAATGCTGCGCCTGGCCCTGATGTCGTCGGAGAACCGCGCCGCTTCGGCCCTGGCGCACAACTACCCGGGTGGTCATGCGCGCTTCGTCGCGGCGATGAATGCCAAGGCCCGGGCGCTGGGCATGGCCAGCACCCGCTTCGTCGAGCCGACCGGCCTGTCGGAGTTCAACGTGTCCACCGCCCGCGACCTGGTGCGCCTGCTCAAGGCCGCGCGGCAGTACCCGATGATCCGCGAGCTGAGCACCACGCCGAGCAAGACCGCCACCTTCCGCAAGCCCAACTACGTGCTGGGCTTCAACAACACCAACCCGCTGGTGCGCAACCCCGGCTGGGACATCGAGGTCACCAAGACCGGCTTCATCAACGAGGCCGGCCACTGCCTGGCGCTGCTTACCCGGGTCTCCAACCGCCCGGTGGCCATGGTGCTGCTGGATACCACCGGCAAGCGCAGCCATATCGGCGACGCCACCCGCGTGCGCCGCTGGCTGGAGACCGGCAAGGGCAGTCCGGTGCCGGCGGGCGCCAAGTCCTATCGCAAGACGGTCGCCAGCGGCAGCCACATTGAGTGACAGGCGCGCGCAGCGCGGCAGACCGGTCGGCTACAGCTCGATCTCCTCGACCGCGCCGACACTGTCGGCGTCCAGCGTGTAGGCCGCGTCGCCCTGCGCCTGGATCTTCAGCGTGCCGCTGACGCGCAGCGGCACGTAGGGGTCGGCGACGGCGATGCCGGCGGGATAGCTCACCAGCACGATCTGGTTGGGCGGCGGCGGCGGCAGGTGCTTGCAGGCGCCCGGATAGGGCAGCAGGAAGAAGCGCTGCAGGGCGCTGCCCGTCTCGCGCTCCAGCGGCACCGGGTAGCCGACCAGGCTCAGCGCCTGCTCGTCCAGCTCGGCCACCGTGCGCGTCGAATACATCACTGCCGGCAGGTTCGGCTGCTGCTTGAGGCCGCCCGGGGCGTAGAAGGTGCTGTCGCCCTCGCTGCCGTCGTGACCGATCTCCGGCATCGCCAGCATCGCGTCGAGGTCCTCGGCGGGCAGCAGGTCGAGCCAGTCGACTTCCTCGGGCGCGGCGTGGCTCAGGGTGGCGATCAGGCTCAGGCAGACGACGAACGGCAGGCGCATGCGGGTCTCGTGGCGGGAACCGGCGGCGCGGCGCCGGTTCAGGGTTTCTTCAGGTAGCCGAACACTACCAGCAGAACGATGGCGCCGACCACCGCGCCGACCAGGCCGGCCGCCTGGCCGGCGCGATAGATGCCCAGCGCCTGGCCGCCGTAGGTGGCGAGGATCGAGCCGCCGATGCCGAGCAGGATGGTCATGACCCAGCCCATCGGATGGCGGCCCGGCTTGAGCCAGCGGGCGAGCACGCCGACCAGCAGGCCGATGAGGAGGGTGCCGAGGATGCCCATGACTGAGTCTCCGCAAGGGGTGAAGTTGCCTTCAGCCTAGCCTGCGGGAGCGCTCGTCGCTGGAATCGTAGGGTGGGTTAGCCGCAACGCGGCGTAACCCACCGAGGATGCCGCCAGGCATCCGCCTTGCCGGCCTCGCGGCCGGTTGGTGGGTTACGGCCTGCGGCCTGACCCACCCTACGGTGAAAGAAGGCCATCAGCCCTCGATCAGCGCCTCGACCTTGGCGATCTGCGCCTTGAGGGTCGCCAGGTCCTGGCTGCGCAGGGTGGCGTGGCCGACCTTGCGGCCGACCTTGAAGGCCTTGCCGTAGTGGTGCAGGTGGCAGTCGTCGATGGCGATCACCTGCTCCACCGCCGGCACGGCGCCGATGAAGTTGAGCATGGCGCTTTCGCCGACCTTGGCGGTCGAGCCCAGCGGCAGGCCGGCGACGGCGCGCAGGTGGTTCTCGAACTGGCTGCACTCGGAGCCTTCGATGGTCCAGTGCCCGGAGTTGTGCACGCGCGGGGCGATCTCGTTGGCCTTGAGGCCGCCGTCGACCTCGAAGAACTCGAAGGCCAGCACGCCGACGTAGTCGAGCTTCTCCAGCACGCGGCCGACGTAGTCCTCGGCCAGCGCCTGCAGCGGGTGCGCCTGGCTGGCCACCGACAGGCGCAGGATGCCGTCGACGTGGGTGTTGTGCACCAGCGGGTAGAAGCGCGTCTCGCCGTCGCGGCCGCGCACCGCCACCAGCGACACCTCGCCGGTGAAGGGCACGAAGCCTTCGAGGATGCACGGCACGCTGCCCAGCTCGGCGAAGGCGCCGGCCACGTCGGCGGCAGCACGCAGGACCTTCTGGCCCTTGCCGTCGTAGCCGAGGGTGCGGGTCTTCAGCACCGCCGGCAGGCCGATGGCCGCCACCGCGGCGTCGAGGTCGGCCTGCGAGTGGATGTCGGCGAATTCCGGGGTGGGGATGCCGAGGTCCTTGAACATCGACTTCTCGAACCAGCGGTCGCGGGCGATGCGCAGCGATTCGGCGCTCGGGTAGACCGGCACGAAGTGGGCGAGGTAGGCCACGGTCTCGGCCGGCACGCTCTCGAACTCGAAGGTGACCAGGTCGACCTCGTCGGCCAGGCGGCGCAGGTGGTCCTTGTCGTCGTAGTCGGCGCGCAGGTGCTCGCCAAGGGCGGCGGCGCAGGCGTCCGGCGCCGGGTCGAGGAAGGCAAAGTTCATCCCCAGCGGAGTGCCCGCCAGAGCCAACATGCGACCCAGCTGGCCGCCACCGATTACGCCGATCTTCATGGGAGTTCGCCTCAGATTTCGCGGGGGTCCGGGTTCTCCAGCACCGATTCGGTCTGCTTGGAGCGGAAGTCCTTGAGTGCCTCGTGGAACTGCGGGTGCTTGCCGCCGAGGATGCTGGCGGCGAGCAACGCGGCGTTGATCGCGCCGGCCTTGCCGATGGCCAGGGTGGCGACCGGCACGCCGCCGGGCATCTGCACGATGGACAGCAGCGAGTCGACGCCGGAGAGCATCGACGACTGCACCGGCACGCCGAGCACCGGCAGGTGGGTCTTGGCCGCGCACATGCCCGGCAGATGGGCGGCGCCGCCGGCACCGGCGATGATCACTTCCAGGCCGCGCTCTTCCGCCTGTTCGGCGTACTGGAACAGCAGGTCCGGGGTGCGGTGGGCGGAGACCACCTTGACCTCGTGGGGGATGCCGAGCTTGTCCAGCATGTCGACGGTGTGGCTGAGGGTGCTCCAGTCGGATTTGGAGCCCATGATCACGCCTACCAGTGCGCTCATCGTCGTGCCTCTTGTTCTGCGCCAGCCCGGCGCGACAAAAACCAACAAGCCACGCCGGAAAACCGCGCGTGGCTTGTCTGCGAAAGAGTGTGGACCGGACTGCGTGACCGGTCGAAAGTCGCGCAGTATATCGCAAAGGTTCGTGCGGCGGGCAGACCCGCCTATCATCGAACTGGGGATGCGCGCCGTTGCCTGGCCCCGCCCCGGGAGTGTGCGCCATGCTTGCCATCGCCTTCATCCAGGATCTTGCCGTGCTCATGCTGGCGGCCGGGCTGGTGACGGTGCTGTGCCACCGCCTCCAGCAGCCGGTGGTGCTCGGCTACATCGTCGCCGGCTTCCTGATCGGCCCGCACAGCCCGCCGTTCGTGCTGATCAGCGACGAGCAGAGCATCCGCATCCTCGCCGAGCTGGGGGTGATCTTCCTGATGTTCGGCCTCGGTCTCGAGTTCCGCCTGCGCCGGCTGCTGCGCGTCGGCCCCACCGCGATCCTCGCCGCCTTCTTCGAGATCGTGCTGATGATCTGGCTCGGCTACCAGCTCGGCCACCTGTTCGCCTGGAGCGACATGGATGCGCTGTTTCTCGGCGCGATCCTGGCGATCTCCTCGACCACCATCATCGTCAAGGCGCTCGGCGACCTGAAGATGAAGCACGAGCGCTTCGCCCAGCTGATCTTCGGCATCCTGATCGTCGAGGACGTGCTCGGCATCGGCCTCGTCGCCCTGCTCTCCGGCATCGCCGCCAGCGGCACGGTGGCGACCGCCGAGGTGCTCGCCACCCTCGGCAAGCTGCTGCTGTTCATGCTGGTGTCGCTGCTGCTGGGCCTGCTGCTGGTGCCGCGCATCCTCGCCTACGTGGCGCGCTTCGGCAGCGACGAGACGCTGCTGATCACCGTGCTCGGCCTGTGCTTCGGTTTCTGCCTGCTGGTGATCAAGCTGGACTACAGCATGGTGCTGGGCGCCTTCCTGATCGGCGCGATCATGGCTGAGTCGCGCCAGCTGGCGCAGATCGAGCGGCTGGTCGAGCCGCTGCGCCACATGTTCAGCGCGATCTTCTTCGTCGCCATCGGCCTGCTGATCGACCCGGCGGTGCTGCGCGACTACGCCTGGCCGATCGCCGCGATCAGCCTCGCCGTGGTGCTCGGCAAGCTGCTCACCTGCGGCGTCGGCGCCTTCGTCACCGGCAACGACGGGCGCACCTCGCTGCGCGTCGGCATGGGCCTGGCGCAGATCGGCGAGTTCTCCTTCATCATCGCCGCGCTGGGGGTCAAGCTCGAGGTCACCAGCGACTTCCTCTACCCGGTGGCGGTGGCGGTCTCGGCGATCACCACCCTGACCACCCCCTACCTGATCCGCGCCGCCGATCCGCTGGCGCGGCAGCTGGCCGCGGCCATGCCGGCACATGTGGCGGGGGTGTTCGGCGCCTACGGCACCTGGCTGCGCAACATCCGCCAGCCGGGTCAGCATGCCCTGCTGGCGGCGCTGATCCGGCGCAGCCTGCTGCACGCGATCATCAACCTGGCGCTGGTGGCGGCGATCTTCCTCGGCGGCGGCTACTTCGCCGCGCCGATCGACCTCTGGCTCGACCAGTGGCTGCCGCAGCCCAACCTGCACAAGGCGCTGATCTGGGGCGCGGCGCTGCTGCTGTCGCTGCCGCTGCTGCTGGCCGCCTATCACCGGCTCAAGGCCCTGTCGCTGCTGCTCGCCGAGCTGGGCGGGCACTCCAGCCGCACCCGCCGCGTGCGCCGGGCGCTGTCCGAGCTGATTCCGCTGCTGACCCTCGGCAGTTTCCTGCCGCTGCTCGCTGCGCTCAGCTCGAGCATCCTGCCGCCGCGCGAATGGCTGCTGATCATCGGCCTGCTCGCTGCCGTACTGCTCGCCCTGCTGTGGCGCTGGTTCGTCCGCGTGCATCGCCAGCTGCACAGCGCCCTGCAGGAAACCCTCGACCCGCACGAGCCGCCCGAGTCCTGAGGCACGCCTGGCCGATCAGCGCCTATACCTAATGGATATAGAGAGTGATTGGCCGGAGCTGCTCGCGGCGGTTCGCAGAGCGCCGCGCCGGCCCCACAACAGGGAGATCGTCCGATGTCCGCAGGTTCCCCGCAACGCCTGCTGTGGCGCGATGTTCGCGTGTTCGACGGCCTGTGCGAACTGGCCGAGCCGATGGCCGTGCTGGTCGAGGACGGCCGCATTGCCTGGCTGCGGCCGATGGCCGGGCTGGACGAGGCCGCGGTGGCCGGCGCGCGGGAGGCCGGCCGCGGCGGGGTGCTGACCCCCGGGCTGGTCGACTGCCACACCCACCTGCTGTTCGCCGGCGACCGCGCCGACGAGTTCGCCCAGCGCCTGCAGGGGGTCAGCTACGCCGAGCTCGCCCGCGCCGGCGGCGGCATCCTCGCCACCGTGCGCGCCACCCGCGCCGCCAGCGAGGAGCAGCTGCTGGCCGCCGCCCGCCCGCGCCTGCAGGCCCTGCTCGCCGACGGCGTGACCACCCTGGAGATCAAGTCCGGCTATGGCCTGACCGTCGCCGACGAACTCAAGCTGCTGTGCGTCGCCCGCCGCCTGGGCGAGGAGCTGCCGGTGCGGGTGGTCACCAGCCTGCTCGGCGCCCACGCCCTGCCGCCGGAGTACGCGGGCAACAGCGACGCCTACATCGCCCTAGTCTGCGAGGAGATGATCCCGGCCGCCGCCGCCGAGGGCCTGGCCGATGCGGTGGACATGTTCTGCGAGGCCATCGCCTTCGCCCCCGAGCAGTGCGCGCGGGTGTTCGCCGCCGCGCGGCGCCACGGTTTGCCGGTGCGCGTGCACGCCGAGCAGCTCAGCAACCAGGGCGCCGCGGCGCTGGCCGCCCGGCATGGCGCGCTGTCGGCCGACCACCTCGAATACCTCGACGAAGCCGGCGTGCAGGCCATGGCCGCCGCCGGCAGCGTGGCCGTGCTGCTGCCCGGGGCCTTCCTCGACCTCGGCGCCGTGCGCCGGCCGCCCATCGAGCTGCTGCGCCGCCACGGCGTGCCGATGGCGCTGGCCAGCGACGCCAACCCCGGCACCTCGCCGCTGTACCTGCCCACCCTGCTGCTGCACCTGGCCTGCACCCTGTTCCATCTCAGCCCGGACGAAGCGCTGGCCGGGATGACCGTCCACGCCGCCCGCGCCCTCGGTCACGACGACTTCGGCCGCATCGCCGCGGGCCAGCGCGCCGACCTGTGCCTGTGGGACGTGGCGCGCCCGGCCGAGCTGGCCTACGCCGTCCAGGCCGGGCGCCTGCGCCAGCGGGTGTTCGGCGGAGCCATCACCTATGCACGCTGAGCGGCCGGACATGGCGGCGTGGCGCGGCCGCGTCGATCCCGAAGCAGACGCCCTGCGCTGGCACCAGTGCATCCAGCCGCTGGCTGCCAGCAGCCCGCCCGGCGTGGCCCTGCTCGGCTTCGCCTGCGACGAGGGCGTGCGCCGCAACCACGGCCGCGTCGGTGCCGCCGCCGGGCCGCAGGCGATCCGCCGCGCGCTGGCCAGCCTCGCCTGGCACCGCCGCGGCCCGGCCTACGACGCCGGCGACGTGGCCTGCGCCGACGGCGACCTCGACGCGGCGCAGCGCCAGCTCGGCGCGCGGGTCGCCGAACTGCTGGCCGCCGGCCACCGGCCGATCGTCCTCGGCGGCGGCCACGAGCTGGCCTACGGCAGCTGGCTGGGCCTCGCCGCCCACCTGCACGACGCCCGCCAGCCGCCGCGGCTGGGCATCGTCAACTTCGACGCCCACTTCGACCTGCGCGACCCGGCCGGCGGCGCCACCTCCGGCACGCCCTTCGCGCAGATCGCCGCCCAGTGCGACGCGCGCGGCTGGCCGCTGCGCTACGCCTGTCTGGGGGTCAGCCGCGCCAGCAACACCCGCGCGCTGTTCCGCAGGGCGGCGGAGCTGGGCGTGCTGGTGCGCGAGGACCGCGAGATCCGCGAAAGCAGCCTGGCCGCCCTCGGTGCCGAGCTGGACGCCTTCGTCGCCGGCTGCGACGCCATCCAGCTGTCCATCGACCTCGACGGCCTGCCGGCCTGGGAAGTGCCCGGAGTCAGCGCGCCGGCCGCCCGCGGCGTGGCGCTGGCCCTGCTCGAGCCGCTGCTCGAGCGCCTGCGCGACAGCGGCAAGCTGCGCCTGGCCGAGCTGGCCGAACTCAACCCCGCCCACGACATCGACCAGCGCAGCGCCCGCGTCGCCGCGCGGCTGGTGCATCTGCTCAGCCTCGACGGCTGAACCGCCCCGGAGGCTGCCATGTCCAGCGTCGATCCGCGCCACGACCCCAGCCGGCACATCAGCGCGCCCACCGGCAGCGCGCTGAGCTGCCAGAGCTGGCTGACCGAGGCGGCGCTGCGCCTGCTGATGAACAACCTCGACCCGGCGGTGGCCGAGCGCCCCGAGGATCTGGTGGTGTACGGCGGCATCGGCCGCGCCGCGCGCAACTGGGCCTGCTTCGACAAGATCGTCGAGGTGCTGCGCCGCCTCGGCGACGAGCAGACCCTGCTGATCCAGTCCGGCAAGCCGGTCGGCGTGTTCGCCACCCACCGCGACGCCCCGCGCGTGCTGCTGGCCAACTCCAACCTGGTGCCGCACTGGGCGACCTGGGAGCAGTTCAACGCGCTGGATCGCCAGGGCCTGATGATGTACGGGCAGATGACCGCCGGCAGCTGGATCTACATCGGCAGCCAGGGCATCGTCCAGGGCACCTACGAGACCTTCGCCGAGGCCGGCCGCCAGCACCACGGCGGCGACCTGCGCGGGCGCTGGCTGCTCAGCGCCGGCCTCGGCGGCATGGGCGGCGCGCAGCCGCTGGCGGCGACCATGGCCGGTGCCTGCGCACTGCTGGTCGAGTGCCGGCAGTCGCGCATCGACTTCCGCCTGCGCACCGGCTACCTCGACGAGCAGGCCAGCGACCTCGACGACGCCCTGGCGCGCATCGCCCGCTACACCGCCGCCGGCCAGGCGGTGTCGGTCGGCCTGTGCGGCAACGCCGCCGAGGTGCTCCCCGAGCTAGTGCGCCGCGGCGTGCGCCCGGACCTGCTCACCGACCAGACCAGTGCCCACGACCCGCTGCACGGCTACCTGCCGGCCGGCTGGAGCTGGGACGAGTACGTCGAACGCGGCCAGCGCGAGCCGGAGGTCGTGGTCCGCGCCGCCAAGGCGTCGATGGCCGTGCAGGTGCGCGCCATGCTCGAACTGCACGCCCGCGGCGTGCCGACCTTCGACTACGGCAACAACATCCGCCAGATGGCCCTGGACGAGGGCGTCGACGACGCCTTCGCCTTCCCCGGCTTCGTCCCCGCCTATATTCGACCGCTGTTCTGCCGCGGCATCGGCCCGTTCCGCTGGGTGGCGCTGTCCGGCGACCCCGAGGACATCTACAAGACCGACGCCAAGGTGAAGGCGCTGCTGCCGCACGACACCCACCTGCACCGCTGGCTGGATCTGGCCCGCGCGCGCATCCGCTTCCAGGGCCTGCCGGCGCGCATCTGCTGGGTCGGCCTGGGCGACCGCGCGCGCCTCGGCCAGGCGTTCAACGCCATGGTCGCCAGCGGCGAGCTGCGGGCGCCCATCGTCATCGGCCGCGACCACCTGGATTCCGGCTCGGTGGCCAGCCCCAACCGCGAGACCGAGGCGATGCGCGACGGCTCCGACGCGGTGTCCGACTGGCCGCTGCTCAACGCCCTGCTCAACACCGCCAGCGGCGCCACCTGGGTGTCGCTGCACCACGGCGGCGGGGTCGGCATGGGCTACTCGCAGCACGCTGGCATGGTCATCGTCGCCGACGGCACGCCGCAAGCCCACGCGCGCCTCGGCCGGGTGCTGCACAACGACCCGGCCAGCGGGGTGATGCGCCACGCCGACGCCGGCTATCCGGAGGCCATCGCCTGCGCCCGCGAGCAGGGCCTCGACCTGCCGATGCTCAAGGAGGACTGAGATGAACGCGCTGCACCTGATTCCCGGCCGGCTGAGCCTGGCGGATCTGCGCCGCGCCTGGCAGCAGCCGCTGCACCTGACCCTCGACCCCGGCGCCTGGGCGGCTATCGACGCCAGCGTCGCCTGCGTGCAGCGCATCGTCGACGAAGGGCGCACCGCCTACGGGGTCAACACCGGCTTCGGCCTGCTGGCGCAGACCCGCATCGCCCGCGTCGACCTCGAGACCCTGCAGCGCCACCTGCTGCTGTCCCACGCCGCCGGCCTCGGCGCGCCGCTGGACGACGCCCTGGTGCGGCTGATCCTGCTGCTTAAGATCAACAGCCTGGCGCGCGGCTACTCCGGAGTGCGCCGGGTGGTGCTGGAGGCGCTGATCGCCCTGTACAACGCCGGGGTCTGCCCGCTGATTCCGGGCAAGGGCTCGGTGGGCGCTTGCGGCGACTTGGCGCCGCTGGCGCACCTCTCTTTGGTGCTGCTCGGCGAGGGCCAGGCGCGCCATCGCGGCCGCTGGCTGCCGGCGCGCGATGCGCTGGCGGTGGCCGGCCTCGAACCGCTGACCCTGGTCGCCAAGGAGGGCCTGGCCCTGCTCAACGGCACCCAGGTGTCCAGCGCCTACGCCCTGCGCGGGCTGTTCGAGGCCGAGGACCTGCTGGCCGCCGCCACCGTGTGCGGCAGCCTCAGCGTCGAGGCCGCGCTGGGCTCGCGGGTGCCCTTCGATGCGCGCATCCACGAAGTGCGCGGCCAGCGCGGGCAGATCGACATGGCCGCCGCCTACCGCCATCTGCTCGGCGCCGGCAGCGGGATCGCCGCGTCCCACGTCGACTGCGGCAAGGTGCAGGACCCCTACTCGCTGCGCTGCCAGCCGCAGGTGATGGGCGCCTGCCTGACCCAGCTGCGCCAGGCCGCCGAGGTGCTGGCGGTGGAGGCCAACGCGGTGTCGGACAACCCGCTGGTATTCGCCGACGACGACGCGGTGCTCTCCGGCGGCAACTTCCACGCCGAGCCGGTGGCCATGGCCGCCGACAACTTGGCGCTGGCCATCGCCGAGATCGGCGCGCTGGCCGAGCGGCGCATCGCCCTGCTGATCGACCACAACCTGTCGCAGCTGCCGCCGTTCCTGGTCGATAGCGGCGGGGTGAATTCCGGCTTCATGATCGCCCAGGTCAGCGCCGCGGCGCTGGCCAGCGCCAACAAGGCCCTCGCCCACCCGCACAGCGTCGACAGCCTGCCGACCTCAGCCAACCAGGAAGACCACGTGTCGATGGCGCCCAACGCCGGCATGCGCCTGTGGGAAATGGCCGCCAACGTGCGCGGCATCCTCGCCGTCGAATGGCTGGCCGCCTGCCAGGGCCTGGATTTCCGCCGCGGCCTGCACAGCTCGCCGCCGCTGGAGCGCGCGCGCCGCCTGCTGCGCGAGCGGGTGCTGTTCTACGACCACGACCGCTTCTTCGCCCCCGACATCGAAGCCGCCGAGGCGCTGTTGCAGGAGCGCTGCCTGACCGGGCTGCTGCCGGCGGGGTTGTTGCCGTCCCTGGACTGACCTGACCGTGTCCTGATTGCGTCGCCGGCTATCGGGGGCTTGAACGAAGAGGGATTGAGCTCGGCGGTCTGCTGGAGTGCTTGCTGAAGTTACATACAAAACAGACTCATGGATTTCCAAGAGCCTGTTTATCTCGTTTCATCCTGCCGGGCCAATGTCTTAACTGACTGACATTAGATCGAAGGCCGGGGCTTTTTGTGGTGTCAGGTGGCACGGGGAGTTAAATCTATCATGCGGATTCGTATTTCTTCTAGTAGTTGCGGCATCATGTCTTGACATTCATTTATTGACCATTCTTTTTCTGGTTTTTCTCTGAAAACAAGGAATTCATTTTCAGAAATAGCCTTTTGGAAGGCTGTTGTAAAAGCATCATCTATTCTGAATGGCTCTGCTGGAGTTTTTTTGTCGTTGCGTTGTATTATTATTTTTGAATATGGATTGTCTTCGATGCTGTGTGATATTGTTTGGTGAGCATATAGCCACATAAGTGACTTTTCTCGTTTGTCGGGAGTGCCATCTTTTTTAGACCGCCAAAGCAAAATCCATGAATTATTTTTTACGCTGTCAGTTTCAAGGCAAGTTGTCCAATTGCCAACAACACTATCAAAGGTATCTTTTGATAGTGTTGGATCTTGAGTTTCTATCTCTTCAAAGTTTTTCTTCACTTCACAATGTCTGTACCACACCACTCCGAAGTCAAGGTGGGAAATCGGATTGTAATCAAGGAATGTACAGGCTTGGTCTGTAGTTGGTTCAGGCACCTCTGAAAACACTCTGTTATGATTTTCTAAAAGTTGTTGTAGCTTCTCCTCTTTCGCTTCTTGGGTCGGATAATCGGCAATGGCTTGAGATTTTATTTTTTTGAACTCTTTGTTTAGATCGAGCAGTGAATCTTCGTCAGAGATAAATACCCCTATCTCATATAGTCCTGTGGTGCTAATGCCATTTCTTGATAGATTTGGACTGCCTAGAAATGCGCATTTTTCTCCTATATAGAATTTTGCATGTAGATTGTCTAGGAAATGGACATTTCCCCAGCCAAAGGTGTTTGCTATTTCTTTAATTGCAAATGGGTTGCTGCCAATTGTTGGGGAGATGATTATCTCTCGTGGTGTTGATTTTTCAATGTAGCTCGACCAATCCCTTCCGATATATGCGACGACTATGCGTGTTGGGTCTATTGATGCTAGTGTTTCTTGGATTTTGTCGTTGGTGATAATTTTGTGCATTTTATTAATGGCTTCTGCTAGTGGAGATAAAGTTGCTAATGTCTAAGTTGATACCAGAAGGGGACAGGCCACGTTTTCTACCGTACGTGGTCGCCTATTGCCGCGGAACGCGGCCCCAGCGAACGAAGTGAGCGCTTTACGCATTGCTAGGCATCTTTCTTCGCGGCGCCTCATCATCCACCCGAATCGCCACCATTCCCAGCATCGGAAGCCTGCCCGGCCGCCCCCGCTTTGCCCTCCTCCAGCGCCTTCCACAACCTTCGCACCGCCGGCTTGTGCAGCAGCGCGCAGCGGTACAGGCGGATCTCCAGCGGCACCTGCCAGCGCTCGTCGCCGCACACTGCCAGCTCGCCGCGCGCCAGCTCCGCGCTTACTGACAGGCGCGGCACCCAGGCCACGCCGAGGCCCTGCAGGGCCATGCCCTTGAGGCTGTCCGCCATCGCCGTCTCGTACACCGTGCTCGAGCGCAGGCCGCGCCGACGCAGCAGTAGGCTGACCGGCCGGCCTAGGAAGGTGCCGGCGCTGTAGGCCAGCAGCGGCACGGTCTGCCCGCCGTCGAGGTCGTACAGCGGTCGGCCGTCCTCGCCCACTGCGCACACCGGCAGCATCTCGCTGCGCCCCAGCGGTAGCGAGGGGAACAGCTCCGGCGCCAGTTGCAGCGCGGCGTCCGGATCGTAGTAGGCGAGGATCAGGTCGCAGGTGCCTTCGCGCAGGGCGTGCACCGCCTCGCCGACGTTGGTCGCCAAGAGCCGGCTGCTGATCGGCAGGCCGGTGCGGCGCAGGCCGGCGATCCATTCGGGAAAGAAGCTCAGCGCCAGCGAGTGGGCGGCGGCGAAGCGCAGCACCTCGCCCTGCTGGCCCTCCTCGGCATGCAGGCGGCGCACCACTTCGCCGAGCTGCTCGACCAGATTGCGCGCGGTGATCAGGAACAGCTGGCCGGCCTCGGTCAGTTCCACCGGGGTGCGCGCGCGGTTGACCAGGGTGAGGCCCAGCGCCTCCTCCAGCGCCTTGATCCGCCGGCTGAACGCCGGCTGGGTGACGAAGCGCTGCTCGGCCGCACGCGAGAAGCTGCGGGTGGCGGCCAGGGCGACGAAGTCCTCCAGCCACTTGGTTTCCAGGTTCATGCCGCGCTCCCGGCCCGCAGGTGGCGGGCCGCTGGTCGTCGGGAAGGGCTGCCGCGCCGGCGCGTCGGCCGGCATCGACAGGTCATGCCGCATTATGCCGATTGTGCATGGGCCAGCAAGCAACGGCATTGGTCGCAAAACCCCTGCAGCCCTTAATCTAAGCCTGTCGCGGCGCTGCCCGCATTGACCCAGAGATTGATCGCATCATGTCCGCTGCTGCATCCTTCCGTACCGAAAAAGACCTGCTCGGCACCCTCGAGGTCCCCGCTGACGCCTACTACGGCATCCAGACCCTGCGCGCGGTGCACAACTTCCGGCTGTCCGGCGTGCCGCTGGCGCACTACCCGAAGCTGGTGGTCGCCCTGGCGATGGTCAAGCAGGCCGCCGCCGACGCCAACCGCGAGCTGGGCCACCTGCCGGAGCACAAGCATGCTGCGATCAGCCAGGCCTGTGCGCTATTGATCCGCGGCGAGTTCCACGAGCAGTTCGTGGTCGACATGATCCAGGGCGGCGCCGGCACATCGACCAACATGAATGCCAACGAGGTGATCGCCAACCTGGCGCTGGAGGCCATGGGCCACGCCAAGGGCGAGTACCAGTACCTGCACCCGAACAACGACGTGAACATGGCGCAGTCGACCAACGACGCCTACCCGAGCGCCATCCGCCTTGGCCTGCTGCTCGGCCACGACGCCCTGCTGGCCAGCCTCGACAGCCTGATCCAGGCCTTCGCCGCCAAGGGCGAGGAGTTCGGTGAGGTGCTGAAGATGGGCCGCACCCAGCTGCAGGATGCGGTGCCGATGACCCTCGGCCAGGAGTTTCGCGCCTTCGCCACCACCCTCGGCGAGGACCTGGATCGCCTGAAGCGCCTGGTGCCGGAGCTGCTCACCGAGGTCAACCTCGGCGGCACCGCCATCGGCACCGGGATCAACGCCGACCCGCGCTACCAGCAGCTGGCGGTGACCCGCCTGGCGGCGATCAGCGGACAGCCGCTGGTGCCGGCGGCCGACCTGATCGAGGCCACCTACGACATGGGCGCCTTCGTGCTGCTCTCCGGCATGCTCAAGCGCACCGCGGTCAAGTTGTCGAAGATCTGCAACGACCTGCGCCTGCTGTCCAGCGGCCCGCGCACCGGGATCAACGAGATCAACCTGCCGGCGCGCCAGCCGGGCAGCTCGATCATGCCGGGCAAGGTCAACCCGGTGATCCCCGAGGCGGTCAACCAGGTAGCCTTCACCGTGATCGGCAACGACCTGGCGGTGACCATGGCTGCCGAGGCCGGGCAGCTGCAGCTCAACGTCATGGAGCCGCTGATCGCCTACAAGACGCTCGACTCGATCCGCCTGCTGCAGCGCGCCATGGACATGCTGCGCGAGCACTGCGTGGTGGGCATCACCGCCAACGTCGAGCGCTGCCGCGAGCTGGTCGAGCATTCCATCGGCCTGGTCACTGCGCTCAACCCCTACATCGGCTACGAGAACGCCACGCGCATCGCCAAGCTGGCGCTGGACAGCGGCCGCGGCGTGCTGGAACTGGTGCGCGAGGAGGGTCTGCTCGACGAGGATCTGCTGGCCGACATCCTACGCCCGGAAAACATGATCGCCCCGCGCTTGGTGCCGCTGCGCGGCTGATCCCGCCAGTGCGGCAGGCGCCTTTTCGACAAGGCGCTCGCCGGCACCTGCTCCGCTTCCGCCGCGCGGCGCCATCCGGCGCGGCGCGCGCTGCTCACCGGCCGAGGGACCGGGTCCCCCCCCTCGGCCCTTGGGACGATCACGGCTCGTCCCTTTTTTCTTCATGCCGGCGCGGAGAACCGTTTGCGCGCCGGTCCCGCCCTTCCCGCCTACCCACCGACGCTCCAGGCCTGGCGCAGCGCCAGCAGGGCGCGGGCGATCTCGTCTTCGGGCACGGCGGCGAAGCCCAGCACCAGGCCGGCGCGCGCGTCCGCCGGCGTGGTGCCGTCGGGCAGCCAGTAGCGGCTCAGGCCGTTCAGCTCCACCCCGACGTGCTGCGCGGCGGCGAGCAGCGCACGCTCGCGTGCCAGACCGTCGACCCGCACGCACAGGTGCAGGCCGGCGTCCACCGCCGGCAGCGGCGCGCAGCCGGGGATCCGCTGCGGCCAGCCGGCCAGCAGGGCGTCGCGGCGGCGGCGGGCGGCCGCGCGCATGCGGCGGATGTGCCGCTGGAAGTGTCCGGCAGCGATGAACTCGGCCATCACCGCCTGGGAGCCGAGCTCCGAATGGCGCATGTCCAGGGCGCGGCGGCGGGCGAACGGCTGCGCCAGCGCCGGCGGCAGCACCAGGTAGCCGAGGCGCAGGGCGGGGAAGGCGATCTTGCAGAAGGTGCCGACATGGATCACCCGCCCCCGGCGGTCCAGCGCGGCCAGCGGCGCCAGTGGCGCGCCGCTGTAGCGGTACTCGCCGTCGTAGTCGTCCTCGACGATCCAGCTGTCGTGGCGCTCGGCCCAGTCCAGCAGCTGCAGGCGCCGCGCCAGCGACAGGGTCACCCCGGTGGGGTACTGGTGCGCCGGGGTGACGTAGACCAGCCGGCAATCCGCCGCGCGCTCGAGGGCCGCGACATCCAGCCCCTCGGCATCCACGGCGATGCCCTGCAGGCGCGCTCCCGCCATGGCGAAGGCCGCGCCGGCGGCGCGGTAGCCGGGGTCTTCGATGGCCACCCGCTCGCCCGGACCGACCAGCAGCTGCGCGCACAGGCTGATGCCCTGCTGGGCGCCGCAGGTGATCACGATCTGCGCCGGATCGCAGTGCAGGCCGCGGCTGCTGCGCAGGTAGGCGGCGACCAGCTCGCGCAGCGCCGGCTCGCCGGCCGGGTCGCCGTAGCCCAGCCGCGCCGGCGAGGGCTTGCGCCAGAAGCGCGCCGAGAGCCGCGCCCAGGTCTCGAAGGGGAACAGGTCGAAGGCCGGCACGCCGACCCGGAAGGCGCGCGGCGCGCCGGCCGGCGGTGCGGGTAGGTGATGCGCCGCCAGGTGCTGCAGTGCCGGGGTCGCCGCCGCTGCGCCGGCGGGCGCGGCGGCCGGGCGCGTGGCGCCGACGAGTCCGCTGACGTAGGTGCCGGCGCCGATCCGCCCGGCCACGTAGCCCTCGGCGTACAGCTGGTCGAAGGCGCGCGTCACGGTGTTGCGCGACACGCCGAGCAGGGCGGCCAGCTCGCGGCTGGCCGGCAGGCGCGCGCCGCCGGCCAGGCGGCCGTCGAGGATACGCTCGCGCAGGACCTGGTACAGCTGGCGGGCGAGCCCGCGGCCGGGGTCGAGCCGGATGCCGGAGAGGTCGACCGGCAGGGGCGGCAGCGGCATGGATTGGCTCCATCAAAGTGGCAGGAAATGGATCTTACCGCAGACCAATATCCCGTTCAGGATGAGCGCACCGCCCCCGGAGAACCGCCATGTACCTGCCCACCGCCTTCCGCCAGGACGAGAGCGTGGGATGCACGAGGGACTGGCCGCCTTGAGCGACCCGCGCGACCGTGAGCTGGCCGCGCGCATGACCCCAATCGACTGCAGCGAAACCAACTGATTCAGCCACGGAAAGGAACCCGCATGCCCCGCACACCGATCGCAATCCGCCCGCTCGGCGCCGCCGACCACACCGCCTGGCTGCCGCTCTGGCAGGCCTACCAGCGCTTCTACAACGCGGAAATCCCCGCCGCGACCAGCGCCGTCACCTGGCAGCGCTTCCTCGACCCGGCCGAGCCCATGCATGCCGCCCTGGCCTGGCGCGATGGCGCGGCCGTGGGCCTGGTGCACTGGATCTTCCATCGCTCCTGCTGGACGGTGGGCGACTACTGCTACCTGCAGGATCTGTTCGTCGCCGAGGACCAGCGCGGCGGCGGCATCGGCCGCGCGCTGATCGAGCATGTCAACGCCCAGGCCGTTGCCGCCGGCGCCAGTCGCGTGCACTGGTTGACCCAGGAAACCAACTACGCGGGCCGCCAGCTCTACGACCGCCTGGCCGAGCGCTCCGGCTTCATCCAGTACCGCCAGCTGCTGTGAAGGAGATGCACCTGTGACCACCACCGACCTCGCCGCCTGGCAGCCCTGTCCGCTGCCGCCGCACGAACCGCTGACCGGGCGCTTCGTCAGCCTCGAACCGCTCGATGCGACGCGCCACGCCGCCGAGCTGTGGGCGGCGCTGCAGGCCCCGCCCGCCGACCCGCAGCAGTGGCAGTACCTGCCCTACGGGCCGTTCGCCGCGCGCGGCGAGTTCGACGCCTGGCTGGCGGATCTGGCCGCCGGCCGCGACCCGCTGTTCTTCGCCGTGCGCGAGCACGCCAGCGGCCGCATCGTCGGCCAGCTCGCCCTGATGCGCATCACCCCCGCCCACGGCTGCATCGAGATCGGCCACGTGCTGTTCGCCCCGCCCATGCAGCGCACGCCAGGGGCCACCGAGGCGATCTATCTGCTGGCGCGGCTGGTGTTCGAATTGGGCTACCGGCGCCTGGAGTGGAAGTGCAACGCCAACAACGCGCGCTCGCGGCGCGCCGCCGAGCGCCTGGGCTTCGTCGCCGAGGGGCTGTTCCGCCAGCACCTGGTTGTCAAGGGGCGCAACCGCGACACCGCCTGGTTCGCCCTGCTCGACCACGAGTGGCCGGCCTGCCGGGCGGCCTTCGAGCGCTGGCTGGCGGCGGACAACTTCGATGGCGAAGGCCGCCAGCGGCGGCGCCTGGAGGAGTGCCGGGCGACCGGCTGATCGGCCGGCGGGCTCACTGCGCCTGCCAGCGGTTCCAGCGCGCGGCGATCTCCTCGCCGCCACTCCACCAGACGATGTCCCGCCTGATACCGTCGAGCTTGTGGACGGTGCGGTCGAGGTCCAGCGGATAGAGCCGTTCAGCCGGTACTCCGGCGACCAGCAGGGCTAGCTCCCGTCCACCGGGGCTCGGCCGCTGCCCATCAGGTGCTCGGCGCGCTGCCCACCGGCGCTGCTGCTCCTGCTCGAGCGCTGAGCCTGGCGCCAGCGCATGAATGGCTGCCAGCCTCTGTTCGCCCTGGCCGGTTATTTTGGCGAATGAATTCGCCCCTACGGACGGGAGGTGGCTGCGCCTCAACTGCCGACGATGCGGAAGCCGATCTTCACCGTCACCTGCCAGTGAGCGACCTTGCCGTTGGCGATGTGGCCGCGGGTTTCCACCACCTCGAACCAGTCCATGTTGTGCACGGTCTTCGCCGCTTCGGCCAGGGCGTTGTTGATCGCGTCCTCGATGCTGGTGCGCGAGGAGCCGACCAGCTCGATCTTCTTGTAGACGTGGTTATCCGACATGACGGCGCTCCTTGGTGCGCAGGGGGTCTCCTGAACGCTAGTCAAGGTGCGCCCAGCCGGCAAATCAGTCGCGCGGCTGCAGCGCGGCCAGCGCCTGACGGCGCTCCTCCTCCGCCACGCGGGCCAGCTCGCCGACCCGCGCGTAGAAGCGTGGCCAGTCGCCGCCGGCCTCGGCGAACAGCGCGGCGAAGGCCGGCACCCATTGCTCGTAGAGGCCGAACGGCAGCAGGCGGGCGTTGTTCAGCGGCCGGGCGAACCAGCCGTCGAAGCGCCCGTCGCCGTGCCAAGGACCATCGCGCAGGGCCTGGTAGTCGCCACGCAGGCGCTGGAACTCGGCCTGCTTGGCGGCGCGCATCGCGTCCGCTGCCAGCGGCTGGGCGTAGAGTTGCTCCAGCCGTCCGCGGCTGGCCAGCACCAGCTCGACGAACTACTCGCGCTGACGCTGCAGGTGCGCCGGCGGTGGTGGCAGATGGCGCGCCTGGCGCCACTGGCGCAGGCCTTCTTCCTCGACGAAGCGGGCGAAGGATTCGTTGAAGGCGGTGTCGCCGGGCAGGTACAGGCGCTGGTGGGCCAGCTCGTGGAAGATCAGCGCCGCCACCCGCGCATCGCTCCAGGCCAGCATGCTGTTGAGCAGCGGGTCGTCGAACCAGCCGAGGGTGGAATAGGCCTCGACCCCGGCCACCTCGGTGTCCAGGCCCTGCACACGCAGCAGCGCGGCGGCGCCGCGGGCGCGCTGCTCGTCGAAATAGCCGCGGTAGGCCACGCAGCCGGCGATGGGGAAGCAGTGGGTCAGCGGCTGTAGCGAGAACTCGGCGGTGGCGAACAGGTTCCACACCACGTAGGGCCGCTTGAGGTTGGCGTACAGGCGGTAGCTGCGATTGTCCGGCAGGCCCAGCCGGGCGCTGGCAAAGGCGCGCGCCTCCTGGGCCAGCTGCAGGCGCTGGCGCAGCGCTGCCGGCTGCTGCGGATCGGCGAGCAGCTCGGCTACCGGCTGACGTGCCTGCAGCAGCTGCCACTGGCCCTCGCCCAGCTGGGCGTAGTAGCCGAGGCTGGAACAGCCGGTGAGCACGATGAGGAGCGGAAGCAGGCGCAGGATCGACATGCCGGCCACGCTAGCCGATCGCCACGCCTGCCGCCAGCCACCCGGCGACGCTATGCTGAACATTCAGTCCCCACCGTGGAGCCGTCATGCGCGCTGTCCCCCTGCTGGCCGTACTGGCGTTGCTCGGTGCCTGCGCCGGCCCACTGCCGCAACCCGATCCGCAGCAGGCGTGGATCGAGTTTCGCACCGAGCCCGGCGAGCTGCTGATGGCCGAGAAGCTCGACGGCAAGCGCCTCGACGACGGTCGCTACTTCCAGGTCAGCCCCGGCGCCCATCGCCTGCTGGCGACCTATCGCTTCGAGGTGCAGGTCGGTCCGATCATGACCCTCGATCCGGTGCAGATGCTCTGCTACCTGCGCCTGGACTACGCCGGCTTCGTCGCCGGCCAGCGCTACCGCCTCGAAGCGCATCACTGGCTGTTCCAGACCGAATCCTGGCTCAGCGACGCTACCGGCAAGCGCATGGCCGACGGCCAGGAGTGGCACTGCATCACCCAGTAAGCGACTGCCGCCGTTGGATGCGCCATGTACACCGCGCATAACGCCCCGCCGCCGCCAGTCCGTAGGGTGCGCCATGCGCACCACGAATACCGGTATGCCGATGGTGCGCGCGGCGCACCCTACGCCAGCTCGTTGCGAAGCCACTCGGCCAGCTCGACCGCCCGCGGGTCGGCGCCGCGCGCCGGCACCCACAGCGCCAGACGCGCCGGGGTTTCGACGAAGCCCCAGGGCGCCGCCAGCCGGCCGGCGGCCAGATCGTCGGCGACCAGCAGTTGCGGGGCGATGGCCACGCCGAGGCCGGCCACCGCCGCCTCCAGCAGGTAGTAGAGATGCTCGAAGCCCTGGCCGAGCACCAGCCCGGCCGGGTCGAGCTGCTGCCCCCGTGCCCACTGCGGCCAGGCCTGCGGCCGCGACACCGTGTGCAGCAGCGGCTCGCCGAGCAGCGCGCCCGCCGGCGCCTCGCGCAGCGCGGCGTAGCGTGCGTGCCGTGACGACAGTACCGGGCCGATGCGCTCCACGGCCAGTTCGAACACCTGCATGTCCGCCGGCCACGGCGGCGCAGCGAACCACAGGGTGGCGTCCAGCCCGGCGCGGCGCGGGTCCAGCTCGCCCTCGCTGGCCGAGAGCTGCAGGCGCAGCTGCGGCAGGTCGCGCTGCAGGCGGTCGAGACGCGGGATGAACCAGCGCGCCAGCAGGCTGCCCGGACAGCCGAGGACGAACGGCGCCTGCTCGCGGCCCTCGCGCAGCTCGGCGCACACGCCGCGCAGGTCGTCGAAAACCGTGGCGGCCACGGCGCTCAGGCGCTGACCGGCATCGGTGAGTTTCAGGCCGCGTCCGTCCTTGCGCAGCAGGACCACGCCGAGGCTTTCCTCCAGCGCGCGCAGCTGGCGGCTCACCGCCCCGTGGGTGACGTGCAGCTCAGCGGCGGCGCGGCTGACGCTACCCAGGCGCGCGGTGGCCTCGAAGGCGCGCAGGGCATTCAGCGGAGGGAGGTCGCGGGGCTGGCTCATCGGTGAGTTTTCCTGACAGGTCATGGCGATCTTATCGCTTTTCCCCGGCAGCGGGATTGGCTAATTTGTCGCCATCGGCAAAGCTTGCCCGCAGCCGCTTCCAGCGCCTGCCCTCGCCCCCTACTGGAGCACCGCATGACCCAGACCTATTCCCACGGCCCCGACCCGCGCGGCCTGTTCGGCCCCTTCGGCGGCCAGTTCGTCGCCGAAACCCTGATGCCGCTGATCAACGATCTGGCCGCCGAGTACGAGAAGGCCAAGAAGGACCCGGCCTTCCTCGAAGAACTGGCCTACTTCCAGCGCGACTACATCGGCCGCCCGAGCCCGCTGTACTACGCCGAGCGCCTGACCGAGCACTGCGGCGGCGCGAAGATCTACCTCAAGCGCG
This sequence comes from Geopseudomonas aromaticivorans, assembly GCF_019097855.1. Lineage (GTDB taxonomy): Bacteria > Pseudomonadota > Gammaproteobacteria > Pseudomonadales > Pseudomonadaceae > Geopseudomonas > Geopseudomonas aromaticivorans. The sequence goes on from NZ_JAHRGL010000015.1 coordinate 100,124, forward strand.
AGGAGCTGAACCACACCGGCGCGCACAAGATCAACAACTGCATCGGCCAGATCCTGCTGGCCCGGCGCATGGGCAAGAAGCGCATCATCGCCGAGACCGGCGCCGGCATGCACGGCGTGGCCAGCGCCACCGTCGCCGCGCGCTTCGGCCTCGAGTGCGTGGTGTACATGGGCACCACCGACATCGACCGCCAGCAGGCCAACGTCTTCCGCATGAAGCTGCTCGGCGCCAAGGTCATCCCGGTCACCGCCGGCACCGGCACCCTCAAGGACGCCATGAACGAGGCGCTGCGCGACTGGGTGACCAACGTCGACAACACCTTCTACCTGATCGGCACCGCCGCCGGCCCGCACCCCTACCCGGCCATGGTCCGCGACTTCCAGGCGGTGATCGGCCGCGAAACCCGCGCGCAGATGCAGGAACACGAAGGACGCCTGCCCGACTCGCTGGTCGCCTGCATCGGCGGCGGCTCCAACGCCATCGGCCTGTTCCATGAGTTCCTCGACGAGCCGAGCGTGAAGATCGTCGGCGTCGAAGCCGCCGGTCATGGCGTCGACACCGGCAAGCACGCCGCCAGCATGGCCGGCGGCGCCCCCGGCGTGCTGCACGGCAACCGCACCTACCTGCTGCAGGACGCCGACGGCCAGATCACCGACGCCCACTCGATCTCCGCCGGCCTCGACTACCCCGGCGTCGGTCCCGAGCACGCCTGGTTGCACCAGGTCGGCCGTGTCGAATACGTACCGATCACCGACGACGAAGCCATGCAGGCCTTCCAGAAGTGCTGCCGCCTGGAGGGCATCATCCCCGCCCTGGAGTCGTCCCACGCGCTGGCCGAAGCCTTCAAGCGTGCGCCGAGCCTGCCCAAGGACCACCTGATGGTGGTCAACCTGTCCGGCCGCGGCGACAAGGACATGCAGACCGTAATGCACTACCTGAACCTGGATGAACAAGCCGCCGAGGAGACCCGCGCATGAGCCGCCTGCAGAGCCGCTTCGCCGCACTGAAGCAAGAGAACCGCGCCGCCCTGGTCACCTTCGTCACCGCCGGCGACCCGGACTACGCCACCTCGCTGGAAATCCTCAAGGGCCTGCCGGAAGCCGGCGCCGACGTGATCGAGCTGGGCATGCCGTTCACCGACCCGATGGCCGACGGCCCGGCGATCCAGCTGGCCAACATCCGCGCCCTCGGCAACGGCCAGAACATGCAGAAAACCCTGCAGATGGTCCGCGAGTTCCGCGCCGGCAACCAGGACACCCCGCTGGTGCTGATGGGCTACTACAACCCGATTTTCTGCTACGGCGTGGCGCGCTTCGTCGCCGACGCCAAGGAGGCCGGCGTCGACGGCCTGATCGTGGTCGACCTGCCGCCGGAGCACAACGACGAACTGTGCGACCCGGCCCAGGCCGCCGGCATCGACTTCATCCGCCTGACCACCCCGACCACCGACGACGCCCGCCTGCCGACCGTGCTCAACGGCAGCTCCGGCTTCGTCTACTACGTCTCGGTGGCCGGCGTCACCGGCGCCGGCGCGGCGAGCATGGACCAGGTGGAAGCAGCGGTAGCCCGCCTGCGCCGCCACACCGACCTGCCGCTGTGCATCGGCTTCGGCATCCGCACCCCCGAACACGCCGCCGAAGTGGCCAAGCGCGCCGATGGTGCGGTGGTGGGGTCGGCGTTGATCGACAAGATCGCCAAGGCGGCTTCGCCGGCCGAGGCGGTGAGTGGGGTGCTGGGGTTGTGTCGGGAGTTGGCGGAGGGGGTACGGGGGGCGCGGAAGTAAGCGCTTACGCCGCTGACCTTTGAGGTGAGAGAAAGCCGCTGCTTCCGGGAGGAGACAGCGGCTTTTTTATGGGTGATTCCCAAGATACGTATGGGATGTCAACTCTCGAAAAATCCTGTCTTGTAGTACAAGTAAAGCCACTCCGATGAGTATTTTCCTTGCGCAATACCCAGCAAGATTGACAAGTGGTACATGTATGCACGAGCAAGATACGGTCTTTCTGAAAAATAGATCCCGCACAAATAATTATTGATGGAAAAATCAAGCCCTCCATTTGCTTTGATTTTATCAATCAGCTGGGCGGCCTTTTCCTTGTTGCCTTCCCGCGCAAGCAGGTATGAGGTTTCAGTGATAACTCTAGATATCTCGTGCTTTGCGTGGCAGCCAAGGTCAGCATAACCAGCTTCCTTGAGATATGCGTTAAGTAGATCAGCCGACGGCTTTCCGTTTCCGGTAAATATAGTAATGAAATTCGTCTTGGACATCGCCTTGTCTGCGCAGTCCATCGATATGTCGGTGCACAGGGGCGTTTTTTCTATGGCGTGAAAGTCAGCTTTTGACGGATTTATCTTTATTGCACGCATGAAGTTTTCGTCGTCTCGCAGGATGTCTTTTTGCGATTCAACAACGGATTCCCCGCCAACCAGATCAAGGGCCCAGCGAGCGTCCGAGGCACCTTTGTAAAGGTATGCAATACAAGAGGAAATCAAAAAACAAAAAATTAAGGCTAATCTTGGCATCCGTGCTTCTCCAGCTGGTCCTTGTCAATATTTCCATGTCAGCGGAGGAAGGTATCACCAGCAAATAACGTGGGCAACGGCGCAGCCTTGTCGACCAATCCGCCTCGGCAGAGGCGGACAATCGCTGCGCGAGTTGTCCTATAATGGACTCCCCCCGGTTTGCCAGCGAAATGCTGTTTCGACAAGCGTGGTACGACTGCTCCCGTATATCCGGCTTCTGATGGGGCCATCGGATGTCCCGAGCCATGATGAAGATCCGCTCATGTGCGCCTGACCGCCCTATCGGCCTTGCAGTGCAGAGGGCCCGAGGCAACTGCAGGCTTCACACATGCCGGCTCGACCGGCTTGTCATCACTGCATGTCACTGTGCAATCGTGGTGGAGCTAAGGAAGGTCTGAAATAGCCCTCCCCATTCGCGACAGACCTGCTCGGCAGGCCAAAATCGGGCTACTTCATCCCCCTGGACTCAGTTTCCTGCCCCCGAAGAGCATTTGCCGGGGGCTTCCCCTG
>NZ_JAHRGL010000016.1 GCF_019097855.1 Geopseudomonas aromaticivorans
TGCCACCCTAGCGTCGCTGCGCTCCGACTGCCCGGCCGGATGGCCGTGGAACAGGTGGCCGGATGTGCGTGGAATGCCCGGCCGGATAAGCGTGGACTGGGTGGCCGGATGGCGTGGAATCCGCACCGCTAGATGCCATGATGCGCGCCTGGGAACTGAATCCCGACGAATACGAAGGCCGTGCCGGTGAGGTGCGGGTGGCGCTGCAGAAGCAGAAGCGCAAGCTGGGCGAGGCGCGCGGCTACGCCCAGTACGCCAACCTCAACGACGATCAGCTGACCGACTACTACCACTACACCCTGTTCCCCAACATGTCTTTCACCATGGCCGCCGACTCTTACCAGATCCTGCGCCCGATGCCGCACCCGACCGATCCGGAGAAGTGCCTGTTCGACCACTGGTACTTCGTGCGTCCGGCCCATGGCGAGACCAAGGCCGCCACGCCGCTGGGCGAGTGGCCGATGGAAGCGGCCAAGCATGATGTCTTCAAACACGGCGAAAAATCCCTGGGCTGGGTCGCCGACCAGGACCTCAGCGTCGCGATCGCCCAGCAGAAGGGCTTCCATTCCCGCGGCTACAGCGACTCCTACCTGGCCAACCAGGAGGCCCGCGTGCGGCGCTACCACGAAGTGATCAACGACTACATCGCCGGCCGGATCTGATCCGGCCTCGGGTGGCATCCAGCGTGCGGGTGCCACCCGTTCCCTTCGAATAACGATAAGAATGAAGGATTGCGCATGGACACCATTGCCATCAGTGCCCGCATGGAAGTCGCTCCGCAGCGGGTCGATGACTACCTCGCTGCGGCGCAGGAGGTCATGACCCACACCCGCCGGGAGCCGGGTTGCCGCCACTATGCCTTTGCCCAGGACCTCCTGGCGCCCAATGTCATCTGGATCAGCGAGGAGTGGGACTCGGACGAGGCCCTGCAGCAACACTTCGCAACCCCGCACATCAATACCTTTCTCAAGCGCGTCGCTGATATCGAGCTGCTCGACATGACGGTGCGCAAGTATTCGATATCCGCCATCGACAGCATCACCCCGCCGCCAATCCGCGGCTGATCGCGACGACACTTCGTTCATTTCATCAAGCGCTCGGCGCAGGTGTCGCCGTGCCTGGAGGCAAGTCATGGGACGTGTAGCAGGGAAAGTTGTGCTGATTACCGGCGCGGCATCGGGGCTGGGCGCCGCCGATGCCAGGCTGTTGGCGCAGGAGGGTGCCCGTGTGGTGCTCACCGACGTCAACGAGGAGCTGGGGCGCGAGGTCGCTTCGAGCATCCCCGGAGCGCTGTTCCTAAAGCACGACGTGCGCGACGAGCTGCGCTGGAAGGAAGTGATCGCCGAGACCCTGGCGCATTTCGGTCGTCTCGATGTGCTGGTGAATAACGCCGGGGTGGTTATCTTCGGCGATGTTGAAAGCATCAGCCTGGAGCAGTACCGCTTCGTCAACGCGGTGATGTCCGAGGGCACCTTCCTCGGTTGTAAGCATGCCATCCCGGCGATGCACGCCAGTGGCGGCGGCTCGATCATCAACATCTCCTCGATTGGCGCGATCAAGGGCATCGGCGAGGTTTTCTCCTATGCCGCCGCCAAGGGCGCCATCCTGTCGATGACGCGCAGCGTGGCCATCCACTGCCAGGACAAGGGCTACAAGATCCGCTGCAACGCCATTCTCCCCGGCGGCCATGAGACGCCGATGACCGCTGCCGCGCTGCGCGATATCGACCCGGACAGCCATGCCCTGTCGCAGGTGAAGAAGGAGATGGGGCAGCCGGTCGATGTGGCCAACCTGGTGCTGTTCCTGGCCTCCGACGAGTCGCGCTACATCAACGGTACGCAGATGGTCATCGACAACGCTGAAACCATCAAATAAGCGCAGCGCCGGGAGCCCGGAAACCGGGCTTCCAGCAATTGAATTGCTGAGGGGAGACGTCCATGAGCCAAGCTTTCCATCATTTCGCCATTTCCACGCCCAACATGGAGCGGGCCGTTGCTTTCTACCGCGACCTGCTTGGTCTGGAAGAAATCAGTCGCACCAGCTGGCCGGCCGGAAGCCTGCAGATCAACCAGGTGCTCGGCCTGGAGGACTCCGCCGCGACCCAGGTCATGCTGCAGGGGCGCAATATCTGTCTGGAGCTGTTCCAGTTCAGCCTGCCCGAGACTCAGCCGGAGGAGGGCGAGCGCCCGGTGAATCGTCACGGCATCACCCATTTCTGCCTGGACGTGAAGGGTATCGATGAGCTGTACGAGCGCCTGCTGCAGGCGGGAGTGCGCTTCCATGCGCCACCGCAGCACCTAGGGACGGTGAAGGCGACCTATGCGCGCGACCCGGACGGCAATGTGTTCGAGTTGCAGGAAATCCTCTAGCAACTGGATTGGCTGATGCAGTCGCATCTGAAAATTGCCAACCCAAAACTTGTCAGCCAGGGACTGCAACTATGTCCGATCACGCCAGAACAACCCTGATCCGCACGGCCAGGGACATGCTCCACCGCCTGGACAGCCAGCAGATCGATCTGGCCCCAGACATTCTCAGCGTCGATGCCGATATCTATGTAAGCCCTGAACGCTTCGAGGCAGAGAAAAGACTGCTGTTTCGCCGCCTGCCATTGATGCTTGCCGCAAGTTGCGAGCTGGCCGAACCGAATAGTTACAAGGCCATGGAAATAGCCGGAGTGCCGGTCTTGCTGGTGCGCGGCGCGGATCGGCAGGTGCAGGCCTTTCTCAACAGCTGTACTCACCGCGGCAGCCAGTTGGCGGAAGGTTGCGGCAAGCGGGCACGGTTCACCTGCCCCTACCACGGCTGGACCTTTACCGCAGAAGGAAAGCTGCTCGCGGTGGCTTCAGCCAGATCCTACGGTGAAGTGGACAAGGGCAGCCTGGGGCTGAAGAGGCTGCCTGCCTGGGAAAGTGCCGGGCTGATCTGGGTGACCCTCGACCCGGGCTCCACTCTGGATACTCCCAGCTTCCTTGGCGGGGTGGACCAGCTACTGGAAGGGTTCCAGCTGGAGCGCTGGCAGCTCTATGACCAGCGCGTCTTGCCCGGAGCGAACTGGAAGTTGGCCTTCGATGCCCACATGGACTTCTACCACCTGCCTATCCTGCACAAGAACACCTTTGGCCCCGATATCAGCAATCTGGCCCAATATTACTTCCATGGCCCGCACCAGCGCCTGGGGCTGATGTCCAGCAATCCGGTTGAACAGGACGGCCTGCACAGCCTGAAAAACCTGCAGGAGAAGGAGTGGTCAACCGGGGCATTGCTGTTTGGCGAGTGGATTCTCTTCCCCAATGTCTCCCTGAACTGCTTCATTGCCGGCGAGCGGATCATGGTCATCTCCCAGGTGGTTCCCGGCGAAACGCCGGACTCCTCGCAGACCATCCAGACCTTCCTGACCGAGAGCCCGCCCACCGAGGCCAGCGAAGCGAAAGTGCGGGAGTTGGTCAGCTTCATCGGGCGCGTGGTTGGCGAGGAAGACCTGCCCATGTCGCGCCAGCAACAACGTGCGCTGTCCTCGGGGCTGATGCCCAAGGTGCAATTCGGCCGCAACGAGGTCGGTCTGCAGCAGTATTACCATTGGCTGGAGCAGGTGTTGGCCGCGTCCAGCGATGACGATCTCAACCGCCTTTTCTCCCAATTGGCACCGGTAACACCCTGAACAAGGCAAGATCGCTGCTGGAGCAGCCGTGAGCCTGGTGCGCGTGACTTCGCGGGCCCCATGGTTTGTCAGCTGCTGTCGAGCGCGAGGGTCTTGGTTACGTCTTGGGGGCGATCCGAGGGGGAGGCATGGGCGCACGTCGACTCTGGCGAGCCTGGCGCTCGGCTCGAAATCGCGGCGCTGTGCAGGCTGAGCGATGACTTCGCGGGACTGCACAACTAGGGCTTGATCCAGATCAAGGCAGAGGCTATCTTCAATAAAAACCATCGGGTTGGTTTTTTCTGATCCGAGAGAAGCTTCACACAGAACAACAAGAACGAGGCAAGTCGATGAGCAACGACAATCAAGACAACAATCTTTCCCGGCGCAAGCTGCTAATCGGCGCGGGCCTGGTTGCTGGTGCCGCCTCCACCCTCGGCCTGGCCAGCTCGGTACTGGCGGCTGGCGAGAAGTCTGCGCAGGGCGGCCCGGTCTGGGACATGGAAACCGACATCGTCTGTGTCGGCTCCGGCGCAGCGGCCTGCTCGGCTGCGGTCACCGCCACCTCGCTGGGCGCCAAGGTCATCGTCGTCGAGAAGATGCCGATGCCCGGCGGCACCACCGGCAAGTCCGGTGGTGTCACCTGGATTCCCAACAACAAGTTCATCGTCGCCCAAGGGGCGCAGGACAAGCGCGAAGACTGCCTGCGCTACATCGCCCGTTACGCCTATCCGGAAATGTACGCGGCGGATAGCGCGACCCTGGGCCTGCCGCAAGACGTCTTCCAGATGCTCGAAGCCTTCTACGACAACGGCTCGAAGATGGTCGAGTGGATGGAGAAGATCGATGCGATGCACTTCCGCCAGTTCAAGATGTGGGACGTGGATACCGCGCCGCCGGACTACGGTGACCACCTGGCAGAGAACAAGCTGAACAACATGCGCGCCATGGAACCGGCGTCCGGTGCCAGTTCCGCCGGCGGCGGCAACAGCCTGGCCTATCAGCTGGAGCAGTGGCTGACCAAGCGTGACGTGCCCTTCCTGCTCGAGCACCGGGCCGTTGGCGTGATCAAGGACGGCGACCGGGTGGTCGGCCTCGAGGTGGAGAATGCCGGCAAGACCCTGCGCATTCGTGCCCGCAAGGGCGTGATCTTCGGCTCCGGCGGCTTTGCCCACAACGTCGATCTGGTGCGTCTGCATCAGCCGGGGCTGTACGGCGCCTGTGCGGCGGCTGGCTCGACCGGCGACTTCATCACCATCGCCCAGCAGGCCGGGGCCAAGATGGGGCCGCTGGGCACCGCCTGGCGCTCGCCCGTGGTGCTGGAGCAGGCGCTGGAGAACCGCGCTGTCCCCCATGGCGTGTTCTTCGCGCCGGGCGACTCGATGATCCACGTGAACAAGTACGGCAAGCGCGTGATGAACGAGAAGCGCAACTACAACGACCGTACCCGTGCGCACTTCACCTTCGACCCGGTAAATGCCGAATACCCGAACCGCTTCATGTTCATGGTCTTCGACGATCGCACCCTGGACCGCTACGCCGGCGCCTTGCCGCTGCCGCTCGACAAGCGCGAGTCAAAGTGGCTGATCGAGGGCAGCAACCCCCAGGAGCTGACCGCCAACATCAAGAAGCGTCTGCAAAGCCTGGCCGGGAAGATCGGCAATCTGGCTTTGTCCGATGACTTCGCGCAGAACCTGGACGCCAGCATCGAGCGTTACAACAAGTTCGCCGAGGCGGGCCGTGACGAAGACTTCGATCGAGGCCTGCATGAATACGATCGGATCTGGAACAAGCTGTTCTCCCCGGTCAGCAAGAACGCCAAGTTCCCGGCCAACGACAAGCCCAACCCGACCATGTACCCCATCGATCGCAAAAGCACCCTGTATGCGGTGATCCTGGCGCCCGGAGCGCTCGACACCAATGCCGGGCCGGCGATCAACCCGAATGCTCAGGTGCTTTCGGCCAAGGGCGAGCCGATCCCGGGCCTATACGGCGCCGGCAACTGCATCGCCAGTCCGTCGGGGCCGGCTTACCTGGGCGCGGGTGGCACCATCGGCCTGGCCATGACCTTCGGCTATCTGGCCGCCCGGCATGCCGCGGGGCAAGCCTGATGAACGCCATGGGCAGAGGGTTGCTGGCGCTGCTGGCGCTGGGCTTGCCCTGCGCCAGCCTTCACGCGGCGGAGGAGGTCAGTTTCTCCAAGGCGGTGGCGCCGATTTTCCGGGTCCAGTGCGCCACCTGTCACATGAATGGCGATGAGCCGGGAGGCATGAAGTTGTATCCCTCGGCGGCCTACCAGAGCCTGGTCGGCGTGGCGTCGGCGGGTAGCCCGTTGCAAAGGGTGGCGCCCGGTGCGCCGGAGCAGAGCTACCTGCTGCACAAGCTGCAGGGAACGCATCTGAATGTCGGCGGTGCGGGTGTGCAGATGCCCTTTGGCCAGCCGCCGCTGGCGGAGGACAGTTTGCAACTGATTCGCCTGTGGGTCGAGCAGGGGGCGAAGAACAACTGAGGCTGTGAGAAGGGACCTCGCTATCCCGGCGTAATCTCGGCGACCGCCGAGAAGCCTTGCCGCTGGGCTAGTGGGGTCGATGGTAAACACGAGTAACCACCATACAAGAACAATGAAGGGGTAGCTTATGAAAGGTTTTGCCAAGCATGCGGTGCTGCTGTGTGCCGTAAGTGCTGCCAACGCGAGCTGGGCAGCGCTCAGTCCGGAGGAAATCACCAAGTTGGGCAACGAGCTGACGCCCTGGGGCGCCATCAAGGGCGCCAATGCCGACGGCAGCATTCCCGCCTATACCGGTGGCATCAAGCCGCCGGCCAGCTACGATCCGTCCAAGCCGGGCATCCGCCCAGACCCCTTCGCCGACGAGAAGCCGCTTTTCAGCGTGACTGCCGCCAACCTTGCCGAGCACGGGGACAAGGTGACCGAAGGCTTCAAGGAAATGCTCAAGAAGTACCCGAGCTTTCGCATGGATGTCTACCCGACCCATCGTACGGCCAAGTACCCGGATTACGTCGTCCAGAACACGCTGAAGAATGCCGCGACCTGCGCCCTGGCCGAAAACCTCCTGCAACTGGCCGGCACCTGCTACGGCGGGGTGCCGTTCCCGATTCCGAAGAACGGTTCCGAAGTCATGTGGAACCGTACCCTGAAGTACGATCAGTTCGCCTATTACTCGCCGGCGCAACTGTCCACGCTGGTGGACTCCACCGGACGGAAGATCCAGACCGGCGGCTTCGCCTACTGGCAGACCTTCCCGCACTACGATCCGGCGCGCACCACGCCGATCGGCCCCGAAGACATGCTCGAATACGGCCGCGTCGACTGGACCGCGCCGGCGCGCAAGGCGGGCGAGAAACTGGTCCTCCACGATTCGGTCGACATGCTGGAAGTGGGGCGCCGGGCCTGGTCCTACCTGCCGGGCCAACGCCGCGTGAAGCTGTCCCCGGACGTTGCCTATGACACGCCGAGCCCGGCCGGTGGTGGCGTGGGCACCGTCGACGACACCCAGGTGTTCTATGGCGCCCAGGATCGCTACGACTACAAGCTGGTGGGCAAGAAGGAAATGTACATTCCGTACAACACCTTCAAATTGCACGATCCGCAGAAGTGCTCGGACGACCAGGTGTTCACCCCCAACCACCTGAATCCGGACTGCGTGCGTTGGGAGAAGCACCGGGTATGGGTGGTCGAGGCTACCCTCAAGCCGGGCAAGCGCCACGTCTATCCCAAGCGTACCTTCTACTGGGACGAGGATATCCCTGCCGTCGGCATGGCTGACAACTACGACGATGCCGGCAAGATCTACCGGGTGACCCAGGCCAACTACTACCCCTTCTACGAAACCACCGGCCACAACCCGCATGAGTTCGTGGTGCATGACATGACCAGCGGCGCCTATGTACGCCAGGCCTACACCCAGGCCGGCAAGGGCATGATGGTGGTGACCAAGCCGGAAGAGGCCAAGCCCTCCGGTTTCTACCAGGCCAACAGCCTGACCAACAGCGGTGTTCGCTGAATCTTGACCTCGACAATCTGAAGGGCAGGGTGGACCGGGAAGGCGCTAGCGCCTTCCCGGTCTCGCCACAGGAGGAGGCTTCATGAACGAGAGCGGATTGCAGCAACTCGACAGCCTGCGCGCCGAGTTGGCCGACTTGACCGCGCGCCGCGATATCCAGCAGGCGCTGAACGACTACATGCGTGGCCAGGACCGCCTGCTGCCCGAACTGCAGCGCCAGGCCTTCCACGAGGATGGCTGGGTCGACTGCGGCCTGTTCGCCGGCCGGGCGTGGGAGTTCGTCGACTTCGCCCAGGGCTTCCTGGCTCAGTGCGATGCCAGCCAGCACCTGATCGGCCAGGTGGACATCACGCTGGACGGCAAGCGCGCGCAGGGCGAGGTGTACTTCATCGCCCACCACCGGACGACGGAGAAGGGCGAGAAGTTCGACCTGTTCGTCGCCGGCCGCTATCACGACGAGTACGAGGACCGTGGCGCCGGCTGGAAGATTTCCCGGCGCAAGGAGATCGTCGATTGGGCGCGGACCGACCCGGCTGCCGACAGTTTCCTCAGGGAGCAGACGTCTCTGCACCTGGCGCGGCGGGGCGAGGCCGGATAGCGGTTGCAGTTTTCTTCAGGTCACATTAAAACAGAATTGTTTGTCTTGATTTGAGGCCGCAAGGCGCTCACAAAGCGGCACCTCTATAAAAATAATCACGGAGGTCGAACATGAATAAAGCGCTGCATCTGGCGCCGGGTGAGGCTCGCTGTCCTGGAGCCAGTACCGCCGACATCATCGCTTCGGACGGCGACCACGCGCCGGCCCATCTCACCGATCCGTCCTATCGCTTTCTGGGCGACGCGGACATTCCCTTCGAGCACTACACCTCCCGCGACTTCTTCGCTCTCGAGCAGAAGAAGCTGTGGAGCCGCGTCTGGCAGTGGGCCTGCCGCGTAGAGGACATTCCCGAGCCGGGCGACTACTACGTCTACGAGATCGTCGAGAAGTCGGTGCTGGTGGTGCGCACCCAGGATGGCAGCATCAAGGCCTATCCCAATGCCTGCCTGCACCGTGGCACCCAGCTGAAGCCGGCCGGCTCCTGCGGTCGCTCGAAGGAGCTGCGCTGCCCGTTCCACGGCTTCACCTGGTCGCTGGAGGGCGAGCTGACCGACGTGCCCTGTCGCTGGGACTTCCCCCACATGGACGATGAGAACTTCCGCCTGCCGGAACTCAAGGTCGAGACCTGGGGTGGTTTCGTCTTCATCAACTTCGACACCAATGCCGCGCCGCTGGCCGAGCATCTGGGCATCCTCCCCGAGCATTTCGCCCAGTGGGACCTTTCCGAGAAGTTTGTCGCCCTGCATGTGCGCAAGCTGTTGCCGGCCAACTGGAAAGCCTGCCTGGAAGCGTTCCTGGAATCCTTCCATGTGCTGGAAACCCATCCCCAGGGCGTGCTGACCGTCGGCGATGCCAATACCCAGTACGACATCTACGGCGACACGGTGTCGCGCTTCGTCCACCTGGTCGGCTTTCCCAGCCCGCACCTGAAGGAAACCTTTACCCAGCAGCAGCTGCTCGACGCGTTGCTGGCCGAAGGCGTGGTGGAGGGCGTGGGCGGCGAGGGTTCCAAGCTGCTGGTGCCGGAAGGCAGCACGGCCCGCAAGGTGTTCGCCGAACATATCCAGGCGACCCTGGGCAAGGCCTATGGCAAGGATCTGTCGCACCTGAGCATCTCGGAAACCATCGACGCCATCGAGTACTGCCTGTTTCCGAATACCTGCTTCTTCCCGTCGCTGCTGTTCCCGATGGTCTACCGCTTCCGCCCCAACGGCAACGATGTGGACTCCTGCATCTTCGACCTGTTGTACCTGCAGCCGGTATCCGACTCGGGCGAGCGCCCGGATCCGGCCGAGCCGGTGGAGCTGGATTTCGAGCAGTCCTTCCATGAGGTGCCGGGGCTGGATCCTGGCCTGGCGACCATCTACGACCAGGACACCGGCAACCTGATCGCCCAGCAGCGCGGCTTCAAGTCCAGCACCAAGCCGGGCGAGACCCTGGGGAACTATCAGGAAATTCGTATCCGCCAGCTGCACCAGACGTTGGTCAAGTACCTGACTGCCGAGTGAGGCAGTCGTCCGTTCTCCAATTTCGAACCGAGGTGGACATGCAACGTATCAAGGACAAGGTGGCGCTGGTGACCGGCGCCGCATCGGGTATCGGCGCGGGGATCGCCCGACTGTTCGTCGCGGAAGGCGCCAAGGTGCTGCTGACCGACATCAACTGCGCCGCCGGCGAGGCCCTGGCCGATGAGCTCGGCCCCAATGCGGCTTTCGCCAGGCTGGATGTGACTGACGACGCCGACTGGAGCCGAGTGCTGGCCGATCTGGAGCAGCGCTGGGGGCCGCTGGACATCTTGGTGCAGAGCGCCGGCATCTCCTACCCGGCGCACATCGAGGCCGCCACCCTGGACGACTGGGACCGGCACATGGCCGTGCACGCGCGCGGTGCCTTCCTCGGCTGCAAGCACGCGGTAGCCAGCATGAAGAAGAATCGCTCCGGCTCGATCGTCAACATCTCCACCGTGGAAAGCATCCGCCCCGGTCCGCTGTTCGTCTGCTATGGCGCCGCCAAGGCTGCGCAGGATGCGGTGACCAAGACCGTGGCGCTGCACTGCGGCGAGCAGGGCTACAACATCCGCTGCAACTCGGTGCACCCGGCGGCGACCCGCACGCCCAACCTGCAGCAGTACCTGGACGCTTCCGACGATCCGGCCCGCCTGGAGGCAATCTATGGCGGCATGCAGCCCCTGAACCGCATCGCCGAAGTCAGCGAGATCGCCGCCGCGGTGCTGTTCCTCGCCAGCGACGAGGCCAGCTTCGTGACCGGGCACCAGATGTACGTTGACGGTGGCGTACTGGCCAAACCCTATCCGGCGGGCGAGGGGGCCTGAGTGCCCGGGGTGGAAAGTGGCCGCAGCGCTTTCCACCCGCTTGGCGCCGCGCAACCGGACTATCTGAAGGAAATGCGATGAATCTCGAACAGATGCAAATCCAGCTGGAAACCCTGCAGGCCAAGCAGGACCTGCACGAGCTGGTCGCCAACTACTGCACCGGCGTCGATCGCCGCGACCGGTCGCTGCTGGAGTCGCTGTGGTGGCCGGAGGCGACCATGGACTTCGGTCTGTTCGTCGGCCCGGCAGCGCAGTTCTGCGAGCTGATCTGCGCCGACAACCCGGCCGTGGAGATCACCTGGCATTTCACCAGCAACGAGACGTTCGAGATCGACGGCGACCGCGCCAGCGGCCGTGCCTACGTGATCGGCATGAGCGCTCTGGCGGGTGACGACAAACCCACCCAGCACATCGCCGCCGGTCGCTATCTCGATCAGTACGAGCGGCGCGGCGGTGTCTGGAAATTCAGCAAGCGCCTGTTCGTGCTCGACCTCAACTTCAACGAGTCCAGCAGCGCGATCTGGGACAAGGGCATCGGCGCCGCCGTGACCCGCGGCAGGTCCGATCGGGACGACGTTTCCTATTCCTTCGCCTGAGTGCTTTCAGTTCCAAGGGGAGAAACCCATGAGCCAATTCCATCACGTGCTGGATTGCGCCGATCTGCCGGCTGGCAAGAGCCAGGCCGTGGACATCGCCGGCCTCAGCGTCCTGGTGTGCAACGTCAACAACGAATACTTCGCCGTGGAGAACCGCTGCACCCACCAGGGCGCGGAGCTTGAGGGCGGGCGGATCCGCAACGGCATGATCGCCTGCCCGCTGCACGGGGTGCTGTTCGACGTGCGCACCGGTTGCGGCAAGGGGCCGCTGGGGCGGGTGCCGCTGCGTACCTTCGCCCTGCAGGTGGTTGACGGGCGCATCGAGGTCAGCCAGGAAGCCGCGGCCGTACCGGCCTGACCACCCGCTCTGGACTAGATAACAAGAACAATAGGTGAATCCATGAACAGCAAGATCAAGATGCCCCTGATTCCCGGCGAATATGCCGGCCTGCAACCCGGCGAGGCGCGCTGCCCCGGGCCCAGCGTGCAGGACATCATCGCCAGCGACGCGCTTCCCGCCCCCGAAGTGCTGCGCAGCAGCAACTATGAGTTCATCGGCGACAGCGACATTCCCTACCAGCGCTATACCTCGCCGGCTTTCTTCCAGCAGGAGCTGGACAGCCTGTGGCCCAAGGTCTGGCAATGGGCCTGCCGTCTCGAGCACATTCCCCAGGTCGGCGACTACTACGTCTACGAACTCGGCCCGTATTCGTTCCTGATCGTCAACACGCCCAAGGGCATCAAGGCCTACTACAACTCCTGCCTGCACCGTGGCACCAAGCTGCGTTCGGAAGAGGGCATGGGCTGCGCCCAGGAGCTGCGCTGCCCCTACCACGGCTGGACCTGGACCCTGGAGGGCGAGATTTCCCGGGTGCCCTGCGCCTGGGACTTCCCCCATGTGAACCCGGAGAGCTACCGTCTGCCGCAGGTACGGGTCGAGACCTGGGGCGGCTTCGTGTTCATCAACATGGACGAGAACGCCAAGCCCCTGCACGAGTACATGGAAGTCATGCCCGAGCATTTCCGCAACTGGGACCTCGAGCAGCGCTTCACCGAACTGCACATGGCCAAGGTGCTGCCGTGCAACTGGAAGACGGCGCTGGAAGCCTTCCTCGAGTCCTACCATGTGGTGGAGACCCATCCGCAGCTGCTGCAGGGCACCGGGGATGCCAACGTCCAGTACGACCTGTACGGCGATCACGTCACCCGCTTCTACGCGGTCGGCGGGGTCAGCAGCCCGCACCTCGAGCAGCCGCTCAGCGAGCAGGAGCTGGTCAACTCCATGCTGGTGGGCGATCGCACGGTGATCAATGACGAGCTCACCGTGCAGCCCGGGGAAACCGCGCGCATCGTGATGGCGCGCTACCTGCGCAAGATCCTCGGCGACAAATACCAGGTCGACCTGAGCCAGGTGTCCGACGCCGAGATGATCGATACCATCGAGTACCACCTGTTCCCCAACATGGTGCTGTTCCCGGGCGTTTCGCTGCCCATGGTCTATCGTTTCCGCCCGCTGGGCACCGATGTCGACCGCTGCCTGTTCGAAATCCTGTTCCTGCGTCCGCTGGCCGAGGGCCAGGAGCGGCCCGATGCGCCGGAAGTGGCGATGGTCGCCGAGGAGGAGTCCTACGACGTGGTGCCCGGCATGGACCCGTACCTGGCTCATGTCTATGACCAGGACACCGCCAACCTGCGCGCCCAGCAGCAGGGCTTCAAGGCCTCGAAAAAGCAGGGCGAAACCCTGGGCAACTATCAGGAAGCGCGCATCCGCCATTTCCACCGCACCCTGGACCGTTACCTGGCCCGCGGCGGCCGCGGGGAAGGCTGAATGGATGCGCTCAAGGTGGTCAGCTTCCTCAACCGGCGGGCGGATTTCAGCCTGCCGGCCTTCAGCGAATACTGGCGCACTATCCACCGGGCGCATGCCCTGACGCTGGTCGAGGCCGGTTTCATGCAGGGCTACGTGCAGAACCATGCGGTCGCGGCGGAACTCGACGGCCTGCCGGCCATGGCCGACGGTTCACCCGAGCTGTGGATCGATGGTATCGACACCCTCGAGCGGCTGATCGGCAGTCGCGAGTACCAGGAGGGTGCCGGGCCGGACGAGGCGAATTTCGTCACGCCGCCGGTGCTCGCCTGCGTCACCCATGAGCGAATCGTGCAGGAGGCGCGGGAGCCCTCGGCCATGCCGGGGGCGATCAAGCTGATGCTGGTGGTCAGTCGTGACCACCAGGCGAGCGCGGCGGATTTTCGCGAGCGCTGGCTGCGCGGTGACGGCGGGCCGCTGCTGGCGGGCCGCCCGCTGCGCCTGACGCGCCAGGCCGTGGTGGAAACCGCTGCGTCCGCTGCCTTCGACGGCGTCGAATGTAGCTGGTGGCCGGATCTCGAAACGCTGCGCGAGGCGTGGCAGCGGCGTGATCCCGCGGCGGGCCGCGCGCTGGTCGCTGGCGATTCGCTGCGCGGTCTGCTGGTCCGCGAGGAGGTGGTGGTGCCGCCTCCGCGGCCAGGTGGAGGCTAGCCATGCCGACCACGCCGCTCGCCCTGCATCACTTCACCCTGTGTGACGTCTCTCCTCTGGAGCTGGTGCCGATCGCGGCAGAGGTAGGGTGCGCAGGCGTCTGCCTGTTCGTCGAGTCGCCGCCTGGCTTCGGCTTTCCGCTGGTGACACCCGCGATGCGCGGCGAGTTGCTCGCCCGGCTGCGCGACCACGGGGTGCGGGTGACCAACCTGGAGTTCTTTTCCCTGACCGAGGGGGTGGACCTCGACGCCTTCCGCCCGGCGCTGGCACTCGGCGCCGAGCTGGGGGCGCGGCTGGCGGTGACCCACATCCATGATCCCGACCCACTGCGCGCCACCGACTGCCTCGGACGTTTCGCCGAGCTGGCCGGCGAATACGGCCTGCAGCTCGGCCTGGAATTCATGGCCCTGACGCCGGGCTGCATGTCGCTGGCCGCGGCAACCGGCTTCGTCGAACGGGTCGGCCGCGCCAACCTCGGCATCGGCGTCGACGCGCTGCACCTCGCGCGCAGCGGCGGTACGCCGGCCGAGGTCGCCGCGCTGGCTCCCAACCTGATCGCCTATGCCCAGCTCTGCGACGGGCCGCTACTGCCCGCGGGAGTCGCTGCGCTGGATCCGGCGCGTTATGCCGAAGAAGCCATCAACCGCCTGCCGCCGGGGCAGGGGGTGTTTCCCCTGGCGCAACTGCTCCGGGCGCTGCCGCCGGCCGCTGCGCTGGATGTCGAGGTGCCCATGCCGCGGCTGGCCGCGCAGGGCGTTTCAGCTGTACAGCGAGCACGCCTCGCCGTTGAGGGGGCTCGCAATCTTGTCGACGCATTGACGCGTTAGACGACCAACCGCAATAACAACAAAAAAGGTGCAACGAGATGACAGCACGCGTGCTTGAAGGAAAGGTAGCCATCGTCACCGGCGCGGCCATGGGCATGGGCGCAGCCACGGCGCAGTTGTTCGCCGAAGCGGGCGCCAAGGTGGTGGTGGCGGACATGAACGAGGACATGGGCCTCACCCTGGTCGCCGAGATCGAGCGGGCCGGTGGCCAGGCGCTGTTCCAGCGCTGCAACGTAGCGGTTGCGGCGGACGTGGATGCGCTGGTGCAGGCGACCGTGGCGCATTTCGGTCGACTGGACGTGGCCGTCAACAACGCGGCAGTGTCGCCCGATACCAAGCTGCTCTCGGAGATGGACGAGGACGAGTTCGACAGGGTGATCGCGGTGGATCTGAAGGGCGTTGCGCTCTGTCTGAAGTTCGAGTTGTCGCAGATGATCCGTCAGGGCGGCGGCGGGGCGATCGTCAATATCGGCTCGGTCAGCTCGTTCCGTCCGCAGCCGAACAACGGCGTCTACGTGGCGGCCAAACATGGGGTGGTCGGCCTGAGCAAGGTGGCGGCCATCGAGAACGGCGTGCACGGCATCCGCGTCAACACCGTCGCTCCGGGCGCCATTGACACCCCGATGCTGCGTGGCGCACTGGAGCGCATGGGCTGCAGCGAGGCCGAATTTGCCCCGGTACTCAGCCTGCTCGGCCGCTTCGGCCAGCCGCGCGAGGTGGCTCAGGCGAGCCTCTGGCTGGCCTCCGAGCAGGCGTCCTACGTCACCGGCACCACCATCCACGTGGATGCCGGCTATACCAACCGTTAAGCAAGCCACAGGAGTGCGCGCCCGCTCTGCGCGGCGCCGCTTCGTCTTTGCGCTCTGCTGGTAGCCGGGCTACCGGCAGACGACCCCAAGTGGCCGGAGGCCTCTGGCCACGAAAGCCACAATGGAGAGACTCAATGTCCAGCCTTGAACAACGCGTGCGCCTCATCGAAGACCGTCAGGCTCTGCAGGACCTGTTTCATGGCTATCTGTTTGCCGTGGACTCGCTGACGGACCTCGACGGCATGCTCAGCCTGTTCACCGAGGACGTCAGCTTCGATCTGCGCGAAATCGGCTTGCCCTGCCTGAAGGGGCACGATGGGCTGCGCCAGTTCTTTGCCGACGTGTTCGGTTACATGTCCCACCACGCCCACTACGGCACCAACTTCACGGTTCGCCATCTCGACGCCGATACGGCCTCGGCGTGGGCCTACGTCATCGGCTCGGGCGTGCGTGACGGCGTCCAGGTAACCCTGCACGTCAAATACTTCCTCGACTACTTGCGGACCCCGGCGGGCTGGAAGATCTGCCGCTTCTCCGAAGCGCCGATCCTGCCGATGCCGGATTCGCTCACTCAGGTCCATCGCAGTCACTGATCGTTGATCCGCGCCCCGTGCGGCAGGTTGCTGCACAGGGCGCGCAGCACGATAAACAACTCCGCCAGAACAACAACAAGAAGAGGACGTGTGCAGTGAACGATCAGAACCTGATTGCCCGCTGTCCAGCCATGAGCGTGCGCGATGTGCTGGATGCCGATGGCGACATCGACGCCCAACCGGAAACCTACCGGACCGAGTCGTACCGTTTTCTCGGTGACGAGGATCTGCCCTACGAGCGCTACACCAGTCCGGCATTCTTCCAGCGCGAGATGGACTGCATGTGGCCCCGCGTCTGGCAGTGGGCCTGCCGCGAGGAGCACATCCCGGAGCCGGGCGACTACTACGTCTACGACATCGGCCCCTATTCGCTGATCGTCACGCGCATGCAGGACGGCGGCATCAAGGCCTTCTTCAACTCCTGCCTGCACCGTGGCACCAAGCTCAAGCCGTCGGGGACCCAGGGGCGCAGCCGGGAGCTGTCCTGTCCGTTCCACGGCTGGACCTGGGCGCTGGATGGCTCGCTGGCCAAGCTGCCCTGCCAGTGGGATTTCCCTCATGTCGACAAGGAGAAATTCAGCCTGCCGGAGGCGCGAGTCGGCACCTGGGGCGGCTTCGTGTTCGTCAACATGGACCCGGACGCCATGCCGCTTGAGGAGTATCTGGCGCCGCTGCCGGAACATGCGCGCAGCGCGGCCTTCGCGGAGCGTTACATCTCCGTGCATGTGGAGAAGGAGTTGCCGTGCAACTGGAAGGTGGCGCAGGAGGCCTTCATGGAGGCCTATCACCTGCTGGCCACCCATCCGCAGCTGCTGATTTCCAGCGGTGACATCAACACCCAGTACGACATCTATAGCGACTACGTGAACCGCCACATCAGTCTGGTGGGCGTGGCCAGTCCCAACCTGAGCGAGCCGGTGGCGCAGCAGGACATCCTCGATGCCATGGTGCTGGGCGACCGCGAGGCAGTGGGCGAGCGTCTCGAGGTGCCGCCCGGCGACAATGCCCGGCGAGTGATGGCGCAGTACTTCAAGGACTTGGTGCGGGAAACCTGCGGGCTCGACATGGACGGCCGCAGCACCTCGGAAATGATCGACACGGTGGAGTATCTGGTGTTTCCCAACTCCTGCTTCTTCCTTGCCTTGTCCTTCCCGGTGTTCTTCCGCTTCCGCCCGCTGGGCATGGACCCGAACCGGGCGCTGTTCGACCTGATGATCATGCCGACGGTGCCCCGCTCCGGCGAGCGCCCCGAGCCGGCGGAACCCTTCCGCCTGAAGGCCGAGGAGTCGTACACCACCGCGCCCGGTATCGACCAGGCGCTGGGCCACGTGTTCGACCAGGACACCGGCAACATGGAGGCCCAGCAGCAGGGTTTCCTCACCTCGCGCAAGAAGGGCGCGACGCTGGGCAACTACCAGGAGGTGCGCATCCGCCACCTGCACCAGACGCTGGACAAGTTCCTGGCCATGCCGCCGTTCGAGAGCCAGTGAGCACGGACGCCGAACGCTATCGGAAGGAGGGGAAAATGAAGCAATCACCAAGACTGCTGGCGTCCTGCTGGACGCTGGCCGGCGACGTGGTGCCGCTGGCCGGGAGCATGGTCAGTCCGCGGGATTTCCGCGCGCGCGCCGAGGCGGCGGGCAGGGCCGGTTATGTGGGCATGGGGCTGTACGTCGACGACCTCATTGCGGTGCGCCAGCGCTACGACGACGCACAGATCCGCCAGATCCTGGCCGACAACGGCCTGCGCTATCTGGAGCTCGAGGTGCTGATGGACTGGTTCGCCGACGGCGAGAGGCGCGCGGCCTCCGACCGGACCCGCCGGCTGCTGCTGGATGTCGCGCAGCGGCTCGGCGCCCACCACATCAAGGTGGTCGGTGACATGAGCGGCGATGACTGGCCGCTGGAGCGCATGGCCGAGAGTTTCCGCGGGCTTTGCCGCGAGGCCGCCGCGGTCGGCGTGCAGATCGTCATCGAGATCATGCCCACCTCCAACATCCGCGACCTGCCGACGGCCATCGCCATCGCCGCGGCGGCAGAGGAGGGCAATGGTGGTCTGCTGCTGGACATCTGGCACTTCGCCCGGGGTGGCATCCCCTTCGAGGACATCGCCAGCATTCCGCCTCGGCTGATCAAGCACATCGAGCTGGACGACGCGGATCGGGAGCAGATCGGCACCCTGCTGGAGGACCAGATCTTCCGCCGGCGCCTGCCCGGCGAGGGCGCCCTTGATGTACCGCGCTTTCTCCGCTGCGTCCAAGCGACGGGCTACGATGGCCTGTACGGCATCGAGATCGTCTCCGATGCGCAGCGTGCCCTGCCATTGGAGCAGGCCGCGCGCCTGCCCGTCGAGACGACGCTCCGGCAGTTCGACCTGGTGCATGCCGGACGGTGACTGAGGACTCGGCCCGATGGACCAGCGGCTGCGGCTTGTGGTCCATTTGGCCCGCAAGTCGCCAACCCGGAACAACGCATTCTCCACTGCCGCCTACGGCGGATTCACGCCGGATGGGGCAGCGCAGCGGCTGGGCGTCTTAAGCCGCCCGTCGCGGCACGTTGTGCATCCCAAAAATCGTCAATGAATCCCTTGAAAGAAGCGGAGGCACTGGTTATTTTAAATAAAAACGTACATGTTGGTTTTTAAATATAACAATAACGACGAGCCGAATTCATGACCTTCCCGTCCGTGGCCTCAACACGCTCTTCCATGCTCCAGCCAGAGGCGCCGCCATCGCGGCCGAATCACCGGGTCACCCGTTGACTGACTCCGGCGCCTTGCGCTGCCCGGGCTCGGCCAGCTACTGCCTATAGCGAATGACAACAACAAGAAGGAGCGAGAGAGCATGCCCGAATTACGCAATCGCAGCTGGATTCTGCAGAAGCGCCCCGAGGGTCTGGTGACCCTGGCCGATATCGAGCTGCGCGAGGAGCCGCTGCGCCCGCTGCAGGCCGGTGAGGTGCTGATCCGCAACCACTATCTGTCCATCGACCCGGCCATCCGCGACTGGATGTCCGAGCGGCCGAGTTACCTGCCTTCGATTCCCCTGGGCGAGGTGGTGCGCAGCACCAGCCTCGGCGAGGTGATCGACAGCCGCCATCCGGCATTCAAGGCCGGCGACCTGGCCGTCGGCGTCAACGGCTGGGAGGACTACTCCATCGCCAGGGGCGAGCAGCTGATGCCTGTGCAGCCCATGCCCGGCGAGGCGGAGCAGTACTTTCTCAGCATCTACGGCGCGGTGGGCCTGACCGCCTACTTCGGCTTTCTGGAGAAGGGGCGGCCGCAGCCAGGCGAGACCGTGCTGGTCAGCGCTGCTGGTGGCGCGGTGGGTTCCCTGGTGGGGCAGATCGCCAGGCTCAAGGGCTGCCGCGCCGTGGGCCTCGCCGGCTCCGAGGAAAAGTGCCGCTGGATCGTCGACGAGCTGGGCTTCGATGCGGCGATCAACTACCGCACCAGCGCCAATCTTGAGGAGGCCATTCGCGAGGCCTGTCCGGAGGGTGTGGACGTCTACTTCGACAACGTCGGCGGCGAGGTGCTGGACGCCACGCTGATGAACCTCAACAAGAACGCCCGCATCGTTTTCTGCGGCGCCATCTCGGGCTACAACAGCCAGCAGCCCGTGCCGGGGCCGTACAACTTCTGGCAGATCCTCGCCCGCACGGTGACGCTGGAAGGTTTTCTCGTCTCGGACTACTTCGAGCGCTTCCCCGAGGCCATCGCCCAGGTCCGCCAGTGGCTGGCGGAGGGCAAGATCACGTTCCGCGAGCAGGTCGTCGACGGCCTGGAGCACTGCCTGGACACCTTCAATCTGCTGTTCGAGGGCGCCAACACCGGCAAGCTGATCGTCAGGCTCGCCCCGACGGCTGAGGCCGGGGTGCGCGGCAATTCGCTGAGTCATGCAACCGAGGCGTCCGTATCGGCCGCTGTACTGGAGGAGACACGATGAGCACGCTGAAAAACGCACTGTCCGGGCTGGGCACGATCATGCAGCTGGCATGGGTGCCGAAGGATTTCGATGCGGCACTGCGCTACTGGACCGAGACCATGGGCGTCGGCCCGTTCTTCCACCTCAAGCATATCCAGACCGAGGCCACG
Organism: Geopseudomonas aromaticivorans; assembly: GCF_019097855.1. GTDB lineage: Bacteria > Pseudomonadota > Gammaproteobacteria > Pseudomonadales > Pseudomonadaceae > Geopseudomonas > Geopseudomonas aromaticivorans. The sequence continues at coordinate 20,029 of NZ_JAHRGL010000016.1, forward strand.
CATTACCGCGGCCAGCCGATCGATCTGGATTTCTCGGTGGCGATCGCCTACTGGGGCGACATGCAGATCGAGCTGATCCAGCAGCACAACGACGCGCCCTCGATCTACAAGACCTGGCTCGATGCCGGCCGTGAGGGCATGCATCACGTCTGCCTGATGGTGGACAGCATGGAGCAGGCGCGCGCTACCTGCCGCGCAGCGGGGGCGCAGGTGATGCAGGAGGTCTGGTTGCCGGGCGGGGGCGAGGCGATCTACGTGGACGGCGGCGGCGGGCTGATCGAACTGATCGATTTCCCCAAGGAAAACTACGCCTTCTTCGACCTGATGAAGAGCGCGGCGGCGCAATGGGATGGCTCCAATCCGCTCCGCGTCGTCGATTGATCGACGGCGGCAAGGGCACTGAGTGGGTCCCGTGGGCGTCTCCGGGGAGTCTTGCGATCGCTCCGGTGTGCCCCGCAAACAAGGTTTCACCGTGGTAAGTGTCAGGCAGGCGCCGGAGCAAGGCGTTGCTCGACACGCATAAATAACAAAAACCAGGAGTAGCACCACATGAAGCAATTGATGCGTAATGTCGTGGCAATCGCCGTGGCCGGAGGCTGTGCGGCCTTGGCTCAGGCCGCAGCGACCCCGGAGCAGATCAGCCAGATCGGCAAGACTTACACGCCCTGGGGGGCGGAGCAGGCGGGCAATGCCGACGGCAGCATCCCGGCCTATACCGGCCCGATCAAGCCGCCAGCCAGCTACGACCCGAAGAACCCAGGTATCCGCCCCGATCCGTTCGCCAATGAGAAGCCGCTGTTTTCCATCTCCGGGCAGAATCTGACCCAGTACGCGGACAAGCTCACCGAGGGCATGCAGGCCTTGCTGCGCAAGTACCCGACCTTCCGCATGGACATCTATCCGTCCCACCGCACGGCGGCCTATCCCGAATACTTCCAGCAAAACGCCATCAAGAACGCCAGCGCATGCAAGACCAAGAATGACGAGCTGGGCCTTGAGGGCTGCTACGGCGGAACCCCGTTCCCGTTCCCGAAGACCGGCAATGAGGTCATGTGGAACCGCTTGCTGAAGTTCGACCAGTTTGCCTTTGAAACCCGCGCCTTCACCACCAGCCTGGTCGATACGCGCGGCACTCGCACGGTCACTGGCGTGTCGAGCATGCAGATCCAGTATCCGATCTTCGATCCCCAGCGTACCGGGCCGATCGGCGACAAGGATATCTACGAGATGCTGCGCGTCGACTTCCTCGACCCGGCGCGCAAGAACGGCGAGAAGATCGTCGTGCACGACTCCATCGACATGGTGGATCAAGGTCGCCGCGCCTGGCAGTACCTGCCCGGACAACGCCGCGTCAAGCTGGCGCCCGACATTGCCTATGACACGCCGAGCCCAACCAGCGGTGGTGTGACAACGACCGATGAGCTGGCGATCTTCTACGGGGCGCTGGATCGCTACAACTTCAAGCTGCACGGCAAGAAGGAGATGTACATCCCCTACAACACCTACAAGATCCGCGACCCGAACGTGTGCCCCGATACGCTGGGCGAAGGCACCAAGAACCACCTGAATCCGGACTGCATGCGCTGGGAACTGCACCGGGTCTGGGTCGTCGAGGCGACGCTGAAGGAAGGCCAGCGCCATATCTATCCGCGCCGCATGATCTATCTGGACGAGGATCTGTACAGCGTGGGCATCAGCGACAACTTCGACCGCGCCGGACAGATCTACCGGGTTAACCATAGCCTGCCGATCACCTTCTACGAGGGTACCGGCCACATGACCGACGAGGCGGTCACCCATGATCTGGCCACCGGTGCCTACCACCGTCAGCAGAACGCGACCATGGGCGGCGGCTGGGTGGTGACTGCACCGCGTCCCGACAACTACTTCAGTCCTGCCGCCATGACTGGCGGCGGCATCCGCTAACGCGCGCGAGCCGTTTGGCCGCTGTGGTCTGCGCACCGCACGGAGTCCCGTGCGGTGCCGATCAAACAAAACAATGACAAGAGGCTGGTTATGCAAACCTCCAACAAGCTGGCAGGCAAGGTTGCGGTGGTACTCGGCGCGGCCGGGCGCGACAACATGGGGCAGGTCATCGCCCGTCGCTTTCGGGATGAAGGCGCCACGGTGATCGTCGCCGGCCGCCACGGCGACGAGCTGGCGCGCCTGGCTGACGAGATCGGCGGCTATCCCAAGACCTGCGACATCACCGATCGGCAGCAGGTATTCGACCTGTTCGCCTTTGCCAGGGACAAGGGCGGGCGCGTGGATATCGCGGTCAACGCCACGGGCTGGGGCCTGCTCCGCCCGTTCCTGGAAACCAGTGCGGATGAGCTGCGGCGGATGAGCGAGCTGCAGTTCGTCGGCCCCTTCCAGTTCTGCCAGGCCGCCGTCGAAGCGATGGAGCAGGGTGGCTCGATCATCCAGATCAGCTCGGCGACCGCCACCATCATGTTCCACGATCACGCGGCCTACATGGGCACCAAGGCGGGCACTGACCACGTGATCCGTTGCGTGGCCAACGAGTTCGGCGAGCGCGGCATTCGCGCCAACTCCATCTCGCCGGGGGTTACCGACACGCCGATGACCGCCGCCGCCAAGGAAGTGCCGGGACTGTTCGAGGCCTTCGTCGCGGGGTATCCGCTGCAGCGGATCGGCACTAGCGAAGACATCGCCGCCGCCGCCGTCTGGCTGGCCAGCGACGAATGCTTCATGACCGGGCAGAACCTGCAGGTCAACGGCGGGCTCACCCTGCGCCGCAACCCGATGAAGCACGAGATCGAGGCGTCCGTTCAGGCCGCCGCCCAGGCGCTTGCACAGGAGCAGACGGTATGAGCCCGACCAATACCCAACAGATCACCACCAGTCACGAATTCGATGCTCCCGCTGACGTGCTCTGGGCGCTGCTGGAGGATTTCGCCCAGATCGAGCGCTGGTGGCCGCGGGACGAGCCGGCGGTAAGCATTCAGCGCGTCGAACTGGAGGGGGAGGGCATCGGCCTGATTCGCCACATCTACAACCATGGCTTTCCCGCCCCGGTCAGTGAGCGCCTGGACTTCCAGGACCCGGACAACTTGGTCTATCGGCTTTCCATCGTCGGCGAGCGTCCTGCCGGCCTGCTCAGCTACCAGGCCACCGGGCGCATCGAGCGCCTGCCTGGGGAGCGCTCGCAGCTGCACTACTGCGGCGAGTTCACCACTGAACCCGGCCGCGAGGCGGAGGCTGAGGCCTTCCTCAGAGGGGCCTACGCCCTGATGTTCAAGGGCTTGGCCCAGACCTCGGCACGGGAGACAGCCGTCAGCTGAACCCGTGGCAGAGGAGTCGTCGCGGGCCGCGCGGTGGATTGGCAGAAAAAAACAGCTTAGGGCTTGCTCAATCGTGGAGCCCTCTATATCTTTAAAAACAATCCTGTCGGTTTTAAGCTGAATCCGTCAGCTACAGCCGCGGCCCCAGACACAACAAAGACAACAAACAGCTCACCTGGGCGAGGTAACCATGAAAGACCCCAAGACCCCCGATGCGGCGGTATTGCTGGAGATCTACCGCAAGGCCCATCTGATCAAGACCGCCGATGACCGCTTCATCGAGCTGATCAAGGCCGGCCAGATCGCCTCTCCGTACTATTCGACGCGTGGCCAGGAGCTGATTCCGGCGGCGGTGTCGGTCAACCTGCGCGCTGACGACTACGTCATCACCACCTACCGCGGCATCCACGACCAACTGGCCAAGGGCATTCCGTTGCGCCCCTTCGTCGCCGAGTTCATGGGCCGGGCGACCGGCACCTGCAAGGGCAAGGGCGGGCCGATGCACATCACCCACCTGGCTTCCGGCCTTCCGGTGACCACCGGGGTGGTTGGCTCCGGTCTGCCGATTGCCAACGGCCTGGCCTGGGCGGCGCAGCTGAAGAAAACCGGCCAGGTCACCGTGTGCAACTTCGGCGATGGCGCCAGCAACATCGGGGCCTTCCACGAGGCGCTCAACCTGGCCTCGGTGTGGAAGCTGCCGGTGGTGTTCGTCTGTCAGAACAACGGCTACGCCGAGCACACCAAGTACGAATACGGCACCGGCGCGCATGCAATCGTCGATCGTGCCATCGGCTACGGCATGCACGGCATCCAGTGCAACGGCAACGACGCGGTGGAGATGTGGGGAGCTGCCCACGAGGCCATCGAGCGCGCCCGCAGCGGCCAGGGTCCGACCCTGATCGAAGCCAAGACCTTCCGCTTCCGTGGCCACCTGCTGGGCGATGACAGTCACTACATCGGCAAGGAAGAAATGGCCGCGGCCATCGCCGCCGACCCGATGCCGGCGCTGCGCGCCTGGCTGATTGAGCAGGGCCATGCCAGCGATCTGCACCTGGCGGACATCGAGAACACCAACCGCGAACAATTCGAGGATGCCGTCCAGTTCGGTCTGGCCAGTCCTTACCCCGACGTTTCCGAGCTGCAGCTGGACGTCTATGCCGAGGAGGTCCGCGCATGAGCGAAGTCAAGGCACGTCGAATGAACATGTCGCAGGCCATCGCCATGGCCATGTACGACGCCATGGAGCTGGATTCCAGCGTGATCGCCCTCGGCGAGGACATCGCCGACCCGCAGGGCGGCGGGGTGTTCAAGTGCACCTCCGGGCTGTCGGACCGCTTCGGCACCGAGCGGGTGCGCTCCACGCCGATCGCCGAGCAGGCCATCATGGGCGCCGCCGTGGGCGCTGCGCTGGCCGGCATGCGCCCGGTCGCCGAGATCATGTTGATGAACTTCATCACCGTGGCCATGGACCAGGTGGTCAACCACGCCGCCAAGCTGCGCTTCATGACCGGCGGGCAGACCCATGTGCCGCTGACCATCCGCACCGCCACCGGCGCCGGCTTCGGTACCGGCGGCCAGCATGCCGACTACCTCGAGGCCTGGTTCGCCCACACCGCCGGCATCAAGGTGGTGGCGCCGTCGACCCCGGCGGACGCCTATGGCCTGCTGCTGTCGTGCATCTTCGACGACGATCCCTGCCTGTTCGTCGAAAGCCTGCCGCTGTACTTCGCCATGGGCGACGCCCCAGTGTCCGGCCAGCGTATCCCGCTGGGCAAGGCCAAGGTGGTCCGCGAGGGCAGCGACGTCACCGTGGTCAGCTACAGCCGCACCATGGTCGAGGTGCAGGCCGTGGCCAAGGAGCTGGAGAAGCGCGACATCTCGGTTGAGGTCATCGACCTGCGCAGCATCGTGCCGCTGGACATGGACACCGTGCTGGCCTCGGTGGCCAAGACCGGTCGCCTGGTGGTGGCCCATGAGGCCCAGGTGGACTTCGGCGTCGGTGCCGAGATCGCCACCCGCGTGCACCGCGAGCTGTTCGGCCAATTGCGCGCGCCGGTCGGCCGCGTCGGTGCGGCACGCTCGCCGGTGCCGTTCTCCAAGGCCCTGGAAGACGCCTTCATTCCTACCAAGCAGCGCATCACCGCTGCGATTCTCGAAACCCTTCGTTAACGATAAGGATGGGATAGCCATGACTACGCAAATTCTTCTTCCCAAGCTGGGTTTCTCGATGAACGAGGCGGTGCTCGTCGAGTGGATGGCCGAGGACGGTGCCCAGGTGAGCAAGGGCCAGCCGCTGTACGCCATCGAAAGCGAGAAGTCGTTGCAGGAAATCGAGGCGCCGGCCGATGGCACGCTGCGGATCATCGAGCAGGCCGGCGAGACCTATGAAATCGGCACTGTCATCGGGGAGATCGCCTGATGACCGCGGTCGAGAAAGCACCGGTCGCCTGGCCTGCCAATCTGCCGCCGATGCCGGCCGTGGACTTCAGCCAGTTCGGCCCCGTCGAAACGGTCGATCTGTCCCGCTATCAGCTGCTTACCGGCGCCTTTCTCGGCCGCAACTGGGTGCAGATACCCCATGTCACCCATCAGGACGAGGCCGAGATCGATGCGCTGGACGAACATCGCCGCCAGTTGGGCAGCGATCTGGGCATCAAGCTGACGCCGTTGCCGTTTCTGATCAAGGCATTGGTCAATGCGCTGAAGGCGTTTCCCAAGTTCAATGCCTCGCTGTCGCCGGACGGCAAGCGCTTGGTACTCAAGCAGTATTTCCATATCGGTGTCGCTGTCGATACTGATAACGGGCTGCTGGTACCGGTGATCCAGGACTGCGACCGCAAGTCGATTGCCGAAATTGCCAGCGAGCTGGCCGAGAAGTCGGCGCGGGCGCGCAGCAAGGGCTTGCCGATCACCGAGATGTCGGGGGGCTGCATGACCATCAGCTCGCTGGGCTCGATAGGCGGCACGGCCTTCACGCCGATCATCAATGCGCCGGAAGTGGCGATCCTCGGGGTGACCCGGGTGGCCGAGCGTCTGGCCATGGTGGAGGGCAAGGTGGTGGTGAAACATTTGTTGCCGCTGTCGCTGAGCTACGACCACCGGGTCATCAATGGAGCCGATGCGGCGCGCTTCTGCCGCTTCGTCGCCGAGCAACTGGCAGATCCTGCGCTGCTGGTCTGAAGGGTAGTGGAGTGCTTGAAATGAACAATAACAATAGTGCAAGCGTGCAGAATCGTTTTTCCCTTGAAGGTCGAATTGCCCTGGTGACAGGCGCAGGGACGGGACTGGGTGCGCACTTCGCGCGCATCCTCGCCGATGCGGGCGCGCAAGTTGCCTGCGTCGGGCGACGCGTGGATCGGGTCGAGAATGTGGCGGCGGGTATTCGGGCCAGGGGTGGCGAGGCGTTTGCCTGTGCCATGGATGTCACCGACGGCATCTCGATCAAGCAGGCATACGACCAGGTCGAGAGTCGCTTCGGGCATGTCGATGTTCTGGTCAACAATGCGGGACTGTCCGATCCGGCGCCCTTCGAGGAAATGAGCCGCGACCAGTGGACATCGTTGCTGGATGCCAATCTCTCCGGCCCGTTCTTCGTGGCCCAGGAAATGGCCAAGCGTCTGATCGTCGCCGGAAAACCCGGCTCGATCATCAATATCGCCTCGATTCTCGGACATCTGGCCAAGGATAAGTTTGTGAACTATGGCACAACCAAGGCGGGCCTGATTCACATGACTCAGTATATGGCGTTGGATCTGATACCCTATTCAATAAGAGTCAACGCTTTGGCTCCGGGGTATTTCCCCAGCGAAATGACCAATCCCTTCTATGAGTCGGAAGTCGGCCTGCGTGAAATCGCCAGCCTGCCGCCCAAGCGCCTTGGCCGTCATGAAGAGCTGGATGGTCCGTTGCTGTTGCTGGCCAGCAACGCGTCTTCTTATATGAGTGGCAGCGTAGTGACCGTGGATGCGGGGCATTCGATCCGTCTGTCCTGATCTGTAATCGCGGCCGAGCAGGGGACGTGTCCACAATCATCCGATGGATCATGTCTCCGGCTCTACAATGTTGAAGGTAGAATAAAATGACTGGGTATATTTCTGTGGATGCAGGGGAAGGCGTCATGCAACCACCTGTTCGGCGCAAGCGGTCGGAAAACGGCAGTTGGCAAGCCGAGAAAAGCCATTTGATGCGCATGCAGATTCTCGATGCCACCATGCAGTGTCTGATCGGTATCGGCTATACCCAGACCACCACGGAAAAGATCGCCAAGCAGGCGGGCGTTTCCCGCGGGGCGATGACCCACCACTTCAAGTCGCGTGCCGAGGTGTTTGCCGCGGCAGCCGAGCACATCACCGATATCCGGGTCAAAGAGTACGATGCCGCGATCCGCGAGGTCAGTCGGCGTGCAGGCGGCCAACCAACCCAGGACAGCATGCTCGAGACCCTCAAGGTGCTGCAGGACTACTTCATGAAGCCCTCGTTCCTGGCATTTCACGAGCTGGTTCGCGGTGCGCGCACCGACGCCGAGCTGCATACGGTGATGGCTCCTCTGGAGCAGTCGCTGGACGAGCGCATCTCCAAGAGCATCGAGGTTCACTTCCCGATCTGGGCCGAGGCCGGCATGCGCGAAACCGGTGAAGGCCTGCGCGACCTGATCATGCATGCCCTGCGCGGCGTGGCCCTGGACCCGTCCAGCTACCTGCATGGCGACCGTCTGCACCGCCTGCACGAATTGCTGGCCAAGACGGCCATGGCCGAGTACATGGAAGCCTACAAGCGCAAACTCGAGCTGCAAAAACCCGCCAATTAAATTCTGCGCAGACGGTTGCCAAACCGTCTGCGCTTTGTCACTCTGTCTCCAATAAAAAACAATCTTGATGGTTTAAAAAAGGTTGAAAATAACAATGAGCAACCTGATGCAGACCAACCTCGCCGGCGGGCACCTGCTCCGCGTCGGCGCGCAGGGCCCGAGCCTGCTGGGCAGTCGCTGCCGCCAGTGTGGCGAGTGCTACTTCCCCATCGCCGACAACTGCACCCGCTGCAGCGGCAGCGATCTCGAGAGCTGCGAGATCGGTCGCGAAGGCCGGCTGTGGTCCTGGACCATCCAGGGCTTCCTGCCCAAGGCGCCCTACAACAGCGGCGAAAGCGAAGTCGATTTCCAGCCTTACGGCGTCGGCTACGTGGAGATGCCGTGCGGGGTCAAGGTCGAAAGTCGCCTGACGGTTGCCGATCCCCAGCAGCTGCGCATCGGCATGCCGATGCAGCTCACCCTGGTCCGCTACGGCCGCAATGCCGCCGGTGAGCCGCTGCATACCTTCGCCTTTGCTCCGCCCGCCGCGGAAGGAGATCAGTGATGGAAGATATCGCCATCATCGGTGTCGGCCTGCACCCCTTCGGGCGCACCGACGGCCTGAGCGGCCAGGCCCAGGGCGCCTATGCCGTGCGCGAGGCGCTCAAGGACGCCGGCGTCGAGTGGCATCAGGTCGGCGTGGCCTACGGCGGCAGCCAGGATGGCGGCAATGCCGACGCGCTGGCCAATCACCTGGGCCTGACCGGCATCCCGTTCGTCAACGTGGCCAACGGCTGCGCCACCGGCGGCAGCGCCCTGGCCAGTGTGATTGCTGCGCTGCGCAGCGGCATGGCCGAGATCGGCGTGGCGGTCGGCTTCGACAAGCACCCGCGTGGCGCCTTCAACCCGAAGCCGGCCGACTGGGGCCTGGAGGACTGGTACGGCGAAACTGGCCTGATGCTGACCACCCAGTTCTTCGCCCTGAAGACCCAACGCTACCTGCACGAGCACGGCATTCCCGAGGAGGCGCTGGTCCACGTCGCCCAGCGCGCCTTCCGCAACGGAGCGCTGACTCCGCATGCCTGGCGCCAGCGCGAGCTGAGCTTCGCCGAGATCGCCGAGTCGATGCCGGTCAACCTGCCGCTGCGCAAGTACATGTTCTGCAATCCGGCCGAGGGCGGCGCGGCGCTGGTGCTGTGCCGGGCGAGCGAGGCACACAAGTACAGCCGCAACCCGATCCTGGTGCGCGCCGCGGTGATGCGCACCCGTCATCACGGCTCCTTCGAGGTGTTCAGCCCGGGGCTGGCGGCCCAGCAGTCGCCGGCGCCGACAGTCACCGCCTCGCACGCGGCCTTCGAGCTGGCCGGGGTCGGCCCGGCGGACATCGACGTGATCCAGCTGCAGGACACCGACAGCGGTTCGGAAATCATCCATCTCGCCGAAAACGGCTTCTGCGAACACGGCGAGCAGGGCCATCTGCTGCGCCGCGGCGAAACCGATATCGGTGGCCGCCTGCCGGTGAATACCGACGGCGGCTGCCTGGCCAATGGCGAGCCGGTGGGCGCCTCCGGCCTGCGCCAGGTCATCGAAGTCTGCACCCAGCTGCGCCAGCAGGCCGGCGCCCGGCAGGTGCCGGGCCGGCCGCGGCTTGGCTACACCCATGTCTACGGCGCGCCGGGTGTCAGCGCCGTGACCATTCTCGAAGCGCCGTAACCATCCGATCGACCAGCTCAATAAAAATAACGAGGGCACTAGCATGAACAATCCCAAGCACGCCAAGTTCACCGTATTGCCGCCGGAGGAGGTGGGCGATCCCAACCTGTTCCAGCAGTTGTTGAAGCTGGAAACGGTGCCGGTTCCGGAGCATCTGCAGCCGAATCACCCCGGCTTCAGCGACGAGGACCTGTCGGTCGATCGCTACAGCTCACGCGCCTTCCATGAGCTGGAAGCCGAGAAGCTGTGGACCAAGGCCTGGCAGATGGTGTGCCGCGAGGAGGACATCCAGAAGCCGGGCGACCATGTGGTGTATGACATCGTCAACACCTCGATCATCGTCATGCGTGGCCAGGACCACGAGATCCGCGGCTTCCACAACTCCTGCCTGCACCGCGGGCGTGCCTTGCGCATGAGCAGCGGCGCGGTCAACCAACTGCGCTGCCCGTACCACGGCTTCGCCTGGGACCTGCAGGGCGATCTCAAGACCATGCCCACCACCTGGGACTTCAAGCACCTCAAGCCGTGCGATCAGAAGCTGCCGCAGGTGAAGGTGGAAACCTGGGCCGGCTTCGTGTTCATCAACCCGGACCTGGATGCGCCCTCGTTGCGCGAGCACCTCGACGTGCTGCCGGAGCACTTCAAGGACTACAACTTCGAACACTCGGTGTCCATCGCCCACGTGCAGCGGCGCATGGCGTGCAACTGGAAGGTCGCCCAGGAAGCCTTCATGGAGTCCATGCACACCCGGGCAACCCATCCGCAGATCATGACCTTCACCGGCGATATCGACAGCCAGTACGACATGTACGGCGACAACATCAGCCGCAGCGTCACGCCGATGGCAGTGACCAGCTCCAACCTCAAGGATGTCGAGGAAGCCCTGATCCTGCGCGACATCCTCGACGAGTCCGGGCGCATGGCCGAGTCGGACAGCAGCAAGCACGTGCTGCCCGATGGCATGACCACCCGCCAGTACATCGGCGAGCTGAACCGCAAGATCTTCTCCGAAGCCGCCGGGGTCGACCTGTCCCATGCCACCCTGGCCGAGCTGCAGGACGCCATCCTCTACTCGATCTTCCCCAACAGCCAGGTGTGGGCCGGCTACTTCGGCAACATCGTCTACCGCGCCATTCCCGATGGCGACAACCACGAAGCCTGTCTGTTCGACGTCTGGCTGCTCGGTCGCTACCCGGCCGGCACCGAGTGCCCGCCCGGCGCCAAGCTCAACCGCCTGCCCGATGACCTGGAGTTCTCCGCCGCGGCCGAACTGGGCGCGCTGGGCCCGGTCTTCGACCAGGACATGAGCAACCTGGACGCCATGACCAAGGGCCTCAAGGCCTCGAAGAAGGGCGCCGTCAGCCTGGCCAGTTACCAGGAAAGCCGCATTCGCCATCACCACCTGACCCTCGACAAGTACCTGGGCCTGGCGAAGTAGCCGCCCGCTGCCGGGGTGGCCGCTGCGGCGCGCCACCCACAGCGCGCGGACATAGAACAAGGGAAGCGAGATGAACAAGACGCTACGCGATCGGGCGCAACGCCTGCGAGAAGAAGTCCGCGAGTTCTGCAAGCACGAGATGCCGGCGGCCCTGCGCGACAAATCCCATCGGCACCAGGTGCTGGACAAGGACGACTACCTGCAGTGGATGTGCCTGCTCGACGCCAAGGGCTGGGTGGTCGGTCACTGGCCGCAGGCCTACGGCGGTCGCGACTGGTCGTCGCTGGAGCGCTTCGTGTTCGAGGACGAGTTGGCCCGCCATGGTTGCCCGTGGATCATCCCCTTCGGCGTCAAGTACGTCGGTCCGGTGATCTACACCTTCGGCAGCGAGGAGCAGAAGCGCCGCTTCCTGCCCGGCATCGTCAAGACCGAGGAGTTCTGGGCCCAGGGCTATTCCGAGCCGGGCGCCGGTTCCGACCTGGCCGGCCTGCGCACCCAGGCGGTACGCGACGGCGACCACTACGTGGTCAACGGCCAGAAGGTCTGGACCACCTACGCGCAGTGGGCCGACTGGCTGTTCTGCCTGGTGCGCACCAGCAACGACGGCAAGTCGCAGAACGGCATCTCCTTCCTGCTGATCGACATGCGCAGCCCGGGCGTGACGGTCAAGCCGATCCACACCATGGACGGCTATCACCACGTCAACGAGGTGTGGCTGGAGAACGTGCGCGTACCGGCGGCCAACCTGGTCGGCGAGGAGGGCGCCGGCTGGACCTACGCCAAGTTCCTGCTGAAGAACGAGCGCACCGCCGGCGCCATCGTCGGCCTGGCCTGGCACGTGCTGGAGCGCCTGAAGAAGCTGGCGCGCGAGACCATTCGTGATGGCCAGCGCCTGATCGACCAGCCGCTGATGCGCAACCGCATCGGCGAGTTCGAGCTGCGCTTCATGGCGCTGCAGGAAGTCGCTTACCAGGCGGTCGAGTCGATGGTCGAGGGCACCGACAACGGCGGCGAAGCCTCGCTGATCAAGGTGCGCGGCACCGAGCTGTACCAGGAGGTGGCCGAGGCGCTGGTCGAGGCGCTGGGCGCGGCGGGGATCGCCTACGACACCGCGGCACTGCACAGCGCCGGCCTGCCGCCGCTGGGCGACGACGATGTCGGCGGCATCCTCAAGGAACATTTCTACAATCGCGCGGCAACGGTCTTCGGCGGCTCGTCGGAGATCCAGCGCAATATCGTGGCCAAGGCGGTGCTCGGACTATGACTACGGACATTGAAACCATCTCCATGCTGCGTGACAGCCTGGAGCGCTATACCGCCGAGCAGTACGACTTCCTCAAGCGCTGGCGCGTGCTCGAGCAGCCCGCCGGTTACAGCGCGGCGGCCTGGCAGAACTATGCCGAGTTCGGCTGGCTGGCGCTGCGCCTACCCGAGGAGGAGGGCGGCCTGGACGGCGATGCCGTGGCGCAGGGCGCGGTCATGGAGGTGGTCGGCAAGCGCCTGCTGATGGAGCCGCTGCTGGCCAGTGCGCTGGTCGGCACCGGGCTGGTGGTCAAGCTGGGCACTGCCAGCCAGCAGGCCGCGCTGCTGCCGGCGCTGGCCGATGGCAGCCTGAAGCTGGCACTGGCCCATGAGGAGCAACTCGACGGTCAGAGCTGCTGGGTGGAGGCAGGACAGCTGACGGGGACCAAGCAGGGCGTGCTGCACGGCGATGCCGCCAACCGCCTGCTGGTGACTGCCCGTGACGAGCAGGGCGAGCTGCAGGTGTATCTGGTCGATGTTGCCGGCGCAGGCGTCGAGCGCCAGGCATATCGCCTGGTCGACGGTCGAGGTGCCGCCAACCTGCGCTTTTTCGGCACACCGGCCGAGCGGCTGGGTGACGAGGGACGCGCGTGCGCAGCAGACGTGCTGGCCGAAGTCTTCGACGAGGCCGGCGTGGCGCTGTGCGCCGAGGCCTTCGGTGCGGCGACCTGCCTAGTCGACATCACCAACGAGTACCTCAAGGTGCGCAAGCAGTTCGGCAAGCCGCTGGCGAGCAACCAGGCGCTGCAGCACCGCATGGCCGACCTGTACATGCTCAAGGAGGAAATCCGCGCGCTGACCCGTGCCGCCCAGCAGGCAATGCTGTTGCCGGCCGAGGAGCGCGCACGCCAGGTCAGCGGCGCCAAGGCCTACATCAGCCATGCCGCGCGCAAGATCGCCAACGAGGCGATCCAGATGCACGGCGGCGTCGGTGTCACCGAAGAGCTGGAGGTCAGTCATTACTTCCGCCGGCTGATGGTCAACGCGGCGCTGTTTGGCAGCCGCGACTGGCATTTCAGCCGCTTCGTCGAGTCGACGCTGAAGTCCGCCTGAAAGACGCATCCACAAGTAGCCAACAAGAGGATGTAAGCATGCGCAAAGATATCAGTGGCCGGCAGGTGCGCCTGGACGAGGCGATCCTGGCCCGCTATGCCGGCTGCAGCGAGTGGCAGAACCAGACCATCGCCGAGCGGGCCGCGGCCATGGCCGCACGCGACCCGCGGCAGATCACCCATGTGTTCGAGGGCGTGCCCTGCGCGGTGGGCGAGCTGCTCGGCGATGCCCGCCTGCTGGCCGGTGCCCTGCAGCGCCGCGGGCTGGTGGCCGGCGACGTGATCAGCTTCCAGCTGCCCAACTGGCGAGAGACCGCAGTCATCGACCTGGCCGCCAGCCTGCTGGGCCTGGTGGTGGCGCCGATCGTGCCGATCTACCGAGATGCCGAGGTCGCCTTCATGCTGGCCGACTCGGCGATCAAGGCGGCCTTCTTTCCGGGCACCTACCGCAACTTCGACTACGCCGCGATGATGGCCCGCCTGGCGCCGAGCCTGCCGCAGCTGCAGTTGCTCTGCCCGGTGCGCAGCGATGCGTCCGGCGCGGACAGCTACGAGGCGATGCTCGCCGAGGGCAAGGGGCCGGCTTCGCTGCCGGTGGTAGACGCCAACGCGGTCAAGCTGATCCTCTACACCTCCGGCACCACCGGCCGGCCCAAGGCCGTGCTGCATTCGCACAACACCGGGCCGACCCGCCTCAAGCGCGCCTTCGAGCACTGGTGCGGCAGCGGCGCGGAAACCCTGTTGATGGCCTCGCCGGTGACCCATGTCACCGGCCTCAGCGGCCTCGAGCTGCCGTTCTTCCTGAATGCGCGCACGGTGTTCATGGACCGCTGGAACGCCGCCGAGGCGCTGGAGATCATCGAGCGCGAGCAGGTCACCGTTAGCCTCGGCGCCACGCCGTTCCTGCACGAGCTGATCCACCAGGCCGAGCAGCACGGCCGCCGTCTGCCGAGCCTCAAGGCCTTCGCCTGTGGCGGTGCCGAGGTGCCGCCGGCGCTGATCTACAAGGCCCGCGAAGTGTTCGACAACTGCCGCGCCTTCCGCGTGTTCGGCTCCAGCGAGGCGCCGCTGGTGACCCTGGGCTTCGTCGGCGAGGGCCATCTGGAGCAGGCGGCCACCACCGACGGCGAGATCTGCGACTACGAGGTGCGCCTGCTCGACGAGCAGGGCCAGCCGGTCGCTCTGGGCCAGGAGGGCGAGATCTGCGTGCGCGGCGCCGCCATGTTCCTCGGCTATGCCGATGCCGAGCAGACCGCGGCCAGCTTCGATGCCGACGGCTTCTTCGCCACCGGCGACCTGGGGCGGATCACCGCCGACAACGCCATCGTCATCACCGGGCGCAAGAAGGACCTGATCAACCGCGGCGGCGAGAAGATCAGCGCCAAGGAGGTAGAAGACATCCTCCACCAGCATCCGGCCATCGACGAGGCGGCGGTGGTGTCCATGCCGCACCCGCGCCTCGGTGAAACCCTGTGCGCCTATGTGATACTCAAGCCCGGCCAGACCCTGACCCTCGACACGCTGCTCGGCAGCATCGCTCAGGCAGGGGTGGCCCGGCAGAAGCTGCCCGAGCGCCTGGAAGTGGTGGCTGATTTCCCGCGCACCGCCTCGGGCAAGATCCGCAAGGACCAGCTGCGCGCCGACATCCGCCAGCGCCTGGCGGCGCAACCCTAATAAAAATTCGGAGATGGCCAGTATGGACTCTACCTATCTTGAAGTGCGCATCGCCCGCAAGGCGGCCGAAGCGCTGGATATCGTGACTCTCGAGCTGACTTCGACCAGCGGAGAGGCCCTGCCGGCCTTCAGTGCGGGCTCGCACATCGACGTGGAAATTCGCCCGGGTCTGGTACGCCAGTACTCGCTGTGCAACGACCCGACCGAGCAGCATCGCTATGTCATCGGCGTACTGCGCGACCCGGTGTCGCGTGGCGGCTCGATCGCCGTGCACGACGAGTTGCAGGAAGGGCAGACCATCCGCATCAGCCCGCCGCGCAACCACTTCCCGCTGGTGCAGGCCAAGCGCTACGTGCTGTTCGCCGGCGGCATCGGTGTCACCCCGATCCTGTGCATGGCCGAGCGCCTGGCCAGCAGCGGCGCCGATTTCGTCATGCACTACTCGTCGCGCTCTCCCGAGCGCGCGGCCTTCGTCGAGCGCATCGGCAACTCCGCCTACTCCGGCAAGGTGCACCTGCATTTCGACGATGGCGCGGCCGAACAGAAACTCGATCTGGCGGCGGTACTGGCCGCCGAGCCGGCGGACAGCCACCTGTATGTGTGCGGCCCGGGCGGCTACATCGACTTCGTGACCAACACCGCCAGGGCGCAGGGCTGGAGCGACGAACGCGTCCATTTCGAGTATTTCGCCGCCAAGGCGGTGGATACCTCGGAAGACCAGCGCTTCGAGGTGCAGGTCGCCAGCAGCGGCAAGGTCTATGTGATTCCCGCGGACCAGTCGATTGTCTCGGTGCTCGAGGCCGACGGTGTGGAGATCAGCGTTTCCTGCCAGCAGGGCATCTGCGGTGCCTGCATCACCCGGGTGCTGGACGGCCAGCCGGACCACCGCGACCAGGTGCTGACCGACAAGGAGCGCGACGAGGAAAACTGGTTCACGCCTTGCTGCTCGCGCTCGCAGAGCCCGCGCCTGGTGCTCGATATCTGACCGGTGTCCCTGGGGTGGGGATGTCCCTTCGGCACGCCGTTTCCCTGGCGTGCCTTTTTTTTCACACCGGCAAAGGTTCTCTGCGATGCACAAGCTCTTTGCGGATCGGTTGGCACGCAACCTGTTCAGTGGCCGGGGGCTGGTCTGGCTGGCCTATCTGGGCGTCGTGCTGATCTGGGCGACCACCCCGCTGGCCATCCAGTGGGGCACGCTGGATACCGGCTTCGCCTTCGCTGCCGCGACCCGCATGTTCATTGCACTGGTTAGCTGCCTGCTGGTCTTGGGCCTGTGTGGCATCCATCTGCCGCGGCATCGGCGCGCCTTGCTCAGCTACCTGGTGGCCGGCGGCGGGCTGTTCGTCGCCATGCTCGCTGTCTACTGGGCGGCGCGGCGCCTCGATTCGGGGCTGATGTCGGTGATCTTCGGGCTTTCGCCGCTGGTAACCAGCCTGTTGGCAGCCTTCTGGCTGGAGGAGCGCCTGCTCAGCCCGACACGCCTTCTGGGCATGGCGCTGGGCGTGGTCGGCCTCGGCATGGTCTTCATCGACGATGGCCTGCAGCTTGCCGAGGGGGCGGCGGCGGGCATCGCCGTGCTGCTGTTCGCGGTGCTGGTCAACGCCGCCACTCTGGTCGGCCTTAAGCGCATCGCCGACGACAGCGCGCCATTGGCCACCACCGCCGGTTCCCTGCTGGTGGCTGCGCCGCTGTTCCTGCTGGCCTGGTGGCTGGATGGCGCGGCGCTGCCGGCGCAGCTGAGCTGGCGCGGTGGCCTGTCGATTCTCTATCTGGCGCTGTTCGGCTCGGTGCTGGGTTTCGCCCTGTACTACTACATCGTGCGGCGCCTGGACTCGGCGCAGGTGGCGCTGATCCTGGTGATCACCCCGCTGCTGGCGCTGCTGGTTGGTCAGCGCTTCAACGGCGAGCAACTGCCGCCGCAGGTGTGGCTGGGCGCGGTGGTGATCGGTCTGGGCCTGCTGCTGCATCAGCGCGGCAACCGGGCGGTCGCCGCGCCGCAGGGGGTCAGCGACCGCTGAAGGTGGCGGGGCGCTTTTCCAGGAAGGCGCTCACGGCCTCGCGGAAGTCCTCGGTCTGCAGGCAGTCGGCGAAGGCCGCCTTTTCCGCTTCCAGCTGGCTGGCGAAGCTGTTCTCGAAGCTGCCACGCATCAGACGCTTGAGCAGGCCGAGGGCCTTGGGCGAGGCTGCGGCCAGGCGCTGGGCCAGGGCCAGGGTGGCGCTTTCCAGCTCCTCGGCGGGTACCACGCGGTTGACCAGGCCCAGGCGCAGTGCTTCGACGGCGTCGAACGGTTCGCTGAGCAGGGCGATTTCCAGTGCCTTGCGCAGGCCCACCAGGCGCGGCAGGCTCCAGGACGCGCCCACATCGCAGCTGGCACCGAGGTTGATATAGGCGAAGTTGAAGCGACTGTTGTCGGCGGCGATGGCCAGGTCGCAGGCCAGTGCCAGGCTCATGCCGGCGCCGGCTACCGGGCCGTGCAGGCTGGCCAGCAGCGGGGCATCCAGGCCGCTGAGCAACTGCAGGGCCTGGTTCATCGGCTCGATCAGGGTTTCCGGCACCGAAGCGGGGTCGTCGCGGAACTGGGCGATGTCGCCGCCGGCCATGAAGCCGCGGCCGTTGCCGCTGAGAACGATGACGCGCACCTCGGGGTCATCGGCCAGCTGCCGACAGGTGGCCAGGAAGGCGCTGGCCAGGCTCTGGTCGATGGCATTGAGGGCCTGTGGCCGGTTGAAGCGGATATGCCGGATCTGGCCGTGGCTCTCGAGCAGGATAGGGGCAGTGGACATAGTCGGGTCCTTGTGGAAAGCGATCTGGGTCAGGGTTGGGGCGCTGGCTGGTAGCTGCGCCAGACCTGCTCCATTACGGTCAGGCGCTGGTTGGCGCGCAGCGGATCGTAGGCCGCCAGGTTGACGCTGCGGATCAGATGACGCGGGGCTGGGCTGGCGGGGTGGTCGGCTTCGATGATGTTGATGCACGCCGGATCCTGCTCGAAGGCCTTGAGCCCGGCCAGTCCGCTGCCGCTGATGCGGCTGAGGATCACCCGGTTCACCGCGTCATGGGCGACCAGCAGCAGGTCGTTCCAGTCCGGGCGAGCCAACCAGTCGTCCCAGGCCTGGCCGACGCGCAGGGCGAAGTCGCTCCAGGCCTCGCCGCCGATGAAGCTGGCACCGGGCAATTCCGCGCCGTCGTAGGCGTAGGCGATGGCCTGCTGGCGCTGCTCAGGCGGTACCTCGCGCAGGCGTCCGCCACGCACCTCCTGCAGGCGCGGCTCCATCTGCAGGGCGATGTCCGCCGCGCCCAGCACGATCCGCGCGGTTTCTTCGGTGCGCGGCAGCCCCGAGCACACCGCCAGGTCGAAGCGCACCGGGGCCAGCAACTGCCGGGCCGCCTCGGCCTGCTGGCGCCCGGTCGGGGTCAGCGGCACCTGGCGCGGGTCGAGCGGCTTGCCCTGGGTATCGAAGTAGCTGACCTGTGCATGGCGCAGCAGGTAGATGCGCCGACGCGGCAGGTCGTTGCGGGCGTTCATGGCTTGGCCCGTTGCAGGTAGCGCGGATTGCTCTCGGCGAGCTTCTGCCGCGCCACCTGTTCGAGGTGGCGGAAGACCTGGGCGTGGGCATCGCCGGCGTCGGCGCCACCCTGGCGAATCAGCCGGCTCAGTGCGCGGTTGGCCTCGACCAGCTGTGCGCGCAGCGCCTCCGCGCCCGGCTGGGCCGGGCTTGCGGCGCTGTGCAGGAACGCCTGCAGCTCGGTCAGCTCCGTGCGCTCAGGCTGTTCGCCCGCCTGTAGCTGGCGGGCGGCGATGCCCATGGCGCGGGCGATCATCAAGGCATTCTGCTTCTGCTCGGCAGGCAGGGCGGGCAGCAGCTGGGCGCGCAGCAGCGCCTCGGCGCTTTCCAGCAGTTGTGCTCCAGTGGGGTAGTCGCGCATCAGGTGCCCTCCGTCATCCGCAGGATTTCGTATTCCAGCTCCGGGACTATATGCCCGGTCAGCGCCAGCAGCAGCGAATCCTCCTCGCCGGAGAGATGCCGCTCGGCCTGCTGGATGGCGATGATCGCCCAGTTCATGTGCGCCATGACTTCCCAGTAGGCGACCTGCGCGCGGTCGATGGGGCAGCCGCTGACACTCTCGTAGCCCTGGTAGAAGTCCTCGCGCTGGCCGATGCCGCCGGCTTCCAGTGCGTCGGCGCCAAAGCGCCAGCAACGCGCACAGAACCAGCCGAGATCCTCCAGCGGATCGCTCCAGCCGGCGAACTCCCAGTCGAGGATGGCAGTCAGGCCATTGTCGTCGACCATGTAGTTGCCGGTGCGAAAATCCCGGTGGCAGAGCACCAGCTCGCCGCGCGGCGGGACATGGCGCTCCAGCCAGCGCAGGCCCCATTCGAGCACCGGATGCGGCGTGTGGTGGTTGTCGAGGTAGGCGCGGTGCTGCTGGATCAGGTGCAGTGCCGGCGCTGCGGCGTAGCTCGGCAGGAAGTCGAGATCGGCGCGCGGCGGGCGGATCGAGTGGATCCGCGCCAGCTCGGCGCCCAGCCGGCGCGCCAGTTCGGCACGGTCACCACCCAGGCTGCGGTCCTTGACCAGCTGGTAGCCGGTGGCGGTGCCGGCCACCCGGCGCATGACGAAGAACGGCCGGCCGATGACCTCGCGCTCGGCGCACAGCCACAGCGGCTCCGGTACCGTGACCCCGGCGGCGAAGGCCGCGCGCAGCAGGGCGAACTCCTGGGCGCGGCCATGGCTGACCGACACCCCGGTGGGGGAGTCGGCGCGGACCACCAGTTCCTGAGTGCCGGCCAGCGGGCCGCCTTCGATCCGCGCGATGGCCAGCCAGTTCTCCTGGATGGCGCCGCCGGAGAGCAGGCGCAGCTCGCTGAACTCGACGCTCGCGGCCCCGGCCTGTTGGGCGATGAAGGCCTGCAGGGCGGTACTCAGCTCGGGATTCATGCGCTGTTCCTCTTGAAGATGCGCTTGGCCAGGCTCCAGCGATGGACTTCCGAGGGGCCGTCGTAGATGCGGAAGGCGCGCATGTCGGAGAAGATCCGCGCGACTATGGTCTCGCCGGTCACGCCCTGGCCGCCGAGCACCTGCACGCTGCGGTCGGCCACCCGCCAGGTGGCTTCCGAGGCGATGACCTTGGCCATGCTCGATTCGTGGGTGCCCAGATGGCCCTGGTCGAGTACCCAGGCGGTATGCCAGATCGACAGGCGGGCGCTGTGCATGTCCAGCTCGTTGTCGGCCAGCATGAAGCCGACGCCCTCGTGCTGGCCGAGTGCCTTGCCGAAGGCCATGCGCCGGGCGGCGTAGCGGCTGGCGACATCGTGGCAGCGGCGCGCCTGGCCGAGCCAGCGCATGCAGTGGGTCAGGCGGGCAGGGGAGAGGCGCACCTGGGCGTACTTGAAGCCCTCGCCCAGCTCGCCGAGGATCGCGCTGGCCGGTACCCGCAGGTTGTCGAAGCTGACCACGCAATGGCCGCCGGGGAAGCACGAGTCCAGCGCGTCCATGGTCCGCTCGATGCGGATGCCCGGGCTGTTCATGTCGGCGAGGAACATGGTGGCCCGGCCGTCTTCCAGCTTGGCCATGATGATTCCCAGGGTGGCGCCTTCCGCGCCGGTGATGAACCACTTGCGGCCGTTGATCAGGAACTCTTCGCCGACCTGGCGGGCGGTGGTCTGCAGCATCGACGGGTCTGAACCGGCGCCCGGATCGGGCTCGGTCATGCAGAAGCACGAGCGGATCTCGCCGGCGGCCAGCGGGCGCAGCCAGCGCTCCTTCTGTTCCTCGGTGGCGATCGCCTCGAGCATGTGCATGTTGCCTTCGTCGGGCGCGGCGATGTTCAGCGCCACCGGTCCCAGCGGCGAGTAGCCGGCCTCCTCGAAGAACACCGCCTTGCTGCGATGGTCGAGGCCCAGGCCTCCGTATTCCGGCGAGACGTGCGCGGAAAGCAGGCCGGCGGCCTTGGCCTTGGCGATCAGATCGCGGCGCAGGTCTTCACTGGGGCCGTGGGCGCCGCAGCGCGGGTCCTGTTCCAGGGGGATGATGGTGTCGGCAATGAAATCGCGCACCCGTTGCTGCAGGTCGCGCTGTTCGGCGGTAAGGGTGAAGTCCATGGCAGGCTCTCGCGGGTAGGTGGCAACGGGTCAGTCGTAGCGGTGGAAACCGCGACCGCTCTTGCGGCCGAGGTAGCCGGCCTCGACCATTTCCCGCAGCAGCGGCGCCGGGCGGTACTTGGAGTCGTTGAAGCTGTGATAGAAGACGTCCATCACCGCCAGCAGGGTATCCAAACCGATCAGGTCAGCCAGAGCCAGCGGGCCGATCGGCTGGCCGCAGCCCAGCTTCATGCCGGCGTCGATGTCCTCGGCGCTGGCCAGGCCTTCCTGCAGCACGAACACCGCCTCGTTGATCATCGGCACCAGGATGCGGTTGACCGCGAAGCCGGGGCTGTTCCTGGCGTTGATCGAAGTCTTGCCGATCCTGGCGACGAAAGCCTCGGCGGCCGCCTGGGTTTCGTCGCTGGTCTGCAGACCGCGGATCAGCTCGACCAGCGCCAGCACCGGCACCGGATTGAAGAAGTGGGTGCCGATGAACCGGTCAGGACGGCTGGTGGCCGCGGCCAGCTTGGTGATGGAGATCGACGAAGTGTTGCTGGCGATCAGCGCGTCGGGGCGGACGATGGCGTCGATATCCTTGAGGATCGCCAGCTTGAGGGCTTCCGCCTCGGTGGCGGCCTCGATCACCAGGTCGGCCTCGGCCAGAGCCTGCTTGTCGGTGGTGCTGACCAGGTTGGCCAGAGCGGCCGCTTTGGCGTCCGCATTGATGGACTCCTTGCGCACCAGGCGGTCGAGGCTGGCGTTGATGGTCTGCTCGCCGCGGGCCAGGGCGGCCTCGGAGATGTCCACCATGATCACCTTGAGGCCGGCCATGGCACAGACCTGGGCAATCCCGTTGCCCATGGTTCCGGCGCCGACGACGCCTACGGTTCGGATCTGCATTGTGTTGCTCCTGTCTTGTTCTTGTTGTCAGTGAGGCAAGTGGCGACTCAGACGCGCTCGAAGATCGCGGCGATGCCCTGGCCGCCGCCGATGCACATGGTCACCAGGGCGTAGCGGCCTCCGGTGCGGTGCAGTTCGTAGATCGCCTTGGTGGTGATGATGGCGCCGGTCGCGCCGACCGGATGGCCCAGCGAGATGCCCGAACCGTTCGGGTTGACCTTGGCCGGGTCCAGACCCAGCTCCTGGGTCACCGCGCAGGCCTGGGCGGCGAAGGCTTCGTTGGCTTCGATCACGTCGATCTGCTCGATGGACAGGCGGGTGCGTTCGAGCACCAGGCGCACGGCCGGTACCGGGCCGATGCCCATGTAGGCCGGGTCGACGCCAGCGTGGGCGTAGCCGACCAGGCGTGCCAGCGGCTGCAGGCCCAGGCGGTTGGCGCGCTGCTCCTCGGCCAGCACCACGGCGGCAGCGCCGTCGTTGAGGCCGGAGGCATTGCCCGGCGTGACGGTGCCGTTTTCCTTCTGGAAGATCGGCTTCATCGCGGCCAGTTGCTCGAGGCTGAGGTCGCCACGTACATGCTCGTCGCTGGCGAAGCTGACCACGCCTTTGCGCGTCTGCAGTTGCACCGGAACGATCTGCTCCTGGAAATAGCCTTTGGCGATGGCACGCGCGGCGCGGCGCTGGCTTTCCAGGGCGAGGCCGTCCTGCTGCTCACGGCTGATGCCATAGCGCGCTGCGACGTTTTCCGCGGTGACGCCCATGTGGGTCTTCTGCCAGGGGTCGTGGAGGATGCCGTTCATGTAGTCGACGGCGCCGCTATCGCCGAGGCGGGCACCCCAGCGCAGGCTGGGCAGGATGAACGGGCCGCGGCTCATGCTCTCCGCACCGGCACCGATGGCGATGTCGGCATCGCCCAGCAGGATGGCTTGGGCGGCGGAAACGATCGCCTGCAGACCCGATCCGCACAGGCGGTTGACGTTGAAGGCCGGGGTTTCCTGGGGAATGCCGGAGTCCATGGCGGCTACGCGGCTCAGATAGGCGTCGCGTGGTTCGGTCGGGATCACGTTGCCCAGCACGACATGGCCCACTTCGCCGGGGTCGACCCGCGAGCGTTGCAGGGCTGCGCTGCAGGCCGTGGTCGCGAGCGCGGTCAGGGGGGTGTCCTTGAGCGAACCGCCAAAGGTGCCGATGGGGGTGCGAGCTGCACCGACTACGAAAATCTGACGCTGAGCCATGGTGTTTCCTTGTTGTTATCGGGCCAATGGGCACACAAGGCCATCGGCTTGAGTCGTGGAGCAGGGGAGCAGGGTCTTGCTGAGTTGATTAAAAAACAGAACTGCTCGTTTGTAAATGGGCTTGCAGCGCTCCGCTTGTTCTTCTAGATTCTGACTTGACCATGGCGCATGGCCCTGCGAGGCAGGCATTGCGTAATGGCGAGAACGCATCTCCTCTTTGGAGGGCGAGCTCGGGACCATCCCCATGCGTTCAAGGTGGTCATACCCTGGATCGTTGAGAGACAAGGCCATGAAAATAAAAAGAAATATGACTTGTTTTTTTGTTGCCGGCTTGTTTGTGACCCTGAGTTATCTGGCCGTGCAATCCTCCTCGTTGCCGTCCGTTGCCAACCAGGCAGCGGTAATCACGCATGCAGAGGCCGTGCATAACCCCATAGTCATCAAGGGCTGGCCCTCGTTTCTCTAGACGCTTGCAGCCCGCTCAATCGCGCGCGCTGCAAGCTCTGCGACATCAAGGACCCGACGCTGAGCATATCTGGGGGGCGGAAGCCATCGACGGGGCGGGCTAACCCGGTATGCAGGTCATGCGGTCATACAGGCTCTTCAAGCCTTCAGCGAGGCTGAATAGAGGTGCCAAATAGGCATTTTTCATCATGCTGTGCCAATAAATGAAAACAATATATGAGGCTGATGATATGAAAAAAACAATTATGGCAATGTCGGTGATTGGCGGACTTTCCGCGCTTGCCCTGCAGGCATCGGCGGAGTCGGCGGACATGATGCAACTGGCCGAGCAGAAGCAATGCATGACCTGCCATGCGCTCGATCACGATATGCCCAAGGCGCCGTCGTTCACGAGCATTGCCAAAAAGTATCCGGATTCAGCGCTGGAAGTGCTGGCAGGCAAGGTGCGTAACGGCGGAGAAGGGCACTGGGGCGCGGCGCCGATGCCTTCGGCGGGCGCCCGCGTTGACGTGACTGACGAGGAGTCCCGGCAGCTGGTGGCCTGGATCCTGAACATGCGTCAGGACGGCAAGCAGTAAACCTCCGCGTTTCAAGATCTTTGCGCAAACTCCCCTGATGCAGATCGGGGGATCCAAAGTATCACCGGTATAGCGCCGATCGCGCAGAGCCGCGTGCCTTACCAGATCGGCAACATCGACACGCGGGTGCATGACTGCTGTGCCTTCCGTGGTGCTGGCGTTTGGTGGGCAAGATCCTCGTTCAGTGATGTCTGGTTGGGTCGACTGCTATCCGATGGGGTAGAGCATGAGTAAAGATTCCGTTCTCGACTGTTTCCGCCTGGACGGGCGCATTGCCCTGGTGACCGGTGCCTCCAGTGGCCTCGGCCGGCACTTCGCCAAGCTGCTGGCTAGGGTCGGTGCACAGGTGCTGGTTGCTGCCCGCCGCGCCGACAAGCTCGACGAGCTGGTGGCAGAAATAGAGGCTATCGGCGGCAAGGCGCACGCGCTGTCGCTCAACGTCAGCGATCAGGCCAGCGTCGTCACCTGTTTCGATGAGGCTGCGAGGATTGCGGGGGTGCCCGACATCATCGTCAACAATGCTGGCATCACGGTCACCAAGCCCCTGCTCGAGCAAGGCGAGGACGACTGGGACCGTGTGCTCGACACCAATCTGAAAGGTGGCTGGCTGGTCGCCACCGAGGGCGCGCGGCGCATGGTGGCGGCCGACAAGGGTGGCTGCATCGTCAATGTGGCATCGATCCTGGGGGAGCGGGTTGCCGGAGGCGTGGCGCCTTACGCGGTCTCGAAGGCCGGCCTGATCCAGGCCACCAAGGCGATGGCGCTCGAGCTGGCGCGTTTCGGCATCCGCGCCAATGTGCTGCTGCCAGGCTACATCGCTACCGATCTCAACCAGGACTTCCTCGGCAGCCCGGCGGGCGAAAAGCTGCGGGCGCGGGTGCCCGGCCGTAGTTTCGGGACGCCAGCGGACCTTGATGGCCCCATGTTGCTGCTGGCCTCCGACGCCGGGCGGCATATGTCGGGTGCCTGCCTCGCCGTCGACGGCGGCCATCTCGTGAGTTCCCTGTAGGTACCCGGCAGTGCCGAAACACCGGCTCGCGAGCCGTTCATTGCTGCCGCCGGACATTTGTACCGGGCGCGGCTTACTTGCCGAATGACCTGATCGTCTGCAGAAAGGCATCGAGAATCGGCGACTGGTCGTCGGCGCGGTAGATGCAGCTCAGATCGACGGTGGCGTTTTCGGGGGCGCCGCTGAGCGGGAGGTATACCACCCCGGGGAACGTCAGTACCGAAGCCGACTGCGGCACCAGGCACACGCCGAATCCGCCCGCCACCAGGGCGACGCCGGTCACCGAGTCGCCCACCTCTTGCGCCACCTCCGGCACGAAGCCCATCTGCTGGCAGAGGCCCATCACTTTGTCGACGAAGTTGGGCCGCGCGCCGGTGGGGAACGCGATCAACGGATGCTCGGCCAGCGCACGGAACGGCACGACGGCCTCGCGGGCGAGGGGACTGCTCTCGT
Organism: Geopseudomonas aromaticivorans; assembly: GCF_019097855.1. GTDB lineage: Bacteria > Pseudomonadota > Gammaproteobacteria > Pseudomonadales > Pseudomonadaceae > Geopseudomonas > Geopseudomonas aromaticivorans. The sequence goes on from NZ_JAHRGL010000016.1 coordinate 46,022, forward strand.
GCACCGCGAGGAACAGCGATTCGGTGGCGACGAGCTGGGTGGCCAGGTCGGGCAGCGGCGCGAGCATGCGGTTGAAGCCGGCGTCGATACGCCGCTGGCGCAAGGCCTCGATCTGCTCGCCCTTGCTCATGCTGTGCAGGACGAGCTTGACCTCGGGATACGCGTTCCTGAAGGCGAGCAGCACCTTCGGAATGGTGTCCAGAATCCCCGAGCCGAAGATGGCGACATCGAGTCGGCCGAGCTTGCCCTGGCCGGCCCGCTGGGTCCGCTCGGTGGCCTGATCGACCAGCGCGCGGATGTTGCGCGCTTCCTCGAGGAACATCTCGCCCGCCCCGGTCAGCTCCATGCCGCGCGGGGTGCGGGTAAACAGCCGCACGCCCAGTTCATCCTCCAGTTGCTGGATCTGCCGGGTCAGGGGCGGTTGCGAGATGTGCAGGCGGGCTGCTGCCCGACCGATGTTCTGCTCTTCGGCAACGGCGATGAAGTAGCGGAGATGACGCAGATCCATGCTGGACGACCTTGTGGGAGGGAGCTGGTCGCTTGATACCTTTGCGGTAGCAAGATGACGTTTTTATGGTATTGGACGCTAAGCCATTCGGGCAATAGATTTCTGGTCCGTTCCTCTGTATGGGGGAGCGAAACATCGCTGCAAGATGCAAGGAACGGAAACTTACAATAACAAGAGCGATTTTCGAGGGGAAGGCATGGAGGTTGCACCAGTTGTTCGAAGTCCGGTTTAAGGGAGTGTGAGGCGGATTTCTGTGGCGTTTGCAGCGGCTTCGGAAATAAGCGCAGCTTGTCGCTCAGGTCGATGCCGATAATACTGGTGCTCGATTCACTGCGATTATCCCGATTGGGGGCGCAGGTGGCTGCGAAAAATCAGCAGCATATTTTTCGGCGTGGTCCAGGCTACAGTCATTTTGCTGCTTCGATAGAGTGCCTTTCAGTAAATGGCGCGATACCAGCGCTCGGCCTGAATAAATAACGCGCACCCCGGGATTCGTTTCGCTGTCGTGCCAATACCTCTTTCTCGTCGAATATTCCCGAGTCGAGGATATTGCAATGTACAAGAAAGCAACACTTGGCGTGGTGCTGGTCAGCATCATGCTGGGCGTGCCGCAGGGGGCGCTGGCTGCCGTCAGTGCCGAGGAGGCGGCCAAGCTGCGCAATGGCACGCTGACCCCGCTGGGCGCGGAGAGGGCCGGGAATGCCGACGGCAGTATTCCGCAATGGGAGGGGGGCATTACCAAGCCGGTGCCGGGCAACATGCTGGGGGACATCCCGACGCAGTTGTTTGCCAATGAAAAGCCGCTTTTCCAGGTCACTGCCAGGAATATGGCCGAATACGATGCCCTGTTGTCCGGTGGGACCAAGGCATTGTTGCAGAAGTATCCCGACAGCTTCCGGCTTGATGTATATCCTGGCCACCGCACAGCGGCAGCTCCGCAGGTTGTCTACGACAACATCGCCAAGAATGCGCTCGACTGCAGCATCAAGGAAGGATGGGACACCATCAAGGGTTGCATCGGTGGAATTCCCTTTCCGATTCCCCGGAGCGGGGTCGAGGTGATGTGGAATCACCTGCTGCGGGTCGAGGCTCCGGCGATCGACTATCGCTTCCGCAATATCGTCGGTGGTGCCGATGGCGTCCATACGCTGGCCACCCGCAACGAAATCGCCTTCCAGTATCCGCCGTATTACCAAGGGGCCAATGCCAAGGACTGGTCGGGCGAATATGCCATGTTCCGTTATACGACCATCGAGCCACCCTACAAGTCTGGCGAGTCGCTGGTCGCCCGCGACAGTATCAATGGCAAGTATCCGCGCCAGGCGTGGCAATACATGGTCGGCCAGCGGCGGGTACGCCGAGCGCCGACCGTTTCCTACGATACGCCCGACTTCGTCTCGTCGGGGGCCAACTATTTCGATGAGGTTCAGGGGTTCTTCGGCGCTCTGGATCGCTACGAGTGGAAACTGGTCGGCAAGAAGGAAATGCTGATTCCCTACAACACCAACGGGCTGCTTGGCGCCAAGGTCAGCGAGGCGCTGGACAAGCACCATCTCAATCCCGATCACCTGCGCTGGGAGCGCCATCGGGTGTGGGAGGTCGAGGCGACGGTGGCCGAAGGTCGGCGCCATGCGGTGCCGACCCGTCGCTACTACATCGACGAGGATACCTGGGCGATCGCCCTGGTGGATGGCTTCGACAAGAAGGGGGTGTTGTGGCGAACCACCCAGGGGATCCCCTATGTGGTGCCTGCCATCCCGGCCACGCTGCTGAGAACCTCGGTGGTCTTCAATCTGGAAGGCAACACCATGAGCGTGGTCCAGATGCTCAACGAAGAGGATTTCAAGGTGGTGTCTCCCAAGTCCGAGAGCTATTTCACCGGTAATGCGGTGGCTGCCGAGGGCGTGCGTTGATCCGCTAGCACTGCGCCCGGGAGACCTCATCCCGGGACTGCCTTCCGGGCGCTCTGGAGCGGGGAGCGGCGGTGATCTGGCTACGCGCAAGGAGCTAAGCGGCTTGGGCCTGGCTCGACGGCTTGCGGCTGAGCACATCAATACCTTTTGGGTATCGATCTGGCATTTTTATGGTATTGGACGGTAAGTCGTCCGGGCAATAGTTTCTCAACCATGTCCGAAGCATATGGGGGCGAGCTGCAGAAACACTGCATCAAGAAAGCCTGGACACCGAAAGCACAACAACAACAATGATTTTCGAGGATGAAGACATGGACCACAGAGCCAGTCTGTCGAAGTTTCGTTTGAAAAAGGGATTTCTCCCGCTCGCTGGCGTGTGTGCCGGCCTGTCTGTCAGCAGTGCGGCATTCGCCTTCCAGATCGACTCCGGCAATCCGGATTTCCGCATCTCCTGGGACAACACCGTCAAGTACAGTGCTGCCTGGCGTGTGCGCGATGTCGATTCCAACGTTGCCGACAGCTCCACCAACGGCCCGCAGGTCAATACCAACGACGGCGACCAGAATTTCGACCGCGGTCTGATTTCCAACCGCCTCGACCTGCTCTCCGAATTCGACCTGCGCTACAAGCGCAACTACGGCCTGCGCCTGAGCGGTGCGGCCTGGTACGACGACGTCTACAACAAGTCCAACGACAACCCCGGCGCGCTGGGGGGCGCACTGGTCAACTCGCGCGGCGTAGACTACGACGAATTCACCGATGACACCGAGAAGCTGCACGGACGCAAGGCCGAGCTGCTGGACGCGTTCGTCTACGGCAGCTTCACTCCGGGTGACATGAACCTCAACGCCAAGGCTGGCCGTTTCACCCAGCTGTACGGCGAGAGCCTGTTCTTCGGCTCCAACGGCATCGCCGCGGCGCAGACCTCGCTGGACCTGATCAAGGCACTGTCGGTGCCCAACTCGCAGTTCAAGGAAATCCTCCGTCCGATCGGTCAGGTTTCCGGGCAGCTGCAGATCAACTCCAACGTGTCGATCGGTGCCTACTACCAGCTGGAATGGCGCAAGAGCCGTCTGCCGGGGGCCGGCAGCTACTTCAGCTTCGCCGACTTCGTCGACGAAGGTGGCGATTCGCTGATCCTGGGGCCTGGCTTCTCGGTACTGCGTGGCGACGATATCGAAGCCCGCGACTCGGGGCAGGGCGGTGTGCAGGTCAAGTTCAAGGCGGGCGATACCGAATACGGCATCTATGCGGCGCAGTTCCACGACAAGATGCCGCAGTTCTACGTGTACCCGACCAGCGGCCTCTACGAGCAGGTGTATGCCGAGGACATCCGTACCATCGGCTTCAGCTTCAGCACCCTGGTTGGCGAGACCAACGTCGCCGGCGAACTGTCTTTCCGCGACGACATGCCGCTGGTGGCCACCGGCAACGCGGTGATTCTGCCGATGGGTATAGGTAGTGCCGACGGCGGCGATCACTCCGCCTTCCCGAAAGGGCGCACCATGCACCTGAACCTGTCGGCGATCAGCGTGCTGGCCGCCACCCCGTTCTGGGATGGCGCCTCGTTCATCGGTGAATTTGCCTTCAACCGCCGCCTGAGCGTTACCGACGAAGGCGATACCACCCCCGGCACCGGCAATGGGCTCGACCCCGAGGCCACTCGCGACGCGGGCGCGCTGCAGTTCGTGTTCACCCCCGAGTACTTCCAGGTGGCTCCGGGCCTCGACCTGCAGGTACCGATCGGCGTGAGCTACGGCCTGTTCGGCAGCTCCTCGGTCAACGGTGCACTGTTCCCCGCCAACCACGGCGGCAACGTCAGCGTCGGCCTGAAGGCCGAGTACCAGAAGACCTGGCAGGCCAGCGTGGGTATCACCCACTACTACGGCCCGGACGGCTCGGTCATCAAGTACGGCACAGCTCGCCCCGAGCTGTCCTATGACAACTTCCACGGCGACCGCGACTTCATTTCGATGTCGATCCAGCGCACTTTCTAAGTCGGAATATCCCCGAGTCGAGGATTATAAAAATGCACAAGAAAACGGCTTTGTGGGCAGCATTGGCTGCCGTACTGATGAGCGCCCAGGGCGCACATGCTGCAGTGAGCGCTGAAGAAGCGGCTGCGCTGAAAGGCAACCTCAACCCGCTGGGCGGCGAGAAGGCCGCCAACAAGGATGGCAGCATTCCGGCCTGGACCGGCCAGCAGGGCGTGTCCACCTCCGGTGCCAAGGTCGGCGACATTCCGGTACAACCGTTCCCGGGCGAGAAGCCGGTGGCCAAGATCACTGCGCAGAACATGGCGCAGTACGCCGACAAGCTCTCCGAAGGCACCCAGGCGCTGCTGAAGAAATACCCGGACAGCTTCCGCGTCGACGTCTATCCGACCCACCGCACCGCTGTGGCGCCGCAGTACGTGTATGACAACACGGCGAAGAACGCCACCCAGTGCCAGACCAAGGACGACGGCAAGTCGCTGCAGGGCTGCTACGGCGGCATCCCGTTCCCGATTCCCAAGGCTGGCATCGAGGTGGTGTGGAATCACCTGCTGCGGGTCGAGAACGAAGCCACCGATGTAACCAACTTCAAGAACATCGTCCTCACCGCCGATGGTTCGCGCACCCTGGCGACCCAGAACGACCAGTCCAACCAGTATCCCTACTACTACAAGGATGGCTCTGCGGATAAGTGGAGCGGCGAGTACTTCCTGATGCGCTTCGCCACCACCGCTCCGCCGTTCAAGGCTGGCGAATCGCTGGTGTTCCGCGACAGCATCGACGTCGCCCAGTCGCGCCAGGCCTGGCAGTACCTGGTCGGCCAGCGCCGCGTGCGCCGTGCTCCGACCGTGGCCTACGACACCCCGGACTTCGTCGCCTCCGGCGCCAACTACTTCGACGAGGTGATGGGCCTGATGGGCCATATCGACCGCTTCGACTGGAAGCTGGTCGGCAAGAAAGAGATGTACGTGCCCTACAACGCCAACGAGGTGGTCACCGCCAAGCTGGACGAGGCCTACGGTCAGCACCACCTGAACCCGGACAAGGTGCGTTGGGAACTGCACCGCGTGTGGGAAGTGGAAGCGACCGTGGCGGGCGGCAAGCGTCATGCCGTAGCCAAGCGCAAGTACTACTTCGACGAGGACTCCTGGATGGTCCTGCTGATGGATGGCTACGACAGCGAGGGCAAGCTGTGGCGCACCACCCAGATCACCCCGTTCGTGCTGCCGTCCACGCCGATGCTGGCTCTGAAGCCCGCGCACATCTTCAACCTGCAGGCCAACACCATGAGCACCACCCAGTCGCTCAACGAGGCCACCTACAAGGTTGATGCGCGCAAGCCGGAGACTCACTACACCGGTGATGCAGTAGCCGCCGAAGGCGTGCGCTGAGACGCGCTTTCCGGCCGCAGTTCCGGCACTTCAGCCCCAGGCGGGGGTGCCGGAGTTCCCTCTCATGACTCTCCCACCCCGCAGGCGCCGTGCTTGACGGCGCAGCGGAGGCGGGGAGTCGGATTCGAGTAAGCACCATGCACGCGCTAAATCCGCTCCGCCGGCGCACGGCCCTGGCCGTCGCCATGCTCTCCCTCGCCTGCCTGGCAGGCCCTTCCAACGCAGCAAGCGGGCCGACCGTGCCTGACCTGCTCGACCTCCCTGCGCGGGAAAGCGCGCGGGCGCAACACAGCCTGCAGCTCGCCGTCGCTCGCGCCGGTGAGCGACTGGTGGCAGTAGGTGAGCGCGGTGCCGTGCTGTTGTCCGACGACGCCGGGCGCTCCTGGCGCCAGGCCAAAAGCGTGCCGGTGAGCGTGGCGCTGACCGACGTGCATTTCGCCTCGGCGACCCATGGCTGGGCGGTGGGGCATAGCGGTGTGGTGCTGGCCAGCGCCGATGGCGGCGAAACCTGGCAACGACAGCTCGACGGCAACCAGGTGGCAGTGCTGGTTCGCGACGATGCCCGGATCCGCGTCGAAGCGGGCGAGGAGGGTGCCGCCGCTGCGCTGCGCAGTGCCGAGTATCTGGTCAGCGACGGCCCGGACAAGCCCTTCCTCGGCGTGCGCTTTACCGATGAGCTGCATGGCTACGTGGTCGGCGCCTACGGCCTGGCCCTGCATACCGCCGATGGTGGCAAGACCTGGCAGTCGCTGGTCGGGCGGGTTCCCAATCCGCGCGGCAAGCACCTGTACCAGGTGCAGGTCAACGGCAGCGAGGTGCTGATCGCCGGTGAGCAGGGTGCCCTGTTCCATTCCGCCGACGCCGGCGCCAGCTTCGCCGAGATCCGCACGCCCTACGCCGGCACCTTCTTCGGCGCGCTCGCTCTCGACGGCGATGCGCTGCTGGCCTTTGGCCTGCGTGGCAACGCCTGGCGCAGCGCCGACGGTGGCGCCAACTGGCAGCGGGTCGAGCTCGGCCAGCCGGTGACCATCAGTTCCGGGCGCCAACTGCAGGATGGCTCCGTGCTGCTCGCCGACGAGAGCGGTCGCCTGCTGCGCAGCACCGATGGCGCGCGCAGCTTCGTTGCCCTGGCCGTACAGCCGGGCACGGGCCTGACCGGTATCGCCGAAGCCGCCGATGGCGCGCTGATTCTTTCCGGCGCGCGCGGCCTGTCCCGCGTCGAGCCGGACGCTATTGTTTCGGGAGTCAAATGATGAGCCACGCCCAGTCCCTTCCTGCCGAAGCGGTCATCGCCGATCTGAAGGAGTTCGACCAGAATTCCGGGATCCTTGCCGAGCGGCTGCTGTTCAACAACCGCCTGGCGATCGTGGTCATCTGCCTGTTCACCACCTTGGTGCTGGGTTACCAGGCGCTCGGCCTGTCGCTGAACGCGGCGTTCGAGAAGATGATCCCCACCGGTCACCCGTACATCGCCAACTTCTTGGAGAACCGCAAGCAGCTGGCCGGCATGGGCAATACCCTGCGCATCGCCGTGGAAGCTAAAGAGGGCACCATCTTCGATGCCGAGTACATGGACACCGTGCGCAAGCTCAGCGACGAAGTGTTCCTGCTGCCCGGCGTCGACCGCCCGTACATGAAGTCGCTGTGGGCGCCGGCGGTGCGCTGGACCGGCGTGACCGAGGACGGCCTGGACGGCGGCCCGGTGATCCCCGACGACTACGACGGCTCGGCGTCGAGCCTCGAACAGGTGCGCATCAACGTCGAGCGTTCCGGCGAGATCGGCCAGCTGGTGGCCGCCAACTACAAGTCGAGCATCGTGCTGGTGCCGCTGCAGGAGCGCATCGCCGAGACCGGCGAGCGCATCGACTACCACGCGCTGTCGCAGCGCATCGAGCAACTGCGTGCCAAGTACGAGTCGGACAAGGTCGCCATCCACGTCACCGGTTTCGCCAAGGTGGTCGGCGACCTGATCGATGGCCTGCGCCAGGTGCTGGTGTTCTTCGCCGCCGCCATCGTCATCTGCACCGCGGTGCTCTACTGGTACACCCGCTGCCTGCGCAGCACCCTGCTGGTGGTGTTCTGCTCGCTGGTCGCGGTGGTCTGGCTGCTCGGCCTGCTGCCGACCCTCGGCTACGAGCTGGACCCCTACTCGGTGCTGGTGCCCTTCCTGGTGTTCGCCATCGGCATGAGCCACGGCGCGCAGAAGATGAACGGCATCATGCAGGACGTCGGCCGCGGCACCCACCGGCTGGTGGCGGCGCGCTACACCTTCCGCCGCCTGTTCCTCGCCGGGATGACCGCGCTGCTGGCCGACGCCGTGGGCTTCGCGGTGCTGATGGTGATCGACATCCAGGTGATCCAGGATCTGGCCATCACCGCCAGCATCGGCGTCGCCGTGCTGATCTTCACCAACCTGGTACTGCTGCCGATCCTGCTGTCCTACACCGGCGTCAGCCCGGTGGCCGCGCAGCGCAGCCTCAAGGCCGAGTTGATGGAGGCCAATGACGTCGAGCACAAGAAACACCCGTTCTGGGCCTTCCTCGACCTGTTCACCCGCACGCCGTGGGCCGGCCTGGCCGTGGGCCTTGGCCTGATCCTGGGTGCCATCGGCCTGACCATCAGCTTCCAGCTGAAGATCGGTGACACCGATCCGGGCGCTCCGGAGTTGCGCGCTGACTCGCGCTACAACAAGGACAACGCCTTCATGGTCGCCAACTACGCGGCGAGCAGCGACGTGTTCATCGTCATGGTCAAGACCCCGCAATACGCCTGCGCCCACTACAGCACCCTGACGGCGGTGGATGCGCTGGAGCGCGAGCTGCAGCAGTTGCCGGGCGTCGAGGCGACCAGCTCGCTGGCGGGCCTCGCCAAGGTGGCCAACGCCGGGATGAACGAGGGCAGCCTCAAGTGGTTCGAGATGCCGCGTTCGCAGGACATGCTCAACGCCATCATCACCCGCGCCCCGCGCGAGATGTTCAACCAGAACTGCGACCTGCTGACGGTGTACGCCTACCTCAAGGACCACAAGGCCGACACCCTGACCAGCGTGGTCAACACCGTGGAAGCCTTCGCCGCCAAATACGGCAGCGACGAGGTGCGCTTCCTCAACGCCGCCGGTAACGCCGGCATCGAGGCTGCCACCAACATCGTGGTGAAGAAGGCCAACGTGCAGATGCTGTTCCTGGTCTACGCGGCAGTGATCGTGCTGGCCTTCATTACCTTCCGTTCGTGGCGCGCGGTGGTCTGCGCTATCGTGCCGCTGATGATCACCTCGGTGCTGTGCGAGGCGCTGATGGTGTGGCTGAACATCGGCGTCAAGGTCGCCACCCTGCCGGTGATCGCTCTCGGCGTCGGCATCGGCGTGGACTACGCTCTGTATGTGATGACGGTGACCCTGGCGCGGCTGAAGGAGGGCATGAGCCTGTCCGAGGCCTACTACAAGGCGCTGATCTTCACCGGCAAGGTGGTGGTGCTGACCGGTATCACCCTGGGCATCGCGGTCGCTACCTGGGTCTGGTCGCCGATCAAGTTCCAGGCCGACATGGGCATCCTGCTGGCGTTCATGTTCGTGTGGAACATGCTCGGCGCGCTGATCCTGCTACCGGCACTGGCGCACTTCCTCCTGCGACCGAGCCAGCCTCAGGCCCAGCTGCAAGCTAAGTCTGTAACGGTCTGACCAAGCGCTAGTGGTATCCGGGCGGCCGATGACTTAAGTTGTCGGCCGCCTGTTCCGTTTCAGACGGGACCAAAACAAGACAAAGCCGGCCAAGGGCCGGGCAGGGGAGTGCAATGACACGCCTTGCCCATTCGCGAGCCGGTCGGGGGATGACTGACATGGCAGTACAACGCTCGCTCGAGCGCTTCAATCTGCGTTCGAGACTGCGCTTCAACATCGATGACGGGCAGATCTGGCTAGACGAGAGCCGCATGCTGCTGCTTCACGCCAAGGCCCTCGGCGCCCTGCGCCGCGAGCTGATCGATTCGCTCGGCGCCAAGCGGGCCCACGGCCTGCTGTTCCGCATGGGCTTCGCCGCCGGGCAGGAGGATGCCGAGCGTGCCTCCAAGCTGCTGGGCGCAGGCGAAAACTACGACGTGTTCCAGATCGGCCCGGAGCTGCACGCCTTCGAGGGCCTGGTCAAGTCGACCATCACCGAGGCGCAGATCGACTGGGAGCAGGGTACCTTTTTCGGCGAGGTGGTCTGCGAGAACTCCTGGGAAGCCGAATCCCACCTGCAGCAGTACGGCATTGGTGAGGAAACCGCCTGCTGGACGCTGGCCGGCTATGCCTCCGGCTACGTTACCCGTTTCTTCCGTCGCTTCATCGTGTTCCGTGAAACCCAGTGCACCTGCTGCGGCGACCACCACTGCGTGCTGGTCGGCAAGCCGGTCGAGGCCTGGGGCGACGATGCCTACCTCGAATACTGCCGCCCGGCCGAGATGGACACCGCCTACCAGGAGTTGGCGCAGGAGCTCTGGCAGCTGCGCGGCCGCCAGCGCGAGCAGATGCCGAGCGGCAAGCTGGTCGGTGGCTCGCCGGCGTTCCGCACCGCCTTCGACCTGTTGAGCAAGGCCGCCCACAGCCCGATCACCGTGCTGCTGCTCGGCGAGACCGGGGTCGGCAAGGAAGTGTTTGCCCAGTGGCTGCATGAGAACAGCGACCGCGCCAAGCAGCCGTTCGTGGCGGTCAACTGCGCGGCGATCCCCAACGACCTGATCGAGTCCGAGCTGTTCGGCGTGCAGAAGGGGGCCTTCACCGGCGCCCAGCAGTCGCGCCCCGGCCGCTTCGAGCGCGCCGACGGCGGTACCCTGTTCCTCGACGAACTGGGCGACCTGTCACCGTCGGCGCAGGTAAAGCTGCTGCGCGTGCTGCAGACCGGCGAGGTCGAGCGCCTCGGCGACGACAAGACCCGCAAGGTCAACGTGCGCCTGGTGGCGGCGACCAACGTCAACCTGCAGCAGGCGATTGCCGATGGGCGCTTCCGCGCCGACCTCTACTACCGGCTGGCCACCTATCCGGTGGCGATCCCGCCGCTACGCGACCGCAAGGCGGACATCCCTATCCTGGTCAGCTCGCTGCTGGAGAAGTACGCGCCGACCTACAACAAGACCCTGAATGGCGTGACCGACCGCGCCATGCAGGCGCTGATGGCCTACAACTGGCCGGGCAACGTGCGCGAGCTGGAGAACCTGGTCGAGCGCGCCGTGCTGCTGGCGCCGTCCGGCGGGCAGATCGAACTGGAGCACCTGTTCGCCGGCAACGCGCCAGCAACCCCGCAAGGGGTGGCCGTCGACGGCAAGGGCCAGGTGGGCAATGCCGAGGAGGCGCGCCGCGAGCAGCTCTACGACACCCTGCTCGACGATCATTTCGATCTGCAGGCCCACGAGAACCGCCTGCTCCAGCTGGCCGTGCGCCGCGCCGACGGCAACCTGACCCACGCCGCTCGCCTGCTCGGCATCACCCGCCGGCAACTGGCCTATCGGCTCAAGCAGGCCGGAGGGGAGGCGGGGGCGTGCGCGCTGGAAGCTAGCGACTGATACGGATTCGACGCGCCTACCCGGTTTCGGAAAGGCGCAGTCTCGTCATTGCCGGCGCGGCGGAATGGAGTAGGTGCCGACCACATGCGCCACGGCGTCGTTTGAGCCTTGCGAATACAGGTAGACCTCACCGACCGCCAGAGACTTGCCGACCTTGATCAGCTTGCAGACCCCCACAATGCTCCGGTCCGCCGCTGGCTTGCGCAGGAAATTGATGGTCAGGCTGGTGGTCACCGCCATCGGCACCAGGCCGATCTCGCCGAGGATCGCCACGTACAGCGCGACATCGGCGATGCTCATCAGCACCGGGCCGGACACAGTGCCGCCGGGGCGCAACTCACCATGGCCGATCTGGTGCGATACCGTGGCACCGCCATTGCCGACCTCCAGCACCGTGCATTTGGTCTGCGGGAACTCGGCGGCAATGAATGCAGCGACTTCTTCTGTGCTGGCCATGACGATCCTCCCTGAAATCCGCTAGGCCACCGAACCTACTACAGGGCGTGAGCCGCGGCCAGCGCGCCGGGCGCTGAACCGTAGGGTGCGCCATGCGCACCATGGGGCAGCGTGGTCCCGGTGCGCACGGCGCACCCTACCCAAGTCCTACCGCCACGCCGGACACAAACATCAGGCGCTTACCCCGCTTGGCGTGACCAAAACGTACAGTGCGCGCTGTCGCTGGCCGGCGCGGGTACCTGAAACCCGCGCCGTCTCCCTTTTCATGGATTGGCTGCTGGCCTGCCAGCGTCCGGGGCGCATCTTCTCCGCGCATTCCGCTCCTTTGCGCCCTCCATGCCCCGCCAAGCACCTGCTGCAGCCCGTTGTTTTGTGCGCCGCACCTTTACGTTTTTGTAAGGCGCCTGGGCCCCGCGGACAAAAGCGTCATGCGCAGAGTTGGTCACAGATCCGGTGATTTCCTGATAAATCCTTTAAAAACAGTCACTTAAATAAGTTGGCACCGTCCCTGCAATGTATATGACGTTGAAAGCAAGATTGTCTGCCGGGATGTCAGTAGAAAGCCCGCAGACTACAAAACCGCATCAAGCCAAATAATGGAGACAACAAATGGCGATGACTGGTGTGCTGCGGCCGGGCCATGCCCAGGTTCGCGTGCTCAATCTCGAGGAAAGCGTCCGTTTCTACCGCGACGTGCTGGGCCTGGTGGAAACCGGGCGTGACGCGCAGGGTCGCGTCTACTTCAAGTGCTGGGACGAGCGCGATCACCACAGCTACGTGATCCGCGAGGCCGACGAGGCCGGCATCGACTTCTTCGGCTTCAAGGTGCTCGACAAGGCCACTCTCGAGCAACTCGACGCCGATCTGCAGGCCTACGGTCTGACCACCACCCGTATCCCGGCCGGCGACCTGCTGGAGACCGGCGAGCGTGTGCGCTTCGAGCTGCCCTCCGGCCACCTGATCGAGCTGTACGCCGAGAAGACCGCAGTCGGCAACGGTGCCGGCCTGGTCAACCCTGCCCCCTGGACCCAGGCCCGCGAGCACGGCATCGGCCCGGTGCGCCTCGATCACACCCTGCTGTACGGGCCGAACGTCGCCGAAGTGCAGAAGATCTTCACCGAGGTGCTGGGCTTCTACCTGGTCGAGCGCGTGCTCACCCCGGACGGCCAGGGTAACGCCGCGATCTGGCTGTCCTGCTCCCACAAGGTCCACGACATCGCCTTCGCCGAATACCCGGAGCCGGGCAAGCTGCACCACTGCTCGTTCCTGATGGAGAGCTGGGAGCAGGTGCTGCGCGCCGGCGACATCATGTCGATGAACCTGGTCAACGTCGACATCGGCCCGACCCGCCACGGCGTCACCCGCGGCTGCACCATCTACGCCTGGGACCCCTCCGGCAACCGCTTCGAGACCTTCATGGGCGGCTACCAGCCGTACCCCGACTACGAGCCGATCACCTGGACTTTCGACAACTTCGGCCAGGGCCTCGACTACCCGCAGCGCAAGCTGCACGAAACCTTCCTCACCGTAGTGACCTGAGGAGACCGGCCATGAACCGTCCCGAGCAACTGGTGGAAATGGTGCCGGCCAACCTCGACACCCGGCAGCGCTGGGTCCGTGTGACCGGCGAGCGAGGTAACGGCTTCATCGAGTTCGACTTCGCCATCGGCGAGCCCGACCTCTGTGTGGAGATGATCCTCACCCCGGAAGCCTTCGCCGAGTTCTGCGCGGCCAACCAGGTGCAGATGCTGCCGCCGAAGGAAGAGGGCACAGGGACGGACGAGCCGAGCGACTGGAACTGGAGTCTCGCCGACGCCACCCAGACCCGCTTCAAAGCCTGAGCACTGACAAGAACAACAAGAACGGCGCTGCGTACCGCGCAGCGTCAGCAGGAGAACAAGTATGCAAATCGACCTTCGCACGGTGAGCATCCAGCCGCTGCGCCAGACTTTCGACCACCTGGCCCGCCGCTTTGGCGACAAGCCTGCCTCGCGCTACCAGGAAGGCAGCTACGACATCCAGGCCGCCGAGAACCTGCACTACCGGCCGACCTGGGACCCGGATCAGGCGCTGTACGACACCGGCATCACCAAGATCGTCATGCAGGACTGGTACGCCCTCAAAGACCCGCGCCAGTTCTACTACAGCACCTACACCCTGGCCCGCGCCCGCCAGCAGGACAGCATGGAGGCCAACTTCAGCTTCGTCGAAAGCCGCGGCCTGACCGACCTGCTGCCGGCCGAGCTGCGCCAGATCGCCCTCGACCTGCTGGTGCCGCTGCGCCACGCCGCCTGGGGCGCCAACCAGAACAACACCTTCATCTGCGGCTACGGCTACGGCACCACCTTCACCCAGCCGTGCATCTACCACGCCATGGACAACCTGGGCATCGCCCAGTACCTGTCGCGCCTGGGCCTGCTGCTCGGCGGCACCGAGGCGCTGGAAGCTGGCAAGGCCGCCTGGCTCGATGGCGAGGCCTGGCAGCCGCTGCGCCGCTACGTCGAGGACTGCCTGGCGCTGCGCGATCCGTTCGAGCTGTTCGTGGCGCAGAACGTCGCCCTCGATGGCCTGCTCTACCCGCTGGTCTACGAGCGCATCGTCGACGAGCACCTGGCCAGCCGTGGCGCTTCCTCGGTGGCCATGCTGACCCAGTTCATGACCGACTGGTTCGACGAAACCAAGAAGTGGGTGGATGCCGTGCTCAAGGTCGCCGCCGGCGAGTCCGAGGCCAACCGCGCCCAGCTGCAGGAGTGGATCAACGCCTGGAAGTGCCGCGCTGCATCGGCACTGCTGCCGGTGGTGGAGCAGGTGTTCGGCGCCGACGCCGACGACCTGGTCAGCGAACAAGTGGCCGCCTTCAAGGCGCGCATCGAAAAAACCGGCATCGCGCTCTGAGAGGCTCACCCATGTCCACCGTATTCATTGCCCTGCAAGCCAACGAAGACACTCGCCCGATCATCGAGGCGATCGAAATCGACAACCCCCATGCCGTGGTCAACCGCGAGCCGGCGATGGTCAAGATCGATGCGCCGAACCGCCTGGTGATCCGCAAGGACACCATCGAGGAGCAGCTCGGTCGCAGCTTCGATCTGCAGGAACTGCAGATCAACCTGATCACGCTGTCAGGCAACGTCGACGAAGACGAAGACACCCTGACCCTGACCTGGAACAGCTGAGAGAGGATCCCGCCATGGACATGAAAACCGCCGCCAAGAAGCTCAGCCTGAAAGACAAGTACAAGCTGTTCACCCGCGATCTGGGCTGGGAGCCGACCTACCGCAGCCACGAGGAAGTATTCCCCTACGTGCAGTACGAAGGCATCAAGATCCACGACTGGGACAAGTGGGAAGATCCCTTCCGCCTGACCATGGACGCCTACTGGAAGTACCAGGCCGAGAAGGAGCGCAAGTTCTACGCGATCATCGACGCCCATGCGCAGAACAACGGCCACCTGAACATCACCGACGCCCGCTACCTGTCGGCGCTGAAGGTGTTCCTGCAGGCCATCAGCCCCGCTGAGTAC
Source organism: Geopseudomonas aromaticivorans (assembly GCF_019097855.1). Classification (GTDB taxonomy): domain Bacteria; phylum Pseudomonadota; class Gammaproteobacteria; order Pseudomonadales; family Pseudomonadaceae; genus Geopseudomonas; species Geopseudomonas aromaticivorans. Next base: position 61,342 of record NZ_JAHRGL010000016.1, read on the forward strand.
TCCGCGCACAAGGGCTTCGCCCGCGTTGGCCGCGAGTTCCCCGGTGTCGGCACCCAGGTCGCCTGTCAGATGCAGGCCATCGACGAGATCCGCCACGCGCAGACGCAGATCCACGCGCTGTCCAACTACAACAAGTTCTACAACGGCTTCCACGCCTTCGCCGAACACCGCGACCGCATCTGGTACACCTCGGTGGCCCGTTCGTTCTTCGACGACGCCATGTCCGCCGGCCCGTTCGAATTCATGATCGCCATCGGCTTCAGCTTCGAATACGTGCTGACCAACCTGCTGTTCGTGCCGTTCATGTCCGGTGCCGCCTACAACGGCGACATGGCCACCGTCACCTTCGGCTTCTCGGCGCAGTCCGACGAGGCACGGCACATGACCCTGGGCCTCGAGTGCATCAAGTTCATGCTCGAGCAGGACCCGGACAACCTGCCGATCGTCCAGGCCTGGATCGACAAGTGGTTCTGGCGCGGCATCCGCGTGCTGAGCCTGGTCAGCACCATGATGGACTACATGCTGCCCAAGCGCGTGATGTCCTGGCGCGAAGCTTGGAACATCTACGGCATCGAGAACGGCACCGCGCTGTTCAAGGACCTGGCCCGCTACGGCATCCGTGCGCCCAAGGGCTGGGACCAGGCCGAAGAGGCCATCGACCACATGTCCCACCAGCTCATGCTGGGCCTCTACCAGTGGAAGTTCGGCACCTCCTTCCACGTGTGGATCCCGTCCGACGAGGACATGGACTGGCTGTCGAAGAAGTACCCGACCACCTTCGACAAGTACTACCGCCCGCGTTGGGAGCACATCAAGAAGCACGAAGCCGCCACAGGCGCGCCGTTCAACAACTTCGGCCTGCCCAAGCTGTGCCAGTGCTGCCAGCTGCCGACCCTGTTCACCGAGCCGGGCGACCCGACCCTGACCTGCCACCGCGAGTCGGTGTACAAGGGCGATCGTTACCACTTCTGCTCCGACGGCTGCAAGGATGTGTTCGACAACGAGCCGGAGAAGTACATCCAGGCCTGGCTGCCGATGCCGGGGCTGATGCAGGAGCTCAAGGGCGACCTCGGCGCGTGGATGGACTGGGTGTTCCTCAAGGATGGCCAGGACAACGGCGACTTCGCCACCTCTCAGGACCGCCAGAACTTCGAGCAGTGGCGCGCCCAGTCCACCACTAACCAGTAATGCAAGGCGGCGCGGCCGGAGTGCGCTCCGGCCGCGCCGCGCACAGAACAACAAGAAGGAATACGAACATGACCGTAGTCGCCCGCAAAGAATACGTCGGCATCCCCCGCGACCGCGTGGAGAACTTCCACGGCAAGCAACTGGTGTTCATCAGCTGGGACCACCACCTGCTGATCTGTGCCCCCATCATGTTCTGCCTGCCGCCGCAGGCCACCTTCGGCGAGCTGATCGAAAGCCACCTGCTGCCGCTGCTGCAGGCCGACCCGGACACCGCCGCCATCGACTGGAACAAGGTCGAGTGGCTCAAGGAAGGCCAGCCCTGGGTGCCGAACTTCGAGGCCAGCCTGGCCGCCAACGGCATCGGCCACAAGGAACAGCTGCGCATGCGTACCCCGGGCCTGAACAGCCTGGTGTCGGCGAACTGAGGGGAGGGCGCGTCATGAGCTACGAACTGACCATCGAGCCGCTTGGCCAGACCATCGAGATCGAGGAAGGCCAGACCATCCTCGACGCCGCGCTGCGCGCCGGCATCTACCTGCCGCACGCCTGCTGCCACGGCCTGTGCGCCACCTGCAAGGTGCAGGTCACCAACGGCGAGATCGAACACGGCGAAGCCTCCAGCTTCGCCCTGATGGACTTCGAGCGCGAAGAGCAGAAGTGCCTGGCGTGCTGCGCCACCGCGCAGAGCGACATCACCATCGAGGCCGAGATCGAGGAAGACCCGGACGCCGAGAACCTGCCGGTACGCGACTTCCCCGCCACGGTCAGCCGCATCGAGAGCCTGACCCCGACCATCAAGGGCCTCTGGCTCAAGCTCGACGCGCCCGAGGGCATGCACTTCCAGGCCGGCCAGTACGTCAACCTGGTGCTGCCGGACGGCATCGGGCACCGCGCCTTCTCCATCGCCAACGCGCCGGAAGAGGGTGGCGAGATCGAGCTGAACATCCGCATCGTCCCCGGCGGTCGCGGCACCACCTACGTGCACGAGCAGCTCAAGGTCGGCGACCGCCTGACCATCAGCGGCCCCTACGGACGCTTCTTCGTCAAGAAGTCCGCCGACGTGCCGGTGATCTTCATGGCCGGCGGCTCCGGCCTGTCCAGCCCGCGCTCGATGATCCTCGACCTGCTCGCCGAAGGCTTCGACAAGCCGATCGCCCTGATCTACGGCCAGCGCAACCTTAGCGAGCTGTACTACCACGACGAATTCCTCGCCCTGGCCGAGCAGCACCCCAACTTCAAGTACGTGCCGGCGCTCTCCCATGAGCCCGAAGGCAGCGACTGGCAGGGCTTCCGCGGCTTCGTTCACGAGGCGGCCAAGGAATACTTCGCCAACGACTTCCGCGGCCACAAGGCCTACCTGTGCGGTCCGCCGCTGATGATCGACTCCTGCATCACCACCCTGATGCAGGGCCGCCTGTTCGAACGCGACATCTACACCGAGAAGTTCATCTCGGCGGCCGATGCGCAGCAGGTGCGCAGCCCGTTGTTCAAGGCGATCTGAGTCACCCTTTGCGGCCGCCCACGGGCGGCCGTTTTTTTGTCTCTGCAAAAGGAAAGACAGGATGAGTGAAAGGAAACTGGCTGGCGGCTGCGCCTGCGGCGCCGTTCGCTACGAGTCCACAGCCGAGCCGGTCATCGTCGCGCACTGCCATTGCCGCGACTGCCAGCGCGCCAGCGGCGCCGCCATGTCCACGGTATTCGCCGTGCCCCGCGCTGCGTTCACCCACAAGGGGCCGACCAGCACCTACGCCACCACCGGCGACAGCGGCAATCCGGTAGTCCGCCACTTCTGCCCCGACTGTGGCTCGCCGCTGTTCTCCGACGTGGCTGTGCTGCCCGACCTGCAATTCATCCGCGCCGCCAGCCTCGACGACCCGGCCGCCGTCAGCCCGACAATGCACATCTACTGCGACAGCGCCCAGCCGTGGGGCAAGCCGCTGGACGACCTGCCGCATTTTGCGAAGATGCCCGGCTGAACACCCCCCGAATCCTTGCGAACGCAAGGATTCGGCCGGACTTGATAGCTCGAACAGTAAAAATCCGTGCGCTCGCACGGATTCCGACTGGCCTGCCGGATCAGCCGTGCAACTGGCCGACAATCGACTCGAACATATGGTCGGCCGCCGAGCGACCGTCGTGCAGCGGATTGCAGAACAGCGCCCAGGCATTGGCGTGATTGGTGTCCAGCGCCTCGTCGATATCCGGCTCGCCGGCGACATGCCACTTGCGCCCCAGCTGCGCCACCAGATCCGAAGCATTCGACCGTCCCGGCTCGGCGCGCACGTTGATCCAGCAGTGGCAGTGCGGCGCCGGCCGGTGGTAGGGAATCCGCGAGCCCAGCCGCACCAGCAGCCCCGAACCCACCGGGTCCAGGGTCACCAGCATCTCCACCCGATAGCCCCATTCGCTGAGCCGCTGCGACAGATGCGCGCCGCTCCAGGCGCCGAGGCTGTGGCCGACGATATAGATGGGCGTGTTCTGATCCTGCACTTCGGTCGCCACCAGCCGGCCGATGGCGGACGCGCTCCACACCTCGTGATAGCCCAGATAGAGCGACTGGAAGTTCTCCGCCTGTCCGGCCGCCTCGATGCGCTGCTCGAATGCGTCCAGCGCATAGGCGATGTTGCGGTAGGGGCCGGCGAGGTAGTAGGACTTCTTGTCGCCGGCGCCGCCGATGAAGAGGGCGACCGCACGGTAGTCGCTGGACGACTCAGCTCCGGGGCCTTGACCCTTGGCCGCAGCGGTCAACGTCGGGTCAGTACGTGACCCTCTGGTTCCGCTGGGATGAAGGCTTGTGCTCCCCATCGTTGATACTCCCCGGGCGTTTCATGTCCTGCGCCATGTGTGGCCGCAGGACCGCGGCCGGATAAGACCATGATAGTCCCAGCGAGTAAGGCTCAGCACGTGGCGAGTTCGTGGGTCTGAGCAGTTGACGCAGAGTTGGCTTAATGCTCTAGATGTGTCGGTCGCATGGAAAATAAATCTGCCCAATTTTCAATGGGACTCTACTCTTCGGCTTTGCGATGCAGTTTAAAGCTATCTGTAAAGCTGTCTACCTCGATAGGTTTTAGGTGTGCATCACTGAACCCCATGGGAAAGAATGAGTGATATGTATCTTTCTGGCAGAAAAAGGAGATTAATTCAAATCCGGAATCTATCGTGTTGAATATTTCATTGCTTAAAAGAGTTCCGAGAAATGATGAGTCAATATTTTTTTCGCCGCTGCTTTGCTTCGTTTTTTGATGAATTATTTCGTTCCTTATGTTTTCAAGGTCCTTAAATTTTGACCAGTTGGCCATGGTTTTAGGCGACTCGCTACCTAGAATTTTTGGGAGTAATTCTGAAATTTTGTCGCTAGTTTTGTACCACCGCTCTATGGCGGCCTTGTTCCATGTTTCGGTTATGCCCTTGTTGTTTTTAAAGGTGTGTGTGAAATCTGCGGGGATGGCGATATTTGCAAATGCCTCTATTGCCGTGTATATGGCTATTATGCTGCTTTGAATGTGCTCGAAATAATTGAATAGCCTAGTTATGTCTTTATCTTTAACATCAAATGCTTTTTTGGTTTTTATGTTTTTTGCAATCAAGCTGGAGTGGATGTTTTTTGCTTGCTGCCTTTCTTTTTTTGCAATGCTTGCAAATAATGAAACATTATTTGGCGCCGGAAATATTATCTCGCAATCATTAATTGTGAAGACTTCGCTCCTTTGGAGTGTTATTGCCTTGTTGGTTGATTTGTCTATATAAATGATTGGGCGTGCCAATCTCATGTCTGATATAGGGTGCGTACCTTTTTCTTTTTTCATAACTTTCCCTTGTTTATTTCAAGAAAACCCTATCGGGGTGTGTGATTTTAAGGCAAATACGATTGATTGAGCTTGGTTATGTTTATTATGAGAGGTGTCTATGCGCTTTTGCAGGGAGTCATAGCTGACGACTATTCCTTTTCTCAACGAAGGCAGCACCAACCCGGTGCCGGAAGCAGAACCCCGATTCTGAGCGGTTCAAGGCCGTTTTGACCAGAGGCTGATGCGCCTGACTCGATACCTACAGGGTATTCAATCAGAAGAAACAAAGTATTAGCCGGTATCGCAACCCCTCCTTATGCTCACTCCCAAGGCCCAGCCACTCCGACCACCACCCCGGTCGCACCGGCTGGCCACCCTCTAGAACAACAACGCGGAGTGACCATGCGCAAGATTGAGAACTTCATCGCCGGCGAGTACGTCGCCGCTGCCAGCGGCAAGCGTTTCGACAAGCGTTCGCCGCTCGACAATCGCGTGATCGCTTCGATCAGCGAAGCTGGCCGTCCCGAGGTGGATGCGGCGGTCAAGGCTGCGCGTGGCGCGCTCAACGGCGAGTGGGGCGGGCTGAGCACTGACCAGCGCGTCGAGCTGCTGTACGGCGTGGCCAACGAGATCACCCGCCGCTTCGACGACTTCGTCGAGGCCGAGATGGCTGACACCGGCCAGCCCGCGCACGTCCAGAAGCATGTGTTCATCCCGCGCGGCGCGGCCAACTTCAAGGTGTTCGCCGACGTGATCAAGAACGTCGCCAGCGAGTCCTTCCAGATGGCCACCCCGGATGGTCGCGGTGCCCTCAACTATTCCATGCGTGTGCCCAAGGGCGTGGTCGGCGTGATCTGCCCGTGGAACGCGCCGTTCATGCTGATGACCTGGAAGGTCGGCCCGGCGCTGGCCTGCGGCAACACCGTTATCGTCAAGCCGTCCGAGGAGTCGCCGCAGACCGCCGCGCTGCTCGGCGAGGTGATGAACGCCGTGGGCATTCCCAAGGGCGTGTACAACGTGGTGCACGGCTTCGGTCCGGATTCGGCCGGCGAGTTCATCACCCAGCATCCGGGCGTCAACGCCATCACCTTCACCGGCGAGACCCGCACCGGCGCGGCAATCATGAAGGCTGCTTCGGAAGGCATGCGCGACGTGTCCTTCGAACTGGGCGGCAAGAACGCCGGCATCGTCTTCGCCGACGCCGATTTCGACGCGGCGGTGGACGGCATCTTCCGCTCCGCCTTCCTCAACTCCGGCCAGGTGTGCCTGGGTACCGAGCGCGTCTACGTCGAGCGGCCGATCTTCGAGCGCTTCGTGCAGGCGCTGAAGGTCAAGGCCGAGGCGGTGAAGTTCGGTCGCCCGGACGATCACAACGCCAACTACGGCCCGCTGATCAGCCAGGAGCACCGCGACAAGGTGCTGTCCTACTACCGCAAGGCGGTGGAAGAGGGCGCCACCGTGGTCACCGGCGGCGGCGTGCCGGAGATGCCAGGCGAGCTGGCCGAGGGTTCCTGGGTGCAGCCGACCATCTGGACCGGCCTGTCCGACGACGCGGCGGTGGTGCGCGAAGAGATCTTCGGCCCGTGCTGCCACATCCGTCCGTTCGACAGCGAGAACGAGGTGGTCGCGCTGGCCAACGACAACGTCTACGGCCTGTCCACCACCATCTGGACCAACGACCTGGCCCGCGCCCACCGCATGGCGGCGCGCGTCGAGGTGGGCATCACCTGGATCAACAGCTGGTTCCTGCGCGACCTGCGCACCCCGTTCGGCGGCTCCAAGCAGTCGGGCATCGGCCGCGAGGGTGGGGTGCACTCGCTGGAGTTCTACACCGAGACGCGCAACGTCTGCGTGAAGCTCTGAATCTGACGCCCCTCTCCCACGGGTGGGAGAGGGGGTAACCCCGTCGAAGCCTTGTGAGAACGACATGGATAACAACAAGATCGAGCAATACGGTGACGAGCTTTACGAAGCCTTCGTCGCCCGCCGTGCGGTGCCGCCGCTGCTGAGCCGCGAGCCGGACATCACCATCGAGGATGCCTACCGCATCCAGCAGCGCTTCGTCGCGCGCCGCCTTGCGGCCGGCGAGACGGTGGTCGGCAAGAAGATCGGCGCCACCAGCAAGCCGGTGCAGGATTTCCTCGGCGTGTACCAGCCGGACTTCGGCATCCTCACCTCGGGCATGGTCTACCACGAGGGCGACACCATCGACCTCGGCGGCCTGATCCAGCCCAAGGCCGAGGCGGAGCTGGCCTTCGTGCTCAAGCATGACCTCAAGGGCCCGGGCATCACCGCGATGGACGTGATCCGCGCCACCGACTACGTGCTGCCGTGCTTCGAGATCGTCGATTCGCGCATCACCAACTGGCAGATCAAGATCCAGGACACCGTGGCCGACAACGCCTCCTGCGGTGTGTACGTGCTGGGCAAGACCAAGGGCGACCCGCGCAAGCTGGACCTGACCCTGGCCGGCATGGTGCTGGAAAAGAACGGCGAGATCTTCTCCACCGGCGTCGGCGCCGCGGTGCAGGGCTCGCCCGCCAACGCGGTGGCCTGGCTGGCCAACACCCTCGGCGAACTGGGCATCCCGTTTAAGGCCGGCGAGGTGATCCTTTCCGGTTCGCAGTCGGCGCTGGTGCCGGTGGTCGATGGCGACGAACTGGTGTGCACGGTGGGCGGCCTCGGTAGCTGCCGGGTGAAATTCTCCGGGAGGAGCGCAGCATGAGCAGCAACCTGACCCTGTCCCGCGAGGACATCGTGCGCCTGTGCGAGCGCGTCGAAGGGGCGCAGACTCGCGCCTACGCGATCCCCAAGCTCACCGACGAATACCCGGACATGACCATCGCCGACGGCTACGCCGTGCAGAGCGAGCTGCGCCGCCGTTTCATCGCCAAGGGCCACAAGCTGGTCGGCTGGAAGGCCGGGCTGACCTCCAAGGCGAAGATGCAGCAGATGGGCGTCAGCGTGCCCTCCATCGGCTTCCTCACCGACCGCATGGCGCGCCCGGAGAACTCGGCGATCACCACCTCCGACCTGGTGCACCCGCGCGTCGAGTGCGAAGTGGCCTTCGTCATGAAGGAAACCCTGCAGGGTCCGGGCTGCACGGCGGCTGACGTGCTGGCCGCCACCGACTACGTGCTGCCGGCGGTGGAAATCATCGATTCGCGCTTCTCCGGCTTCAAGTTCGACCTGGCCAGCGTGATCGCCGACAACGGCTCCTCGGCGCGCTTCGTCGGCGGCGGTCGTCCGCGCTACGTCGAGGATCTCGACCTGCGCACCCTCGGCGTGGTGATGGAGAAGAACGGCGAGCTGGTCGGCATGGCCGCCAGCGCCGCGGTGCTCGGTCATCCGGCCGAGGCGGTGGCGATGCTGGTGAACATCCTCGCCGAACTGGGCGAGAACCTGCCGGCCGGCAGCTTCGTGATGAGCGGCGGGATCACCGAGGCCGTGCCGGTCAAGCCGGGCGACAGCGTGGTCGCCCGCTTCCAGGAACTCGGCTCCGTATCCATGCGCTTCACCGAATAACAAGAATCTGGAGAGTACCCCCATGCCCATCATCGAAATGCACATGATCGAAGGCCGCACCGTCGAGCAGAAGCAGCGCGTTGCCGCTGCCGTTACCGCCGCGGTCGCCGACAGCCTGGACTGCAGCCCGGAAACCGTGCGCATCCTGATCACCGAACACCGCGAGCACGAGTTTTACGTCGCCGGGCTGAGCAAGCCGCAGCGCGCCGCACTGCAGGAGCAGGGACAATGAAGAAGATCCGCTGTGCACTGATCGGCTCGGGCAACATCGGTACCGACCTGATCTACAAGCTCCAGCGCAGCGAAGTGCTGGAGCCGGTGTGGATGGTCGGCATCGACCCCGAGTCCGAAGGCCTGGCGCGCGCCCGCGACATGGGCCTGAAGACCACCAGCGATGGCGTGGACGGCCTGCTGCCGCACGTGCTGGAAGACAACATCCAGATCGCCTTCGACGCCACCTCGGCCTACGTACACGCCGAGAACAGCCGCAAGCTCAACGCGCTGGGCGTGCTGATGATCGACCTGACCCCGGCGGCCATCGGCCCGCTGTGCGTGCCGCCGGTGAACCTGCGCCAGCACGCCGAGAAGCTGGAGATGAACGTCAACATGATCTCCTGCGCCGGCCAGGCGACCATCCCGGTCGTCCACGCGGTGTCGCGCATCCAGAGCGTCGGCTACGCCGAGATCGTCGCCAGCCTGGCGTCCAAGTCGATCGGCCCGGGCACCCGCGCCAACCTCGACGAGTTCACCTACACCACCTCCAACGCCATCGAGAAGGTTGGCGGCGCGCGCAAGGGCAAGGCGCTGGCGATCATCAACCCGGCCGAGCCGCCGATGATCATGCGCAACACCATCTCCTGCCTGACCGACGACGAGCCGGACCAGGAGCGCATCACCGCCTCGATCCTCGAGATGATCGGCGAGGTACAGAAGTACGTGCCGGGCTACCGGCTGGTCAATGGCCCGCTGTTCGACGGCAACAAGGTCGCGGTGTTCATGGAAGTGGCCGGCCTCGGCGACTACCTGCCGACCTACGCCGGCAACCTCGACATCATGACCGCGGCGGCCACCCGTACCGCCGAGATGTTCGCCGAGGAGATCCTCGCCGGAAAGATCCAGCTGCCAACCCCGGAGGTCGCGTGATGAGCGAGTCCAACAGTCTCAAAGGCCGCAAGGTCATCCTCCACGATATGTGCCTGCGCGACGGCATGCATGCCAAGCGCGAGCAGATCAGCATCGAGCAGATGGTCAAGGTCGCCACCGCCCTCGACGACTCCGGCGTGCCCTACATCCAGGTCACCCACGGCGCGGGCCTGGGCGGCAACTCGCTGCAGCACGGCTTCGCCCCGCACAGCAACGAGGAGTACATCTCCGCCGTCGCTGCCAAGATGAAGCAGGCCAAGGTCTCGGTGCTGCTGATTCCGGGCCTGGGCACCATGAAGGAACTGCAGTCGGCCTATGACTGCGGCGCGCGCAGCGTGCACGTGGCCACCCACTGCACCGAGGCGGACACCTCGCCGCAGCACATCGCCTTCGCCCGCAAGCTGGGCATGGACACCTCGGGCTTCTTGATGATGGCCCACCTCAACGACCCGGCCGGCATCGCCAAGCAGGGCAAGCTGATGGAGTCCTACGGCGCGCAGACCGTGTACGTCACCGACTCCGCCGGCTACATGCTGCCCGAGGACGTCAAGGCGCGCATTGGCGCCCTGCGTGAAGTGCTCAACCCGGAAACCGAGATCGGCTTCCACGGCCACCACAACCTGGGCATGGGCATCGCCAACTCCATCGCCGCCATCGAAGCCGGCGCCAGCCGCATCGACGGCTCGGCGGCGGGCCTCGGCGCCGGTGCCGGCAACACCCCGCTGGAGGTGTTCGCCGCGGTGTGCGAGCGCATGGGCATCGAGACTGGCGTCGACCTGTTCAAGCTGATGGACGTGGCCGAAGACATCATCGTGCCGATGATGGAGCACGTGGTGCGTGTCGACCGCGAGTCGCTGACCCTCGGCTACGCCGGCGTCTACTCGACCTTCCTGCTGCACTCCAAGCGCGCTTCCGAGCGCTTCGGCGTGCCGGCGCGCGACATCCTGGTCGAGCTGGGCCGCAAGAAGATGATCGGCGGCCAGGAGGACATGATCCTCGACACCGCGATGACCATGGCCAAGGAGCGCGGGCTGCTGAAGAGCGCTTAAGACTGACGCCGGACGGGGCAACCTGTCCGGCGTTGCTGTTTCTGGAGGTGACCATGAGTGCAAACAAGGAACTGGCCGTGGTGGTGGGCGCCACCGGCGCCTTCGGCCAGGCGATAGTCGCCCGGCTGTGCGCCGCAGGCCTAGACGTGGTGGCGGTGGCGCGCAGCGCGGCGAGCATCGACGCGCTGGCCAGCCGCCATCCCGGCGTGATCGCCTGCGTGGCCGACATTGCCAGCGATGAGTCCATCGCCCAGATCGCCGCCATCCTCGACCGCCCGGTGCGCATGATCGTGCACGGGCCGGGCGTGGCGGTGGCCGGCGGTGTGCTCGACGCGCCAACCAGCGCTCTGGTCGATGCGGTGAACATCAAGGTCGGCGGCCTGCTGCGCCTGGTGCGCGCGGTGGACGGCCGGCTGGTCAAGGGCTCGCGGCTGGTCGCCATCGGCGGCCACTACGGCTTCGAGCCGACTGCCTACGCCGCGGCGGCCGGGGTGGCCAACGCTGCGTTGGCCAACGCCAGCCGCCAGCTCAGCCTCGCCTATGGCCCGCGCGGCATCACCGCGCACCTGATCGCCCCCGGCCCGGCCGATACCGAGCGCCTGCACCGCGTCGCCGCCGACCGCGCCGCGCTGCGCGGGATTACCACTGATGCCGTGCTGGCCGAGATGTGCGCCGAGTCGTCCATCGGTGCCCTCACCACCCCGGAGCAGGTGGCCTGGGCGGTGTCGCTGCTGCTGGCGCCGGAAGCCGATGCGATGACCGGCTCGACTCTGATGCTGGATTCGGGGCGGCGTCGCGGCTTACCGTAGCCCTGTAGGGTGCGCCGTGCGCACAATGGCACTTGCGGTGCGCACGGCGCACCCTACGCTGGCTCCGGACTGACCGCGCAAATAACAATAATTGGAGATGCGCCATGCCTGTCGTGAACTTCCATCTGCTGGCGGGGCATAGCTCCGCGGAGCAGGACCAACGCCTGCTCGAAGAGGCTTCGCGCCTGTACAGCGAAGTGCTCAAGGCGCCCATGGAGCGGGTGCGGGCTTTCATCACCACCTATCCCACCAATCAGTTCGCCGTCGCCGGCGAGCTGAGCAGCAGCAACGGGCTGCACGCACCGTTCTTCGAATTCATCGTCCTCGACGGCCGCTCGTTGGAGGATCGCCAGCGTCTGTCGCAGGGCTTCACCGAGCTGCTGGTGGAAGTGCTCGGCGTGCGCCGCGAGCTGGTGCGCGGCCGCTGCCAGCGGGTGGCACCGGAGGATTGGTCCATCGGCGGCGCGCCAGCCAGTGTGCTGCGCGCGGACGAAGTGCAGGCCCGCAAGGCGGCAGAGGAGGGCGCTGGCCATGAAGCATGAAATCCTCATCGAGGACACCGGCGAGCGCTTTGCCTGCGACGAGCAGGAAACCGTGCTCAACGGCATGGCCAGGCTCGGCCGCAAGGGCATTCCGGTCGGCTGCCGCGGCGGCGGCTGCGGAGTGTGCAAGGTGCAGGTCACCAGCGGTGTCTACCAGACCACCCGCACCATGAGCCGCCAGCACGTTAGCCGCGACGAGCAGGAGCACGGCATCGTGCTGGCCTGCTGTGTCCAGGCACAGAGCAGCCTGAGCCTCAAGGTGGTCGGCAAGCTGCACAAGGCAATGTGCAAGGGGCTGATGCCGCTGGCACCGACCAAAGCGCCGGGAAATCACCTGAGCCTGTAGGGGCGAATTCATTCGCCTTTCCGAGGTAGTGTGGCGAATGAGTTCGCCACCACATGATTGCCCGCGAACAGATTCACCGACAGGAGAGAAGCGCGCATGAAGGTACTGATCGTCCACGCCCACCACGAGCCGCGCTCGTTCAACGCCGCGCTCAAGGATTGCGCCGTCGAGCAACTGAGCGGCGCGGGCCACGAGGTGCAGGTCTCCGACCTCTACGCGATGAACTGGAACCCGGTGGCCAGCGCCGCCGACTTCGGCTGCCGGGCCAACCCGGACTATCTGGTCTACGCCCTGGAGCAGCGCCACAACTTCGAGGCTGGCACCCTGGCGGAGGACATCGCCGCCGAGATCGCCAAGGTGCAGTGGTGCGACCTGCTGATCCTCAACTTCCCGCTGTACTGGTTCTCCGAACCGGCGATCCTCAAGGGCTGGATCGACCGGGTGATGATTTCCGGGGTGTTCTACGGCGGCAAGCGCATCTACGACCGCGGCGGCATGCGCGGCAAGCGTGCACTGGTGGCGCTGACCCTCGGCGGGCGCGAGCACATGTTCGGCGCCGAGGCGATCCACGGCGAAATCCACACCCTGCTGCGCCCGCTGCTGCAGGGCTCTCTGGCCTACTGCGGCTTCGAGGTTCTGCCGCCCTTCATCGGCTACCACGTGCCCTACGTCAGTGCCGAGGCGCGTGCGCAGATCCTCGCCGACTACGGCCGCCACCTGCACACGCTCGACGACCAGCAGCCGCTGGTGTTCCCGAGCATGAATGACTTCGACGACAAGCTGATGCCGCTGCAGCGCTGAGGAGGTCCCGAGCCGTCGCTCCCGCAAAGGTGGGAGCCCAGGTGCTGCGGGCCTTGTGGATGATTCCCCTCCGGGCCAGCGCAAGCGCTGTTCAGCGATGAAGCCGCTGTCCCGCCTGCGCGTGAATGACGGCCTCTTCGGCGCTCCCCTGAGGGCGCTGCACCCGGCTGGCCTTAGTCGTGCTGTACGCCCGCGCGCTTGAGCAGTTGCTTGCAGCGCTCGGACAGGTGCAGCACGCGCAGGTGCTTGCCGGCCTTGGCATAGCGCTCGCGCAGGGTCTTCAGCGCGGCGATGGCCGAGTAGTCGACGAAGCTCAGGTGGCGGCAGTCGAGGGTCACCTGGGCCGGGTCGCCCGCCACATCGAACTGGTTGAGGAAGGGCGTGCTGGAGGCGAAGAACAGCGTGCCGTGCAGGCGGTAGAGCTTGCTGCCGTCGGCTTCCAGATGGCTGTCGGCGTACAACTCGCGGGCCTGCTGCCAGGCGAAGTTCAGTGCGGCGATGACGATGCCGCACAGCACGGCGGTGGCCAGGTCGGTGAATACGGTGATGACGGTCACGGCGAAGATCACCAGCGCATCGTTGCGCGGCACCTTGCCGAGCACCCGCAGCGAGGCCCAGGCGAAGGTCTGCTGAGCCACCACGAACATCACGCCGACCAGTGCGGCGAGCGGGATGCGCTCGATCAGCGGCGCGAGGAACAGCACGAACAACAGGATCATCACCCCGGCGACCACCCCGGACAGCCGGCCGCGGCCGCCGGAACTGAGGTTGATCATGGTCTGGCCGATCATCGCGCAGCCGCCCATGCCGCCGAACAGGCCGGAGGCGATGTTGGCCGCACCGAGGGTCACGCACTCGCGATCCGGGTAGCCGCGACTCTCGGTGATCTCGTCGGTGAGGTTCAGGGTCAGCAGGGTTTCCAGCAGGCCGACCAGGGCCATCAGGATCGCGTAGGGGGCGATGATGCCGAGGGTTTCCAGGTTCCAGGGGATGTCCGGCAGGGCGAAGGCGGGTAGGCCGCCGGCGATATTCGCCATGTCGCCGAGGGTGTGGGTCGGCAGGCCGAGCAGCCAGACCGCCAGACCGACGCCGAGGATCGCCACCAGCGCCGGCGGCACCGTGCGGGTCAGGCGCGGCAGCAGGTAGACGATGGCCATGGTCAGCGCCACCAGCCCCAGCATCAGGTACAACGCTGTACCGCTCAGCCAGGTCTCGCCGCTCCTGAAGTGCTCCAGCTGGGACAGGGCGATGACGATCGCCAAGCCGTTGACGAAGCCGAGCATCACTGGGTGCGGCACCATGCGGATCAGCTTGCCGAGGCGCAGCAGGCCGAAGGCGACCATGATCAGTCCGCCCAGCAGCACGGTGGCGAGCAGGTACTGCGCGCCGTGCTGCACCACCAGCGCGACTATCACCACGGCCATCGAGCCGGCGGCGCCAGACACCATGCCGGGGCGGCCGCCGAACAGCGCGGTGAGGGTGCAGATGATGAAGGCGCCGTACAGGCCCATCAGCGGATTGAGCTGGGCCACCAGGGCGAAGGCGATGCACTCGGGCACCAGCGCGAAGGAGGTGGTGAGTCCGGCCAGGACATCGGCGCGCAGACGTTTTGCTTTCATGGCTTACCTGAGACTTACCTGGGAGGCGGGCCGGCGCAGCCGGCCGCAGCGTGGGGTGGGAAACGGGGCTGCGGATGTTACGCAACGGAAGGTCCCCCGGCCAGTTGTTGGCTGGGCCGCTGGATGTCGCCCTTGCCCGTCAGCGCCCCGCCTTCGTCCCAGGCTGAAGCGGAGCAGGTGGGCTTGCGGCCATCTGGTTGGCATCGCAAAAACTGACGCAAATCAAAGCCGCGCCCAATCCCGCAGGAAACCTCCGGGATTAGTCATGAAATGAAAAAACACTGTCGTCGAATGAAAGGTCGACGGCGGTGCGCGCTCATAAATTTCTCCTCACGGCCACTGCGGCCAGCCGGCCTGCCAGGCGGCTCGTCCGGCCGAACGCCCTTCGCCCCCGAGGAGAACAACAAGATGCGCGTAGAACCACTCACCTGCAGTATCGGCGCCGAACTGGTCGGCGTGAACCTCGCCGATGCCGTCCACGACGACGGACTGTTCAACGAGATCAAGGGACTGCTGCTGCAGAACAAGGTGCTTTTCCTGCGCGATCAGGACATTTCCCGTCCGGATCACGTGGCCTTCGCCCGCCGTTTCGGTGCGCTGGAGGACCACCCGATGGCGCCGACCCATCCGGAAGCGCCGGGCCTGGTGCAGATCTACAAGCGCCCCGACCAGCCGATCGACCGCTACGAGAACGCCTGGCACACCGACGGCACCTGGCGCGAGACCCCGGCGCTGGGCTGCGTGCTGCGCTGCGTGGAATGCCCGCCGGTGGGCGGCGACACCATGTGGGCGAACATGGCGCTGGCTTACGAGAAGCTGCCGCAGGCGATCAAGCAGCAGATCGAGGATCTGCGCGCCAACCACAGCTTCGAGTCGTCCTTCGCCGCCGCCATGCCGCTCGAGCAGCGCCTGGCGATGAAGGCCCAGTACCCCGATGCCGAGCATCCGGTGGTGCGCACCCATCCTGAAACCGGCGAGAAGATCCTCTTCGTCAACGCCTTCACCACCCACTTCACCAACTACCACACCAAGGAGCGCGTGCGCTTCGGCCAGGACGCCAACCCCGGCGCCAATGACCTGCTGCGCTACCTGATCGGCCAGGCGTACATCCCGGAGTACCAGGTGCGCTGGCGCTGGAAGCCCAACAGCATCGCCATCTGGGACAACCGCAGCACCCAGCACTACGCGGTCATGGACTACCCGGCCTGCCATCGCAAGATGGAGCGCGCGGCCATCGTCGGCGACAAGCCTTTCTGAGGGGACTCTGCGTCGCTCCCGCGCAGGCGGGAGCCCAGGGCTACGGGCCTTCTGGATTCCCGCCTGCGCGGGAATGACGACTCTTGCCGAGTTTCCCCATCCCCCGAACAGCACAACCAGCACAACACCGCCAAGCCGAGGAAAACGCCATGAACTTCACCGATGGGTCCCTGTTCGTCGAAAACATGCAGAAACTGGTCATCACCGCCGCGCCCTACGGCCCGGAGTGGCAGCCGTCCGACTTTCCGGAAGACATTCCGGTCTCGCTCGACGCGCAGATCCAGAAGGCCGTCGACTGCTACAACGCCGGTGCCACCGTGCTCCACGTGCATGGTCGCGAAGCCGACGGCAAGGGCTCCAAGCGCCTGTCCTTCACCAACCAGCTGGTCGCCGGTATCCGCGAAGCCTGTCCGGACATGATCCTGCAGATCGGCGGCTCGATCTCCTTCGCCCCGGAAAGCGAAGGCGACGTCGCCAAGTGGCTGTCCGACGACACCCGCCACATGCTGGCCGAGATCAAGCCGACGCCGGACCAGGTGACCATCGCCATCAACACCAACCAGATGAACGTGGTCGAGCAGATGTGCGCCGCCGACGTCCGCGGCACCTCGCTGGACGTGGGTACCGCCGGCTACGAGGCCTACCGCGAGATGACCATCCCGGCCGGCCCGGCCTGGGTCGAGGAGCACATCAAGCGCCTCTCCGACAACAAGATCCAGACCCATTTCCAGCTGGCCAACATCGCGCAGCTGGAAACCGTCGAGCGCATGATGCGCCGTGGCGTGTGCAACGTGCCGCTGATCCTCACCTGGGTGGCCATCGGTGGCGGCTTCGAGGCGCCGAACCTCTACAACCTGGCCAACTTCGTGCGCGCCTGCCCAGACGGCTCGGTGCTGACCCTGGAAACCTCCATGCTCAACACCCTGCCGCTGAACATGATGGCCATCGCCCTGGGCCTGCACGTGCGCTGCGGCATCGAGGACAACATCTGGACGCAGAAGCGCGAGCGCAAGATGACCACCGTCGAGCAGATCGAGCAACTGGTGCGCATCTCCCGCGAGTTCGGTCGCGACATCGCCAACGGCCAGGAAGCCCGCGAGATCTACAAGATCGGCACCTTCTACAAGGACGCCGACGAGACGCTGGCCAAGAACGGCTTCGCACCCAATCGCAAGCCGGGGCAGGTGGGTTTCACCCAGCACGCCTGATTCGCTCAGTGGCCAGCGCTGAGACTGGCTGAACCTTGCCGGTGCGTGCGGCAGGACCTGCATGGCGGTGCAGGCCAGCCGCGCCCACCGGCTTTTTTGCGTGCGGCCCACGCTGGAGGCAGGAATCCCCGGCAACTGTCATGAAATGAAAAACCGCTGTCGCCCGATGAGAAGCGCCGAAAGGGGCAACTGCCTAAATTCCCTACTACACGAGCGGTATTGCTCAACAAGATGAATTGGGGAGACAAGCATGGCCAAAGCCGTACGCTTCTATGAAACCGGGGGGCCCGAGGTTCTGCGCTACGAGGACGTCGAAGTCGGCGAGCCCGGACCCGGTCAGGTCCGCCTGCGCCACGTGGCGGTCGGCCTGAACTACGCCGACACCTATTTCCGCAACGGCACCTACCCGATCCCGCTGCCGAACGGCATGGGCGTGGAAGCCTCCGGCGTGGTGGAGGCGGTGGGCGAGGGCGTGACCAACGTGGCGGTGGGCGATCGCGTCACCTACACCGGCTTCCTCAACACCCTCGGCGCCTACTCGACCGAGCGCCTGATCCCGGCCGCGCCGCTGATCAAGCTGCCGGAAACCATCTCCTTCGAGACCGCCGCGGCCATGACCATGCGCGGCCTGACCTCGGCCTACCTGATGCGCCGCATCTACGACTTCAAGGCCGGCGACACCATCCTGCTGCACGCCGCCGCCGGCGGGGTCGGCCTGATCGTCTCGCAGTGGGCCAAGCTGCTCGGCCTGACCGTGATCGGTACCGTGTCCACCGAGGCCAAGGCCGAAGTGGCCCGCGCCCACGGCTGCGACCACACCATCAACTACAGCCACGAGGACGTCGCCAAGCGCGTGCGCGAGCTGACCGATGGTGTCGGCGTCAACGTGGTGTTCGACAGCGTCGGCAAGAACACCTTCATGGCCTCGCTGGACTCGCTCAAGCGCCGCGGCCTGCTGGTCTGCGTCGGCACCGCCTCCGGGCCGATCCCGGCCTTCGACCCGGTGCTGCTGGCGATGAAGGGCTCGCTGTACCTGACCCGCCCGGCGCTGGCCGACTACATCGCCGACCCGGCCGAGAAGGCCGATCTGGCCGGCGAGCTGTTCGACCACGTCGGCAGCGGCCGCATCAAGATCGAGATCAACCAGCACTACGCCCTGCAGGATGCCGTGGAAGCCCACCGCGACCTGGAGTCGCGCAAGACCACCGGCTCGTCGATCTTCGTCATCTGAGGAGGCCACCGCCATGCAAGTCGAACAACTGACCTGTGCCATCGGCGCCGAGCTGGTCGGCGTCAAGCTGGCCGACGCCATCCACGACGACGGCCTGTTCGCCGAGATCCGCGCCCAGCTGCTCAAGCACCGCGTGCTGTTCCTGCGCGACCAGGACATCAGCCGCGCCGAACACGTGGCCTTCGCCCGCCGCTTCGGCGAGTTGGAAGACCACCCGGTGGCCGGCAGCGACCCGGAGCACCCGGGCCTGGTGCAGATCTACAAGCGCCCCGACCAGCCGATGGACCGCTACGAGAACGCCTGGCACACCGACGCCACCTGGCGCGAGGCGCCGCCGCTGGGCTGCGTGCTGCGCTGCATCGAGTGCCCGCCGGTGGGCGGCGACACCATGTGGGCCAACATGGTGCTGGCCTACGAGAACCTGCCGGCCGACGTGAAGGCGAAGATCGAGGGCCTGCGCGCCCGCCACAGCATCGAGGCCAGCTTCGGCGCCGCCATGCCGATCGACAAGCGCCTGGCGCTCAAGGCCCAGTACCCGGACGCCGAGCACCCGGTGGTGCGCACCCATCCGGAAACCGGTGAGAAGGTGCTGTTCGTCAACGCCTTCACTACCCACTTCACCAACTTCCACACCCCGGAGCACGTCCGTTACGGCCAGGACTACAACATGGGCGGCAGCGACCTGCTGCGCTACCTGGTCAGCCAGGCCTACATCCCGGAGTACCAGGTGCGCTGGCGCTGGAAGCCCAACAGCGTGGCGATCTGGGACAACCGCAGCACCCAGCACTACGCCGTCATGGACTACCCGCCGTGCCATCGCAAGATGGAGCGCGCCGGGATCATCGGCGACAAGACTTTCTAAGGAAACTCTGAAAAAGCCACTTGCCGTCACTCCCGCGCAGGCGGGAGCCCAGGTACCACGGGCCTTCTGGATTCCCGCCTGCGCGGGAATGACGACTTTTCAGCGCCCCCCTTACGTGCACGCATCTTGTGCCTGCCGGAACGCCCGGCGGCAAACAACAAAAAGACCGAGGATCACAACATGCAATTCTTCGACGATTCCCTGCACCCCGAGAACATGGAGAAGGTGGTCATCACCGTCGCCCCCTACGGCCCCGAGTGGATGCCCGAGGACTTCCCGGAAGACATCCCGGTGACCATGGAAGAGCAGGTGCAGAAGGCCGTCGACTGCTACGAGGCCGGCGCCACCGTACTGCACCTGCATGTGCGCGAGTTGGACGGCAAGGGTTCCAAGCGCCTGTCCAAGTTCAACGAGCTGATCGCCGGCGTGCGTGAAGCTGTGCCGGACATGATCATCCAGGTCGGCGGTTCGATCTCCTTCGCCCCGGAAGGCGAGGGCGCCGAAGCCCTGTGGCTGAGTGACGACACCCGCCACCTGCTCGCCGAGCTGACGCCCAAGCCGGACCAGGTGACCATCGCCATCAACACCACGCAAATGAACATCATGGAGCTGCTGTATCCGGAATACCTGGAAGGCACCTCCCTGGCCAACCCGGCCTACCAGGCCGCCTACAGCGAAATGACCGTGCCGGCCGGTCCGTCCTGGGTGGCCGAGCACCTCAAGCGCCTGTGCGCCAACGGCATCCAGCCGCACTTCCAGCTGACCGGCATGCACGCCCTGGAAACCCTCGAGCGCCTGGTGCGCAAGGGCGTCTACATGGGCCCGCTGAACCTGACCTGGATCGGCATCGGCGGCGGCTTCGACGGCCCCAACCCGTTCAACTTCTTCAACTTCATCCACCGCGCGCCGGACGGTTGCACCATCACCGCCGAGTCGCTGCTGAAGAACGTGCTGCCGTTCAACGCCATGGCCCTGGCCATGGGCCTGCACCCGCGTTGCGGCATCGAGGACACCATCATCGACCAGCACGGCAAGCCGTTCACCTCGGTGCAGCAGATCCAGCAGACCGTGCGCGTCGCCCACGAACTGGGCCGCGAAGTGGCCAACGGCAAGGAGGCGCGCGAGATCTACCGCATCGGCGTGCAGTACGACAGCATCGAGGAAACCCTGCTGGCCAACGGCATGGCGCCGAACCGCAAGCCGGGGCAGAAGGGCGTGCCGCAGCGCGGCTGACCTTGGTCGGGTCGGGAGGTCAGCGGCTTCCCGGCCCCTCTACGCTCCATAGAGGTTGCGCAAAGGCTTCACCCCGGGCGAAGCCTTTGCAGAACCGGTCAGGCATGACCAATGAGGAAACTCTGAAGAAGTCGTCATTCCCGCGCAGGCGGGACAGCGGCTTCATCGCTGAACAGCGCTTGCGCTGGCCCGAAGGGGAATCATCCAGAAGGCCCGCAGCACCTGGGCTCCCGCTTGCGCGGGAGTGACGATCAGTGGCTATTTCAGGCCTTCCATAACAACAAGACCCACGCCCGACAGACAGAAGGAGGCAGCATGGCCGCCTACCACCCCACCGCCGATGACGGCGAAGACACCTCCAACGGCATCCCGCGCCGCTATGCCTGGATCGTCTTCGCCCTGACCTTCGGCTTGTTGATCTCCGACTACATGTCGCGGCAGGTGCTCAACGCCGTATTCCCCCTGCTCAAGGGCGAATGGGCGCTCTCCGATGCCCAGCTCGGCCTGCTCAGCGGCATTGTCGCGCTGATGGTCGGCCTGCTGACCTTCCCCCTCTCGCTGGTCGCCGACCGCTTCGGCCGGGTCCGGAGCCTGGCGATCATGGCCGTGCTGTGGAGCCTGGCGACCCTGGGCTGCGCGCTGGCGGAAAACTACCAGCAGATGTTCGTCGCCCGCTTCCTGGTCGGCGTCGGCGAGGCCGCCTACGGCAGCGTCGGCATCGCCGTGGTGGTCTCGGTGTTCCCGCGCGAGATGCGCGCCACCCTGTCCGGCGCCTTCATTTCCGGCGGCATGTTCGGCTCGGTGCTGGGCATGGCCCTCGGCGGGGTGATGGCCCAGCACCTGGGCTGGCGCTGGGCGTTCGCCGGCATGGCGCTGTTCGGCCTGGCCCTGGCGCTGCTCTATCCGGTCATCGTGCGCGAGGCGAAGATCGCCCCCCGGCGGGTGGCAGATGCCGCCAGCAAGGCGGCACTCAAGGCCCAGCGCCCGCTGCGCACCCTGTACTCCAGCCGCTCGGTGCTGTCCGCCTACGTCGGCAGCGGCCTGCAGCTGTTCGTCGGCGGCACCGTCATCGTCTGGATGCCCAGCTACCTGAATCGCTACTACGCCATGGGCACCGACCAGGCCGGCGGCGTTGCCGCCATCATCGTGCTGTGCAGCGGTATCGGCATGATCCTCTGCGGCATGCTCAGCGACCGTATGTGCCGCAACCGCCCGGATCGCAAGATCGGCCTGGCCATCGGCTACTGCCTGGGCAGCTGCCTGCTGCTGTCGCTGGCCTTCGCCCTGCCGGCCGGCCCCGCCCAGCTGGTGCTGATTTGCCTCGGCATGCTGATCGCCGCCGGCACCTCCGGTCCGGCCGGGGCGATGGTCGCCAACCTGACCCACTACACCGTGCACGGCACTGCGTTCGCCACCCTGACCCTGGCCAACAACCTGCTGGGCCTGGCCACCGGCCCGCTGCTCACCGGCAAGGTGTCCGATCTGATCGGTCTGGACAACGCCTTCCAGCTGGTGCCGCTGGTCAGCATCGCGGCGGCGGCGGTGTTCTTCTACGCCAAGCGCTACTACCTGAACGACATGGCCCGCCTGAAGGGCGAGGGTGTCGAGGAAACCGCCACCGAAGCGGCACTGGAGGCCCAGTCGTGAGCCAGCCGCTGTCTATCGAGGTGTTCTTCGACTTCATCTGCCCCTGGTGCCTGATCGGCAAGCGTCAGCTGGGGCGCGCGCTGGCCCGCCTGCGCGCCACCCGGCCGGACGTTGCGGTGACCCTCCAGTGGCGCGGCGTGCAGCTGCTGCCGGACCTGCCGGTCGCGGGCGTGCCGTTCGCCGAGTTCTACCTGCGCCGCCTCGGCAGCGAGCAGGCCGTGCGCCTGCGCCAGGCCCAGGTGCGCGAGGCGGCGGCCGCCGCCGGGGAGGACATCGACTTCGCCCACATCCTGCGCATGCCCAATACCGCCGACGCCCATCGCCTGCTGGCGCAGGCCGCCGCCATCGGCAGCGCGCAGCAGGTCGAGGCCCTGCTCGAGTGCCTATTCGCCGCCTACTTCCACAACGGCGAGGACCTCGGCGATCCCGCCACCCTGCTGGTCGCCGCCGAGTCCTGCGGTTTCCTGGCTGCCGAGCTGGTCGACAGCCTGCACGGCGACGGCCGCCCGTTCTTCGGCGAGGCGGCCGGCATGGCCGGCGGCGGTGTGCCGTGCTTCGTCTTCGACCGCCAGCTGACGGTGTCCGGCGCGCAGTCGACCGAGGTGCTGCTCGGCGCCATGCACGCCGCGCTGGCGCGCCGGGAGCAGCCGGCATGACCCGGCATATCGAAGTGCCGGCCGCCAGGGTGCCGGCCCCCGGTGCGCGTGCGCTGGTCGAATCCGCCGGCAAGAGCCTGGCGCTGTTCAACGTCGACGGCCAGTTCTACGCCATCGACGACAGCTGCCCGCACCAGGGCGCCTCGCTGTGCGGCGGGCGTCTGGACGGGCGGGTGATCCAGTGCTGCGCCCACGGCCTGCGTTTCAACCTGGCCAGCGGCTACCTGCTCAACTCGACCGCGCTCAAGGTCGCCAGCTATCCGGTCGAGGTGCAGGAAGACGGCCGGCTGTTCATCGTCATCGCTTCCGAGGAGTCCGCTCAATGAGCGCCATCGCTCTCGTTTCCTTCCCCAGCCGTGTGCGCGAATTGGCGCCGGGCTTCATGGTCAGCCTGATCGTCGCCGCGGCGGCGACCTTCCTCTCCGAGCACTACGGTGCGCCGGTGATGCTGTTCGCCCTGCTACTGGGCATGGCGCTGAACTTCCTGTCCGCGGACGGCAAGTGCAAGGTCGGCATCGAGTTCACCGCACGCACCGTGCTGCGCATCGGCGTGTGCCTGCTGGGCATGCGCATCACCCTGGAGCAGATCGCCGGCCTCGGCTGGAAGCCGGTGGCGCTGGTGGTGATCCTGGTGGCGGTGACCATCAGCGTGTCGGTGGTGGCGGCCAAGGCGCTCGGCTTCCAGCGCCTGTTCGGCATGCTCACCGGCGGCGCCACCGCCATCTGCGGCGCCTCGGCGGCGCTGGCGCTGGCCGCCGCGCTACCCAACCACCCGCAGAAGGAACGCGCCACCCTGTTCACCGTGATCGGCGTATCGGCGCTGTCCACCCTGGCGATGATCCTCTACCCGATGATCGCCAACTGGTTCGCCCTGTCGCCGCAGGATGCCGGGATTTTCCTCGGCGCCACCATCCACGACGTCGCCCAGGTGGTCGGCGCCGGCTACGGCATGTCGCCCGAGACCGGCGACACCGCCACCGTGGTCAAGCTGATGCGCGTCGCCATGCTGCTGCCGGTGATCGTCACCGCCGCGATGATCACCCGCATGCAGGGCGCCGACCCGACCGGCAAGCGTCCGCCGCTGCTGCCCTGGTTCGCCGTCGGCTTCCTGATCCTCGCCTGCGTCAACAGCACCGGCTGGGTGCCGACGCTGGTGCAGGGCGGGGTCAACGAGCTGTCGCGCTGGTGCCTGGTCATCTCGATCAGCGCGCTGGGCATGAAGACCCAGCTCAAGGAACTGGCCTCGGTGGGTATCAAGCCGATCCTGCTGATGGTGGGCGAGACCGTCTTCCTGGTCGCGCTGGTGCTGGGACTGATGCACTGGGGCCTGTGAACCGTAGGGGCGAATTCATTCGCCTCGGCGGGGCATCTGGGCGAATGAATTCGCCCTACAGGGTTTTCGCGCCTGCGGGTAATCAACAAGAAAGAGAAGATGCAATGAACAAGCTTTATCCCAACGCCCACGCCGCCCTCGACGGGCTGGTCGCGGACGGCATCACCCTGGCGGTCGGCGGCTTCGGCCTGTGCGGTATCCCCGAGGCGCTGATCGCGGCGCTGCGCGAGACCGGCAAGCGGGGCTTCACCATCATCAGCAACAACTGCGGGGTGGACGACTTCGGTCTCGGCCCGCTGCTGTACAGCCGGCAGATCGCCAGGATGATTTCCTCCTACGTGGGCGGCAACAAGGAGTTCGAGCGCCAGTACCTGGCCGGCGAGCTGGCGCTGGAGTTCACCCCGCAGGGCACCCTGGCCGAGAAGCTGCGCGCCGGCGGCGCCGGCATCCCGGCGTTCTTCACCCGCACCGGCTACGGCACCCTGGTCGCCGAGGGCAAGGAGACCCGCCAGTTCGACGGCCACTGGTACGTCATGGAGCGCGCGCTGACCGCGGACGTGGCGCTGATCAAGGGCGCCAGGGCCGACAAGGCCGGCAACCTGGTGTTCGACAAGACCGCGCGCAACTTCAACCCGCTGTGCGCCAAGGCCGGCAAGGTGTGCGTCGCCGAGGTGGAGGAGATCGTCGAGATCGGCGAGCTGGATCCGGACCAGATCCACCTGCCGGGCATCTACGTGCAGCGCCTGGTGCTCAACGCCAACCCGGAAAAACGCATCGAAGTCCGCACGCTTTCTAAAACGGCAGGGGGGAACTGAACATGGCCTGGACCCGCGAAGAAATGGCGCAGCGCGCCGCCCAGGAGCTGCAGGACGGCTTCTACGTCAACCTCGGCATCGGCCTGCCGACCCTGGTCGCCAACTACATCCCCGAGGGCATGGACGTCTGGCTGCAGAGCGAGAACGGCCTGCTCGGCATCGGCCCGTTCCCGACCGAAGACGAGGTCGATGCCGACCTGATCAACGCCGGCAAGCAGACCGTCACCACCCTGCCGGGCAGCAGCTTCTTCGACAGCGCCGAGAGTTTCGCGATGATCCGCGGCGGCCACATCAACCTGGCCCTGCTCGGCGCCATGCAGGTGTCCGAGCAGGGCGACCTGGCCAACTGGATGATCCCCGGCAAGCTGGTCAAGGGCATGGGCGGCGCCATGGACCTGGTGGCCGGCGTGCGCCGCGTGGTGGTGCTGATGGAGCACACCGCCAGGAACGGCGACCACAAGATCCTCGCGCGCTGCGACCTGCCGCTGACCGGCGTCGGCGTGGTGAATCGCATCATCAGCGACCTGGCCGTGCTGGACGTCACCGCAGACGGCCTGCGCCTGGTGGATATGGCCCCGGGCGTCGACTTCGACGCGCTGCAGGCGGCCACCGGCTGCACCATTCTGCGCTGAGCGACTGATCACCCGCTGTCCTCGGCGGCGCCCGTGAAGGGCGCCGCGGGGATGGCTTGTGTCCGGCGCAAGGCCGGACTTTGCCGATCCGGAATCGGCCGCATGACCTCACAGAACAACAAAACAAGAGGGAAGGGACTATGCGAAGCAAACTGCTGTTCAGCGCGCTGCTGATGCTCAATCTGCAGGCCGGCGCCGACGAACGCAGCGCAGTGCAGCTTGGCGAACTCGACAGCCGCAGCCAGCTGCTCGGCGTCAGCGCCATGCTCTACTTCGACCCCAGGGATCGTCTGCCCGATCCGCGTCTGCTCACCTCGGTGTTCCAGCACCTGCAGACGCTGCAGACCGACGTGCAACAGCTCGGCCAGCCACCCGAGCTGTCCGGGCCGGTGCAGGCCATGCAGCAGGTGTTCGGCAAGCTCGAAGGCCTGCCGACGACGCGCCGCCAGGAGTATCCCCTGCTGGTGCAGCAACTGCTGGTCCACCAGCACGAGCTGCGCGAGGCGGCCGGTGCGGCCTATGCCCGCGAGCAGCGCGAGCTGCCCGCCGAGGCTCCTGCCGCGCTGTTTAGCGAGCAGAGCCGTGCGCTGGCCAGCTTCCTGTTCGACTACCAGCTGCGCGACTACCCGGTGACGGACAAGGAACAGTGGCTGCTGTCGGC
Source organism: Geopseudomonas aromaticivorans (assembly GCF_019097855.1). Taxonomy (GTDB): domain Bacteria; phylum Pseudomonadota; class Gammaproteobacteria; order Pseudomonadales; family Pseudomonadaceae; genus Geopseudomonas; species Geopseudomonas aromaticivorans. The sequence goes on from NZ_JAHRGL010000016.1 coordinate 87,687, forward strand.
CGAGCAGCTGCGGACCCTCGACCTGGATATCGAGGAGCGCTTCGCGCTGCTGAGCCAGAGGCATGGCGAACACGCCGAAGCTCTCGACAAGATCCGCCAAAGCTATCAGTTCGTGCGCGGCCAGCTGCAGCAGGCCAAGGGGCGCGGGCAAGGCGGCGCCGAGTTCTACCTCAGCCGCGCGGTGACCGATCTCGACGAGCTGGCGCTGACGGTCGCGCAGAGCAGCCGCTGACCCTGTGGCATCCCCGCCAACCTGCGCGGCTGGCAGGGTCTCGCCGTAGCCTTTTCCGTCAACGTTCCTTGCGCGGTACGATGTTGTGCTGCGCACGCCAGGCCGCCGGCGGCATGCCGAACTGGGCGATGAACCAGCGGGTGAAGGAGCTGGGCATCGAGTAGCCGAGCATGTCGGCGATGCGCCCCAACGAGTAACCGGGGTTCTCCAGGTAGCGGATCACCAGGTCGCGGCGCACGCCGTTGATCAGCTCGCTGAAGGTGGCGCCGCCTTCCTCCAGGCGGCGCTGCAGGGTGCGCACGTTCATCCCCAGGGTCTCGGCGATCTGCTCGATGGTGGCGCGGCCCATCGGCAGCAGCAGGTAGATGGTCTTGCGCGCGTCGAACACCACCGAGTGTTCGCCCGCGGTCTGCAGCGAGTCCAGGTAGCGCTGTGCGTGGCGCGCCATGGCCGCATTGGCCAGCGGGTTGGCGGTGTCCAGGTCGGCGGCGGGGCAGACGATGCCGTTGAACTCGCTGCCGAACTCCAGCTTGCAACCGAAGATGCGCCGGTGCACGGTCAGGTCGGCCGGTGCCTCGTGGGTGAAGTTGACGCTGGCCGGATGCCAGTGCGCGCCGAGCAGGGCGGCGCAGAAGCGGTGCATCACGCCGACTGCCAGCTCGATGGCCTGGCGGCTGTGCGCCGGCCTGTCGGTGACCACTTCCTCGCGGATGATCACTGTCTTGCCGGCCTCCTCGATGTGGATCGCCAGCGACTCGTTGAGCAGGTGGCGGTACTGCACGATCACCTGCAGTGCGTCGCGCAGGGTGCGCTGGTGGCTGAGCAGCAGGCTGATCTCGCCAAAGTCCGACAGCTGGCGCAGTTCGGCCATGCGCAGGCCTAGCGTCTCGCAGCCGCTGAGACGCGCCGACTCCTCAAGCAGGCCGACCGCGGCGGCAACCGGGATGCGCTTATTGGGATCGTCCAGCTGCGAGACGCTGAGGCCCACCTGCGAGAGCAGGCTCTGCCCGTTCAGGCCTAGATGGCGGGCGACTTCCAGGTAGTTGGTGAGAATGGCGGCTCGGGCGAGGGCGGTCATCTTGTTGTTTTCCATGAGTTGTCAATTGGCGTCCCGCTGCGCTGGCGGGTCCTGAACTTATAGCCGCCTTGTCGCCAAATGAGAAGCCGTCCGACGATCAATCCCCAGTAAAGCCCTTGGTCATCCGGTGCGGCTGTCATCAAATGAAAAGAGCATGGCGTCGAATGTGAAGCGACCGGGGGGAGGGCTCTTTACTGTTGATCTCGAAGCGTTCGGCGGGTGAGCCGACCTGAATATCGAGAGCAAGGGTGCTGACGTGGAAAAACTGCAAACCGCCGCTACCGTCCTGATCGTCCCCGGTCTGCGCGACCATGTGGCCGAGCACTGGCAAACACTGCTGGAGACCCGCCTGGCCAAGGTTCGCTCGGTGCCGCCGCTGGAAACCGACAAGCTCAGCTGCGCCGCGCGGGTCGAGGCAATCCAGCGTGAACTGGTGCAGATCGACGGTCCGGTGATCCTGGTGGCGCACAGCGCCGGCGTGTTGATGGTGGCGCACTGGGCCGCCCGTCATCGCCGCGACATCAAGGGTGCCCTGCTGGCCGCGCCGCCGGATCTCAACGCTCAGTGGCCGGAAGGCTACCCGACCTCGGAAACCCTGCGCGCCAACGGTTGGGACCCGCTGCCCAGCGGCCCGCTGCCGTTCCCCAGCATCGTTGCCGCCAGCAGCAACGATCACTTGGCCAGCTTCGCGGCGGTCGCCCGCATGGCCGAGCAGTGGGGCAGCGAAGTGGTCGACTGCGGCGCCGTCGGCCACCTGAACCCGGCGGCTGGCTACGGCCCATGGCCGCAGGCCGAGCAGTTCGTCGAGGCGCTGGATCGCGAGAAAGGCAGTCGTCCGGCAAGCCCTTGCGCCGCAGTCAGTCGCTGAATGCCAGCTAACGTTTACAACAATAAAAAACAAGCGGAGTCAACGTAATGCATAACAACCAGAATCACAGCGCCTACCCTCTGCGTCGTAGCCTGCTGGCCAGCGCCATCATGCTGGCCTCGCTGCCTGCAGCCCAGGCCTTCGAGGTGGATACCGGCAGCGAAGACTGGGCTGTTCGCTTCGACAACACCGTGAAGTACAACTACGGCGTGCGTACCGAAAGTGCCGACAAGCGCATGCTGGCCACGCCTAACAACAACGACGGCGACTACAACTTCCGCAAGTCGGGCACCAACATCACCAACCGGGTCGACCTGCTGACCGAGCTGGATGTGATCTACCAGGGCAACATGGGTTTCCGCGTCAGTGCTGCCAGCTGGTACGACAAGGCCTATGACAACACCGGCTCCAACTCCAACCCGTTCGTCAACGGCAACGGCGACCAGTCGGGGATCAACCCGAGCCTGGGCGGCCTGCCGGGTACCGGCGTTGGCTTGGGCAGTCCGCACCTGAGCAACTATGCCCAGCGCTACTACAGCGGCCCGTCGGGCGAAATCCTCGATGCCTTCGTGTTCTTCCGCACCGAGATAGGCGATGAGTCCGCGATCAGCGCCAAGGTCGGCCAGCACAACCTGTTCTGGGGCGAGACCCTGCTCAACCCGGTGCACTCGCTGAGCTACGGCCAGTCGGGCTTGGACCTGGCCAAGCTGGCGGCTTCGCCGGGCACCGAGGCCAAGGAGCTGTTCGTCCCGCGCAACCAGATTTCCGCCTCCTTCCAGGTCAACCCCGAGCTGACCATCGGCGCCCAGTACTTCCTCGACTGGGACGCCGCGCGCCTGCCTGAGGCCGGCACCTACTACGGCGGTTCCGACCTGGTGGGCGAGGGCGCGCAGAGCTTCCTGCTCGGCCACACCGGCACGCCGGGGCTGATCCCGGTGCAGGGCGCGCTGACCAACATCCGCCGTGGTGATGACCTCAACCCCGACAAGCGCGGCGACTGGGGCGTGATGGCCAAGTGGGCGCCGGAGTGGCTGGACGGCACCCTGGGCGTCTACTACCGCAACACCTCGGAGATCCTGCCGCAGGCCTGGCTCGACGCCCGCGGCCTGACGGTCGCCAGCGGCCCCTTCGGCACGCCGCCCACCAGCCCGCGGGCGGCCGTCGGCAACCTGTACAACTCGCTGCAGCGCGCGACCTACCAGTTCGCCTACGCCGACGACATCGACATCTACGGCATCAGCCTGTCCAAGGAGATCGCCGGGGTCAGCGTCGGCAGCGACCTGAACATCCGCCACAACATGCCGCTGGCCAGCATCCCGGCGATCGTCAGCTCGACCAGCCCGGCGGGCCTTGGCAACGGCTTCGGCCTGCTGCCGGCCCGCGCGCCGGGTACCGGGGTGATCTACGCCGTGCCGGGCGACGGCGACGGCCTGGGCGCCACCGGCGACACCCTGCACTGGACCCTCAACGGTCTGATGACCATCGGCGACACCCCGCTGTTCGATGCGGCCACCCTGCTGGGCGAGCTGTACTACAGCAACCTGCTGGAGCTCGATAGCGAAAACGAGGCGCTGTACAAGGGCAAGAGCACCTACCGTGGCATCGACAAGCCGACCCGCGACAACTGGGGCATCGGCGTCAACTTCACCCCGACCTGGTACCAGGTCGTCCCCGGCGTCGATCTGAGCATGCCGGTTTCCGTCAACCTTGGCCTGGATGGCGTTTCCCCGGTGCAGGGCGGTGGCGCGGAGGACACCGGCAACTACGCGGTCGGCCTGAGCGCCGCCATCTACAACCAGTACTTCGTAGACCTCAAATACGTGGATGCCTTCGGCGAGGCCGAGTCTTGCGACGACGGCCAGACCGACGGCGCGACCCCGAACGCCTTCGACGGCGAGCAGGACTACACCTGCTACGGCGGCGGCTACTCCTCGTTCTCCGGTGGTGGCTCGACCACGGAAGACCGCGGCGCGGTCTACCTGACCGTCAAGACCACCTTCTGATCCACGCATTTCTCAGCTTTTGAGCAGGAAAACAATAATTATGAAATTCGTGCATACCCTGATCGCTGCTTCCCTTGCCCTGACCATCGCCGGCCAGGCCCACGCTGCCGTCTCCGCTGGCGAAGCCGCCAAGCTCGGCACCAGCCTGAGCAAGGTCGGCGCCGACGCGGCCGCCAGCGCCGATGGCTCCATCCCCGCCTACCAGGGCGGCCTGACCACGCCGCCGGCTGGCTTCAAGAACGGCGACAGCATGCGTCCCGACCCCTTCGCCGGCGAGAAGCCGCTGCTGGTGATCGACGGCAAGAATGTCGACCAGTACAAGGACCAGCTGACCGCCACCACCGTCGAGCTGGCCAAGCGCTTCCCGACCTTCCGCATCGATGTCTATCCGACCCACCGTTCGGTGGCGCTGCCGCAGGCCGTGCTCGACAACACCCTGAAGAACGCCGCCAACGCCCAGTCCAAGGAGGGCGGCACCGCGGTGGACAACGTGCTGCCGGGCATTCCCTTCCCGATCCCGAAGACCGGCGCCGAGGCGATGTGGAACTTCCTGCTGCGCTACCAGGGTGTGAGCATCTCCGCCAAGTACGACTCGTGGAACGTTGACGCTGCCGGCAAGCCGACCCTGTCCACCACCGGCCAGGCGAACATCAGCTACCCGATCTACGAGGACATGAACAAGCCGATCGGCGCCAAGGACACCTACTACCAGATGAAGCTGGCCTACACCGCGCCGGCCCGCCGCGCCGGCGAGGCGATCATGCTGCGTGATGCCGCCAACCCGCTGGTGCAGCCGCGCAGCGCCTGGCAGTACCTGCCGGGCCAGCGCCGGGTGAAGTTGGCACCGAACCTGGCCTATGACACCCCGAACCCGGGCACCTCCGGCTCCGGTACCTACGACGACGTGTTCGTCTTCAACGGCGCGCTGGACCGCTACGACTGGAAGCTGGAAGGCAAGAAGGAGATGTACGTCCCGTACAACACCTACGAGCTGACCTACGCCAAGGACACCAAGCAGCTGACCACGCCTAATCATCTCTCGCCCGACTTCGTGCGTTGGGAGAAGCACCGCGTGTGGGTCGTCGAGGGCACCCTGAAGCCGAGCGCGCGCCACATCTACCACAAGCGCCGCTTCTACCTGGACGAGGACAGCTGGGTCGCCCTGGCATCCGACCAGTATGACGCCCGTGGTCAGCTGTATCGCGGCTCCTTCGCCTTCCTGACCCAGAGCTACGACAAGCAGACCCCGGATGCCACCCCGTTCATGATCTACGACCTGATCGGCGGCACCTACAACATCAATGGGGTGGTCGGCCAGTACGGCGGCATCAAGTACATCGAGCCGCTGACCAAGACCCAGTGGTCGCCCGAGTCCCTGGCCGGCGCCGGTATCCGCTAATCCGGCGGTGACGAGTCCCGTCCGGCCCGGCATTCCCCCGAATGTTCGGCCGGACGGCGGCTGGCGGATGCCAGCCGATGATCACGATGCCGGGCGGCAAGGCACGCGCCACCCGGTACGGCTTTCCAAAGAGGACGCGCTAATGGGTTCCTTCAAGAAGTGCGCGCTGCTGGCGCTGGGTATCGCGCTGGGCTCGCTGCAGGGCATCGCCCAGGCGGCCAGTTACGTCGATGTGCTGGACCTGCCGGCCAAGCCGAGCGCCCTGGTGGCGCGCAGCCCGCTGCGCGACGTGGCACGGGCCGGTGAGCGCCTGGTGGCAGTCGGTCAGCGCGGCCACATTCTCTATTCCGACGATGCCGGCAAGAGCTGGCAGCAGGCCGGCGTGCCGGTCAGTTCCGATCTCAATTCGGTGCATTTCCCCACCCCTCAGCAGGGCTGGGCGGTGGGCAACGACGGCGTGGTGCTGCACAGCAGCGATGGCGGCGCCAGCTGGGTCAAGCAACTGGACGGCCGGCAGATCGGCGCCCTGGTGCTGGCCCATTACAGTGCCCTGGCCAGCGCCGAGCCCGCCAACGAGCAGTGGGCCCAGTTCGTCGCCGAGGGCCAGCGCCTGGTCGACGAGGGCGCCGACAAGCCGTTGCTCGACGTCTGGTTCGCCGACGAGCAGCGCGGCTACGCCGTCGGCGTGTTCAACCTGATCCTGCGTACTGCGGACGGCGGCCAGACCTGGGTGCCGATGCAGGATCGCACCGACAACCCGCAGAGCTTCCACCTCAACAGCCTCTCGGCGGTCGATGGCGAGCTGTACATCGCCGGCGAACAGGGCCTGCTGCTCAAGTGGGATGCCGGCCAGCAGCGCTTCGCGGCGCTGCCCTCGCCCTACCAGGGCACCTGGTTCGGCGTGGTCGGCAAGCCGGGCGAGGTGCTCGCCTATGGCCTGCGCGGCCATGTGTTCCGCAGCAGCGACGGCGGGCAGAGCTGGACCCCGGTGGAGACCGGCTTGCCGGTCAGCATCACCGCCGGCGCGCTGGATGAGCGTGGCGACTTCTGGCTGTTCAGCCTGGCCGGGCATGCCCTGCGCAGCCACGACGGCGGCGCGAGCTTTGCCCTGGTGCCGCAGCCGGCGCTGGCGCCGGTGGCTGGCGTGGCCCGGGACGGCGCAAACGAGTTAGTGCTGGTGGGCGAGCGTGGCGTGCGCACGCTGGCCCTTCAATAAGACCTACAAGAACTACAAAAAGAGTACCTAGCGATGGCCAACATCAAGCAAGACACCATGCCGGTGATCCGCGACCTGCGCGAGTTCGATCCGCGCTCCGGCAACCTGCTGGAGCGCCTGGTCTTCAATTACCGACCGTTGTTCGTGGTGTTCATGGTGCTGGTCACCCTGGTGCTGGGCTACATGGCGCTCACCCGTCTGGAGCTGCGTCCCAGCTTCGAGAAGATGATTCCGCAGAGCCAGCCCTACATCCAGAACTTCCTGGAGAACCGCAAGTCGCTGCGCGGCCTGGGCAACTCGGTGCGTGTGGTGGTGGAGAACACCCAGGGCGACATCTTCGATCCCGAGTACCTGAACGTGCTCAAGGAGATCAACGACGAGCTGTTCCTCGCCGAAGGCGTCGACCGCGCCTGGATGAAGTCGCTGTGGAGCCCGGCGGTACGCTGGACCGAGGTCACCGAAGAAGGCTTCCAGGGCGGCACGGTGATGCCCGACAACTACGCGGGCGCGCCGGCCGACATTGAGCAGCTGCGCCAGAACATCAACCGCGCCGGCATCGTCGGCAGCCTGGTTGCCAAGGACTTCAAGTCGAGCATGCTGATCGTGCCGCTGCTCGACCAGGATTCGGTCACCGGCCACGGCATCGACTACCACCGGTTCTCGCGGATGCTCGAGGAGAAGCTGCGCGCCAAGTACGAGTTCGCCGGCGACGCCAAGGCTCTAGCGAGCGGCGAGGAGGGCAGCGGCAAGTACAAGATCCGCGTGATCGGCTTCGCCAAGCTGATGGGCGACCTGATCGACGGCCTGATCCAGGTGATGATGTTCTTCGCCCTGGCGGTGGTCACTTCGCTGGTGATCATCTTCCTCTACACCCGCTGCGTGCGCAGCACCCTGCTGGTGGTCGCCTGCTCGCTGACCGCGGTGGTCTGGCAGCTGGGCATCGTCGCCGCTCTGGGCTACGCCATCGATCCCTACTCGATCCTGGTGCCCTTTCTGATCTTCGCCATCGGCGTGTCGCACGCGGCACAGAAGATGAACGGCATCATGCAGGACATCGGCCGCGGCACCCACAAGCAGATCGCCGCGCGCTACACCTTCCGCCGCCTGTTCATCGCCGGGGTCACCGCGCTGCTGGCCGATGCGGTCGGTTTCGCCGTGCTGATGCTGATCGACATCCCGGTGATCCAGGACCTGGCGATCACCGCCAGCATCGGCGTGGCCGTGTTGATCTTCACCTCGCTGCTGCTGATGCCGGTGGCGCTGTCCTACATCGGCGTCGGCCGCAAGGCTGCCGAGCGGGCCCTGCGCATCGACTCGCGCGCCGCCCAGCACCGCGGCTTCGGCAAGCTGTGGGACCTGCTCGACCTGTTCACCACCCGCAAGTGGGCGACCGGCGCGGTGCTGGTGGCGACGCTGATGGGCATCGGCGGCTTCGTGGTCAGCCTGCAGCTGAAGATCGGCGATCTGGACAGCGGCGCTCCGGAGCTGCGCGCGGACTCGCGCTACAACCGCGACAACGCCTACATCACCAGCCACTACGCGCTGTCCAGCGACACCTTCGCGGTGATGATCAAGACCGCGCCGGAAGGTTGCCTGAACTACCAGACCCTGGTCCTCGCCGACCGCCTGGCCTGGGAACTGCAGCAGCACCCGGGGGTGCAGACCACCGTGTCGCTGGTCAACGCGGTGCGCCAGATCACCGCCGGCACCTTCGAGGGCAACCCGAAGATGAACAGCATCCAGCGCAACCAGGACATGCTGAACTACGCCGCCCAGCAGGCCTCGGTGAACGCCCCGGAGCTGTTCAACAGCGACTGCTCGGTGATGCCGGTGATCGCCTACCTCAAGGACCACAAGGCCGAGACCCTCGACGAAGTGGTAGCTATCGCCGACAAGTTCGCCCGCGAGAACAGCAGCGAGGAGCGCCAGTTCCTGCTGGCCGCAGGCAGCGCCGGCATCGAGGCGGCGACCAACATCGTGGTGCGCGAGGCCAACCGTACCATGCTGCTGTTCGTCTACCTGGCGGTGACGATCTTCTGCCTGTTCACCTTCCGCAGCTGGCGGGCGACCCTGGTCGCGCTGCTGCCGCTGGTGCTCACCTCGGTGCTCTGCGAGGCGCTGATGGTGGCGATGGGCATCGGCGTCAAGGTGGCGACCCTGCCGGTGATCGCCCTCGGCGTGGGCATCGGCGTCGACTACGCGCTGTACCTGCTCAGCGTGCAGCTGCACTACCAGCGCAAGGGCCTGTCGCTGTCGGAATCCTACGAGAACGCGGTGGCCTTCACCGGCCGGGTGGTCGGCCTGGTCGGCATCACCCTGGCCGCCGGCGTGGTGGGCTGGGCCTGGTCGCCGATCAAGTTCCAGGCCGACATGGGCATCCTGCTGACCTTCATGTTCGTCTGGAACATGCTCGGCGCGCTGATCCTGATCCCCGCGCTGTCGTACTTCCTGCTGCCCGACAAGCGCAGCGGCGCCGTCGCCGCCAAGTCGGTGGAAGCCGCTTCCACCTCGACCTCCACCGAGGTCCACCCGCAAATCCACCCCAGGTTCGAAGCGTGCACCGAGGGTGGCTTGTTAAAAAATCAGCGGTGAATGGCCGCAACGACGGCTACTGAAGAAGGCCGGAAATAGCCACCGACCGTCACTCCCGCGCAGGCGGGAGTCCAGGTGCTGCGGGCCTTGTGGATGATTCCCCTTCGGGCCAGCGCAAGCGCTGTTCAGCGATGAAGCCGCTGTCCCGCCCGCGCGGCAATGACGACCTCTTCGGCGTTTCCCAACAACAACAGCAATCAGGGTGAGAGTTCCCAATGTCCGATTACAAAGCGCCCCTCCGCGATATGGATTTCGTCCTCAACGAAGTCTTCGCAGTTTCCAACCTGTGGGCCGAGCTGCCGGCGCTGGCCGAGGTCGTCGACACCGACACCGCACGCGCCATCCTCGAGGAAGCCGGCAAGGTCACCGCGGGCGTCATCGCTCCGCTGAACCGCAGTGGCGACGAAGAAGGCTGTTCCTGGCACGAAGGCGCGGTGCAGACCCCGGCCGGGTTCCCCGCGGCCTGGCGCACCTACGCCGAAGGCGGCTGGGTCGGCGTCGGCGGCGCGCCGGAGTTCGGCGGCATGGGCATGCCCAAGGTGATCGGCGCCCAGGTCGAGGAAATGGTCAACTCGGCCAACCTGTCCTTCGCCCTGTACCCGATGCTGACCGCCGGCGCCTGCCTGGCGTTGCTCAACCACGCCAGCGATGAGCTCAAGGCGCAGTACCTGCCGGCCATGTACGAAGGCCGCTGGGCCGGCTCCATGTGCCTGACCGAGCCGCACGCCGGCACCGACCTCGGCATCATCCGCACCAGGGCCGAACCGCAGGCCGACGGCAGCTACAAGGTCAGCGGCACCAAGATCTTCATCACCGGCGGCGAGCAGGACCTGTCCGAGAACATCATCCACCTGGTGCTGGCCAAGCTGCCGGATGCCCCGGCCGGCGCCAAGGGCATCTCGCTGTTCCTGGTGCCCAAGGTGATGGTCGAGGCCGACGGCTCGCTGGGCGAGGGCAACGCGGTGAGCTGCGGCTCCATCGAACACAAGATGGGCATCAAGGCCTCGGCCACCTGCGTGATGAACTTCGACGGCGCCACCGGCTACCTGGTCGGCGAGCTGAACAAGGGCCTCAACGCTATGTTCACCATGATGAACTACGAGCGCCTGGGCGTCGGCATCCAGGGGCTGGCGCTGGGCGAGCGTTCCTACCAGAACGCCGTCGAGTACGCCCGCGAGCGCATCCAGAGCCGTGCGCCGACCGGCGCGGTGGCCAGGGACAAGGCGGCCGACCCGATCATCGTGCATCCGGACGTGCGCCGCATGCTGCTGACCATGAAGGCGCTCAACGAGGGCGGCCGCGCCTTCTCCAGCTTCGTCGCCCTGCAGCTCGACCTCGCCAAGTACGCCGTGGACGCCGCCACCCGCAAGCGCGCCGAGGAGCTGGTCGCCCTGCTGACCCCGGTGGCCAAGGCCTTCCTCACCGACATGGGCCTGGAAACCACCATCCACGGCCAGCAGGTGTTCGGTGGCCACGGCTACATCCGCGAGTGGGGCCAGGAGCAGCTGATCCGCGACTGCCGCATCACCCAGATCTACGAAGGCACCAACGGCATCCAGTCGCTGGACCTGATGGGGCGCAAGGTGGTCGCCAGCGGCGGCAGCTACTACCGGCACCTGTCCGAGGAGATCAACGCCTTCATCGCCGGCGCCGACGCTTCCCTAGCCGAGTTCACCGGCCCGCTGAAGGCCGCGGTGGACAACCTCGACCAGCTGACCGCCTGGGTGATCGACAAGGCGCAGACCAACCCCAACGAGATCGGCGCCGCCTCGGTCGAGTACCTGCACGCCTTCGGCTACACCGTGTATGCCTACCTGTGGGCGCGCATGGCCACCGTGGCGCTGGCCAGGCAGGGCGACGACGATTTCTACGCCAGCAAACTCGGCACCGCGCGCTTCTACTTTGCGCGCATCCTGCCGCGCATCCACTCGCTGAGCGCCTCGGTGCGTGCCGGCAGCGCGAGCCTGTACCTGCTGGACGCCGAGCAGTTCTGATCGCGTCCCTCCGCACCCGCCACGCCCCCTAGCCGGGGCGTGGCGGCGCCTTCCTCCTCCTCGCCATTCCCCCGGTTTCCGCGCTGTGCGGCGGGCTGCGCACGCCCTGCAGCGGCGCTGCCTGTCACCAAATGACAAGTTCGTGGCGTGCGAAGTGAAGCGGTCGAGGGGAGGGCTATTTACTGTTCGTTCCATAGAGGGGGAACCAGGCTCTCCGGACGCGCGCTCCGGCCTGGGCGAATACCGGTTCTCCCGCGTGCAGCGAACCCGAATTTCAGAATGGCTAAGTTGGGAAAACAACAATGGCGACGACAAAAATAATTCCGCCTGCGCAAGGTGCCTACGACTACCAACTGCTGATCAAGCGCCTGCTGCTGTCCGGCGTGCTCTACCAGCCGGAACAGGAAATCGTCTACTCCGACAAGCTGCGCTACAGCTACCGCACCCTCAACGAGCGCATCCAGCGCCTGGCCAACGCGCTGAGCGCGGCCGGGATCAAGGCCGGCGACACTGTGGCCCTGCTCGACTGGGACAGCCACCGCTCGCTGGAATGCTTCTTCGCCGTGCCGATGCTCGGCGCGGTGCTGCACACGGTGAACGTGCGCCTGTCGCCGGAGCAGATCGTCTACACCATAAACCATGCCGAGGACGACATCGTCCTGGTGCATGACGACTTCCTGCCGCTCATGGAGCAGATCCACGGCGAGCTGACCACCGTGAAGGGCTACGTCCAGCTCACCGAGGGCAGCGCCCGGCCGACGCAACTGCCGGTACTGGGCGAGTACGAGGCGCTGCTGGCCGGCGCCGCCAGCCACTTCGAGTTTCCCGACTTCGACGAAAACTCGGTGGCGACCCTGTTCTACACCACCGGCACCACCGGCCATCCGAAGGGCGTGTACTTCACCCATCGCCAGCTGGTGCTGCACACCCTCAACGAGCTGGGCACCTTCGCCGCCTACGAGGGCCAGCCGCTGCTGCGCTCGAATGATGTGTACATGCCGATCACGCCGATGTTCCACGTGCACGCCTGGGGCGTGCCCTACGTGGCCACGGCGCTGGGCGTCAAGCAGGTCTACCCCGGCCGCTACGAGCCGAACATGCTGGTCCGCCTGTTCCGCGAGGAGGGGGTGACCTTCTCCCACTGCGTGCCGACCATCCTGCAGATGATGCTGGACTGCGAGCTGGGCAAGCAGACCGACTTCGCCGGCTGGAAGATGCTCCTCGGCGGCAGCGCGCTGACCCAGGGCCTCGCCCGTCAGGCCAGCCAGCAGGGCATGCTCATCCATGCCGGCTACGGCATGTCCGAGACCTGCCCGCTGCTGACCCTGACCCACCTGCGCGCCGAAGACCTCGCCCTGCCGCTGGACGCGCAGCTGGCGGAGCGCATCAAGACTGGCGTGCCGATCCCGCTGGTCGACCTGCGCATCGTCGACGCTGCCGGCCACGACGTGCCGCACGACGGTGAAGCGCTGGGCGAGATCGTCGTCCGCGCACCCTGGCTGACTCAGGGTTACCTGAAGGAGCCGGAGAAGGGCGCCGAACTCTGGGAGGGCGGCTGGCTGCACACTGGCGACATGGCTTCCATCGACGCGCGTGGCGTGGTGGAGATCAAGGACCGCATCAAGGACGTGATCAAGACCGGCGGCGAGTGGATCAGCTCGCTGGAGCTGGAGAGCCTGATCAGCCAGCACACGGCGGTCGCCGCGGTCGCCGTGGTGGGCATTCCCGATGCGCAGTGGGGCGAGCGGCCGCTGGCCCTGGTGGTCTGCGCACCGGGCGAGAGTCTCGACCAGCAGGCCATCGAGGTGCACCTGCAGCAGTTCGTCGCCAGCGGGCACATCAACAAGTGGGCGATCCCACGGCAGATCCGCTTCGTCGCCGACATCCCGAAGACCAGCGTCGGCAAGATCAACAAGAAGCTGATCCGGGAGAACGAGCTGGCCGCAGTCGCAAGCCATCGTTGAACGTTAACGGGACCATGGGCTTTGAGCTGGCAAGTTGTTGCCAGCCTGCTGCTTTTCACCGCCGTGAGTGATTGCGTGGCGGTGGTTGGGCTGCCCCTCGGCACTGTGGGGCCACTAGAAGCGTTACCAGCAACGACCAAGGGCTTCCTTGGTCGTTGCGTTTGAGCGAGAGTGTATTCCTGCCGGCTACGACCGGTGGACGGTGGCAAAGGTCGCCGCGGCGATTCCAAAAACAATTGACGCTGAAACAAGGGGTTTACATGTCCGATCTGGTTCGCATGGGTGTTCTGCTGGGGGCGCTGGCTCTGCCGGCAGCTGTCGTTGCCGCGGAGAATTCACCGCCGGTGGCGGGAAGTTCGCAATATGCACAGGAGGAGCAGGCGGCGAGAGCCATGTTGGCCAAGGCTGTCGCTTACTATCGTCAGGAAGGCGAGAAGGCGCTGGCCACATTCAGTCGCCGCGGGCCGTTCACTGTCGATAATCTCTACGTCTACGTGGTCGACGCGCAGGGCGTGCTGGTAGCCAGTGGCGGGCCGTCGATCCTGCTGGCCGGTCAGGATATCGGCGAGGCGGTCGGCGCCGAGGCGCGTGCCAAACTGATGTCACGGGAGGGTGGCGAAGGGCACATCGGGGAGATCGAATACCCCTTCCGCGACTGGACCCTCGACGGCAAGGTCGTCAAGAAGCACACCTTCTATCAGTGGGTCGGCGACCATGTCATTGCGGTCGGCTACTACATGCCGCGCGCCGACTCGACCGATGCCCGCAAGCTGCTCGATGAGGCGGCCAAAGCGGTGGCCAGCGAGCCTCAAGCCACTATCGACGCCATCAACAAGTTCGACAAGCGCTACTACCAGGGCGATCTGTACGTTCTGGTCGTCGACCTGCAGACCAAGCGCTTCGTCGCCCACGGCTACAACCGACGCTTGCTGGCGCGTGACTTCGCCTCGATCAAGGGACCGGATGGCAAGGTGATCGGCCAGCCAATGCTCGACATTGCCCTCAACAAGGGCGAGGGCGAGTTCGACTATCAGTGGCTCAACCCGGTGACCAAGCAGAACGAGCCGAAGCACGCCTACATCCGCCGGGTCGGCAACTACCTGGTCGCGGTGGGCTACTACCAGCCCCAGTGAGGGCCTGGTGTCCCGGTCAAACAGGGCTTGGATCGTCCCTGAAAAAAAGAGCCACTGTCCCATGCGGGGCAGTGGCTCTTGCGTTTTCGGGCTTGGCTACTGCAGAGGAGGTCCGCCAGCTGACGGGCGGATCCTCGGGGCTGCGCCTTACATGTTGGGATAATTCGGCCCGCCGGTGCCTTCCGGCGCCACCCAGGTGATGTTCTGCGCCGGATCCTTGATGTCGCAGGTCTTGCAGTGCACGCAGTTCTGCGCGTTGATCTGGAACTTCTTCTCGCCGCTTTCCAGGGTGACGATCTCGTACACCCCGGCCGGGCAATAGCGCTGCGCCGGCTCGTCATACAGCGGCAGGTTCTTGCCCAGCGGGATCGAGGCATCGACCAGCTTCAGGTGGCAGGGCTGGTCTTCCTCGTGGTTGGTGTTGGAGAGGAACACCGAGGACAGCTTGTCGAAGCTCAGCTTGCCGTCCGGCTTGGGATAGTCGATCTTCGCGCACGCGGCAGCCGGCTTCAGGCAGGCGTAGTCCGGCTGGTTGTCGTGCAGGGTCAGCGGGATCTTGCCGCCGAACAGGTTCTGGTCGACGAAGTTGAACGCGCCGCCGAGGATGGCGCCGAACTTGTGGATGGCCGGACCGAAGTTGCGGCTGCAGAACAGCTCGTCGTACAGCCAGCTGTTT
>NZ_JAHRGL010000017.1 GCF_019097855.1 Geopseudomonas aromaticivorans
TACCGCTCCAAGCTAGGTGCAACATGTCGCACAAGATCGCCCTGAATTTCGAAGACGGTGTCACCCGCTTCATCGATGCCAACGCCAGTGAGACCGTGGCCGACGCCGCCTACCGCCAAGGCATCAACATTCCGCTCGACTGCCGGGTCGGCGCCTGTGGCGCCTGCAAGTGCCAGGTCGAATCCGGCAGCTACGAGCTCGGCGAGGACTTCATCGAGGATGCCCTCAGCGCCGAGGAGGCCGCCCAGGGCCTGGCGCTGACCTGTCAGATGCGCGCCAAGAGCGACTGCGTGGTGCGCGTGCCGATGTCGTCTAGCGCCTGCCGCATCAAGCAGGGCAGCTTCCGCGCTGCGATCCGCGAAGTGCGCGCGCTGTCCGACAGCACCCTCAGCCTGACCGTCGAGGGCGAAGAACTGGGCAAGTTGGCCTTCCTGCCCGGGCAGTACGTCAACCTGCAGGTGCCAGGCAGCGTGCATACCCGCGCCTACTCGTTCAGCTCGATGCCTAGGGACGGCCAAGTGTCGTTCCTGATCCGCAACGTGCCGGGCGGACTGATGAGCGGCTACCTCACCGGTGCGGCCAAGGCCGGCGATGCCGTGACCATGACCGGTCCGCTGGGCAGTTTCTATCTGCGCGAAGTCCAGCGTCCGCTGCTGCTGCTGGCCGGCGGCACGGGCCTCGCCCCGTTCCTGGCGATGCTAGAGAAGATCGCCGCCAGCGGCAGCGAGCAGCCGGTACACCTGATCTACGGCGTCACCAACGACTTCGACCTAGTGGAGATGGACAAGCTGGCGGAATTCGCCCAGCGCCTGCCCAACTTCACCTGGAGCGCCTGCGTGGCCAACCCGGACAGCCAGTATCCCAACAAGGGCTACGTGACTCAGCACATCGCGCCGGGCCAGCTGAACGATGGCGACGTCGACATCTACCTGTGCGGTCCGCCGCCGATGGTCGAGGCGGTCAACCAGGATCTGCGCCAGCGCGGAATCAAACCGGCGAATTTCTACTACGAGAAGTTCGCGGCTAGCGCCTAAGCAGTTTTCATGAGCTCCATGGGCAAGAGCCCTTTGATGGGACAGGCTTGGCAGTGTACCAAGCAGTTCCATCCTTTTTATTTGAAGGACTAGGTTCTGTACGAAAAGTCCTGAGCTGGATTTGAAAGACCTCAGGAATGGTCAATAAACGGTCGATTCTTGGGTCTTCGGATGCATTTTTGGGGCGACTTTTACCTCGTTGCCCAGTGCAAACCGAATTTTCGTACAGAACCTAGGGGCAGTGCTTCTGGTTTTCCCCAAATCATGGGGGCCAACAGATTGAGGCTGGAAAAATGAGCAAACGCTTCCAAGAAAAGGTCGCAGTGATCACAGGTGCCGCTCAGGGTATCGGCCGGCGTGTGGCCGAGCGGATGGCAGCGGAGGGAGGCCGCTTGGTGTTGGTCGACCGCTCTGAACTAGTCCACGAGCTGTCCCACGAGCTGTCAGGCATCGCCGAGGTGCTGTCTCTCACTGGTGACCTTGAACAGGCTGGCGATTGCCAGCGGGTGATGACGGCGGCGGTCGAGCGCTTCGGTCGCCTTGATATCCTGATCAATAACGTCGGTGGCACCATCTGGGCCAAGCCGTTCGATCGCTATCTGGAGCACGAGATTGAGGCAGAGGTGCGCCGCTCGCTGTTTCCCACTCTGTGGTGTTGCCATGCCGCACTGCCGCAGATGCTCAAACAGGGGAAGGGCGCCATCGTCAACGTATCCTCGGTGGCTACCCGCGGGGTTAACCGCGTGCCCTACGGTGCTGCCAAGGGTGGCGTCAACGCACTGACTGCCTGCCTGGCGCTTGAAACCGCCGAGTTTGGTATTCGTGTCAACGCTACCGCGCCAGGCGGCACGGAGGCACCTCCACGCCGTATCCCGCGTAATGCTGCAGAACAGAGCGAGCAGGAGAAGGTCTGGTACCAGCAGATCGTCGATCAGACCATCCAAAGCAGCCTGATGAAGCGCTACGGCACCACCGACGAACAGGCGGCCGCCATTCTCTTCCTCGCCTCCGATGATGCCTCCTACATCACTGGTGTGACTCTGCCAGTGGCAGGAGGGGATCTTGGCTGATCCTTGCACCTGATAAGTGGAGAAATCGACTTACCACGAAGCAAGGTACAGGAGATGTTCAGTAATCCATATTCGAGATCTAGCCAAATCCTCAGTCTTTACGAGCTTTCCAGATTTTCGGTGAGTTATGGATAGCAGCTATGAAGTACGTGAGCAATTAAGTGGCCAAATCTTCCACGGCCATCCAGACCAATCAGTTCTGCGAGCGATGGAGAACCAGGGTATACGCTGCGTACCGGTCGGGTGCCGCGGGGGAGGATGTGGAGTGTGCTTGGTGCAGGTGGTAAGCGGTGAATTCGAGTGCGGTCGCATGAGCTATCGCCATGTATCGACTGAGGCGCACGCACAGGGCTGGGTGCTAGCTTGCCAATTGTATCCACGTAGTGACTTGGTCATAGAGCACTATCCGGGAGTAGACGTTTCCGGGAGCAAGCTTGGCTAACAAATTCCTAGGCACGGTGTTGGATTCATGATGTTTTAGGCCCAACAAAAAAGACAACAGAGGTGTCGATATGAGCAAAGGTGTAATGCGCCCTGGGCATATCCAAGTGCGCGTACTAGACATGGCCAAGGCCTTAGAACACTACGTAGAGCTTCTGGGCCTTATTGAGGTCGACCGCGACGAGAGTGGTCGTGTTTACCTCAAAGCATGGAGTGAGGTCGATAAATTTTCGTTGGTACTACGTGAATCCGATGAGGCCGGCATGGACTTCATGGGGTTCAAAGTAATCAATGAAACCGCTCTCGGACAGTTGGCTGAGGATCTCGTGTCATTTGGCTGCTCGGTAGAGAATATCCCTGCCGGTGAGTTGAAGGGCTGTGGCCGCCGTATCCGCTTCAGCGCACCGTCCGGCCACAGCTTCGAATTGTTCGCTGAGAAGGAGCAGACCGGCAAGTGGGGGCTGGCCGAGGTCAACCCGGAGGCCTGGCCGCGCGGTCTCAAGGGCATGAAGGCTGTGCGCTTTGATCACGCGCTTATGTATGGCGATGAGTTGCCGGAAACCCTGCGTTTGTTCACAGAGGTGCTTGGCTTCGATCTGGCTGAACAGGCCGTCGATGCGCACGGCAATCGCATCGCCCAGTTTTTCACGTGCAGTATGAAGTGCCACGACGTGGCGTTCATCCAGCATGCCGAGAAGGGCAAGCTACACCACGTCTCGTTCTTCCTGGAGACTTGGGAGGACGTGCTGCGCGCCGCCGATCTGATCAGCATGACCAACACCTCAATCGACATCGGGCCAACTCGTCACGGCCTGACACACGGTAAGACTATCTACTTCTTCGACCCGTCCGGCAACCGCAACGAGGTGTTTTGTGGCGGCGACTACCACTATCCGGACCATCCGCCGGTGACTTGGAAAGCCGATCAACTGGGCAAGGCGATCTTCTACCACGACCGCCAGCTTAATGAACGTTTTCTCACTGTTTTGACCTGATCTCCATGGTCTTGCTCATCAAAGAGGTCAAGCGCTTCATCAACAGCAAATACGTCGACTTGTGCAGCTCGAGGCCAGCATTGTCCAGGGTAACAGCTAGTTTCTGCACTATCTGCGCACAGTGTTTGGTGGCATCAATTTTTTGGGCATCGGCATCGAAAACTGGCTGCATCCGCTGGTGTTCTACTCCGAGCTAGAAAACAACTGCTTAAAACTGTGAGGTAGTCATGACTCAATCCATAATAAGCCCGGAAATCGGTCGAGAGATTCTCGCTGCCGGCTACCGCACCAACCTGCATGACCAGGGCGAAGGCGCCCCGGTCCTGCTGATCCACGGCTCAGGCCCCGGCGTCACCGCCTGGGCCAACTGGCGCGGGATCATCCCGCAGCTGGCGCAGCACCGCCGGGTGATCGCTCCGGACATGCTCGGCTTCGGCTACAGCGAGCGACCGGTCGATGCGCAGTACAGCCAGCAGCGCTGGGTCGAGCATGCCATCGGCGTGCTCGACGCCCTCGGCATCCAGCAGGCCGACATCGTCGGCAACTCGTTCGGCGGCGGCCTGGCGCTGGCCCTGGCCATCCGCCACCCCGAGCGGGTGCGCCGGCTGGTGCTGATGGGCAGCGTTGGCGTGTCCTTCCCGATCACCGAGGGGCTGGACACCGCCTGGGGCTACACGCCGTCGCTGGCCAACATGCGCAAGCTGCTCGACCTGTTCGCCTACGACCGCCATCTGGTCAACGACGAACTGGCCGAGCTGCGCTACCAGGCGAGCATCCGCCCGGGCTTCCAGGAGTCGTTCGCCGCCATGTTCCCGCCGCCGCGGCAGAACGGCGTCGACGACCTGGCCAGCGCCGAAGCCGACATCCGCGCCCTGCCCCACGAGGCGCTGGTGATCCACGGCCGCGAAGACCAGATCATCCCGCTGCAGGCCTCGCTGACCCTCGCCGAGTGGCTGCCGCGCAGCCAGCTGCACGTCTTCGGCCAGTGCGGCCACTGGACCCAGATCGAACACGCCGGCCGCTTCGCCCGTCTGGTCGAGGACTTCCTCGCCGAGGCTGACGCTTCTCAGGAAGAACGTGCATGAATCAAGAGCTGATCCAACAGCTCGGCGACGAGCTCTACCAGGCCATGCTCAGCCGCGAGACCGTGGCGCCGCTGACCAGCCGTTATGACCTGACCGTCGACGACGCCTACAAGATCTCCCTGCGCATGCTCGAGCGCCGCCTGGCGGCCGGCGAGCGCATCATCGGCAAGAAGATCGGCGTCACCAGCAAGGCCGTGCAGAACATGCTCGGCGTGCACCAGCCGGACTTCGGCTACCTGACCGACGGCATGGTCTACAGCAGCGGCGAGGTGATGCCGATCAGCGAGAAGCTGATCCAGCCGCGCGCCGAGGGCGAGATCGCCTTCATCCTCAAGAAGGACCTGATGGGCCCCGGCATCACCAACGCCGACGTGCTGGCCGCCACCGAGTGCGTGATCCCCTGCTTCGAGGTGGTCGACTCGCGCATCCAGGACTGGAAGATCAAGATCCAGGACACCGTGGCCGACAACGCCTCCTGCGGCTTGTTCATCCTCGGCGACCAAGCCGTCTCCCCGCGCCAGGTCGACCTGGTCACCTGCGGCATGGTGGTGGAGAAGAACGGCCAGCTGCTGTCCACCGGCGCCGGCGCCGCCGCGCTGGGTTCGCCGGTCAACTGCGTGGCCTGGCTGGCCAACACCCTCGGCCACTTCGGCATCGGCCTGAAGGCCGGCGAGGTGATCCTCTCCGGCTCGCTGGTGCCGCTGGAGCCGGTCAAGGCCGGCGACTTCATGCGCGTCGAGATCGGCGGCATCGGTAGCGCCAGCGTGCGCTTCGTTTGATCGGGAGCCTGAATATGAGCAAGAAACTGAAAGCCGCGATCATCGGCCCGGGCAATATCGGTACCGACCTGGTGATGAAGATGCTGCGCTCCGAGTGGATCGAGCCGGTGTGGATGGTCGGCATCGACCCCGAGTCCGACGGCCTCAAGCGTGCCCGCGAGTTTGGCCTGAAGACCACCTGCGAGGGTGTCGACGGCCTGCTGCCGCACGTCATCGACGACGACATCCGCGTCGCCTTCGATGCCACCTCGGCCTACGCCCACGCCGAGAACAGCCGCAAGCTCAATGAGCTGGGCGTGCTGATGATCGACCTGACCCCGGCCGCCATCGGTCCGTTCTGCGTGCCGCCGGTGAACCTCAAGGAACACGTCGGCAAGCTGGAAATGAACGTCAACATGGTCACCTGCGGCGGCCAGGCCACCATCCCGATGGTCGCCGCGGTATCCCGCGTGCAGCCGGTGGCCTACAGCGAGATCGTCGCCACCGTGTCGTCGCGCTCGATCGGTCCGGGCACCCGCAAGAACATCGATGAGTTCACCCGCACCACCGCCGGCGCCATCGAGAAGGTCGGCGGGGCTAAGGAAGGCAAGGCGATCATCGTCATCAACCCGGCCGAGCCGCCGTTGATGATGCGCGACACCATCCACTGCCTGACCGAGAGCGAGCCGGACCGCGACGCCATCACCGCCTCCGTGCACGCCATGCTCGCCGAAGTGCAGAAGTACGTGCCGGGCTACCGCCTGAAGAACGGCCCGGTGTTCGATGGCAACCGCGTATCGATCTTCATGGAGGTCGAGGGCCTGGGTGACTACCTGCCCAAGTACGCCGGCAACCTGGACATCATGACCGCCGCCGGCCTGCGCACCGCCGAGATGTTCGCCGAGGAAATCGCCGCCGGCACCATCGAGCTGCCGCGCCGCGACGCTGCCCTGGCCTGAGGAGAGACACGATGAATCTGCAAGGCAAGCAAGTCACCCTGCACGACATGAGCCTGCGCGACGGCATGCACGCCAAGCGCCACCAGATCAGCCTCGAGCAGATGGTCGCCGTGGCCACTGGCCTGGATGCCGCCGGCATGCCGCTGATCGAGATCACCCACGGCGACGGCCTCGGCGGTCGCTCGATCAACTACGGCTTCCCGGCGCACAGCGACGAGGAATACCTGAGCACGGTGATCCCCAAGCTCAAGCAGGCCAAGGTCTCCGCCCTGCTGCTGCCGGGCATCGGTACCGTCGACCACCTGAAGATGGCGGTGGACTGCGGCGTGTCGACCATCCGCGTCGCCACCCACTGCACCGAGGCTGACGTCTCCGAGCAGCACATCGGCATGGCCGCCAAGATGGGCGTCGACACCGTCGGCTTCCTGATGATGGGCCACATGGCCAGCGCCCAGAAGATCCTCGAGCAGGCCCGCCTGATGGAAAGCTACGGCGCCAACTGCATCTACTGCACCGACTCGGCCGGCTACATGCTGCCCGACGAAGTCAGCGAGAAGATCGGCCTGCTGCGCGCCGAACTGAACCCGGCCACCCAGGTCGGCTTCCACGGCCACCACAATATGGGCATGGCCATCGCCAACTCGCTGGCCGCCATCAAGGCCGGTGCGGTGCGCATCGACGGCTCGGTCGCCGGCCTCGGCGCCGGCGCCGGCAACACCCCGCTGGAAGTGCTGTGCGCGGTGCTCAAGCGCATGGGCGCCGAGACCGGCATCGACCTGTACAAGATCATGGACGTCGCCGAGGACCTGGTGGTGCCGCTGATGGACCAGCCGATCCGCGTCGACCGCGATGCTCTGACCCTGGGCTACGCCGGCGTGTACAGCTCGTTCCTGCTGTTCGCCCAGCGCGCCGAGAAGAAGTACGGCGTGCCGGCCCGTGACATCCTCGTAGAACTCGGCCGCCGCGGTACCGTCGGTGGCCAGGAAGACATGATCGAAGACCTGGCCCTCGACATGGCCAAGGCTCGCCAGCCCCTGAAGGTGACTGCATGAGCCGTACCCTGACCCGCGACCAGGTGCTGGCCCTCGCCGAGCACGTCGAAGGCGCCGAGCTGAATGTCCACGACATTCCGAAGATCACCAACGACTACCCGCAGATGACCTTCGCCGACGCCTACGACATCCAGTGGGAAATCCGTCGTCGCAAGGAGGCCCGCGGCAACAAGACCGTCGGCCTGAAGATGGGCCTGACCTCCTGGGCGAAGATGGCGCAGATGGGCGTGGAAACGCCGATCTACGGCTTCCTCTCCGACTACTTCAGCGTGCCGGACGGCGGCGTGATCGACTGCTCCAAGCTGGTCCACCCGAAGATCGAGGCGGAAATCTCGGTGGTCACCAAGGCGCCGCTGCACGGCCCGGGTTGCCACATCGGCGACGTGATCGCCGCGATCGACTACGTGATCCCGACCGTGGAAGTGATCGACTCGCGCTACGAGAACTTCAAGTTCGACCTGATCAGCGTGGTGGCCGACAACGCCTCCTCGACCCGCTACATCACCGGCGGCCAGATGGCCAACCTCGAGGACGTCGACCTGCGCACCCTCGGCGTGGTGATGGAGAAGAACGGCGAGGTGGTGGAAGTCGGCGCCGGCGCCGCGGTGCTCGGCCACCCGCTGTCCAGCGTGGCCATGCTGGCCAACCTGCTGGCCGAGCGCGGCGAGCACATCCCGGCCGGCACCTTCATCATGACCGGCGGCATCACCGCCGCCGTGTCGGTGGAGCCGGGCGACAACGTCACCGTGCGCTACCAGGGCCTGGGCAGCGTTTCCGCCCGCTTCGTCTGAGTATGTTTGTCCCTTTGCCCCGGCCTTATGCCGGGGCCTTTTTAGGTTCACTGTATTTTGACGGGGAAGGAGGCCTTAATTTTTGTTCATCGCATTTTCCTGGGGAAGGCGGTTTTGATTTTCAGGAAGAAGTAATCGGCGTCCCTGAAGCCATAGCCCATGCGCTTGATGACCTTGATCCAGTAGTTCACCCCCTCCAGGGCACCTCTAAAAACCAGCCCGGCCACGGGGAAAAATCGTCCGTCTGTCGATCACCCGGAGCTTGCTGATGTTCAGTCTGTTTGCCGACCGGGCGGTAAGATGATCCGGAGCATTGGTCTGGCGCGAGCCGAGTTTGGCCTGATGGTCAAATCGGCGGTTTACAACCTCAAGCGGATGTCGAGCCTGCTGGAAATGACCTGAACCGGGCACCGGTTGCGTGATGCAAGCGGCCATTCACGATGCTCTGCGAACGCCCCAGTCGGCGTTCGGATGCCAAGGAGCTGCACTTTCGCACCTTGGCTCAGCCTGGATGTGTGTTTTTAGAGGTACCCTATAATCGCCTGTAGCAAATATGTTGCAGAAGACTATTTTTTTCCGCCTATCTAAGCCCGTCCAGGCGCCCTCTCACTCCCCGCCACAGCACTATAAGCAGACTCACACGACGCCGATCGGCCGGCTTTCGAATGCCATCTCAGAGTCCATCCGCGGCGGCTGATGCCCCTCAGATCCTGAAGGCTCAAAGCCAGATCAGCTCGCCTCATAATCCGCCAACTTTTCGGCGCTGATTTGCAATTATTAAGTGATGCCTGTCACAATACCTGCCGATAGCGTCTGATTACTGTCATCGGTATATCATAGGGATTAGCTATTAATCTAACACGGGCGATACATGAATCGAGACATTCATCCTCTCAGTAAGCGCTTGGTCATTGATATCAAGCACGCCCGCCGTGCTCGCGATGAGGCCGAAATCGAAAGAGCCATTTCAGTGCACATCGAGCAGCATAATCTCTGGTGCTCAAAGCAAAAGGCGATGATTCCCCACGCACTGGAGGCGCTGGTCAGGCTGCTTGACACCGCTCTCCATGGGAGTGGAGACGCCAGGCACATCTGCAAGCGGTTCTTGCTTGGCCTGCGAGACGGGAGAGCGCATCGGTTCAATATGTCAAAACTCCGACACTTGGATATCGGACACTGGCAGGACTGTATGGCCGTACTTGGGCTTTATCAGTATTCCCTGTACCCGATTGATCACCTCATTGAGGACGGTGAGCTGTTGTGGAAACGGCTTGAGGATCAATAGGACGCCACCCCCTCCGTACGCTTTGGAAAGGAAGCCTTGAGCGCTATGTCAAACTCCATCAAAAGTCCGAATCAAGCTCACGCACCCGCTGTTCAAACCTGCGGTAGTCGATCATCATCCAGCGTGACTAAGCGCTGGGGATGGGCTTACAACAAGGTTCGCTCGTTGAATTGCGGCAGGTTGACTGCCGTCTGGCGCGCAACCCGTTTCGCCTTGCGCGGTAATAGCGGTCGCTTCTTCAGCTCGCGAGGCTGGACCAAGCTGCGCATGCCCAGTCACTAGACAAGGTGGCGGTATTCTTCGAGCGCTATTTCGGCCTGGCGTGATGTTGTGGAAAGCAGAAAAAATAAGGATTGAAAAGGGGAGGCGAAAGCCTCCCCTTTTTTTGCCCGCGAGATGACTTTCCTCACCTGCTCTGTGAGGCCGAGACTGTCATTGCATCAGGATGCCAAGTGGCTTGTCGTCCTGGTCGTAGCAGATGTAAGTCTCACAGTAACCACCCAACTGATCGACGTTCGACTGACTATACGCTGGGAGCCATTTGCCCAGCTCGGCTACCGGCACCAGCTTGTTGTCGATATAGCACTCATCGTCCATGCGAGGGTTGCACCAGGCTTCCTTGACTTCAGGCCATTCGGATTGGGCTGAGGTAGCAGCTGACTGCTGAGTAGCTGCCTGGGTATTCCCTTTCTGGGCTTGCCAAGCTGCGTAGCCACCTTCATAGCGTCCGTCGAATGTAGAGACTAGCTGGTCATCCGGTACCCCTATGTCCAGATAGAACTGGTACAGGAGAGATCCCGCTTCGGCATATGACACCTTACGGGAGACATCATTCCGGTAGGCCACCGGCTTGCCGTCGCTGCTGATGCCGACCCGATACCAGATCGAGGTGGTGAACATCACATCCTGAGGCCACTCGCCGGCAACGACGTTTTCGAACCGACACTTGCCTCGCAGGCAGGCTCCGCTTACCTGGTTGGGGTAGCGGACATCCTGACGGCGTTGGTCATCCCAGACAGCGATGTAACGACCATTTTCCAGCCAGGTGCACTTCAGCATGGGGTGGCCATTGAAGGCTTTCTTGGTGATGCAGGGGATTGCCTCGGGGAGGCCTTGATTGCTGGTCTCGTCCGGGTATGCAACCCCGCCCCAGACATAGTGGTCAACTGCAGCCTGAGCATTGGCGCAGAACGCGAGCAGCAGGGTGCCGAAAATCCGTTTCATGAGGTAACTCCAGTTTGTGGTTTCTTGCGAGGGCGAAAGAGGAGCCGGCCGTTAAACGGCCGGTGGCGGAGCACGGGAATCCAGCAGCGCAGAGGGCTCTTCGCTGTTGGTAGCTAGCGGAATGGGGGGGTTACTTCTTGTAGATGACCCTGAGCCGCTTGTTTACGTAGTCCTTCAGGATTTCGTAGTCGGGATCATAGGTGGCCAGTGTGTGGCCTACACCGGCAGTGGCTACGATGGCTGCTGCTGTCAGTGATACTGGCATGGAAACGAGGCCCATTATGCCTCCCGCAATGCCTCCTTGTATGGCTGCACTTTTCACGTCGCTCTTGACACGGCATTTCATCCCAAGGCTTTCAATCTTGGTTTCGACCAGCTTGATGCCGTCCGTGAAGTTGCCCCTGAGGCCGTTGATCTCGAAGGACGCTTTGCTGCGCACGAGTCCTTCGATCTGTGCTGCGTTCAGTCCACTTATGACGTACATGCTGCGTTGTGCTCCCTGCCTGGGTATTGGTGTTGGAAGAAAGTCTGTTGTCAACCTTTAAGGTTGAGTCTCGGTTTGTGAGGTCCTTCATGTCAACAGGTTGATGCCCAACCATCCAGGTCGATCTGGAGGGCGGCATGTCAAGAAACGATTCAAAACAGTTGGCAGTGCTGGTGGGACGGGCAATTTCCAGGCAGAGGGTGCATCGCGGGTTGACTCAGGAAGAGGTGGCTGAGCGGCTGGGGATCGGTACTGAGGCGGTCTCGCGGATTGAGCGTGGCGTTGTGATCCCGAACATTGCCCGTCTTCTGGAGATGGCCGAGATTTTCGGTTGTGGTGCTGCCGATTTGCTGGGAGAGGTCAGCCCGCTGGCCGATGACCAGGCACGGCGGATCAGTCGATTGCTGGAGCCGCTGGCCCAGCCCGACCAGCGGTTGGTCCTCGATCTGGTGGAGTCACTGGCTAGCCGGTTGCGCGACTGAGGTTGCCCTTGAAGGCGCATCGAACCGTGCGCCACAGCGCAGGCAGAGGCAGTCGAAACCGCCGAACTGATAGCGCTCTACATCCGCGATGAATGACTGCACGTCTGGATGGATGTGTGTGACTGCACTCATCGCATCGCTCAGGCTGTGCAGCAGCCATTGCGCTGGCTCCCCTTCGGATTTCAGGGTTTTCCAGGCTTGCATGAACTCGCGCAAAGCACCGATGGCCAGCACGATGCTGCGGGCCGCCTGCCGGTCAATGACTGCCGATGATTCGCAGATCAGGCACTGAGTACCCATGTCAGATCCCTCCTGAGCGTCGTTATAGATACCCCAGCTCAGCCAGCGACACGCAGCCGTCCGTACCGACCACGATGTGATCAAGGATGCGAACGCTCACCAGATTCAGCGCCTCCTTGAGCTTGAATGTCAGGTGGCGGTCGGCATTGCTTGGCTCCGGATCGCCCGAGGGGTGGTTGTGCACCAGGATCACTGCTGCCGCGTTGTGTTCCAGGGTCAGCTTGACCACTTCCCGCGGATAGACGCTGGCTCCGTCCAGGGTGCCGCGGAACAATTCATGGAAGCCGATCACTCGATGCCGGGTATCGAGCAGCAGCAGGGCGAACACCTCGTGCGGATAGTCCTGCAGCAGGGTTTGCAGGTGGGCGAACACGCTCTGCGGATCGGTCAGCGGACGGCCCTTGGCCAGCCGTTTGCGGGCCAGTTGCCGGGCCATGTGCAGGATGTCGGCCTCGGTGACCGGCGATTCCATGACGTAGGTGCCAGGTACTTCCCCGGCTCTGAGTTTGTGGAATTTCATGCTGTGGTTCCTCGAATCGATTCTGTGGGGTCAGTGCGCTTCGGTTGAGGGGGATTGATGTTGCATCCGTGCCTCCAGGCGCTCGGCCAGGCCGGGCTTGCGGGGTGCGGCAACGGTGGCGGGAGTGGATGCGGTCGTGACTTCCTGACGGCCGGATTCCTCCTCGGTCACCGGAAAGAACTCCTCGACGATGGCTCCGGTGTCTTCCTCGCTGTCCTCGAAGGCGCCGTTGGCGAAGCCTTGCCGGGCAGCTTGATCCAGCGCGGCCTGGTCGAAGCCGGCGTTACGCCGGGTTTCATCGAGCTGACGGGCCTGCTCCAGCGCTTCTTCAAGCGACAGCCCGCTGCGCACCGTGATGTCGACGTAGAAGATCGGTGTGCCGTGGCTCTGTCGGGTGGACTTGCCGCGCAGACGCAGCTCCAGCGGCAGACAGGCCAGGCGGTTGCCGGAGATCGCCTGTAGGTACTGCAGCCGTGCCGCCAGGGTGCGGATGCTGTTGAAGCCGGTGGTGCGAAACACGAAGCTGCCGAGCGGATCGTCATCGCCGATAGCCACGTTGAGACGTCCGTAGGGTTTGCAGGCATTGCCCTTGGCCAGCGGGCAGGCATCCGGCGAGGGGCACGGCAGTGATTGCAGGCCCTCGCTGGTCTGGCGACGGCAGGTTTCGCCATTGCCGACGCACAGCGGTCGCCCGGTGTTGCGATCGAACAGGCTGTAGTCGGCGCGGAAGTTCAGATCCGGCTCGTTGAACAGCAGGCGGATCGGGATGCTGCGGATCTTGCCGCCTTGCTCCTTGCGCAGTGCTTCGTCGAAGGGGTGCAGCAGCCAGCCGTCGCGGACCTGCACTTGGGATGTGATGGTGAACTGGTCGTCCTTCTCCGGCAGGCGCTTGCCGTTCTTCTCGACGACCTTGCCGATGGAAATCCGGCCGAGTACCGGAGGGGTGATTGCCAGGCCCTTGAGCATGGGGGTTCTCCTTGAGCTGAAAATAGAAAAGCCACCCAGGCCGCGAGGGCCGGGGTGGCTCATTGAAAGAGGGGGTTCGGTAATTCAGGTAATCAGGAAACGGCGACTGCCGGGCTTGGTCAGTGCGTACTGCTTCTGCAGCTCGGGGTGATCCTGCAGCAGTCGCTTGATGTCCAGGCCGACGCTGTCCTTGGCCTTCTTCCAGGTGGCGCTGCCGCCCTCGAAGAGTGCCCGGGTGGCGTTGCCCATGGCCTGCTGCAGGGTCTGCTTGAGTTCGGACTCACGCTGCTCGTGAACGCTCAGCAGCTCACGCGCCGCCTTCAGTTCGGCAAAGGTGGCCGACAGGTGCTCGTCGTGGCTGAAGTCCAGGCTCAGGCCGCTGTCCTCGGGGAACAGACAGCGCAGCGCCTGCTCGGCCGACTCGCTGCCATCGGCCGGTGGCGGGGTGTCGTCGATGACGTACTGCCAGAACTGCTGCTCCAGACGCATCAGGCGGGCGATTAGGAAAGCGTCGCGTTCGATGCGGTGGATCTCGACCTGCTGACCACCCAGCAGGACCGCCACATCGGCAGCCTGCTTGCCGGTTACCGCCAGCTGGTGCATTACCTGCAACTGCACATACTCGGGCACGCCCTCTTTCCAGAGGCGTGCCCCGTTTATGCCGGCTGTCTTGCATTCGAGAATCTGCACATCCTCGGCGCCGATCACCTCCCGGTCGATGTTGGCCAGCATCCAGCTGAACTGGGGATCGGGGTGCTGCAGGACGGCATTCACTCGCCGTACCCGGTTGCCGCTGCGTTTGGTGTAGTGCGCCGCGACAATCGGCTCGAGAATGTTGCCCCAGTAGGCCGGGCTTTCCTCGTCGTGCGGATCGGCCTTGGGCAGTGCAGCATCCCGGCCGGTCTTCTCCATCCACAGCTCCAGCTGAGACTTGTAGGGGCTCAGGCCTACGGCCGCCGCGGCATCCGAACTGCCGATGCCACGCTTGCGCACGGCCAGCCACTCTGCGCGTGGCATTTCCTTGGTCTTGACCAGGCGCAGCGCCGGCCGAGGCTTGCTCGGGGTGGTGCGGGATTGAATCTGTTCCATGGTGCATTCCTCCAGACGCAAGAACGCCCGGCCAACCGAAGCTGACCGGGCGCTCTCGCAAGGGATGTGAAAGGGAGTGAGGTAGAGGCTCAGGCCACCAGCCGCAGGGCGGTATCCAGGGCCTTCTGCTTGAGCTGGGCACCCTGGCCGAACCAGGCCGAGTCCATGCGGTACTCGTTGCTGCGCGCCCGCCGCTCGTGGTCGACGTACTCGGTGACCGCATTGAGCAGCCCCCAGGCCGTACCCTGAGCGGATTCCAGATTGGCTCCGCGGCCTGCACCGCCATACAGGCTCTCGACCCTCTTGAGCGCCCGCTCGTTGGGCAGCGCTTCCGGCACGGCGCTGTTGGGTTGGATATCGCAGAGCACGTCGAGGAAGAAGTTCTTCGCCTCGTGCGGCCGGATCTTGCGCTCGGCCAGATGCTTCATCCGGTACATGAACTCGTCCCAGCCGGACACCGCGATGCCCAGTTGCCGTTTCACCGCTTGCGCATCGAAGCGGGTGTTGTGGGGCACCTTGATGGCCTGCGGCGCGCCGTCGAGGGCGATGCTCAGGGTGTTGTTGCAGACCACCCGGATCGTGGTCGGGGTCGCCGTGGTGGCCAGGGTGCCGTCGCAGGAGGTGGCCAGAAGCAAGTAGCCGTTGACCTGATCGTTGCCCTTGAGCGCCGATCCTTGTCCGGTGCGGGCCAGCGCCCAGAACTTGCGCCCACCTTTGAGCACGCCTGCCGTTTCCAGCTCGTAGCCGGATATTTCGGTGAGGTCGCGGTAGAACTCCAGCACATCGCGGGGCTGGACGATCTGGTAGCGGTTGGAAACCACCGACAGTGCGGCTTTGGTATCCGAGCGGTACAGCACCTTCTGCTCGGGGAAGGCATGGATGGTTCCGAGATGCCCTTGGGTATCGGCCATGAAGCGGACGGGACTTTCCTCGATGGTCCAGTTCATACCGGCTTCACGCTGCCAGACCTCCAGCGGCTGATGCGGCGACAGCTCGCTGCCGAGACCGTGCCAGGGGGTTTGGCCGACATAGGCCATTTGTTCGATGAGATGGGCCATGGTTTCGATTCCTTTGGATGCAAGTCGACATAAAGCGCTGCGCGGGGCGCAGCACTGATCGGATGTGAGCGATACGGGGGATGGGCGAATCAGGTGGGCAGGTTGAAGCGGTACCCGCACAGCAAGCAGAGGTTGTGGGCCAGGACGTGGCGGTCGAGCGATTCGCCCAGTTGAGCGCCGAGCGCACAGCCGCCAACGCCACCGGCCAGGCCTCCGAGGATGGCACCTGAGATCGAGCCGAGCGTGATGCCGACAGGTCCAGCGATAGCACCGACGGCGGCACCCACCTGACCTCCGGCCAGAGCTGCACTGACGCCACGCGCCGCGCCGCCGACAGTGCCGATGGCAGCGCCGATTTTCATGGCGTGATGGAAGGAAGCAACTTTGGGAGAGTTACAGCGAGGACACTGCAATGACGACATGGAGGTATCTCCTCGGTAGTGATGTCATGGCAGTAATGTGTGGCTGAGATTTTTTCGAATCGAATGACGGTATTGTGAGCTGGCTGTCTTCCCGCGCAGCGGCTCATGGAGGCGCTACAGCGACGTAGGTGCTCAGGATTGCCAGCCGGTCGTAGGGCGGAGATGATAAAGCCACGATGGGGCGTGGGCTGGATGGCCGCTTTCGGCCAGGCGCGGTCATTGGACAGTCTGGTGAAAAATCTGTAGCGTCAGCACTCTTTTACGCAGTATCGCGGTTCAGTTTTCTGACTGAAATGGCGGAAGTGTATTTTTTGACAAACCGTTTAAGTCGCGGATGGTGGTAAATGGACGACCGCTTTCAAAGGTTTCTCGATGAATCCTTCGAGTCTGCCTCTAACTCAATTAATCTGTCGTGGCTGACGTTGGTGGGTCGTTGGTGTCGCGAAGCTGATGTGATAGCGATAATTCCTACGGCATGAAGTGCATTGAATCTTTGCATGGAAATTTGCCGGCCTGCTTGCTGCACCAAGCCGCAGTAATGTTAGATCGCGATTGGAGAATACATGGACTGGTTACGCATCGATCTAAACTTTTTCTTTAGGCTTCTTCTGACGTTTAATGCAACCTCTCTGCTGGTCATAGTTTTTTTAGTCCAGAAAGGCTTCGTGCTGTCGCACTTTTTTCCTTGTCAGGTTTGGTTGAAAGAACTTCCCAATGCGCTTTCCTACATTCTATATATATTGATTCCCATCATGCTTACAGGGGTGAGTATTATTTTAAGCCCCTTGCTGGGTAAGGATGAGTTTAGACGTGGAGAAGTTGAAAGTATAGAACATGCCAATAATGCTTTTTTGCCAAGCTATTTAGGCTACTTTTTTGTGGCGCTAAGCGTTGGGAGTTGGGAGACTTTAGTCTTTGTGTATGGCTTGCTTTTTGTTTTTACTTTCAGGTCGCAAGCGCTTTACTTTAATCCGCTTTTCCTAATTTATGGTTACGAGTTCTACAATATAGTCACGACCTCTCGGGTATCAGTATTCCTGATTAGTTGCGAAAAATACAAGGTGCCGGGTGATATAGCGATCGCCAAGGCTTTTCGGATTAATAATTACACATTTATAGAGCGGAGGTGAGGATATGGATGTTGTTTTGGCTAAGGTCAAGAGGGTTCGGAAAAAGTCCGTTTTTAAGTTGGTTTCAGACTGCACGCTTTTTGCGGCTGTCGACGTAGATCCTTCTGCTTGCGTTCCATACAATCCAGATCATAACTTGGATGAGGAGTCATGGTTTAAGATTAGTCAATTTTCCTCCCAGCCGTATTGCGTAGATATCTTGAGGGAGGGTTTTGATTCAAAAAGCTATGATGACTTAACTAAAGATAAGTTTACAGATATCTCTTATGTTTGCGCCGTGCAAGGCGAGGACTTTTATTTTCAAAAGGTCACTCCATCTCTATTCCTTCGAAGGAAAACACTTGTTTTTGGTGAGGTGGCGGAGGTCGAGAAGGACAGAGTAAGGCTGGTTGTGAATTTGCAGCCTGATGCGGTATATATCAAGGCGAAAGATGTCCTGATTTTTAAAAGCCTAGCCACAATATCAAGTATTTTTCCTGGCATAGACGAGCTTTATAAAGAGGCTACTCAGGAAGAGCTTGAGAGGTTTCTTGCGGAGCCATTTATCGAGCTTGCGAATGAATTCGGGGCGGAGAAGGTGTCGAAGCCAAATAGAAAAAGAGTTGCCCTTGCGATGGAGACCCTGGCGGCGCTGCCAGCGCAAGATAAAGAGGCGATGCTTGCCTACATTGATGGTTATTGTGGTGATCAGCTTAGGTTTGATAAGGGGGCTGGAAAATTTGAAATATCTTCGGATAACGAGCTTAAGCTTCTGATTTATGGAATTGAGCAGCGTTTCTATACAACTCAATTCGGTCAGGAGAAACGCCTCGCAAACTCAGTGCAAGCTCTTGGGTAGAAGGTTTCCTAGGAAAGTATTTTCAGTAGAAAGGGGCAGTTGTATTTTTCATGGCGTGACTGTCCGATGTTGGTCGGCAGCTGTCCATCGTTGCCTTATAGATCTAGCCCCTTCCGCTGTCGCAGTGTAATCAGGTTCTGACGTTCAGTGTGGCCGGCATCTGAAAGTGATGTGAGTATATGGATGGGGTCTTTCTTGGATTGTTTGACTGATGTCTGGCAGCTCTGAGGGACTCATCCATACGCATTCACCCTGAAGGCGATATGCTCGGACAGCGGATCGGCTACATCTGGGTTAGCACTCTCGACCAGAGTACGGGGCGCACTGCTCAGCTACATCTGCGAGAGCGATACCCTGGTGGTGCAGAGCATGGATCGTTTTGTCCGCAATCTAGACGATCTGCGCGGTCTGGTGCAGGATCACATCGGCACTCGGCACTCGGCACTCGGCACTCGGCACTCGGCACTCGGCATGCGGGTCGAGCTCGTGAAAGAGGGGCGGCTTTCACCGGTTAGGGCTCGCCGCTGGCCAAGTGGCGCGACGCCTATTGAGGCCAGAAGAAAGCCTTGAACGATGTGAAAATCGCCTAGCTGCAACGTCGCACCTAGGCTCAAGAGCCAAGACCGCCCTGGCTAGTGAGCTCGGCATCAGCCGTACCACCCGCGATGAATACCTGCGCGCCGGCAAGTAGTTGGCCGTATCCGATTTGATTCCTTTACGCAACCCAAGGAGACGACATGTCCAAACTGGCCGAATTTCGCCGTGCAGAGCGTGAGCTACAGAAGCAGATGGCCTTGCTGGAGCAGTTGCAGGCCGACGCCAGCCTCCAGCGCGAAATGGAGTTTGAAGACAAGCTGAAGGTACTGATGGCCGACTACGGCATGGACTTGGCGAAGGTGGTCGCCATCCTCAATCCACAGCCTGTCGAACTTGAGCCGGTTGTGCCGGCTGCCGTGAAGCAACGCCGTCCCCGTCAGGTGAAGGTCTACGTGCAGCCGGTCACCGGCAAGCGCATCGAGACCAAAGGAGCTAACCACGCACAGCTGAAGGTGCGGATTCCACGCTGACTCGGACACCCATTCCACGCGCATCCGGACAGTGATTCCACGCTGATCCGGACACTCGTTCCACGAGCATCCGGACACCGATTCCACGGCCATCCGGACACTTTCCAGGCAGGCAGCCACGCAGGATTTCTTCACTACCATCGGCCTCTTTTTCGAAGCGAAGAGGTCGTCGTGGAGCGTTTGTCCATGCGTAAAATCCGAGAGGTGCTGCGCCTCAAGTTCGACTGCGGCCTGTCCGTCCGCAAGATCGCCCGCAGCCTGGGCATTGGCCACAGCAGTGCCGGCGATTACCTCAGTCGCTTTGCCGCCAGCGGCCTCACCTGGCCCACGCCGTTGTCCGATGCGGAGCTGGAGAGCCATCTGTTTCCACCGGCACCCATGGTGCCCAGCGAGCAGCGGCCGCTGCCCGACTGGGCCTGGGTGCATGCCGAACTGCGCCGGCCCAGCGTGACCCTGGCGCTGCTCTGGCAGGAGTACCGGCTGAGCCAGCCGCAGGGCTTCCAGTACAGCTGGTTCTGCGAGCATTACCGGCTCTGGGCCGGCAAGCTCGATGTGGTGATGCGCCAGGAACATCGCGTCGGCGAGAAGCTGTTCGTCGATTACGCCGGGCAGACGGTGCCGGTGATCGACCGCCACAGCGGCGAGATTCGCCAGGCGCAGATCTTCGTCGCGGTGCTCGGCGCATCCAGCTACACCTTCGCCGAAGCCACCTGGTCGCAGCAGTTGCCGGACTGGCTGGGCTCGCATGCCCGCTGCTTCGCCTTCCTCGGCGGGGTGCCGGAAATCGTGGTGCCGGACAACCTGCGCAGCGCGGTGAGCAAGGCCCATCGCTACGAGCCGGACATCAACCCCAGCTACCGCGACCTGGCCGGACACTACGGGGTGGCGGTGGTACCGGCGCGGGCCCGCAAGCCGCGCGACAAGGCCAAGGCCGAGGTCGGCGTGCAGGTGGTGGAGCGCTGGATCCTCGCCGCGCTGCGGAACCGCCAGTTCTTCTCGCTGGACGAGCTCAACACGGCCATCGCCGTGCTGCTGGAGCGGCTCAACCGGCGACCGTTCCGGAAGCTGCCGGGCTCCCGGCAAGCGGCCTTCGACGCCCTGGATCGCCCGGCCCTGCGCCCGCTGCCGGAGCAGCCCTACGTCTACGCCGAGTGGAAGAAGGCCCGGGTGCATATCGACTACCACGTCGAGGTCGACGGGCACTACTACTCGGTGCCCTACCAGCTGGTGAAGCAGCAGCTGGAGGTACGCCTGACGGCACGCACCGTGGAGTGCTTCCACGGCAACCAGCGGGTCGCCAGCCATGTGCGCTCGCCGCAGAAAGGGCGGCACAGCACCCAGACCGAACACATGCCGCGGAGCCATCGCGAGCACGCCGAGTGGACACCGCAGCGCCTGGTGCGTTGGGCGGAACAGACTGGGCCGAACACTGCCGGTGTGATCAGGCACATCCTCGAGCGGCGCATCCATCCGACCCATGGCTATCGAGCCTGCCTGGGCATCCTGCGCCTGGGCAAGACGCATGGCGAGGAACGCCTGGAGGCCGCCTGCCAACGGGCGCTCGGCCTCGGCGCCTGTAGCTACAAGAGCCTCGAATCGATCCTGCGCCAGGGCCTCGAGCGCCTGCCGCTGGCCCAGCCGAACCTGCCGCTGCTGCCGGACGACCACGCCAACCTGCGCGGCCCCGGCTACTACCACTGATCCCGAGGACTCCCGCCATGCTGCACCACCCGACCCTGGACAAGCTCCAGACCCTGCGCCTGAACGGCATGCTCAAGGCCCTGAGCGAGCAACTGAAGACGCCCGACATCGACAGCCTGAGCTTCGAGGAGCGCCTCGGCCTGCTGGTCGACCGCGAACTGACCGAGCGCGAAGACAAGCGCCTGAGCAGTCGCCTGCGCCAGGCCCGACTGCGCCACAACGCCTGCCTCGAAGACATCGACTACCGCGCCCCGCGCGGGCTGGACAAGGCGCTGATCCTCCAGCTGGGCAGCGGCCAATGGCTGCGCGACGGCCTCAACCTGATCATCGGTGGCCCCACCGGCGTGGGCAAGACCTGGCTGGCCTGCGCCCTGGCCCACAAGGCCTGCCGGGACGGCTACAGCGTGCGCTACCTGCGCCTGCCACGGCTGTTGGAGGAGCTGGGCCTGGCCCACGGCGATGGGCGCTTCGCCAAGCTGATGGGCAGCTATGCCAAGACCGACCTGCTGATCCTCGACGACTGGGGGCTGGCCCCGCTCACCGCCGAGCAGCGCCGCGACATGCTGGAACTGCTGGACGACCGCTACGGCCAGCGCTCGACGCTGGTGACCAGCCAGATGCCGGTGGAGAACTGGCACGACCTGATCGGCGATCCGACCCTGGCCGACGCCATCCTCGACCGCCTGGTGCACAACGCCTATCGGATCCAGCTCAAGGGCGAATCGATGCGCAAGCAGACGAGGAAATTGACGGCGCCGGGCACCCCGGACTAACAATGCCACCCCTGCGTCGCTGCGCTCCGACTGCCTGTCCGAATGAGCGTGGAACAGGTGTCCGGATCAGCGTGGGCTGAGTGTCCGAATGGCGTGGAATCCGCAGCTGAAGGCATGGAAAGCGGAGTTCGGGGCTGATGTAGTGGAGAGGTGGCTGCAGGCTTGAGTTTTAAACAGTACAGATGCCAGTGCGGAGGCGATTTGCGCCTCCCGGTCGCATTAGGGCGGGCATCTGACCGGTATGCGTCCTGAATATGCGTGCCCTGTAGGAGGGTCATCGAGTGTTTGCGTCTGAAGAGGCGCTACATTCGCTCTTCCACGCATCCAGCATGTCCGCCCACTGCTGCATCATTTTGGCCCGATCAGCCAGGTACTCTGCATGGTTGTAGGTGCGGCGGACGGCATTCTGCTCAGTGTGGGCCAGCTGCTTCTCGATCCAGTCCGCGGAAAACCCCATTTCGTTGAGTCGGGTGCTGCCTGTTGTCCGTGTTGCGTGCGGGCTGTACTTACCGCCCCAGCCCAAGCTGTTGAGCATCTGGCGGAATGAGGCGGCGACCATTGGGCGGCTTCGGGTGTCTCTGTGTGGAAAGACATGGACGTAGTTGCCTGTGATGGCGTGCAGGGCCCTCAGCATTTCTACTGCCTGGGTGGGAAGGGGAGTGGTGTGCTCCTTGCGTTTTTTCATTCGCTCCGCAGGAATACGCCAGAGGGCCTTGTCCAGGTCGAACTCTGCCCACTGAGCCTCGACTGCTTCATTTGGTCGACACAGAGTCAGCCACATGAGGCGGAAAGCGCAGAGGGTTTCATGGCGCCCTCCATGGGACTCCACATCTCGCAGTAGCTGGCCAATTTCCTCGGTGGAAAGCGGCCGCTTGTGCTGCGTCTTGTTGGCGGGCAGGGCCTTGCGGACGGGGTAGACCGGGTCGTTTGTGGCACGCAGGGTGGAGATTGCCAGCTCGAAAACACCCGACATGGTCCGCTTGGCTTCGGCGGCGACCGATAGGCCGTTGGCCTGCGCAGCACTTTGCAGCACTTCCAGAATGTGAGGAGGGGTGATGGCCTTGATCGGCATTTCCCCGATTTTCGGAAACACAACTCGCTCCAGCATCTTGAGACGTCTGGACTTGGTGATTTCTTCCCAGTCCCTCAGTGCCAGCCACTCTTCGGCTACGGCTTTGAATGTGGTGGCGTTCTCATGATCACGCCTGACTCGTCCGTGCTGCCTGTGATGGGCTGGATTGATGCCCTGGACTACCAGCGCGCGTGCTTTTATGCGCTCATCGCGTGCTTCCGCCAGGGTGAATTGACGCCCGTTGCGGCGCTCCTGGGCCTGCTCGGGCGTTTCCCCCTTCGGAGCCGTTACATAGTTGCCGATGGCGAAGATGCTTTCCTTTCTGGCTGTGCCGTCACTCAGCTCGAACCGATAGCGCCAGGCCTTGACGCCATTGGGCTTTACTTCAAGGTAGAGGCCGTTCCCGTCTGTGAGCTTGTAGGGCTTGTCCTTGGGCTTCGCAGTGCGACACTGGGTATCGGTGAGTGGCATGGCCGTGTCTCGCTATCTGTACCCGGTTCTTTGGCCGGGTATGATCGGGGGTGTACCCGGAAGCGTACCCGGTAAAGGTGTGGATCTCAATGTGCGCTCGTGGACGTTCGTGGAAAAGAAAACCCCTTGAGGCGCCTACCTTCAAGGGGTTTGGTATCCATCGGGATCCATGGAGATCCCGATTGCTGTTCAGACGTTGAAGCGGAAGTGCATCACGTCGCCGTCCTTGACGATGTACTCCTTGCCTTCCAGACGCCACTTGCCGGCTTCCTTGGCGCCGGCTTCGCCCTTGTACTGGATGAAGTCGTCATAGGCGATGACTTCGGCGCGGATGAAGCCCTTCTCGAAGTCGGTGTGGATCACCGCGGCGGCCTGCGGCGCGGTGGCGCCGACCTTGACGGTCCAGGCACGCACCTCCTTGACCCCGGCGGTGAAGTAGGTCTGCAGGTTGAGCAGCTGGTAGCCGGCGCGGATCACGCGGTTGAGGCCTGGCTCTTCCAGGCCCAGCGACTCGAGGAACATGTCCTTCTCCTCGCCGTCTTCCAGCTCGGCGATCTCCGCCTCGATCTTGTTGCACACCGGCACCACGATGGCGCCTTCTTCCTCGGCGATGGTCTTGACCACGTCGAGGAGCGGGTTGTTGTCGAAGCCGTCCTCGGCGACGTTGGCGATGTACATCACCGGTTTGCTGGTGAGCAGGTGGAAGCCCCTGATCAGAGCCTTTTCATCGCTGCTCATGTTCTTCATCAGGGTGCGCGCCGGCTTGCCCTCGGTGAAGTGCGGAATCAGCTGCTCGAGGATGGCCTTCTGCGCCAGAGCTTCCTTGTCGCCGCCCTTGGCGTTGCGAGTGACCTTCTGCAGCTGCTTCTCGCAGCTATCGAGGTCGGCGAAGATCAGCTCGAGGTCGATGATCTCGATGTCGCGCTTGGGATCGACCGAGTTGGACACGTGGATCACGTTGTCGTCCTCGAAGCAGCGCACCACGTGGGCGATAGCGTCGGTCTCGCGGATGTTGGCGAGGAACTTGTTGCCCAGGCCCTCACCCTTGGAGGCGCCCGCCACCAGGCCAGCGATGTCGACGAACTCCATGGTGGTCGGCAGCACGCGCTCGGGCTTGACGATCTCGGCGAGGGCGTCGAGGCGCGCGTCGGGCATCGGCACGATGCCGCTGTTCGGCTCGATGGTGCAGAACGGGAAGTTCTCCGCGGCGATGCCGGATTTGGTCAGGGCGTTGAACAGGGTGGACTTGCCGACGTTGGGCAGGCCGACGATGCCGCAGTTGAATCCCATGGTGTATCCCTCGCGGAGATGAGTTCGATCTTGGAGATGGGTCAGGCTTTCTGGCTGTGCAGTTTCTGCATGGCCTTGGTCCAGTCGCCGGCAAGCATTTCCGGCAGCGCGTCGAGGGCGAAGTCGATGCTGGCCTCGAGCTTTTCCTGCTCGCTGCGTGGAGCCCGGCCGAGGACGAAGCCCGAGACGAGATTCTTGTCGCCAGGGTGGCCGATGCCGAGCCGCAGGCGATAGAAGGAATTCTGGTTGCCGAGCTGGGCGATGATGTCCCTGAGCCCGTTGTGCCCGCCGTGGCCGCCACCCAGCTTGAGCTTGGCGGTGCCCGGAGGCATGTCGAGTTCGTCGTGGGCCACCAGAATGGCTGCCGGCGGAATGCGGAAGAAATTCGCCAGCGCCGCCACGGACTGGCCGCTGCGGTTCATGTAGGTGGTGGGGATGAGCAGACGAACGTCGCGGCCCTGATGGCTGAACTTGCCGACCAGGCCGAAGTACTTTTTGTCGATCGCGAGGTTGACGCCCTGGGCGGACGCGACGCGCTCGACGAAAAGAGCCCCTGCGTTGTGCCGGGTCTGTTCGTATTCGACTCCGGGGTTACCCAGACCGACGATCAGTTGAATGGCAGTCACGACAGGGGCTCTCTTTATTCAGTCAACGAGTGACTTATTCGCCTTGCACGCGGGAAGCGTGGATGTTGGCGACAGCCAGGTCGTTGCCGTGGGCCAGGGCCACCAGCTCGACGCCAGCCGGAACGGTCAGGTCGGACAGGTGTACGGTCTGGCCGATGGCTACCTTGGCCAGGTCGACTTCGATGAATTCCGGCAGGTTCTGCGGCAGGCAGGAAACTTCCACTTCCGAGATGGTGTGGGAAACTTCGCCGCCTTGCAGCTTCACGGCATCAGCGCTTTCGGCGTTGATGAAGTGCAGCGGTACGGTAGCGTTCAGCTTGTGGTCGGCGACGGCGCGAACGAAGTCGGCGTGCAGGACGAAGCCTTTGGCCGGGTGGCGCTGCAGAGCCTTGATCACTACGGTTTCAGCGCTACCGTCGAGGTTCAGAGTCAGCACGTGGCTGAACACGGCCTCGTTTTCCAGCAGCTTGGCGAGATCCTTGGCCAGCAGGCTGATCGACAGCGGAGCGGTGTCGCCACCGTAGATCACGGCGGGAACCAGGCTGGCGTTACGACGCAGGCGGCGGCTCGCACCTTTCCCCAGGTCGGAACGCACTTCGGCATTCAGGGCAAAATTGTTCATTGCATTTCTCCAGAATGACAACACGCCCGAGACGCTTGCGACCAGCGTTTCGGGCGGTTGACTAAGGCCTCGCACAGGGCGGGGCAGTTGTATCGGCGCCCGTTCCTTAGCGGAACATGGCGCTGATGGATTCTTCGTTGCTGATGCGGCGTACGGCTTCGGCCACGACCGGACCGATGTCCAGCTGGCGGATGCGCTCGCATGCCTGGGCCGCCGCGGACAGCGGGATGGTGTTGCTCACCACCAGCTCGTCGAGCACCGAGTTTTCGATATTCTCGATCGCGCGGCCGGACAGCACCGGGTGGGTGCAGTAGGCGTAGACCTTGGCGGCACCGTGCTTCTTCAGCGCGGTGGCGGCATGGCACAGGGTGCCGGCGGTGTCGACCATGTCGTCCACCAGCACGCAGGTGCGGCCCTCGACGTCGCCGATAATGTGCATCACTTCGGAGACGTTGGCCTTCGGGCGGCGCTTGTCGATGATCGCCAGATCGACGCCCAGGCTCTTGGCCACGGCACGCGCACGAACCACGCCGCCGATGTCCGGGGAGACGATCATCAGGTTCTCGAAGCGCTGGGCCTGGATGTCGTCGACCAGGGTCGGCGAGCCGTAGATGTTGTCTACCGGCACGTCGAAGAAGCCCTGGATCTGGTCGGCATGCAGGTCGACGGTGAGCACGCGGTCGACACCGACCACGGTCAGCATGTCGGCGACGACCTTGGCGCTGATCGCCACACGGGCGGAGCGCGGACGACGATCCTGGCGGGCATAGCCGAAGTAGGGGATGACCGCAGTGATACGACTGGCCGAGGAACGGCGGAAGGCATCGGCCATCACCACCAGTTCCATCAGGTTGTCGTTGGTCGGTGCGCAAGTCGGTTGAATCAGGAAAACGTCCTTGCCGCGGACGTTCTCGTTGATTTCGACGCTGATTTCGCCGTCGGAGAACTTGCCGACGGAAACGTCACCGAGGGGAATATGCAATTGACGCACGACACGGCGGGCGAGATCGGGGTTGGCGTTCCCCGTGAAGACCATCATCTTGGACACGCGCAGTACCTGCCGGCTGAGGGTGGACCTGGATGAACAAAAAACCTCTGTGAGCTCGCGGGTTTGCCGCAAAACCACAAAGGTTTTTCGAGAATATGGCAGGGGCGGCTGGATTCGAACCAACGCATGGCAGGATCAAAACCTGCTGCCTTACCGCTTGGCGACGCCCCTGTGGCGTAAAAAATGCTGATCCGGTGCTACGCAACCTCGGGAGGTTATGGCAGGGGCGGCTGGATTCGAACCAACGCATGGCAGGATCAAAACCTGCTGCCTTACCGCTTGGCGACGCCCCTGTATCGTATAACCGAATGCTAGGCATTCACTTCCTGTACCAGTGCTTCCAGCTTGCGGTGCAACATCGAAACATTGCGCCCCTGAGCTACGAAGCTTGGCAGAGTGGCCGGAAGCTGGCGCGAAACTTTATCAGCATCGCAGTGATTTGGGAAGCTCCCAAACACACAAGCTCCGGTGCCGGTCATTCTTGCAGGAACAAATTTGTTCAGCAAGTTCAAGGCGTTACGTACTTCTGGGTAACGCTGCTCGACTACCGGCTGGCAGTCGTTATGACCGCCCCCTTCGGGAAGGCCGCAAACTCTAATGGCCGGGGTATTCCGTGTCAACTCCGCGGCGCAGAAAATTTCTGCTGTGCTGACAGACACTTGCGGCACGGCAACGAGAAACCAGGGTTCCTCGAGGTCGACCGGGACGAGCTGTTCGCCGACGCCGCTGGCGAACGCCGCCCGGCCACGCACGAACACCGGCACATCGGCGCCCAGCTCCAGGCCGAGCGCGGCCAGGCGCTCGAGGTCGAAGCCGAGTTGCCACAGATGGTTGAGGCCGAGCAGGGTGGTGGCGGCGTCCGAGCTGCCGCCGCCGATGCCGCCGCCCATGGGCAGACGCTTGTCCAGCCAGATATCGGCGCCCAGCTCCGTGCCGGCTTCCTGCTGCAGGCGGCGTGCGGCGCGCACGATCAGGTTGCTGTCGTGAGGCACGCCGGCAATCGCCGTGTGCAGGCGGATTTCGCCGTCCTCGCGCCGGCGAAAGCCCAGCTCGTCGCCGTAGTCGAGAAACTGGAACACCGTCTGCAGCTCGTGGTAGCCGTCGGGGCGGCGGCCGAGGATGTGCAGGA
This sequence comes from Geopseudomonas aromaticivorans, assembly GCF_019097855.1. Lineage (GTDB taxonomy): Bacteria > Pseudomonadota > Gammaproteobacteria > Pseudomonadales > Pseudomonadaceae > Geopseudomonas > Geopseudomonas aromaticivorans. The sequence goes on from NZ_JAHRGL010000017.1 coordinate 27,783, forward strand.
ACAGGTTGAGCTTGGCCGGGGCCGGCAGGATCAGAGTGGCTTCGTGCATGTCGGTCATGGGGCGGCGGGTGCTCAGAGGCCGAGGCGGCGGGGCTGCCAAGCCTTGATCACCAGAGTGATGTCGAGATCTTCGCCGAACAGCTTGAGCCGCTGCGGCAGCCAGTAGCCGTTCTGCTGTTGGTAGTCGGCGTACTCGACCCGCCAGCCGTCCTGCTCGAGGCGCGCCAGGCGGCTGTCGGCATTCAGGGTCAGGCGACTCTTGCTGTCGGGGGCGGGCAGGCCGCGCACCCACCACAGCAGATGGGAGACCGGCAGGCGCCAGCCGATCTGCTCCTCCAGCAGCGCCTCGGGCGATTCGGCCTGGTAGCGGCCCTGGTTGGCCACTTCGAGGCGGATGTCGCCCTCGCGGCCGGTCAGGCGGGTGGCGCCGCGGCCGAGGGGGCCGGACAGGCGGATGTCGTAGTAATCGCGCCGCTGCAGCCAGAACAGCACACCGCTGCCGGAGTCCTGCGGCGCGCGGATGCCGACCTTGCCGTCGATCTGCCAGCCGTCGATGGTGGCGACCTCGGCCTTGTGCTGGCGCCAGGCGCTGGCGTTGCCCTGGCCGCCGACATCCTCGCGCGGGCCGAGGCCGGCGCAGCCGGCGAGCAGCAACAGGCCGGCGAGCAGCAGCAGGCCGCGCAGGTTCACGGCTTCACCTTGCCGGTCAGGCGCTTGAGGGTGTCGCGCAGCACGGCGCTGTCGGGCGTTTCCGCCAGCGCCTGGCGCCAGACCTGGCGGGCCTCGTCCTGCTTGCCGGCAGCCCAGAGTACTTCGCCGAGATGGGCGGCGACTTCGTGGTCGGGCATCCGCGTCAGGGCCTGGCGCAGCAGTTTCTCGGCCTCGGCCAGATTGCCCAGGCGGTAGTTGACCCAGCCCAGGCTGTCGAGGATCGCCGGGTCGGTCGGGTTCAGCGCATAGGCCTTCTCGATCAGCGCGTGGGCCTCGGCATAGCGCGTAGTGCGGTCGGCCAGGGTGTAGCCGAGGGCGTTGAGCGCCATGGCGTTGTCCGGTTCGCGCTCGATGATCACCCGCAGGTCGCGCTCCAGTCCGCTGAGGTCGCCGCGCTTCTCGGCCAGCATGGCGCGGGTATAGAGCAGGTTGAGGTCATCCGGGTACTGCTCGAGGGCCTGGGTGATGAGCTGCCAGGCATCGCCCAGACGCTCCTGGTTGGTCAGGCTCTCGATCTCGATCAGATACAGCTGCAGGGCGTAGTCCGGCTGGCTGTCGCGGGCGCTGGCGAGCAGGCGGTTGGCTTCGGCGCTGCGCCCGGCCTTGACCAGCAGCTCGGTGCGGCGCACCTGCGCCGGCAGGAAGTCGTTGCCCGGGCCGACCAGCGCGTATTCGCCTAGCGCTGCGGCGCTGTCGCCGTTCTGCTCGGCGAGGCGGCCGAGGTTGAAGTGGGCAGTGTCGACATGGGCGTCGCGCTCGATCAGTTCGCGCAGGAGCTTGCGCGCATCGTCCCAGGCTTTGGCCTCCAGGCTGACCAAGGCCAGCGACAGGCGCAGGTCGTCGTCCTCGGGGAAGCGCTGCAGCAGTTCGCGGAACTGCGCCCGCGCCTCGTCCAGCCGTTGCTCTTCCAGCAGTTCGCGGGCATAGGCCAGGCGCAAACGCTTGTCGTCGGGGTGTTGGCGCAGTCCTTCCTTGAGCAGCGGCAGGGCTTCCTCGCCGCGTTGCAGCGAGCGCAGCAGGCGGGCGCGCAGCAGCAACGGGGCGACTTCGCGGCTGCCGGCCGGGTGCTGCTCGAGGCTGGCCAGGGCCTCCTCGCTGCGACCATCCTGCTGCAGCAGCACCGCGCGGCCGAACAGCAGCTGGGCGTTGTCCGGATGGCGCTCGAGCAGGCGCTCGAAGCTCTGCAGCAGGCCGGCGCGGGTCTCCGGATCGGTCTGCGCGGCGGTCAGGGCGAGGAAGTCGAAGTGGGTGTCGCCCTTGGCCAGCAGCACCTGCTCCATGTACAGCATGCCCTGCTCATGGCGGCCGGCGCGGGCCAGCTGGATGGCGGCGGCCCGCTGGGCGTCGAGATTGCCCTCGGCGCTGTTGGCCCACAGCAGGGCCGTTTCCAGCGCCGCATCGTCGGCACCGAGGTATTCGGCAATGCGATAGGCGCGTTCGGTGACCGCTGGATCGTCGGTGCTGCGAGCCTGCTCGACGTAGTTGTCGAGGGCGATATCGAAGCGATCGCGCTGGCCGGCGAGCTCCGCCACCAGCAGGCTGTACAGGGTGTCCGGACTGAACGAGGCGCTCGGCGCCGGGGCGGCCGGCGGGGTGTCGGTCACCGCCGCAGGCGGCGTGGCATCGGGTTCGCGGGAGGACAGGGCCTGGCAACCGCCCAACAAGGCGAGGGCAGTCAGCAGCGCAAGGGATTTGTTCATGGCAGGCATCAGGAGGGCTCACCGACAGGTCGATCAATCATGACACATGCGCCCGGTCAATCCCATGCTCGCAACGCGTCAGCGGGGCGCCGGCAACGACGATCGGCGCCAGGCAGTTGTCCTGCACTGGCCTAAGTAGGACAATTGCCCGCTTTCAGGCCACCTCAGCATCCCCGCATGGCTTTTCTCGCCCTCGGCATCAACCACAAAACCGCATCGGTGGCGGTCCGCGAGCGCGTGGCCTTTGGCCCCGAGCAGCTGGTCGACGCCTTGCAGCAGCTGTGCCGGGTGACGCCGTGCCGCGAGGCGGCAATCCTCTCCACTTGCAACCGCAGCGAGCTGTACCTGGCGCTGGACGAGACGCAGGTCGAGGCGATCCTGGCCTGGCTGGCCGGCTACCACGGCCTCAACCTCGACGAACTGCGGGCCTGTGCCTACATCCACGAGGACAACGAGGCCGTGCGCCACATGATGCGCGTGGCCTGCGGGCTGGACTCGATGATCCTCGGCGAGCCACAGATCCTCGGCCAGATGAAGGATGCCTACGCCAGCGCCCGCGAGGCCGGCACCCTCGGCCCGCTGCTCGGTCGGCTGTTCCAGGCCACCTTCAGCACCGCCAAGACCGTGCGCACCGACACTCGCATCGGCGAGAACCCGGTGTCGGTGGCCTTCGCCGCGGTGAGCCTGGCCAAGCAGATCTTCAGCGACCTGCCGCGCAGCCAGGCGCTGCTGATCGGCGCCGGCGAAACCATCACCTTGGTCGCCCGCCACCTGCACGAGCAGGGCATCAAGCGCATCGTGGTGGCCAATCGCACCCTCGAGCGCGCCAGCCTGCTGGCCGAGGAGGTCGGTGGCCAGGCCGTGCTGCTGGCCGACATTCCCGAGCAGCTGGTCAACAGCGACATCGTCATCAGCTCCACCGCCAGCCCGCTGCCGATCCTCGGCAAGGGCGCGGTCGAGCGCGCGCTGAAGAAGCGCAAGCACCGTCCGGTGTTCATGGTCGACATCGCCGTGCCGCGCGACATCGAGCCGGAGGTCGGCGAACTGGCCGACGTCTACCTGTACACCGTCGACGACCTGCACGAGGTGATCGCCGAGAACCTGCGCAGCCGCCAGGGCGCCGCCCGCGCCGCCGAGGAGCTGGTGCTGACCGGGGTCGACGAGTTCATGGCGCGCCTGCGCGAGCGCGACAGCCTCGACCTGCTGCGCAGCTTCCGGGCGCGGGCCGAACAGCAGCGCGACGAGGAGCTGGCCAAGGCGCTGCGCCTGCTCGGCAACGGCAGTCCGGCCGAGGAGGTGCTGGCCCAGCTGGCGCGCGGCCTGACCAACAAGCTGCTGCATGCGCCCAGCGTACAGCTGAAGAAGTTTTCCGCCGCCGGCCGCCACGATGCGCTGGCCGTGGCCCAGGAACTGCTCGACCTCGACGGGGCCGGGCAGCATCGCTAACGCCCCTGCGCGCCGCGGCGTTCAAGCCGCGGTGCCAGCCATGGTGAAACCACCCCGATGAAAGCCTCGCTGCTGAACAAGCTCGACACCCTGCAGGATCGTTTCGAGGAGCTGACCGCGCTGCTCGGCGATGCCGAGGTGATCGGCGACCAGACCCGATTCCGCGCCTATTCCCGCGAATATGCCGAGATCGAGCCGGTCAACGCCGCCTTCCGCGCCTTCCGCAAGGTGCAGGGCGACCTCGAGGGCGCCCAGGCGCTGCTCAAAGACAGCGATCCCGACCTGCGCGAGATGGCCGAGGAGGAGGTGACCGAGGCCAGGGCGCAGCTCGAAGTGCTGGAGGCCCAGTTGCAGCGCATGCTGCTGCCCAAGGACCCCAGGGACGGTCGCAACGTGTTCCTCGAGATCCGCGCCGGCACCGGCGGCGACGAGGCGGCAATCTTCTCCGGCGACCTGTTCCGCATGTACTCGCGCTACGCCGAACGCCAGGGCTGGCGCGTCGAGATCCTCTCCGAGAGCGAGGGCGAGCACGGCGGCTACAAGGAAGTGATCGCCCGCGTCGAGGGCGACAACGTCTACGCCAAGCTCAAGTTCGAGTCCGGCGCCCACCGCGTGCAGCGCGTGCCGGAAACCGAATCCCAGGGGCGCATCCACACCTCGGCCTGCACCGTGGCGGTGCTGCCGGAGCCGGACGAGCAGGCGGCGATCGAGATCAATCCGGCCGACCTGCGCGTCGACACCTATCGCGCTTCCGGCGCCGGCGGCCAGCACATCAACAAGACCGACTCGGCGGTGCGCATCACCCACCTGCCGACCGGCATGGTGGTGGAGTGCCAGGAAGAGCGCTCGCAGCACAAGAACCGCGCCCGCGCCATGGGCTGGCTGGCGGCCCGCCTGCAGGACCAGCAGGACGCCGCCGCGCACAAGGAAATCTCCGAGACGCGCAAGCTGCTGGTCGGCTCCGGCGACCGCTCCGAGCGTATCCGCACCTACAACTTCCCCCAGGGCCGGGTTACCGACCATCGCATCAACCTGACCCTCTATTCGCTGAACGAGATCATGGGCGGCGCGGTGGAGCAGGTGATCGAGCCGCTGCTGCACGAATATCAGGCCGACCAGCTGGCAGCGCTGGGCGACTGAGCCAGCGTCGATAGGGTGCGTCGCGCGCACCCACGCGTTTTCGTGGTGCGCGCGACGCACCCTACGATCGGAGAGCCCCATGCCCACCATCGAATCCCTGCTCGGCAGCGCCGAACTGCCCGACTCGCCGAGCGCCCGCCTGGACGCCGAGCTGCTGCTCGCCCATGTGCTCGGCAAGCCGCGCAGCTACCTGCGCACCTGGCCGGAGCGCGAGCCGGATGCCGCACAGTGCGCGGCCTTCGCCGCCCTGCTGGCGCGCCGACGCGGCGGCGAGCCGGTGGCCTACCTGCTCGGCCAGCAGGGCTTCTGGAGCCTGGAGCTGGAAGTGGCGCCGCACACCCTGATCCCGCGTCCGGACACCGAGTTGCTGGTGGAGACTGCGCTGGCGCTGTGCCCCGGCGGCCCGGCCCGGGTGCTGGATCTCGGCACCGGCAGCGGCGCCATCGCCCTGGCCCTGGCCAGCGAGCGGCCGGTCTGGCAGCTGCTCGGCGTCGACCGCGTGGCCGAGGCGGTTGCGCTGGCCGAGCGCAACCGCGCGCGCCTCCAGCTGGGCAATGCCCGCTTCGTCGAGAGTCGCTGGTTTGCCGCCCTGGCCGGGCAGCGTTTCGCGATGATCGTCGGCAATCCGCCGTACATCGCCGCCGATGATCCGCACCTGGCCCAGGGCGACGTGCGCTTCGAGCCGGCCAGCGCGCTGGTGGCCGGCGCCGATGGCCTCGACGACATCCGCCAGATAGTCGCCCAAGCGCCCGAGCATCTCGAGCCCGGCGGCTGGCTGCTGCTCGAGCATGGCTACGATCAGGGCGCAGCGGTGCGCGCCCTGTTTGCCGCCCGCGGCTTCACGGCGGTGGACAGCCGCCGCGATCTGGGCGGCCACGAGCGCATCACCCTCGGCCGCTGGAAGGGAGAGTCCCCGCGTGGTGAACCGCATGCTGAGTGACGACGAGCTGCTGCGCTACAGCCGGCAGATCCTCCTCCCACAGATCGATGTCGACGGCCAGCTGCGGCTGAAGAACGGCCGCGTGCTGATCGTCGGCCTCGGTGGCCTCGGCTCGCCGGTGGCGCTGTACCTGGCCGCCGCCGGAGTCGGCGAGCTGCACCTGGCCGACTTCGACACGGTCGACCTGACCAACCTGCAGCGCCAGGTGATCCACGACACCGCCAGCGTCGGCCTGGCCAAGGTCGACTCGGCCATGGCGCGCCTGGCCGCGCTCAACCCGCAGGTCGCGCTCCGGCCACTTCGCCAGGCGCTGGATGCCGACAGCCTGGCCGCCGCGGTGGCGGCGGTCGACGTGGTGGTCGACTGCTGCGACAACTTCGCCACCCGCAGCGCGGTGAATGCCGCCTGCGTCGCCGCCGGCAAGCCGCTGGTGTCAGGCGCGGCGATCCGCCTGGAAGGCCAGCTGGCGGTATTCGATCCGCGCAACGGCGCCAGCCCCTGCTACCACTGCCTGTACGGCGCCGGCAGCGAGGACGAGCTGACTTGCAGCGAGGCCGGCGTGGTTGGCCCGCTGGTCGGCCTGGTCGGCAGCCTGCAGGCGCTGGAAACCTTGAAACTCTTGGCCGGCTTCGGCGAGCCGCTGGTCGGCCGCCTGCTGCTGGTCGACGCGCTGACCAGCCGCTTCCGCGAACTGCGCGTCAAGCGCGACCCGCAGTGCGCTGTCTGTGGTCCGCGAAATGAGTAGTGAAGCGCCGGTCGGGGTGTTCGACTCCGGGGTCGGCGGCCTGTCGGTGCTCGGCGAGATCCGCGCGCGGCTGCCCAACGAGTCGCTGCTCTATGTCGCCGACAGCGGCCACGTGCCCTACGGCGAGAAGAGCCCCGAGTACATCCGCGAACGCTGCCGGAAGATCGCCGACTTCCTGCTCGGCCAGGGCGCCAAGGCGCTGGTGGTGGCCTGCAACACCGCCACCGCGGCGGCGGTGGCCGAGCTGCGCGAGCGCCATCCCGGGCTGCCCATCGTCGGCATGGAGCCGGCGGTCAAGCCGGCGGCGGCGGCCACCTGCAGCGGCACGGTCGGCGTGCTGGCCACCACCGGCACCCTGAAGAGCGCGCGCTTCGCGGCCCTGCTGGATCGCTTCGCCCACGACGTGCGGGTGATCACCCAGCCCTGCCCGGGGCTGGTGGAGTGCGTCGAGCAGGGAGCCCTGGCTGCGCCGCAGACCCGCGCGCTGCTCGCCGCCTATGTGCAGCCGTTGCTGGCTCAGGGCTGCGACACGCTGATTCTCGGTTGCACCCATTACCCCTTCCTCAAGCCGCTGCTGCGCGAGCTGGTGCCGGCGGAGGTGGAGCTGATCGACACCGGCGCCGCGGTGGCGCGCCAGCTTGCGCGCCTGCTCGGTGAGCGCGAGCAGCTGGCGGTTGGCCCGGCGCAGCCGACGCGCTTCTGGTCGAGCGGCGAGCCGGCCGCTCTGGCGCGCGTGTTGCCGGTGCTGTGGGGCGAGGCGGCGGCGGTGGCGAAGCTGGGCGACTGAGCCGCGACATTTTAGTTCCGACCAACGGCCTTATATACTCGCAGTATTCGTGTCGCATCCGCGCCACTCGGAGGTGTTGCGCCGCCGACCGGGGGATGCCCTTTCTCGCCAATGGAACAAGGAACTCCACACATGAAGCGATTGCTGAGCATCGGCGCGGTACTGAGCCTGGCCCTGGGCGCCAGTGCGCCGGCCAGTGCCTGGGATGTGACCCTCGCCGGCGGGGTGACCCGCGAGTCCACCGAGGTACTGCGTCTGGCGCTGCAGCGCGACTTCGAGCGCAGCTGGTGGCAGAGCTCCAGCGGCCGCCTGACCGGCTACTGGGATGCCGGCTACACCTACTGGTTCGGCGACAAGAGCGCCAGCAGCCACAGCCTGTCGTTTGCCCCGGTGTTCGTCTACGAGTTCGCCGGCGAGAGCGTACGTCCCTACGTCGAGGCCGGCATCGGCGCGGCGCTGTTCTCCAGCACCGAGCACGAAAGCCATGACCTCAGCACCGCCTTCCAGTTCGAGGACCGCTTCGGCTTCGGCCTGCGCTTCGCCGGCCAGGAGATCGGCGTGCGCGCCATCCACTACTCCAACGCCGGGATCAAGAAGCCCAACGACGGCGCCGAGACCTATACGCTGCACTATCGCTTGCCGCTCTGAGGGTGCGCAGGCGCTGAGCGAGGAGCGATGACAAGGCCGGGAAATCCCGGCCTTCTGCTGTCCGCCTCAGTCCGCCGGCCGCGGCGGTTGCCTATACAGTGCGGCAAAGCCGTGCAGCAGCGGCATCAGCAGCGCCCACAGGCCGGCGAGCAGCAGCAGGGTCGGCGCGCTGCCCAGTGGCAGGCCGACCCCGGCGATGCGGGCACCGGCCCAGTAGGACAGCGGCCCGGCCACGGCGCCGAGCAGGCTGCCCAGCCACCAGGGCCGCGCGGTCCAGGCCAGGCAGTGGTTCAGCGTGGTGGCGAGCAGGGCCCACAGCAGCGCCAGCCACAGCGGCACCAGCACTCGCTGCGCACCGAAGTCGAACACGCCGAACTGCAGCAGGAAACTGTCCAGCGCACTGCCGGCGATCAGCACGCTGGCCACCAGACGGCCTTCGGCGGCCCAGCGACCCACCCACAGGAAATGCGCCAGCAGCGCCAGCGCCGCGACCGCCAGCAGCCACGGCTGGCGCGCGGCGAATACGCAGGCGAACCAGCCGGTCTGGAACAGCAGGGCGTTGAGCAGCAGTTTGCGCTTCATCTTCGCAGCCTGTCGGTGTGGAGCGGCATTGTCGCCGCTGCAGCCGCCTCCCGGCCCGTTCGGCGGCGCCTTCTCATCGCGTCATCCCCGCGCAGGCTGAGATCCAGGGGCGTACTGGATTCCTGCCTGCGCGGGAATGACGGGGTTCTTCCCAGCCGCCGTTCAGTGGGTGCGTTCCAGGTTGCCGAGCAGCGGCGCCGGCCGCGCGTCCGGGCGGGCCAGCAGCATCTGCACCGTGCCGATGCTGCGCTCGAGGAAGCCGCCCTCGCAGTAGCACAGGTAGAACTCCCACAGCCGGTAGAAGTGCTCGTCGTAGCCGAGCTGCTCGAGGTGGCCGCGCACGTGGCGCAGGTTGTCGTGCCAGTGGCGCAGGGTGCGCGCGTAGTGGGCGCCGAAGTCCTCGAGGTGCAGCAGGTTCATGTCGGTGTCGCGGCTGACGGTGGTCAGCATCGCCTCGATCGACGGCAGCGCGCCACCGGGGAAGATGTAGCGCTGGATGAAGTCGACGCTGTTGCACGCCTGGCGGTAGCGCTGGTCGCGGATGGTGATGGCCTGCAGCAGCATCAGCCCTTCAGGCTTGAGCAGCTGCGCGCACTGGCGGAAGTACTCCGGCAGGTAGCGGTGGCCGACCGCCTCGATCATCTCGATCGACACCAGCTTGTCGAACCGGCCATCGAGCTCGCGATAGTCCTTGAGCAGCAGGGTGACCCGATGTTCCAGACCCATCTCGGCGATGCTCCGGGCGGTGTAGGCGTGCTGCTCGCGTGACAGGGTGGTGGTGGTCACCCGGCAGCCATAGTGGCTGGCGGCGTACAGCGCCATGCTGCCCCAGCCGGTACCGATCTCCAGGAGGTGGTCGGAGGGCTGCAAATCGAGCTTCTGGCAGATGCGCTCCAGCTTGTTGAGCTGCGCCTGCTCGAGGCTGTCGTCGGCGGAGAGGAACATCGCCGCCGAGTACATCATGGTGCGGTCGAGGAAGGCCTCGAACAGCTCGTTGCCGAGATCGTAGTGGGCGGCGATGTTCTTCTGCGAACCGGCCCGCGAGTTGCGGTTCAGCCAGTGCAGGGCGCGCAGCACGGGCCGGCCGAGGGCGGCCAGGCCACCCTCGAGGGCGTCGAGCACCTCGAGGTTGGCGACGAACACGCGGATCACCGCGGTCAGGTCCGGGCTGCTCCAGTAGCCGTGGATGTAGGCCTCGCCGGCGCCGATCGAACCGTTGCCGGCGACCAGGCCCCAGGCGGCGCTGTGGTGGATGTGGATTTCGCCATGCAGCGCGGCGTGCGGATCGCCGAAGCTGTGGCGCTCGTCGCCCTCGACCAGCAGCAGGCGGCCACGGCGCAGCTGGCCGAGCTGGCGCAGCACCGCGCGGCGCAGCAGGCCGGCGGCGAGGCCATCGGCAAGACGGGCGCGGGAGGCGGTCAGACTAGAGGTCTTCATGGGCTTGCTCCTGGATCCGGGTGGCGACGCGACAGTCGCCGTCCGCCGGCTGATGGGAGAACAGCGGCACGCGCTTGAGCGCCAGGCGCAGGGCCTGCCAGTAGATGCCGAGCACGGTTTTCGCGCTCATCCACGGGAAGGCGCGCAGGTGGCGATGCAGGCCGGCGCGATCCAGCGGGCTGCGCTCGAGGGTGAGGGTGGCGTCGAACAGGCGGCCCTCGGCGTCGTGGTCTTCCATGTGCACGCCGAGGCGCTGCCCCGGTGCGCTGAAATGCATGCGGTACTCCAGCTCGCGCGGCAGGAACGGCGAGACGTGGAAGGCCTTGGCCACCGCGAAGTGCTGGCTGCCACTGCCCGCGGCCGGCAGCACGTAGTGGTAGCGCTCACGCCAGGGCGTGTTGCTGACCTCGCAGAGGATCGCCGCCAGCTGGCCGCCTTCGTCGAAGCAGTAGAAGAAGCTCACCGGGTTGAAGGTCAGTCCCCAGCAGCGTGGCTGGGTGAGCAGGCAGATGCGCCCCTGCGGCGCGTGGCCCAGCGCCTGGGCGACGCACTGGCGCACCGCATCGCTGAGCGCCATGCCCTGGCCGGTGAGCTGCGGCAGGTAGTCGCCCTGGCGAAACGACAGCAGCGCGAAGCGGCCGGGTCCGACCAGCGGCGACAGCCCGAACAGTGCCTCCTGCTCGCTGAGGTCGAGGTACAGCAGGCCGATGCGATAGCGGAACGCGTGCGCCCGCGGACGCACGCGCCGATGGCGCACCCAGCCGCTGTACAGCGCGCTGTTCACAGCGTTTCTCCGAAGGCTTCGGCCACGCGCAGGGCGCTGACCACGCCGTCCTCGTGGAAGCCGTTGGCCCAGTAGGCGCCGCAGTAGTAGCTGTGTTGCGCGCCGTGCAGTTCGCCCCAGCGCGCCTGGGCGGCGATGCCGGCCAGGCTGTACTGCGGGTGGGCGTACTTGAAGCGGCCGAGCACCCGCTGCGGGTCGATGGCCAGGTTCTGGTTGAGGCTGACGCACAGGGTCTGCGGCGCCTGGAGGCCCTGGAGGATGTTCATGTTGTAGGTCAGCGCCGCCGGCTGGCGCGGGTCGCCGCCGAGGCGGTAGTTCCAGCTGGCCCAGGCCAGCCGGCGGCGCGGCAGCAGGCTAGTGTCGGTGTGCAGCAGCACGTCGTTGTCGGCGTAGGGCAGGGCGCCGAGGATCTCGCGCTCGGCGCGGCTGGGCGCGGCGAGCAGGGCCAGCGCCTGGTCGCTGTGGCAGGCGAACACGACCTTGTCGAAGCGCTCGCGGCCGGCGGCGCTGTGCACCGTGACGCCGTCGGCGTCGCGCTCGACCCTCAGCACCGGGCAGTTGAGGCGGATGGCGTCGGCAAAGCCCGCGGTCAGCGGCTCGATGTAGCTGCGCGAGCCACCCTTGATCACCCGCCACTGCGGACGGTCGTTGACCGACAGCAGGCCGTGGTTCTTGAAGAAGCGCACGAAGAACTCCAGCGGGAACTCCAGCATGCCGGCCAGCGACATCGACCAGATCGCCGCGCCCATCGGCACGATGTAATGGTCTATGAAGCGCCGGCCATAGGCGCGCTCGGCCAGGTAGCGGCCGAGGGTGATGCCGGCCGGCAGGCGGCCGCTGCCCAGATCCGCCAGCGCCTCGCGGTTGAAGCGCAGGATGTCGCGCAGCATGCCCCAGAAGCGCGGCGACAGCAGGTTGCTGCGCTGGGCGAACAGGCTGTTGAGGGTGTTGCCGTTGTACTCCAAGCCACTGCGCGGCTCATGCACCGAGAAGCTCATCTCGGTCGGCTGCGAGGCGACCCCCAGTTGGTCGAGCAGGCGGATGAAGTTGGGATAGGTCCAGTCGTTGAAGACGATGAAGCCGGTGTCGATGGCATGGCGGCGGCCATCCAGCGTGACATCCACGGTATGGGTGTGCCCGCCGATCCAGTCGCCGGCCTCGAACACGGTCAGTTCGTGCTGGCGCGCGAGCAGATGGGCGGTGGTCAGGCCGGCGATGCCGGTGCCGACTATGGCGACTCTCATCGGGATACATCCTGGGAAGGGTTGCGGCTCATGCGCCGGAGCAGGGCCAGCTGCAGGCGCCCGGGCAGGTGGGCGAGTAGCAGCAACAGGGCAATGAACGGGGTGGGGAAGGCGATTTCTAGCGGGCGCTGTTCCAGCCGCGCGGCGATGTGGCGGGCAGCCTTGTCGGCCGGCCAGCGCATCGGCATGGCGAAGTCGTTCTGGCGGGTCAGCGGGGTATCGACGAAGCCGGGGCTGATCAGGGTGACGGCGATGCCTTCGGCGGCCAGGTCGACGCGCAGCGACTGCAGCAGGTAGCGCAGCGCCGCCTTGGAAGCGCCATAGGCCTCGGCGCGCGGCAGCGGCAGGAAGGTCACCGCGCTGGCCACCCCGGCCAGCAGCGGCTGGTCACCCTTGCGCAGCAGCGGCAGGGCGGCCTCGATGCAGTGGGCGGCGGCCAGCAGGTTGCTGTCCATCACCCGCTCGACCATCGCCGCCTCGAAGGCGCGCACGTCGAGATACTCGCAGGTGCCGGCGTTGAGGATGGCCATGTCCAGCGCTCCCCATTCGGCGTCGATTTGCGCCGCGATGGCGGCCACCGCGGCCGGATCGGTGAGATCGCCCGGCAGCACCAGCACCTGCCCGGGCCAGCGTGCGGCCAGGGCGTCGAGCGGTTCGCGGCGCCGCGCGCTGAGCGCCAGGCGCTGGCCGCGCTGCAGCAGCTGCTCGGCCAGGGCGGCGCCGATGCCGCTGCTGGCGCCGGTCAGCCAGATGCGTCTTGCGTTCATGCCAGCCTCCTCTTCAGCCAGGCGATGGCCCGGCCGAATACCGGCAGGTGCTCGTAGAGCAGCGCGCCGGCGTCGAAATAGTCGCGGTGGCGGTAGACCCGGCCGTCCTGCCAGAGCAGGTGCGAGCAGCCGTCGACGCGGATCGGTCTCCCGCCGGCCAGGCGCGGGTGGCGGTAGCTCATGCTCCAGCGCAGGTAGCCCTCGCCCTCGTGCACTTCATCGCAGCCGTGGAACTCGAAGCGCAGCTCCTGCACGTTGGCGTACAGCTCGGCGAAGTAGCGCCGCAGGGCGGCCAGGCCGCGGATCTCGTGCAGTGGATCGATGAACAGGGCGTCGGCGCTGTACAGCTCGCCGAGGCACTCGAGGCTGTCCTTGTCCAGCGCAGCGAAGCGGCGGGCGAAGGTGGGCAGGAAGTCGATCATCGTCGAGTCCTCGTCGCTCATGCCGGCGCCTGGTCCAGCGCCTTGAAGGCCGCCAGGGCGCGCTCGCGCGAACGGGCCAGGTCGACGATCGGCCGCGGGTAGTCGGGCAAGCCGAACAGCCCGCCCAGCGCTGCCGGGTTGTGGATGTCGCGCCTGTCCACTGCGGCCAGCTCGGGCAGCCACTGGCGGATGAAGGCGCCGTCCGGGTCGAAGCGTTCCGCCTGGGTCAGCGGGTTGAAGATGCGGAAGTAGGGCGCCGCGTCGGTGCCGGTGGAGGCGCTCCACTGCCAGCCGCCGTTGTTGGCGGCCAGGTCGCCGTCGATCAGCTGGCGCATGAACCAGCGTTCGCCGTGGCGCCAGTCGATCAGCAGGTTCTTGGTCAGGAACATGGCGACGATCATGCGCAGGCGGTTGTGCATCCAGCCGGTGGCCAGCAGCTGGCGCATCGCCGCATCGACGATGGGGATGCCGGTGCGGCCCTGCTGCCAGGCCTCGAGATCGGCCGGCGCATCGCGCCAGGCCAGCGCCTCGGTTTCCGGGCGGAAGGCGCGGCCCATCGACACCCGCGGATAGCCGACCAGGATGTGCTTGTAGAACTCGCGCCACAGCAGCTCGCTGATCCAGGTGACCACGCCAGGATTGCCGTCGGCGAATTCGCCGCCGTTGACCTGCAGCGCGGCGTGCAGGCACTGGCGCGGCGACAGCACGCCGGCCGCCAGATACGGCGACAGGCCGCTGGTGCCGGGCTGGGCGGGGAAGTCGCGCTCGTTGTGGTACCACTGCAGATGCTGGTCGGCGAAGCTGGCCAGCTGGCGGTGCGCCGCCGCCTCGCCGGCCGGCCACAGCTGGCGCAGGCTCGCGCTCGGCGTGGGGAAGCCGTCGATGGTCGCGGGCAGCGGATCGCTGGCGATGCCGCTCGCCGCCTGGATGCGCGGCAGTGGCTGCTGCGGCGGCAGGCCCTGCGCCAGACGCGCATAGCAGGCCTTGCGGAACTGGCTGAACACCTGGAAGTAGCCGCCGCTCTTGGTCAGCACGCTGCCGGGAGCGAACAGCAGCTGGTCGAGATGGCTGTGCCAGGCGATCCCGGCGCTCTCCAGCGTGGCCGCCACCACCTGGTCGCGGCGCTGTTCGTGTACGCCGTACTCGGCGTTGACGTGCACCGCGTCGACGCCGTGCTCGCGGCACAGCTGCAGCAGCACAGCGGGCGCATCGGCCCAGCGCTCGGCCGTGCGCAGCAGCAGCGGGATGTTCAGCGCCGCCAGGTTCTGGGAGAGCTCAGCCAGGTTGCGCAGCCAGAAGTCGACCTTGCAGGCGGCATCGTCATGTTCACGCCACTGCGCCGGCGCGATCAGCCAGACTGCCAGCAGCCGGCCGTTGCCGCTGGCCGCCGCGGCGGCCAGGGCGGTGTTGTCGCGCACGCGCAGGTCGCTGCGCAGCCAGACGAGGCGGGTCATCGGCATCATCCTCAGGGGGCGGCGGCGAACAGGCCGCGCTGGTGCAGGTAGTGGTGGGCGTCGAGCGGCGAGTCGGCCAGCGCCAGGCGCTCGAGGGCGGCCAGCTCGTCGCGGTGGATCTGCGCGGCCGGGCCGGCGAGCAGCAGCGGCACAGCGCAGCCGGCATGCAGGCGCGGCAGCTGGCGGCGCAGCTGCGCGCTGTCCAGCGCCTGGCTGGAATACAGCAGCACGGCACGCGGCTGCAGGCGTTCGACGGCGAGGTTCAGCTCGCCCGCCGGCACGCTCCAGTCGAGTACCTCGACCGGGCACTGGCTGTCGCTGAGCAGCCAGGCGCACAGCCACAGGCCGGGTTCCATCGGCAGCTCCGACAGGTTGGCGAGCAGCACGGGTGCGCCCTGCAGCTGACGGTTGTTGTGGTAGACCCGCGCGCCGAGGCGGCTGCGCAGCCAGGAGCGCAGGAACACCCGCTCCAGCGCCGCGCCGAACTGGCCCTGCCAGCGCTGCTCCAGCTCGGCGAGCAACGGCAGCAGCAGGTGGCGGCACAGCGGCTGCGGCGGGTACAGCGCCAGGGCGCGGTTGTAGGCATCGTCGAGGCGGCGCTCGGCCAGCGAGGCGACGGCCTCGAGCAGCTCGCCGCGCAGACTTTCCCACGGACCGTCGGCGCTGCCGGCAGGTGGCGCATCGTGGTCGAGCAGGTCGCGGATCTGGCTGACCGCCACGCCGCGGTTGAGCCAGGTGAGGATCGCCTGGATGCGCTCGACGTGGGCTTGGCCGTACAGGCGGTGACCCTTGGCGGTGCGCTGCGGCATGATCAGGCCGTAGCGGCGCTCCCAGGCGCGCAGAGTCACCGGGTTGACGCCGGTCTGCCGCGCCACCTCGCGGATCGGCAGCAGGCCCGCGGCGAGCTCCTCGGCGCCGAGCTCGGCCGCGTCGTCGGCTGCCAGCGGCAGGTGCGCCATGGCGGTGGTAGCGCTCATATCGCGTTGCGCAGGCTGAGGGCTTCCGGATGCGGCTGCATGTACGCCTGCACGGCGATGTAGCGGTCCGGGTGGCGGCGGAAGTGGTGCTTGAGCAGGGTCAGCGGCACCACCAGCGGCACCACGCCACTGCGGTACTGCGCGATCAACTGCTGGATCTCGTGGCGCTCCTCGCTGGGCAGGGCGCGGCGCAGGTAGCCGGACAGGTGCTGCAGGACGTTGGCGTGGGTGCCGCGGGTGGCGCACTTCTGCAGCGCCGCCATCAGCGCGGCGAAGTAGCGCGGACCCAGTTCGGCGGGGTCGTGCTCGCCGATGCCGGCCAGCAGGCGACCCAGCTCGCGGTACTTGAGCGGGTTGTGGGCCATCAGCAGGTACTTGTGCCGCGAGTGGAAGGCGATGATCGCCTTGCGGGTCAGCCCCTCGGCGCACAGGCGCTGCCAGTCGCCATAGGCGTAGACGCGGGCGATGAAGTTCTCGCGCAATACCGGGTCGTTGAGGCGGCCGTCTTCCTCGATCGGCAACTCCGGGCGCAGGCGGGCGAAGGTGGCGGTGAACAGGCCCTGGCCGTGCTCGGCCGGGCGGCCGTTGGCCTGGTAGACCTTGACCCGCTCCATGCCGCAGGAGGGCGATTTCTGCATGACGATTAGGCCGCTGATGTCGGTCAGCTCGGCGGCCATGCGCTCGCCGTAGGCGACCAGCGGCGCGCTGACGTCACGCTCGCGGCTGACGGTGCCGACCGCGCGCGGTGCCTGCGGATCGCCGACCAGGCGGATCGGCTCGCGGGGGATGCCGAGGCCGATGGCCACTTCCGGGCACAGCGGCTGGAAGTCGAAGTACTGCGCCAAGGTCTGGCGGCACAGTTGCGATTGCTTGTGCCCGCCGTTGTAGCGCACCTCGTTGCCGAGCAGGCAGGCGCTGATGGCGAGTTTGAGGCGGGGCGGCTGGACGCTGGACATGGTGGGCACCTGGGCTGCGGCTTGTACAGCAGCGCGGGCGCAACCTGTACAAGCAAAGGTTTCTGTACAACACGGCCTTATCATAGGGTATGTGTTGTACAGGTCAAATGCTTTGTACAGCTTTTGTATTGCTTTGGATGAGTGGTGCGCGGGTCGACCGCTGGCAGGACGCGGCGCGGGCTACTGCCAGCCCATCAGCCAGTGGCCGGCGTCCTTCAGCTCGCGCCAGTCGCAGCGCTGGCTGCGGCCGGTGAGTACCGCCTGCAGTTCGATTTCCAGGACGGTGCCGGCCTCGTCGCGGTACAGCTCGGTGACCAGGAAGTGCTTCTCGCGGTTGCACGGCCGCACGGCTGTCCACTTCGACAGGTGCAACTTGGCAGGGTTGAGCCGGTGCAGGGCGGGCTTAGACGGCATGTTCGAGCAGCCGGCGGGCCGCCTCCTGGCCGCTCAGCCAGGCGCCCTCGACGCGGCCGGACAGGCACCAGTCGCCGCAGGCGTACAGGCCGAGGTCGGCATCGGCCAGCGCGCCCCACTGGTGCGCCTGCGCCGGGCGGGCGTACAGCCAGCGGTGGGCCAGGCTGAAGTCGGCTTCCGGCACGGCGCAGCCGATCAGTTCGGCGAAGGCGCAGCGCAATTGCTCGATCACCGCCTCGCGCGGCAGGTCGAGGTGCTGGCGGCTCCAGGCGCTGCTGGCATGCAGCACCCAGGTGTCCGGGCTGGCGCTGCGGCCGGGCTTGCTGCGGTTGCGCGCCAGCCAGTCGAGCGGGCTGTCCTGCACGAAGCAGCCTTCCACCGGGGTGGCCAGCGGCTTGGCGAAGGCCAGCGCCACCGACCACACCGGGTCCATCGCCACGCTGGCGGCGGTGGCGGCGAGCTTGGGCGCCGCGGACAGCAGGGCCGCCGCCTGCGGCGCCGGGATGGCGATGATCACCCGGCTGAACGGGCCGTGGCTCTGCCCGTCGGCATCTACCAGGTGCCAGTGCTGTTCGCCGTGGAATACCTCGGTGATGCGGCAGGCGAAGGTCACCGGCAGTTCGCCGAGCAGGTTGCGGGTCAGCGCGCTCATGCGCGGCACGCCGACGAAACGCAGCTGGGTGTCCGGCGACGGACTCAGCTGTCCGCCCTGGGACTGGTACAGCGCCGGCTTCCACTCGGCCAGCCAGCCGTTTGCCTGCCACTGCTGCACCGCTTCGACGAAGTGGCGGTCGCGGGCGGTGAAATACTGGGCGCCAAGATCGAGGTCACCGGCGTCGCTGCGCTTGCTCGCCATGCGGCCGCCGCTGCCGCGGCCCTTGTCGAACAGTTGTACGTGAAGGCCCGCCGCCGTGAGGGCGGTGGCCGCCGACAGACCGGCGATGCCGCTGCCGATGATGGCGATGGGAGTGTTCATGACGTCACCTCGTTACCGGGACTACAGGCTAACCCTTGGACTTAACTTGTACAATATGTGATTCTTGTACAGAATGGACCTGTCCAATCCAGCCATGAACCCGGCCACTGCACAGGGCACCCTGCCTGGCCGGTAATTGCAGTGTGGACCAGACTGTGAACTGACGCATGCACAACGACAAGGAGATACCGCGATGCGCATTCTGCTGACCGGTGGTACCGGCCTGATCGGCCAGGCGCTGTGCCGCCTGTGGACGGCGCAAGGGCACGAGCTGGTGGTGTGGAGCCGCCGCCCGGAGCAGGTGGCGGCGCTGTGCAGCGGCGCGCGCGGCATCGAGCGCCTGGAGCAGCTGGACGCCGGCACGGCGCTGGACGCGGTGGTCAACCTGGCCGGCGCACCGATTGCCGACCGGCCGTGGACGGCCAGGCGGCGCCAGTTGCTGTGGGACAGCCGCATCGACCTGACCCGCCAGCTGGTCGACTGGCTGGCCAGTCGGCCGCTCAAGCCGCGCGTGCTGTTGTCCGGTTCGGCGGTGGGCTGGTACGGCGACGGCGGCGAGCGCCGGCTCGACGAGGACAGTGCGCCGGGCAGCGAGGACTTCGCCAGCCAGTTGTGCTTCGCCTGGGAGCAGGCGGCGCAGCAGGCTGAAGCGCTGGGCATCCGCGTGGTGCTGATCCGCACGGCGCCGGTGCTGGCGGGCTCGGGCGGCATGCTGGCGCGCCTGCTGCCGCCGTTCCGTCTCGGCCTCGGCGGGCGCATGGGCAGCGGCCGCCAGTGGATGCCGTGGATCCACCTCGACGACGAGGTCGGCCTGATCGACTTCCTGCTGCAGCACGAGGAATGCCGCGGTCCCTATAATGCCTGCGCGCCGAATGCGCTGCGCAACGCCGAGTTCGCCGCCACCCTGGGGCGCGTGTTGCACCGTCCGGCTCTGCTGCCGGCGCCGGCCTGCGTGCTGCGCCTGGCGCTCGGCGAGATGTCCGACCTGCTGCTCGGCGGCCAGCACCTGCAGCCCCGGCGCACCCTGGACGCCGGCTACCACTTTCGTTTTCCCGACCTGGAGGCGGCGCTCGTCGATCTCCTCGGTCGTCACTGACAAGGACACTGCATGACCGATCACGCGCTGCTGCTGGTCAACCTGGGCTCGCCGGCTTCCACCGCGGTGGCCGATGTGCGCCGCTACCTCAACCAGTTCCTCATGGACCCCTACGTCATCGACCTGCCCTGGCCGCTGCGCCGGCTGATCGTGGCGATGATCCTGATCAAGCGTCCGGCCGCCTCGGCCGAGGCCTACCACTCGATCTGGTGGGAGGACGGCTCGCCGCTGGTGGTGCTCAGCCGCCGCCTGCAGGCGCGGGTCGCCGAGCAGTGGAGCGAGGGGCCGGTTGAGCTGGCGATGCGCTATGGCGAGCCGTCCATCGATACCGCCCTGCAGCGACTGGCCAAGGCCGGCGTGCGCCGGGTGACCCTGGCGCCGCTGTATCCGCAGTTCGCCGACAGCACCGTGACCACGGTGGTGGAGGAGGCCCGGCGCGTGCTGCACAGCCGCAATCTGCCCTTCGAGGTGGACGTGCTGCCGCCGTTCTACGACCAGCCGGAGTACCTCGCGGCGCTGGCGGCGAGCGCGCAGCCGTATCTGCAGCAGGGCTTCGACCACCTGCTGCTCAGCTACCACGGCCTGCCCGAGCGTCACCTGCACAAGAGCGACCCGACCGGCAGCCACTGCCTGAAGGGCGCCGACTGCTGCCAGCGGGCCAGCGGCGACGTGCTCGCCAGCTGCTACCGCGCCCAGTGCCTGCGCACCAGCAGCGGTTTTGCCGAGCGCGCCGGGCTGAGCGACGCGCAGTGGTCGGTGTCGTTCCAGTCGCGCCTGGGCCGCGCCAAGTGGATCGAGCCCTACACCGAGGCGAGCCTCGAGGCGCTGGCCAAGCGCGGGGTGAAGAAGCTGCTGGTGATGTGCCCGGCGTTCGTCGCCGACTGCATCGAGACCCTCGAGGAAATCGGCGACCGCGGCCGCGAGCAGTTCCGCGCCGCCGGTGGCGAGGAGCTGGTGCTGGTGCCCTGCCTCAACGATCACCCGCAGTGGGTGGCGGCGCTGGTCAGTCTGTGCCGGCGGCTGCCGCGGGGGCTGTGACGACGGCGGGCGTCGCGGCGTGGCGGCTGCTGGTGGCCAGCAGCTCGGCCATGGCCGCGCTGGCCAGCGGCTTGGACAGCCGATAACCCTGGCCGTGGGTGCAGCCGTGGCCGCGCAGGAAGTCGTGCTGGGCCATGGTTTCGATGCCCTCGGCGATGCAGGTCATGCCCAGTGAGCGGGCCATGCCGATGATGGTGATGGCCAGCGCGGCATTGTCGCTGGAGCCCGGCAGGTCGCTGACGAACGAGCGATCGATCTTCAGCGTATCCAGCTTGAAGTGCTTGAGATAGGCCAGGCTCGAGTAGCCGGTGCCGAAGTCGTCCATCGCCAGGCGCACGCCCAGCTGCTTGAGGCGTTGCAGGGTGGCGTTGACCTGCTCGAGGTTCTCCGCCAGCACGCTTTCGGTCAGCTCCAGCTCCAGCAGCGCCGGGGGCAGGCCGCTGCTGCGCAGGACCCGCTCGACCATCGCGGCCAGGTCGGCATGGCGGAACTGCACCGCCGACACGTTGACCGCCACGCTGAGCAGCGGCAGGCCCTGGGCCTGCCAGGCCATGACCTGGCGGCAGGCTTCGTTGAGCGCCCACTCGCCCAGCGGCAGGATCAGCCCGCTGTCCTCGGCGATGGGGATGAACTTGTCCGGCGCGACCTGGCCGAGCTCCGGGTTGTGCCAGCGCATCAGCGCCTCGCAGCCGCTCAGCCGGCCACTCTGCAGATCGTACTGCGGCTGGTAGTGCAGGCTCAGCTCGTGGCGCGCCAGGGCCTGGCGCAGGCGGTTTTCCAGTTCTAGATGCTCGCGCACCCGGGTATTCATCGCCGCGGCGAAGAACTGGAAGTTGTTCCGCCCGCAGGCCTTGGCGTGGTACATGGCGGCGTCGGCGTTCTTCAGCAGGGTTTGCGCATCCTCGCCGTCGGCCGGGTAGACGGCGATGCCGATGCTCAGGGTGATCGCCAGATCATGGCCGGCGACGCTGTACTGGCCGCTGGTGGCCTGTAGCAGCAGGTTGGCCACCTGGGTGGCCGGTTCGCTGTGGCTCAGGCCCTCGAGGAGGACGACGAATTCGTCGCCGCCGAGGCGGCTGACGGTGTCGCTGGCGCGCAGGACCGCCGCCATGCGCTGGGCGACCTGGATCAGCAGGCCATCGCCGATGGCGTGGCCGAGCGAATCGTTGATGTTCTTGAAGCGGTCGAGGTCGATGAACAGCAGGGCCAGCTGCAGGCCGTCGCTGCGGGCCCGCGCGATGGCCTCATCCAGACGGGTATGCAGGCAGGCGCGATTGGGCAGCAGGGTCAGCGGATCGGATTCGGCCCATACGCGCAGGCGCTCGTGGCCGGCGTCGATGTCCTGCTGGTAGCGGGCGAAGCGGTGCGACAGCCAGCGTGACAGCCCGGCGGCCAGGACCAGGGCCAGCGCCATCACCAGCAGCAGGGCGAGCACGGTGGTCTTCAGGCTGGCATGCAGGTCCTCTTCGAGCTTGAGCTGGCGCTGCGCCAGGCTTTGCTGCAGGTCGTCCTGATATACGCCGCTGACCAGGATCCAGCCCCATTCCTCCAGGTTGCTGACCAGCGACAGCTTGGCGTTCAGCCGCGGCTCGACCAGGCTGCGCCACTGGTAGCGGGTGAAGCCGCCGCCGTTGTGGCTGGTGTCGAGAATGTTGCGGATGACGGCTTGCTCGACCGCCGGTAGTTCGTCGACCCGGCGGCCCTCGGCGGCCGGATTGCTGGGCGATAGCAGCACCCGGCCATCGCGGTGGATCACGGCGATGTAGCCGTTGCTGCCCAGGCGCATGGCGCGCAGCTGCTGCAGGGCCTGCTGCTGCTGCAGGTGCTCGATCTTGGACAGGTATTCGCCGCTGCCGATCAGCCAGCCGAACGGCTCGAAGACCCGGGCATAGGAGACCTTGTCCGCCATGCTCGCCGGGTTGCCCGGCGCGTACCAGCGGTAGCGACTGAAGCCGCGCTGCTGCGGGTTGGCGACGCTGGCCAGCAGGTCGCGCATGATGTAGCGGCCGTCGACGTCGCGGTTGTCCAGCAGCGAGTGGCCTTCGCGCTCGGGATTGATCGGCAGCAGCACGCAGTTGCCGGCGAGGTCGTCGATGAAGAAGTAGCCGCTGCCGTTGAAGAAGCGCAGTGGACGCAGGGTTTCGACGATCAGCTGGCGGATCTCGCCTTCGGGGCGGCGCCCCTTTTCCTGCTGGTAGAGCGCCGCGGCGATCTGCACGGCGTGGTCGACCTGCTGGCGGATGTCGTTCTTGAGCACCGCTTCGCTGCTCTGGCGCAGCAGGTCGAGCTGGTTGTGCAGGGTGGTCAGCGAAGCCTCGAGCATGGCCTTCTGCTCGCGCTGCCCGGCGGCCTCGAGGGCGGCGCTGTCCTCGCGGAAGCTGCGGGTCTGCTGCAGGGTGAAGTAGCCACCCAGGGCCAGGGTCAGCACGAATACCAGCCCCAGCATGCCGAACAGCTGCAGGCGCAGGAGGTTGCTTTCAGTCATCGCCATGCTCCGCGCTTCCCTGGCTTGAGATGGGCCGTGATCCTGAATGAGCGCGGGCGGACGGCGCGTAGCAGGCGTTTATGGAATGTGCCACCGTCGCCAGCGGTTCCCGATGGATGGCGGGCGTTTTTGTGGTGGGGGTCACATTCTAGAGGCCGCGGGGCCTTTAGCCCAGCATTCGATGGTTGCGCCGCCGCGGCTGCTCGCGATCTCGCCAGCCAGGGCCAGGCACCGTGAAACCGCTGGCAGCGGCACTTGGCCGCTGCACAGGCGATCGTCGGCAGGTGCTCAGCCGTAGCGCTTGTGCGCCTCGATGGCCAGGCCGCTGCCGATGCCGCCGAAGCGGTTGCCCTCGACCTGGCGGGCGTTGGGCAGCAGGCGGGCCGCGCTCTGGCGCAGCGCCGGGATGCCGCTGGAGCCGCCGGTGAAGAACAGCGTGTCGACCTGCTCGGCAGTCACCCCGGCATCGCTGAGCAGCTGGCCGATGCCGGCGTTGATGCGCTCGAGCTGCTGGGCGATGGCCGCCTCGAACAGCGCGCGGGTCAGCTCGACGCTCAGCCCCGCCTCGATGCGGCCGAAGTCGATGTGGCGGCGCTGCTCTTCGGTGAGAGCGATCTTGCTGGCCTCGACCTCGATCGCCAGCCAGTGGCCGGCGCGCTGCTCGATCAGGCGCAGCAGGCGATCGATGCCGGTCGGGTCGGCGATGTCGTAGCGCATGCTTTCCAGGGCGATCTTCGACTTCTGCGCGTAGACCGCGTTGATGGTGTGCCAGGTGGCCAGGTTCATGTGGTGGCTGGTGGGCATCAACGCGTCGCTCTTCATCCGGCTGCCGTAGCCGAACAGCGGCATCACGCCATTGAGGCTGAGCTGCTTGTCGAAGTCGGTGCCGCCGATGTGCACGCCGCCGGTGGCGAGGATGTCGCCCTGGCGCTCGGCCAGCGCGCGGCGCTCCGGCGCCAGGCGCACCAGCGAGAAGTCCGAGGTACCGCCGCCGATGTCGACGATCAGCACCAGCTCCTCGCGGTCGATGCCCGACTCGTAGTCGAAGGCCGCGGCGATCGGCTCGTACTGGAAGGACACGTCCTTGAAGCCGAGTTCGCGGGCGACCTCGGTCAGGGTGTCGGCGGCCTCGCGGTCGGCGACCGGGTCGTCGTCGACGAAGAACACCGGGCGGCCCAGCACCACCTGCTCGAACTCGCGACCGGCGACGGCTTCGGCGCGCTGCTTCAGCTCGCCGAGGAACAGGCCGAGGATCTGCTTGAACGGCATGGCGCTGCCCAGCACGGTGGTGGCGCTGCCCAGCAGCGGCGAGCCCAGCAGGCTTTTCAGCGAGCGCATCAGGCGGCCTTCGTAGCCGTCGAGGTATTCGCCGAGTGCCTGGCGGCCGAAGGCCGGGCGCTGCTCCTCGAAGTTGAAGAACAGCACCGAGGGCAGGGTGTCCTTGCCGTCCTCGAGGGCGATCAGGTTGTCGGCGCCGGGGCGGCGCCAGCCGACGGTGGAGTTGGAGGTGCCGAAGTCGATGCCGCAGGCGCGGGCGGGCGAGGCAAGGGTCATGGGAAGCGCGGCTCCGGAAAAACGGCCGCGCATTCTATGCGAGTGCGCCGGGGAATGCTGCCCCGGCGATCAGGCCGGTGGTCGCGGATCGCCGTCGACACCCTTGTTGCGGCGCCACTGCGCCCATTCGAAACCGAGCACCACCAGCAGCGACAGGGCGAACGGCAGCAGCAGGTAAAGGGCGCGGAACACGATCAGGGCGGCGAGCACGTCGACGGTCGGAATGCCCGGCAGCGCGGTGATGAACGACATCTCCAGCACGCCCAGCCCTCCCGGGGCGTGGGACAGCAGGGCCAGCGAGAAGGAGGCGAGGAACACGCCGAGCACCACCAGATAGCCGGGGTTGTGTGCGGCCGGCAGGGCGAAGTAGATGATCGCCGCGGCACACAGCAGCTCCAGCGGGCCGGCCAGCAGCTGGCGGGCGACGATGCCCAGGCGCGGGTACTCGATATGCAGCTTGCCCCAGGTCCAGGGCTTGAACTGGCGCCAGGAGCCGAGCCCATACAGGCCGATCAGCAGCAACAGCAGCAGGCCAATGGCCACCGAGAGTGCCGGCGGCACGTTGAGGATCTGCTGGATCAGGTTGGGGCGCAGCACCAGCACGCAGCCGCTGGCGAGCAGGGTGCCGAGGCCGAAGGTGAAGGAGCAGAAGAAGATCAGCAGGCCGATTTCCTGTGGACTCAGGCCCTTGCTGCGGTAGGCGCGATAGCGCACCACTGCGCCGGAGAACACCGAGGCGCCGATGTTGTGGGCCAGGGCGTAGGTGGTGAACGAGCACAGGGTGATGAAGCGCCAGGGAACCCGCTTGCCCAGATGGGCGAGGGCGATGTGGTCGTACCAGGCCAGGGCAAAGTAGGCGCCCAGCGTGGCGCCGCCGGCCAGCAGCCAGTTCAGCCGGGGGATGGCCCGCAGGCTGCCGGCCACCTCGTCGAGGGAGACGTTGTGCAATTCGCGATACAGCAGAAAGCAGGACAGCACCACGGCCCCCAGACCGATCAGCGTCCAGAGCAGGTCACTGCGTTTCAACTTCGGTGTGGCGACGGGCTTGGACAACGGCAGTCCCTCGTTGACTGGGTAGCTGGGGCGTGGCTCGTCGCATCCAGCGGTCCGAGGCAACGGGCGTGACGGCGCATGAGCCAGGACCGGCTGATGGGTTCGGACGCTGGCGGCCGTGCAGGCGGCGCAGTATCACCGACGCGCCCCCCCACGCTCAACCCGGTGCGTCAACGTGCAGCGTTGCCGAATGTGTGCAACCGGCACCGCGGCCGGCGCTTCAGGCGTCCTTCTGCCGGGTGCCGAAGATCTTGTCGCCGGCATCGCCCAGGCCCGGGATGATGTAGCCCTGCTCGTTGAGGCGCTGGTCGATGGCGGCGGCGTAGACCTGCACGTCGGGATGGGCGGCGCCCAGCGCGGCGATGCCTTCCGGCGCGGCGACCAGCACCAGGGCGCGGATTTCCCGGCAGCCGGCCGCCTTGAGCAGGTCGATGGTGGCGATCAGCGAGCCGCCGGTGGCCAGCATCGGGTCGACGATCAGCGCCAGGCGCTGCTCGATCCCCGGCACCAGCTTCTCCAGATAGCGCTCGGCCTCGAGGGTGGCCTCGTTGCGCGCCAGGCCGACCACGCTGACCTTGGCGCTGGGGATCAGGCTGAGCACGCCGTCGAGCATGCCGATGCCGGCGCGCAGGATCGGCACCACGGTGATCTTCTTGCCGGCGATGCGCTCCACCTGCACCTCGCCGCACCAGCCCCGGATGTACTCGTCCTCCAGCGGCAGGTCCTGGGTCGCCTCGTAGGTGAGCAGGGCGCCCAGCTCCTGGGCCAGTTCGCGAAAGTTCTTCGTGCTGATGTCGGCGCGGCGCATCAGGCCGAGCTTGTGGCGGATCAGCGGGTGGCGGATCTCGTGGACGGGCATGGGCGGATCTCCCTGGGGTGTGCCGGCAAGTAAAGCATCCAGCGGGTCGGCAGGCCCTACGGCATTGGCAGGCTTGCCGCAGGGCGGGCGGATGGGTACCTTGCTGCCCTTTGCCGCGCTGCACGGCGCGGCCTATCCGGGAGAGAAACCGCCATGTCCGTCGAACTCGCGCACATCCGCCAGGTGATGGCGGAAGCCGACTGCCTGTACACCGCCGACCAGCTGGATGCCGCCATCGCGCGCCTCGCCGGCGAGATCAACCGCGACCTGGCCGAGCGCAATCCGCTGGTGTTCTGCGTGATGAACGGCGGACTGATCTTCGCCGGCAAGCTGCTGGCGCTGCTGGACTTTCCGCTGGAGCTGTCCTACCTGCACGCCACCCGCTACCGCGGCGAGACCAGCGGCGGCGAGCTGTTCTGGAAGGCCAAACCGGAGATGTCGCTGATCGACCGCGACGTGCTGATCGTCGACGACATCTTCGACGAGGGCCACACCCTGGCCGCCATCGTCGACTACTGCAAGCACGCCGGCGCCCGCGCGGTGCACACCGCGGTGCTGATCGACAAGGAGCACGACCGCAAGGCGCGCCCGGAGATGGACGCCAACTACGTCGGCCTGCCCTGCGTCGACCGCTACATCTTCGGCTACGGCATGGACTACAAGGGCTACTGGCGCAACGCGCCGGGGATCTACGCGGTCAAGGGCATGTAAGGCCTTGTATAGGGTGGGTTAGCCGCGCAGCGGCGTAACCCACCCTCGCGACCGCGAGGTCGCGCATGCTAATGCCAGGCCTGCGGCCTGGTCGGTGGGTTACGGCCTGCGGCCTGACCCACCCTACACCGGCTCGGCGGCGACCGTCGGTTCCGTCCTTTCCTCCAGCCAGCGCAGCGCCTTGCCGCGCGCCTGATCCAGATCGTGCACGTAGGCTAGTTGGTGGTTGTGGCGGTGGATGCCGGCGCGGCGCAGCTGCAGGCGCACCCGCGAGCTGGTGCCGCTGAAGATCAGGCCGACGCCGTGGTGGCGGAAGTCGCGCAGCACGGTGTCCAGCGCCGCCAGCGCGGTCATGTCCAAGAGCGGCACCGCGCTGAGGTCGACGATCACCACCTTCAGCCCCGGGGTGAAGCGGCACAGGGTGTTCAGCGCCTTTTCCGCCGCGCCGAAGAACAGCGGGCCGCGGATCGCGTAGGCCAGCACATGCTCGGGCAGGTCGTGCAGCGCCTGGTGGAAGTGCCGCGGCAGCGGCGCGGTGTCGGTCAGCGCGCTCATCTGGCGGATGAACAGGCCGGCGGCCAGCAGCAGGCCGGCACCCACCGCCAGCACCATGTCGAATGCCACGGTCAGCACCAGGCAGGTCAGCAGCACCACCACGTCGCTGCGCGGGGCGATGCGCAGGGTATGCACCACGTGCGGCGCCTCGGCCATGTTCCACGCCACCATCAGCAGCAGCGCGGCCAGCGCCGCCATCGGCAGGTAGCTGAACAGCGGCGCCAGCAGCAGCATCGCCGCCAGCACCACGCCGGCATGGATGATCGCCGCCAGCGGCGAAAACGCGCCGGCGCGCACGCTGGCGGCGGTGCGGGCGATCGCCGCGGTGGCGGTGATGCCGCCGAACAGCGGGGCGATCAGGTTGCCCAGGCCCTGGCCGATCAGCTCGCCGTTGGAGTCGTGCTTGCTGCCGCTCATGCCGTCGGCCACCACCGCGCAGAGCAAGGATTCGATGGCGCCGAGCATGGCGATGGCCATCGCCGGGGCCAGCAGCTCGCGGATCAGCGCCAGGCTCAGCGGCGGCGCGTCGGCCAGCTGCCAGGGCAGGGCGAAACTCGGCAGGTAGGGTGGAATGCCCGGCTGCGCGACGCCGTCGACCATGTAGCTGAAGCGCTCGCCGAGGGTGGCGATGCCCAGGCCGGCGACCTCCAGCAGCAGGCCGAGCAGGGTGCCCACCGCCAGCGCGGCGAGGTGGCCTGGAATCTTCGGCACCAGCCGCGGCCAGGCGATCAGTACGGCGAGGGTGACGATGGCGACCAGCGCATCGCCCAGATGGGCGCTGGGCAGGGCCAGCAGCAGGTTGAGCATCTGCTCGGGAAAGTGCGCCGCGCTGGCGGTCACCGTCAGGCCGAGGGCGTCCTTGAGCTGCAGGCCGCCAATCACCACGCCGATGCCGGCGGTGAAGCCGAGGGTCACCGGGTAGGGCACGAACTGGATCAGGCGACCGGCCTTGAGCACGCCGAGGGCGATCAGGATCAGCCCGGCGAGCATGCTGCACAGCAGCAGGCCGGCGAGGCCGTACTGCTGGACGATGGGCAGCAGGATCACCACGAAAGCCGCGGTGGGGCCGGAGACGTTGAAGCGCGAGCCGCCGCTGAGGGCGATCAGCGGCGCGGCCACCAGCACGGTGTACAGGCCGTGCTGCGGCGGGGCGCCGACGGCGATGGCCAGGGCCATGGCCAGCGGGATGGCGATGATGCCGACGGTGAGGCCGGCGAGAATGTCGCCGCGCAGCGCCTGACGGGTGTAGCCGGCGCGCAGGGTCTGGCGCCAGGCAGTGAACAGCGGAACGCGCGCAAGTCGGGACATTGCTTGTCCTCCGTTATATTTCCCCTCTTCTTTGAGAGGGTAAGCCGTTTACCGACAAACGGCTATCGGACGGAGGTCCAACCCCGGCTTTTGTGCGCGCGTTGCGACGTGGCGGGCAGGGCGGCGGCGAGCACGCCCTGCCGCGGCCGTCAGCCGATCCAGCCGCTCAGGGTCGCCGCATGCCAGGCGGCATAGCCGGCCAGGGCGAGGAAGCACAGCGCGGAGATGCGGTGGATCAGGGTCATCGGCAGCTTGTCGGCCGAGAAGTGCGCGGCCAGCACCACTGGCACGTTGGCGATCAGCATGCCCAGGGTGGTGCCGGCGACCACCAGCCAGAAATACTCGTACTGCGCGGCCAGCATCACCGTGGCGATCTGCGTCTTGTCGCCCATCTCGGCGAGGAAGAAGGCGATCAGGGTGGTGAGGAACGGCCCGTAGCGTTTGAAGTGCGAGGCTTCGTCCTCGTCGATCTGGTCGGGCACCAGCATCCAGGCGGCCACGGCGAGGAACGAGGCGGCGAGCACCCAGCTCAGGGTGGCTTCGCTGAAGAACGAGGCGACCCACTTGCCCAGCGCGCCGGCGGCGAAGTGGTTGGCGATGGTGGCGACCAGGATGCCCCAGATGATCGGCCAGGGCCTGCGGAAGCGGGCGGCGAGCAGTAGGGCGAGCAGCTGCGTCTTGTCGCCGATTTCGGCGAGGGCAACGAGGCCGGTGGGGACGAACAGGGATTGCAGGGCTTCCATCAAGGATTCCAGTGGGGGCGGGTCGACGATGACATGACACGCACAGCCTGCCCGCCCCGGGTCGGCTTGTGAGTGTCATGAGTCTTGTCGAACCGCGGCGCCGGCGTGGCCGGTGCGGGTTGTGCGCGCCATGGTCTGCGGACCAAGTATGTTGACGCGCACGCCACCGAATCGCTCGGCGGCAGACTACTCCCTCAGGACGGCGCGCATTGTGCCCAAGGGGGGCGCAAGAGGCAAGGCAGCGGGGGCCGTCGGTGCGCATGGCGCACCCTGTGGGAGGCGCCGGCCCCTGCGTAGGGTGCGCCATGCGCACCGCCATTGCGTCACGGACGGCGCGCCGAGTACACCCGGAAGCCGTCGCGCTCGGCCAGCAGCGTGCACGGGCCGAGATGCTTTTCGATCAGCGGCGCGTACTTGAGGAAGCTGTTGGCCACCAGGCGCAGTTCGCCACCGGGACGCAGGTGGCGGGCGGCCTCGCGCAGCAGCTGCTCGGTGGCCTGGTAGTCGGTGTGCACGCCCTGGTGGAACGGCGGGTTGCTGACGATGGCAGCCAGCTCGTGCGGGGCATCGCTGATGCCGCTGCCGGCCAGCACCTGGCCTGCGAGGCCGTTGGCGGCCAGGGTCTGGCGGCTGCTGGCGACGGCGAAGGCGTCGACGTCCAGCAGGTGCAGCCGGCTGGCCGGATAGCGGCGCTGCAAGGCGGCGCCGAGCACTCCGGCGCCGCAGCCGAAGTCGAGCAGCTCGCCCTGCGGCAGGCCGTCGAGGTGCTCCAGCAGCAGGCGCGAACCGACGTCCAGGCGGCCGTGGCTGAACACGCCGGGCAGGCTGACCACCTGCAGCTCGCCCTGCGGGGTGAGCACCGGGTAGCGGCGGGCGAGGGCGTCGAGGTCCGGCGCAGCCGGGGCCTGCTCCACCGTCACCTGCCACAGCTGGCAGTGGCGCGCGCTGTCCAGCTTGCGCGGCCGGCCGAACGGCTCCAGCTGCCTGGCGGCGCGCTCGATGCCGGCGCGCTTCTCGCCGACCAGCCACAGCGGCGCGCCGGGCAGGCGCGCGGCCAGGGCGGCGAGCAGGTAGTCGGTCAGCTCGCGCGACTTGGGCAGGAACAGCACGGCGCCGGCGAAGGCCCGTGCCGGCGCCTGGGTGCCGAACTGGCAGCGTCCCGGATAGCGCGCCTCGACGGCGCTGTGCTCGTGCCACAGCCAGCTCCAGCCGTGGGCTTCGGGCAGCACGCCGAGCAGCTCGTCGGCCGGCAGCCCGGCGAGCAGCAGGGGGCCGGTGAACAGTTCGGCCTGACGCAACAGCACTTCGCTACGCGGATCCATCGGACATCTCCGGAACAAAAGGCGGGCAGATTAGGCAAAGCCCCGACGGCTGGCAAATCCGTGGCGGCGTAGGGTGGACAACGACCGCAGGTCTTGTCCAGCAAGGGGCCGCTGCGCAGCGCTCTCCCGTTGCCGCCGATGGTGGGAAACGCCTGCGGCGGTTTCCCACCCTACGAGATTCGTTACGACACCACGCGCATCGGTGTCCCGGCGAGGAAGGCGGCGGCATTCTCCTCCAGCTGGCCGACGATGCGCTGGCGCGCCTCGCGGCTGCCCCAGGCGCTGTGCGGGGTGACGATCAGCCGCGGGATGTCGGCGGCCAGCAGCGGGTTGCCGTCCCTGGGCGGCTCGACGCTGAGCACGTCGGTAGCCGCGCCGCCGAGATGACCGGCGCGCAGGGCGTCGGCCAGCGCCTGCTCGTCGACCAGGCCGCCGCGGGCGGTATTGATCAGGAAGGCGCCGGGCTTCATCAGGCCCAGCTCGCGCGCGCCGATCAGGTTGCGCGTCTGCTCGGTCAGCGGGCAGTGCAGGGTCAGTGCATCGACCTGCGGCAGCAGCTCATCCAGCGGCAGGCGGCCGTCCACGGCCTGGCGCCCCGGCAGCAGGCCGAGCAGCACGCGCATGCCGAAGGCGCGCGCCAGCTGCGCTACCGCGCTGCCCAGCTCGCCGTGGCCGAGCAGGCCGAGGGTCTTGCCCTCCAGCTCGACGATCGGGAAGTCGAGCAGGCAGAACTGGCTGGACTGCTGCCAGCGCCCGGCGCGCACCGCGGCCTGGTAGTCGGGGAGGCGGGTGGCCAGGGCGAGCAGCAGCATCAGGGTGTGCTGGGCCACCGAAGGGGTGCCATAGCCCTGGCAATTGCACACGGTGACGCCGTGGGCGCGGGCGGCGGCCAGGTCTACGTTGTTGGTGCCGGTGGCGGCGATCAGCACCAGCTTGAGCTCGGGGCAGGCGGCAAAGGTGGCGGCGTCGATCATGACCTTGTTGCTGATCGCCACCTGGGCGCCCTGCAGGCGTGCGGCCACCTGCTGCGGCGCGGTCTGCGCGTGCAGTTCCAGCTCGGCGAACAGCAAGCGCAACGGCGTCAGGTCGAGGTCGCCAAGGTCGAGGGAGGGATGGTCGAGAAATACGGCGCGGATGGCGGTCATGCGAAGGCAGTTCCTGGGCGGGTGAGGGCGGGCGCCGCCGTGGGCTGGCTGGCGCGCTATCATCCCAGCAGCCTAGCGGAAAGCGCCGGCCGATTGCAGCCGCTGCCGCCCGTGGCGTTGGCCGAGCCAGCCGGGGAGGCTGCATGTACTGGTCGGAATTTCTCACCGTGGCGCTGATCCACCTGCTCGCCGTGGCCAGTCCGGGGCCGGATTTTGCCGTGGTGATCCACGAGAGCGTCAGCCACGGCCGCCGCGCCGGGCTGTTCACCGCGCTGGGCGTGGGCAGCGGCATCTTTCTGCACGTGGCCTATTCGCTGCTCGGCATCGGCCTGATCGTCGCGCAGTCGGCGGCGTTGTTCGCCGTACTCAAGTGGCTGGCGGCGGCCTATCTGCTGTACCTCGGCTGGCACGCCCTGCAGGCCCGCCCAGCCGATCCGGCCGCGCTGCGGGCGCTGGCCGCCAGCGCCGCGCCCAGCGGCCGCAGCGCCTTCGCCACCGGGCTGCTGACCAACGCGCTGAACCCCAAGGTCACCCTGTTCTTCCTCTCGGTGTTCACCGTGGTGATCGACCCGCACACGCCGCGGCTGATCCAGACCGGCTACGGCCTCTACCTGATGTTCGCCACCACGGGCTTCTTCTGCGCCATGGCGCTGCTGTTCAGCCTGTCTCGCGTGCGCAGCGGGTTCGCGCGCATGGGCCACTGGTTCGACCGGCTGATGGGCGCGGTGCTGATTGCGCTGGGCCTGCGGCTGGCACTGGGCGAGCTGCTCTCCGCGAGCCTGTTCAGCCTCTGCTGCGCGTCGGCCATGCTGCGTTGACGTCGATTTCGCCTTGCCTGGGTCGATGACGAACCCGCAGCCGGCGCGCTTGTCCGATAATGCCGGGCGCCGATGGCGTGCAGCGGAGCTGAACAGAAAGATGGAAGCGTGTTGATGAGCAGAATCCAACCGGCCCGACGCCTGGCCGGACTGGCGCTGGGCGCCACGCTGGCCGTTCCGGCCGGCGCGGTGCCGTTCAATCTCGGCGCCGTCGAGGGGCAGTTCGACTCCAGCCTGTCGCTGGGCGCCAGCTGGTCCACGGCCGCTGTCGACCGGGAGCTGATCGGCGCCAACAACGGCGGCCGCGGCCTGGCGCAGAGCGGCGACGATGGCCGCCTGAACTTCAAGCGTGGCGAAACCTTCGCCAAGCGCTTCACCGGCGTCCACGGTCTGGAGCTGCGCCGCGGCGACAGCGGCCTGTTCCTGCGCGGCCGCTACTGGTACGACGTCGAGCTGCAGGACGAGGGCCGGCCGTTCAAGGACCTCGACGACCACGGCCGCAGGGCGGGTGCGCAGGCTGCCGGCGCGCAGCTGCTGGACGCCTTCGTCTACCGCAACTACCGCCTCGGCGAGCGCCCCGGCAGCGTGCGCCTCGGCCAGCAGGTGGTCAGCTGGGGCGAGAGCCGCCTGCTGCCGGGCGGCATCGACGTCATCAACCCGCTCGATGTCGCCGCCCGGCGCCGGCCCGGTGCGCAGCTGCGCGACGGCCTGCTGCCGGTCAACCTGCTGCATGTCGCGCAGAACCTGAGCGACGCGCTGGCGCTGGAGGCCTTCTACCAGCTGGAGTGGGAGCCGACGGCGGGGGACAACTGCGGCAGCTTCTTCGCACAGTCCGACCTGCTGGCCAACGGCTGCGTGGACAACCTGCGCGTGCTGAACAGTCGCGCCGCGCTGTCGCCCGGCACCCTGGCCAGCCTGGCGGCGGCCGGTGTCGCGGTCGATGGCGAGGGCGTGCTGATGCGCCGCGCGGCCAACCGCAACGCCGCCGACGCCGGCCAGTTCGGCGTGGCCCTGCGCTACTTCGTCGCGCCGCTGGATACCCAGTTCGCCGGCTACTTCATCAACTACCACAGCCGCGCGCCGCTGCTCGGCGCCACGGCCGCCGGCCCCGAGGCCTTCCGTGCCGGGCTGCCGGCCGAGCTGGCGCCCTTGCTGGCGGCCGGCAAGGCGCAGTATTTCCTCGACTACCCCGAGGACATCCGCCTCTACGGCCTGAGCTTCGCCACCACCCTGGCCGGCGGCAGCCAGTGGCGCGGCGAACTCAGCTACCGGCCCAATGCGCCGCTGCAGCTGAGCATCGTCGATGTGCTCAATGCCACCCGCACGCCGCTGGATGCCGATCTTTCGCCGCTGCAGGCGCGGCCCGGCGAGGACATCCCCGGCTACCGGCGCCACGCCGTCACCCAGCTGCACACCGGCCTGACCCACATCTTCGACAATGTCATGGGCGCCAGCCGCCTGACCCTGGACGGCGAGCTGGGCTGGAGCCACGTCGGCGGCCTGAATAGCCGCGGGCCGCGTCGCTACGGCCGCGACCCAGTGTTCGGCCCCGGCCCGCTGGCGAACGGCGGCTGCGAGGCCCTCAACGCCGCCACCCTCGGCAGCGCCACGGCGCGCAACGTCGGCCGCTACTGCGCGAACGACGGCTTCACCACCCGCGACGCCTGGGGTTATCGCCTGCGTGCGGTCTGGGAGTACGACAAGGCCATTGCCGGCATCGACCTGCGGCCGAATCTCGGCTGGGCCCACGACGTGCGCGGCTATTCGCCGGCCCCCGACGCCACCTTCGAGGAGGGGCGCAAGGCGATCAGCCTCGGCCTGGACGCCGACTACCTGGACACCTACACGGCCAGCCTGGCCTACACCGATTTCTTCGGCGGCCGCTACAGCACCCAGGGCGATCGTGACTTCCTGGCCCTCGAACTGGGCCTGCGCTTCTGACTTCGACGCGGCGCACAGTCGCAGGCGCCGCCCAGGTCATCGCCTTGACATTGCGGGGATATTGCAAAAAGCTGCGCGGCAGGGCCGGCAAGGTCGCCGGCCTGCGTCATCACATTGAAGAAGAGATCGAACATGAAACGGATTCTGCTGGGTTCCCTGCTCGCCGCCGCCTCCCTCAACGCTTTCGCCGAAGCACCGGGCGGCCCGGGTTGCGGCTGGGGCAACATGCTGTTCGAAGGCCAGCGCGGCCTGCCCTCCCACCTGGTCGCCTCGACCACCAACGGCACTTCCGGCAACGCCACCTTCGGCATGACCTCTGGCACCAACGGCTGCTCCACCAAGGGCGCGCTGCGCTACGACGGCAAGTCGATGCTGGTGCTGAGCAGCATCATGACCGAGCTGTCCGAAGACATGGCCAAGGGCGAGGGCGAAGCCCTGACCACCTACGCCGTGGTGCTCGGCGTGCAGCCGCAGGACCGCGCGCACTTCGCCGCCGTGACCCACCAGCACTTCGCCCAAATCTTCAGCTCTGCCGACGTCACCGCCGAGCAGGTGCACGCCGCCACCCTGGCCGTGCTGAAGCAGGACGCGCGCCTGGCCCAGTACGCCGACAAGGCCTGACCCGCCGCGGGCGCTCCCGCGGCGCCCGTCCTTTCCGGGTGCCCGCTGCGGCGGGCACTTTCGTGTTTCCCGCGCCACGGCTCCCCATGCTCCGACGTCTGCTTCCCCTCCTGC
Organism: Geopseudomonas aromaticivorans; assembly: GCF_019097855.1. Taxonomy (GTDB): domain Bacteria; phylum Pseudomonadota; class Gammaproteobacteria; order Pseudomonadales; family Pseudomonadaceae; genus Geopseudomonas; species Geopseudomonas aromaticivorans. Next base: position 63,276 of record NZ_JAHRGL010000017.1, read on the forward strand.
TGTGCGGCCTCTGCACCGTGCTGCAGGCCGCTCCGCAACTCGCCCCTGCCCGCCTGCAAGCCCTGGCCGCCGAGCCGTTCTGGCTCGCCCTCGGCCACTACGAGCGCGGCAAGCTGGGCGGCTGGCGCAGCTACGTCGACGACGACGAATTCTTCCTCGCCGCCAGCGGCGCCGAGGACCCGGCCGCCGAGCTGGCGGCCACCTTCGAGGCGCTGTATCGCCCGGCGGCCCTCGGCGACCGCCATCCGCAGTGTCGCTATCCGGCGCGTACCCGCTGGCTGCGCGAGCAGCTGGCACTGGACGACCTGCCGGCGCCGGCGTGCCCCGAGTTCGCCGCCTGGTACGCCGACATCGCCCCGCACAGCACCGTGCTGGTGTTCCCCGCCGCCTACCTCAACAGCCCCTCGTCGATGTTCGGCCACACCCTGCTGCGCGTCGACCAGGCCGACATCGACCGCCAGGGCAGCCCGCTGCTCAGCTATGCGCTGAACTTCGGCGCCTACATCGAGGGCATGGACAACAGCATCCTGTATGCCTGGAAGGGCCTGATGGGCGGCTACCCCGGGTTGTTCGCGCTGATGCCCTACCGCGAGAAGATCGGCGAATACAGCCGTCTGGAAAACCGCGACCTGTGGGAGTACCGGCTGAACCTGACGGCCGTGGAAACCGGCCGCCTGCTCGAACACGTGTGGGAGCTGCGGCAGATCCAGTTCGACTACTTCTTCTTCGACGAGAACTGCTCCTACCGCCTGCTCGAGCTGCTGGAAATCGCTCGGCCGGGGCTGCAGCTGACCGAGGACTTCCCGCTCACCGCGATCCCCGCCGACACCGTGCGCGCGGTGAAGAACGCCGGGCTGATCGAACGCATCGACTACCGCCCCTCGCGCGAGCGCGAGCTGCTGGCGCGCGCCGCACCGCTCGAAGCGGCCGAGCAGGGCTGGGTGCAGCGCCTGGCCGCGGACAGCAGGGCGCTGCAGGACGCCGGCTACCAGGCGCTGCCGACCGAGCGCCGCGCGCTGATCGAGGACGGCGCCTACCGCCTGCTGCGCTACCAGGCCAGCGGCGCGGAGCGCGATCCGGCCAGCGCGGCGCGCAGCTACCGCCTGCTGCAGGCGATCAACCGCAACCCGCCGCCGCGCCTGGAGGTCGAGCGCCCGATCCTGCCGGAAGACGGCCACCAGTCGCGCACCTGGCAGCTCGGCGTGGGCAGCCGCGACGACCGCGCCTTCGCCGAATACGGCCTGCGCATGGCCTACCACGATCTGCTCGACAACCTCGACGGCTTTCCCCTCGGCGCGCAGATCGAGATTGCCCAGCTCAGGCTGCGCCAGTACCAGGGCAACCACTGGCAGCTGCAGCAACTGGAGCTGGCCGGCATCCGTTCGCTGACCCCGCGCAACCGGCTGCTCAAGCCCTGGTCCTGGCAGGTCGCCGGCGGCCTGGAGCGGGTGCCCGGCGAAGGCGGCGAGGAGCGCCTGGTCGGCCACCTCAACGGCGGCGCCGGCGGCAGCTGGCAACTGGGCGAGGAACTGCTCGGCTTTGCCCTGGCCACCGTGCGCCTCGAACAGAACCGCGACTTCGCCGCCTGGCTCAGCCCGGCGGCCGGCTTCGACGGCGGCCTGCTGTGGCGCAACCGCGCCGGCAACCTGCTGCTGGAGGCCCAGGGCGACTACTTCCACAACGGCGAGGTGCGTCGCCGCCTGAGCCTGGCCCAGCAGCTGGAGCTGGGCGACAACCTCGGTCTGCGCCTGTCGGCCGCGCGCGAGTTCAGCCAGTGGGCGCCGCCGGTCAACGAGGTCCAGCTGCAGCTGCGCTGGTATTACTACTGAGGTGCGCCGTGGGGGCCGAAATTTCCGGCGCAGTGTGACAAAGTAGCGCCATCCACGATTCCGGAGCCCTGCCATGACCGCCCAGCCCGCGCTGATCCGCGAAACCTTCCCCGTCGGGCCGTTGCAGTGCAACTGCACCATCATCGGCGACCCGCTGACCAAGAAGGCCATCGTCGTCGATCCGGGTGGCGATCCGGAGCTGATCATGGCGCGCCTGGACAAGCACGGCCTCAAGGTGGTGAGCATCATCCACACCCATGCCCACCTCGATCACTTCCTCGCCGCCGGCGAGATGAAGAAGCGCACCGGGGCGAGCCTGCACCTGCACAAGGACGACCAGTTCCTCTGGGACGGCCTGGAGATGCAGTGCCGCATGTTCGGCGTGCCCTACACGCCGATGCCGGCGCCGGACCAGTGGTTGGCCGACGACGAGGAACTGGCCTGCGGCTGCGGCGTGGCGCTGCACACTCCGGGGCACACACCGGGCTCGATGAGCTTCTGGTTCGCCGAGGCCAAGCTGCTGATCGCCGGCGACACCCTGTTCCGCCGCGGCATCGGCCGCACCGACCTGTGGGGCGGCGACTACGCCACCATCGAACGCTCGATCAAACAGCGCCTGTATCGCCTCGACGAGGATGCGACCGTGATCACAGGTCACGGCCCGCAGACTACGCTGGGCGAGGAAATGCGCGAAAATCCGTTTATCCGTGCCTGAGGAGCAGGTCGGCGGGAATTTATTGCCGCCACTCGCCTCTAATGGCCAGATGCCTGCAACAGCGGGCCAGAATTGTTCAAGGAGAACCACCCATGAAACTGTCGCGTCGCCTGATCCTGACCGCTACCGCCCTGGCTGTGCTGAGCGGTTGTGCGCAGAACCCCTATGACCAGAGCGCCCAGACCGGCCAGACCGAGTCCACCGGCATGAGCAAGACCGCCAAGTACGGCGGCCTCGGCGCCCTGGCCGGTGCGGCCGCCGGTGCGCTGATCAGCCACGACAACCGCGGCCAGGGCGCGCTGATCGGCGCCGCCATCGGTGGCGCGAGCGGCGCCGGCTACGGCTACTACGCCGACAAGCAGGAAGCCCAGCTGCGCCAGCAGATGCAGGGCACCGGCGTGGAAGTGCAGCGCCAGGGCGACAACATCCAGCTGATCATGCCGGGCAACATCACCTTCGCCACCGACTCGGCGGACATCTCCAGCAGCTTCTACACCCCGCTGAACAACCTGGCCAACTCGTTCAAGCAGTACGACCAGAACAGCATCGAGATCGTCGGTCACACTGACAGCACCGGCGGCTACCAGCACAACATGGCGCTGTCCCAGCGTCGTGCGCAGAGCGTGGCCAACTACCTGGTCTCCCAGGGCGTCAACCCGAGCCGCGTGACCACCCGCGGTGCCGGTCCGGACCAGCCGGTGGCCAGCAACGCCAACGAGTCCGGTCGCCAGCAGAACCGTCGCGTGGAAGTGAACCTGCGTCCGCTGCCGGGTGCCCAGGGCACCCAGCAGTAATCCGCCGCGCCGGCCCGCGGCTGGCCTGGGCAGGAAAAGAAGGCGCTGCAGCGATGCGGCGCCTTTTTTCATGGCCGCGCGTCTGCCGGCAGTACTTTGGTCGCAATCGCCTGCGACCTGCGCAGGGTTGCCCGTCGGCGGGTGAGGCGGGATGCTGCTCTCTCCATCCCCCGCACAAGTTCAGGCCCATGGACTCCGACTTTCCGCAACTGGCGCACCGCACCCTGCAGCTGGACAACGGCGTGCGGGCCGCGCTGCTGCACGATGCCCAGGCCACCCGCGTGGCGCTGGCGGTCAGCGTGGCGGCCGGCAGTTTCCACGAGCCGCCGCAGTGGCCGGGGCTGGCGCACTTTCTCGAGCACAGCCTGTTTCTCGGCAGCGTCGGCCATCCCGAGGTCGGCGCCTTCGCCGACTACGTGCACGGCTGCGGCGGGCGCTACAACGCCCGCACCCTCGGCCTGCAGACCCTCTACTACCTGGAGGTGCCGGCGCGCGAGCTGGCGCCAGCGCTGCGCCGCCTGGTCGACCTGCTGGCCCGGCCGCTGCTGCTGGAAGGCCGCCTGCAGGCCGAGCGCGAGGTGCTCGAGGCCGAATACCGGGCGCGCTGCCAGGACGGCGACTGCCAGCTGCAGGGCGCCATCGCCGGCCAGCTGCACCCCGGACATCCCCTGGCGCGCTTCCATGCCGGCTCGCGCGACAGCCTCGATACGCAGAATCCCGACCTGCTCGCCGAACTGCGCGACTGGCATGCCCGCCACTACCGCGGCGCCAACCTGCGCCTGCTGGTCAGTGGGCCGCAGCCGCTGGACGAGCTGGAGCGCCGGGTGCGCGCGCTGGCCGGCTCATTGCCGGGCGGTGAACGACCCGCAGCGGCGCCCTGGGCGGACCTGTGGCCGGCCGGGCAGGGCGTGCTCGCGCTGACCCTGGAGCAGCCGCAGGCGCTGCGGCAGATGAGCCTGTGGTGGCCGCAGCGGCTGGCGGCGCAGCACGAGGACGAACTGTTGGCTCTGCTGCGCCAGGCCGTGACGCAACCGGCCGCCGGCGGCCTGCTGGGCGAGCTGCGTGCGCGTGGCTGGGCGCAGCAGCTGGAGGTCGACTGGCAACCCGCTGGCGGCGGCGAGGGCTTGCTGGGGCTGCGCATCACGCTGTTGGAGCGCGGCGGCGGGCAGGAGCAGGCCATCGCCGCGTTGTGCGCCGACTGGCTGCGGCGTTTCGCCGAAGACCCCGCGCTGCTGCCGGCGGCGGCGCAGTGGCAGGCCCTGCGCCGCGAGCAGGCCTGGCAGGAGGCCGAGCTGGCGCCGATGGAGCGCGCCGGCCTGTGGCTCGAGCGCTGGCAGCGCCACGGCGGCGAGACGTGGCAGCCGTGGCCGTTCGCGCCGCGCGCGCCCGCACAGTGGGTGCACGCGCTGGCGCCGTCGGTGCCGCCGCGGCTGATCGTGCAGTGCGCCCGCGAGCGAGTGGACGGCGGCGCGCTCACCCCCTGGTTTCCCGTGCGCGCCCATGCCGTGGCGCTGCCCGGCCTGCCGCCGCTGGCGGCGCCGCGCTGGCAGCGGCCGCCGGACAATCCCTTTCTGCTGCCGGTCGCCGCGGCGCCGATGGAGACCTGGCCGGCGGACTGGGCGCAGGCGGCGCCAGCCGCGCTGCTGCGTCCCGGCCACGCCGCGCTGCTGCTGGCCTGGCAGGTGGACGCCGGTATGGACACGGCCAGCCGGCTGCTGGCCGAGCTGGCCGAAGCGGCGCTGGCCGCGCAGTGGCAGCAGGCGCTGGCCGGCGCGGCGCAGCTGGGTCACGCCTGGCAGCCGCTGTCGCGTCCCGGCCAGCTGCGCTTCTGCCTGAGCGGGCCGGCCGCTGCCCTGCCGGCGGTGCTGCGCGGTCTGCTGGCGGTCCTGCGCAGCGGCGATGCCGCGGCCTGGCGCGCCGCCCTGCAGCGGCGCCATGCCGAGACGGCGCAGCAGTTGCTGCTGCGCCGTCTGCTCGCCCACCCGGCCACGCAGGGGCGCGTGCCGGCCGACGCGGCGGACGCCGGTGCGCTGCTGGAACGCTGGAGCGATGCTCAGCTGCGCCGGCAGCTGGAGGACTTCCTCGCCTCTGCACAGCTGCACGGCCGCGTGTTCGGCGGCGTGCCGGCCGGCGCCCGGGCGGCGCTGGACGGCTTGGGGCAGCCGCTGGCCGGTGCGCCGCCAGTGGCCGCCGCGCCCTGGTGCGGCGGCGAGCAGGTGCAGTGCCTGCACCTCGGCGGCAGCGAGCAGGCGGTGCTGTTGCGCCTGCTGGCGCCGCCCGCAGACCCCGCGCTGGAAGCCGCTTGGCGGGTGCTGGCGCTGCTGCAGCAGGGCGCCTTCTACCAATCCCTGCGCGTCGAGCAGGGGCTGGGCTATGCGCTGTTCAGTCGCTTCCACGCCGGCGCGGACGGCGCCGAACTGCAGTTCGGTGTGCAGTCGCCGCATGCCGATGCCGCGCGGCTGCAGCAGGCCCTGCGTGCCTTCATCGAGGAGGACCGCGCGGGCCTGGCGACGCTGAGCGTCGAACGCCTGGAGCAGGCGCGCCGCGCCGCGCTGGACGCTCTGGCCGGCACCGGCAGCCGCCGCGAGCGTCTGCAGCGCGCCTGTACGGACTGGCTGGGCGGGCAGGATCCGCGCTATCCGGCGAAGGTGGGCGAGGCGCTGCAGCGTCAGGACGTGGCCAGCCTGCAGCGCGCCGCCGCCGCGCTGGGCGACGCCGAGTGGCGCTGGCTGTCGAGTTAGTCGCTCACACCACCGGCGGCTCATGCCGCGCCGGGCCGCGGCGGCCGCGCTGCCAGCGCTGCAGCCCCTTCAGCACGCGCAGCAGGCGCGGCGAAACGTGCGCCCGCTGCCAGGCGCCGGCGGCGTACTGGTTGGCTTCGGCCAGGGTCGGGTAGATGTGCAGGGTGCCCAGCACCTGCTTGAGGCCATGGCCGTGCCGCATCGCCGCGACGAATTCGCCGAGCAGGTCGCCGGCGTGTTCGCCGACGAGGGTGACGCCGAGGATGCGGTCGCGCCCCGGCACGCTCAGCACCTTGACGAAGCCGCTGGCCGCCTCGTCGGCGATGGCGCGGTCCAGCTCGGCCAGGTCGAAGCGGGTGACCTCGACGGCGATGCCCTGCGTCCGCGCCTCCTGCTCGTTGAGGCCGACCCGCGCCACTTCCGGTTCGGTGAAGGTGGCCCAGGGAATCACCCGGTAGTCGGCCTTGAAGCGCCAGAAGCGCCCGAACAGCGCGTTGAGCGCGGCGTACTTGGCCTGATGGGCAGCGACATGGGTGAACTGCCAGGGTCCGGTGACGTCGCCGACCGCGTAGATGTTGGGAAAGCGCGTGGCCAGGTACTCGTCGGTTTCCAGGGTGCCGTTGGCGCGCAGGGCCAGCCCCAGCGTTTCGGCGCCGAAGCCGCTCACGTTGGCCACCCGGCCCAGCGCCAGCAGCACCCGGTCGAAGCCCAGCAGCACTTCCGCCCCGCCGGCCTGGTCGTGGCACACCAGGCGCCGCCCGCCGTCGAGCGCCTCGAAACGCAGCGCCTGATGGCGCAGGCGCAGGTCGACGCCGTCCGCGACCAGAGCCGCCTGCACCGCCGCGCTGGCCTCCGGGTCTTCGCGCAGCAGCAGGCGCTCGGCCATTTCCACCAGCGTCACCCGGCAGCCCAGGCGCTGGAAGGCCTGCGCCAGCTCGCAGCCAAGCGGTCCGCCGCCCAGCACCAGCAGGCGCTGCGGGCGCTGGCGCAGGCTCCAGACGGTGTCCGAGGTCAGCGGCTCGACCCGCTCCAGGCCGGGGATCTCCGGCAACAGCGGGTGGGCGCCGGTGGCGATGACGATGGCGCGCGCGGTCAGGCGGCGGCCGGCGACTTCCACCGCCCACGGCGAGACGAGGCGCGCCTCGCCGTGGAGCACCTCGACGCCCAGGTCGCGGTAGCGCTCGGCCGAGTCGTGCGGCTCGATGCGGCCGATCACCCGCTGCACCCGCTCCATCACCGCGGCGAAGTCCGCCTCGCCGCTGGCGCGCCAGCCCAGCGACGCGGCCTTGCGCAGCTCACTGGCGACCCGCGCCGAGCGCAGCAGCGCCTTGGACGGCACGCAGCCGCGGTTCAGGCAGTCGCCGCCCATCTGGCCCTTCTCGATCAGCGTCACCCGCGCCTGCAGGGCGGCGGCGAGGTAGGCGCTGACCAGGCCGCCGGAACCAGCGCCGATCACCACCAGGTTACGCTCGAAGTGCCGCGGCCGCTGCCAGCCGGCATACACCCGGCGGGCCTTGAGGCGCTCCAGCAGGAGGCGGGCCAGCAGGGGGAACAGGCCGAGCAGGGCGAAGGCACCGAGTAGGCCGGGGGAGAGGATGCCGGCCAGGCTGTCCAGCCGGCCCAGCTCGCGGCCGGCGTTCACGTAGACCAGGGTGCCCGGCAGCATGCCGAGCTGGCTGACCCAGGCGAAGGTGCGCAGCGGCAGGCGGGTCAGGCCCATGGCCAGGTTGATCAGGAAGAACGGAAAGGCCGGCACCAGGCGCAGGGCGAACAGGTAGAAGGCGCCGTCGCGGGCGATGCCACGGTCGATGGCGGCCAGGCGCGGGCCGAAGCGCCGCTGCACCCAGTCGCGCAGCACGAAGCGGCTGCTGAGCATGGCCAGGCAGGCGCCGAGGGTGGAGGCCAGGGACACCAGCACGCTGCCCGCGAGCAGGCCGAACAGTGCGCCGGCCACCAGGCTCAGCAGCGCCGCGCCGGGCAGCGACAGCGCGGTGGTCGCGACGTAGACCAGCAGGAACAGCCCGGCCGCACGCCACGGCCGGGCGGCGACCTGCGCCTCCAGCGCCGCCTGCTCGGCCTTGAGCCGGGCGAGGTCGAGGTACTGGCCGAGATCGAAGACGAAGAACAGCGCGACCAGCGCCAGCAGCAGGCCGAGCAGCGCCAGCCGGCGGCGGTCCACGCTCAGGCCTTGAGCGCGCCGCCGCAGCTCGAGCCCTGGCCGGCGGTGCAGGCGTAGCAGTGGTCGCGGGTGACGATGGGGTTGCCGTCGAGCTCGGCGTTGAGCAGGTCGCGCAGGTGGGCGCGCTCGCGGCCGAGCAGCCCCGGCAGCTGCAGCGGCAGGCCGAGCATCTGGTTGAAGTCGCAGTCGTACAGGTAGCCCTGCCAGTCGACGCTGAGCAGGCGGCGGCACATCAGCGCGTCGAGGTTTTCCGCGCGGTAGCTGTCGCGCAGCAGTTGCAGGTAGGCGGCGAACTGGCCGTGGCTGACCAGGGTGCTGCCGAAGCGGGCGATCGGCTGGTTGGTGAGGGTCAGCAGGTGGTCGAAGTGGATGTCGAACTCCGCGGCCAGGTGCGCCTTGTAGTCGGCCTCCAGCTGCGCCTGCGGCGGCGGCAGGCTCGGCCCCTGCGGGTTGTAGACCAGATTGAGCAGCAGCGCGCCGCCGCGGCCGTAGCCCAGGGCATTGAGCTGACGCAGGGCGGCGATGCTGCGCGCGAACACGCCGTCACCGCGCTGGCGGTCGACGTTGTCCCGGCCGTAGCAGGGCAGCGAGGCGCAGATCTCGACGGCCTCGGCGGCGAGAAACTCGGCCAGATCCGCCTGTCCGGGTTCGTTGAGGATGGTCAGGTTGCAGCGGTCGATCACCCGGCGCCCGGCGCGGCGGGCATGGCGGACGATCTGCCGGAAGCGCGGGTGCAGCTCGGGCGCGCCGCCGGTCAGGTCGAGGGTGTGCAGCGGAAGGCTGTCGAGCAGCTGGCGCAGGAACGCCACGTTGGCGTCGTCCATGCTCTCGTGGCGCGTCGGCCCGGCGTTGACGTGGCAGTGCAGGCAGCGCTGGTTGCAGCGGTAGGTCAGGTTGACCTGCAGGGCTTCCAGCGTGCCGCGGCGCAGGGCGGGAAAGTCCAGGGCGTTGAGCAGCGGCAGGGTGGCGTGCATGGTGGACGGGTCCCGGCGCGGGCAGGATGGGTGCTGCAAGGATAGACCCTGTCGCGGCATTCGCCCGGCGGCTTGCGCGCCGCTGACGACCGGCTGTACTGAAGGGGGACTCACGGAGGGCGACGGCCATGACCGAGCGCGATCTGCCGACCCTGGTGCTGCTGTGCAAGCGTCCGGCGCCCGGCCACGGCAAGCAGCGACTGGCGGCCAGCCTCGGCGCCGAGGCCGCCTGTGCGGTGGCGCAGGCGCTGCTCGACTGCGCGCTGGAAGATCTGGCGCACTGGCCGGGGCCGCGGGTGCTCGCCCCGGATCGCCCGGCGGATGGCGACTGGGCGCGCCGACAGGCGGCGGCGACGGGCTGTCTGGTACAGCCGCCGGGCAACCTCGGCGAGCGGCTGAACGCGCTGGATCGCCGCCTGCGCGCCGCCGGGCATCGGCAACTGATCTTCATCGGCAGCGATGCCCCGGCCCTGGGCGCGCAGCACTACCACGCGGTGAGCGCGGCACTGCAGGTGCACGACGCCGTGCTGCTGGCCGCGCGCGACGGCGGCGTGGTGCTGCTGGCCGCCGGCCGGCCATGGCCGGACCTCGCCGCGCTGCCGTGGAGCACGCCGCGCCTCGGCGCGGCGCTGGCCGCTGCCTGCCGGGACGCCGGCTGGCGCGTCGGCCTCTGCGGCGAATCCTTCGATATCGACCGCGAGGCCGACCTCGCCTGGGCGCAGCGCGAACTGGCCGCCGACCCGCGCCCGGCGCGCCGCCGCCTGCTGGCCTGCCTGGCGGCGCTTGGCCGTGGCTGAGCTGGGCGTCAGCGTGATCATCCCCTGCTGGCACGACGAGGCGTGTCTGGCGCGGCTGCTCGGCCAGCTGGCGGCCTGCGCGCCGCCGCTGCAGGTGGTGGTGGTCGATGCCGCGCAGAGCGAGGCATGCCGGGCCCTGTGCCGGCAGCACGGGGCGCTGTGGCTGGCGTCGCGGCCCTGCCGCGGCGCGCAGCTGCGCCAGGGCGCGGCCCAGGCCAGCCACGAGGCGCTGTGGTTCCTGCATGCCGACGCCGAGCTGTGCGGCGATCCGCTCGGCGCTCTACGCGCGGCGCTGGGCGCGGGGGCCGTGGGCGGCTGTTTCGCCTTCCGCTTTGCCGGCGCGCCGCCCTGGCAGGGACGCCTGCTGGCGTGGCTGGTCAACCGGCGCACTCGCTTCGGCACGCCCTACGGCGACCAGGGCCTGTTCGCCCGGCGCGGCGCCTATCTCGCCGCCGGCCAGCATGCGCCCTGGCCGCTGTTCGAGGAGGTGCCGCTGGTTGGCGGCCTGCGCCGCCTCGGCGCGTTCCGCCGGCTGGGACCGGGGGTGCTGGTCGACCCGCGCCGCTGGCTGCGCGACGGCTGGTGGCGGCGCTCGCTGCGCAACCGCCTGCTGGCGCTGGGCTTCGCCCTCGGCGTGCCGGTCGAGCGGCTGGCGCGTGGCTATCGGTCGCGCGTCTAGCCGCACCGGCCACTAGATCCCCAGGATCCCCAGCAGCGCGCTCATGGTGAGGAAGGACAGCGCCGTCGCCGTGACCAGCGCCGTGGAGCAGCGGTTCTCCAGGCCGTACTGCTGACCGAGCAACGGGAAGATGCTCATCATCGGCGCGCTGGCGAACAGCAGGGCGGCGACCTTGAGGGTGGGGTCGGGCGACGGCACCAGGCTGAAGGCGACGTACACCGCCAGCGGGTGCAGCAGCAGCTTGCCCAGGGCCACCTGGCTGACCTCGGCCAGCATGCCGCCGGGCTTGAGCCCGTACAGCGTGCCGCCGATGGCGAACAGCGCCGCCGGCGCCGAAGCCTGGGCGAGCAGCTCGACGCTGTGCAGCAGGATCGGCGGCAGGCGCAGCTCCAGCAGCGACAGGCTCAGGCCGGCCAGCATGGCCAGCAGCAGCGGGTTGCGCGCCAGGCGGCGCGCGGTCTGCGCCACCACCTGGCGCGCGCCGCCACCGCTCTGTCGGCCGGCCTCGGCCAGCGCCAGCGCCAGCGGGATCATCAGCAGGCTCTCCACCAGCATGCCCAGCGCCATGGGGATCGCCGCGGCCGTCGGACCGATGACCATGGCGGCCACCGGGTAGCCGATGAAGCCGCTGTTGGAGGCCGACATGCCCAGCCCGGCCATGGCCGAACCCTGCAGGTTGTCGCCGCGCAGCCAGCGCGACAGCGCAAAGCCCACCGCGAATACCGCCAGCGAGGCCAGCCCGTAGGCCAGCAGGTAGCCGGGCTTGATCACCTCCTCGAACGGCCGGGTGACCAGGGCGTGGATCAGCAGGGCGGGCAGGGCGAAATGGATGACGAAGCTGCCGATGCCGCGGATCTGCTCGCGGCTGAGCAGGCCGCAGCGCGCGGACAGGAAACCGAGGCCGATGATGATGAAGATGGGCGTGGTGATGGTGAGGATGTCGAGCATGGGGGATCCGGCGGGGTGGCCACCTGCCGGGCAGGGGGCGAAAGGGGCAGGCGCCGGCCCAGGCCGCGCGGCCAGGGCCGCGCCCATTATCCGCAGCGCGTCGCGCCGGGCGAAAGGTGGCCTGAGCAATTCGCCCGCTTTCCGTGCGATCAGCGAACGGAAAGTTTCCAAAATCCGCGCGCTTACATCCAAAGCATCATAAGGCCTGCAGGAGTAGCACGACTTCCGGCCACCCGGGATGAGCGGCTTTGGGCGCGCGCCGTATGGGCCTGCCAAAGCACAAGGCATCCGGCGCTTGCGCAGAATACGGGCGCTACCGGCCGTCTCCGGATAATCGGCGCGACTGTTGGATCAGGCAGTCGTCCTGACGCAAGCGGAGACAAAGATGAACAACAAGAACAAAGCCTGCTATTCCCTGCTGGCCGCTGCCACTGCCCTGGCATTCAGCCTGCCGGCGGCCGCCGAAATCGTGCTGTACGACAAGAATGACACCACCTTCTCGACCGACGGCTACTTCAACACCTTCTACGTCAACAGCGACGTCGATCGTGCCGGCGAGCAATTCGACCGCACCCAGTCGCGGGTCAAGATGGGCTTTCTGCCCAACTACATCGGCTTCAACTTCGGCAAGCAGGTCGACGACCTCAAGCTCGGCGGCCGCGCCTCGTTTTGGGTGACCATCAACGACAGCGAGACCAACGGCACCGCCACCGACATCGACGTGCGCCAGTTCTACGCCACCGCGGCCAACGCCGAGTGGGGCGAAGTGCTGTTTGGCAAGGACTTCGGCCTGTTCGCCCGCTCCAACATCCTGCTCGACGAAATGCTCACCGGCTACGGCCAGGTCAGCGACACCCTCGGCCTGGTGGATGGCGGCGGCGTGTCCTTCGGCAACATCGGCACCGGCTACCCGTATCCGTTCCCGACCTCGCAGATCACCTACCGCTCGCCGCTGATGAGCGGCCTGCGCGTCGCCGCCGGCATCATGGACCCGGTGGACACCAACGAAGACACCAGCTCCGCCCTCGACAAGGCGTACCAGGAGGCCCCGCGCTTCGAAACCGAGATCACCTACCAGTTCGAAGTCGGCGGCGCGCAGATCTTCTCCTGGGTCAACGGCATGCAGCAGAGTTCGGAAAACACCGACAACACCATCGAGGACGTCGACTCCTCCGGCGTCGGCTACGGCGTGCAGGCCAAGATGGGCAACCTGTCGCTGACCGCGTCCGGCTTCCAGGCCGAGGGCATCAACCCGTTCTTCACCAACAACGCCGGCGAGGCGCTGCTGCGCGAAGTCGACAGCGACGGTTACCTGCTGCAGGGCTCCTACCGCTTCGGCAAGAACCGCGTCGCGCTGTCCTACGGCAAGACCAAGGACGACGGCAACGGCCTGGGCAGTGCCGCCGACTACCAGACCCGCGGCATCGCGCTGTTCCACGACGTCAATGCCAACCTCAAGCTGGTCGCCGAGCTGAACCAGTTCGAGATCGAGGGCAAGGACAGCAATGCGCTCGACGAGGACACCCGCACCTTCGCTGTCGGTGCGGCGCTGAGCTTCTAAGGCCGCCAGTCACGGCCTGGGGGAGGGTGGAAAACGACCGTGGGTCTTTTCCACCTGGCGCGTCGCGGTGGAAAAAACGTCGAGCGGGTTTTCCATCCTCCAGGCGGTGTCCGATCGAGGCGGGGTAGGCGGGCGGGGAAACGACCGTGGGGTCTTTTCCTGCCGCCGCGCCCCGGACTCTCAATGCGCTACCCCCAAAGACGCAGGCCGGCAGTACCCAAGTAGCATTAACTGCCCGCCGCGACCTTCCTAGAATCACCCAGTCTGTGTGTTCTGCCGGTCCGGAGGCGACGTGGAAGAAGATCTGAACGACGTCGTCCGCATGGCCCTTTCCGAGTCGACCGATGCGGAAAGCGTGGCCCAGGACCTGGCCCGCCAGCTGATGCACCCGCACCTAGGTTGCGTGCTGTTCTTCTGCAGCGCCGAATACGACCTGCCCGCGCTGGCCAATGCTCTGGAGCAGTACTTTGGCGGCGTGCGCCTGGTCGGCTGCACCACCGCCGGCGAGATCACCCCGCAGGGCTACGGCCGCGGCTGCGTCAGCGCCATCGGCTTCGACCATCGCAGCTTTTCCATCGCCGCCGCGCGCATCGACGCGCTGGACAGCTTCAGCCTGCTCGACGCCCAGCAGGTGGTCGCCCAACTGGCCGAGGAGTGCCGCGGCAGCAGCCGCGAACCGATCAGCGGCCACAGCTTCGCCCTGACGTTGCTCGACGGCCTGTCCAGCCGCGAGGAGCTGGTGCTCTCCGCGCTGAACGCCGCCTTCGGGCGCATCCCCCACTTCGGCGGCTCGGCCGGCGACGACAACTACCTGACGCGCACCCACGTCTACCACGACGGCCGCTTCCACACCGGCGCCGCGGTGGTGGTGCTGGTGCACACCGCGCTGGATTTCGAGGTGTTCACCACCCACCACATCCAGCCGCTGGACGAGAAGCTGGTGGTCACCGCCGCCGATCCGGCCAGCCGCACCGTGTTCGAACTCAATGCCGAGCCGGCGGCGCTGGAATACGCGCGCCTGCTCGGTGTCGATCCGCGGCAGCTCGACCTCGAGACCTTCGCCCTGCACCCGCTGGCGGTGCGCCTCGGCGAGCAGCACTACGTGCGCTCGATCCAGCGGGTCAATCCCGACCTCAGCCTGACCTTCTACTGCGCGGTGGAGAACGGCATCGTCCTCACCGCCATGCAGCCCGGGCCGCTGCTGCCCAACCTGCGGGCGCTGTTCGACGGCCTCGAACAGCGCCTCGGCCCGCTGCTGCTGACCATCGGCTGCGACTGTTTCCTGCGCCGCATGGAGGTGGAAGCGCGCGGCCTGGTCGCCGACACCGCCGGCCTGCTGGTCCGCCACCGCGTGATCGGCTTCAACACCTACGGGGAGCAGTTCAATGGCATGCACATCAACCAGACCTTCACCGGCGTCGCCATCGGCCGACCCGGACGGGGCCTGTGCCGCTGAGCTGCGCGTCCGGCTCGCCGAGCTGGAAGCGCGCAACCTCAAGCTGGAGCGGATCAACGCCGCGCTGATCGAGCGCGTCGAGTCCGCCGGCCCGCAGGGCGCCGACGCCTACGCCGCCTTCCAGCACTCGGTGGTGCTCGCCGAGCAGGTGCGCGAGCGCACCGACGCGCTGAACCGGGCGATGACCGAGCTGCAGACCAGCAACGCGCTGCTCAGCGAGGCGCGCGGCCGCGCCGAGACCGCCCACCAGCACCTGATCGACGCCATCGAGAGCATCTCCGACGCCTTCGTGCTGTTCGACGCCGGGCAGCGCATCCTGCTGTTCAACCGCCGCTTCCAGGCGCTGTGGGGCGACCTGCAGGGCCGCATCCGCCGTGGCATGCGCCTGACCGAGGTCAAGCGCCTGGCGATCAGTTCCGGGCTGGTGGTCGAGGAACACGGCGGCGCCGAGCAGGAGCGCACCCTCTATCGTCTGCACGACGGCCGCTGGGTGCAGGTCAGCGAACGGCCGACCCGCGAGGGCGGCCTGGTGATCCTCTACACCGACATCACCGAGGTGAAGGTCCACGAGACCGCGCGCCGCGAACAGGCGGTGGCGCAGAAGTCGCGCCTGCTGCAGCGCACCATGGACAACCTGTCCCAGGGCGTCGCGGTGATCAACGCCGAGGGCGAGCTGGAGCTGTGGAACGGCCGCTTCCTCGAACTCGGCGGCCTGGCGCCGCTGGAGGCGCACCGGCCGTTCGCCGAGGTGATGGCCGACAGCGAGCTGGAGCTGCTCACCCCGGACAGTTGCGACGAGCGCGGCCGCCCGCTGCGCGAGCGCGAACAGCGCCTGAGCGACGGCCGCGTGCTCGAGGTGCGCACCCACCCGATGCCGGCCGGCGGCTACGTCAACACCTACACCGACATCACCGAGCGCTACCGCTACGCCGAGACCCTGCGCGAGAGCGAGCGCTGGGTGCGCCTGATCACCGACCAGGTACCGGCGCTGATCGCCTACATCAGCGGCGACCTCACCTACGAATTCACCAACCGCGTCTACGACGAGTGGTACAGCTGGCCGCGCGGCGCCATGCTCGGCCAGGCCATGCGCAGCGTGCACAGCGAGGAGCACTTCCGCCTGCTCGAGCCGTACATCGAGCGCGCCTTCGCCGGCGAGAACGTCACCTTCGAGGTGGCCGAGCGCAACCAGGCCGGCCAGGAGCGCTACATGCTGCGTTCCTACGTGCCCAACCGCCAGCCGGGCGGCGAGGTGCTCGGCATCTTCGTGCTGATCCGCGACATCACCGAGCGCCGGCGCACCGCCGAGGCGCTGCACCAGGCCTACCAGAACCTCGAGCGCCGGGTGCGCGAGCGCACCGCCGAACTGACCGCGGTGAACAGCCAGCTACGCGAGGAGATCGACGAGCGCGCGCGCGCCGAGGCGCGCCTGCGCGAGGCCAAGCGCGAAGCCGAACAGGCCAACCTGTCGAAGACCAAGTTCCTCGCCGCGGTCAGCCACGATCTGTTGCAGCCGCTGAACGCCGCACGGCTGTTCACCAGCGCGCTGCTCGAACAGCCGGTGCCGGCGCCCAGCGCCGGGCTGATCCGCAACGTCAGCAACTCGCTGGAGGACGTGGAAAGCCTGCTCGGCACCCTGGTCGACGTCTCCAAGCTGGACGCCGGGGTGATCAAGCCCGACGTCGGCGCCTTCGCCATCGCCGACCTGCTCGACAACCTCGCCGCCGAATACCACCAGATCGCCGCCAGCGAAGGGCTGAGTCTCGACTTCGTGCCCTGTTCGGCGCTGGTCAAGAGCGACACCCAGCTGCTGGCGCGGGTGCTGCGCAACTTCCTCAGCAACGCCATCCGCTACACCGCCAGCGGCCGCGTGCTGCTCGGCTGCCGGCGGCGTCCCGGCGGGCTGTCCATCGAAGTGTGGGACACCGGCGCCGGCATCGCCCCGGACAAGCTCGGCGAGATCTTCCAGGAGTTCAAGCGCGGCGCCCCGGTGCGCGCCACCCAGGACCGCGGCCTCGGTCTCGGCCTGGCCATCGTCGAGAAGATCGTGCGCATGCTCGGCCACCGCATCCGCGTGCATTCGCGCGAGGGCATCGGCTCCTGCTTCGCCGTCGAGGTGCCCTACGCGCGCAGCGTGGCGCGCCCGCGCGAGCAGAGCGAACTGCCGCCGCCGCCCGGCGAGCACCTGCAGGGCGCGCGGGTCTGGGTGGTCGACAACGATGCGGCGATCTGCGCCGGCATGCGCACCCTGCTGGAGGGCTGGGGCTGCGACGTGGTCACCGCGCTGTCCGGCGACGACCTGGCCCGCCAGGTGGACACCGTGCAGGGCGTGGCCGACATCCTGGTCGTCGACTACCACCTCGACAACGGCCACACCGGCGCCGACCTAGTGCAGGAACTCAACGCCCGGCGCAGCGCGCCGCTGCCGGTGCTGATGATCACCGCCAACTACAGCAACGACCTCAAGCTGCAGATGCGCGAACTCGGCCAGGTGCTGATGCACAAGCCGGTGCGGCCGATGAAGCTGAAGACGGCGATGAGTCATCTGGTGGAGCGGGGGCGTGGGTAGGCTGGTTGGGATTGCGTCGAGTGACTCAGGTCGGTTGGGATATGACCCTCAACTCAGGGCATACCGGACAGGCGAAGGCATATAGCGCAGCTTCGCCGAGGAAGAACGGGATTTGGTCGAGAAAGTGGAAGGGTCCGTTCCAGTTTTCGTAGCCGATACCGACGATATGTGTCATGTGCCTGCCGCAAGAACACTTCACTTCCTCGGGCGCATCCAGCCACAAGGGGGAGCCCATGACTCTGAAAACGACGCTGCCACCGAGAAAGTCGTCGGTATTTCTCCAGTATGAATCTTCATCAAGGGGAAGCTCCGCTGGCTGGAGCTCTCTCAAGGCGATCCTGGTCTCCGGCAAGGGGGTTGGAAATCGGTCTTCCTCGGGGAGTGTGTAGCACTCGTTCGAGGTCTTGTGGACGAGCCACACCGTTTTCGATTCTTCATCGAATCTGTAAACCTGCTCCTCCACCCAGAGATCGCTGTTGATGTAGCTGCATACCGGCAGCTCGTATCGGTGTTTGGCGGCCATTGCAGAAAGCCGAGGGTCGGTCAGATCGAGCACAAGCAGCAAGGCAGGCCCGTCCTCGAGCGGCTGCGGATCGATCACCTTCCAGGAGGAGCCGCCGAAGCGGTGGTTGTAAGACGATTGCTCGCCAACCTCAACGGCATATCCTGCGGGATATCGGTAATTCAAGCCAAACTTGCTCATTCAGTGTGCTCTCCCTGTTTGGTTCGATTCCTGCCATAGCCGTCCGGGGCATGCTCCCGGCACTCAGACCTCAAGGAGCAAGGGGTCAAACCATACGTCCTCGTAGCCAGGCGCTAGGAGGATGCGCCACCCTGGGGGAAGAGCCAGATAAGGGATGACGGCCGGACAGTACGAGGGCAGGTGCAGGACATGCAGGGGCTGGAAGAAGTCTTCCTGGTCTTGTGGCAGGTCCTCCCCACCCCATATGTACCAGCCACACGTCGAACCTGCGGCCGGGTGCCGTAGCGCATTGAGTGGCTGGAGGTTGAGGGTGTGCAGGGCGACTCCGACTTTCGAGTCGGTATCGACAGGCTCGCAAGCGGTGCCGAAGCGAGCGCACACCTGCTGTTGCTCTGGGCGGATCAATCGCGACAAACCTGTGTCTCCCAGCCGTCGTAGTCGCCACCGCACTCTTTGGCCGAGCGGTTGAGAAATAGGGTCAAGGGGTTCATCGAGCCGTAATCGGGAAGCCCGGTATGCGCCAGCCTGACGGTGTAGCTGAGATGATCGCCCCTCGGCGATTCGCTGAGCTCGCATATTTCGAAGTGTTCGCTGACCAGAATGATGAACTGTTCCCGGTCCTGCGGATTATCGAAGTGGGCCCAGTGAGCGATGGGGCGTGGGGTGGCAAAGGCTTCGCCTTCGCGCCTCAAGGCGTCTTCGGTACGGATATCCTGAATGACTTGCCAGTCGTCCTCGGTGGGGAACAGTTCGCTCCAGTAGGCGGCCCGCTCCGGATCTGGTTCGCAGCAGAACAGAATCTGGTAATCGAACTGCTCCGCCAATTGCTCTGCAAGGCTGGCGACATCGGCCTCTGTCCATGAAGTGAAGAAGATGAAGTGCCGCTTGCCACCGGTCGTGATGCGTCCGATCTGAATACCTGTTTGGTCGCTCAACACATTCGTCAACTGGTCTTCAATCGCATTCAGGTGGCTGAATTCTTCACCTGAGGGAAGGCCGCGCTCGTCCGGGGATTTGAGTACGACGGCGAAGCGCGCGCAGTTGCTGAAGGGAAGACTCTCTATCTCGGTGCGAAGTCCATGGTCGTAGGAGATCCATGCGACGTGATTGCCCATCTGGCAGGGGAAGGTTTCCCAGTGATCGCTCATGCTGACTCCTGTCGTTGCGCATATCGCTGCAAGGAGTGGTATGCAGCGGCTCTGCGCAAAGGTTGAATGACTTCCTTGTCGAGCTCGATCGTTCGGGCGATCGGGACTGTGGCAACGCTATCCATTGAGCTCAGAACTGTCTACTGCTCATGCAATGGCAATTTCTCAGGGCCTCCGCCGGCAACACATCTCCTGTGCCCCCATACCCCCACAACACCGTCGCCTCGTCCTGATGCTCCCAGAAGCTTTCATTGCGTCCCTGGTAGCGGGTGCCGCTGGCGCTGGGCTGGCGGTACATCAGCGACACGCTGTCGCCGCGTTCGGCGATCAGGGTGGGCGGTTCGGTGGCGAAGAAGGTGACGACCACCTCGCTACCGGGCTGGTCGTCGCAGGCGAAGGTGAAGGGGCCGGTGTGCGGCACCAGCCGATAGCGGGCCTGCAGTTCGGTGATGCGTAGCCGGTAGCTCTCCACCACGCAGGCGCGCTGGTCGGTGCTCTTCCAGCAGTCGTCGCGGCCCTTGATCCAGCCGCGCTGCTCGGCCTTGAGCCGTGGCGGGTGCTCGTTGGCCGCTCTGGCGCTGGCTGCGGTGTAGACCTCGGCCAGTTGGCGGTCGAGGGCGGATAGTTCGGCGTCCGCGCAGACCAGCGCCGGGATGCTGGGCTTCTCGACCTTGTTGCAGTCATACGAGGGGCCTTGGGCCTGGGTGTGCACAGCGAAGGTCAGCAGCATGCTGCAAAGCGGCAGCGCCGCGAAGCCGAAGCGATTCATGTCGATCTCCCTGTGCGACCGGGGCAGAGCCGCGGCCTGCCCCCGGCCGGATGGGCCGGCGGCGTGCAATCAGGCGGGGGCAACCTGCTCCAGTATGGCCAGCGACTGGGCAAGGCGCTGGCTGCGCTCGTGCAGCTGCGCCACTTCGAACTGGTGGACTTCTTCGATGATGGCGAACAGCGACTGGAAGCGCTCCAGGTCGTCCTCGTTGGCGAAGCCCATGCCGTCGTCGGCGAAGACCACGGCATCCCGGCAGGCGTCGATGAGCTGGCAGATCTCCATGGCCGCGACAATCCAGCGGTCGCGGTTGCGGTAGAGCAGACTCTGCGCTTCGAGCTGGTCGTTGATCGAGGCCATGACGCCCGCGCGATATTCCGCCTGCCGCTGCTCCGGCAACTCGTCCAGCGCCGCAGCCAGCTCGGCGCAGCAGGCCAGGGCCAGTTGCTCGAATGCGCTCTGGTGCGTGCGCATGAACTCGCTGAGTTGCTCGAGTGCCGCCCTGGATTGCGCGGTGCCCTCCGGGCTGGCCAGGCGCTCCTGCAACAGCACCCGTTCGAGCTGTAGTTGCTCCTGTCGGTCGTTGAGGGCCTTGGCTGCCTGCATGCCGACCAGGGCATGGCGTTTGGCGAGTTCGATGAAGCGGAGCTCGGTCACGTGCATGAGTAGAAGAACTGCTCTTGATTCGCGGCAGAGGGCATGGGGCAGAAGTCCCTCGGCGGCATGACATTTCCTTGTCGTTCCTGGTGCGTACCTCGGTACAGCGGGCGGCCGTTCGCTGCCGGTTGCGAGGGATGCTGGGCCAGGATTGGCAAGCCGTTGCCGTTCGCTGCATGACGCAAGCGGGCATGGCATAACGCTATCCCGGGGCGCGCGCGACTGTCCATGTCGGAGGGGCGGTTTTGCCGATGCGGGCACAGAGACAGCCTGCGCCTGGTCGAAGTCGTTCCGCAGCGCAGGTACAACGGACGGATGCGCAGGCCAGAGGTTTGCCGAGGCAGTCGGTGCTGACAGGCACCTCTCGCGCGGCGCTTGCAGCAGCGAGGCACTGGCGTCTTGGGCGGGGCTGGATTGTTCTACTGCTTCGCGGCGGACTGATCCCCGGCCCTCATGACTGCGGCTGGCCGCTGCGTGGGTTGCGCCGTGGCCGGCCGTACAGCGCGCGCAGCTCGTCCTTGGCCGCCTCCAGCACCGCGCGCTGCTCGGCGGGGAGTTGGCGGCCGGCGCGGTTGATGTAGAAATTGAGCATCGCCATCGCCGAGGCTAAGGGCGTGGCCTTGCGTCGCTGGCTGCATTCGGCGCAGGCCTTGAGCGACTCGGCGATGGCACGTGGGTCGGCCCAGGTGAACACGCCGGGTTCGAGGTCGAGGGCGTTGCTGCGCTCGCTGACCCGCTGCGACCAGCGTTTCGGCGGTTGCGGTGCGTCGGATTGCGGGGAGTTGGCCATATGCCTCGGCCCTCGGGGCAGGTAGCGGCGTGAATCCACTTTAGGCTCGTGGTGCGCATGGCGCACCCTACGGCTGGCGGGCGGATGTGATTGTCGTAGGGTGCGCCGTGCGCACCGTCACGGAATGGTCCGCTGCGCTGTTTCTATGCTGGCCGACGACGCATGCCAATCGAGGGACATGGAATGTCCGAATATCGCCGCTCCCGAGAGGCGGGAGCCCTGTATTTCTTCACCGTGGTCAGCCACGGACGCCGGTCGCTGCTGACCCGGCCCGAGTTGCGCCTCAGCTTGCGGCGGGCAATCCAGGCGGTGCGTCAGCGCCATCCGTTCGCCATCCACGGCTGGGTGTTGCTGCCCGACCACCTGCATTGCCTTTGGCAACTGCCGCAGGATGACGCCGATTTCGGCCGTCGCTGGTCGATGATCAAGCGCAAGGTCAGCCAGGACTTTCCCGATGGCGGTGCGCTCAGCCTGAGCCGCCAGCTGCGCGGCGAGCGGGGAATCTGGCAACGGCGCTTCTGGGAACACCTGATCCGCGACGAGGACGACTACCGGCGGCACATGGACTACCTGCACTGGAATCCGGTGCGGCATGGCCTGGTGGCGCGCGTCACCGACTGGCCGTGGTCCAGTTTTCATCGTCTGGTGCGCGAGGGGCGCTATCCCGCCGACTGGGGTGGTGCGGGCGAGGTTGACGGTGATTTCGGTGAGTGAGGGGGGTGTTTGGTGTGCACGGCGCACCCTACGGGATGGGCGGGGGGCTGGTGCGCATAGCGGATCCTACGCCGGGGGGTGGGAGCTGGTGCGCATGGCGCACCCTACGGTTCTGCGCATCCTTGCGCGCTGCGGGCCTGGTAGGGTGCGCCGTGCGCACCATGGCTCAACGGCGCAGATAGGCGCTGAAGTCGATGTCGCCGGCGCTGAGGATGGCCTGCACGCGGTTGTGCACGCCGAGCTTGCGCAGGATGGCGGAAACGTGGGCCTTGACGGTGGTTTCGGCGATGTCGAGGTTGTAGGCGATCTGCTTGTTGGATTCGCCCTTGGTCATGCGCTCCAGCACCAGCAGCTGCTTGCGGGTCAGCGCCTGCAGCAGTTCCGGCGGGATGCCCGAGGCCTCCTGGCTGGCGCGGCGCGGGGCCGGCTTGCTGGCGCGAATGATGTCGGAGGGCAGGTAGACGTTGCCATTGAGGATCTGCTCGATGGCCTGGGTCATCTGCGCGCGCGGCGAGGACTTGGTGATGAAGCCGACTGCGCCGTAGGTGATCGCCTGCAGGACGATCTGCTTGTCCTCCTCGGCGGAGACGATCACCACGGGGATGGTCGGCGCCTCGTTGCGCAGGGTCATCAGGCCGTTGAGGCCGTGCATGCCGGGCATGTTGAGGTCGAGGAGGATCAGGTCGAGGTCGTCGTGTTCCTGGGTCAGGGCCAGGGCGCTGTCGAGGTCGGAAGTTTCCATCACCTCGCTGTCCGGGAAGCCGTCGGCGATGACGTTGTGGATGGCCTCGCGGAACAGCGGGTGGTCGTCGGCAATCAGGATCTTGTACATGGGCCTTCACCAGATTCTTGTCGTTATCGATGGGGGTGCGGCGGTTCAGGGCAGCGGTGCGGGCGTGGCGGTCTGCACCGGCAGGCCGGCCTGTTGCCAGGCATCGATGCCGTCACGGTACCAGTACAGCCGGGTATAGCCCAGCGCGGCGGCGCGCTTGCTGGCGTTCCACGACAGCCAGCAGTCGGACTTGCAGTAGAGCACCAGCGGCCGGGTCGGGTCGCCGCCGCTGGCCTGTTCGAGATAGTGGCTGAAGTAGTCCAGCCACTGCGCCTCGGGCCGGCCCTCGCCGACGTTGGCCAGC
Organism: Geopseudomonas aromaticivorans; assembly: GCF_019097855.1. Classification (GTDB taxonomy): domain Bacteria; phylum Pseudomonadota; class Gammaproteobacteria; order Pseudomonadales; family Pseudomonadaceae; genus Geopseudomonas; species Geopseudomonas aromaticivorans. The sequence continues at coordinate 86,432 of NZ_JAHRGL010000017.1, forward strand.
CACAGGCTGCCGGGGATGTTCTGGTGCGCTTCGTCGCTGACGAACTGGCCGTGCAGCCAGGGGCGGCGGAACACGTCGATCAGCACCGGCTTGTCGGCGCCGGCCAGCATGCGCTGCAGGGTGGCGGTGTCGATGGTCTGCGCGCCCTCGACCGTGGCCGGGGTCGGGCTGCGGTAGCGGTCCAGGCGATAGCCGTCGGTGGAAAACAGCTGTTCCTCGCCGGCCTGGGCAGGCAGCAGACCGAGGAGCAGCGGCAGACAGAGCACGGCAGCGAGCAGACGCGACATGGCCGGGAGTTCCTATTGTTGTTTGCGACTATTTATCGGTTAGTCGCAGTGCTTTGGAAATCCTGCGATGGAGGGCGAAAGCCAGTACCAAAGTAGTAATTTTGCGAAAAGTCCGTCAGGTAGGGTGCGCCCTGCGCAGCATTGGCCGAGCCGCGGAGCATTGGTGCGCAGGGCGCACCCTGCGACACTCAGGCGTTGCGCCGCAGCGCCGCATGCTGCGGGTTGAAGGTCAGCACGGCGAGCAGGCTGCACAGCGCGGTGACGCCCAGGCACACCAGCAGGGCAGTGACGCTGAGGCGCTCATACAGAGCGAAGCGCACCAGTTCCACCGCGTGGCTGAACGGGTTGAGTGCACACAGCCAGTACAGCCATTCGCTGGCCTCGCGCATCTTCCACAGCGGGTAGAGCGCCGAGGACAGGAAGAACAGCGGGAAGATCACGAAATTCATCACCCCGGCGAAGTTCTCCAGCTGGCGGATGCCGTTGGACAGCAGCAGGCCCAGCGCCGCCAGCATCAGCGCGGCGAGCAGCAGCGCCGGCAGCGCATACAGCAGGCCCCAGGCCGGTGGTTGCACGCCGTACAGCCAGGCGATGGCGAGGAAGGCGTAGACCTGCAGCAACGACAGCAGGCTGGTGGCCAAGAGCTTGGCGGCGAGCAGGAACGGTCGTGGCAGCGGGCTCATCAGCAGCACGCGCATGCTGCCCATCTCGCGGTCGTAGACCATCGACAGCGAGCCCTGCATGCCGTTGAACAGCAGGATCATGCAGGCCAGGCCGGGGACGATGTAGGTCTCGTAGGTGATGTAGGTGTCGTAGGGCTCGATGATGGCGATGCCCAGTGCGGCACGGAAACCGGCGGCGAATACCAGCAGCCACAGCAGCGGGCGCACCAGCGCGCTGAGAAAGCGCGAGCGCTGCTGGACGAAACGCAGCCATTCGCGCAGCACGATGCCGCGCAGGCATTCCAGGTAGGCGGTCATGGACGGGTCTCCGTAGGGTGCGCCGTGCGCACCGATGGCTTACGGCTCGGCCGCTGGTGCGCATGGCGCACCCTACGCAGGGGGATGCCGTGCGGCCGTAGGGTGCGCCGTGCGCACCGCGGAAGGTCGTTCATGCGGCGACCTCCGTCAGGCGGGCGAAGGAGGCGGCCAGGTCCTCGCCTTGCGCGGCCACGCTGGCCGCCGTGCCGCGTGCCACCAGGCGGCCGCGGTGCAGGATCAGCAGCGGGTCGTCGGCCTGCACCTCGTCGAACAGGTGGGTGGTCCACAGCACGGTCAGGCCGTCGTCGGCACACAGGCGGCGCACGTGCTGGTTGAGCGCCTGGCGGCTGGCCGGGTCGAGGCCGGCGCTGGCCTCGTCGAGCAGCAGCAGTTGCGGCCGGTGCAGCAGGGCGCGGGCGATCTCCACGCGGCGGCGATGGCCGCCGTTGAGTGCGCGCACCGGCTCGCGGCGGCGTTCGCTCAGCTGCTGGCGCGCCAGCTCCAGCTCGATGCGCTCGAAGGCCTGCGCCCGCGGCAGGCCGTGCAGGGCGGCGTGGTAGCGCAGGTTCTGCTCGACGGAGAGGTCGAGATCGAGGGTGCTCTGCTGGAATACCACGCCGATCTGCGCCAGCGCCTGGCGCGGCTTGGCGCGGACCGAGCAGGCGCCGATGCGGATGTCGCCGCCCTGCAGCTCGTACAGGCGGGTGAGCAGGGCGATCAGGGTCGACTTTCCGGCGCCGTTGGGGCCGAGCAGGGCGTTGAAGCGCCCCGGCGCCAGGGCGAAGTCCAGCTCGCTCAGTGCCTGGCGCGCGCCGTAGGCGAAGCTCACGCCGCTCACCTCGAGGCCGATCATGGCGTCACCACCACGCCCCACGGGTAGCGGCCGACCTTGATCGACTTGGTGACCTTGCGGCTGGCCACGTCGATCACCGAGACGTCGCCGCTGACCCCGTTGGTGGTCAGCAGCTGCTGCTCGCCGGGGGTGAAGGCCAGGTGCCAGACGCGCCGGCCGACCAGCAGGTAGTCGAGCACCTCGAAGGTCTGGGCGTCGACCACCGCCACATGGTTGGCCGGGCCGAGGGCGACGAAGGCGTACTTACCATCTGAGGTCAGCTTGACCCCCACCGGCTGCACCTTGTCCGGGTGCACGCCCTTGATCGCGAAGGTCAGCGTCTTGATCGGCTGACGGGTGGCGACGTCGACCACGGTGACGGTGCCGCCGATCTCCGCCGAGGCCCACAGCCGCGTGCCGTCCTGGCTGAACTCGACGTGGCGCGGGCGCTGGTCGACCTGGGTGTTGTCCACCACCTGGTTGGTGGCGGTGTCGATCCAGTGCAGCATGCTGGTGGTTTCGCTGGTGTTGATCGCCCACTTGCCGTCCGGGCTGACCGCCATGCCTTCCGGCTCGACGCCGACCTCGATCTGCGCCTTGACCTGCTCGCTGTCGACGTCGACCACGGTGACCAGCGCATCGTCCTCGTTGGAGATGTACAGCCACTTATTGTTGGGGTGCAGGGCGAACTGCTCGGGGTCGGCGCCGGAGGGCAGCTCCTTGACGATCTTGCGGCTGGCCAGGTCCATCACCTGCACGCGGTCGGAGTCGCTGGCGCAGATGTACAGGCGCTGGTGGTCGCTGGACAGCGCCAGGCCGCGCGGGCGCATGCCGACCTCGAGGGTCGCCACCGTCTCCAGCTTGTCGAGGTCGATCACGCTGAGGGTGTTGTCCTTCTCGTTGGACACGTAGGCGGTGGCGGCGAAGATCGAGTTGGCTCCGATCAGCAGCGGGGCGGCGATGAGGCGGGCAAGGCGGGGTGTGCGCATGGGATGTTCTACCTTGTTGTTGTCATGGGCGAGGGGGGGCGGCGGGGGCGGCCAGACGCTGCAGATAGGCGATGGCCTCGCTCTCGCCGGCCGCGGCCGACTTCTCGAGCCAGCGCCGGCCCTCCGCCGGGTCGGCGGGCACGCCGCGGCCTTCGGTCAGCGCCGTGCCCCAGTGGTAGCGGGCCAGGCTGACGTAGGGCGCGTCATCCGGCTGGCGGGCGCCCCGGCGCATCAGCTCGGCGGACTTGCCTAGGTCGACGGGCATGGCGCCACCGACCTCGTACATCTGCGCCAGCCAGATCATCGAGTAGACGTCGTTCCAGCGGCGGATGCAGTCCTCGAAGATCTGCATGGCGGCGGCATGGTTGCCGGTCTTCTCGGCGGCGTAGCCGTACAGGCATTTGATGCGCTTGTCGCTGTCGATGTACGCCTCGTAACTGAGGTCGCTGGTTTCCTGGGCCAGCGCCAGGGGGCTGCACAGCAGCAGGGCGAGCGGGAGATAGCGCATGGTTCAGAGATCCTTCTCGTTGAGGCGGCAGCGGCTTTCCGGGCGGTCGTAGCCCAGGCTGTCGAGGTCGGTGACCGGGTGCAGGAAGCCGTCCTGCGGCGAGGTGGTGACCAGCGCGCGCGGCTGCACCACCGGGATCGGCTGGCGCAGCTGGCCGTTCCAGGCGCGGAAGCTCAGCTTGCGGCCCTTGAAGCCGTCCAGCGGCAGCTGGTCGGACAGCGCCAGCTGGCGGATCGCCAGGGCATCGCTGCTGCGCAGCTTGTTGGCCGCGGTGGCAATGCTGCGCACGGCGATCCAGGCGGCGAAGTCGCGGTCGTTCATCCAGCGCCCGGCGTGCTCCTCGAAGCGCTTCTGCAGCTGGGCGGCGCCGTAGGTCTCCACGGTCTTGTGCCAGCCGGTGGGGGTCAGGCCCTGGGTGCCGGCCACCGGGCGCGGATACCAGGTCTGGTAGGGCACGTACTCGCCGAAGTCGCCGCGCTCGTCGGCCACCAGCACCACGTCGTACTCGGCGGTCTGGGTGAACAGTGGCATCTCGGCCTGGGCGCTGCGCCGCTGGTCGTTGTCGAAGCTCCACGGTTTCTCGGCGACGATCTTCACCCCGAAGCGCTTGGCGGCGCGGCGCAGGGCGTCGGCGTAGGCCTGGTCGTCTGCGGTCGGGCCGGGAATCAGCAGGGCGCGCTGCCAGCGGCGCGCGGCGAGGAACTGGCCGAGGGCGTCGGCGAGCATGGCGCGGCTGGGCAGGGTGTGCAGCAGGTTGGCTGCGCAGTTGTCGGTGCGCAGGCTGTCGTCGGCGCTGCCGGCGTTGAGCAGCAGGCTTTCCGGCAACGCCCCGGCCAGCTGGCGCAGGGTGTCGGCCGGGGCGTTGACCACGAACAGGCGCAGGCCGCTGGCGTGCAGGGCGCGGGCCTGCTCGAGCAGCGCCGCGCCGCTCTGCGCCTCGGCGCTTTCCAGCCGGTAGCTGTGCTTGAGGAAGCGCCCGGTGCTGTTGCTGTCGACGATGGCCAGCTCGGCGCCGCGCCGGCCGGCGTCGAGCGGCTCGGGGATGACGTTGGACAGCAGGGGGCCGCGCTCCGGCGTGTAGCCGAGGTAGCCGATGCGCACGTCGAGATCGGCATTGGCCGGGCCGGCGGCGAGCAGGCCGAGGGCGGTGAACAGGCAGGGCAGCAAGGTACGCATGGCAGCCTCCGGTGGGGATGCTGCCAGCTTAGGAAGGGGCCGGGGGCGGGCAAATATGCAGAAAGTAGCGGTGGAGCAGTACCAAGGTACCGGTTCGGAGCCGGGAGGCAGCTCTTAGCATGGGGCTTATAACGATAACGACAGGAAAGGCCCCCTCGCCATGTCCCTGCTCAGATTGCTGTCCCTGCTGGTGTTGCTGATCCTCGTCCTGCTCGGTCTCGACCCCATCCACAGTAGTAGCGCTGCCGACCTTGCTGCCCGTCGCGCCGCGGCGCAGGCCCGGCTGCTGGCGCTGCAGGCCGGTGACTGTCACGTCGCCCCCGCGCTGCCGGGCGGTCTCGCCGCGAATGGCGCGCAGCCCCCGGCGTGCGCGGGTTTCGCGGTCAAGACGGTCCCCATGGACTCCTACCAAGGAACGAAGGCGCGGGCACCAAAGCAGAATACAGTCCGCGGCCGGGGGCTCCCTAAGATGCCGACAACGCGCTCCACAGGCTGAGCGCATGCCTTGCACCGCATCGAAATGAGGTACCGCCATGAACAACAAGAAACTGCTGCACGCCCTGCTGGCTTCCCTGGCGCTGAGCGCCGCTTCCCATGCCATGGCGCATGGCGACGTGACCCCGCAGGCGGTGAATACCGCCGACCTCGAGCAGCTGGGTACCGAGTGGCGCGACGAGAACCCCTACCGCGAGCCCTACGCCAAGCACAAGAAAGCCGTGGAAATCGGCGCTTCCGCCTACACCCAGAACTGCGCCCGTTGCCACGGCCTGGAAGCCGTCTCCGGCGGCATCGCCCCGGACCTGCGCATGCTGGATGAAGGCATCGAGGGTGACGAGTGGTTCAAGGAGCGGGTGATCAACGGCGCAGTGCGCGACGGTCGCGTATACATGCCGAAGATGGCCGACTATCTCAGCCAGGAATCGCTGTGGGCCATCCGCAGCTACCTGGAAAGCGTTGCCGTCAAGGAGTAAGCCGCCATGCGCCTGCTGATCCTGGTGTTGTGCAGTCTGCTGACGCTTGGCCAGGTCGCGCAGGCGCAGGTTCGACCGTTCGATGACATCGTCGCCTCGGGTGCGCTCAGGGTGGCGGTGTACGAGAACTTCCCGCCCTACAGCTTCCAGCAGGACGGCCAGCCGCGCGGCGTGGATGTCGAGTTGGCGCAGAAGCTGGCCGACAGCCAGGGCCTCAAGCTGGAGCTGCTGTGGATCGCGGCGGGCGAGAAGCTCGACGACGACCTGCGCAACTTCATCTGGAAGGGCCACTACCTGCGTCCCGAGGTGCTTGCCGACGTGATGCTGCGGGTGCCCTACGACCGCAACTACGCCTTCAAGCGCAACGAACTGGGCGAGCTGGTCAACGAACGGGTGGTGATGTTCGCTCCCTACCAGCGCGAGTGCTGGCAGGTCGCCCATGACACCCGACGGCTCAAGGAAGTGCCCAGCGTCGCGGTGTTCGGCTACCACCCGATCGGCGTCGAGCTGGAGAGCGTGCCGTCGTTCTACATGAGTTCGGTATTCGGCGGGCGGATGAGCCGCAACACCCGTCACTACCCCTCGCCGCCGCAGGCCTTTGCGGCGATGCGCGAGGGCAAGGTGGACGCGGTGATGGCCATGCGCGGCGAGATCGACTGGCTGCTGCACGAGGCGCACGACCCGCAGCTCAAGGCGGCGGCCAACGCCTACCCGGAGATGGGGCGCCAGCAGTGGGACATCGGCATGGCCGTGCACGAGAGCAACCGCCAGCTGGCCTATGCGCTGGAGGGCGGGCTGGAGGAACTGATCGGCTCCGGCGAGCTTGCGGCGATCTACGCCCGCTACGGCCTGCGCTACGAGGTGCCGGAGCTGTACGAGGGCGAGGTGCAGGCGCAGACCCACGGCGAGTGAGCAGGCCGCCGATCGCTCCCACGCTCCCGCGTGGGAGTGCCTGTGGGGACGCTCCGCGTCCCGGGATGCCGGGCGCAGGAGCGCCCAGCGGGATCGGTACCCACGCCGGAGCGTGGGCACCATCAGTTGATGCAGACAGCAGGAGGCAGGCAATGACCATCCGTAGCATGGGCCTGGCATTGGGCTGGCTGTTATTGAGCAGCCCGGCCTGGGCCGGCGAGACCGATCCGCTGCAGTCGGCGATGTGGAGCTTCCACCAGACGCGCTTCCTCGGCGAGGCGCCCTACGAGTTCGACGAGCGGGTGGTGCTGACGGCGCCGCCGTTCGCCGAGGACTCGCGGCAGGTGCCGATCAGCATCGACGCCACGGCGCTGGGCCGCGAGGTGGTGCGCATCGTCGCCTGGGCCGAGCTCAATCCGATCCCGCACATCTTCACCTTCTTCCCCAGCGGGCCGGTGGCGCCGCGCATCGCCTTGAACATCCGCGTCGAGCAGTCCACGCCGATCCGCGCCGCGGTGCTGACCCGCGATGGCACCTGGCACGTCGGCTCGACCCGCATCGACGCTGCCGGCGGCGGCTGCACTGCGCCGAGCGCGGTACGCGCCCAGGCCGGCTGGGAGGAGCACCTCGGCGAGGTGTTCGGCGCGCGCTTCCCGCAGGGCGACGGCAACCGCCTGCGCCTGCGCATCTCGCACCCGATGGACAATGGCCTCTCCGGCGGCATTCCCGAGTTCTTCATCGAGCGCGCCGAGCTGCGCGGCGCGGCCGACGAGGTGCTGGCCAGCCTGGAGCTGCATCCCTCGGTCAGCGAGAACCCGACCCTGACCCTGCAGCTGGGCGGGCAGGACGCCGGCCAGCACCTGTGGCTGCGCGACAACAACGGCAACGAGTTCGAGGCGGCGTTCTGAGTGGCCCGTGATCGTGGTGCGCGCGGCGCACCCTACGGATCGGGTCTGCAAAGGACCGAAGTGCACGTAGGGTGCGCCATGCGCACCGATCACACCGGAAAGGAGGCACCATGCGTCTGTTCAGCCTGCTTGTGGCGACTATCCTCAGCCTGCCGCTGGCGGCGGCCGAGCCGAGCTATGACCTGCAGCCCCGGCAGATCGCCGCGGACACCTGGCTGCTCGAGGGCAGCACGGAAAACTTCGCGGCGAGCAACGGCGGCAACATCGTCAACGTGGCGTTCATCGTCACCGAGGCCGGCGTGGTACTGATCGACACCGGCATCTCGAAACGCTACGGCGAGGCCCTGCGCGCCGCCATCGGCCGGGTCACCGACAGGCCGATCGCCCTGGTGATCAACACCCACCACCACCCCGACCACGTGTTCGGCAACCAGGCCTTCAGCGACGTGCCGATCGCCGCGCTGGCGCACACCCGCGAGCTGCTGGCCGAGCAGGGCGCGGCCTTTGCCGACAACATGTACCGCCTGCTCGGCGACTGGATGCGCGGCACCGAGGTGCTGCTGCCCGGCGAGACGCTGGAGCCCGGCGTGCGCGAGATCGGCGGCCACCGCCTGCAGCTGCTGGCCTTCAGCGGCCACACCGGCGCCGACCTGGCGATCCTCGACCAGACCACCGGCGTGCTGTTCGCCGCCGACCTGGTGTTCTACCAGCGCGCCCTGACCACCCCGCAGACGCCGGGGCTGGACGTCTGGCTGAGTGATCTGGATGCGCTGGAGAAACTGCCCTACCGGCTGCTGGTGCCCGGCCACGGCCCGGTGACCGCCGGCCGTGAGCCCTTCGTGCAGATGCGCGACTACCTCGGCTGGCTCGACGGCCTGCTGCGCGCGGCGGTGGCCCAGGGCCAGGACATGAACGAGGCGATGCGCACGCCGATTCCCGCGCGCTTCGCCGGCATCAGCCAGGCCCGCTTCGAGCTGACCCGCACGGTCAGCCACCTGTACCCGAAATACGAGGCCAGGGTGTTCCAGAGGATCGACCGGCAGGATTAAGCTGCGCCGCGGCCCGGACGATGCGGGCCTTCCCTGGTCTTTCGCCATTCCCCCTCAGGAGAATCCCCCATGCAGGTCATCAGGCTCCAGGCGCCCGGCGGTCTCGACCGCTTCCAACTGCACGACGAGCAGGACCCGGGGCAGCCCGGCGCCGGCGAGATCCGCGTGCGGGTCCGCGCCAGTTCGCTCAACTACCACGACTACCTGATCGCCTCGGGGGCCTGGCCGGCCGCCGACGGGCGCATCCCGCTGTCGGATGCCGGCGGCGTGGTCGAGGCGGTGGGCGCGGGCGTCAGCGAGTTCGCGGTGGGCGATCACGTGCTGTCCTGCTTCTTCCCGCGCTGGCAGGACGGCCCACCGACGGTGAGCGACTTCGCCGAGGTGCCGGGCGACGGCTGGGACGGCTATGCCCGCGAGCTGGTGGTGTGTCCGGCAAGCTGGTTCACCCGCGCGCCGCAGGGCTACAGCCATGCCGAGGCCGCGACCCTGACCACCGCCGGGCTGACGGCCTGGCGCGCACTGGTGGTCAACGGCGGCCTCAAGGCCGGCGACAGCGTGCTGGTGCTCGGCAGCGGCGGGGTGTCGATCTTCGCCCTGCAGTTCGCCAAGGCGATGGGCGCCACCGTGCTGGCCACCTCGTCGTCCGACGCCAAGCTGGCGAGCATGCGCGAGCTGGGCGCCGACCATTGCATCAACTACCGGCAGACCCCCGAGTGGGGCGCGGCGGTGCGCGAGCTGACCGGCGGGCGCGGCGTCGACCACGTCATCGAGGTCGGCGGGCCGGGCACCCTGGCGCAGTCGATCAGCGCGGTGCGCACCGGCGGGCACATCGCCCTGATCGGCGTGCTGACCGGGCATGCCGGCGAGGTGCCGACCACCCAGCTGATGGCCAAGCAGGCGCGCCTGCAGGGCCTGATCGTCGGCAGCCGCCGCGAGCAGGTCGACATGGTCCGCGCCATCGACGCCATCGGCCTGCGCCCGGTGATCGACCGCCGCTTCGCCCTGGCCGACATCGGCGCGGCGTTCCGCCACCAGGAAAGCGGCGCCCACCTCGGCAAGATCTGCCTCGAGTTCTGAGTCCCGCTCGGCGCGGGAGCGACCTCCCGCGCCCGCTCCGGATGGCCCGCGTTTGGCGGCTGTCCGCTGCCCGGCGCGTGCTTGCTGCGCCGGGTATTGCTACCAAGGAAGCATGTCTTTGCTCCCCGCGATCAATTGTTGCGCTACCCCCTGCGGCGAAGAATTCACTGCAGACCGGGAAAAATTCCCGGCAATAACAATGAACCCGCAGAGGTAGCCGTATGAAGCACTCCGGTCTCACCCATACTTTCGCCAGGACCACCTTGGGCCTTGCGCTGGCACTGTCCGGCCTGTCCGCCTGGGCCGTCACCGACGACGACATCCTCAAGGACGCGCAGACCCCCGGCGAGGTCGTCACCAACGGTCTCGGCCTGCAGGGCCAGCGCTACAGCCCCATGGATACCCTCAACGCCGACAACGTCACCCAGCTGCGTCCGGTGTGGGCCTTCTCCTTCGGCGGCGAGAAGCAGCGCGGCCAGCAGGCCCAGCCGCTGGTCAAGGATGGCGTGATGTACATGACCGCCTCCTACTCGCGGGTGTTCGCGGTGGATGCGAAAACCGGCAAGGAGCTGTGGCAGTACGACGCGCGCCTGCCCGACGGCATCATGCCGTGCTGCGACGTGATCAACCGCGGTGTCGCCCTGTACGACAACCTGGTGATCTTCGGCACCCTCGACGCCAAGCTGGTGGCGCTGGACAAGGACTCCGGCAAGGTGGTGTGGAAGAAGACCGTGGCCGACTACAAGGCCGGCTACTCGATCACCGCGGCACCGCTGGTGGTCAACGGCAAGCTGATCACCGGCGTGTCCGGCGGCGAGTTCGGCGTGGTCGGCAAGATCGAGGCCTACAACCCGAAGAACGGCGAGCTGCTGTGGACCCGGCCGACAGTGGAAGGCCACATGGGCTACGTCTACAAGGACGGCAAGCCGGTCGAGCACGGCATCACCGGCGGCGAAGCCGGCAAGTCCTGGCCGGGCGACCTGTGGAAGACCGGCGGCGCGGCGCCGTGGCTGGGCGGTTACTACGACCCGGAAACCAACCAGCTGCTGTTCGGTACCGGCAACCCGTCGCCGTGGAACTCGCACCTGCGTCCGGGCGACAACCTGTACTCCTCCTCGCGTCTGGCGCTGAACCCGGACGACGGCACTATCAAGTGGCACTTCCAGTCCACCCCGCACGACGGCTGGGACTACGACGGCGTCAACGAGCTGGTGTCGTTCAACTACCAGGAAGGCGGCAAGACCATCAAGGCAGCCGGTACCGCCGACCGCAACGGCTTCTTCTACGTGCTTGACCGCACCAACGGCAAGTTCATCCGTGGCTTCCCGTTCGTCGACAAGATCACCTGGGCCAAGGGCCTGGATAAGGACGGCCGGCCGATCTACAACGAGGACAACCGTCCGGGCAAGCCGGGCGATACCGGCGCGCAGGGCAAGACGGTGACCGTGGCGCCGTCGTTCCTCGGTGGCAAGAACTGGATGCCGATGGCCTACAGCCAGGACACCGGGTTGTTCTACGTGCCGTCCAACGAGTGGAGCATGGACATCTGGAACGAGGGTACCGCCTACAAGAAGGGCGCGGCCTACCTCGGCGCCGGCTTCACCATCCACCCGCTCAACGAGGACTACATCGGCGTGCTGCGCGCCATCGACCCGAAGACCGGCAAGGAAGTCTGGCGCTACAAGAACTACGCGCCGCTGTGGGGCGGCGTGCTGGCCACCAAGGGCAACCTGGTGTTCACCGGCAACCCGGAAGGCTTCCTGATGGCCTTCGACGCCAAGACCGGCAAGAAACTCTACGAGTTCAACACCGGCTCGGGCGTGATCGGCTCGCCGATCACCTGGGAGATGGACGGCGAGCAGTACGTCTCCGTGCTGTCCGGCTGGGGTGGTGCGGTGCCGCTGTGGGGCGGCGAGGTAGCCAAGCGCATCAAGGACTTCAACCAGGGCGGCATGGTTTGGACCTTCAAGCTGCCCAAGGAAATGGCGGCAGTCGCCAAGCGCTGATCGTCAGGGGGTAAAACAGGGCCGGCATGATTGCCGGCCCTGTCGTTTGTGCCGCCGCTGGCCGCGCCTGTCGCGGGGCCGGCGTCCCGACTTTTCGCCTGCCGGCTAAAGTCGGGCGGCAAATGGCCGATGAATGGATACGCGGTCCTGCGCCTGTGCGGGTCACTGCACGCTGCAGGCAGGCAGTGGCTGATGGGCCGCGATAATTACAAGAACAATGCCGGTGCCGCCCGGCGCTCAGGATGGAGGCTCGCGCGCCGCTGTCGTGGCGCCGCAGGCGGTCCGCCTCCCGTGAGGATTCCCCATGTCGTCCGTCGCTTCCCGCTGTGCCCTCATGCGTCTGCTGCAGGGCGGCATCGCCGCGCTGCTGGTCGCTGCCCAGACCCTGGGCTGGCTGCCTCTCTGGCTGTGTCTCGGCGTGCTGATCCTGCTGCCCTGGGTGCCGGTGGCCTGGCGCCGCTGGCGCTGTGCCAGCGGCCTGCCGGCGGCCGTCGATGTCGACCGGCTGGCCCGCGAGCTGTCCTTCTCGGTCAGCCACAACGCCCTGTCGGCGGCGGGCGTGGCCTATTCGGTGCAGCACCTGGCCGCCCGCGGCGAGTCGCAGGTCGATGCCGCCGAGCGCATCGTCGGCAGTGCCGAGGTGATGATCGCCACCGAGGCGCAGACCTCCGCGCTCAGCCGCCAGGCGGTGGACGCCGCCATCGAGGCGCGGCAGAGCAGCGATGCCGGGCGCCGCGTGCTGGGCGCCACCATCGGCCGCATGCACCAGTTGCGCCAGCAGGCCGCGACCAGCCGCGAGCTGATCGAGGAGCTGAACCGGCGCAGCGAGGAGATCCAGCGGGTTACCGGGGTGATCCAGTCGATCGCCAGCCAGACCAACCTGCTGGCGCTCAACGCTGCGATCGAAGCGGCGCGGGCCGGCGAGCACGGCCGCGGCTTCGCAGTGGTGGCCGGCGAGGTGCGCAGCCTGGCCGGGCGCACGTCCTCGGCCACCGCCGAGGTTGGCCACATGATCGAGGACATCCAGCGGCATACCGGCGAGGTGGTCGAGCGTATCCGTCAGCTGTCCGGCGAGCTGGTCACCGGGGTGACCGAGGTGGAGCGCGCCGGCCAGCATCTGGACAGCATTGCCGGCCTGGCTGCCGGCGTTGAGCAGCAGATCAGCGAGATCTCTGCCGGCTCGGAGAACAATCGTCGCCAGCTCGGCAGCCTGTTCGAGGCGGTAGCGCAGATGCGCCGCGATCTGGCCGTCAGCGAGGAGCAGACCCGGCGCCTCGAGGGCGAGGCGACCAAGCTGGAGGAGCTGACCGAAACCATCAGCGAGCAACTGGCCGCGGTGGCGCTGGACGACTACCACCAGCGCGTCTACGACCTGGCCCGCGAAGGCGCCGCAGAGATCAGCCGGCAGTTCGAGGCTGCGATCCGCAGCGGGCGTATCGGCCTGGACGATCTGTTCGACCGCAACTACCAGCCGATTGCCGGCACCCAGCCGCCGAAGTATCGCACCCGCTTCGACCGCTTCACCGACGAGGTGTTGCCGGCGATCCAGGAGGCGCTGCTGCAGCGCCACGAGGGCATGGTGTTCGCCATCGCCTGCACCCCGGACGGCTACGTGCCGACCCACAACCGGGCATTCAGCCAGGCGCTCACCGGCGATGCCGAGGTGGACATGCACCACAGCCGCAGCAAGCGACTGTTCACCGACCGCACCGGCATCCGCTGCGGCAGCCACCAGCAGGCGCTGCTGATGCAGACCTATACCCGCGATACCGGCGAGCTGATGCACGACCTGTCGGTGCCGATCTTCATCCAGGGCCGCCACTGGGGCGGCCTGCGCCTGGGCTACCAGCCGCAAACCGCGCTGGCCGGCGCGGCCCGGTCGCTCGAGGGTGATCGCGCGGCGGCCTGAAGCGGGGCGGGGCGGCGGTCTTGCGCTTTGGCCGGGTGCGTGCCAACTTTCAGCGCTCGTTACTACCAAATAACGAGCTTCTGCATTCCAACGGCGCATACCGACGCCGTGCGCTGGCTGACACCATCAACCCACAGTCCGCGCAGAACCAGAACCAGTCCGGACCGCAACAATAAAAGAGAGGCCATGAGCATGATCTACGCACAACCGGGTACCGCTGGCGCCATCCTTTCCCTCAAGCCGCGCTACGGCAACTTCATCAATGGTGAGTTCGTCGCGCCGGTCAAGGGCCAGTACTTCACCAACACCACGCCGGTCACCGGCGAAGCCATCGGCGAATTCCCGCGCTCCGATGCCGCCGACATCGAGCTGGCGCTGGACGCCGCCCATGCCGCCGCCGACGCCTGGGGCCGCACCTCGGTGCAGGACCGCTCCAACCTGCTGCTGAAAATCGCCGACCGCATCGAGCAGAACCTCGAACTGCTCGCCGTCGCCGAGACCTGGGACAACGGCAAGGCCGTGCGCGAGACGCTGAACGCCGACGTGCCGCTGGCCGTCGACCACTTCCGCTACTACG
>NZ_JAHRGL010000018.1 GCF_019097855.1 Geopseudomonas aromaticivorans
CCAGGTAATCAGGAAGCGGTTTTCTCGTGGTTGTGGTGAACAGCGACACTGTCGGAACAGGCGAGTCCTGCAGCGGAACAAGGCCGATAACAATTCTGATCCCCGTGATCGATTGAACGCTTGGCCCTCGCTGCGCGAACTACAGAGTGGCCCGGGCGGTAACGCCCAGCGAAGGCCGGATATACGAATGCAACCGCACTGACGACAGGGTTGGAAAGGCTTTACTCACCACTTGTGGGGAGAGTCCATATACCATTAGTTAGAGTGCGAGGCTTCGAGGTAAAGCCACGCTCTGTGCGCTGAAAGTGGAATTAATATTAGTTCAATTAGTAATGGGTATGAGGTTGAAAATAGAAGATTGAGGCTTTCGGCCTTAAGCGCTGTGATGCTGAAAAATAAAATAGGGGTGTATATCGCAAGAGCAGCAAGTGGGGCGTATTTTTTGTAAATGTACGCGGCTGGAAAAGCTATGATTGATGCGGCAAGTGCAGTGAGAATAAAATTTAGCGCGACTGATGAAAGTAAGATGCCTGTCATTGAATTGTTGGGGTTTGCTGGGATTAAATCCGTCAATGGCATGACTGCAAATTTTGAGAATCCGCCGAAAAATGCTATGGCGAAAACTGGTATTAGTAGAATTTTTATCAATGTAACTGCGGCGTGCACGAGTTTTCTCCTTGTTCTCTAGCGTTTGGTTAAGGGGCCGGCTTTAGCCGGTCCCGAGTGAGCGAAGCGAACGGCTTGAACTATTTGTTATGTGCTCGCTAGGCACTCCAGGATAACGCCAGAAAGAATAATAAGCTGCCTAGAATGTATTGCCACCTAAATAGTGATCTGTCGATGTATTCGGCGAGTGTCTTACCCTTGAAGGACTCAATTTTTGAGCCGAGCACTGATAGAGTTGCTGAAAGCAGAATGCCTACCCCAAAGACCTGAATTGCATTTGTTATGAGAGTTGAGGGCTTTCCGAGTGAGTGCTTTAGTCCTGCGCCAATGGCGATCCCGATAATAATTGATGAAAAAGTTATTAGAAGGGAAGAGAGAAAGGAGTTTCTAATTGCATTCGCTCTGTATAGGTTGTGCTTTTTCCATTCGGCAACGACTTCTGGAGGAGCTTTCCCATCGGGATGTGCTTCTCTAAGTTGCTTGTTGTCTCTGAACTCTTGCTCTATCCCCGCCTTGGTGGCGTACTCAGAGAACTTCTCTGGTGAAAATATGAGCAATGTTGTACCAACAATAATCTGCTTTGTTTTCATGATGGGCGCATAACGTTTAGGTTAAGGGGCGGCCGCGGTACGCGGACGTCCCAGCGAGCAGAGCGAGCGACTTGAACCGCATGTTAGGCAAGCTCAACCACTCCTGCAGCCCAGAAAAGCACATCACGATCCTCGAACCATCCGCCTACCTCTATGCTTCTTTCGCTTTCCCATCCGAGAGACTTGGTGCTTGCGATATAAATGAATGGAATTTGTGGGATTTGGAATGGGCCAAATTCAGCCAGCTGTGGCTGTGCAAACCAGAGACGCTTCAACTGTTTAGTGGCTGAGCATAGCTCGATGGTGATGCTCGATGGCAAGGAAGTATCGAAATCAAGCTCCACCTCGTAGCGTATGACCTTCCAGTCAGCAGGGCTCGTGATACACGGATGGAGAAGACTCTGCAGCTCCTCGTATGGCACTGACTCCATAGTTTTTCTGCCTAACGTTTGGTTAAGGGGCTGGCTTTAGCCAGTCCCGAGTGAGCGAAGCGAACGGCTTGAACCAGTAGTTAGAGGTTGGCATCGCAAACCGGTTTTTCGCTGTACGATGTACCTGTTTCTATGTCGATGAAAAGCCCTGACTCTGAAAATTTGAACCCATACCAACCGACCCACAAACAACCCTCTTTCTCAAAGGGCTCAAGATCCGTGAATTTTACGGCCATAGACCGGATCTCTTCCTTTGTTTTTCCTGCGAGCGAAGTTTTTAGCATGCCCACCGCTTGAGCGTTGGAACCGTTCAGCTCATAAATTTCTTGATCTATATATGAGCGCGTTACTACGGTGTCAATTGTGGTGTATAGCCAAAATATATTAGTGCCTACTAGTAGTAGGCTGAGCGTAATTATGGCTAAGCGGGTTTTCACGCAGACCTCTAACGTAGAGGTGAGGGGCGGCTGTCGGCTTGCCGGCAGGCGTCCCTCTCGACCGCCATGTTAGGGCGGGCGTGGTTAATGAAAGCGTTAAGGCTGTGTTTGTACCGCGATGACCGTGAACTCACTGCCGCCAACCTCAATTGATTTTCGCCAGACATTCTTGATATTCGGGACAGCCAAGAAGTCACCACTATATGCTTTAGACGTAAGTTCCTTATGCAACGCCGGAGTAAGAGCGGGCAGCGCGCCAGCGGGAATGTTTGAGCACCAAGAGGAGATGAAGCCTTTGAAGTTGCTGTGGCTTCCTTGTGTAACCCGGCTAGCCCCTTTGTACGAGACGATATATGTGTAGAGCGGCATTGCTCAGAGCCCTAACGTATGGTTAAGGGGCGGGCTTTAGCCCGTCCCAGTGAGCGAAGCGAACGGTTTGAACCGTTTGTTAGACATCGATATCAGCTCTGTATGACCAAGCGGAAGCGCTGGCGGTGAAGAGGCCTATTTTTCACACTTTATTATTGGGTAAGGCTCGCCTTTGAAACCAACCCCTATCAAAACACCATTTTCAACATACAAGGACGATCCGTTTGGCTTGGTAATCGGCAGGCCGCTAAGTGCATCATGCTCCTTGCACAAATATACGGATGAGATATCTAGTAGGAGATCCTTGCTCCTTCTGTCCAAGAAAGATACAGACGACTCTTGATGGGCGATAGTTATGCCTTGGTCGACGAGCGAATAAAAAGCCCATGCAAGGATAAGGAGTAGTACGACAATCGTGGAATTTTTTTTCATTGGGTCCGGAACGCCTGGATGTGTGCGGCGGTTTGATCGAAGGGCTGTCGTTTTAACCAATTTTTCCAGCCGTTGCACCATGTGCGAAGAGATGGCTAACGTAGAGCTAACCGGCGCTGCGCAGCTCTATCGCGCAGCGTCCAGCGACCGAAGGGAGCGAGGTTGAGCGCCGGGTTAGGGCTCGGCTGTTTCATTGACCAAAATGCTCCCGGTGAAGTGGGCGATACCGCCGACCGAAACGAAACGAATGTGAGGTGCCCAAAGAACCGCGTAGCCAGTGGAGCGCCGCAGGATAGAACGATGGCCGGCGACAAGCGCCAGCTTTGAACGAGGGACAGGCCCAGGCGTGAAGAAACCTTTGAGTAAGAGCGAAATGCTTTTTGGCGGGCCAGACAACCGATTGTCAACATAGCCACCCTTTGAGTTGGGTAAGCGCGGTGGTCGCTGCCCGACGTAACGCACGCCGACAGCTCTTTGGAATTGCGTGGGCAAGGCGTCTGAACTTTTGTTCTCGCGCCAAATCCTGCGGTCGCCAAATGAGCGAGGACATGTGAGTAGCCAGATTCCATAGCGACGGAGCAAGTTGAGAGCCCTAACGTTCGAGGTGAGCACCGCCCGCGCGCAGCGTGGGTGTGTGCTCTAGCGAGTAGTTAGCCGACGATATTGCACCGGTCCGCGCAGCGGACTGTAAATGGGATGGGTGCTCAGGCGCCGGCGAAAATCTAAAATTGACCTCAACCCCAACCAGGGTCTGCGGCGTGTGCATTAACTTCGTTATGCTCCGCCGCAGACCCTGGTTGGGTATAGCAGCGATTTTCGATTTACGTTGTGGCTGATTCCACATTATTTACGTTTCCCTATGCAAAATGTCGTATATCGTTGGTTAACTATAAATAGACCCCACTTGGTGTATAACACCCCAAGCGGGCTTGGTGGATAACATTCCGGGCACGGCACGCTCTGCCGCTCTGGAATGCGGCATTGGCCATGCAGGTGGGGGTAAAAGGCGGTTATA
This sequence comes from Geopseudomonas aromaticivorans, assembly GCF_019097855.1. Taxonomy (GTDB): domain Bacteria; phylum Pseudomonadota; class Gammaproteobacteria; order Pseudomonadales; family Pseudomonadaceae; genus Geopseudomonas; species Geopseudomonas aromaticivorans. Next base: position 3,941 of record NZ_JAHRGL010000018.1, read on the forward strand.
CACCATGCCAGCAGGTCCTTTTGCGTGCGGTGTTTGGCAAGTGCCGGGAGGGTAGCGCGTGGCGAGGTTGGAAGACAACCGGGGCAGGGGGAGGCCCCGGCTGTCGGCAGCAGGTGCCCGCGTCAGTTGCCGAGCATCTCGTGCATGGAGATGATCTGCTCGGCCACCTGGATCAGCTTCTGCTGCTTGCTCATCGCCTGGCGGCGCATCAGGGTGTAGGCCTCTTCCTCGTTGCACTGGCGCATCTTCATCAGCAGGCCCTTGGCCAGTTCGATGCGCTTGCGCTCGGCCATCTGCTGGTCGCGGGCGTTGAGCTGGGCGCGCAGGGCCTGGTCGCTCTCGAAGCGCGCCATGGCCACGTCGAGGATCGGCTGCAGGCGCTGGGCGTGGATGCCTTCGACGATGTAGGCGCTGACCCCGGACTGGATGGCCTGGCGCATCACTTTCGGGTCGTGCTCGTCGGTGAACATGACGATCGGGTGCGGCTGGTCGCGGCTGAGCAGGCAGACCTGCTCCATCACGTCGCGCCCGGGCGATTCGCTGTCGATCAGGATCACGTCCGGGCGGACCGCGGCGACCCGCGCCGGCAGGTCGATGGTCAGGCCGGACTCGTCGACCACCTCGAAGCCGGCTTCGGTCAGTGCGCTTTTCAGGCGGCCGACCTTCTTCGCGGTGTCGTTGATCAGGAGAATGCGCAACATATACAGAACTCCTGCGGATCAGAGGGCCAGTGACGGGCGTGCGGCCAGCGCGTGCAGCGCGAAGCTGCGGGCGTACCCGGCCGGGTCGCTGCCGTCCCACACCTTGCCATCCTGGAGGGTGGAACTGCGCATGGGCTGCGGCACGGCGATGCCCAGCGCACCCGCCGCCTCGCGATACAGGGCGAGCTGGTGCACTTCGCTGGCCAGTTCATGGTACGCCGGATCGTCGCGCAACAGACCCCAGCGGCGCAGCTGGGTAAGGAACCAGATGCCGTCGGACAGGTAGGGCATGTTCACCGCGCCTTCGGCGAAGAAGCGCAGCGGGTGGGCGTCCAGCCAGGCGTGGCCGAGGCCATCCTGGTAGTGGCCGAGAAAGCGCGGCTCCAGGGTGCTCGCCGGCGCGTTGACGAATTCCGCGGCGCTGAGCAGCTGGGCGGTGCTGCGACGGTTTTCCACGCTGGCGTCGATGAAGCGGCTGGCCTCGAGCAGCGCCATGCTCAGGGCGCGCGCGCTGTTGGGGCACTGCTCGACGAACTCGCGGGTGACACCGAGGACCTTTTCCGGATGGTCCGGCCAGATCGACTGGCTGGTAGCGATGGTGAAGCCTTGGCCCTCGTCTACTGCGTGGGCGCCCCACGGATCGCCGGCGCAGAAGCCGTCGATGCGCCCGGCGCGCAGGTGGGTGACCATCTGCGCCGGCGGCACCACCACGCTGTTGACGTCGCTGAGCGGATGGATGCCGTGGCCGGCCAGCCAGTAGTACAGCCACAGGGCATGGGTGCCGGTGGGGAAGGTGTGGGCGAAGGTGAGTTTCGCACCGCTCTGGTGCGTGCGTTCACGCAGCGCCTCAGGAGTGGTCACGCCGGCCTCGCGCAGTGCCGTGCTCAGGTTGATCGACTGGCCGTTCTGGTTCAGGCCCATGAGGATCGCCATGGGCGTGGCCGGGCTGCCGATGCCCAGATGGGTGCCGTAGACCTGGCCATAGAGCATCTGCGCCGCGTCCAGTTCGCCGCTGACCAGCTTGTCGCGCAGGCCGGCCCAGGAGGCCTGGCGGCGCAGGTTGAGGGTCAGGCCGTAGGGCTGGGCGAAGCCCTGGGTGGCGGCGACGATCAGCGACGCCGAGTCGGCCAGGGCCATGAAGCCGAGGTCGAGGACGTTCTTTTCCGGGGCATCCGAGCCGGCGACCCAGGACAGGGCGTCGTGGCGGGGAGCGGGGGTATGGTCGGGCATGACGGGTTCCAGAAACGGGCAGGGCAGGTGGGCTGCATGCCTGCGATAAAGCAAGCCGTATGCCAGTGTGGCTCCTGGTCGTGCCAACGATGCTGTCGCCACGCCCGTGGTACACGCCTGTGCACCAAAGATGAACGCTACCGACCAGGGCGAAGGCCTGGGGTGGTTGCTCCGGCGCGCGGGGCTCACTACAGTCCTTTCAAGGGCTTATCGAACCAGCCCAGGCAGGGGGCCGCCGTGATCCAGTTTCTGCTCAACCGCGAGCAGCGCCGCGAGACTGCGCTCGATCCGAACCTGACGGTGCTCGAATACCTGCGCCGCCATCTCGGTCGCAGCGGCACCAAGGAAGGCTGCGCCTCCGGCGACTGCGGTGCCTGTACCGTGGTGGTCGCCGAGGCGGACCCGTCCGTCAACGGCGAGCGCCTGCGCTATCGCAGCCTGAATGCCTGCCTGACCTTCATGTCCGCGCTGCACGGCAAGCAACTGCTCACGGTCGAAGACCTCGGCCAGCCGGGTCACCTGCACGGCGTGCAGCAGGCGATGGCCGACTGCCACGCCAGCCAGTGCGGTTTCTGTACCCCGGGCTTCGTCATGTCGCTGTTCGCCCTGCACAAGGGCTGCGATGGTTACGACCGCGCGCAGGCGGTCGATGCGCTGACCGGCAACCTGTGCCGCTGCACCGGCTACCGGCCGATCCTCGCCGCTGCCGAACGGGCCTGCACGGACAGGCAGGTGGATACCTTCGACCGCCACGAGACGGAAACCCTGGCCGCCCTGCGCGCCATCGCCAGCCAGGACGAGGCCGGATTGGCGCGGGGCGAGCGGCGCTGCTGGCTGCCGCAGACGTTGGACGAGCTGGCCGAACTCTACCTGGCCCAGCCGCAGGCGCGCCTGCTGGCCGGCGGCACCGACGTGGCTCTGGAGGTCTCCCAGCAGCACAGTACCTTGCCGCTGCTGATCGACCTCGGCCGGGTGGCCGAACTCAAGCGCATCGCAGTGACCGACTCGCATGTCGAGATTGGTGCGGGCGTGGCGCTGAGCGACTGCCAGGCCGTGCTGGCCGCCGAGTACCCGGACTTCGGCGCGCTGCTGGCACGCTTCGCCTCGCGGCAGATCCGCAACCGTGCCACCCTCGGCGGCAATCTCGGCAATGCCTCGCCGATCGGCGACACGCCGCCGCTGCTGATCGCCCTCGGTGCCGAGCTGCTGCTGCGCCGTGGGGCTACGCGGCGCACGCTGGCGCTGGAGGAATTCTTCCGCGACTACCGGGTCACCGCGCTGGCGCCCGGCGAATTCATCGAGTGCATCCGCGTGCCGCGGGCCACCGCGGGACAGGCGCTGCGCGCCTACAAGGTCAGCAAGCGCCTGGACGACGATATCTCCGCGGTCTGCGCGGCGTTCAACCTGCAGCTGCACGATGGCGTGGTAACGCAGGCGCGCATCGCCTTCGGCGGCATGGCGGCGACGCCTAGACGCGCCTTCCAGTGCGAGCAGGCGCTGCTCGGCACGCGCGGCGACGCGGCGGCCATTGAGCGCGCCGGCCAGGTACTGGCCGGCGAGTTCACCCCGCTCAGTGATCAGCGCGCCAGCGCCGCCTACCGCCTGCGGGTGGCGCAGAATCTGCTGCGCCGTTGCTTCATCGAGCTGCAGCAACCTTACGTGGCCACCCGGGTGTATCCAGCATGAACAGGCCTGAACTCTCTCCTGACCAGCCATCCCAGCAAGAGCTGGCGGAACGCTTCCGCGCCGGCATCGCCAGCGGAGTCGGCCGCGGCCTCAAGCACGAGAGCGCCGACAAGCATGTGTCCGGCACGGCGCTGTACGTCGACGACCGCCTGGAGTTCGCCAACCAGCTGCACGTCTGCGCACGGCTCTCCGAGCATGCCCATGCGCGCATCCTGCGCATCGACACCTCGCCGTGCTACGCCTTTCCCGGCGTGGCCATCGCCATCACCAGCCGCGACGTGCCCGGCGAGCTGGACATCGGCGCGGTGGCCCCCGGCGATCCGCTGCTGGCCGACGGCGTGGTGCAGTACCTCGGCCAGATGGTGCTGGCGGTGGCCGCCGCCGACCCCGAGATCGCCCGCCAGGCGGCGCAGGCGGCGCGGATCGACTACGAGGTGCTCGAGCCGCTGCTCGACCTGGAGGAGGCGCTGCGCCGCGGCGAGTTGGTGCGCGACAGTCATTGCCAGCAGCGCGGCGATGCCGATGCCGCGCTGGCTGGCGCGCCACATCGGCTGCAGGGACGTCTGCACATCGGCGGCCAGGAGCACTTCTATCTGGAAACCCAGGTCTGCACGGTGCTGCCCAGCGAGGACGGCGGCATGCTGGTGTATTCCTCGACGCAGAATCCCACCGAGATCCAGCAGCTGGTCGCCCGCGTGCTCGGCGTGTCGATGCACCAGGTGGCGGTGGACATGCGCCGCATGGGCGGCGGCTTCGGCGGCAAGGAAACCCAGGCGGCCGGCCCGGCCTGCCTGTGCGCGGTGGTCGCCCAGCTGACCGGGCGGCCGGCGAAGATGCGTCTGGCGCGCCGCGACGACATGCGCACCACCGGCAAGCGCCACCCGTTCCTGATCGACTACGACGTCGGCTTCGACGACCAGGGCGTGCTGCAGGGCATCGACATCCGGCTGCTGGCCAACTGCGGCTTTTCGCCGGATCTGTCCGGAGCCATCGTCGACCGCGCCATGTTCCATGCCGACAACGCCTACTACCTGGGCGATGCGCGGGTCACTGGCCATCGTTGCCGTACCCACCTGGCGTCGAACACGGCGTTTCGCGGTTTCGGCGGCCCGCAGGGCATGCTCGGCATCGAGGAGGTGATGGAGCGCATCGCTCGTCACCTCGGCCTCGATCCGCTGGAGGTGCGCAAGCGCAACTACTACGCCGCTGCGCCGCGCAACGTCACCCACTACCAGCAGACGGTGGAGGACAACCTGCTGGCCGAGCTGACCGCGCAACTGGAGGCGAGCTGCGACTACCAGGCCCGCCGTGCGGCGATCCGCGCCTTCAATGCCGAAAGCCCGCTGTTGAAGAAGGGCCTGGCGCTGACCCCGGTGAAGTTCGGCATCAGCTTCACCTCCGGCTTCCTCAACCAGGCCGGCGCGCTGCTGCACATCTACACCGACGGCAGCATCCACCTCAACCACGGCGGCACCGAGATGGGCCAGGGCCTGCACACCAAGGTGGCGCAGGTGGTCGCCGAGACCCTGCAGGTCGATATCTCGCGCATCCACATCAGCGCCACCCACACCGAGAAGGTGCCCAACACCTCGCCGACCGCCGCTTCCTCGGGCAGCGACCTCAACGGCAAGGCGGCGCAGAACGCCGCGCTGATCCTGCGCCAGCGCTTGGTCGGTTTCGCCGCCACCCACTTCGAGGTCGATCCGGACGAGGTGGAATTCGGCAACGGCCATGTGCGGGTGGGCGAGCGTTACCTGAGCTTCGACGAGCTGATCGGCCTCGCCTATGTCGGCCAGGTGTCGCTGTCCAGCACCGGCTTCTACGCCACGCCCGGCGTGCACTACGACCGCGAGCAGGCGCGCGGCCGGCCGTTCTACTACTACGCCTTCGGGGTGTCCTGCTCCGAGGTGCTGGTGGATACCCTGACCGGCGAATACAAGGTGCTGCGTACCGACATTCTCCACGACGTCGGCGACTCGCTGAACCCGGCCATCGACATCGGCCAGATCGAGGGCGGCTTCATCCAGGGCATGGGCTGGCTGACCTGCGAGGAGCTGGTGTGGGACGTCCAGGGCCGGCTGCTGACCGACAGCCCGGCGACCTACAAGATTCCCACGGTGGGCGACCTGCCGGCGGACCTGCGCGTGCAGCTGGTGGCCAACCGCAGCAACCCGCAGGACACCGTGTTCCACTCCAAGGCGGTGGGCGAGCCGCCGTTCATGCACGGCATCTCGGTGTGGTGCGCGATCAAGGATGCGCTGGCCAGTCTCGCCGACTACCGCGTGCATGCCGAGCTGGACGCCCCGGCCACCCCGGAGCGGGTGCTGTGGGCGGCGGAGCGCCTGCGCCATGCATGACTGGATCGAAACCTTGGCGGCGCTGCAGCGCCGCGGCGAGCCCTGCGTGCTGGTCACCCTGGTCGAGGAGCAGGGCTCCACGCCGCGCGAAGCCGGCGCCAAGCTGCTGGTCACCGCTGAGCGCAGCTACCACAGCATCGGTGGCGGCCATCTGGAACTGCGCGCCATGCAGATCGCCCGCGACCTGCTCGCCAGCGGTACCCGCACGCCGCTGCTGGAGCGCTTCAGCCTGGGCGCGAGCCTCGGCCAGTGCTGCGGCGGCGTCACCCTGCTGCTGTTCGAGCCGCTGGGGCGGCCACGGGCCGAGGTCGCCGTATTCGGTGCCGGGCATGTCGGCCGCGCGCTGGTGCCGCTGCTCGCCGGCCTGCCGTGCCGGGTGCGCTGGATCGACTCGCGCGTGGCCGAGTTCCCGGCGCAGCTGCCGTCGGGTGTCGAGCGGGTGGTCAGCGAAGAACCGGTCGATGAGGTGGACGAGCTGCCGCCCGGCTGCTACTGCATCGTCATGACCCACGACCATCAGCTCGACCTCGAGCTGGCCGAGCGCATCCTGCGCCGCGGCGATTTCGCCTATTTCGGCCTGATCGGCTCACGGACCAAGCGCGCGCGCTTCGAGCATCGCCTGCGCGAGCGCGGCCTGGCAGCGGAGTCGATCGCCCGCATGCGCTGCCCGCTGGGCCTGCCCGAGGTGCGTGGCAAGCTGCCGCTGGAGATTGCCATCGCGGTGGCGGGGGAGGTGATCGCCACCTACGGCGCCGGGCAGGACCGGCAGGAGCAGTAGACCGGGCAGCAGGTAGGGCGCAGGGCGCGGGCTGGTGAATGCCCGGGCAAAGCTGCCCGGCCTGATCCGCTCCATCCGCTTTTCCGCCAGGCTGGCGCCGGCCCGGTATAATCGACGCTTTTGCGAGCATCCCCGTGGCCAACAAGAGATACAGCTGTATCGGTCTGTTCAATCCCAAATCGCCGGAAAATGTCGGCTCGATCATGCGCGCGGCGGGCTGCTATGACGTCAGCTCGGTGTTCTATACCGGCACCCGCTACGACCGGGCGCGGGACTTCGTCACCGATACCAAGAAGGTCCACCAGGACATTCCGCTGATCAACATCGACGACCTGCGCAAGATTCTCCCCTTCGGCTGCACGCCGGTGGCGGTGGAGCTGGTCGAGGGCGCGCGGTCCCTGCCCGAGTACACCCACCCTGATCGCGCGCTGTACATCTTCGGGCCGGAGGACGGCTCGCTGGACAAGCAGATCCGCGACTGGTGCGAGGACGTGGTCTACATCCCCACCAACGGCTGCATGAACCTCGCCGCCACGGTCAACGTGGTGCTCTACGACCGGCTGGCCAAGGGCAACAACACCCGCTCCGGGCCGCTGTTCTAGAGCGCTCGGTCAGTCCGCCAGCGGACGACCGATTGGGTTTCGAAGGCTGCCCGGCGGGGCGTAATTTGCTAAGGTGCGCCCGCCGTTCCGTCGCCCATTCCCGAGAAACCAGCCCCTATGTCTGCCGAGCACTCCAGCACTGCGCCCGTGGCGCGCCCGTTGACCCGCAGCGACTTCAAGACCCTCTCGCTCTCCGCCCTGGGCGGTGCGCTGGAGTTCTACGACTTCATCATCTTCGTGTTCTTCGCGGCGGTGGTCGGCAAGCTGTTCTTCCCCGCCGAGATGCCCGAGTGGCTGCGCCAACTGCAGACCTTCGGCATCTTCGCCGCCGGCTATCTGGCGCGGCCGTTGGGTGGCATCGTCATGGCCCACTTCGGCGACCTGCTCGGGCGCAAGCGCATGTTCACCCTGAGCATCTTCATGATGGCCGTGCCGACCCTGTGCATGGGCCTGCTGCCGACCTATGCGCAGATCGGCCTGTGGGCGCCGCTGGCGTTGCTGGCGCTGCGGGTGGTTCAGGGCGCAGCGATTGGTGGCGAAGTGCCGGGGGCCTGGGTGTTCGTCGCCGAGCATGTGCCGGCGCGGCGCATCGGCTTTGCCTGCAGCACCCTGACTGCCGGGTTGACCGCCGGCATCCTGCTCGGCTCGCTGACCGCCAGCGCGATCAACCGGGCGTTCAGCGCCGAAGAGCTGGCCGACTACGCCTGGCGCATTCCCTTCCTGCTGGGTGGGGTGTTCGGGCTGGTCTCGGTCTACCTGCGGCGCTGGCTGCACGAGACCCCGGTGTTCGCCGAGCTGCAACTGCGCCAGTCGCTGGCCGAGGAGCTGCCGCTCAAGGCGGTACTGCGCGAGCATCGCCCGGCGGTGCTGCTGTCTATGCTGCTGACCTGGGTGCTGTCGGCCGGCATCGTGGTGGTCATCCTGATGACCCCGACGATCCTCCAGACCCTGCACGGCTTCGCCCCGGGCGAAGCGCTGCAGGCCAACAGCCTGGCCATCGTCGCTCTCAGCCTCGGTTGCGTGCTGGCCGGCCTGGCGGCGGACCGCTTCGGCGCGGGACCGACCTTCGTCTGCGGCGGCCTGCTGCTGTTGCTGAGTTCCTCGCTGTTCTATGCCAGCGTCGCCAGCCACCGTGATCTGCTGATCCCGCTGTACACCCTGGCCGGCCTGAGCGTGGGCACCATCGGCGCCATCCCCATGGTGATGGTCAAGGCCTTCCCGGCGGCGGTGCGCTTTTCCGGGCTGTCGTTCTCCTACAACCTGGCCTACGCCATCTGCGGCGGCATGACGCCGATCCTGGTCAGCCTGCTGCTGAAGTGGAGTCCGCTGGGCCCGGCCTACTATGTCGGCGCGCTGAGCCTGCTGTTCATCCTGGCTGGCGTCGGCCTGTGGCGCCGCGCGGCTTCGGCAATGGCGCCTGCCGGTTGCGCTTCGTAGCGGCGCAGCCGCTCCTTAACGTCGCTGGAAGGGAGCAGATGAGTCTGTTGGGATCAGATGAGCAGGCCCTGGGGGCCTGAAAAAAAGAAACCCCGCCGAAGCGGGGTTTCTTTCAGTGCCTAGGTGCTACAGGATCAAGCCTGGATGACCGGGATGTTGGCCTTGGCAGCCGCGTCACGGTATTCAGCCATCTGATCGAAGGACAGGTAGCGGTAAACGTCGGCAGACATGCTGTCGATGTTCTTCGCGTAGCCCATGTACTCCTCAACGGTCGGCAGCTTACCGATGATGGAGGCAACGGCCGCCAGCTCAGCAGAAGCCAGGAACACGTTGGTAGCGTCGCCCAGACGGTTCGGGAAGTTACGGGTCGAGGTGGAAACCACGGTCGAACCGGTCTGTACGCGAGCCTGGTTACCCATGCACAGCGAGCAACCCGGCATTTCCATGCGCGCGCCAGCACGGCCGTAGATGCCGTAGTAGCCTTCTTCGGTCAGCTGGTGGGCGTCCATCTTGGTCGGCGGAGCCAGCCACAGACGGGTCGGGATGCCGCCCTTGACCTTTTCCAGCAGCTTGCCGGCCGCGCGGAAGTGACCGATGTTGGTCATGCAGGAACCGATGAACACTTCGTCGATCTTCTGACCGGCAACGGTGGACAGCAGGCGGGCGTCGTCCGGGTCGTTCGGAGCGCAGAGAACCGGCTCCTTCACTTCGGCCAGGTCGATCTCGATCACGGCCGCGTATTCGGCGTCCTTGTCGGCTTCCAGCAGTTTCGGGTTGGCCAGCCAGGCTTCCATCGCCTGGGCACGACGCTCCAGGGTACGGGCATCGCCGTAGCCTTCGCCGATCATCCAGCGCAGCATGGTGATGTTGGAGCGCAGGTATTCGGCGATAGCCTCTTCCGGCAGCTTGATGGCGCAACCAGCAGCGGAACGCTCGGCGGAGGCGTCGGACAGCTCGAAAGCTTGCTCGACGGTCAGACCGTCCAGACCTTCGATCTCGAGGATGCGGCCGGAGAAGATGTTCTTCTTGCCTTTCTTCTCGACGGTCAGCAGGCCAGCCTGGATCGCGTAGTAGGGGATGGCATGCACCAGGTCACGCAGGGTGATACCGGGTTGCAGCTTGCCCTTGAAGCGCACCAGAACGGATTCCGGCATGTCCAGCGGCATGACGCCGGTGGCGGCGGCGAAGGCCACCAGGCCGGAACCGGCCGGGAAGGAGATGCCGATCGGGAAGCGGGTGTGCGAGTCGCCACCGGTGCCGACGGTATCCGGCAGCAGCATGCGGTTCAGCCAGCTGTGGATGATGCCGTCGCCCGGACGCAGGGACACGCCGCTGCGGTTCATGATGAAGTCCGGCAGGGTGTGGTGGGTAACCACGTCGATCGGTTTCGGATAGGCGGCGGTGTGGCAGAAGGACTGCATGACCAGGTCGGCGGAGAAGCCCAGGCAAGCCAGGTCCTTCAGCTCGTCGCGGGTCATCGGGCCGGTGGTGTCCTGGGAACCGACGGTGGTCATCTTCGGTTCGCAGTAGGTGCCCGGACGCACGCCCTGGCCTTCCGGCAGACCGCAGGCACGGCCAACCATCTTCTGGGCGAGGGAGAAGCCCTTGCCGCTGTCAGCCGGAGCAACCGGCTTCTTGAACAGGGTGGACGGAGCCAGACCCAGTTCGGCACGCGCCTTCTCGGTCAGACCGCGACCGATGATCAGCGGAATACGGCCGCCGGCGCGGACTTCGTCCAGCAGCACGTCGGTCTTCAGTTCGAAGGTGGTGATGACTTCGTCAGTACCAGCCTTGCAGACCTTGCCAGCGTACGGGTACACGTCGATGACGTCGCCCATGGCCAGGTTGGTGCAGTCGAATTCGATCGGCAGGGCGCCGGCGTCTTCCATGGTGTTGTAGAAGATCGGGGCGATCTTGGTGCCGAAGCAGAAACCACCGGCGCGCTTGTTCGGCACGTACGGGATATCGTCGCCGAAGAACCACAGCACCGAGTTGGTGGCGGACTTGCGGGAGGAGCCGGTACCGACCACGTCGCCGACGTAGGCAACCGGAATGCCTTTGGCCTTCAGGGCTTCCATCTGCTTGATCGGACCAACCGAACCCGGAGCGTCCGGCTCGATGCCGTCGCGGGCCATCTTCAGCATGGCCAGGGCGTGCAGCGGGATGTCGGGGCGCGACCAGGCGTCCGGAGCCGGCGACAGGTCGTCGGTGTTGGTTTCACCGGTGACCTTGAACACGGCCAGGGTGATTTTCTCGGCCAGGGCCGGACGGTTGACGAACCACTCGGCGTCAGCCCAGGACTGCAGCACGGCCTTGGCGGCGGCGTTGCCGTTCTTGGCGCGCTCGGCAACGTCGTGGAAGGCGTCGAACATCAGCAGGGTGTGCTTGAGCTGAGCGGCAGCGACTTCGGCCAGTTCGGCGTTGTCCAGCAGCTCGACCAGGGTGGCGATGTTGTAGCCGCCCTGCATGGTGCCCAGCAGCTCGACAGCGCGCTGCTTGCTGATCAGCGGAGAGGCGGTCTCGCCCTTGGCGATGGCTGCCAGGAAACCGGCTTTGACGTAGGCGGCTTCGTCGACGCCTGCGGGAACGCGGTTGGTGATCAGGTCAACCAGGAATTCTTCTTCGCCGGCCGGCGGGTTCTTCAGCAGCTCAACCAGGCCTGCGGTCTGCTCGGCGTTCAGCGGCTGGGGCACGACGCCCTGGGCGGCACGCTCTTCTACGTGTTTGCGGTAGGCTTCAAGCACAGTATTACCCTCATCAGTGGTCCCATGCGGGAGTCCGGGACTTTCGTCCAGAAGCTGTTTTCAAAGTTTTACGCCGGCGATCATGACGAAGCTGTGTTGGTGAGGGCGGAGCGATGCGGGTCTCACCAACTGCTTCCTGCCGGGTTTACTGTGCTCGTGACGCTTTGAAAACAGCTTCCTGCGGACATTGGCGCCTGTAACAAGGCGGGCAGATTCTACTGGAAAGAGCGACATAAGTTAAGCAACCCTCCCGGCCGGTGGCGGATGACCCAGCATAGACAAAGGGCTAACATGCCGCCCATTCCTCGCTTTGCACGCCATTCGTCATGCCCAAACAGCTCATCAAGACTCCTTGTATCGGTCTCTGCTCCACCGTCTATGGCGATCTGGTATGCCGCGGCTGCAAGCGCTTCCATCACGAGGTGGTGAACTGGAACCTGTACGGCGAAGACGAGAAGCGTGCCGTCTGGCAGCGCCTGGAAACCCTGCTGGTGCAGGTGGTCGCCGCCAAGCTCGAGGTGTTCGACCCGCACTTGCTGCGCCACCAGCTGCAGCAGCGGCAGATCCGCTTCGTCGAGCGGCAGTCGCCGTACTGCTGGGCCTACCAGCTGATCGCCCGCGGCGCGCGGCTGATCCAGCAGCTGGACGCCTACGGCATCGTGCTGCTGCCGGAGTTCCGCGACAGCAGCCTGCCGCAGCTGCGTGATGCCATCGATCGCGAGTACTTCCTGCTGTCCGAGGCACACTACCAGCGCTATATCGCGCCGCTTTTTCTGGTGGAGGGCGCGGAGAGCCGCGGCTGATATCGCGCTTACTCCTGCGCCGTCAGTTTCTCCAACTGGTCGCAGATGTCGTCCGGCTTGAGTACCAGCACGTCGCTTTGCAACACATCCAGCACCACTTCGGCGGTGTTGCCGATCAGGGCGCCGGAGAGGCCGCTGCGTGCCACCGAGCCGATCACCGTGACCGCGGCGTCCAGCTGCAACGCCATCTGCGGAATCAGGATGTCGGCGGGACCCTCGGCGATATGCAGCTGGTGGCTGCCGAGGCCGTACTCGTCCTGGAAGCTCTGGCAGGCTTCGCGGTAGCGCGCGGCAATGGTTTCGCTCAGCTGGAAGGAGGGATCGGCAGCCGTGAGCAGCGGCGCCGGATGGGCGCTGAGTACGTGCAGTTCGCCCTTGGCCAGGTGGGCGATGTCGTGGGCGTGGCAGACGATGTTGGCATGCAGGGAGTGGTGCTCGGGATCGTCATTGCCGACATCGACCGCCGCCAGCACCTTGCCGCCGGTCCAGGGCCGGTCGGTCTTGACCAGCAGTACCGGGCAGGGACAGTAGCGCAGCAACTTCCAGTCGTCCGGGGTGAGCAGCGCCTTCTTCAGTGGGTTGTCCGGGTAGTGCTGCTTGATCACCAGGCCGCAGCCTTCGGCCTGCTGGGCGGCGATGATGGTCTGGAAGGTCGTTTCCTGCCAGTCCTGGCGGGTGGAGACGGTGTGGCCTTCCTCGCGCAGGCTGTTCGCCAGATCGTCGAGCAGGACGTCGTGGTTGCGTTGCTTGTCGCACACCAGCAAGTGCAGCTCGGACTGGGTGGCGTTGGCGATCAGCGTTGCCCGTTTGAGCGCCAGGCCTTCTTCCGGCTGATTGGGTTCCAGCACGACCAGAATGCTGCGGATGGCTTGCATGGTCTTCTTCCTCGGTGGCTTTCGATCTCAACTCTAGACGCAACGCCGTCGCCTGCCGCTTGATGCACATCAAGCAGCAGGCATGCCCGTAGCGAGCGAGGGCCGTATAATGCGCGGCTTTCCAAGACTAGCCGGATTGCCATGTCCCTGCTTCCCGAGATCGAGAGCTTCCTGCTCTGCCCGACGCCCCAGGCCTGGATCGACCAGGCGCTGCAGCACCCCGAGATCCTGCTGATCGATCACGCCAACTGCGAGAAGAAGGCCGCCAGTACGGCGCTGACCCTGCTGTACCGCTATGTCGAGAAGGAAGACCTGCAGTACAAGCTGTCGCGCCTGGCGCGCGAGGAGCTGCGGCATTTCGAGCAGGTGGCGGTGCTGATGAAGAAACGCGGCGTGGCTTATCGCCCGGTGAGTGCCTCGCTGTATGCCCAGCGCCTGCATGCGCACATCCGCAAGAGCGAGCCGGGCAAGCTGGTGGACACCCTGATCGTTGGTGCCTATATCGAGGCGCGCTCCTGTGAGCGCTTCTACCGGCTGGCGCCTTATCTGGACGAGGAGCTGGGCAAGTTCTACGTCTCGCTGCTCAAGTCCGAGGCGCGTCACTATCAGGACTACCTGAAAATGGCCCAGCAGTACGCCAGCGAGCCGATCGACGAGCGAGTGGCCTTTTTTGCCGAGGTCGAGCGCGAGGCGATTCTGACGCCGGACCCGGAGTTCCGTTTCCACAGCGGCGCGGCGGCCTGAGTCGAGCGGGCAGGGCGCGCTGGCACGCCAGAGGCACCGCAGGGCGGCGGTGCGCCCTACGGCGCGTCGAGCGGGAAAGAGGTGAGGTGATAGCCCTGCGGGACCACTTCCAGCACCCAGCCCTGCTGGTCCCAGTCGCCGAGGACGATACGCTGGGAGTGTTGGCCGGCGACCAGCAGCTGGTGCACGGCGGGGCGGTGGGTGTGGCCGTGGATCAGGGTGCGCACGCCGCGCTCGGCCATCACCTGTGGCACCACTTCGGGGGTCACATCGATGATCTCGGCGGCCTTCTCGCGGGTACGCAGGCGGCTGGCATCGCGCAGCTTGCGCGCCAGCTTGTGGCGGGTGGCCAGCGGCAGGTTGCGCAGCAGCCATAGGGAGAACGGGTTGCGCAGGCGCCGGCGCAGGCGCTGGTAGCTCTCGTCGCGGGTGCACAGGCTGTCGCCGTGCAGCAGCAACACCGGCTCGCCGTACAGGTCCACCACGCTGCCTTCTTTGAGCAGGGTGCAGCCGGCCGCGCGGCAGAACCCCTTGCCGAGCAGGAAGTCGCGGTTGCCGTGCATCAGGTAGATGCGCGTGCCGGTGTCGCTCAGCCGACGCAGGGCTGCTGCGATGGAGCGCTGGAACTCGTCCATGCCGTCGTCGCCGACCCATACCTCGAAGAAGTCGCCGAGGATGTACAGCGCCTCGGCGCCAGCGGCGCGCGTCTCCAGGAAATGCAGAAACGCCCGGACGATGTCCGGGCGTTCCGCTTCGAGATGCAGGTCCGAGATGAACAGGACGCTCATCGAATCACTCGGCGACGACTTCGGCCTTCTCGATGATCACGTCGTCCAGCGGCACGTCGCCGTGGCCGGCACGGTTGCCGGTGGCAACGGCCTTGATCTTCTCGACCACGTCCATGCCTTCCACCACTTCGCCGAACACGGCGTAGCCCCAGCCCTGGGTGGTCGGTGCAGTGTGGTCGAGGAAGCTGTTGTCGGACACGTTGATGAAGAACTGCGCGCTGGCCGAGTGCGGGTCCATGGTGCGGGCCATGGCGACGGTGCCGACCTTGTTGGACAGGCCGTTGTTGGCCTCGTTCTTGATCGGCGCACGGGTGCTCTTCTGCTTCATGCCCGGCTCGAAACCGCCACCCTGGATCATGAAGTTGCTGATCACGCGGTGGAAGATGGTGTTGTCGTAGTGGCCGTCCTTCACGTACTGCTCGAAGTTGGCCGCGGTTTCCGGGGCCTTGTCGGCAAACAGCTTGAGGGTGATGACGCCGTGGTTGGTGTGCAGCTTGATCATGGGGGAATTCCGCTGGATGGTGAGGGATGCCCGGACGTCACCGATCGGCGTTGTTGCTGCCGGGTGTCTGTCAGGGGCTTGACGGGTTCGCTATCATAAGCGCTTTGCATTGGCCGGCCTACCCTGACCGGCGCCGACATGTTCAAGGATCCCATGAGCAAGCCCGAGACTTCCGCCGCTGCTGCGAACTTCCTCCGCCCGATCGTCCAGGCCGACCTGGAAGCCGGCAAGCACGCCAAGATCATCACCCGCTTCCCGCCGGAGCCCAACGGTTACCTGCACATCGGCCACGCCAAGTCGATCTGTCTGAACTTCGGCCTGGCCAAGGAATTCGGCGGCGAGTGCAACCTGCGCTTCGATGACACCAACCCGGCCAAGGAAGACCAGGAGTACATCGACGCGATCAAGGCGGACGTTGAGTGGCTGGGCTTCCAGTGGGCCGGTGAGGAGCGCTACGCCTCCAACTATTTCGACCAGCTGTACGCCTGGGCCGTACACCTGATTCAGAATGGCCAGGCCTACGTCTGCGACCTGTCGCCGGAAGAGGCGCGCGCCTATCGCGGCAACCTGACCGAGCCGGGCAAGAACAGCCCGTTCCGCGAGCGCAGCGTCGAGGAGAACCTCGATCTGTTCGCGCGCATGAAGGCCGGCGAATTCCCCGACGGTGCCCGTGCGCTGCGCGCCAAGATCGACATGGCCTCGCCGAACATGAATCTGCGCGACCCGATCCTCTACCGCATCCGTCACGCCCATCACCACCAGACCGGCGACAAGTGGTGCATCTATCCGAGCTACGACTTCACTCACGGTCAGTCGGACGCCATCGAGGGCGTCACCCACTCGATCTGCACCCTGGAGTTCGAGGATCACCGCCCGCTGTACGAGTGGTTCCTGGCCAACCTGCCGGTGCCGGCGCAGCCGCGCCAGTACGAGTTCGCCCGTCTCAACCTGAACTACACCATCACCAGCAAGCGCAAGCTCAAGCAGCTGGTCGATGAGAATCATGTCAATGGCTGGGACGACCCGCGCATGTCGACCCTGAGCGGTTACCGTCGCCGCGGCTACACCCCGGGCTCGATCCGCCACTTCTGCGACCTGATCGGCGTCAACCGCGCCGGCGGCCTGGTCGACATCGGCATGCTGGAATTCGCCATCCGCGAGGACTTGGACGCCAACGCCGCGCGCGCCATGTGCGTACTCAAACCGCTGAAAGTGGTCATCACCAACTACCCGGAAGGCCAGGTCGAGAACCTCGAGCTGCCGCGCCATCCCAAGCAGGACATGGGCGTGCGCGTGCTGCCGTTCTCTCGCGAGATCTACATCGACGCCAGCGACTTCGAGGAAGTCCCACCGGCCGGTTTCAAGCGCCTGATCCCCGGTGGCGAAGTGCGCCTGCGCGGCAGCTACGTGATCCGTGCCGACGAGGCGATCAAGGATGAGGCCGGCAACATCGTAGAGCTGCGCTGCTCCTACGACGAAAACACCCTCGGCAAGAATCCGGAAGGCCGCAAGGTCAAGGGCGTGATTCACTGGGTGCCGGCTGCCGAAAGCGTCGAGTGCGAGGTGCGCCTGTACGACCGCCTGTTCAAGGCCGCCAACCCGGAGAAGACCGACGAGGAGGGCGGCAGCTTCCTCGACAACATCAACCCCGAGTCGCTGGTGGTGCTCAAGGGCTGCCGCGCCGAGCCGTCGCTGGCCAATGCCGTGCCGGAAGAGCGCTTCCAGTTCGAGCGCGAAGGCTACTTCTGCGCCGACTTGAAGGACTCCAAGCCGGGCGCTCCGGTGTTCAACCGTACCGTCACCCTGCGCGACTCCTGGGGGCAGTGAATGACGCTTTCCATCTACAGCACCCTGTCCAAGAGCAAGGACGAGCTCAAGCCGCTGGAAGGCAACAAGGTGCGCATGTACGTGTGCGGCATGACCGTCTACGACTTCTGTCACATCGGCCATGCGCGGGTGATGGTGGCGTTCGACGTGGTCGCCCGCTGGCTGCGCCATCGCGGCTATGAGCTGACCTACGTGCGCAACATCACCGACATCGACGACAAGATCATCAAGCGCGCCAACGAAAACGGCGAGTCGTTCCAGGATCTGGTCGCGCGGATGATCGCCGCGATGCACGAGGATGAGGCGCGCCTCAACGTGCTGCGCCCGGACCTCGAGCCGCGCGCCACCGACCACATCGCCGGCATGCATGTGATGATCCAGACCCTGATCGACAAGGGCTTCGCCTACGCCCCGGGCAACGGCGACGTCTACTACCGGGTCGGCAAGTTCGAGGGCTACGGCAAGCTGTCGCGGCGCAAGATCGAGGACCTGAAGATCGGCGCGCGCATCGAGGTCGACGAGGCCAAGGAAGACCCGCTCGACTTCGTCCTGTGGAAGGGCGCCAAGCCGGGCGAGCCGAGCTGGGAGTCGCCCTGGGGCCCCGGCCGTCCGGGCTGGCACATCGAGTGCTCGGTGATGTCCACCTGCTGCCTGGGCGAGACCTTCGACATCCACGGCGGCGGCCCGGACCTGGTGTTCCCGCACCACGAGAACGAGATCGCGCAGAGCGAGGCGGCCACCGGCAAGCTGTACGCCAACGCCTGGATGCACGCTGGCGCGGTGCGCGTCGACGGCGAGAAGATGTCCAAGAGTCTCGGCAACTTCTTCACCATCCGTGAGGTGCTGGAGAAGTACCACCCCGAGGTGGTGCGCTACCTGCTGGTGTCCAGCCACTACCGCAGCCCGATCAACTACTCCGAGGACAGCCTCAAGGAAGCCAAGGGCGCCCTGGAGCGCTTCTACAACGGCCTCAAGGGCCTGCCGGACGCGGCTCCGGCCGGTGGCGAGGAGTTCGTCGCCCGCTTCGGCGCGGCCATGGACGACGACTTCAACTCGCCGGAAGCCTGCGCGGTGCTGTTCGAGATGATCCGCGAGGTCAACCGTCTGCGCGAGTCCGACCTGAACGCCGCCGCCGCGCTGGCCGCGCGCCTCAAGGAGCTGGCCGGCGTACTCGGCGTGCTGCAGCTCGACCCGGAGGCCTTCCTGCAGGCCGGTGCCGCGGGCAAGGTGGACGCCGCAGAGGTGGAGGCACTGATCGCCGCCCGCCTGCAGGCGCGCGCCGAGAAGAACTGGGCCGAGTCCGACCGCATCCGTGACCAGCTCACCGCCATGGGCGTGGTGCTGGAGGACGGCAAGGGCGGCACCACCTGGCGCCTGGCCGAGTAAGTCGCACTGTTGTACCGAAAGGGCTGCCGTGAGGCGGCCCTTTTTGCAGGCGGCGCGGAAATGCTGGGGATTAGCCTTGCGCTGCTGCGCTGTTCTCCTCGTGGATCCGCAACATCTGCTCCAGTTCGCCTTTGATCAGCGCATCCTGGCAGCCCGGCAGGAAGTCGCGGAGCCTGCGGATCACCCATTGCTGGCCTCTGTCGACGAATAGCAGGCGCTCCTCCAGCGGTTCGATAGCCATGGCCTTGGCATAGAAGGCGCCGGTTTCCCGGTTTGGCTCAAGTCCCAGGTGCTTGAGGCAGGTCAGCAGGTGCAGGCAGCTGTCGCCTTCGCCCTTGAGGATCTGCTGTAGCAGCTGGCGTTGAGCCGGGTCGCTGGTCTGGCGCAGGCTTTCGCCAGCCACCTTGGCACCTGCGCGCTCGGCGCTGAGCAGGGTCTGCAGCAGCTCGGCCTGGCCCTCGGCGCTGTGAAGAAGATTGGCTGAGTCAATCATGGTGTCGCTCCCTGGTGCGGACGTTGCCACCGCTGCTCGGCGGCGCGTTGTTTTCGTCCATGGTAGCTGGTTCGTCACGGCAGGGGAGGGCGGAATTGCGGGCATAAAAAAGCCCCGCATAAGCGGGGCTTTTTCAACGAGGGTCAGCTAATTAGCTAACGCGCACGTCTTCAGCTTGCATGCCCTTCTGGCCTTTGGCCGGAACGAAGGTCACTTGCTGGCCTTCAGACAGGCTCTTGAAGCCTTCGCTCTGAATGGCGCGGAAGTGTACGAACAGGTCAGCGCTGCCGTCGGCCGGGGTGATGAAGCCGAAGCCTTTTTCATCGTTGAACCACTTGACGGTGCCGGATTGACGATTGGACATGGTGTATCTCCAGGGGTAAAGGTAGGTTGACTCGGGCTCCAGAGTGGATCGCCAGAGTCGCTACTGAGTTGCGAGAGCAGATGGAGCCGAGGAGATGAAACGATCGAAATCAGAACACCAGTCGCGAATCACAGTGACAATTGCAGCGCAGTGGGGACACGATACGCTATTTGGCCGATCTGTACAGCTTTATTTTTATCCGCTGGCAGTGGTCCGGAAACGAAAAAGCCGCTGGCATCTCTCGAGATTCCAGCGGCTTTTTCTTGCAATATGGCGGTGAGGGTGGGATTCGAACCCACGATACGGTTTCCCGTATACACACTTTCCAGGCGTGCTCCTTCAACCGCTCGGACACCTCACCATATTCAGTCGTCTAGGCTGTCGCCCTGTCGACGGCGCATAATTTAGTCGAAGCCTTTTCCAAATGCAAAGGTTTTTTCAGTTTTTTCATTGGCTTAGGGCTGGGGCGGCCGGTCGGGAGGAGGGCGCGAGCCTGATAGACTGGGCTTGGGAAGGCCAGAGGAGAGAGGCGTGGCAAGCTGGGACATATTCTGCAGCGTAGTGGACAACTTCGGCGACATTGGAGTGACCTGGCGCCTGGCGCGCCAGCTGGCGGCCGAGCATGGCCACCAGGTGCGTCTGTGGGTCGACGAGCCGGCGGCCTTCGCCGCGCTCTGTCCGCAGGCTGATGCCGGGCTGGCGCGCCAGCAGGTGGCTGGCGTGGAAGTCTGTCGTTGGGCGGCGGACTGGCAGCCCCAGGCGCTGGCCGACGTGGTGATCGAAGCCTTCGGTTGCACGCTGCCGGAGGCGCAGGTGGCAGCCATGCGCGCCGCCGAGCGGCAGCCGCTGTGGCTGAATCTGGAGTATCTCAGTGCCGAGGACTGGGTGGCCGGCTGCCACGGCTTGCCGTCGCCCCAGGGCCAAGGCCTGCAGAAGTACTTCTTCTTCCCGGGTTTCGTCTCCGGTACTGGCGGTGTGCTGCGCGAACGTGACCTGCTGGCACGGCGGCGGGCGTTCCAGGCCGATGAGGCGGCGCAGCGGACGTTTCTCGCCGGTCTCGGTGTCGTCGTGCAGGGCGAAGAGCGGCTGATCTCGCTGTTCGCCTACGAGAATCCCGGTCTGGGCGAATGGCTGGATGCGCTGGCCGCTGATCCGCAGTCGACCCGGTTGCTGGTGCCGCGCGGGCGCATTCTCGGTGATCTGCGCCAGTGGTTGGGCGAGACCGCGGAGCTGGAGCCGGGCTTCGTCGCGCGGCGCGGCAAGCTGCAGTTGCAGGTGCTGCCGTTCGTCTCCCAGGACGACTACGACTGCCTGTTGTGGTGCTGCGATTTCAACGCGGTGCGCGGCGAGGACTCCTTCGTCCGGGCGCAGTGGGCCGGTCGGCCGTTGCTCTGGCACATCTATCCGCAGGAAGAGGGCGCCCACTGGGACAAGCTGGGGGCATTTCTGGCGCTCTATCTGCAAGGCTTGTCACCGGCAGCGGCGCAGGCGCTGCAGCAATTGTGGCAGGCCTGGAATGCCGGAACGGGGATGGGCGAAGCCTGGCGAGCGGCGCGAATGCACTGGCCAGAGTGGCGCGAGCGTGCGCAGAGCTGGTGTGCGGAACAGGCCTCCCGTCCTGATCTTGCTACGGCGCTGGAACAGTTTTACCAAAATTCGCTATCATGAGCGGCTTAGATCTTGTACCTCCAGTCATATCCGGATATTTCGCATGAAAACCGCACAAGAAATGAAGGCCAACAGCGTAGCCCTGATCGACGGCCATCCGTGGCTGATCCAGAAAGCTGAATTCACCAAGTCCGGTCGTAACAGCGCCATCGTCAAGATGAAGCTGAAGAACCTGATCAACGGCTCCAAGACGGAAACCGTTTACAAAGCCGACGACAAGATGGAGCCGGTCATCCTTGATCGCAAGGAAGTGACCCTGTCCTACATCAGCGGCGAGGACTACGTGTTCATGGATCCGGAGTACAACTCCTATGAACTGCGTGCGGAAGACCTGGAAAGCGTCCTGCCGTTCATCGAAGAAGGCATGACCGACGTCTGCGAAGCCGTGTTCTTCGAAGGCAAGGTTATCTCCGTCGACCTGCCGACCACCATCGTGCGTCAGGTTGTCTACACCGAAACCGCTGCCCGTGGCGACACCAGCGGCAAGGTGATGAAGCCGGCCAAGCTGAGCAACGGCACCGAAGTCAAAGTGGCCGATTTCGTGAACATCGACGACTGGATCGAAATCGACACCCGCGACGGCTCCTACAAAGGCCGTACCCAGGCTCCGCAAGCCTGAGTCTGACGCGCATCCACAAGAGCCCGGCCTAGCGCCGGGCTTTTGCGTTCTACAGGCCGCGCAGAATGCGGGTCTTGCTTCTCTTGGTCGTTTTGTCCCCCCACTTGTCCCCCCACTTCGCTGGCGCGTGATGCGTTCCCCCATCGGTTCGGGGTTATCTGCTGGCGCCGGTCATAGTCCCAACTGCCAGGCTATTTGCTCGGTCGTCTGCCCGGTGCGCAGGTGACGGTGGGCGGCTCGGGTCATTTCGTCCAGGGCGCGTTCCTCGAACTGCGCCGCCATCGCTGCGGCCTTGCGCACGATCAGCAACGCCAGCTCGGGCGGGAACTCCACCTTGGCCGGCGCTTCCAGGTAGTCGCATTGGATGATGGACATGGTGTCGGCCTCGCTGCTGGTCTGGTCGGGCATAGTTTGCCAGCCCCTCGCGTGCGCGCGCTGGTCACTACCCCCGGTCACTGGCTGGTCACTGGTGCGAACCTATGCCGCGAACCTCGCCGCGAACTTGCGCACTCCAGATGCGCACCGGGTGCGCACTGCGCCCAGGTGCTCGCCGGCAGTGATCCCGGAATGCGAATTTTGGGGAAACGGGAAAACGGTTCACCCTTTCGTTCGGGAGGTCATAGCGCCGGACGTTTCGCCTCCCCCCTCCCGTTAAGGGTTAACGTCTGCCGTTAACAGGGCAAATTCTGCGCGTGCGGTCGGGTGCGGTTTCCTGCGGGTGGCGCTTCCAGACTTTCGCCCCACCCCTCCCCATACGGCCACAGCAGCGCGAACAGGATCAGGCCATGCCATCGGCCAGCGGATCAGCCGGCGCGCTTCCTGCGGCCTCTCCGGGCGGTCTACTTGCGTCCATTCTAGACGGCCATTCATGGGGTTGTTTCGCAGCAGCGCCTTGCCGTGATCTTGCCTCGCGTGGTGACGTCCGAAAAACCTTGCGGTGATCTTGGGGTGCCCCGGCTCTAGGTTCTCCCCGAGGGGTGGGCCTTGCGGATGATTCAGGCCCCAGCGCCTCGCCTCATGCGGGCCGGCTGGTGGTGATGGTTGTTGTTTCGTTGTGGCGATCCACAGGCCGACCGTTTCCGCCTCGCTGGCGGCCTCTGCGGGGCTGCTGCGCCTGTGTCCGGGTGCCGGGGCGCTTGCTGGTCGTGACATTGCTGGGGATCAGCCCAAACCGGAACCGGACACGGCTATGCGGGGAAAATTCCGTATGAAGCGAAAGGTCGGGGCGCGAATTACCCGCACGGGGCGGGGGTGCGGGAAGAACCTAGTACGGGGGTGGGGTCGCGCGTGCGCGCGTACTGGTCACGAAACTCGACGCAAAAGCCAAGAGCGGCAGGTTGCTCACTGATTGGCTCGCCCCCATGGACTCTGGCACAGTCACAACCTTGACTAAGGCATACCACAGAACCACCGAGAGGCCCCCTCATGAGCATGTACCGCCTAACCGACGCAGGACACGAACTAAACATTGGCTTTCGACGCAACGCTCGGATAGCTCTCGAAGCCCTAGGCCCCACCTTCACTGAGGCCAGGGCTATGGACGCATTAGCGGTGCTTCATGCTCTCGATATGCTGGGTGAAGGTACGCCAGCTAGCTTCTGGCACCGTTTCACCGCTCAAGGTGCCCACGCCCACAAGAAAGCATTTATTGAATGCATTCACGAGTAATACGAGTGCGTGCTTGATGGCTTAGCAACCCTTTTTACACGGGGTGTTTTCCTCATTGCCAGCCACCTTCATGCGGTTCCAGGCGGTGCGGGATCAGCAGCGAGCCAGGGCGGCGCGTGCCGTGTTCACCTTGCGCTCGATGGTGCCAAGCATGGCTTGAGCTGCGCCCAGGGCGCGGGCGTCCACTCGCCGGAGCTGTTCCACCTTCCGCTCGAACGTCCGCCAATGCATGCCCTTGGGCTTGGTGATGTACTCAGCAGGCAGGGACAGGAACCCTTCATCACAGCCTAGGGCGCGGCGCAGATCCCACGAACGGTCGCATGGCCTGTCGCGCTTGTTGGCCTGCTGGCTGCGGTAGTTGAGGCGCAGGCAGTGCCGGCAGGCAAACAGGGTGCTGCTGTACAGCTTGGCCACGCGGCGACCACAGCACGGGCACAGGAACCACGGACGATTGCCGCCCAGGTGGCAGGGCGTCCAGGTGATCGGCACGCGGTAATCCTTCGCCTCGGTCTTGCCCTGCCGGGTCAACTGGTAGCGTAGGCGCAGGCACTCCAGACTTTCGGCCTCGATGCCGATTGATGCGACCACTTCGCCCCGGCGCGACCACTCCCAGCCACAGGAACGGCCAGCCGCCAGCGCCCCGGCCCGGTGTAGCTTCCGCACGTCGAGCGCGCGGTGATCCTCGGTTGTTCTCTTGCTCATGGCGAACCTAAATCAATAGGGAAATTGTGCGGAATGCGTACCGGGGCGCGAACCCCGGCAGCAGGTCAGACGATGCGCAGCACGGGCGGCAGCCTCGGGCCGAAAGGTGCGCCAGGGGCGAACGGATCGGGTAGCAGGTGTTCCGGGCATGTACGCATGAACTCCACCAGCGCCAACTGGCACGCCTGATAGAGCGGGCTTCCGTCGCCCCAGCGGTCGCCCCGGCGCTCGGCGCTGTTCTCCAGATCGTGAATGGCCACCAGATCGGACAGGGTGTGCCAGCCCTCCCGGCGTGCTCGCTCCCGGTCTGCGCGGTTGATATTCAGCAGGTCGGCCAGCGCCTCGAAGCCCAGCGACTCGGCATAGCCGCATTGGTCTAGCAGGATCAGCCGCCCATATCCCACCAGTACCGCGCGGGTGGCTTCCAGCTTGGCGCGGTGCTCGTCCGCCAGCCGCTCCAGTTCCTCGACATTGTGCCGAGTGAACGGCAGGTGTTCGCGGCGGATAGCGGCCAGCCGGCGCAAGGCTCGCTGTGCTTCGTGGTTGGCGCGGCGCACCTCGCACAGCCGGCGCACGATGCGGCGGGCGATGGTCAGCATGTCGCGGGCGGTGGTGGTCGGCTTCAGGCCGATATTGGCCAGCGTGTGCGTGATCGGGGTCATGGGTCAGTTCTCCAGAATGTCGGCATCGGGCCAGCGCCAGCGCGCATCGGCTAGGGCTTCGCTGCGGATGCAAGGGGCGCCGACCATGCGACAGATCGGCTTGCCCCCTCGGGTGATCGTCCAGGCGTTGCGCGTAGGCTCGCTGGCGGCCTCTGGTGCGCTTTCCGCTGCTGGCGCTGGGGTTGGTGCGGCTGGCGCTTGTGGCGGCTCGCTGGCCGGCTGGGCGTCATTGGCGGCGCTCAGTTCGGCCAGCAGCTCGGCGCGGTGGTCGCGAACGAACTGGCGAAGGTCTGCCGTGATGCGATCCGCTGGGGTGACGCGCAGCCGCTCGCCTTCCAGCTCGACGGCCAGGCCAGCCCCGCGCAGGTAGTCCAGTGCGGCCATGCTCAGAAATACTCCGCGCCGCCACTGGGCTGGGCATGACCGGCAGCCAGCTCGGGGGCGCTCCGCTCTGCGCCGATTGCGCCGATGGTGTTCGGCGCTGCGCCCTTCATGCTTGGCGCAATGGCGCAAGCATCCCCATGCGCTGCGCCGATGCGCTGGGGGGTTATAGGGGGGTGGCGCGGCGCACTTTCGGCGCTCGGGATTGGCGCGTTTTCGACCGGATCGGCGGCCACCTCTGGCAGCTCGACCAGCTCCAGGCGCTCGCGTGTTTTGCGCTGGGGCGTCTTGTACTCGGCGCGCCGAATGCGCCCGACACGGATCAGCGCAGTAATGGCGCGTGCGGCGCGCTGCCCTCCAGCCTTGCCCCGGAAGGTCTGCCCGTACTCTGGCAGCGATTCCAGCGCCTTCATGGCCGAATGGGCGCCGGGGGTGGTGCTGGCCGGCACGTTGATACCCGCATCATGGGCGGCCTTCATGGCGCGGATAACCTCGGTGCGGTCGAAGTCCTCGGCGGTCAATCCGTCGCCTTGGGCGCCAGCCTCGGGGATAGGTACGCCATCCACGAACGTGACGCCTACCGGATCAGCCCGCGCGCTCAGGTTGGCTTTCTCATGCGCCAGCAGAATGCGCCCGTCATCCTCCAGCAGCGCCAGCCGCGACCGGGCGCTGTTATGCCAAGCGGTGCTCCCGCTGTAGCTGTTGCCGCGCGCCCCATCCTTCGCGGCGCTCTTGTCGATATGCGCCAGCAGCACTACGGCGGCATTTTGCTTGCGGGCGATGGCAGCTAGGCCGCGCACAAAGGCGCGCACGGTGCGGCGGCTGTTCTCGTTGGCATCGAAGGCGTCGGAAGCGTTGTCGATAACGATCAGCCCAGCGCCCCCGGCATGGCTCGACAGCTCGCGGAAAGCCGGGGTAAAGATCGGCGCCGCGTTGAAGCCGTCGCCCTCGGTCATCAGCGCGGCAAAGGTCTGGGTTCCGTCCAGCAGACGCAGGCCAGCCAGTACCCGCGCAGCCGGCAGCCGGTATGCCTCGATGATCCGGCGCAGACGAAGGCGCACGATGCTGGCCTCATCCTCCAGGCTCACGAACAGGACGGGCGATTGCTCAACCTCCAGGCCAGCGAACGGCAGGCCGCACGCCACATGCGCGCCGATAGCTAGAGCCAGGCTCGATTTGCCGATCCCGCCATGCCCACCGAACAGGGTCACGTGCCGGCGCGGCATCCACGGTTTTACCGCATGGCGTACAGGCTCCAGGCTGGCGCTCATCACGTCGCCCAAGGCCACCTCAAGCAGTGCGGGGCGGGGCTGCTCTGGTTGGCTGCCCAACTCTGCTAGCTGGCGGTCGAGCTGGTCGATCCGCTCTTGAGCCAGGGCAAGCCGGGCGGTGCTTTCGTCGCTCAGGTCGCTGGCCTTGGCTTCCCCCTTCGCGGCCTCGATAACCAGCGCCTCGAAGCGGCGCTCGGCTTCCAGCTTGTTGCGGCGATACTGCTGGCGCTGCTCTTGGCTCAGGTTCTCGGGGAACAGGTCGCGCAGCTCCAGGCCGACAGCGGCCAGCACGTCGCGCACCTCGCAGCCGGCATAGCAGTGAACCAGGGCGCGGCCATCGTCGCCGCGCGAAAGGCTCAGGGAGGGGGACTTGTCTTGATGCGCCGGGCATCGGGCCATATACCGCGCGCCTTGCGGCTTCACGCCTTCCAGACGCGGTAGCAGCAGGTCGAGCGGGTCGCCTTGGTATTGGGTCATCAGCGCAGCGCCTCCAGGGTGAACAGGCCGACCACAGCGGCCAGTGCCAGCAGCTCGACGGCCAACGGGTGACGGTGAAGCCATGCGGCGGCTTTCATCAGGCAAGCCGGTGCCAGCCCGGCCAAGCGGGTGCGAATGTTCGGCATGGGGTTAGTTCTCGCTGGTGGGGCGGGAGGTGCGCTTGAAGGTCGCCAGGACGGCGCGGGCGCGCTTGTGTTCGCTGGCCGGCAGGCTGTAGCGGGTGACGGTGCAAGGTGCGCCCCAGTTGTTCGGGACGCGCTCTTGCTGGCGCTGGAGTAGCAGCCCGTTACGGTTCGCCAGCACGGCTATGGTGCTCGGCAAACAGTGATCCCCCAAGCGTTCGGCCTCGAAGCGGTTGACGCTGGCGCCAGCCAGCAGGTGCGCCAGAATGCGGGCGATCTTGGTCGGGGTAGCGGTGCTAGAATCGGCCTTGCGCGGGCGGCTTTGTTCTTCGGGACGGGTCGCCTTTTTCATGCGCGGCCCTCCAGGCGATCAGTTACCCACTGCTCGACTTCATCGCTCGGCCAGCCCACGGCGCGGGTGCCGATCTTGCGGGCCTTCGGAAATTTGCCCTCGCTCATCAGGGCGTAAATCCATGCGCGGCCAAAGCCGGTGGCGGCCTGTACTTGCGGCAGGCGCATGATGCGGCGGGGTTGTTGAGTGCTAGTTACGATGGCAGCCATAGCCAAATCTCCGTTGCGCTTGGTGGCGCGTTGTGGACTTGGTTACGGATTAAATACACCAAAAGACGGGGCCACCATGCCGAGATTCAGCCCTCGAATAATTCCGGAAAGACTCAGGCGCCGAGTTTTTCCGAAGCCGCCTCGATAGCGGCTAGGGCCTCCAGTTCGCCCAAGTTGTGCATCAGTTCGGTGGCTAGCTTCGGAACGGTCTTCCGGAAACTGTCCCCACCCTTGCGGTAGCCGACTGCCTCAGCCATGACGTGATGCGGGATTTGACTCCCGGTTTCCTTTGCCCAGATCAGCAGGTCTAGATACGGCAGCAGGCCATACGCTGCCCAGCTCCAATATGCTGGACGCTCGCGCTTGGCTGTCGGATGCTTGATGCGCGCATCTTTGAGCCATGCCGCAAATGCGGCCATCAGAACTGAATCATTGGCTTGCAGGTTCACAGCCAAAACTGCCGCATGGGTTATTGCTTTTGGGCCGTGATCTTCAAGTATCAGTGCGTCATCCAGCAGATCGGCGAACGTATCTACACCATTGGCGACCAGCTTCCACCTTTCAGCAAACCACGGGGCGCACTCGCCATCCTCTGCGGCATCCCGATCAGCGCTTGATTGGAGAACCAAGTCCGAGATTCGCAGTGGGCGCACAGGCGCATTTTCTGCAAGCTCTTGCTCGTCGCGGATAATCAAACATCGGCAACCATACCCATTGTCCGTGGGGAGACGGCGCAGGAAACCCAACAGGGTAGCCAGTAGTTGCTCTCCGGCGTATGCAAGGACGTGTTCGCGCCGATCCAGTGTGTGAAGAATGAAGCGGCGCACGGCAAGGCTCTGGAACCATTCGACAACGCCGAACGATTCACAGCCCCGATACTTCTCCAGCTTGAACCACTCCGGCAGGTCTTCCACGCGGTCAATCTTGGCCACTACTACGCCCTCCCAGGCGCTCCCACTTCCTGAATAGATCGGCCAGCCGGGTGGGTGGGAAATCCGCTTTTCGCCCCGTCGGGCTAGGCTGGCCGGTGCTCGGTTAGGCGCGCTTGTTGAAGTCGCCTTGAATGACGTTGGCCGCTGGTGGTGTGGTGGCGTACTTCGCCCAGTCTGCCATCAATGCGCGGCGCTTTTCGATGAAGTCCGACCGGGAATAGGCGGCCTCGGTCTGGTCGCGTTCGTCATGGGCTAGCGCCAGCTCGCAGACTTCGCGGGGGTAGTGGGTGCGCTCGTTTGCCCAGTCGCGGAAGGTGGAGCGGAAGCCGTGGGCGGTAATGTCGGCCAGCCCCCGGCCATGCAACAGGGTGCGGAATGCGTTTTTGTGCATGACGCCAGTCTTAAAGCCGGCTCCGGGAAACAGGTACGGGCTGCCCTCGATTCGCGGCAGGGCTTCCAGCAGTTCGACCACTTCGGGCGCCAGGGGAATATCGAAGGCTTGGCGCATTTTCATGCGCTCGGCAGGCAGCGACCAGACGCCCGCCTTCAAATCGAACTCCGACCACTCGGCAAAGCGGACCATGTGCGCGCGGGCACCAGTCAGAATCAGCAGGCGCAGTGCCAGGGCGTCACGGTCTTGGCTTTGCGCCAGCTTCACCATAAGGCCGGGAATGTCGCGCCAGTGTAGGGCGGGCATGTGTTCGCGCTTGCTGGCCTTTTTCTTGTCGGCCTTGCTCAGCAGGTTTTCCAGATGCCCGCGCCAGCGTGCCGGGTTGTCGCCGTCGCGCAGCTTGTGGGCCTTGGCGGCATCTAGCACGCGCTCGATTTGCCCGCGCACCTCATCAGCCGTGCGGGTCTTGGTGGCCCAGATCGGTTGCAGTACGCGCAGGACGTGTTCCGTTTCGATGGCGCTGGCCGGCAGCTTGCCGATAACAGGGAAGGCGTAAGTTTCCAGCTTGAAGCGCCAGCCCTTGCGCCATTGATCCGACCAGCCAGCCCCGTGCGCCTCTATGTACTCCAGGGCCAGCACCTCGAACGGGCGGCGGTTGGCTTCCTGCTGGCGCTGGACTTCGCGCTGGCGCTCGCGCTCGGCGTCACGGGCGGCCATCGGATCGGCGCCAGTGGCCAGCAGCTTGCGCTGATCGGCGCAGGCGATGCGGGCGGCCTTAAGGCTCACCTCGGGGAAGCTCCCCAAGCCCATCTCCCGGCGCTTGCCGTTGAGCTGGAAACGCAGCACCCACGACTTCCCCCCGCTGGCCTTAACGACAAGGCGCAGGCCGTCGCCGTCTTCATAGGTGCCCGGCTCTGTCAGGTTCTCGACTTGCTTGGAATTCAGCTTGCCCATTCCGGCCTCCACTGGTGGGGGAACAGAAACCGTTCCCCCACTTGTTCCCCCACTTAGCGCCCGTATGGGGCTGGTATTCGGTGGGCTTGAGTGGACGCATATTAGGCTGAAAGCCGCGTGGAATCTAGGGTGTAGTGGAGGTCGGCAGAAGCAGCCGGAAGACAGAAAGCCCGGCCTAGCGCCGGGCTTTTGCGTTTTTGCGCGCCTATTTGCCGAGGCCAGCCTGCAGAGCCAGATCCCAGGGCGGCAGCGGGCCGAAGCGATTCCTCAGGAACTCCAGCAGCAGGCGGGTGCGCGACGCCGCGGGCTGCGGCAGGCGTAGGGCATAGATGCCGCTGGGCTCGGCCGGCGGCAGGCCGTCGTCGCAGAACAGTGGCACCAGTTCGCCGCGCAGCAGGTAGTCGCTGATCAGCCAGGTCGGCAGGTGGGCGATGCCGAGTCCGGCGAGGGCGGCACACAGCAGGGTTTCCGCGTTGTTGGCGGTCATGCGCAGGCGGCCCGGGCGGATCGAGCGGCTCTGGCCGTCGAGGATGAAGCGCCAGGCATGGGGCGGCGCCAGGACGTCCCAGTCGAGGCCGTCATGCTCGGGCAGCTGGCGCGGGTCGGTGGGCGTGCTGCGGCGTTTGAGGTAGTCGGGGCTGGCGCAGGCGATGCGCAGCATTGGCGCCAGCGGCGTGGCGACCAGGCGGGTGTCGGCCAGTGGGCCGATGCGCAGCACCAGGTCGACCTGGCCGAGGTGCTCGCCCTGCAGGTCGACGAAGCTGTCGATCAGGCGTAGCTGCACATCCAGACCCGGGTAGGCGACGAGGAATTCGGCGATGGCGGGTGCCAGGTGGCGTCGGCCGAAGGGCGCCGGCGCGTCGATGCGGATCAGTCCTTCCGGCGCGCTACTCAGCGACACCGCCTCGGCCCGCGCCAGGCGCAGTTCGTCGAGGATGCGCCGGGCGCGTTCGGCGAAGGCCTGGCCGGCCGGGGTGGCCTTCACTGCATGGGTGCTGCGCTGGAACAGGGCTGTGCCAAGTGCCTGCTCCAGGGCGTCGATGCGACGCGCCACCGCCGAGGGGGTAAGCTGCTGGCGGCGGGCTGCGGCGGAAAAACTGCCGCAGGCCAGTACGTCGAGGAACAGGTCGAGCTGACCGGTCAGGGAGTCGGGACTCATTGGCAACCTGCTATGCGGAAAGTGCATAGCCATTGTGCGTGGCTTTGCGTTTCCCGGCCAGAGGTGCCTGCGTAGCATGCTGCTTTTGCGGAGGCATGATGACTCTACTGCAGTTTTTCTTCGATGTTGCTCTGGGCCTGCTGCTCGGCACTCTGGGCGGGTTGTTCGGCATCGGTGGCGGGTTGCTGGCCATTCCGGCGCTGGGCCTGCTGTTCGGCCTGGACCAGCAGCTCGCTCAGGGTACGGCGCTGGTGATGGTGGTGCCCAATGTGTTGTTGGCGCTTTGGCGCTATCACCAGCGCAACCGTATCGACTGGAGGCATGCTCTGTTGCTGGCGCTGTCTTCGTTCTGCCTGGCCTGGGTCGGCTCCGCGGTGGCGGTGGGCTTGGATGCCGGGGTGATGCGTCGCGGTTTCGTCGGCTTCCTGCTGGTGCTGGCGGCCTGGAATCTGGTGCAGCTGTTCCTGCGCCCGGGCGCAGGAACTACCGAGCTGAGTCGCCCGTGGCCGTGGCTGGGTGTGCTTGGGGGTGGGGCGGGCTTGCTTGGCGGGTTGTTCGGCGTCGGCGGTGCGGTGCTGGCGACGCCGATCCTGACTTTGCTGTTTGGCGTGTCCCAGGTGGTGGCACAGGGCATGTCACTGGCGCTGGCGGCGCCGAGCACGGCGGTGACCCTGATCACCTACGCAGCGCACGGCCAGGTCGCCTGGTTGACCGGCATACCCCTGGCGGTCGGCGGCCTGCTCAGCATCAGCTGGGGAGTGAAGCTGGCGCATGTGTTGCCGCAGCGCTTGCTGCGCGTGTTGTTCACCCTGTTCCTGCTGTTGTGTGCGCTGCTGCTGGGGCTCAAGGCCTGAGCGCTGTCTGGCTGGAGCAAGGGTAGGGAGCGCCACGCGCACCGCTACCCTTGGCTGGGTCAGCGACGGATCTGCTTCAGTGTGTCGGCGATCAGGAAAGCCAGCTCCAACGACTGATCGGCGTTGAGGCGCGGGTCGCAGTGGGTGTGGTAGCGATCCGAAAGTCCGGCTTCGGTGATCGGGCGGGTGCCGCCGATGCATTCGGTGACGTTCTGCCCGGTCATTTCGATGTGGATGCCGCCGGGGTAGCTGTTCTCCGCTTGGTGTACCTGGAAGAACTGCTTCACCTCGTTCAGCACCTGGGCGAAGTCGCGGGTCTTGTAGCCGCTGCTGGCCTTGATGGTGTTGCCGTGCATCGGGTCCGAGCTCCACAGCACCTGGCGGCCTTCGCCCTGCACGGCGCGGATCAGGCGCGGCAGGTGCTGCTCGACCTTGTCGGCGCCCATGCGCACGATCAGGTTGAGGCGGCCCGGATCGTTGTCCGGGTTGAGGATGTCGATCAGGCGGATCAGCTCGTCGCTGGCCATGCTCGGGCCGACCTTGACGCCGATCGGGTTGCCGACGCCGCGCAGGAACTCGACGTGGGCGCCGTCCAGCTGGCGGGTGCGGTCGCCGATCCACAGCATGTGCGCCGAGCAGTCATACCAGTCGCCGGTCAGGCTGTCCTTGCGCGCGAAGGCCTGCTCGTAGTTGAGCAGCAGGGTTTCATGGGCGGTGAAGAAGCTGGTTTCGCGCACCTGCGGGGCGTTCTCCAACCCGCAGGCGCGCATGAAGGCCAGGGTCTCGTCGATGCGGTCGGCCAGCTGGCCGTACTTCTCGGTCAGCTCGGCGCTGGCGATGAAGTCGAGGTTCCACTGGTGCACCTGGTGCAGGTCGGCGAAGCCGCCCTGGGCGAAGGCGCGCAGCAGGTTGAGGCTGGCGGTAGACTGGTGGTAAGCCTGCAGCAGGCGCTCTGGGTCCGGCACCCGGTTCTTCTCATCGAAGCCGATGCCATTGACGATGTCGCCGCGGTAGGCGGGCAGGGTCACGCCGTCGATGCTCTCCTCGCCGGAGGAGCGCGGCTTGGCGAACTGGCCGGCCATGCGCCCGACCTTGACCACCGGGCAGCCGGCGGCAAAGGTCATGGCGATGGCCATCTGCAGCAGCACCTTGAAGGTGTCGCGGATCTTGCCGGCGGAGAACTCGGCGAAGCTCTCGGCGCAGTCGCCGCCCTGCAGCAGGAAGGCGCGGCCCTGAGTGACTTCGGCGAATTGCCGGCGCAGCTCGCGCGCCTCGCCGGCGAACACCAGTGGTGGATAGCCCGCGAGGGTCTGCTCCACGCGCGCCAGGTGGGCGGCATCGGGGTACACGGGTTGCTGCTGGATCGGCTTGCTTCTCCAGCTTTCGGGGCTCCAGGTCTGGCTCATCGAACGGCTCGGCTTGCGGATGGCGAATGTTTTCATGTTAACCGATCGGATGCAGCCTCGGGGGTGATGGTTCCGATAGCCTCACTGCATCGA
Organism: Geopseudomonas aromaticivorans; assembly: GCF_019097855.1. Classification (GTDB taxonomy): domain Bacteria; phylum Pseudomonadota; class Gammaproteobacteria; order Pseudomonadales; family Pseudomonadaceae; genus Geopseudomonas; species Geopseudomonas aromaticivorans. The sequence goes on from NZ_JAHRGL010000018.1 coordinate 37,199, forward strand.
TGCGCCGCAGTCTGCTAGGATGCCGGGCAATTTCCAGGGGGACGAGATGAGCGAATACCATCAGCTGGCCGAGGTGCACGACGACTACGGGGTGATCCGTGTGGTGCAGGCTGGCGACTATCGCTTTCTCGAGTTCGGCGAAGATGTCGAGCAGAGCTGCAGCTATGTTCCCGATCCGGCCTGGCTGGAGTACGACTACACCCGCGCGATGCTGCTCGGTGCGCTGCTGCCCGAACGCGCAGAGCGCGCGCTGTTCCTCGGTCTGGGTGGCGGCAGTCTGACTACTACCTGCCTGAAATTCCTGCCGCTGCAGGCGGTGGAGGCGGTCGAGCTGCGTCCGGCCGTGCCGCAGCTGGCGCGCGAGTTCCTCGGGCTGGCGGATGATCCGCGGCTGACCATCATTATTGGCGATGCGCGCACCCGCCTGTCCGATTGCGCGCCGGCCGACCTGATCTATCTGGATCTCTATACCGACACCGGGCCGGCGCCGGCCCACATCGCCTGGGGCTTTCTCGAGGCCTGCCGCGCGCAGCTGCGCCCCGGCGGCTGGCTGGTCATCAATCAGTGGAGTGGCACTGATGGCAAGCCCTTGGGGGCGCCCCTGCTGCGCGGGCTGTTCCGCCACTGCTACTGGGAGTGTCCGGTCACCGAGGGCAACGTCATCCTGTATGTGCCGGCCGACGGTGAGCAGGAACTGGACACCGAGCGTCTGCGCCAGCGTGCCGCCGCGCTGGCGCCGCGCCTGGGTTATGGCTTGAGTCGCCATATCGATGCGTTGCGCCCGGCAAGCTGAGCGCTCTGCGCCGGGTTTTTCCGGATGTGCGGGGCAAAAATAGCGCGACTCGGCACATATTTTGCGTTATTATGCGCGCCGGCTTTGACGCGCCCTGTTCAAACTCTGCACCATCAGGAAGCGCTGCTTCCGCCGTGCGTCCGTCTCCACGGACACCTCTTGACGAACTATCCTTTTCACGCGATTTCGCAAATCCCCGCCGACCAGGCTGCCAGGGTGACCCTTTGGGTCTTGCTTTTGGCTGGCGCAGCGCTGGCCATGGGTCTTTGCGGATGTACATGAGGCAAATACCCATGACCGAAACTATCGTTGGCGGCTTCGCCGCGCTCAATCTTCACCCGGCTGTGCTTTCCGCAATTACTGCGGTGGGCTACGAAGAGCCGTCCGCCATCCAGGCCCAGTCGATTCCGGTAATCCTCGCCGGCCACGACATGATCGGCCAGGCGCAGACCGGTACCGGCAAGACCGCGGCCTTCGCCCTGCCGCTGCTGTCGCTGCTCGATCCGGCCCGCCGCGAGCCGCAGATCCTCATCCTGACGCCGACCCGCGAGCTGGCCCTGCAGGTCGCCGCGGCCTTCGAGCGCTATTCCAGCGACATGCCTGGCGTGAAGGTGCTGGCGGTGTACGGCGGCGCGCCCATGGGGCCGCAGCTCAAGGCTCTGCGCCAGGGTGCCCAGGTAGTGGTAGCGACCCCGGGACGCCTGTGCGACCACCTGCGTCGCGACGAGAAGCTGCTGGCTACCGTCGATCGCCTGGTCCTCGACGAGGCCGACGAGATGCTCAAGCTCGGCTTCATGGAAGACATCGAGTCGATCTTCCAGGCTCTGCCGGAAAGCCGCCAGACCGTGCTGTTCTCCGCGACCCTGCCGGCCTCGATCCGTGCCATCGCCGAGCGCAACCTGAAGTCCCCGAAACACGTCAAGATCGCCACCAAGACCCAGACCGTCGAGAGCATCGAGCAGGCCCACCTGATGGTGCATGCCGACCAGAAGCAGGCCGCCGTGCTGCGTCTGCTGGAAGTCGAGCAGTTCGATGCGCTGATCGGCTTCGTGCGCACCAAGCAGGCCACCCTCGACATCGCCGAGATGCTCGAGCGCAACGGCTACCGCGCTGCCGCGCTGAACGGCGACATCGCCCAGGCCCAGCGCGAGCGTGTGGTCGAGTCGCTCAAGGACGGCACCTTGGACATCGTGATCGCCACCGACGTCGCCGCCCGCGGCCTCGACGTGCCGCGCATCACCCATGTGTTCAATATCGACATGCCGTACGACCCAGAGTCCTACGTACACCGCATCGGCCGTACCGGCCGTGCCGGGCGTACCGGTCGCGCACTGCTGCTGGTGACCCCGCGCGAGCGCCGCATGCTGCAGGTGATCGAGCGCGTCACCGGGCAGAAGGTCGCCGAGATCAAGATGCCGGATGCCGAAACCGTCCTGGAAGCCCGTCTGCAGCGTCTGACCAACAGCCTCAAGCCGCTGCTGGAAGGCGCCGAGGCCGCCCGTGGCGAGATCGGTGTCGAGCTGTGCCGTCGCCTGGAGTGCACTCCGGAGCAGCTGGCTGCCGCCCTGCTGGCCAAGTTGACCCAGGGTCAGGCTCTGGATTTGGAAAGCGTGCGGCGCGAACAGCCGGCAGCCCCGGCTCCGGCCCGCGAGCGTCCGGCTGGCGACCGTCCTGAGCGTACCGGCGAGCGCAGCGGCGAAGCCCGTCCGCGCCGTCCGATGGAGCCGCTGGCCGAAGGCCGCGTGCGCTGCCGCACCGCGCTGGGCAAGCGCGACGGTATCGCCGCCAAGAACCTGCTCGGCGCCATCATCAACGAGGGCAAGCTGGTCCGCGAGGCTATCGGTCGCATCCAGGTGCGCGAGACCTTCAGTCTGGTGGAGCTGCCGGAGGAGGGCCTGGAGCGTGTACTGGGTCGCCTGAAGGAAACCCGCGTCGCCGGCAAGGCCCTGCGCCTGCGTCGCTATCACGAAGAGTGATGATCGCGTGACAGCAAAACGCCCCGCCTAGTGCGGGGCGTTTTTGTTTGTGTCGTCGACGGTCGTCTGCTATCTGCTGCTGGGCTTCTCTGCTTCTCTGCTCCGGCGGCAGGTTGGCAGGCGGTCAGCCGAAGCGGTAGATATCCATGCCGAGGGTGCCCTTATCGAAGCCCTGATGCTCGACGTGGAACTCCCCGCCGGCGCCGCGGGCGAAGAACAGCGGCAGCAGGTGCTCGTCACTCGGGTGGCTGCGCACCGCCCAGGGTGCCTGCTGGCGGTAGTCGTGGAGGGCGGACTCGTCGCCGCTGGTCAGGTGTTCGACAATCCAGTCGCGAAACTCGCGGGCCCACGGTTCGACCACTTCCGGGCCGGCATTCCAGTCCAGATCGCGCAGATTGTGGGTGATGCTGCCCGAGCCGATCAGCAGGATGTCTTGCGCGCGCAGCTCGGCGAGCAGACGGCCGAGTCGGGTCTGCAGCGCTGGCCCCTGGTGGCTGGGCAGCGACAGCTGCACGACAGGAATGTCGGCATCCGGATACATCAGTCTCAGCGGCACCCAGGCGCCATGATCCAGCGGGCGCTGCGGGTCGAGCTGCGCCGGCAAGCCGGCTTTCTCCAGCAGTTCGCGAATCTCCATGGCCAGCTGCGGCGCGCCCGGCGGTGTGTAGTCGAGCGCGTAGAGCGCCGGCGGGAAGCCGTAGAAGTCGTGCCAGGCCTGCTGTTGCTGCGCGGAGGTCAGGCGCAGGTCACTGGTTTCCCAGTGGGCGGAAACCACCAGAATGGCCTTGGGGCGTGGCAGCTCGCGGGCCAGGCGGGCGAGCTGTCGGCCGGTGTCGCCCGGTTGCAGGGCGACCATCGGCGAGCCGTGGGAAATGAACAGACTGGGCAGCATGGCAGGTGTCTCCGGATGACTATGTTGCTATCTTCGGGAGACGAACCATCGAAATCCAGTATAAGTTTTCGACCATTAGGATCGAATCAGGCAATCAAAGGGAGACCACGATGCACGAGGAGTTCTGGCAGGCGCGCTGGGCGCGCAACGAAATCGGTTTTCACTGCAGCGAGGTGAATCCGTCGCTGCAGAAGTACTGGCCGGCGCTGCAGCTGGCGTCCGCCAGCGAGGTGCTGGTGCCGCTGTGTGGCAAGAGCCTGGACATGCCCTGGCTGGCCGTCCAGGGGCATGCGGTGCTGGGCGTGGAGCTGGCGGAGCGGGCCGTGCAGGACTTCTTCGCCGAGCAGCAGCTGGTGGCGCAGGTTGGCACCGATGGCGCCTTGCGCAGGTATCAGGCGCAGGGCATTGCCGTGCTGCAGGGGGACTTTTTCGCCGTCACGCCAGCGCAGACAGCGGGTTGTACCGGCTATTACGACCGCGCGGCGCTGATCGCCCTGCCGCCGGAGATGCGCCGTCGCTACGTGGCCCAGCTGCAGGCGCTGCTGCCGAGTGGCTGCCATGGGCTGCTGGTGACCATCGATTATCCGCAGGAGCAGAAGGACGGCCCGCCGTTCGCAGTCAGCGATGCCGAGGTGCACGAGCTGTATGGCGGAGGCTGGAAGGTCGAGCTGCTGGAGGACACCGATGTGCTGGCGGACAACGCCAAGTTCGGCGCCCAGGCGGTGACTGAGCTGCGCCAGCGGGTGTATCGGCTGGTGCGTCGCTAGCGACTCCGACGAATGCCGGGGCCGCCACTGGCCTGGGTAGTCGTCAGTTGCTGCTCTGCAGGCGCCGCATGAAGGCATCGGACTCGTCGATAGCACGCTGCATGTCGCGCAGCAGCTGGTCGACGTTGCCCTGCAGGGTGCGGTATTCGCCCTGCAGCGAGCCAATCGCGCGGGCGTTGAGGTTGTGCTTGAGAAACAGCACCTGGTCGTGCAGCACGCTAAGTACCGGCTCGATACGCCGTTCGGCTGTCTTCATGCGCTGGAGCAGGGTGCGGTAGTCCTGGCGGGTGCGGGCCAGCTCGCGGGCACTGGCGCTGCGCAGGCTGGCGTTGCTGTACTGCGCCAGCTCGCCCTCCCATTCGTCGAACAGCGCTTCGGCCACGTCCTCGACGGCGGCGATGCGCTGATGCACGGCCTTGGCGCTGTCTTCGCTGGCGCGGTATTCGCTGTCCAGCGCGTTGTAGCGCTCCTCCAGCTCGCCACCGTTGACCTGCACCACGCTGCGGTAGCGCTCCAGCGCATCGCGGAACTGCTGCTTGGCTTCCACCTGGGCGTCACGTGCTTCCTCGACGCGGTCGGCGAGAATGTCGCGCTTGTGTACGCCGACTTTTTCCATGGCGCTGTAGTAGGCGCTCTGGCAGCCGGTCAGCAGGAGCAGGGCGGCGAAGAAGAGGGAGGCAGTGCGGCGCATCGGGAGCTTCTCGCGGGGGATAACGGGGACATGGTAACCAGCGGACAAGAAAAGGGCGACTTGCGTCGCCCTGTCCCGGGGTAAAACTTCGACCCGCTTGGCAATCAGTGACCGCGCTGGCGCAGGGCCTCGATGCGGTCTTCCAGCGGCGGGTGGGTCATCAGCAGGCCTGCCAGGCCATGCTTGAGGCCGCCGTTGATGCCAAACGCGGTCATGCTTTCCGGCATGTGAACCGGCACGCCCTGTTCGGCGCGCAGGCGCTGCAGCGCGGCGATCATCGCCCCGGTGCCGGCCAGGTCGGCGCCGGACTCGTCGGCGCGGAACTCGCGTTTGCGCGAGAACCACATGACGATGATGCTGGCGAGGATGCCCAGCACCAGCTCGGCGAAGATGGTCGCCACGAAGTAGCCGATACCCGGGCCTTCCTCGTTCTTGAGGATCACCTTGTCGACGAAGTTGCCGAAGATGCGCGCGAAGAACATCACGAAGGTGTTCACCACGCCCTGGATCAGCGACAGGGTGACCATGTCGCCGTTGGCCACGTGACCGATCTCGTGGGCCAGTACGGCCTTCACTTCGTCCGGCGAGAAGCGCTCGAGCAGGCCCTGGCTGACCGCGACCAGCGCATCGTTCTTGTTCCAGCCGGTGGCGAAGGCATTGGCCTCGTAGGCGGGGAAGATGCCGACCTCGGGCATCTTGATCCCGGCATCGCGGGACAGTTGCTCGACGGTCTGCAGCAGCCACTGCTCGTGGCGGGTGCGTGGCTGGCTGATGATTTCGGTGCCGGTGCTCATCTTCGCCATCCACTTGGAGATGAACAGCGAGATCAGCGAGCCGGCAAAACCGAACACGGCGCAGTAGACCAGCAGGCTGCCGTAGTTCTGGCCGGTGAAGCGGTCGACTCCGAGCAGCTTGAGGGTGATGCTGGCAATTACCAGTACGGCCAGGTTGGTGGCCAGGAACAGCAGAATACGCATCATGATGAAAACCGTCTCCTTGCGGCAGAGTCGCGATGAGTCTGAGCGGCTATATAAGGGAGCGCGCGGGGTTATTACAACCCGGGCGCTATTTCAAACTGTGTCGCCTGCCGGTTTGGAGTCGGAATTGAGCAGTTGGCGGGCCAGATTGGCCAGGCGTTCGCCATCGTTGCTGGCGAGGCATTCCTGCAGTTGGCGGGCCAGCGTGCTGCGCACCCGCAACGCATTCGGCGGCAGGTCGGAGCCTTGCAGTGGCGCATCGGCAATGCGCGTGGACAGGCGCAGGAAGCCTTTCTCGCTCAACACCACCTGCTCGACAGCCTCGTGGTTGAGGGTGCCGGCATGGCGCAGGTAGCCTTCCTCGCCGAGCCAAAGCAGGGTGCCCAGGCAGCTCTGGTGGCGGACGGCAGGCAGGCCGTACTCGTCAGGCTCGTGGTAGCCGATCAGGTCGTCGATGTAGAGGGTGGTCTTGCGCGGAAACGCCCGGTAGAGCGCGAGCAGGGCGCGGCTGGCGTCCTGGTAGAAGTCGTCGATCTGTAGATCCATGCTGTGGACTCGCGTCTGCCGCCCCGCAGGGCGGCAGATCGACAGGTTACTGGCGGTAGCCCTTGATGAAGTTGCCGATGCGGCCGATGGCCAGCTCGAGGTCGTCGACCCGCGGCAGGGTGACCACGCGGAAGTGGTCCGGCCACGGCCAGTTGAAGGCGGTGCCCTGGACGATCAGCAGCTTTTCCTGCAGCAGCAGGTCGAGGACGAACTTTTCGTCGTTGTGGATCGGGCAGACCTTGGGGTCGATCTTCGGGAAGGCGTAGAGCGCGCCCATCGGCTTGACGCAGCTGACCCCGGGGATGTCGTTGAGCAGCTCCCAGGTGCGGTTGCGCTGCTCGTACAGGCGGCCATGGGGCAGGACCAGGTCGTTGATGCTCTGGTAGCCGCCCAGCGCGGTCTGGATCGCATGCTGCGCCGGCACGTTGGCGCACAGACGCATGTTGGCGAGGATGTCGAGGCCCTCGATGTAGCCGCGCGCCTTGTGCTTGGGGCCGGAGATGATCACCCAGCCGGAGCGGAAGCCGGCCACCCGGTAGGATTTGGACAGGCCGTTGAAGGTCAGGCACAGCACGTCCGGGGCCAGCGAAGCGGTGGAGATGTGCTCGGCGCCGTCGTAGAGGATCTTGTCGTAGATCTCGTCGGAGAAGATCACCAGATTGTGCTGGCGGGCGACCTCGATGATCTCTTCCAGCACTTCCTTGGGGTACACCGCGCCGGTGGGGTTGTTCGGGTTGATCAGCAGCAGCGCCCTGGTGTTGCGAGTGATCTTGGCCTTCATGTCGGCGATGTCGGGATACCAGTTCGACTGCTCGTCGCACAGGTAGTGCACCGCCTTGCCGCCGGCCAGACTGGTGGCGGCGGTCCACAGCGGGTAGTCGGGTGCCGGGATCAGCACCTCGTCGCCGTTGTTGAGCAGGGCCTGCAGGGCCATGACGATCAGCTCGGACACGCCGTTGCCGAGGTAGATGTCCTCGATGGTGACGCCTTCGATATTTTTCTGCTGGCAGTACTGCATCACCGCCTTGCGCGCGCTGAACAGGCCCTTGGAGTCACTGTAGCCCTGGGAGATCGGCAGGTTGCGGATCACGTCCTGCAGGATTTCCTCCGGCGCCTCGAAACCGAACGGCGCGGGGTTGCCGATGTTCAGCTTGAGGATGCGGTGGCCTTCATCTTCGAGGCGCTTGGCGTGCTTGAGTACCGGCCCGCGGATGTCGTAGCAGACGTTGGCGAGCTTGTTGGATTTGCTGACCTGCATGGTGGGACCCCGATCTAACCAGCGCCCGCCTCGGCGCTGGCTCAAGTCGTCCGGGGGCGGCTTGGCAGGCTCGATGGCGGGTGACAGACTGAAAGCTACGCATCATACGGCTGCCCTGTGCCCGGTGAAAGGGAAGGCGCCGGCTTTTTTCCACGGCGAGGTGAATTACATGCAAAAGGTCGAAAAGCCTCTGGACGAGTGGCGCGAGGAGCTGTCGGAGAGCCAGTTCCAGGTCTGCCGCCTGAAGGGTACCGAGCGCGCCTTCAGCGGTGAGTACTACCGGTGCAAGACTCCGGGGGTGTATCACTGCGCCTGCTGCGACGAAGCCTTGTTCGACTCGGAGGCCAAGTTCGATTCCGGTTGCGGCTGGCCAAGCTATTTCCAGCCGGTTTCCGCCGCGGCGCTGCGCCAGGTGGAAGACTTCAGCCACGGCATGCACCGCATCGAGGTGCTTTGCGCGCGCTGCGATGCGCACTTGGGGCACGTGTTCCCGGACGGTCCCGCGCCGACCGGTCTGCGCTACTGCATCAACTCCGTGGCCCTGCGCCTCAAAGCGCGTGAGTAAGGTAATGCATTCAATAGGCTTGCTAGTCTATTGAATGCATTGATTATTTTTCTGAAGTTAAAGTGTTTTGTGAAGTAGGGCAGTCAGGTAGGCCTGCCTGAAAGGGTGTCAATGGCTGAAGAGAATACCCCTATAAGCTTCTGACACGCTGGGCTAGGCCGCAGGATGGCTGATCCTGTCGCTGCGCCGGCGTTGTGTGTGTGTCGCGGTTCATGTCGAGGGAGTGTGCGTGGAAAATCGTCTGAGTGAGTTTCTTGATCGCGTCGAGCAGGTGCTCGAGCGGGTACAGCCGCTGCTGCCGGATGCGCTGCCGGTCATCGACTGGACGGTCTGCCTGGCGGCGCGCTGGCAGCGCATGGGGCAACATGGCGGGCTGCGGCCGCTGCAGGTGCGTTTGGATCTGCATCTGCACGACCTGCTGGGCGTGGACCGCCAGCGGACCCAGCTGGAGGGCAATACCCGCCAGTTCGTTCGCGGTCTGCCGGCCAACCATGCGTTGTTGTGGGGCGCACGCGGCACTGGCAAGTCGTCGCTGGTGCGGGCGCTGCTGGCCGAGTACGCCGAGGCCGGGCTGCGGCTGATCGAGATCGAGCGCGACGACCTGGCCGATCTGCCGCGGGTGGTCGAGCAACTGACCGGTCTGCCGCAGCGTTTCGTGCTGTTCTGCGATGACCTGTCTTTCGAGTCCGGCGAGGGCGACTATCGGGTGCTCAAAAGCGTGCTGGACGGCTCGCTGGAGCAGGCGCCGGACAATGTGCTGCTGTACGCCACCTCCAACCGCCGTCACCTTGTGCCTGAACGGCAGCGCGACAACCTGGATTGGCAGCAGGTGGATGGAGAAGTGCATCCGAGCGAGGCGGTGGAAGACAAGGTTGCCCTGTCGGACCGCTTCGGCCTGTGGCTGTCCTTCTATCCCTTCACTCAGCCGGAATACCTGCAGGTGGTGCACCACTGGGTGGCGGTACTGGCCGCGCGGGCCGGGTTGAAGTGGAGTTGGAGTGACGAGCTGGAAAAGGATGCGATCCGCTGGGCCACGGGGCGCGGCAACCGCAATGGTCGTTGTGCCTACCAGTTTGCCCGCCACTGGGTGGGGCTGGCGCTGCTCGAGGGTGGCGACGAACAGCGGCAATGATGCAGGGCGGGTCCGGGCGCCGGTTGCCGCCCGGACCTGGCTGGCTCAGGCCGGTGCTTGGGCACGGGCCAGCAGTTTTGCCAGCAGGCTGCACTCGTCCGGCAGTACGCCCTTGACGCTGTCGCGCCCGCACAGGCGTGCCTGCAGGGCGGCCAGTCCCGGCCAGCGGCTGGCATCGACATGTTCGCCGCCGTGCTGCAGGTTGATCAGTTGGGTGGCGAATGCCAGGTCGGCCATGCTCAGGCGGTTGTCGACGAAGTAGTCGGCAGCGCCCAGAGCCTTCTCCAGATAGTCGAAATGCTTCGGCAACTTCTCCGTCAGGGCTTCCTGCACGGCTTCCTCATTGCAGGGCTTGCCCATGGTCAGGTTGAGTGCGCGGTTGCGGAATACGCAGAAGGTGGTCAGCGGAGCCAGTTCATAGTCGGCATACTTTTCCAGCCAGTGAATGCGCGCGCGTTCGGCTGGTGTGCTGCCATACAGACGGGCGGTCTGCGGATACTGCTCCTCGATGTACTGGGCGATCACCCCGGAGTCGGCTAGGGCAAGGTCGCCGTCCTTGAAGCCGGGTATGCGTCCCAGGGGGCTGATCTCGAAGAACCAGTCGGGCTGGCTGAAGGGCGCGATGATTTCCAGTCGATAGTCCAGGCCCTTTTCCGCCAGCAGCAGACGGACCTTGCGGACGAAGGGAGAAAGAGTGGCGCCGTAGACGGTCATGCTCATGCGGGGTCGATCCTTATCATCGGATTAGATTCCTGTTTATAGCATGCGGGCGGCTGACCGAGGTTTGCGGTAGTTCGGGGAGGGTGGGGTTTCCTCGCAACCCATTGATTTGGAAAAAAATTTCAAAAGGGGTTGACGCATTGGCAGGCGCTTTCTAGAATGCGCGCACTTCCGAAGCAAAGCGTAAACGACGAAGCGAAAGCTGAGTAAAAACTCTGTTAGGAAGGTTGGAAAATGTGGCAGTCAAAGCTGTTATAAGTTCCAGGCCGCGTCCCCTTCGTCTAGTGGCCTAGGACACCGCCCTTTCACGGCGGTAACAGGGGTTCGAGTCCCCTAGGGGACGCCACTTTTGCGGGAATAGCTCAGTTGGTAGAGCACGACCTTGCCAAGGTCGGGGTCGCGAGTTCGAGTCTCGTTTCCCGCTCCAAATTCAACGCCGCGCGCAAGCGTGGCGAGATCCATAGGCGAAAGCTGAGGGTCAGCAGGTGGTAACACGCCTGAACAGCCCGAAAGGGTTATTGCGGGAATAGCTCAGTTGGTAGAGCACGACCTTGCCAAGGTCGGGGTCGCGAGTTCGAGTCTCGTTTCCCGCTCCAGATATTCAGGGATGCCACCGCAGGGTGGCATCTTTGTTCCCAGGCCTTGAGCCTCGGGAGCAGCAGGCGGAAAAGCGCCTGAACACCCGAAAGGGTCATTGCGGGAATAGCTCAGTTGGTAGAGCACGACCTTGCCAAGGTCGGGGTCGCGAGTTCGAGTCTCGTTTCCCGCTCCAAATTCAAAGACGCCACCTTCGGGTGGCGTCTTTTTTTGTGCGTGCTTTTTGGCGCAAAGCCTCCCCCAGCAGCATGCGTGCCGGGGGAGGCGCTTGGCTGTCAGTGGCGCGGGCTGTCGTCCGGCAGGGCGAGCAACTGCTTTTCCAGCTCCCAGTTGAATTCTTCGCCATGCTCTTCGGCGCTGAAGCGGCGCTCGTCGAGTTGCTGGTACAGCTCGATCTCCTCGTCCGGCATGTAGTGCAGGCAGTCGCCGCCGAAGAACCACAGCAGGTCGCGCGGGATCAGGTGGGCGATCTGCGGATAGCGATGGAATACCTGGACAATCAGTTCCTGGCCCTGCGCCATGGCGTCCTCGGGCTGGCGCGGCAGCTCGGCCAGCAGCTCGTCGAAGCGCTCGAGAAACAGCGCGTGATTCTCTTCCGGCACCTGTTCGGCTTCGCCCAGGGCGGCCAGGATGGTGCGCAGATGGACGAGCAGGGCAAGGTGATGGTCGATGTAGGTGGTGGCCATGGCAGGATCCGGCAGTAAAACGGCGGGCGAGTATAGCAGCTGTAGCCGGTGCGATTAGCGCCCGCAAACCTGGGTGCCGGCGGGCTTGGAGGTTGCATTTGGGGTTGCAAACCCCTATGTAGTGCACTCGATTTTCCGCGCGTGCTTCCCCATGACCTCCGCATTGACCATCCGTCAGTTGACCAAGACCTATGGCAACGGCTTCCAGGCCCTCAAGGGCATCGACCTGGACGTTGCCGAAGGCGACTTCTTCGCCCTGCTCGGCCCCAACGGGGCGGGCAAGTCCACCACCATCGGCATCCTCTCCACTCTGGTGAACAAAAGCGGGGGCACCGTTGAGGTGTTCGGCCATGACCTAGACCGCGACCCCTCCGGACTCAAGCGCTGCCTAGGCGTGGTGCCGCAGGAGTTCAACTTCAACCAGTTCGAGAAGGCCTTCGACATCCTCGTCGCCCAGGCCGGCTACTACGGCATTCCGGCGCGCATCGCTGGCGAACGGGCCGAGCAGTACCTGACCGAGTTGGGGCTGTGGGACAAGCGTGACGTGCCGTCGCGCATGCTTTCCGGCGGCATGAAGCGTCGCCTGATGATCGCCCGCGCGCTGATCCATCAGCCGCGCCTGCTGATCCTCGACGAGCCGACCGCCGGCGTCGACATCGAGCTGCGCCGCTCGATGTGGACCTTCCTCACAGAGCTGAACCGCCAGGGCATCACCATCATCCTCACCACGCACTACCTGGAAGAGGCCGAGCAGCTGTGCCGCAACATCGGCATCATCGACCACGGCCGCATCGTCGAGCACACCAGCATGCGCGAGCTGCTGATGAAGCTGCATGTCGAAACCTTCCTGTTCGACCTACGCAATCCGCTGCAGCGTGCACCGCAGCTGGTCGGTTACCCGGCCAGGCTGGTCGATCCGCTGACCCTCGAGGTGCAGGTGGAGAAGAGCCAGGGCATCAACGACCTGTTCGCCCAGCTCGCCGCGCAAGGGGTCGAGGTGCTCAGCCTGCGCAACAAGACCAACCGCCTGGAGGAGCTGTTCGTCTCCCTGGTGGAAAAGAATCTCGCCGGAGGCCAGTGAATGTCTGTCGAATTGCGTGCCAATTGGGTAGCGCTGCAAACCATCGTGCGCAAGGAAGTACGCCGTTTCACCCGCATCTGGCCGCAGACCCTGCTGCCGCCGGCGATCACCATGGTTTTGTACTTCGTCATCTTCGGTAACCTGATCGGCCGGCAGATCGGCGGGGTGGGCGGGTTTTCCTACATGGAATACATCGTTCCCGGTCTGATCATGATGTCGGTGATCACCAACTCCTACGGCAACGTGGTATCGAGCTTCTTCGGCGCCAAGTTCCAGCGTTCGGTCGAGGAGCTGCTGGTGTCGCCTGCCTCCCCGCATGTGATTCTTGTCGGCTTCGTCCTGGGCGGCGTGCTGCGCGGGCTGGCGGTGGCCGCCATCGTCACGGCGCTGTCGCTGTTCTTCACCAACCTGCAGGTGCACCATGCCGGTGTCACGGTGATGGTGATCCTGCTGGCCGCGACCATCTTCTCGCTGTGCGGCTTCGTCAATGCGGTCTACGCGCGCAACTTCGACGATATCTCGATCATCCCGACCTTCGTGCTGACGCCGCTGACCTACCTGGGCGGGGTGTTCTACTCGATCAGCATGCTGCCGCCGTTCTGGCAGACGGTGTCGTTGGGCAACCCGATCCTGCACATGGTCAACGCCTTCCGCTACGGCATCCTCGGCGTGTCCGACATCCATATCGGTACCGCCATCGGCCTGATGCTGCTGGCGGCGGTGATGCTGTACACCGTCTGCTACCAGTTGCTCAGTCGCGGCATCGGCATGCGCCAGTAGGGTAGGCGGGTGGCCGCCGGGCGGGCTTGCCTTTGCTGCTCGCGGCCGTCACGCTTTAGCACTTTCTCATGAGCGAGTACTTCATGGCGCAAGACGTCCATCACTCCCCGCTGGGCAAGGCCACCGAGTACGTGGCCGAGTATGCCCCCGAGCTGCTGTTCCCCATCCCGCGCACGGCCAAGTGGCTGGAGCTGGGTATCGATCCGGCGGCGCTGCCGTTCCAGGGTGTCGACCTGTGGAACTGCTATGAGCTGTCCTGGCTGACGGACAAGGGCAAGCCGGTGGTGGCCATCGGCGAGTTCGCCATCCCGGCGCATTCGCCCTGCATCATCGAATCCAAGTCGTTCAAGCTGTACCTCAACTCGCTGAACCAGACCCGCTTCGCTGGCCGCGAGGCGCTGGTCGAGGTGCTGGCGCGCGATCTTTCGGCGGCGGCCGGTGCGCCGGTAGCCGTGCGCGTGCGCACGCTGGACGAGGTGGCGGAGGAGGGCGTGGCACGGCCGGCCGGCGAGTGTATCGACGGGCTGGACATCGCCATCGACCATTACGGCCCGCCGGATGCTGGCCTGCTGCGCTGCGATCGCCAGCGGGTGGTCAGCGAGACCCTGCACAGTCAGCTGCTCAAGTCCAACTGTCCGGTCACCGGCCAGCCGGACTGGGGCACGGTGGTGATCGACTACACCGGTCCGGCTCTGGATCGCGCCGCACTGCTGGCCTACGTGGTGTCGCTGCGCATGCATGGCGATTTTCACGAGCAGTGCGTCGAGCGCATCTATCTCGACCTCAAGGCGCTGCTGGCGCCCGAGCGGTTGACCGTGCATGCGCGCTACGTGCGCCGCGGCGGGCTGGATATCAACCCCTACCGCAGTAGCCACCCATTTGCCGCGGACAACCGGCGCCTCGTGCGCCAGTAGCGTCGCGGATATAAAAAAGCCGGCCTGTCGATCAGGCCGGCTTTTTTGTCACCGTCGCAATTCAGATGCCCATGTTGGCCAGGCTCTGCAGGATCGAGCGCAGGCTCACCGCCAGGGTCGGGTGGCTCACCTCGAAGCGCTCCACCGCCAGATTGACACCGTCGATCAGGCCGGCGTCCGGTTCGCTGGCGATCTCTCGGGCCAGCTGCACTTCGATTTCACCCATCAGTTCGATCAGGGCGGCCTTGTCCTCGACGCTCAGTGGCGGATCCTCGGCCAGCTGGTTGCGCAGGTCTTGCAGTTGTTGCTGGAGTTCGCGTGCGGGCATGGTGTGCTTCCTTCTACATAACCTTTGAGGGGAAGATTAACCTACTGCGCGACCTGGCGGCTAATCCCGGTCAATGGGGCGCGCCGGCGGTCGCGGGGCTGGTCATGGCTGGCGCGCAAGGGCTGCAAAAAATATCCGGAGGCATATACTGCGCAGCTGTCAGCGGTTGCCGCCTTGATCCGGTCGGCCACGCGCTTTTAAGGAGAAATGTACATGCGCGATCATTGCGCGAATGGCTTGGCTCGTTCCCTGCGTCTGCTGGCGGTTGCCGGCCTGGCGCTGTTGCCGGTGGCTGCCCATGCCAGCGATGAAGACCCCTGGGAAGCGTTCAATCGGCCGATCTTCAAGTTCAACGATACCCTCGACACCTATGCGCTGAAGCCGCTGGCGCAGGGCTATCAGGCGGTCACCCCGCAGTTCCTCGAGGACGGCATCGGTAATGTCTTCGCCAACATCGGCGAGATCAACAACTTCGCCAACAACGTGCTGCAGGGCAAGTTCCACGATGCGGGCGTCGATACCGCGCGCTTCGTGTTCAACACCCTCGGCGGCGGGCTGGGCTTCTTCGATGTCGCCACCCATGCCGGCCTGCAGCGCAACGACGAGGACTTCGGGCAGACGCTGGGCGCCTGGGGCATTTCCAGCGGTCCCTACCTGATGCTGCCGTTCTTCGGCCCGAGCACTCCGCGCGATGCCGTGGGACTGG
The DNA here is from genome assembly GCF_019097855.1 of Geopseudomonas aromaticivorans. Lineage (GTDB taxonomy): Bacteria > Pseudomonadota > Gammaproteobacteria > Pseudomonadales > Pseudomonadaceae > Geopseudomonas > Geopseudomonas aromaticivorans. The sequence goes on from NZ_JAHRGL010000018.1 coordinate 52,608, forward strand.
TGCCGGACGGCTATGCCGGTCTGAAGGGCAGCATCAGTCACGTGCCGACCCGCAACAGCGTGTGGGCCGTTGACGTGGTCGATAGTCGCGCCGAGCTGCTGTCGGCCGAGAAGGTCATCAGCGGCGACAAGTACCTGTTCATCCGCAATGCCTATCTGCAGAACCGTGAGTTCAAGGTGCAGGACGGCCAGGTCGAAGACGACTTCTAAGAGTAGGGCGCCTGCCGGCCAAGACGCGGGACTTGGTTGCGGCACAAGGGTGCTGTAAGCAGTTGTGTCGGCAGCGGGCGCCCGTCTTGAACCCCGTTGCCGATGCGAGTAGTGTCGTGCGCCATATGTCGCATTCTCCGCTTGCCGATATATGGCCAATACGTCTTCCGAGCCGCCTGCGGCGCCGTTTGTCTGGACGATTCATGCACACAATCAGTGCCAAGCTGCTGGTCATCGATGACGACGATGCGGTACGCACCAGTCTGGTCGTCTATCTCGAAGATGCCGGTTTCTGCGTGCTGGAGGCTGCCAATGGCAGCCTCGGACTGCAGATGTTCGAGTTGGAACAGCCCGACCTGGTGATCTGCGATCTGGGTACGCTGCAGCCCGAGGGGCTGGAGCTGATCCGTCGGATCATAGAGCATGGTAGTGACATTCCCGTGATCGTGATTTCTGCCGCGGGCGTGATGAGCGACGCGGTCGAAGCGCTGCGCATGGGAGCGGCCGATTACCTGGCCAAGCCACTGGACGATCTGGCCATGCTCGAGCATTCGGTGCGCCGCGCGCTGGACCGCGCGCGGCTGCGCCAGGAAAACCGTCGCTACCGGGAACGCCTCGAGACGACCAATCGCGAGCTGCAGGCCAGTCTGAGCCTGCTGCAGGAAGACCAGAACGCTGGTCGTCACGTGCAGATGAACATGTTGCCGGAAACGCCCTGGTGGGCGGACGGCTACCAGTTCGCTCACCAAATCATTCCGTCGCTGTACCTCTCCGGCGACTTCGTTGACTATTTCCGCGTCGACGATCGACGGATTGCCTTCTACCTGGCCGACGTCTCCGGTCACGGGGCCTCATCCGCGTTCGTCACCGTGTTGCTCAAGTTCATGACCACCCGCCTGCTCTACGAGTCGCGTCGGCATCGCAGTCGGCCGTTGCCGGAGTTCCACCCCTCCGATGTACTGGCGCACATCAATCGTGGCCTGATCAACTGCCGGCTGGGCAAGCACGTGACCATGCTGGGCGGGGTGATCGACGAGAGTACCGGCAAGCTGACCTACAGTATCGGCGGCCATCTGCCGTTGCCGGTGTTCTATAGTGACGGTCAGGCGCGCTATCTCGAGGGCCGTGGCCTGCCGGTCGGGCTGTTCGAAGAGGCGACCTACGAAGATCACGAGCTACAGTTGCCGGAGGCCTTCAGTCTGTCGCTGTTTTCCGACGGTATCCTCGACCTGTTGCCGGGCGACACCCTGAAGCAGAAGGAAGCGGCGCTGCCACAGCTGGTTGCCGAGGCCGGCGGCACTCTGGAGGGGCTGCACCGGGTGTTCGGGCTGGCCAACCTGCGGGAGATGCCGGATGATATTGCCTTGCTGGTGCTGAGCAGGAAGGGTGCATGAGTACGGGTAAGATCCAGTTTGCCGAGCAGGAAGGTACATTCGCGCTGAAGTTTGTCGGTGAAGTCCGCCTGACCTTGAGTTCGGCTCTGGATGCCACCATCGAGACGATCTTCGGTGCGCGGAATTTCACAACCATCATCATCGACTTGACGGAAACTTCGAACATAGACAGTACGACGCTCGGCCTGCTGGCCAAGTTGTCGATCCTGTCGCGGCAGAAGGTCGGCCTGCTGCCGACGCTGGTGACCACCAATCCGGACATCACGCGGCTGCTGGAGTCGATGGGTTTCGACCGGGTGTTCAACATTGTCGAGACGCCGGTCCCCTGCCCGGAGTGTCTGCACGAGATGCCGGCGCAGGATGTGTCCGAGGAGCAGGTCAAGGCCAAGGTGCTGGAAGCGCATCGCATCCTCATGGAGCTGAACGAGCACAACCGCGCCGCCTTTCGCGATCTGGTCACTGCACTGGAAAGTCACTGACCTGAGCGTCTGGATAATGAAAAAGCCGCGCCCAGGGCGCGGCTTTTGCGTTTCCGCGCCTGGACTCAGGCCTTGCTGGCCAGCAGTGCTTCCAGCTTTTCCTGATCGCGAGCGAACAGGCGGATGCCCTCCGCCAACTTCTCGGTGGCCATGGCGTCCTCGTTCATCCGCCAGCGGAAGCCGCTTTCGCTCAGCGTTTCGCGCGCCTCGGCGGCAGTGCCCGGAGCCAGCCTGCGTGGCAGTTCGCCTGCATCGGCGGCCAGTTGCTGCAGCAGCTCGGGGCTGATGGTCAGGCGGTCGCAGCCGGCGAGCTGCTCGATCTGGCCGATGTTGCGGAAGCTGGCGCCCATCACCACGGTCGAATAGCCGTTGGCCTTGTAGTAGTTGTAGATGCGCGTTACCGACTGCACGCCGGGATCCTCGGCGCCGACGAAGTCGCGACCTTCGGCCTTCTTGTACCAGTCGTAGATGCGCCCGACGAAGGGTGAGATCAGGAACACGCCAGCATCGGCGCAGGCCTGGGCCTGGGCGAAGCTGAACAGCAGGGTCAGGTTGGTCTGGATGCCGTCGCGCTCCAGCTGCTCGGCGGCGCGGATGCCTTCCCAGGTCGAGGCCACCTTGATCAGTACCCGCTCGCGGCCGATGCCTGCAGCCTCGTACAGACCGATCAGGCGCTTGGCGCGCTCGATGCTGGCCTGGGTATCGAAGGACAGGCGCGAGTCCACCTCGGTGGAGACTCGCCCCGGGATCACCTGCAGGATTTCGCTGCCGACGGCGACGGCGAAACGGTCGCAGGCCAGGCCCAGATCCTGCCCGGCGCCGGAAATGGCCGCCTGCAGTTGCTCGGCATAGCGCGGCAGCGCGGCGGCCTTGAGCAGCAGCGAGGGGTTGGTGGTGGCGTCCACCGGCTGCAGGCGGGCGATGGCGTCGAAGTCGCCGGTGTCGGCGACCACGGTGGTGTACTGCTTGAGTTGCTCCAGCTTGGATGACATCAGACAAAACCCTGTCGTTACAGATCATCCGACATTAACCGAGCGGAGCCCCCCACTCAATGGCCTTTCAGTGGCTGCCAAGCAGCTCGATGGCTCGATCGAACACGCCGAGCGGATCGTCGCTCTTGTGCACATCCACCGACAGCACCTGGCGGAAGCGCCGCGCACCGGCAAAGCCCTGGGCCAGGCCGAGGATGTGGCGGGTGATGTGGTGCATCGCGCCGCCCTCGGCCAGATGCCGCTCGATGTACGGACGCAGCTGACGCATCACCTCGCCGCGAGTCGGCACTGGGCGCTCGACGCCGAACAGCTCCTGGTCGACGCGCGCCAGCAGGTAGGGGTTGTGGTAGGCCTCGCGGCCCAGCATCACGCCGTCGAAGGTCTCAAGGTGCAGCTGGCACTCTTCGAGGGTCTTGATCCCGCCATTGAGCACGAACTCCAGCTCAGGGAAATCGCGCTTGAGCTGCGCCGCCACCTCGTAACGCAGCGGCGGCACCTCGCGGTTCTCCTTGGGCGACAACCCCTCGAGAATGGCGATGCGCGCATGCACGGTGAAGCTGCGGCAACCGGCCTCGGCCACCACGCCGACGAAGTCGCACAGCTCGGCATAGCTGTCGCGACCATTGATGCCGATGCGGTGCTTGACCGTCACCGGAATGGCTACCGCATCCAACATCGCCTTCACGCAGTCAGCTACCAGCGCCGGATGCCCCATCAGACAGGCGCCGATCATGTTGCTCTGCACCCGGTCGCTGGGGCAGCCGACGTTGAGGTTAACCTCGTCGTAACCGGCTTCCTCGGCCATCCGCGCACAGGCCGCCAGCTCCGCCGGCACGCTGCCGCCGAGCTGCAGGGCCAGCGGATGCTCGGCTGGGTCATGGCCGAGATAGCGCTGGCGGTCGCCATGCAGCAGCGCCCCGGTGGTGACCATCTCGGTGTAGAGCAGCGCGTGTTGCGTGAGCAAGCGCAGGAAGAAGCGGCAGTGTCGATCGGTCCAATCCATCATCGGCGCAACGGAAAAGCGGCGGGACGGCTCAGGCCGCGTGGTTACTGGTGTTGCGCCTTGTTTCATGGGGTCTCCAGCGAGGGCGTTGCGGGTGCGTTTTGGGGCGTTTTTCGGCGGTTTCGGGGTGTTTTTCACAACGTACCAACCCGATTTCGCTTGTACCACCGCCAGGAGGGCGTACCGCCATGGCCACGATCAGAGTGCGCCAGAAGGCCGATGGATCGGTCAGCTACACCGCGCAAATACGGATCAAGAAAAACGGCGCGCAAGTCTATCAGGAGAGCCAGACCTTCGCCCGCCGCAAGGCCGCCGAGGCCTGGGCCAAGCGACGGGAGAGCGAACTGGCCGAGCCGGGCGCCATCGAGCGCGAGTCCCGCGCCGGCGTCACCCTCCGCGAGATGGTCGAGCGCTACCTCGACGAGCACGACAAGACCCGCCCCTTCGGCAAGACCAAGGAAGCCACCCTGCGCCGCGTTGCGGCCAGCCACCTGGGCGAGCTGAAGGATGACCAGATCACCAGCCAGGCGCTGGTCGACTTCGTCCAGTGGCGCATGAGCGAGGAGGGCGGCGGCGCCCAGCCGCAGACCGTCGGCAACGACCTCGCGCACCTCGGCGCGGTGCTGTCCATCGCCCGCCCGGCCTGGGGCTACGAAGTGGACGCCAACGCCATGGCCTACGCGCGGCGCGTGCTCAAGCGGCTGGGCCACAAGATGCGCAGCGGCGAGCGCGACCGGCGGCCGTCGCTCGACGAGCTGCACCGGCTCATGCAGCAGTTCGTCGCCGTGCTCGCCTTCCGCCCGTCCTCGATGGCCATGCCCAAGGTCTTCGCCTTCGCGCTGTTCTCCGCCCGCCGGCAGGACGGGATCGTCCGCATCCGCTGGGAAGACCTCGACGAAGCCCGCCAGCGCGTCATGGTCCGCGACATGAAGAACCCCGTCGACAAGTGGGGCAACGACGTCTGGTGCCACCTGCCCGACGAGGCCATGGCCATCGTCCGCAGCATGCCCCGCACCTTCGAAGAGATCATCCCCTACACCGTGGACGCCATCCAGGGCGCCTGGTCGCGCGCCTGCGAGGCCAGCGAGATCGAGGGCCTGAACTTCCACGACCTGCGCCACGAAGGCGTCAGCCGGCTGTTCGAGATGGGCTGGGACATTCCCAAGGTGGCCAGCGTGTCCGGCCACCGGAACTGGAACGCGATGCGCCGCTACACGCACCTGCACGGGCACGGCGACAAGTACGCCGGCTGGGAATGGCTACCGAAGGTCCTGGCCATGCCAGTGACCTACGGCGCCTGGGTGGGGAGAAAGAAGCGGCTGCTAGGCGCGCCGGCGGTTTAACTGCTCGCACTCCTTCACGGCCGCGGCCCGCTGCGCGTCGATGTAGTTCGCCAGATCGTCGATATGCACGCCCCGCGGCGCCTTGTTGCTCGGCTCGATGCGCGTGATCGGCAACCTGATCTTGCCCTCCAGCACCTTGCGCTCGAGCATCGCCGGCCTTCCGGGTGGCCAGCAGGCCGCTCCAGGTGGCGGCCGCCAGCTCCAGCTCACGGGCGCAGCGGTGCAGCAGCGGGGCGTGGAGGTCGTTCAGCACCTGCGCGTCGGCCAGCTTCAGCGACTGCATCTCGTAGGCCTCGCGGGCGTTTTGAAGCTCGCGGGCGTGGCGGTCCTTCATCTGGCGCAGCTGCTGCGGGCGGCCGATTCGTTCAGCTCGTCCTCGTACTTCTCTTCGGCGGCATCGAAGCCGGTGCGATAGCCGTGGGCGTTGCCGCGCTGCCAGCCGGTGTTGCGGCCTGCCCAGTACGGGAGGCCCATCGCGGCGAGCTGGCAGAAGGTGAGGGCGATCAGAATGGCGATTTGCTCGGTGGTCAGATCCATGCTTGCTGTGCTCCTTATCGAGCCCAGGTCGGCCACGAGTCCGGCCACCTGCGCCGGCTGGCCGAGAACCTCAACCACAGCGCCGAGGGGCTGACCAACACCCGGCCGAGCCGCTTCCGTGGTCACGGCGGTCGCCCCAACGAGCTGGCCGGGCGCATCGCCCGGCGTCCGCGTGACATCGCCAACGTGGTCTACGCGGATCGGATGGGCAACGGCCCTACAGCCAGCGACGACGGTTGGCTGTACCGCGGGCGCGGGCTGATCCAGCTCACCGGGCGCGACAACTATCGCGACTGCGCAAAAGGCATCGGCCAGCCGCTCGAGGACTGCCCCGACATGTTGGCGATCCCCGAGTGGACGACCCTGTCCGCCGCCTTGTACTGGTCGCGGCACGAACTCAACGAGCTGGCCGATGCCGGTCGTTTCGAGGCGATCACCCGAAAGGTCAACGGAGGAACCCACGGCCAGGCCGAGCGCCTCGCGCTGTGGAAGGCCGGGCGCGAGGTGCTGGCATGAGCATCGCCACCCTGCGCCCCATCCTGCTCTGTTGATCGGCATTTGCATCGGCTGGGTGATCAACGGCTGGAGGATGGGCGTCGAGCTGTCCGATCTGCGCGCCGACCACGCCCAGCAGCTCGAGCGCATCGCTGCGGCGCAGGCTGCCGCCATCGGCGAGCAGCAGCAGATCCGCGATCGGCTCATGCAGCAGCTGGCCGCCATCGACCAACAACGCTACCAGGAGCTGACCCATGCCCAAGAAAATGCCGACCGCCTTGCTGCTGATCTCGCTGCTGCTCGCCAGCGGCTGCGGGTCCGTATCGACCCGGCCAGTTGCAGTGGAATGCCCGACACCACCGGCGCCGCCGGCCTGGACGATGGAGCCGGAGCCCAAGCAGACCTACACCCAGCAGTTGCAGCAGGTGTTGTCCGAGTGACGGGCAGGGCGGATCAGTGCCGGGCGCGGCTCACGGCGCTGCAGGAGTGGGCTCGCGCTGTCAGTCGCTAGAAACTTTCAGTTTGGTCCAGCCGCGAGAGCTGAGGAATCGGCCGCTATTACCGAACAGGGCGAAGCGCGTCGCGCGCCATGCCGCCTTGATCATGCTGCAGTCCATACTGTGGATCTTGCGGTACGCCCACTTCCAGCGCTTGAGCAGTGAGGGCGACTGTTGGCTTGAGGATGAGTGGGTCTCGGTTTGCGAAGTCTTGGCGCTTTGCATATTGGTCCCTGAAATTCCATATATGGGATGCACGAAGTGTGATGAGGATTCGTCCTTGCGAGATAACTATGTCACATTTTGTGTCTTGCATGAAAGTGATCTGACATTGACGCGCTCATGCCGGTTTTCTGCTCTTGGGGCCCCCAGTGCTGTGGGAGCGTCTGACGTTTTATGGCGAGCCATGGTCAGGAGAAATGAGCCTTACCCCCTCGCTCCGCACGTTCCCCATCTCCCGCCCCACCGCATACCACTCGAACGCCCCCTCCGGCAGCCCGAGATGCAGGATCTCCTCAGCCTCCGGCGGCGATACCGCCGGATCCAGCCACAGCCGCGCCTCGTCCGGCCCCAGCACCAGCGGCCGCCGGTCGTGAATCTCCGCCATCCCGCTCACGCTCGCCATCGTGATCGTCGCGAAGCCATCCCCCTCCTGAACCTCCCGGTCATGCCGAGGCAGGTGGCCGACGGCTGGGAAGAACAGCGGCCCGCCGCCGCGCAAGCGGAAGTAGTAGGGCTGCTTGTGCTTCGGGCTGGCCGGGTCCGGCTTCCACTCGTACCAGCCATCCGCCGGCACCAGCGCCCGGCCTCCCTTCCAAGCCTCCCGCCAGAAAGATCCCGTCGCCACCTTCTCGACCCGGGCGTTGATCGCCGGCGGGCGAGGGCCGGTCGCCCAGGGCGGCGCATAGCCCCACGGCACCGGCTCCAGTCGCAGCCCTTCCTCTTCCTGATGCATCAGCAGCACCCGCGTGCGCGGCGCCACGTTGTAGCGGCCGACCGGCTCCGGGTTAAAGCCGCCAACCACTGGCAGCTCGATCTGCAGCGCCTCCAGATACTCGACTGCAGTCAGGGACTGCACGAATCGCCCGCACATGGCTATCTCCATCTGCTCGCCTGCACCCAGACTAGACCCGGCAGACAAGCCAGTGATGTACCGTTGGGCAGCCCTCTTGGCAGGCACCCTGGCGATGCGTATGGCAGGTGGATTGGGACGTGCGGCGCTTGCTGGATATACGGCAGCGCCGTATCCTTGCACCATGTACACCGTCATCGAAACCGAAATCTTCAAGCGTTACGCCGAGTCGATCTGGGAAGACGGTGAGCGAGAGGCCTTCATCGTCTGGCTGGCTGCCAACCCGCTGGCCGGCGATGTGATCCCCGGCAGCGGCGGCCTGCGCAAGGTGCGTTGGTCCCGCTCCGGCATGGGCAAGCGCGGCGGCACCCGCGTCATCTACTACAACACCCTTCCGGAAGGGCATATCTGGTTGCTCATCGCCTACACCAAGGCCAAGTTCGACAACCTGCCCACCGCCTTCCTGAAGCAACTGAAAGAGGCCATCAGCGATGGATAAAGAACTCGAGCAATTCCAGGCCGACCTGCTCCAGTCCGTCTGCCAGATGAAAGCCGGCAAGGCCGCGCGCACTACCGAGGTCAAGCTCACCCCGGCTGCCGAAGCGCGCGCCAAAGTCGGCCTGTCGCAGAACGCCTTCGCCGATCTGCTCGGCGTCAGCCTGCGCACCGTGCAGGACTGGGAGCAGGGCCGCCGGCAACCCACTGGCGCCGCGCAGACCCTCCTGCGCGTAGCCGCCCAGCACCCCGAGGCGCTGCGCGACATTCACGCCTGACCCCAAACCAAAGCGCCCCCGCCAACCCGGCAGGGGCGCTTTTTTCACGCTCGCACCTCAGCCCCGCCCCGGCCTCTTCGCCCCCTCAAACCGCTCGATCCGGCGGTGGTCGTGGTCGAAATGGTCCACCATCTGCCGGGCGTGGCCGGCCATGAAGCGCATGGTCATGTCCAGGCGCTTGGCCAGCGAGCGCAGGGGACGCAGCTCGTACAGCGGGCCGTCCACCCGGTAGCCGTCCCCGGTGAGCTGCTTCAGCAGCGCCTCGGTGGGCGAGTACTCGCTCATCAGCACGTCGCCCGTGGTCACCGTCAGCTCGGCGCTGTTCGGGTTGTCGTGGCGGAACTGGTGCGGGTTGCGCGCCTTCCAGTCCTCGATCGGGAAGTCGATCGCCAGCCGGCCGAGCACCTTCGGCGCCTCCGGTTCCAGCAGCTCGCCCTCCAGCACGATGCGCGCCACCAGGCTCACCGCCTCGGTGAACTGCTCCGGGGCGATTCACCTCTTCCTCCCCGGCGCCTCCGACAACACCGAGTTCTGGCGCCCGGCCGCCGAGCGCCTTGCCCACCCGGCGCAGCAGGTGCATATCGGCTGGCCCGGCTTCGGCAGCACGCCTCCCGACCCGAACGTGACCGGCATGGTCGATCTGGTGGCCCGCGTGCTGCCGGAGATAGACTAGGCCACCGCACGGGCGGCCCCGCCCTTCAAGCGTCATGTATCTATGGAGAGATTCATGCCTTTTTCACCGGAAGAACGTAAGGCCCTGCTGGGCGTAAAGGGCGTCGGCCCCACGGTAGTGGCCCGCCTTGAGCAGATGGGTTTGAGTCGCTTGACCAGTTGACCGAGGCGAATGCGCTGGACATCGTTTCCCAGGCCTCGGCTATCGTCGGCTCCACCTGCTGGAAGAACAGCCCACAAGCGCGTGCGGCCATTCAGGCCGCAATTGAATTGGCGCAGTCGCGCCATGACTGACTATTTCTTCGGCCAGGCCGCCCCGGTGCCACGCAGCTTGCGCTCTGCTGAATTTGCCCGTCAGGCCGCATTATGAAGCGCGCGCTCATACTGCTTGAGTTCGTATGCCTTTTCGGCTCGGCCATTGCGGTCTTGTGCTTCGGGACTCTCTTTGTGGGAGTAATGCTGCTGGCCGATGGCAGCGAGAACGGAAGCGAATGGTTGGTGGGAGCGGTTGTCGTTGTGTGTGGCAGCTGGGGTGTGGTCTCGGTGGTAAACCTTGTTTTCCACCTGATCGCAGATCGGCACTGGCCGGGAAAGCCCGTTCAACTGCTCGGGCTTTGGCTGGGGGGGGCCTGCTGCGTCGGTGTACTCATGGTCCAGGCCAGTCCTTTAGGCCTCGTATTCGTCGCCCCGATCGCAGCGACGATCCATTTCGTTGTTCTGGCAAGGCGCCGAGCAGCTTCCTGACGCTTCAGCGAGTAGGGCAGGATACTCGCAGCGTATCCGCCATCCAGCATCCTCAAGGATTGAGCCGTGATCCCATCCCCCAGCAAGCTCCTGTTCCTCCCCGGCGCCTCCGGCAACACCGAGTTCTGGCGCCCGGCCGCCGAGCGCCTCGCCCATCCGGCGCAGCAGGTCCATATCGGCTGGCCCGGATTCGGCAGCACGCTGCCTGACCCGAGCGTGACCGGCATGGCCGATCTAGTGGCCCGCGTGCTGCCGGAGATCGACCAGCCTACCGCGCTGGTGGCGCAGTCCATGGGCGGCATCGTCGCGGTGTGCGCGGCGCTGGAACGGCCCGAGCAGGTCACCCATCTGGTACTGACCGTCACCTCGGGCGGGGTGGACATGTCCGCCCTGGGCGCGCAGGACTGGCGCCCGGACTTCGCCGCCGCCAACCCGAACCTGCCGCGCTGGTTCCTCGACGACCGCACCGATCTCACCGTCCGGCTGGCCGAGCTGCACATGCCCGTGCTGCTGCTCTGGGGCGACGCCGACCCGATCAGCCCCGTCCGCGTCGGCCAGCGCCTCGCCGAACTCCTGCCCCGCGCCGAGCTGCACGTCTTCCCCTACGCCGGCCACGACCTGGGCTTTACCCATGCGGTGGAGGTGGCGGGGTTGATCGACAGGCATCTGGCGAGGGGCTGACCGGCATGATCGGTCTGGCGAATGCCATTCGGCTGGCTAACATTGCTCGTTAGTAACGCATGGCGTTACCATGCCTGCCATGGCGATCAATTCATTCAAGTGCCGCGATACCGAAAGCCTGTTCGGCGGTGATTGCGTGCGGCGTTTCGTGAACATCGAGGCCGTCGCCATGCGCAAGCTGGCGATGCTGAACCGTGCCGGGCGCCTGGACGATCTGCGAGTGCCGCCCGGCAACCGGCTGGAGGCGCTCAAGGGCGACCGGCTTGGGCAGTACAGCATCCGCATCAACGACCAGTGGCGAGTGTGCTTTCGCTGGTCGGATGCCGGCGCGGACGATGTTGAAATCGTGGACTACCACTGAGGAGGTGAGCATGCGCGAAGTAGCCTACCCACATCCGGGCGAGATTTTGCTCGAGGAGTTCCTCAAGCCGATGGGGATCACCCAGTACCGGCTGGCCAAGGAGATCGGCGTGCCGCAGCGGCGTATTGGCGAGATCGTGGCCGGCAAACGCTCCGTGACCGCCGACACTGGCCTGCGTCTGGCGCGCTTCTTCGGTATGTCGGAAGACTTCTGGATCGGTCTGCAATCGGACTACGACCGCGAGATGACCAAGGACGCAATCGCCGCGACGCTGGCGAAGATCCGCCCGTGGGCCGAGACTCATCCGGCACACGCATGAAGCCGTGCACAGCATGAATTACAGCGGTAATCGGGTCGCTTCGAGAAAGTTGGTGGTACAAAAATGGTACAGACCGAAAACTGTTCCTCTACAGCCCTTTATCCATGAGGGCTCTGCTTTCAGTCGGGACGATCCATCATCGGCGCTATACTGAAGCGTCTGCTTGTAAGATATTGATTTGTAATGCTTTTTGTCAAATCTGGAAGTCCGTAAAAAGCGGGTGTGCAGATCAGCGGTGCACACAAGGTGCACATGGGGTACATGAGGGCGGCATTATACAGGTGCCGTAGGGAGCACGCCGGGCGTGCTTCCTGCGGGTTCACAGCAGAGTTGTCCGGGCAGCCAGGTGAGGAAGGCTTCGGAGGGCATCAAGGCTCTTCTGGTGGAGGGGGAATCATGTCGCTGAGCCTCCTCAGGGAGGCTCTGAAAAAGTCGTCATACCGCGTAAGCGGGAGCCACGTGCCCTCTGGATTCCCGCCTACGCGGGCGTGACGATAATTGACTTTTTCAGATGGCATGGATGCCTCCCGCTGACAGCGGGCCAACCAGAGCAGCGTAGACCGAAGAGAGTGGGCACATCCGTCATCTGCCGCAGGCTGTAGCGCGGATGGTGGCTGGATCGTGGTTCAGCGAGGCGGGCAGGCGTGCCTGCCCGCAGAAGGAGGGAGTCAGCGCGTGCTATTCCTGGCCAGCCTGTCAAGGGTATCCACGCTCTTGCCCAGGTACAGGCTGGCGCTGCGCGCGACCACCTGTTGCTCGCTGGCATTCAGGCGCTGGCGGACGAAGCTGTAGTTCTGCCAGACCTCCTTCAGCTCGCGGCCGGCGCCGGGCAGCTGCTGTGCCAGGCCCGCGTGGGTCGTGCCGATGCGCTGGTCGATTTCGTTGAAGCTGTTTTCATTGACCTCGAACGAGTAGATGCCGGTGCGGCTGAACGCTTGGCTCTCGTAGAGCAGCAGCATGCGGCTGATGTCCAGGCTCAGCTGGTGCAGGGCCGCCAGGCTGGCCGGCGGCTCGCCGGATGCCTGATAGCCCGCGGCGACTCGCTTGTCGAGGTCGCCCTGGGCGCGTAGCACCGGATTGAGCCAGAGGCTGTATTCTGTGCGGGTGTTCTCGGGCTTCTGCTCCAGCTGGCCGATGGCCGCCTTCATGTCGCCCAGCGCGGCGCCCAGTTCGGGCTGCATAGCGACGAGCCGCTCGAGTTCGGCGAGGTTGCGTCGGTAAGCCTCGCGCGCCTCGGGATAGAACGCACCCGCAGGATCCATGTTGTTGTAGTAGACGAGCAGGTTGGCGCAGAGCAGAAAGCTCTGACTGCGGATTTCGTGCAGCCGTTGCGCGGCGTCCGAATCGGCTCGCGCTGGGCCACAAAGAATGAATAAGAGCAGTGCAAGAATAATCCTGTTCTTCATGTTGTTATCCGTGGGTGCGAATTGGTGGTAGTTGCAGGGAAACCTGTTGCCGTCGCGCCCGTGCTGGCGAGAACCCGTCGGCCTTCTGGATTCCCTCCTGCGCGGTAATGACGACTGTTTGGCCGGGCATGGAAACGGGCTGAAGTTTGCTGGCTAACCAGATAATTCTCGGCAGTCCCTTGCCTGACGAAGTTGCCATTAGAACTGCAGTCCGCTGCGACGCCATAGTCTGGACAGACGATGATCAAACTGCCGGCGGCAATAGAATCGGAGGCAGAAACAGCGAATCCATGTGTGCTGCAACTGGTGGAATGCTCGCGATGAAAATAGAAAAACAAACGCTGATTCTGCTGATGTTGTTCACCTCGCTGGCCGGGCTGATGGTATTCCTGGTTATGCACGACCCCTATGCCGAACGATCCCGCAACGAAGTCATGAACCTGATCCTGCCACTTATGAATGGTGTGCCGTTCTTCAACTGACGATTTCCTCCCGTGGTTTTCCCACACCTGCACTGAGCCACTGGCGGCACTCCTGCAAAGGGTGCCGCATTTTTTTTGCGCGTACTGCGCTGCGGAGGCACGGGACTGCCGGAGTACCGCAGCTGGCCAGTTGCTATCAGCCTTCGCCGAGCGCCGTCACCAGTGGCGTCTGTGCCCCCCGCCGGGACAGCCCGTACACCCGCAGCAGCAACAGCACCGGCACTATCACCGCCAGGCTGCACGCCAGCAGGGCGTAGCGCAGCGACTCCTGGCCGAACGCCGGTTGCAGCAGGTCGCTGAGCATGCCGGTGGCCAACGGGCCGAGGCCGACGCCGAGGATGGTGGAGAGCATGGTCTGCATGGCCATCGCGGTGCCGCGCCGGTCGGCGGCGACCAGCTGGGTGATCAGGGTGTAGGAGGGCGCCACCCACCAAACGCTGAAGAAGCAGGACAGCGCGCACCAGAGCATCGCCGTCGGCACCGCCAGCGCGCCGAACTGCACCAGGGTGCCGGCCGGCCAGAGCAGGTAGGCGGTGAGCGCCAGGGCGCCGATCAGGTTGCCGAGCAGCGGAATGCCGATCAGCCACAGGCGGTTGCGCTGCGCCAGGTGGTCGGTCAGCCAGCCGCTGCACAGGGTGCCGACGCCGGCCACGCCGCCGCCGACCAGGCCGGCGAGCAGCCCGGCCTGCTGCAGCGACAGGCCGTGGGAGCGCACTAGGAAGCTGGCGTTCCACATGGCGAGGGCGTAGCCGCTCAGGGTGCAGAAGCCGCCGGCGATGAGCATGCAGCGCAGCGCCGGTTCGCGCCACAGCTCCAGCGCGGTGCGCAGCAGGCCCTGCGGTGAGGCCGGCACATGACTGATCTCCCAGCGGCCGCGCTGCGGCTCGCGCACGCTCACGGCCAGCAGCGCGGCGATCAGCAGCCCCGGCAGTCCGATGAGGATGAAGGTGGTGCGCCAGCCGTGGGTTTCCACCAGCCAGGCGCCGACGGACAGGCCGAGCAGCGCGGCGAAGGTCGGCGCGGCGGTGAAGCAGCTGATGGCGAACGAGCGCCGATGCGGCGGGTAGAGGTCGGCGATCAGCGAGAAGGCGGTCGGCGTCGCCGGCGCCTCGGCGGTCGCCACCGCCATGCGCGCCAGGATCAACAGCAGGAAGCCGCCGGCCAGGCCGCAGGCCATGGTCGCCAGCGCCCACAGCAGGCAGGACGCGGCGAGCAGGCGGGTGCGCGGCAGGCGGTCGGCCAGGCGCCCGGCCGGCAGGCCGAGCACCGCGTAGACGGCGGCGAAGGCGAGGCCCGAGATCAGCCCCATGGCGCTGTCGCTGGCGCCGAACTCCTGCTTGATCGGCTCGATCATCACCGCCAGGATCTGGCGGCCGACGAAGTTGTCGGCGTACATCAAAGCCAGCAGGAACAGCAGGCCGTGGCTGTGCCACAGGCCTGAGGAGGGGGTGGCGCGGGCCATGGCGGCTCCTTGGCGGCGGGATGAATCGTGGTGCGCAGGGCGCACCCTACTGAGGCGCGTCACGGTGCAGGCTCGTAGGGTGCGCCGCGCGCACCACAGGCGCAGCGGCGGTTTCCGGGTGCGCATGGCGCACCCTACGGGCTCAGACCGGCAGGCCGCGGGCGCGGGCCATGGTCATCGCGGTGTCCTCGATCATGTCCTCCTGGCCGCCGACCATGCCGCGCCGACCCATCTCGACGAGGATCTCGCGGGCCGACACGCCGTACTTCTTCTCGGCGCGCTTGGCGAACAGCAGGAACGAGCCGTAGACCCCGGCGTAGCCCATGGTCAGGGCGTCGCGGTCGCTGCGGATCGGGAAGTCCATGATCGGCACCACCCGGTCTTCGGCGACGTCCTGGATGCCGAACACGCTGACGCCGGTCTCGATGCCCATGCGGTCGCATACCGCGACGAGGATCTCCATCGGCGTGTTGCCGGCCCCGGCGCCGAGGCCGGCGCAGGCGGCGTCGATGCGGGTGGCACCGGCGCCGATGGCGGCGATGGAGTTGGACACGCCCATCGACAGGTTGTGGTGGCCGTGGAAGCCGATCTCGGTGGCCGGGTCGAGCACGTCGCGCAGCGCGGCGATCCGCGCGGCCACATCGTCCGGCAGCAGGTAGCCGGCCGAGTCGGTGATGTACACGCAGTTGGCGCCGTAGCTCTCCATCAGCTTGCCCTGCCTGGCCAGGCCCTCGGGGCTGTTCATGTGCGCCATCATCAGGAAGCCGACGGTGTCCATGCCCAGCTGGCGGGCGATGCTGATGTGCTGCTCGGAGACGTCCGCCTCGGTGCAGTGGGTGGCCACGCGGATGGTGGACACGCCTAGTTCGTGGGCCATGCGCAGGTGGTCGACGGTGCCGATGCCCGGCAGCAGCAGGGCAGAGACTTTCGCCTGCTTCATCAGCGGGATCACCGCCGACAGGTATTCCTCGTCGCTGTGCGCCGGGAAGCCGTAGTTCACCGAGCGCCCGCCGAGGCCGTCGCCGTGGGTGACTTCGATCAGCGGCACGCCGGCGGCGTCCAGGCCACTGGCGATGTCTTTCATCTGCTGCAGGCTGATCTGGTGGCGTTTGGGGTGCATGCCGTCGCGCAGGCACATGTCGTGGACGGTGATTTTCTTGCCGCGAAGATCCATGGTCGGCTCCTTAGGCGAGGGCGGGTTGCGGGGCGAGGGTCAGCTCGCCCTTGAGGATTTCCTCGGCGAACATCTCGGCGGTGCGCGCGGCGGCGGCGGTCATGATGTCGAGGTTGCCGGCGTACTTCGGCAGGTAGTCGCCGAGGCCCTCCACCTCCATGAAGATCGACACGCGGTTGCCGTCGAACACCGGGCCGTTCTTCAGCCGGTAGCCCGGCACGTACTGCTGCACCTGCTCGATCATCGCCAGGATGGCGGCGGTGATGGCCGCCTGGTCCGGTTCGGACTCGGTCAGGCAGTGCACGGTGTCGCGCATGATCAGCGGCGGCTCGGCCGGGTTGATGACGATGATCGCCTTGCCCTGCTTGGCGCCGCCGACCTTCTCGATGGCGCCGGCGGTGGTGCGGGTGAATTCGTCGATGTTCTTGCGGGTGCCCGGGCCGACCGACTTGGAGGCGGCGGTGGCGACGATCTCGGCATACTCCACCGGCTGCACGCTGGACACCGCGGCGACCAGCGGGATGGTGGCCTGGCCGCCGCAGGTGACCATGTTGACGTTCATCGCCCCGGCCTTGAGGTTGTGCTTGAGGTTGACCGGCGGCACGCAGTAGGGGCCGATGGCGGCCGGGGTCAGGTCGATCATCAGCACGCCCAGTTCGTTGAGCTTGCGGCTGTTCTCGGCATGCACGTAGGCGCTGGTGGCGTCGAAGGCGATCTGGATGTTGTCTTCCAGCACGTGCGGCAACAGGCCGTCGACGCCGTCGCTGGTGGTCTTCAGGCCCATCTCGCGGGCGCGGGCCAGGCCCTCGGAGGTGGCGTCGATGCCGACCATCCACACCGGCTCCAGCACCGGGCTGCGCTTGAGCTTGTAGAGCAGGTCGGTACCGATATTGCCCGGCCCGATCAGGGCACATCTGATCTTCTTGGTCATGGATTCGCTCTCGGTAAAGGGGGGCGTCAGGGCACGAAGCGCAGCGAGGCTTCGCCCAGGCCGCTGAGGGAGAGGTGGATGCTGTCGCCGGCGCCCACCGGCACCAGCGGGGCGAGGGCGCCGGAGAGGATCACCTCGCCCTTGCGGAACGGGATGCCCAGCTCGCCCAGGGTGTTGGCCAGCCAGGCCACCGCCGCGCAGGGATGACCCTGCACCGCGCTACCCAGGCCGCTACCGGCCGGCTCGCCGTTCTTGGTCATTTCCAGGCGCACGGCAGCCAGATCCAGCGTGCGCGGGTCGATGCGCTGTTCACCGAGAGCGAACACGCCGCAGGAGGCGTTGTCGGCCACGGTGTCCTGGATGCGGATCTTCCAGTCGGTGATACGCGAGTCGACGATCTCGAAGCACGGCACCACCCAGGCGCTGGCGGCCAGCACGTCCTCGGCGCTGATGCCGGGGCCGGTCAGGTCCTCGGCGAGGATGAAGGCGATCTCGCCCTCGGCGCGCGGCTGGATCAGGCGGTGCACGGCGAGGCTGACATCGCTGCCGTCGGCCACCTGCATACGGTCGGTGAGGAAGCCGAAGTCCGGCTGGTGGACGTTGAGCATGTCCTGCACGGCCTTGCTGGTGACGCCGATCTTCTTGCCGATCACCCGCTCGCCCTGCTGCTCGCGTTGCTGCAGGAAGCGCAGGGAGATGCGGTAGGCGTCGTCCAGGGTGATCTCCGGGTGGCGCTCGGTGAACGGCGTCAGGGTGCGCCGGTTGCGCAGGGCGGCGAACAGCTCGTCGCCGAGGGTGTCGATCAGGGATTCGTTCATGCGAGTGCCTTTATGTAGGGGCGAATTCATTCGCCTTGCCGGGGCATGTGGGCGAATAAATTCGCCCCTACAGCGTCTTTCAGCCCGGCCAGACGCTGTTCTCGGCGCCGCCGTCGACCTCGAGGATCTTGCCGGTCACCCAGCGCGACGCCGGGCTGGCCAGGTACAGGGCGGCGGCAGCGATGTCCTCGACCTCGCCGAGGCTGCCCAGCGGGGTGCCGGTCTCCATGGCGGCACGCATCTCGGCGGGCATCACCCGCTGCAGGGCGTCGGTGAGGATCGGCCCGGGGGCGATGCCGTTGACCCGCACCTGCGGGGCGAAGTCTTGGGCGAGCAGGCGGGTCATCTGGGTCAGCGCCGCCTTGGCGGTGCCGTAGGCGCTGAACTGGCGCTGGGCGTAGCGCGCGGCGCCCGAGGTGATGTTGATGACGTTGCCGCCGCCGGCCTCGCGCATGTGCGGCACGCACAGCTGGGTGAGGTGGTAGGCCGAGGTGACGTTGAAGCGCAGGATCTCCTCCAGACGCTCCGGAGTCAGGGTGAGCGGGTCGTTGGGGCCGGCGCCGCCGGCGTTGTTGACCAGGTGGGTGATGCGGCCGAACTGCTCGCGGGCGCTGGCGATCAGCGCCTCGCGCTGCGCGCCGTCGTTGACGTCGCAGGAAACGGCAATGGCGCGGCAGCCCAGGTTGCGGATCTCTTCGGCCACCGCCTCGACGTCGGCCAGGGTGCGCGCGGCGCAGACCACATCGGCACCGGTTTCGGCGTAGGCCAGGGCGATGGCGCGGCCGATGCCGCGGCCGGCGCCGGTGATCACGGCGACGCTGCCGTCGAGGTTGAAGCGCTGGAGAATGCTCATGCCGGAAGCTCCTTGTTGTTATCGATTGGGAATGGCCGGTGCGGTCAGCGTGCCGCCCACAGGTCGGGCAGGCCGGGATCGGTGGCGGCGACCAGGCGCTTGAGCAGCACCTTGAGCGCCATCACGTCGCCGGGCTCCATCTTGTCGGCGACCTCGCTCTCGACGGCCTTGGCCAAGGCGATCTCGTGCAGGGAGCGTTCGCGGCCGGCGGCGGTCAGCAGGTAGCGGCGCTCGCCGTTGGCGTCCTGCTCGCCGGCAATCAGGTCGCTGCGCTCAAGGTCGGCCAGCGTCTGCGCGCTCACTCGGTAGCCGGTGTAGCCGATGAAGGCGTTGATCTCGTCGATCGTCAGGTTGTCGCGGATGCACAGCACCGAGAGGATGAAGAACAGCTGCTCGTCGAGGCTCTGCGCGGCCAGCAGGCGGCGCAGGCTGTCGAGCATCTGGTAGTGGGCGCGGCCGAGCAGGTAGCCGAGCAGGTCCTCGGTGTAGCTGCACTCCGGCGGCGGGGTGGCGCCCAGGCGCAGCTCCTGGCGCGGCTTGCGTGCGGCCAGCGCGTACTGGCCGCTCTGGAAGGCCAGTGGCGGGCGCTCGCTGCTGTCGAAGGCGAGCACCTCGCCGACGAAGATCACATGGTCGCCGCCCTCGTACTGGAAGGCGGTGCGGCACTGGAAGCGCGCGGTGCAGCCGGGCAGCAGCGGCGCCGGGCCGATGCCGTCGTCCAGCTCGATGCCGGCGAACTTGTCGCTGCCCTGGGTGGCGAAGCGCCCGGACAGCGGCTCCTGCTCGGCGGCCAGCACGTGCACGTTCCAGTGCCGGCTCTCGCTGAACGCCGCCAGGCTGCGCGCGTTCTTGGCCAGGCTCCACAGCACCAGCGGCGGGTTGAGCGACACCGAGTTGAAGCTGTTGGCGGTGATGCCGACCGCCTCGCCCTCGGCGGTGCGGGTGGTGATGATGGTCACCCCGGTGGTAAAGGTGCCCAGTGCGGCGCGAAAGGCCTGCGGGTCGAAGGTAGCCGGAGCGTTCATGCTCTGCCTCGCTGGATCGGGGGTTATGGTGTAACGAGTATTCGCAGCGCAGGCGGGACGTGGCATCGTCTCTATGGACGAGGCGTCGCAGCTGCGGCCGTCGCCACTATCGCCGCAGGGCGCCGCACCGGCCGCCGCCGCAAGGATTTCGAGGAGGTTCGATGAGTTCCGTGATTACCACTGTCGAGGGGCTGGCCGCGCTGCTGGCTGCGCAGAAGTCCGCCTTCACCGCCGAAGGCGCGGTGGACGCCGCCGAACGGCGCCGGCGCATCCAGCAGGTGATCGACCTGCTGGTGGCCTGGCACAAGCCGCTGGCGGCGGCGATGGACGAGGACTTCGGCCACCGCCCGCAGGGCTTCTCGCTGATGAACGACGTGCTCGGCTCGCTGGCCTCGCTCAAGCACGCCCGCGACCACCTGGAAGACTGGATGCAGCCGCAGGAGCGCCAGCCGTTCGCGCCCTACGACCAGCTCGGCGCCAAGGCGCGGGTGCTCTACCAGCCCAAGGGCTCGGTGGGCATCATCGGCACCTGGAACGCGCCGCTGTTCACCCTGCTCAGCCCGCTGGCCTACGTGCTGGCTGCCGGTAACCGTGCGATCCTCAAGCCCTCTGAGATTGCCCCGCGCACCGCCGAGGTGCTGGCCGCCGCCTGCGCCGAGCACCTCGACCCACTGCTGGTCGGCGTAGCCGTCGGCGGGGTTGAGATGGCCGAAGGCATGACCCGCCAGCCGTTCGATCACCTGGTGTTCACCGGCAGCACCGCCGTCGGCAAGGCAGTGATGCGCAACGCCGCCGACAACCTGGTGCCGGTGACCCTGGAGCTGGGCGGCAAGTCACCGACCATCGTCTCGCGCAGCGCCGACCTGGCCACCGCCGCCTTCCGCATCGCTGCCGCCAAGGCCGCCAACGGCGGCCAGTTGTGCGTCAACCCGGACCTGATCTACGTGCCGCGCGAGCAGTTGGAAGCCTTCCTCGCCGAGCTGAAGGGTGCCTACGCCAGCCTGTTCCCGCAGGTGCAGGGCAACCCGGACGTGGTCGCGGTGGTCAACGCGCGCCATCTGGCGCGGGTCGAGGGGCTGGTCGAGGACGCCATCGCCGCCGGCGTGCGCGTCGAGTCGCTACCCGAGGCTTCGGCCGCCGATCCGCAGGACCGTCGCCGGCCGCTGCGCGTGGTGGTCGACCCGCCGGCCGATCGCCGCATCCAGCAGGAGGAAATCTTCGGCCCGGCCATGGTCCTGCTGCCCTACGACGCGATCGACGCGGTGCTCGCCGACATCAACGCCCGCCCGCGGCCGCTGGCGCTGTACTGGTTCGGCACGGACGAGGCCGAGCAGCAGCGCGTGCTCGAACATACCCTGTCCGGCGGAGTGACCATCAACGACGCGATGATGCACGCCGCCATGCAGGACGCGCCGTTCGGCGGCATCGGCGCCTCCGGCATGGGCCACTACCACGGCCGCGAAGGTTTCCTCGAATTCAGCCATGCGCGCACCGTGTTCGAGGCCGGCAGTTACGACCCGCGCCGCGAGTGGGGCCTGCTGCCGCCCTACGGCGAGCACTTCCTCGCGGCGATGGAGGCGCAGGTCACGCCTTAGCCCATAGGGTGGGAAACTGCCGGAGGCGTTTCCCACCATTGGCGCGGACCCGGTGGAAGATCGTTGCGCGAGTCTTCCACCCTACCTTCGCCGAGCAGCAGGTGGCGGTGGCTCTGCCGGGCCCGACTAGCTTGCCGGTCAGGGCAACAGGATGAACTTCACGCAACTGCCCGGCGTGTTGATCGTCGCATAGGCCTCGGGGCCGGCGCTCAGGGGCAGTTCCCTAAGCGCGGTGGGCGGAGTCAGCAGGCCCTGTTCGAACAGCTTGCCGAACTCTTCGAGCATGCGCGCGCAATCGGCCGGGCTGTAGAGCAGGGTGTTGACCCCGACCAGCGTGCCGCCGCGACGGTACAGGTTGAGTGCGGGCAGGTTGACCATGCCGTCCAGCGGCGCGGCGATGTAGGCGATGCGGCCGAAGGTGGCCAGAGCGCCGACGGCAGCCGGCAGCCAGAAGCCGGTGGTGTCGAAGATCACCTCGGCGCCGCCGGGGAATACCGCCTCGACCTGCGCGCCCAGCTGCTCGGCACTGCCCAGCAGCAGGCAGGGCGTGCCGTTATCCAGCATCTGTTCGCGCAACTGCGGATTGCGCACAGCCGCCAGTACTTCGGCACCGAGGGCCTTGGCCAGGCCGAGGGCAGCCGTGCCCACCGCACCGTTGGCACCGATCACCAGCACGCGGGTTCCCGGGCCGACCTGGCTGCGGGTGAGGGCATCCCAGGCGGTGGTGTAAGGCACGCCGAGGGCGGCTGCCTGGCTGAAACTCAGAGAGTCCGGTTTGAGTGCGACGCCATCGGCGGGCAGACAGATGTACTGCGCGTGGCTGCCATCGCGGCTGAAGCCGAGGCCCTTGCCGGTGCCCCACACGGCCTTGCCCAGAAGATGTTCGGGGCCTTCCACCACCACGCCGGCGAAGTCGCGGCCAGGCACGCGAGGCAGGGTGGTGTAGGGGAAGCGGCCGAGCACGTTCTTCACGTCACTGGGGTTGAGGCCTGCGGCCTGCACCTGCACCAACACCTCGCCGTCTTCGGGGGCGGGGCGGGGCAGTTCGACAGGGCGTAGGGTGGAGAGATCACCGGTGCTGGAGAATTGCAGAGCGTGCATGGAATGGTCCTTAACGACAGGCGAGACGGGCTGTCAGCGTCGGTGCCTGGCGGGGGCTGACGGGTTGAGCGCAGTGTATGGCTGATCAGCCGGGGTGTTCGGTCAAGGACTTCAGAATATCGGCCAGGTTATGGCGTTCAGGCCCCGAGACTGTCGCGGTACTCGCTGGGCGTCAGGCCCAGTTCGCGGCGGAACATGTCGCTGAAGCTGGCGGGGAGGTAGCCCAGCTCGCGAGCGATGCGCCCCACTGGCACGCCTTGGATCAGCGCGGCCGTGGCCGTGGCTAGTTGCACTTGGCGACGCCATTCGGCAAAGCCCATGCCGAGGTCGCGCAGCAACAGGCGCGACAGGGTACGCACGCTGGCGCCGGCTTCCTGCGCATGCTGCTCGAACGACACCTCCAGCGATGGCGCAGCCATCACTGCCTGGCACAGCTGCAGCAGGCGACGGTCGGCGCCATCGGGCAGGGGCACGCGTAGTTGCGAGCGGCGGGCGCGGCCCAGCTCAAGCACCGTCAGCTCGGTCAGGGCACTGTAGTAGGGTGCGTCGTTCTGCTGTTCCTGCTCGACCAGAGCCACGATCAGCTCGCGCAGCAGCGGGCGGACTTCGAATACCTGCACCTGACTGTCCAGCTCCCGGGCCAGCTGCGGGCTCAGGTAGATATTGCGCATCTGCAGCTCGGACACCACGCGGATGCCATGCGGCACGCCCGGCGGCAGCCATACACCGCGCTGGGGCGGCACCAGCAGCGCCTCGCCGGTTGTTTCCACCCACATGATGCCGGACACGGCATAGAGCAGCTGGCCCCACTCGTGCTGGTGCGGCTCGATGAACAGCCCACGCGGATAGCTGCGGGCCAGGGCGCGCAGCGGGATGCTGGTGTTGCTCAAGTTGGGGGGCGTGGCGCGGGCCATGGGAACCTGCTGTAGGATCGGCAGGCGCGATCTTAGCCCAGGCGCAGACTGAGCGGTAATAACCGGTCAGAGGCGACCTATGAAGCACTGGACTCTGGTTTGTAGCCATTTCAGCAGTTCGGGCAGGACTTTTCCGGAGATTCCCTAACCGTCCGCCTCTGGCCGATTTCAGTCAGTCGCCATGGGACGCGGGGGGGACTTCGACAGCATCCGGCAAGCGGGTGGCGTGGCGCGGCAGGACGGTGGAACCCGGCCCCCGCGCCATGCGTCCGAACCCGTCAGCGACTCAACTCATACGCACACATATTGACCGTCGCGGCCGGATTCAGCGATTCGATGCTGCCGCACCCGGCAATCGTGAAGGGCTGGGCATGCAGTGCGATCAGCTGCTCGCGGGGTACGCCGCGGGCTTCGTTGTCGAACAGGTAGCAGTCGAAGTCCCTGAAGCTGGCCGCCTGCACGCGCTCGCCCTGCATGTCCAGGCAGGCGATCCGGGCAAAGCGCGTGCGCAACGAATCCAGTTCGACATCCAGCTCGAGGGGCGTATGGAAGATCGTCCCCATGCTGGCGCGCACCACCTTGGGCGACAAGGGGCGGGTGCTGGCCAGCGACATCCTGCCGATGGACTCGCTGGAAAACGTCGACTTCATCCAGGGCGACTTCACCGACGACAAGGTGTTCCAGCAGATTCTCGACAAGCTCGATGGCCGCCAGCCCGACCTGATCATCTCCGACATCGCCCCCAACATCAGCGGGGTTGCCGCCGCCGATCAGGCTTCCTCGATGTACCTGGTCGAGCTGGTCCTCGACATGGTCCGCCAGGTGCTCAAGCCGGGAGGCAACTTCGCGGTCAAGGTGTTCCAGGGTGAAGGCTCGGACGAGTTCCTGAGGGATGTGCGCACCTCCTTCGAGAAGGTCGTGGTGCGCAAGCCCGATGCCTCGCGCTCGAGCGAGGTGTATTTCGTGGCCAAAGGCTTCAAAGGCTAAGCCAGCCACGCCACTTCTCTGACAGAGCCTGCGAGCTCCTGGCCTTGCAGGCATGGTCTGGTGCGACTGTCACGTCACGCCGCCAGCCGATTCCCTCTCTCTTTCCTCCCAAGGCCCGGCCCCAGCGCCGGGCCTTGGCATTCCGCAGCCTGCACCCTTCCGCCTAGTCCGGTTTGACGATGAGCGCAGCCGGGTCGCGCCCGATGATCGAAGCCACGAGCAGATTCGCTCATCGAGATCGACGGAGGAGTTGGCGATGCATGAGATGCGAGAGAAAACCGCGGTAGAGATCGAGCTGATCGCTCGCGCCCGCCGCCTGGTTCCCGCTCTGCGCGAGCGGGCCGAGCGGGCCGACCGCGAGGGCAAGGTGCCCGACGAGACCGTCCGCGAGATGCAGGAGGCCGGCCTGTTCCGCGCCCTGCAGCCCAAGCAGTGGGACGGCTACGAGGTCGACCCGCGCACCTTCTTCGAAATCCAGATGACCCTCGCCGAAGGCTGCATGTCCACCGCCTGGATCTACGGCGTGATGGGCGTACACCCCTGGCAGCTGGCCCGCTACCCGGTCGAGGCCCAGCAGGACGTGTGGGGCGAGGACACCAGCACGCTGATCTCCTCCACCTACATGCCGGTGGCCAAGGTCACCCCGGTGGAAGGCGGCTACCGCATCAGCGGGCGCTGGGGCTTCTCCAGCGGCAGCGAACACTGCCAGTGGGGCCTGCTCGGCGGCATCCTGCCGGCCGACGGCGACCTGCCGGTCGAGCACGGTACCTTCCTGGTGCCGCGCAGCGACTACCGCATCGAGAAGAACTGGGACGTGCTCGGCCTGCGCGGCACCGGCAGCCACGACATCGTGATCGAGGACGCTTTCGTCCCTGCTCACCGCGTGCAGCGCACCAACAACTCCAGCCTGGCGGCCACTCCGGGCCGCGAGGTCAACACCAACCCGATCTACGCGCTGCCCTTCGCCCAGGTGTTTACCCGCGCGGTGTCCAGCTCGTGCCTCGGCGCCCTGCAGGGCGCGATCAACGAGTTTCGCGACAACGCCGCCCGCCACATCGGCAAGCACGGCGCCAAGACCGCCGAGGACCCGGTGGCGCAGACCGCAGTGGCCGAGGCGATCACCACCGTCGACGCCTTCAAGCTGGTGCTGGAGCGCAACTTCGCCCACATGCTGGCGCTGGCCGAGAAGGGCGAGATTCCCGACACCGAGACCCGCCTGCTGTACCGCTACCAGTCCGCCCAGGTCACCAATATCTGTGCCGAGCGGGTCAGCGACCTGCTGCGCTCGATGGCCGCCTCCGGTCTGTACAACACCAACCCGGTGGCGCGCACCTTCCGCGACCTGCACCAGGCGCGCGGGCACATCTCCAACAACGTGGCGGCCTACGGGCGCAGCTACGGCACGGTGCAGCTCGGCCTGCCCAACCCCGATCCGTACGTCTGATCGACCCGGCTTCCCGACCACCACGGCAAAGGACACGAAAACAATGACAACACAGGTTCGGCCCCAACCCGTCTACGACGTGATCGTCGTCGGCTCCGGCGCAGGCGCCATGTCGGCAGCGGTGGTCGCCGCCGACCAAGGACTCTCGGTGCTGGTCGTCGAGAAGAGCGACAAGTACGGCGGCACCTCGGCGATCTCCGGCGGCGGCATCTGGATCCCCAATAACCACTACTTCGCCGAGAAGGGTGGCAAGGACAGCTACGACAAGGCGCTGACCTACCTGAAGGCCTCCACCGACGGCAAGATCGACGAGGAGCGCCTGCGCGCCTACCTCGAGTATGCGCCGCGGATGATCCACTACCTCGAGACGCGCAGCCGCGTGCGCTACGCGGTGGCCGAGAAGTACCCGGACTACTACCAGCACCTGCCCGGCTCGCTGCCCGGCGGGCGCAGCCTCGACCCCGAGCTGTTCGACACCAGCCTGCTCGGCGACGAATACGACAACATGCGCAAGCCGTCGCCGACCACCCTGCTGATGGGCTGCATCGCCTGGACCGCGCGCCACGCGCACAAGGCCATGTCCCGCGAGTTCGGCTGGCGGCTGATGATTCTCGGCCTGATCGCGCGTTACAAGCTCGACTTCAAGTGGCGGCGCAAGACCAAGATGGACCGCCGCGCCGCCCTCGGCGCCTCGCTGATCGCCGCGCTGCGCCGCTCGCTGATGGACCGCAACGTGCCGCTGTGGCTGAACACCGACTTCCGCGAGCTGGTGGTGGAGAACGGCCGGGTGACCGGTATCGAGGTGGTGCAGGGCGGCAAGAAGATGACCCTGCAGGCGCGTCGCGGCGTGATCTTCGGCAGCGGCGGCTTCGAGCAGAACCAGGCGCTGCGCGAGAAGTACCTGCCGCAGCCGACCCGCGTCAGCTGGAGCGCCACCCCGCCGGGCAACAACACCGGCGCCGCGCTGGAGGCCGGCCAGGCCATCGGCGCCGCCACCGACCTGCTCGACTGGGCCTGGTGGGCGCCGACCATCCACGTCCCCGGTGAGGAGAAGCCGCGCGGCGTCTTCGCCGAGCGCGCCTTCCCCGGCGCCATCGTGGTCAATGGCCTCGGCAAGCGCTTCGTCAACGAGGCGGCGCCGTATCTGGAGTTCGTCGACGCTATGTACCGCGAGCACCAGAAGGACAGCCAGTCGATCCCGGCCTGGGTGATCTTCGACGCCCACTACCGCTTCAACTACGCCATGGGTCCGCTGATGCCGGCCCAGGTGTCGCCGGACAGCCGTCTGCGCAAGGAATGGCTGAACACCGTGTACTGGAAGGCCGACAGCCTCGACGGCCTGGCCCGGCAGATCGGCGTCGATCCCGCCGGCCTGGATGCCACCGTCAAGCGCGTCAACGAGTTCGCCCGTACCGGCGTGGACAGCGACTTCGCCCGCGGCGGCAACGTGTTCGACCGCTACTACGGCGACAGCAACGTCAAGCCCAACCCGTGCCTGGCGCCGATCGCCAAGGGGCCGTTCTACGCCATGCGCCTGGACGCCGGCGACATCGGCACCAAGGGCGGCCTGCTGACCAACGCCAACGCCCAGGTGCTGCACGAGAACGGCCAGCCGATCCCCGGCCTTTACGCCATCGGCAACACCTCGGCCTCGGTGATGGGCACCAGCTATCCCGGCGCCGGAGGCACCCTCGGCCCGGCGATGACCTTCGGCTACATCGCCGCCCGGCACATCGCCAGCGCCTGAGGAGAGCGACCATGAAGCCCGATGCGATTTCCACCTGCACCGACATCCAGCTGCCGCTGCAGGTGGCCGACGCCGCCAGTGTGCAGTGGGCCGACCAGTGCGACGTGCTGATTATCGGTTGGGGCGCGGCCGGCGCCTGCGCGGCGCTGGAGGCCCGCGCGAGCGGCGCCGACGTGCTGGTCGCCGACCGCTTCACCGGCGGCGGCGCCAGCGCCAAGAGCGGCGGGGTGGTCTACGCCGGCGGCGGCACCCGCCAGCAGCGCGACGCCGGCTACGCCGACACGCCCGAGGCGATGTTCGACTACCTCAAGCACGAGACCCAGGGGGTGATCGGCGACGCCACCCTGCGCCGCTTCTGTGACAGCAGCGTGGCCAACCTGGAGTGGCTGGAGGGCCACGGCGCGCGCTACGAGCACAGCATGCCGCCGGGCGGCGGCAAGACCTCGTATCCGCCGGACGGCTACTTCCTCTACTACTCGGGCAACGAGATGGTGCCCTCGCACCGCGGCGCGCTGCCGCCGGCGCCGCGCGGCCACCGCACGGTCGGCAAGGGCCAGTGCGGCGCGGTGCTCTACAGCCACCTGCAGCGCGCCTGCCTGAAGGCCGGCGTGCGCCCGCAGCTGCAGTCCGCCGCGCGGCGCCTGGTACTGGACGCCAGGGGCCGGGTGATCGGCGCCGAATTCTGGTGCCTGCCGCCGGGCAGCGCCGCAGCCAGGGAGCACGCCAAATTGGCGGCGCGCGCCGAGCGCCTGCAGAACTTCGCCCCGGCCTACTGCGACAGCCTGCGCCGCAAGGTCGCGCACCTCGAACAGCTGCACGCCCGGCCGCGCCTGGTGCAGGCGCGTCGCGGGGTAATCCTCAGCACCGGCGGCTTCATCTTCAACCGGGCGATGATCGGCGAACACGCGCCCAAGTACCGGCGCAACTTCAAGGTCGGCGCCACCGGCTGCGACGGCAGCGGCCTGCGCCTGGGCCTCACCGCCGGCGCGGCCAGCGACCGCCTGCAGCAGGTCTCGCCGTGGCGCTTCATCAACCCGCCGCTATGCTGGCCGAAGGGCATCGTGGTCAATACCGCCGGGCAGCGCTTCGTCAACGAGGAAGTCTACGGCGGCACCCTCGGTTATCCGCTGTGCGAGGAGCAGGGCGGCAAGGCCTGGCTGGTGCTCGACGCGCGCCTGCGCCGCCAGGCCATCAAGCAGGCGCTGTTCGGCGGCTACTGGTGGTTCCAGAGCGTGCCGGCGCTGGCGCTGATGCTGCTCAAGGTGCGCAAGGGCCGCACGGCGCGCGAGCTGGCGAACGTCACCGGCATGCGTGCCGAGCTGCTCGAGGAATCGCTGCGCGCCTACAACGCCGCCGCGCGCGGCACCGCGCCGGACCCGGTCGGCAAGTCGGAAAGCAGCCGCCAGGTGCTCGACCAGGGGCCGTTCTACGCCTGCGACATCTCGGTGGGCAACCCGATCTTCCCGCTCGGCGCGCTGACCCTGGGCGGCCTCAAGGTCGACGAAGACAACGGCGCGGTGCTCGACGGCCAGGGCCAGGCCATTCCCGGCCTGTACGCCGCCGGGCGCACCGCCATCGGCATTCCCTCGCACCTCTACATCAGCGGCCTGTCGCTGGCCGACTGCGTGTTCTCCGGCCGCCGCGCCGGCGAAGCAGCGGCCCATGCCGGCCGAACCACGACCACCCAGGCGGCGCCGCTCGGCGCGCAGGCCTGAACGAGGAGAAGAACATGACTGGACGGGTACAGGACAAGATCGCCCTGGTCACCGGCGGCGCCAGCGGCATCGGCCGCGCCATTGTGCAGGCGCTGGTAGGCGAGGGCGCCAAGGTGTTGATCAGCGACATCGACGCCGACGCCGGACAGGCGCTGGCCGACCAACTTAATGAAGAGCGGGGCGGCGCGGCCAGCTTCGTCCGCCACGACGCCAGCAGCGAGGCCGACTGGAACGCGGTCGCCGAACTGCTGCGCGAGCGCTACGGCCGCCTCGACGTGCTGGTCAACAACGCCGGCATCCTGCTCAAGGGCAGCATCGAGGAAGCCAGCCTGGCCGACTGGCACAAGCTGCTGCGGGTCAACGCCGACAGCGCCTTCCTCGGCTGCCGCATGGCCGTGGCGCTGATGAAGGACAGCGGCGGCGGCTCGATCGTCAACGTCTCGTCCATCGCCGCCCTGGCCGGCCGCGACGACTACGCCGCCTACGGCGCCTCCAAGGGCGCGGTGGCGGCTCTCAACCGCGCGGTGGCGGCGCACTGCCGCCGGCAGAAGTACCGCATCCGCTGCAACTCGCTGCACCCCGACGGCGTGCTGACGCCGATGACCCGCGCCAGCTACCCGCCGGGCATCGACCCGGCGAAGTTCACCATCGATAGCGACCCGATGAACCGCATGTGCCTGCCCGAGGACGTCGCTTGCGCCGCGCTGTACCTGGCCAGCGACGAGTCGCGCGCCATCAACGGCATGGAACTGCGCATCGACAGCGGCCAGTTCGTCATGAGTATCTGAACATGAACAATCCCGAGTACATCTCCCTGCGCGTGGCGCAGGTCATCGAGGAAACCGCCGACGCCCGCTCGCTGGTGTTCGAGGTGCCGGCCGAACTGGCCGAGCAGTTCCGCTACAAGCCGGGCCAGTTCCTCACCCTGCGCATCCCCCACGACGGCAGCTGGCTGCCGCGCTGCTACTCGCTGTCCAGCACGCCGCTGCTCGACGAGCCGCTGCGCGTCACCGTCAAGCGCGTCAAGGACGGCCGCGCCTCCAACTGGCTGTGCGATGTGCCGAAGGCCGGCGATTCCATCGAGGTCATGGCGCCGGCCGGGGTGTTCGTGCCGCGCAGCCTGGACGGCGACTTCCTGCTGTTCGGCGGCGGCAGCGGCGTCACCCCGGTGCTGTCGATCCTCCGTTCCGTGCTGCACGCAGGCCAAGGCCGCGTGCTGCTGATCTACGCCAACCGCGACGAGGCTTCGGTGATCTTCCGCGACGAGCTGAAGGCACTGGCCGCCGCCCACCCGCGCCGCCTGCAGGTGATCCACTGGCTGGACTCGGTGCAGGGCATCCCGGCGGTCGAGCAGCTCGCTGAACTGGCGCGGCCGTTCAAGCACGCCGAGGCCTTCATCTGCGGCCCCGGCCCGTTCATGGACGCCGCGGTGACGGCACTGGCCAGCCTCGACCTGCCGGCCGCCAAGGTGCACGTCGAGCGCTTCGTCTCGCTGCCCGGCGAGGGCGAGCAGGGCGAGGCGCTGGTCAGCGAGGCGGCGGTGGCCGCGCGCCTGGAGGTCAGCCTCGACGGCGCCGAACACGCCGTCGACTGCCAACCCGGCGAGACCCTGCTCGACGCCATGCGCCGTGCCGGCGTGCGTGCGCCGCACTCCTGCCTGGTCGGCGCCTGCGCCTCGTGCATGTGCACGGTGGAGCAGGGCGAGGTCGAGCTGCTGCGCAACGAGGCGCTCGACCAGCAGGAACTGAACGAAGGCTGGACCCTGGCCTGCCAGGCCGTGGCCACCAGCGCGCACGTGCGCGTGCGCTTCCCCGACTGAGATACGGATGGCCGAGATGACCGAGATTCCGCTGACCAATCCGGCCGCCGAGGGCGTGCCGCCGACCATTCCCGCCTTGGTGTTCGCGGCCGCGCGCCGCCATGCCGGGATCTGCGCCCTGGCCGACGGCGAGGTGCGCATCGACTACGCCGAGCTGCCTGAGCGCGTGCTGGCGGTGAGCCGCGGGCTGATCGCCGAAGGCATCCAGCCCGGCGACCGCGTCGCCGTGTGGGGGCCGAACCGCCACGACTGGATCCTCGCTGCGCTGGGCATCCACTGTGCCGGCGGCGTGCTGGTGCCGATCAACACGCGCATGAAGGGCAACGAGGCCGCCGACATCCTCGAACGCAGCGGCACCCGCCTGCTGTTCTGCGTCGGCCAGTTTCTCGGCGTCGACTACCCGGCGATGCTCGAAGCGCACCGCCCGGACACCCTGGAGCGCGTGGTGGTGCTGCCCTGCGAGGCGACTTCGGATCATGGCGACCTGAGCTGGCAGGGCTTCCTCGCCGCCGGCGAGGCGGTCGACATGGACGAGGCTCAGGCGCGCGCCCTGACCGTGCGCCCGGACGATCTGTCCGACTTGCTGTTCACCTCCGGCACCACCGGCAAGCCCAAGGGCGTGATGAGCGCCCACGGCCAGAACTTGCGTGCCTTCGCCGAATACGTGCAGGTGATCGGCCTGCGCCCCGGCGACCGCTACCTGATCGTCAACCCGTTCTTCCACGCCTTCGGCTACAAGGCCGGCTGGCTGACCTGCCTGCTCGGCGGCGCGACCATCCTGCCGCATCCGGTGTTCGACGCCGAGGCGGTGTTCCAGCGCATCGAGCGCGACCGCATCACCGTGCTGCCCGGCCCGCCGACCCTGTACCTGTCGATGCTCGCCCACCCGAAGCTGGCGGAGTCCGACCTGTCCAGCCTGCGCATCGCCGTCACCGGCGCGGCGACCATCCCGCCGGTGCTGGTCGAGCGCATGCGCCGCGAACTGGGCTTCGCGGTGGTCACCACCGCCTACGGGCTGACCGAGTGCGGCGGCCTGGCGACCATCTGCGACCCGGCCGACGACGCCGATACCGTGGCCACCACCTGCGGCCGCGCGCTCCCCGGCACCGAGGTGCGCATCGTCGGCGAAGGCAACCGTCCGCTGCCGCCGGGCGAGGCGGGCGAGGTGTGCCTGCGCGGCTTCCACGTCATGCAGGGCTACTTCGAGAACCCGCAGGCCACCGCCGAGACCATCGACGCCGAGGGCTGGCTGCACACCGGCGACGTCGGCACGCTGGATGCGCGCGGCTACCTGCGCATCACCGACCGGCTCAAGGACATGTTCATCGTCGGCGGCTTCAACTGCTACCCGGCGGAGATCGAGGCCGGCCTGCTCGAACACCCGGCCATCGCTCAGGTCGCGGTGATCGGCGTGCCCGACGAGCGCATGGGCGAGGTCGGCTGCGCCTGCGTGGTGCTGCGCCCAGGGCAAGAGCTCGACGAACCCGGCCTGATCGCCTGGTCGCGCCAGCGCATGGCCAACTACAAGGTGCCGCGTCTGGTGCGCTTCTTCGAGGCGCTGCCGGTGAATGCGTCGAACAAGGTGGTGAAGGGCGAGTTGCGGGTGGCGGTGGGCTGATTGCGGATGTGGCGACCGGGGTTGAGGCGGGGGGCTCCGGTCGTTGTTTTGCCTGTGCTACTTAGGGTCGATTTCTATCGCTCTTGGCGATAACGGCAGAAATCGACCCTAAGCAGCCAATCGGTATGCAGACAGTTAGTTATCGCACCCAGAAGTCTCCGGATACAGGTAGACGAGCCCCTGCTTTTCCCCCTTGGAATCCTGGTAGGTCATGGCCGCGGGAATGACCCCGCAGTAGGTCTTTGCCTTGTCGGGAATGAAGTACTCGATCTTGACCACCTTGGAAATATCCAGGGGCATTCCGTATTGGTATTGCTTGTATTCGGGGGTCTGCACATCCTTGACCCCCTTCATTACGACCAGCGGTGGCGGCGCGTCGGTCTGGGCGATGACGACGGACGTGACGGATACAGCTGAGATCATGGTTATGGCAAGGCACAGATGCAGTGGTTTGCTTTTCAACAGCTTCATGATATGCCTCCTGAAACAAAAGCCTGGGCTCCATCATGATTGATGCAGGGCACCTTGCTCAGAATCGGCCGTCAGGTAACCCTGCAAGAGTTCCGTCAGCCGTAACGGTAGCAGACTGACGAGCCCCTGCTTTCTTCGTCACATCCGCTCGTCATCTTCCGGTCAACTGTGGCCTGTCGCGCGCCACAGTCGATGCCGAGGGCTGGTTAGCCCGGTGACGCCCGCACTCTAGCCGAGCGCGTCTATCGGGCATTCTCGGCCACCTCGAGGGCATGTCCATTGCGACGGTTCCGAGCGCTATCTGGCGGAAATCGAGGCCGGCCTGCTGCTCCCCACCTATCGTCCATGTTGCCGAGCCCGACGAGCGCATGGGGGATGCGCGCCGATGAATGCTGTGTATGATCCGGACCAGCCGATTCTCGAAACCCTCTGCAGGAAATCTGGTCATGGAAGCCAACAGCCGTCCCCTGATGCGCATCTTCGAGCCCACCGTGTGCTACCAGATCCCGCTGTTCCAGCGCCCCTACGTGTGGCGGCGCGAGGGCAACTGGCAGCCGCTGTGGGATGACTTCGAGCGGCTGCTCGTCCAGGCGCTGGCCGGCCAGCGCCTGCGCCCGCACTTCCTCGGCGCGGTGGTGATCGAGCAGCTGTTCGACGCCAGCGGCTGGGTGCAGCTCAGGCAGGTCATCGACGGCCAGCAGCGCTTCACCAGCCTGCAACTGCTGCTGATCGCCCTGCGCGATCTGTGCGGCAGCCTGGGCAGTGGGCGCTACTTCGAGCGCTTCGACTCGCTGGTGTCCAACCGCGCCTCGATGGTCGACAGCCCGGAGGAGCTCTGCAAGCTGCTGCCGACCAACTTCGACCGCCCGGCCTACGCCCGCGTGCACCGCGCCGGCAGCCCCGAGGCGCTGCTGGCGCAGTTGCAGGAGGAGGGCGAGGCGGTCGACGGCGAACAGGGCATCGCCGGCGCCTACCTGTACTTCCACGCCCAGGCCAGCGCCTGGCTGGCGCAGCCGGTCGAGGACCAGCCCCTCCTGGAGCTGGAGGACCGCCTCGAGGCGCTGTGGGCGGTGGTGCAGAAGGGGTTGCAGTTCGTGGTGATCGAACTCGGCGAGCACGACGAGGCCCAGGTGATCTTCGAGACCCTCAACGCCCGCGGCAGCCAGCTGCTGCCGGCCGACCTGATCAAGAATTTCCTGTTCCGCCGCGCCCAGGCCGAGGGCGACGACATCGACCTGCTCTACCGCAGCTGCTGGGCGCAGTTCGACGGCGAGTTCTGGCGCGAGGAAGTCCGCCAGGGCCGCGACAGCCGGCCGCGCATCGACATCTTCATGCGCCATTTCCTGACCCTGGCCATGCGCCGCGACATCCGCTTCGTGCACCTGTTCGACGAGTACAAGCACTACGTGCAGTACACCGACGACTGGCGCTCGTGCCTGATCGGCGAGGCCACCAGCGCCCGCGACCACCTGGCGATGCTCGCCGGCTACGCCGAACACTTCCGTGAGTTCGCCAGCCCGGAGCCGAGCTCGCACCTGGCGCGCTTCCTCAAGCGTGTGGAAGCGCTCGACACCTCGGCCATCCACCCGCTGCTGCTGCTGTGCAGCCGGCACCTGCGCCCGCAGCGGGAAGACGAGTTCGCGGCGATTCTCGACGTGCTCGAATCCTTCCTGTTCCGCCGCATGATCTGCGGGTTGAGCAGCAAGAACTACAACCGCCCGTTCCTCGACCTGATCCGCCACCTGGAGGACACCGGCAGCATCAGCGCCCGCGCCGTCGAGCAGTTCCTGCTGGCCAGCGAAGGCGACAGCGCGCGCTTCCCGACCGACGCCGAACTCAAGCGGGCGATCCTCGATCATCCGCTGTACCAGTGGTGGCCGCAGTACCGCGTGCGCGCCGTGCTGGAAGCCCTCGACGCCGCGCTCGGCCACGCAGAAGGCGAGGAGGGCGAGCAGCCGACCGCGCTGGCCATCGAGCACATCCTGCCGCAGAAGTGGGACGAGCACTGGCCGCTGCCGAAAACCGTGCAGAAGAGCCCGCAGGGCCGGCAGGCCTTCACCGAACAGCGCGACCGCCTCAAGCACACCCTGGGCAACCTGATCCTGGTCGCCGGCAGCCTGAATCCGGCGCTGTCCCGCTCGCCGTGGGAAGTGAAGAGGGCGGAACTGCTCAAGTACGGCCAGCCGGGTCTGAGCCGCGAGCTGCATGAGCTGGAGGACTGGGCGGAGCGGGAGATTCTGGCCAGGGGGGAGGTGCTGGCGGATGTGGCTTGTGGGGTTTGGCGGTATCCGGTGGGGGAGGTGTCGTAAGACCGGCTTAAAATCCTGAATAAGCCGCGGCTGCGAAGCAGCCGTCGCGCTCCAGTCAAATGTTAGGTATCTTGTGATTTTGCTGTACTTAAAACTTGAGGCTCGGCTCTGATACGGTCGCGTTTCAGGAGAGAGCCTGTGAGGCTTAAAGGCGTGCTACTGGCCTGCCTATAATAGGCTAGTCCAAGGACTTCACACCTAAGGCTCTAGCCCGCCATCAGTATCCAGGGGATTGTAACTCTGTTGCTGAACATCTCGGTAAGCTGAATATTCCGCTTCATATTGACGAAGAGCACCCTCGTCGACGGAAAAGCTAACAACCTCCAAGAGTTCTTTCTCGGACGCCGAGCTTAAGATTGTATTCAATGCCTCTTTTCGACTCTGAGTTACAAAGCAGTGTTTCGTGGAAATCAGTTCCAGCAAGTGCATTGACAGGCTCAGTACATCTTCCACAGTGCTTGTCCCAAGAGTGTCTTCTGATGCTATCACTGTCGATACAGGCTTCACAGTGGGGAGTCGCGGAGTCTCGATTACTGCGTTTGTCGCGCAGTTGTAAAAAATGTAGGCTGGGTTGCACTTTGATCGCCGCAGAATCTCCAGTTGAGAGCCAGTCCTTTTATGGCTCTGGCTTATATCTGCACGCAAGCTTCCTGTGCGCTTCGCTTGAAATAGTATTGGGCAGACAACAATTTGCCCCGTTGCGTCGATCCATTCAAGAAGCAGGGCAAAGTCTCCACCAGTCTTCTGCTCACGATTCTGAACCTGACGCTCTAGCTTTCCACAGAAAACTCCCGCACCGGATATGGACAAATGCTTTCTGTGCCTTTCATTTAGCGCTTCGGCGCTGTCTTGTAACGCCTGAATGAGTGCGGCAGTGAGTGCAATTTCCGTATTTGGTCGCGAGCATGTCTTTAAGAATTTAATCTCAGCAATAATGGTTGCCTGAATGAGTGTCCAAACGTCGAATCGATAAAAATTTGCGACGCTCGCCAGGTGAGTGAAATGGTATTTATCGAAGTTTGCTGGTTCGGATTCGTTCAGTAGCAATGAGGCGAACCCTGCCTTGGTTGAAATATAGCTTGAGCTTTTAATTGCGCCTTTCGTTCTATTCCACCAGCTATCGAATTCCTCGTAGCTGCGAAGGATTGATTGGTAGTAGGTCAAATTTTTTACCCGTTCATATGCATCTCGCCTGAGATCGCCAGCCTCCAAGACGGACAAAAAAGTTCCTGGTATAAGAGTGTCCATTAAATTTATCTCCTCCTAGTCATCGGATGTTTCTGGGGTTGCCGTTCGGTCGGATTATTAGGTGCCGGTTTCATAGCGCCGTATATGGTGTACCCTGGACGCCATTAGGCAGCCGGTAAAGCCAGTTTTCTAGTCAGTAGGGGGCTCGCGTAGCGATTACCCACCGTTGGCATCGGTAGACAAGGCTGCGCCGTTATCTACCCTACGCGCTATTTATCACTTAAATCCCAAGAAGTTCATCTAGGGAAGGTCTGAAAAACACTTCCCGATCTGGTGAAATAGCCGCCAGTCCCTCTGGAGCCCCCCTTGCATGAAGCAACTGTCCTTCGCCGATGCGGAGTACGCCGGCAAACGCAAACAGACCCGC
>NZ_JAHRGL010000019.1 GCF_019097855.1 Geopseudomonas aromaticivorans
CCCGGGAGGGTGGCCGGATGGCCGTGGAATCAGTGGCCGGATGCGCGTGGAATGGGTGGCCGGATCACCGTGGAATCGGTGGCCAGATGCTCATGGAATGGGTGGCCAGATGACCGTGGAATCCGCAGGCATAGTTGGTCAGCGTGTCCGTTCGGACCGGCTGAAGACGCTGTTCCTGCAGCAACTTGACGAGTACGGAGTCGCTGGTGGGAACGATCACGTCGAAAAGCTCGCCACGGTCCAGGCTCTCCAGCATTTCCCCTGAGGTGGCGAACTGTCGGTAATCGACCTTGACGCCACTTTGGCGCTCGAAATCGGCGACGACCGCCGGGTCGATGTAATCGGCCCAGTTGTAGACCTTCAGTACGTCCTGCGCCTGCGCCAGCGAAGATATCGCTGCCAGCGGCACGATCACTGCCTTGATCCACTCCATTATTCGCGTCTCCTGTCGCCACATGGCGCCGGGGGACGAGTGCAAGTATCAGACCAGCAGCCAGGCAGCGTGCGAAGCGGGCCGGTGGCGGAGGTGCTGCCTCGTTGCGGGCTGGGGCGTTTGCCCCGCCTGCCCTGAAACGAGGCTGGGCTGGCTGGGTGCGCCTCACTGGGGGGCGCTCGGCCCGGATCAGGTCTCAATGCATTTGCTTGGCATCGCCGTGACGCGCGGGGCCGGCAGTCCTCGTTGCCGGGGCGGGCCTACTGTCTCGCGGCGAGGATGATCCGCCACTCGTCCTCGCCGACCGGCATCACCGACAGCCGGCTGCCGCGCTGCACCAGCGGCAGGTTTTCCAGGCCGGGGAGGGTCTTGAGCCGGTCGAGGGTGATCAGCCGCGCCAGCTTGCGCTCGAAGACCAGGTCCACTGCCTGCCAACGCGGCTTGTCCGGCGCGCTCTTGGCGTCGAAGTAGGGCGACTCGGGATCGAACTGGGTCGGGTCGGTGTAGGCGCTGCGCACCACGCGCACCACGCCGGCGATGCCGATGTCCTTGCAGCTGGAGTGGTAGACCAGCACCTCGTCGCCCTCGGCCATGGCCTTGAGGAAGTTGCGGGCCTGGTAGTTGCGCACCCCGTCCCAGCGGATCGGCGTTTGCGGGGCTCTGGCGAAGTCGTCGATGCCGCATTCGGCGGGTTCGGTTTTTGCCAGCCATTTGGCCATGGGCATAGTCCTGTGCATTTGCGAGCGGACATCATAATGCGCGGGCTTGCTCGTTCCCACGCTGCTGCGTGGGAACGAGCATTCGCCAGGCTGGACAAAAGGGCCTCGTCGCCCTACAAAGGCGGCCCTGTGCCGGGCGAGCCAGCCCGGCCGTTGGATCGAGAAACAGGTGGAACAGTGAAGAAGCAGAAGAAACCGATGGACCCCGCGCGCCGGGAACAGAAGAACCGTGGCTACCGGATCGGCTGGCTGATTGCCCTGGCTGGCATCGTCTGCGGGTTCGCGTTGGTGGCGCTGAAGTCTGCGTGACGGATTCTGCCGCTGTGGCAGATCGAGTGAGTCCAGGGATGATCGTTCCCGCGCCCCGGCGCAGGAGCGATCCAAGAGGACCAGCTGAAACGATATGCTGAACGGACAGTAGCCATCGCCTGTGCGTTCTTATGGCTAGCGGTGCGAAACGTCAACAGGCCCTGGGCATTACAGCAGGTAGCGCCGATAGCCTGCAGTTACCACGCTCCAAACTGAACCGACATTTCAAGGTTGTCGCGGCGCTAGACATGAGTGCTTTTGTCCGCGAGATCGGTCAGGTGGAGTTTTTCGACCATGCGTACCAGTGCCGGAAGCGATTTGGCATTCATCTTCTGCAGTATGCGGCGGCGATGAACCTTGATGGTGATCTCCGTAATGCCCAGTTCGGCGGCAACCTGCTTGTTGAGCATGCCTTTGACGAGCAGGACTATCACCTCCCGTTCGCGTGAGGTCAGCGTGGCGTACTTGTCCTGGATCTCGGCGAGCTCGCCGCGTTGCTCCCGGGCGACCTGATCCCGCTCGAGCCCCTCGCGAATGGCATCCAGCAAATCCTCGTCACGAAAAGGCTTCGGCAAGAATTCAATCGCGCCCGCCTTCATGGCGCGAACGCTCATCGGGATATCACCGTGGCCGGTGATGAAGATGATGGGAATCCGTTTCTCGGCATGGGCGAGCTCGCGCTGCAGATCCAGTCCGCTGAGGCCCGGCATTCGCACGTCGAGCACCAGGCACGCCGTCACGTCAGGGCGCTGGTAGCGCAGGAAGTCCTGAGCGGAAGCGAAGGTTTCGACGCGCAGGCCGACCGAACGGATAAGACTGCTCAGTGCCTCGCGTAAGGACAAGTCGTCATCGACAACAAAAACAATGGGATCTACAGGTTTCATGATCCGCTGGGTGCTCCGATCGGCAGCGTGAACTGAAAGGTCTCGCCGGGGCCCTCGTTCGGTGTCGCCCACAGCCGTCCACCATGGGCCTCGACGATCGAGCTGCTGATCGCGAGCCCCATCCCCAAGCCTTCCGGCTTCGTCGTATAGAAGGCGTCGAAGATCCGCATCCTATCCTGCGGCTCGAGCCCGCCCCCCGAATCTCGTACCGCGACCCGCACGGAGTCCGGGCCATACTGGTCCGCTTCTATCTCCAATACCGGCTCCCGCCCCGAGACCGAACTCATGGCATCAATGGCATTCATCACTAGGTTCAGCACCACCTGCTGCAACTGCACGCGATCCGCCATTACCGGCGGGAGGCCCGCAGCCGATCTGACGCTTAACGCCACGCCATTGCTGCGGGCTTTGTCTTGCACCAGGCTGACAACCTCGCCGATGACCTCCTCGAGGTGAACCTGGGCCCTGTCCGGCCCCTTCCGCTTGAGAAACCCGCGAATCCGCGCGATCACCTCACCGGCCCGGTTGGCATCGCGGATGATCCGCTGAATGGCATCCTGCACCTCCTGTTCATTGGGCGTCTCTACCTTGAGCCAGCGCTGGGCGGCATGGCCGTTGGCGACGACAGCGGCAAGCGGCTGGTTGACTTCGTGAGCAATGGAGGCGGCGAGCTCGCCCATGGCCGTCACCCGCGTTACGCACGCCAGCTCGTTCTGCGCCTCAGCCAACGCCTGCTCTGCCCGTTTGCGCTCGGTGATGTCTTCGACGACTTGCAGCAGCATCGGGGCTCCACCCTCGCTGCCGGGAATCAGCGATACCCCCACATTGGCCCAAATGACGCTGCCGTCCCGGTGCTCGTAGCGCCTCTGCACGTAGTACTCATCGACCTTGCCGGCAATCAGCTGGGCAATGCGCGAGCGGGTGATCTCACGGTCATCCTCGGGCGTGATCTGTGCCAGGGAGCAATTCTGCAGATCCTTTGCCGTGTACCCGAGCATCTTTTGGAAGGCGGGGTTGGCGGTCAGTATCCGGCCATCCGGTTCGGTCAACGCAATACCGGCCGCCGAGTGCTCATAGACTGCCCGCCAAAGCTGCTCGGACTTGCGCTGAGCCGCGAGGCTCTGCTGCAGCGCCTGTTTGTTGGCAATGAGCTGCTGAGTGAGCTGCGCCAGATCCTCGTTCTGGCTCGACAGCTCCTTCTGCAGCGCATCCCGCGCGCGCTTCATCATGACCAGGTTGCGAACCCGGGCGCGCAGTTCATGCGGGGAAAACGGTTTGGTGACGTAATCCTGCACCGACTCGGAAAGCAGCTTCAGCCGTAGCGCCTCGTCTGCCTTGGCGGACAGCACAAGCACCGGCACGTGGAGCAACGTTGGGCTCGCGCGCATCTCGTCTACCAACCGGTCACCGCCAAGCTTCGGCATCATCAGGTCGGAAACCACCAGATCCGGTGGTTCGGCAAGCGCTCGCTCCAGCGCCTCCGCACCATTGGCGGCCGCCACGACACGGTACTCGTCGCCGAGCACCTCGGCGATAAAACGCTGCATTTCGCCATTATCCTCGACCACCAGAACCTGCGGGCGGTCCGATGATTGTGGCTGTGCAGGGGTATCGAGCGTGGTCCGCTGCAGCTCCTCGATGGCGAAGTTGACGACGCCACCGCTCTCCCGGGGGGCGAGGAGCGCTTCGGCATGGCGGACGTAAGCACCCTGCGGGGCGCGCAGTGGCATCTCGACCTGGAATAGCGCACCGCCACCCGGCGCATCCAGGGTGACTATGGTGCCACCGTGCAGGTCGACGAAATCCTTGACCAGCGCCAGGCCCAGGCCGGTGCCGCCGAATTCGCGCGTGTTCCCCCCCTGGGCCCGGCGGAAGCGGTCAAAGATCGTCGAGCGCATCTCGGGGGCGACCCCACAGCCGCTGTCCTGGACGCTGAGCAGCAGACGATCCTTCCCGCTCAGTTCGAGGGCGCACCTGATCCGGCCACCGGCAGGCGTGAATTTGAAGGCGTTGGAGAGCAGATTGAGCAGAATGCCGTCGAATTTCTCCGGGTCAACTTCTGCTTCGAGGGTGTCGGGCGCGGTGATCACGTAGGAAATCGACCGCTGCGGCGCCAGTGCGTCGAAGTGCGCGGCGACCGTACGCACGACGTGCGCCAGGTCGACGCGCGCGTAACTGACCGTCATCTTGCCTGCCTCGAGCTTCGCCAGGTCGAGCAGGTCGTTGACATGCTTGAGCAGCGTCGCGGCATTGCGCTGGATGACCCCGAGGTCGCGCCGCTGCAACTCGTCGAGATTCGCCCCGCTGGCGAGAATGGACTCGACCGGGCCTAGGATCAGAGTCAGCGGCGTGCGCAGCTCATGGCTGATATTGGCGAAGAAGTCGCTCTTCAGTTCGTCCATGTGCCGGATCTTGTCGAGCAACCTTTGCAGCTCTTCGTTCTTCCGCGCGATCTCGGCTTCGGCGTGCTTCTTCTCGGTGATGTTGCGGCCTTCGGCGAGCAGGAACATGATCTTGCCGTCCTGATCCCTTATCGGCAGCAGCGAGAAATCGATGATGATCGTTTCCTCGCCAGCGGCTTGACCGTAGATTTCGACTTCGCTTCGCACGAACTCGCCCTCGCGTGCTCGGCGAACGCAGTCCCGCTGGAAGTCCTGAGTCTCCTTCGAGACGGCCCACCAGCGCGCCTCCCAGAACGGTTTTCCCTGAATGTCATCCAGCTGGATACCCGCCCCGTCGAGCGCGGACTGGTTGATCTCCAGGGTCATGCCGTTCGCGTCAAACAGGCCTACGAACTGATACATCTCATCCAACACGATGCGCGCGAGCTTCTCGCGGTGGGTCTGGAGATCGTCGGTAGCGGAGAGCGTCACATCGCTGACGCGAAGTACCGGGGAGTCCGTAAACAGCTGGCGGTTGATGCTCGGCATGTATCACCTCTGGTGCGAATAGCCGGGATTCCAGGCACCGGCCACCTGTCGGGCGTGAGAACTTCAAGCGTTGCTACGCGCTTTCCAGGCAGTCGCCGAAGGCGAGCCCTGCAGAATCTACGTGCCGCACGCGCCACCGGAAAGTCCGACAGGCTGCCTCAGGTTTCGTATCCGCTGCAATAGCAGGTCCGCCTACCCGCTTCGCATCCAGCTTGCTGTCACGCGAGATCCACGCCAACCGACGGTACTTCCCCCAGGCTGGCAGCCGCCCCGACTACAGGCGGCCTTGTCCGATCACCCGCTCGACAGCCCCGTTCTTGAGCGCTTGGCAATAACGCTCGGGCTCGGCACACCCGCGCATCAGGCCACGGCAGAGGCGTGGGGGCAGGGGGCTCAGTTACACCTTGGTATAACGCCGTGCACCCTTTCGACAACTTCGCAATCAGGTTGCGCGCAGCATACTTCAATCGCGCAGGCCCTCTTGATGGGCTTCCCTAGGTGGGCAGCGCCGCCCTTACTGATAAATATAAGAAAGGAGACGGACATGGCTGTATTGAGCCGGATGGATTGGTACGACATCGCCAGAACGACCAACTGGACGCCGAAGCATGTCACGGAAGACGAGTTGTTCCCGCCGGAGCTGAGCGGCAGCTTCGATATCCGCATGGAGCAATGGGAAAACTATGACGAGCCCTACAAGCAGACCTATAACGAGTACGTCAAGGTACAGCGGGAAAAGGACGCCGGCGCTTACTCAGTAAAAGCTGCGCTGGAACGCAGCAAGATGTTCGAAACTGCCGATCCGGGCTGGCTCAGTGTCATGAAGTCCCACTATGGGGCCATTCCCCGTGCCGAATACTCGGCCTCAACGGCCGAGGCACGGATGGCACGCTTCGGCAAAGCGCCAGGCATGCGCAATATGGCGACACTCGGCATGATGGACGAGATTCGTCATGGCCAGATTCAGCTGTTCTTCCCCCACGAACACTGCCCCAAGGATCGTCAGTTCGACTGGGCCCACAAGGGCTATGGCACTAACGAGTGGGCAATTATCGCCGCGCGCCACATGTTCGACGACATGATGACCACGCGCAGTGCGGTGGGTGTCGCGTTGATGCTCACCTTCGCCTTCGAAACCGGCTTCACCAACATGCAGTTTCTGGGACTGGCAGCCGATGCCGCAGAAGCCGGCGACTGGACCTTCTCTAACCTGATTTCCAGCATCCAGACTGACGAGTCACGGCATGCGCAAATCGGCGCCCCTCTGGTCTCCGTGCTGGTTGCCAACGGCAAGAAAGCCGAAGCACAAAAAATGGTGGACATCGGCATCTGGCGCGCCTGGAAACTGTTCTCGGTGCTGACCGGCCCGGTGATGGACTATTACACGCCGCTCGAACACCGCAAGCAGTCCTTCAAGGAGTTCATGCAAGAGTGGATTGTTACCCAGTTCGAACGCTCGCTGATCGATCTGGGTCTGGATACCCCGTGGTACTGGGATCAGCTCCTGGAGGAGATCGACTCCCAACACCATGGCATGCACTTGGGTGTTTGGTTCTGGCGCCCGACGGTATGGTGGAATCCGGCGGCCGGTGTATCACCGGAAGAACGTGAGTGGCTGGAGGAAAAATATCCGGGCTGGAATGCGACCTGGGGTAAGAACTGGGATGTCATCACGGAAAACCTGCTGGCTGGCAAGCGCGAACTGACCTATCCGGAAACCCTGCCAGTTGTCTGCAACATGTGCCAGCTGCCGATCAACCAGACGCCTGGCCCAGCCTGGAAAGTGCGTGATTTCCCTCTGGTCTATAAAGACCGCACCTATCACTTCTGCTCGGAAGGTTGCAAGTGGTGCTTCGAGGAAGAGCCGGAGCGCTATGCCGGGCATCTTTCTCTGGTCGATCGTTTCCTCGCCGGAATGATCCAGCCAATGAATCTCGAGGGAGCCTTGAAATACATGGAATTGTCTCCGGGGGAAATCGGTGACGATGCTCATGGCTACGCATGGGTCGAGAAGTTCAGATCCGCCTATACGAAAAATACGGCCTGAGCGCTGAGGCTCAAGATCCTGGGGTGACCTACTTCGTGCACCCCGATAGCCCCGGCAAACCTTATATTTTCAGAGGTAATCGATATGGCACTGTTTCCTTTGGTGTCCAATTTCCAAGAGGACTTTGTTTTGCAACTCTTGGCGGTGGATAGCGAAAATACGATGAATGAAGTTGCCGCTGCAGCTGCTCATCATTCGGTGGGCAGGCGCGTTGCCGCCCGCCCCGGGCACATCATGCGGGTCCGGCGCCAGGGC
The DNA here is from genome assembly GCF_019097855.1 of Geopseudomonas aromaticivorans. GTDB lineage: Bacteria > Pseudomonadota > Gammaproteobacteria > Pseudomonadales > Pseudomonadaceae > Geopseudomonas > Geopseudomonas aromaticivorans. The sequence continues at coordinate 7,578 of NZ_JAHRGL010000019.1, forward strand.
TCGGAAAATCCCTTCCCACGCGAGATGAAACTCCACGATACCGGCCTCAAGCCCATGGAATGTATCGAAGTGGTGTGGGAAGCGCTCTGAGCGTGTTCCCGGATTTCATTTGTAAGATTGGGTGACTATCAATGGCATTTTTAAAAGCGTGCAATCTGGACGATCTCTGGGAAGGCGAAATGGCGGCTTTCGAGGTCAATGGTCATGAAATCCTGCTGGTGAGTCCGGAGGGTGGAGAAATACGTGCCTTCCAGGGCGTATGCCCACACCAGGACATTCCGCTGGTAGAAGGCACTTTCGACGGCAAGGTTGTGATTTGTCGGGCGCACCAGTGGGTATTCGATGGCTGCACTGGCGAGAGCATCAACCCTGCCAACTGCCGCCTGGCCGAGTATCCGGTAAAGATCGATGGTGAAAGCGTGCTCGTCGATACCGACGGCGTTGCTCCTGTCTTTGCACACTGATCTCCCGGCTCACCAAGACTGCTTTGCAGATCAAATGACCAATGTGCATGCCTGCCAGCGCCATGAATTGGCTTGAAGGCGCACAGCACCCGACTGGTGGTGTCGCGGCAGCTTCTACACCTGCGACGCCACCACAACGAGGGGAAAATAAAGTGAGTGGAATTTCTTCGGCACATCTGAACAACAAAGTTGGACCGGTAATGCGCCAGGGCGAACTGGCGGTAGCAGTTGCCGAGGCGGCTGAAGTCGACAACCCGGGAAAGAAAATCCTCGTCGAGGATAAGGTTGCCTATCTCCGCATCCAAGCCGATGACGAGATGATCATTCATCGCCAAACCATCGAGGAAATGCTTGGTCGTCCTTTCAATATGAACGAACTGGAAGTGGAGCTGTCCTCGTTTGCCGGCCGAATCGACACCCACGTTGATCATGTCCGCTTCTACTACACCAAGCACCTTTGAGCCGAATTGCTGAGGATGACAACCATGAGCGAAGTCGAAGTACTGAAGCCATTGAAAACTTGGAGTCACTTGGCGGCGCGTCGTCGCAAGCCGAGTGAATATGAGGTAGTAACTGCCAACCTGCTGTACAACACCCGCGATCAAAATGCGCCCTACGAGGCCGACCCCGACCTGTTCATGAATCGCTGGTACAAACAGTACCGCAACGCCAGCCCGCTGCAGCATAGCGACTGGAATGCCTTTCGCGATCCTGACGAGCTGGTATATCGCACCTACAACATGCTGCAGGATGGCCAGGAAACCTATGTGTTCGGTCTTCTGGACCAATTCAACGAGCGCGAACATGACAAGGCACTAGACCCGCACTGGGCGGGCACCCTCGCGCGAGTCTACGCGCCGGCGCGCTATCTCTTCCACACGGTGCAGATGACCTCGGTATATCTGCAGCAAATGTCGCCCGCCAGCACCATCACCAACTGCGTGGCCTTCCAGGCGGCTGACTCGCTGCGCTGGCTGAGCCATACGGCCTACCGGACCAAAGAACTGTCGCTGACCTTCGCTGACAAGGGCTTCGGCAAGGACGAACGGCATTACTGGGAGAATGATCCAGTCTGGCAGGGTTTCCGTGAACTCATGGAAAAGGTGCTGACCACCTGGGATTGGGGTGAAGCCTTCGTAGCCCTGAACCTGGTTGCCAAGCCGGCCATAGAGGAAGCGGTCCTGCGCAAGCTGGGCGAGGTGGCACGGCATAACAACGACACCTTGCTGGGCATGTTGACCGATGCCGAGCTGCTCGATGCCACCCGCCACCGTCGTTGGGCTTCTGCACTGGTCAAGATGACGCTGGATAACCCGGCCAACGCTGAAGTCATCAAGGGCTGGATCGCCAAGTGGGAACCCCTGGCTGACAAGGCGATCGACGCCTATTGCTCTGCTTTGTCGGATGCGCCTAACGCTGCCGCCGACGTCAAGAGCGCTACGCGCGATTTCCGACGCTCCTTGCCGATCTGATAGTGCGGAGTTGTTGTTAGTGGCTGTTTTCTCTCTCCTCGACCTTCCTTGCAAGGTCGCGAGGAGGGGGAACCTACAAGTGGAAAGAATTTATGGCTAATCATCGAATTTCACTCGAAGGTAACTCCTGCGAATTCCAGCAAGAGGGCCAGGACACCGTTTTGCGTGCAGCTTTGCGGGCCGGGGTGGGGTTTCCCTACGAATGCAACTCGGGTGGTTGCGGTAGTTGCAAATTCGATCTGCTCGAGGGTGAGATCGAAAATTTGTGGCCAGACGCGCCTGGGCTGACTGAACGTGACCGACGCAAGAACTACTTGCTGGCATGCCAGTGTCGGGCAACGTCGGACTTGAAAATCAAGATGCGCCCGGCGCAGGAATATGTTCCGCCCATTGCGCCGCAACGTCGCAAGGCTACCTTTGTTGGCGCAGTCGATCTGACCCACGATATTCGGGAGTTTCGCTTCGTCGCAGAGGGCGAGGCGGATTTTCTGCCGGGGCAATATGCCAGTCTAACCATCCCCGGTATCGAGTCGCCGCGCGCTTACTCGATGTCCAATCTCGCCAACGGACAAGGAGAGTGGCATTTTCAGGTCCGCCGGGTGCCCTCGGGCAGTGCAACGGAACGCCTTTTTCACCAGCTGGCCATGGGTGACGAAGTCGAAATCGACGGCCCCTATGGCCTGGCATGGCTGAGAGAGGACAATCCGCGCGACATCGCCTGTATCGCGGGAGGCTCGGGCCTCGCCCCGATGATATCCATCGCGCGCGGCGCCTCGGCAGCAGGTCTGCTGAAAACGCGGAATCTGCATTTTTTCTACGGCGGTCGCACGCCGCGAGACATTTGTGGCGAATCCTTGTTGAGCCAGCTACCCGAGTTCGGCAAGAGCATCCACTTCCATCCGGTGGTGTCGCTCCCTGAGCAGGACCCAGGCGAAACCTGGAGCGGGGCAACAGGGTATGTCCACGACGTGGTGCGCAGCGAGCTTCACGACCGCATCACTGACGTCGAATTTTATTTCGCGGGCCCTCCGCCCATGACAAAAGCCCTGCAGGAAATGCTCATGGTCGGCTATCGAGTCCCTTTTGAGCAGGTGCATTTCGATCGCTTCTTCTGAATGCAACGGTACTGCCTGTCAACTGTTTCGCAATGCTGCAGCGTGCCCTTCTACAAAAAGGTGGAAGGGCTTCGTTCAAGGTGCCGCACTATCAGGGAAAGGAGGGGGTGATGAAGGCTGCCGTTTATTATGCCCCGGAAGATATCCGCTGCACGAATATTCCGGCCCCTTCACTTCATGCGCATCGCGAAGTGCTGGTCAAGGCACTGGTGATCTCAATCTGTGGTTCGGGTCTCTAGGGTCGCTTTCTGCGCGCAGTCGCCTTGGCTGGTACAGATAAAGCATTCGGTACCTTCAATGATAAATCTGACAGCGCAATGAAAGTGCTCATCAAGCTGTAATGCAAGTAGTGCCTGCCTAAAAAAACAATAAAGCAAGGTATATATCAATGAAGAAGCTTCGCAAGTTATCAGCGGCAATCCTGGCCTTTGCAGCGCCAATGGTCCACGCCACCGACGTTTTCCGCTTGGAAGGTTTCGGACCGATCTCCCGGGGCATGGGCGGAGCTGCCACGGCATTCGATGTCGGCGCAGCCGGCATGATGACCAATCCGGCAACGCTGTCATTGATGGCCGAAGGCTCTGAGCTTCACGTAGGCCTGGATGTCGTGAATACCGACATCGACACCAAGAACCGGGCTACGGGAGAAAATGCTTCGTCCGATAGCCATTCCAAGAACCGTGGTCCTTACCTGGCCCCCCAGTTGGCCTTTACCTATCACGATGGCCCCCTGGCGCTTGGGGCCGGCGCCTTTGCCCAGGGTGGACTGGGGACGGAATACGGCTCGCGCAGTTTTCTTTCCCGTGCCTCCGGCGGCGTGGATACGGGGCTCGAAAACTCGAGCCGGCTCCTGGTATTGAACATTCCCTTCGCGGCCAGTTACCAAATCACCGACAAGCTGACGGTGGGCGCCAGCGCCGATGTCATGTGGCAGGGCTTGAACCTTGAGCTGTTGCTCGCGGCTGACCAGGTTGGTTCGTTGATCGGCTCAGGGCGGGTGAGCGGGAGCCTGGTACCGGTACTCGGTGGCTTGCCCGATTTGCGCGGCGCCCACTTCAGCCTGACCAAGAACCAGCCCCTGGCCAGTGGCGTTGACGCCTGGGGGGTTGGCGGGCGTATCGGCATGACCTACAAGGTGTCGAATGACACCATGCTGGGCGCTGCCTATACCCTGGAAAGCCACGTGAATGACATGGAAGGGCGGGCGACCCTCACGGCGATCGACGGGATCGTGGGACAGATCCCGCTCGACGGCAAGATCAAGCTGCGCGACTTCCAGATGCCTGCCCATCTCGATCTCGGTTTGAGCCACCACTTCAATGACCAGTGGATGCTGGCTGTCGATGTCTCGCGAGTGTTCTGGAAGCATGCGTTGAAGGACATCGACGTTGGCTTCGAGTCCGACGGCGGCGGCAACATCGATATCCTGCTCCCGCAGAATTACAAGGACCAGAACATCCTGTCAGTCGGCCTGGCCTACCAGACAGGCAACTGGACGTGGCGTGGCGGTGCGCGCATCGCCGACCAGGCGTTACGCTCCGACCTGTTGTTCGGCGTTATTCCCGCCATTCCCAGGAAGCACGCCTCGTTGGGTTTCTCCTACGATTTCTCGAAGGAGAGCGGCGTGCATTTCGCCTACTCCCACGCCTTCAAGGAGTCGATGGATAACTCGAGTCTGCCGAATACCTCAGCCCCCACTCGAACCAGCCACTCACAGGACAACTGGACCATCGCCTATACCCACGGGTTCTGAACAGGGTCTTGATCCGGGTGTAGCACAAAAAGGGCCGCATATAGCGGCCCAGTTTTTTGCAAGATGCCGCCTTGTCGGCGAGGCAGCAGAGACCCTTGTCGATAGGGCAAGCTTCGGGCGTTGGCAAGCACTCGCATCCGCTGCGTGGGTCGTCCCTGTGTGTCAGGGCGGCCCCAGGCGTGCGCTCTGCCCACTTTTCGTTTCGGCTGGAAACGGTAGATTATCGACACCCGCAACCACCGCGAGAGGAATCGCCATGCCGACCTACGACTACCGCTGCGAAGCCAACGGCCAAGTGTACGAAGTCCACCACCCGATGGCCCTGAGCCCGAAGACCTGGGGCGAACTGCGCGCCGCCTGCACGCTGGCGGCAGATCCGTCGATCCCGGACGACGCGCCGGTGACCAAGCTGCTGGGCGCCGCCGGCGTGGTCAGCAGCCGGGCGCTGAAGAACCCGGAGGCCCCGGCCTGCGCCCGTGGTGGCTGTGCCGGCAACTGCGTCTGAGCGGAAGGCGTATCTCGTCGGGCCTATTCCGTAGGGTGGGGGCTCGCGCAGCGATCCTCCACCGAATGGCGCCGAACGATCGCGCGGCTGCCTTGCCGCCGGGCGTGCTTCCCATGCCCCCATGCGCGGGTTGGGCTATGATGCGCGCCCCCCACGCTCCGCTTGGAACATCAGGCCCTCATGTCCGGCAATACCCTCTATAACGACTTGTCCGGTTATTACGACCTGATGTGCGCCGATATCGACTACCCGGCGCAAAGCCACTGCGCTCACCGACTGCAGCAGTTGTTCGGCAATGGCGGGCGCCGGCATCTCGATCTGGCCTGTGGCACCGGGCCGCATGTCCGCCACTTCATCGACGCCGGCTATGCGAGCAGTGGCCTCGACATCAACCAGCCGATGCTCGACCGCGCCGCCCTGCGTTGCCCGGAGGCGAACTTCTCCCGCCAGGACATGTGTGCCTTTACGGCGGACGAGCCGCAGGATCTGATCACCTGCTTCCTGTACTCGATCCACTACAGCGGCGGACTCGACCGGCTGCAGGCCTGCATCGCCACCGCGCACCACGCCCTGGCCAGCAACGGACTGTTCTGTTTCAACGCGGTCGACAAACGCCGGATCGACAACGCTGCCTGGGTGACGCATAGCGCCCAGCATGATGACGGCCTGTTCAGCTTCAGCTCTGGCTGGAACTACCCCGGCGAGGGCGAGCGGCAGTCGCTCAAACTGCGTATCGAACGCCGCGTGGCGGGCGAGACTCAGGTGTGGCACGACGAGCACCCGATGGTCGCGGTGAACTTCGACGAGTTGCAGGCGCTGCTGCAACCGTATTTCGAGGTGCATGTGCTCGAGCACGATTACGAGAAGCTCATTCCCTGGAACGGAAGTTCCGGGAATGCGCTGTTTGCCTGCGTGAAGCGCTGAGGCGCTCCAGACGAGGGGCGCTTCTCGCCGCCGAATCCCGCCTCACACCGATCGTTCCCACGCTCCCGCGTGGGAACGCATCCCTCGACGCTCCGCGTCAGCTCAGATCCAGCGGTCGATGCCGATCAGTCCAGGCTGTCCCTGATAGTCCCGAGCACTGGAGTAGCGCCAGTGCTCGGGCAGATCCACATAACCGCGCCGCAGCGGATTCTGATGGATGTAATCCAGCTTCTGGCGCATGACTTCCTCACTGCAGACCAGCTCGGCATGGCTGCCTTCCTGCCATAGCTGGTATTCCCGGTCCTGTTTGTGCGCACGCTTGCTGAAACTCAGCCGCTGCAAGGCCGACTGTGCGCCGCGCTGTTCCAGGTCGTCGAGTATCCGGCGAGCGGTGTAGGACTTGAAGCTGCTGACGCATCGGGCCAGATCGGGTGCCTGTGCCAGGTAGTGGAGGTGGTTTTCCATCACCACGTAGCCGTACAGCCTGAGTCCCTGACGAGCCTGCTGATAACGCCAGCAGTCGAGCAGGATATCGACCAGTGCGGGGCGGCTGAACAGCGGTAGCCACTCCATCACCGTGCAGGTGAGGAAGTGCGGTTGCGCAGGATCGGTAATGGCGTAGCGGCTGCGGCCCATTGGATTCGTCCGTGAATCGGTTGGTGGGGCTGGCGTGTACTTGGCTGATGGCTCCCACGCTCTGCGTGGGAGCCTAGCCGGTGACGCTCCGCGTCGCTACGGGGCTTCGGTAGTGCGCAGGGCTTTGGGTGGACGCGGAGCGTCGAGGGCTGCGTTCCCACGCGGGAGCGTGGGAACGATCAGGCGATCAATTCTATCGCTTTATAGTCAGCTCACTCCGGGCCTCAAATTCCACACTTGAGTTCCTTAGTTTCACTGCAGCACTTGCCTCCATTGAACTATGGAACTCTTGTATGGGGGGAACATCCACTTTCTCAGAATTATTAATCCACCAGACAGAAAGCGGCACAACAAATATCAGAGCAATCAGACCAACGAGTACAGCCACAATAACTGCAATCTTACTGTCCAAAAACAGAAACTCCATTATTGATCCAATTACAACCGGTCCCTGAAAGCCTTCCAGCAGACATGCCTATCCCCCTGTGCTCAAGCCGAAGCTGAGCACACAAGTATTCAGAAGGAGGGGGCAGGAGCTAGCTGCTCCAGGCAAATGGGCCGTTCTAATGGGGGACAGAGAGGAACCCGCAGGCCCCTCTCTGTTGGTGCATCAATCCCAAGCCAACGCCCCACCCGTCTGATACTCGGTCACACGAGTCTCAAAGAAATTCTTCTCCTTCTTCAAGTCCATGATTTCCGACATCCACGGGAACGGGTTGGTGGTGCCCGGGTATTCTTCCTTGAGGCCGATCTGGGTCAGACGGCGGTTGGCGATGAACTTGAGGTAGTCCTCCATCATTGCCGCGTTCATGCCCAGCACGCCGCGCGGCATGGTGTCGCGTGCGTATTCGATCTCCAGCTGGGTGCCCTGCAGGATCATCTGGGTGGCTTCGTCCTTCAGCTCGGCATCCCACAGGTGCGGGTTTTCGATCTTGATCTGGTTGATCACGTCGATGCCGAAGTTCAGGTGCATGGACTCGTCGCGCAGGATGTACTGGAACTGCTCGGCGACGCCGGTCATCTTGTTGCGGCGGCCCATGGAGAGGATCTGGGTGAAGCCGCAGTAGAAGAAGATGCCTTCCAGTACGCAGTAGTAGGCGATCAGGTTGCGCAGCAGCTCCTTGTCGGTCTCGACGGTGCCGGTGTCGAACTCCGGATCGGAGATGGCGCGGGTGTACTTGAGGCCCCAGGCGGCCTTCTTCGCCACCGACGGTACCTCGTGGTACATGTTGAAGATCTCGCCCTCGTCCATGCCCAGCGACTCGATGCAGTACTGGTAGGCGTGGGTGTGGATCGCTTCCTCGAAGGCCTGGCGCAGGATGTACTGGCGGCACTCGGGGTTGGTGATCAGGCGGTACACGGCCAGGGCCAGGTTGTTGGCGACCAGCGAGTCGGCGGTGGAGAAGAAGCCGAGGTTGCGCATGACGATGCGCCGCTCGTCCTCGGTCAGGCCGTCCTGGCTCTTCCACAGGGCGATGTCCGCGTTCATGTTGACCTCTTGCGGCATCCAGTGGTTGGCGCAGCCGTCGAGGTATTTCTGCCAGGCCCAGTCGTACTTGAAGGGTACGAGCTGGTTGAGGTCGGCGCGGCAGTTGATCATGCGCTTGGCGTCGACGGTGACGCGGGCGCCTTCGCCTTCCAGCTCGGCCAGGCCTTCGGCGATGTCCAGCTGGTCGAGGGCGGCCTTGGCGCGGGCCACGGCGGCGGAGTCGTCGGCGGTCACGGCGCGGGCGTCGTGCACGGAGGCCTCGGCGGCGCTGTCGAGCTTGTCGGGGGCGGCGCTGGCGGCAGCCTGGGGCGCGGCCGGCTTGGCTACGGTTTCTTCTTCGGTATCGAATTCATCCCAGCTCAGCATGATGCTTCTCCTGCCTGGTTGAGCGGGCCGACGTTCATCGGCCTGTATGGATAGACAGTAAATTGATTCTATGACGTTGCGGCGTGTGCGCAAGACGGAAAACGGGGCCGTTGGTCTGGGGAGGGCCTGGCCTGGTTGATCCCTCTCCCTGGCCCTCTCCCGAGCGGGAGAGGGTGGGCAATCGCTACTTCGCAGCGAGCCTCTCCGGAACGATGCCGCTCCGGAGAGGCGTCCGCCTTACTGGCAGGCTTCGCAGTCCGGGTTGTCGATGCTGCACGCTTGCGGGACCGGAGCCGGCTTGGGCTCGGCAGCCGAGAGGCTTTCGTCGATCACCGAGCTGACGGCGTTGAGCTTGCCGGTGGTGATGGTCGACTTCTCGGTGCTGGTCGCGGCCAGGGCACGGAGGTAGTAGGTGGTCTTCAGGCCACGGTACCAGGCCATGCGGTAGGTCACGTCGAGCTTCTTGCCCGAGGCGCCGGCGATGTACAGGTTCAGCGACTGGGCCTGGTCGATCCACTTCTGGCGGCGGCTGGCGGCCTCGACGATCCAGCGGGTCTCCACTTCAAAGGCGGTGGCGTACAGGTCCTTGAGGTCCTGCGGGATGCGCTCGATCTGCTGCACGGAGCCGTCGTAGTACTTGAGGTCGTTGACCATCACCGGGTCCCACAGACCGCGGGCCTTGAGGTCGTGGACCAGGTAGGGGTTGATCACGGTGAACTCGCCGGACAGGTTCGACTTCACGTACAGGTTCTGGTAGGTCGGCTCGATCGACTGCGACACGCCAACGATGTTGGAGATGGTCGCGGTCGGCGCGATGGCCATGATGTTCGAGTTGCGGATGCCTTTCTGCACGCGGGCACGCAGCGGCGCCCAGTCCAGCGACTCGCTCAGGTCGACGTCGATGTACTTCTGGCCGCGGGCCTCGATGAGGATCTGCTGGGAGTCCAGCGGCAGGATGCCCTTGGACCACAGCGAGCCGTCGAAGCTGGAGTAGGCGCCGCGCTCGTCGGCCAGGTCGCAGGAGGCCTGGATGGCGTAGTAGCTGATGGCTTCCATCGACTGGTCGGCGAAGGTCACCGCGGCGTCGGAGCCGTAGGCGATGTGCTGCAGGTACAGCGCGTCCTGGAAGCCCATGATGCCGAGACCAACCGGACGGTGCTTGAAGTTGGCGTTCTGCGCCTGCGGCACCGAGTAGTAGTTGATGTCGATGACGTTATCGAGCATGCGCACGGCGGTCTTCACGGTGCGGGCCAGCTTGGCGCTGTCCAGCTTGCCGTCGACGATGTGGTTCGGCAGGTTGACCGAGCCCAGGTTGCAGACGGCGATCTCGTCCTTGTTGGTGTTCAGGGTGATCTCGGTGCACAGGTTGGAGCTGTGTACCACGCCGACGTGCTGCTGCGGGCTGCGCAGGTTGCACGGGTCCTTGAAGGTCAGCCACGGGTGGCCGGTCTCGAACAGCATGGACAGCATCTTGCGCCACAGGTCCTTGGCCTTGATGGTCTTGTGCAGCTTGAGCTTGCCGTAGGTGGTCAGGGCTTCGTAGTACTCGTAGCGCTCTTCGAAGGCCTTGCCGGTCAGGTCGTGCAGGTCGGGCACGTCGGACGGCGAGAACAGGGTCCAGTCGCCGTCGTCGAACACGCGCTTCATGAACAGGTCGGGAATCCAGTTCGCGGTGTTCATGTCGTGGGTGCGGCGGCGGTCGTCACCGGTGTTCTTGCGCAGTTCGAGGAATTCCTCGATGTCCAGGTGCCAGGTTTCCAGGTAGGCGCAGACCGCGCCCTTGCGCTTGCCGCCCTGGTTGACCGCCACGGCGGTGTCGTTGACCACCTTGAGGAAAGGCACGACGCCCTGGCTCTTGCCGTTGGTGCCCTTGATGTAGGAGCCCAGCGCGCGCACCGGGGTCCAGTCGTTGCCCAGGCCGCCGGCAAACTTGGACAGCAGGGCGTTGTCGCGGATGGCGTCGTAGATGCCGCCGAGGTCGTCCGGCACGGTGGTCAGGTAGCAGCTGGACAGCTGCGGGCGCAGGGTGCCGGCGTTGAACAGGGTCGGGGTCGACGCCATGTAGTCGAAGCTGGACAGCAGGTTGTAGAACTCGATGGCGCGCGCTTCTTTGTCCTTTTCCGCGATGGCCAGGCCCATGGCCACGCGCATGAAGAACACCTGCGGCAGTTCGAAGCGGATGTCGTCCTTGTGGATGAAGTAGCGGTCGTACAGGGTCTGCAGGCCGAGGTAGGTGAACTGCTGGTCGCGCTCGTGATCCAGCGCGGCGCCCAGCTTGGCCAGGTCGTAATCGCGCAGCTTGGGATCGAGCAGCTCGAACTCGATGCCCTTGTCGATGTACACCGGCAGGGCCTGGGCGTACAGCGCGGCCATCTCGTGGTGGGTGGCGCGCTCGGCGACGCCGAGGAAGCCCAGCGCTTCGGCGCGCAGGGTGTCCATCAGCAGGCGGGCGGTGACGTAGGAGTAGTTCGGCTCGCGCTCGACCAGGGTGCGCGCGGTCATCACCAAGGCGGTGTTGACGTCCTGCTCGGACACGCCGTCGTAGAGGTTCTTCAGGGTGTCGCGCTGGATCAGCGCGCCGTCCACTTCGGCCAGGCCTTCGCAGGCTTCGGCGATGATGGTTTGCAGGCGGCCGAGGTCGAGCGGGATCTTCTCGCCGTTGGCCAGGGTGATGCGGATGCTCGGGTGCGGCTGGGCCACTTCGCTGCCGGCGCTGCGCTTGCGCTCCTGGGCGCGGGCTTCGCGGTAGATCACGTAGTCGCGGGCAACCTTCTGCTCGCCGGCGCGCATCAGGGCCAGTTCGACCTGGTCCTGGATTTCCTCGATGTGGATGGTGCCGCCGGAGGGCATGCGACGCTTGAAGGTGGTGGTGACCTGCTCGGTCAGGCGCGCGACGGTGTCATGGATGCGCGACGAGACGGCGGCGTTGCCGCCTTCCACTGCGAGGAAGGCCTTGGTGATGGCCACGGTGATCTTGTCGTCGGTGTAGGGGACGACAGTGCCGTTGCGCTTGATCACGCGCAGCTGGCCCGGGGCGGTGGCCGCTAGGTCCTGGCTGGCTGTCGGGTTCTCGCGAGTGGTGTCAGTTTGCATCGAGGGCTCCGCAATTTCGGTTTTAGGTTTGGACGCTCGGGGCGCCGCCTTGGCTGGCGGATGCCTCAACACCACATGGGGCAGGCGGAGGCGGCGGTACCGATCAAACGTCGATTCTTACTCTGTCCCTGCGACGGCAGATGAGCGGGTCATCCTGCCGGCAGGGCACTAGATATAGTGTTTAGTCTTCAGCGGCGCTTTTTGCCAGCTCTGCGCATCGGGAGAGACTAGCAAGCCTGGTTTGGCGGAGATCGAAACAGGGTCTCAGTCGCCATGTGAAGACGGTCAAAGAGCTGGCGTTCTGTACGCGGAAAAAATTCAGCAACCACAACATGTAGTGTTCGGTGCATTCGGCCGCTACAGCATAGTGCGTGGGTAGTGGTCGTGCAAACGGCTGCTGTGGATAGGGCTGTGGATAAGGTGTGGGTGGCCTGTGTGCTGTCCCGGCTACCCGGCGCAGCCCGCAGTCATGCTGCATTTGCACCGTTCGTCGCCTTTTCCGTCGCGCCAAAAGGGGCTGGCCGGGCGGCGAAGGGCGCGCAAGTTAACACAATATCTAGTGGGTTGGCAGGCTTGGAAAAACGCCCCGATTGTGCTCGGGCGGTTCAGTGCGCGGGGACCCACACCAGGCTGAGCAGGCGCTCTTCGCGGATGCCGAACTGGCCTTCCAGGCAGGTGCCCCGGGTCCATTCGGCGTCCAGATCCTCGCGCAGTTGCAGGCGTACCCGGCCGTTGTCCGCCTGTTCGACCAAGGCGGCGGCCTGGAAGTAGAAGCGCCGCCGCACCAGCGGGTAGAGCGCCTTGAACAGGCTTTCCTTGAGCGAGAAGCACAGGGTCAGGTAGGTGGCGCGTTGCTCGTCGGCCAGTTGCTGGAAGTGCTGCAGCTCGGCGGGGGTGAGAATTTCGCCCGCCAGGCGTTCGCTGCGCGCAGGGGGCAGCAGGTGTTCCGCGTCGAGCCCGAGGCCGCGCCAGGCGCTGCTGTGGCCGACCAGGGCGGCGGCCCAGCCGTGGCTGTGGGTGATGCTGCCGGTGATGCCTGGTGGCCAGCAGGGCGCGTTGTCCGCGCCGCGGGCCGGGAAGCTGGGCGTACCGCTGAGCTGGCGCAGGGCGCTGGCGGCGCACAGGCGGCCGGCGAGGTATTCGCTCTGGCGCTTGCGGGCGGCGCTGGCTATACCGGGCGGCAGGGTCAGCTGGCTGCGGGCGAAGTCGTCGGCCGCGAGCTGCGCGGGGTCGAAGCGGCAGCTGTGCAGGGTCAGGCCGGGCAGCGCCTGTGGCAGCGGCCAGTCGGCTTCGGGGACGCTGCAACAGGCGGGCAGGGAGGGTTTCGGGGCAGGCATGCGGTGAGTATGCCGCAGCCGCGCGGCCGGGTCAGTAGATGACCTTGTCGCGCAGCTTCTCGGCGGCCTGCTGCAGGGCGAGGATGACCCGCTCCTTGTCGTAGTTCTGGATGCTGTTGGTGTCCAGGTACATGGAGAATCCCTGCAGTTCGTGCTCCAGGTAGCTGGAAGCGGCGCCGAGGTCGCGGCGGAAGTCGACAACCTGGTAGATCTGCACCGGGCGGGAGAAGCCCTTGACGCTGATCTGGCCCTTGTCGCGGCACATGATCACGTCCTTGATCATCGAGTAGGTCTCGTGGGAGATGAGGATCTCGCCGGACTCGGAGGCGCTTTCCAGGCGGCTGGCGAGGTTCACCTCGCGGCCGATGATGGTGTAGTCCATGCGCGTGTCGGCGCCGAAGTTGCCCACGGTGCAGTAGCCGGTGTTGATGCCCATGCGGATTTCCAGCGGCTTGGTGATGCCCTGGCTGCGCCACTGCTGGCGAAGTACCTTCATGTGCTTGCGCATGGCGATGGCCATGGACACGGCGGCCACGGCGTCCTTCTTGGCACCCTGGGTGGTGGGGTCGCCGAAGAAGATCATCACCGCGTCGCCGATGAACTTGTCGATGGTGCCGCCGTATTTCAGGGCGATCTTCGACATCTCGTTGAGGTAGGTGTTGAGGACGTCGGTCAGCGCCTCGGCTTCCAGTTCCTCGGACAGCTCGGTGAAGCCCTTGATGTCGGAGAAGAACACGGTGAGCTTCTTGCGCTGGGTTTCCAGACGCACGCTCTTCTTGCCGCTGAAGATCGATTCCCACACTTGCGGCGACAGGTACTTGGACAGGCTGCTCGCCAGGCGCGCGGCCTTTTCCTGCTCCTTCTTGACCTCTTCGCGGGCCAGAGCCAGGCGGATGGCCTGCTCATGGACGAGGAAGGCGGCGATGCACAGATAAAGCAGGGTGAACAGGATGCTGACCGCCGAAACCAGCGGCGGGGTAGCCAGCTTGAGCTCGGGATTGATCACCACGAAGCTGAGCACGGCACCGCACAGCGCGCCGAGCGTGACCAGGGTGAGCGAGCGCAGGCCGCCAATGATCAGGGCGCTGAAGCCCAGCGTGAGGGCGAACATCAGGCTGGGCACCAGCGAGTAGCCGAGCAGGGTCATGCCGGCGCCGGCATGCGCGGCGTCGACCAGCATCAGGGCCTGGTCGGTCTGCTGCGGGTGGCTGTGCTTGAAGCGCTCGCTCAGGCGCTGGGCCAGGTGCGGGTAGAGCAGGGTGTAGGGCACCAGCCAGAGGATGTCGTAGCCGAAGTGCTGGCTGTAGGTGCCGGCAGCGATGCTGGCGGCGGCGGCCAGATAGGCCAGCACGCGCGACTGGTATTCGCGCCGGCGAGGGTCCGGCAGTGGCTTGGCCGAACGCGCGAAGGGTGTGAGTTTCATCTGGCCGAGAGGTTCCCTGGCAGGTGCCTGCACCTCTAATGCGGGTGCTACAGGCTGGACGGGCCACTGGCGAGCCGTGGCCGACGGCGGATCTTAGCCGAGCCGTGGGCTGGGCGCAAAGCACCCGCGCTGGCTGCGGCATGCTGTCACTGGTGGCCTAGTGCCGCCAGAAGGCCGGAGTCAGCAGTACCAGGATGGTGATGATTTCCAGGCGGCCGAGCAGCATGCCGATCGACAGCAGCCATTTGGCACTGTCGGGCAGGGTGGCGAAATTGCCGGCCGGGCCGATGATCGGGCCTAGGCCCGGGCCGACGTTGCACACGGCGGTGGCGGCGCCGGTCAGCGCGGTGACCCAGTCCAGGCCGATCAGGGCGAGGCCGAGGGCGATCACGCCGATGGTGATGGTGAAGAAGAAGGAGAAGGTGATCAGCGAGCGGACGATGTCGTCGTCGATCGCATGGTTGTTGTACTGCTGCTTGATCACCGCACGCGGGTGGATCATCTGCTGCATGTTGGCCTTGAGCATCACGTAGGCGACCTGGAAGCGGAAGATCTTCAGGCCGCCGGCGGTGGAGCCGGAGCAGCCGCCGATGAAGGTCAGGTAGAAGAACAGCAGGATCGAGAAGCTGCCCCACAGGGTGTAGTCGCCGAGGGCCACGCCAGTGGTGGTCACTACCGAGGTGACGTTGAGGGCGACGATGCGAAAGGCGTCCAGCCAGTCGTTGTCGGAGTTGAACCACAGCCAGGTGCCGAACACCAGCCAGGTGACCAGCAGGAAGCCGAGGAAGCCGCGTACCTGTTGATCGCGAAACAGCGCCTTGCGGTGGCCGCGCAGGTAGGCCACGTACAGGGTGAACGGCAGGCTGCCGAGGATCATGAACAGTACCGCCACCCAGTGCACCGCCGGTTGCGTCCAGTGTGCCAGCGACGAGTCCGAGGTGGAGAAGCCGCCGGTGGAGATCATCGACATCGAGTGGTTGATTGCCTCGAACGGGGTCATCCCGGCCCACCAGAAGGCGAGGAATCCGAGCAGGGTGAAGGCGACGTAGATGCCCAGGATGTACTTGGCCACCATGTGCGAGCGCGGCATGACCTTCTCCGACCAGTCGGAGGATTCGGTCTGGAACAGGCGCATGCCGCCGACGCGCAGCAGCGGCAGCACGGCCACGGCCATGCCGATGAAGCCGATGCCGCCCAGCCAGTGCAGCATCGAGCGCCAGATCAGCAGGGCCGGCGAGGCGTGGTCGAGGCCGGTGAGAACGGTCGAGCCGGTGGTGGTGATGCCCGACATAGTCTCGAAGAAGGCGTCGGTGTAGCTGATGTGCTGGATGAACACCATCGGCAGGGCGGCGAAGATGCACACCACCACCCAGCTCGAGGTGGTCAACATGTACATGTCGCGCGGGCGCAGCTGCACGTGCCGCGGCTGGCCGGGCAGGACCATGGCCAGGCCGCAGCCGAGGCTGATCAGCGCCGGCCAGAGGAAGTCCGACAGTCGCTCCTCGGCGCCCATCGTCAGCAGGGTGAGAATCGGGATGCCCATGCTGATCGCCAGGGTGATCAGGAAAATGCCGAGGATAAAGGCGATCATACGCAGGGTGGGCAGGGCCATGAGCGGGGGCTTCGCAGGCTGAAGAGTGCGGCATTCTGCGCGCCCGCCGAGGTGCTGTAAACGGCGCGAAAAAATTCTGCCCGACGGTCTTTCCAGCGCGATTCGGCACTCGCTAGAATCCGCGGCTCCCGCCGGCAGTCGCCGGTTTCCGCGGTATTGCACCGATGTCCGACAATAATCCCTGCCTCACGTGCGGCGCCTGCTGCGCGCACTTTCGTGTGTCCTTCTACTGGGGCGAATGCCAGTCGGCCGGCGGCGTCGTTCCGGACGAGCTGGTCGAGCAGATCACTCCCTATCATGCGGCCATGCGCGGCACCACCAGCAAGCCGGCGCGCTGCGTCAGCCTGCTGGGCGATGTGGGCTGCGGCGTGCGCTGCACCATGTACGAGCAGCGCTCCTCGCCCTGCCGCGAGTTCGAGGCCTCCTGGGAGCATGGCGAGCACAATCCGCGCTGCGACGCCGCTCGCGCCGCCCACGGCCTGCCGCCGCTGACCCCGCCGCTGGAGCCGGATATGGCCCCGGACCGCGTGGCCTGAGGTGCAGCCGGGCGGCGGCGAAACATTCGGCGCTAGAATGCGCTCTTTGCCATCCGACAGGAGAATTCCATGCAGGCTCTCGACGCCCTGATCAATCGTGTTTCGGTGGCGCGCCTGGGTGAGCCGGCGCCGTCGGCGCAGCAGCGCGAGCTGCTGTTCCGGGCCGCCTTGCGCGCCCCCGATCATGGTCAGCTACGGCCCTGGCGCTTTCTCACCGTGGAAGGCGAAGCCCGCGAGGCGCTCGGCGAGTTGTTTGCCCGCGCCCAGTGCGTGCGCGACCCGCAGGCGCCGGCGGCGCTGCTGGACAAGGCCCGCGGCATGCCGCTGCGGGCGCCGCTGCTGATCGTGGCGATCGCCAGCCCGAAGGCGCACCCCAAGGTGCCGGAGTCGGAGCAGCTGCTGGCGGCCGGCTGTGCGGCGCACGGCCTGCTGCTCGCCGCGCATGCCCAGGGCATCGGCGCCATCTGGCGTACCGGCGAGTTGACCGGCGATGCCACGGTGAAAGCCGGCCTGGGGCTGGCCGCGCACGAGCAGATCATCGGCTTCCTTTACCTGGGCACGCCGCTGGGCGAGCTGCGTACGCCGCAAGCGCTGGAGCCGGCGGACTTCGTTGCCGCGTGGTCGTCAGACCTCGGCGCTGTCGCTCAGGGGTAGTTCGAGGCGGGCCACAAAGCCGCCGTCGGGATGATTGGCCAGCAGCAGCTGGCCGCCATGGCGCTGGGCGGCGCGGCGGGCGATGGCCAGGCCCAGACCATGGCCCGGACTGTCCTGGCCGGGGGCGCGGAAGAATGGCTCACCGAGCTTGGCCAGGTGTTCGCTGGCCACTCCGGGGCCATGATCGCGTACTTCCAGCACCAGGTGCCGTCCGTCGCGGTGGGCGCCGATTTCCAGTGGCTGGCCCGCCGGGTTGAAGCGCAGGGCGTTACGCAGCAGGTTGTCCAGCGCCTGCTCGAGCAGCTCCGGCCAGCCTTGCAGGTGCAGTCCCGCGTCCATGTCGAGGCGGACTTCCTGCTGCGGTGCCAGCAGCCGCGCATCCTCGCGCAGCTTGCCGAGCAGTGCCGGCAGGTCCACCGGCTGTGACTTGCTGCTCTCGGCATCCACCCGCGCCAGCAGCAGAATCTCGCTGATCAGCGCTTCCAGTCGATCGCACTCCTGCACCAGACGCGGCCACAGGCGCGCGCGCTCTTCGGCGCCGGCGCGCTCGGCCAGCGCCAGGGCCACGCGCAGGCGCGCCAGCGGCGAGCGCAGTTCGTGGGACACGTCGCGCAGCAGCTGGCGCTGGCTGCCGATCAGGTCCTGCAGGCGGGCGCCCATGCGGTTGAAGTCGCGCGCCAGGGTGCCCAGTTCGTCGCGACGGCTGGACAGGCGGGCCAGGCTGTTCTGCTGGTAGGCGGCCTGGCCGAGGTCGTGCACCGCACCGCGCAGGCGGTCGAGCGGGCGGGTGATGGACAGGGTCAGCAGCACGCTGAGCAGGCTCAGCACCACCACGGCGATCAACAGGGCGCTGAGCGGCCACAGCAGGCTGTCGCGGTGCCAGGCAGCCAGCTCCTGATGTGGGATGCGGTAGATGAAAAGGTAGGTCTGGCCGCTGTCCGGGCTGCGGTATTCCTCGGTCAGCCGTCGCCAGGGCAGGCGTTTCTGGTTGTGCTGGCGCGCCTCGAAGGCCGCGGCGCGGGGCGGGAAGGTGCCGCGGACCAGGGGCTCGCCGGTTTCGTCGAGCACCTGCACGTCGGCGTGCTGGCGATGCTTGTGCTGCACCAGAAAATCCTGGGCGGCCATCGGCCCTTGCTGCTCGAAGTGCTCAGTCCATTCGGCGGCGACGCCGCGCACGCCGGGATGATGGGCGAGGATCCAGCGATCCTGGTTCAGGGCCTGGCCGAGCAGCAGCGACAGACCGGCCACCAGGGCGATGGCCAGCCAGAAGGTGGCGAAGATGCGCCAGAACAGTGAACCCATGGGCGCAGCTCCGTCGTAGCTCGTGCGGGAATAAAAAAACCGGGACGTCCCTCTGGACGCCCCGGTCGGGGGTTACTGAGCGGCTTTCTTGTCGCGCTCGGCCTTCCAGGCTTCGAACTCACGGCGTTCGGCGCGGCGCTTTTCCATGTCCTTCTGCATCTGGTCGAACTGCTTCTGCTGCTCCGGGGTCAGGACGTCGCGGATGGCTTTCTGGTGCTTGTCGCGGTTGGCTTCCTGCTCCTTCTGCATGGCGGCCTTGTCGGCAGCCGGCAGCTTGTCCAGGTAGCGCTGGGTGATGTCGCGATGGGTCTGCATCTGCTCGCGCATGGCGCCGCGCACTTTCTGGCGCTGTTCGGGCGTCAGGTCCATTCCCCGCATGATTGAGCCGTCGCGGTGGCCGTCTCCGCGCATCATGTGGCTGTCGTGGTAGCCCTCGCCGCGCATGTGGTACGGACCCATGTCGTCCTCGCCGGGGGCGGCGATGGCCAGGGTCGGCAGGCTGGCGGCGAGGAGCAGGGCGGTCAGGGTCTTGCGCATGATCTGTTTCCTTCTCGATGACGGCGTGGTCGCCGGATGAGTTCAGTCTAGGGCGCGCAAGGTCAACTGCAGTCAGGCAGGGGTAAAGACTGGGTAAAGGTCGCTCAGGGGGCGTAGTAGTAGCCCCGCCCACGGCTGGCGAGGATGCGCGAACGGCCGTCGGCGTGCAGGCCGAGCTTCTTGCGCAGGTTGCTGATGTGCATGTCGAGGCTGCGGTCGTAGAGGGTCAGCTTGCGGCCAAGGGCGAGCTGGGCGAGGGTCTGCTTGTCCAGCGGCTCGCCCGGCTGCTTGAGCAGGGCGTCGAGGATGTGGCTTTCCGAGACGGTCAGGGTGATTTCCTGTTCGCCAAGCATGGCCACGCCGCGGGTAGGGCTGTAGCTCAGGTCGCCCAGCTCCAGGCGGGTGTTGCTGGCGCTGCCGCCACCCGGCTGTACCCGACGCAGCACGGCGCGCAGGCGGGCGGTCAGTTCGCGCGGGTCGCAGGGCTTGGCCAGATAGTCGTCGGCGCCCAGCTCCAGGCCGAGGATGCGGTCCAGCGGCTCGCCGCGGGCCGAGAGCATCAGTACCGGCAGCTCGGGATGCTCGCTGCGCAGCTGCTTGAGCAACTCCAGGCCGCTGCCGTCGGGCAGCATGACATCCAGCACCACGGCGTCCGGCGCCTGTCCGGCCAGCGCCTGGCGTGCGCTCACGCCGTCGTGGCAGGCCTGCACGCGAAAGCCTTCCTGGCCAAGCCAGGCAGCCAGCAGGTCGGTGAGCTCGCGGTCGTCGTCGATCAGCAGCAGGTCGTTCATGGGGGGCTCGGCTGGCGCGCCGGACAAGGGCGCGCCCGGTGGCTCAGGGCAGGGTCTGGCGGAACGGCTTGACCACCACCTCGGCGTAGACGCCAGCGGCACAGAAGGGGTCGGCGTCGGCCCAGGTGCGGGCGGCTTCCAGGGAATCGAATTCGGCGACGATCAGACTGCCGGTGAAGCCGGCCGGACCCGGATCGTTGCTGTCGATGGCCGGATGCGGGCCGGCGAGTACCAGGCGGCCGGCGTCCTGCAGTGCGGTGAGGCGTTCGAGGTGGGCCGGGCGGTTGGCCAGGCGGGCTTCGAGGGAGTTGGCAGCGTCGCTGGCGATGATGGCGTAGAGCATGTCAGTCCTTGGGGGCGTTTTTTTCGGGGGCGGCGTCTTGCATGTGGCGGGCGAGGAAGACGCCCTGGCCGAGCATGAACAGCAGGGTCAGGCCGAGGCTGCCGAAGACTTTGAAGTCGACCCAGTATTCGTGGAAGGTGAAGGCCACGTAGAGGTTGGCCAGGCCGCAGAACACGAAGAAGGCCACCCAGGCCAGGTTCAGGCGGGTCCACAGCGGCTGCGGCAGCGATACGGCGTGGCCCATGATGCGCTGGATCAGCGGCTTGTCGCCGATGAACTGGCTGGCGGCGAAGCCGAGGGCGAATAGCCAGTTGACCGCCGGCGCCTTCCACTTGAGGAAGGTCTCGCTGTGGAAGGCCAGGGTCATGCTGCCGAACAGCAGGCAGGCGAGCAGGGTGATCCACTGGCCCTTTTCCAGTTTGCGCTGCGTGGCGAAGATCAGGCCGTAGACCACCAAAGAGGCGCCGATCAGCACGGCGGTGGCGCTGAACACACCGCCGACGCTCAGGCTGTGCCCGGCGAGCTCGAGGGTGCGCGGCTCCATCTTGTAGGTGATGAAGAACAGGATCAGCGGGATGAAGTCGATGAATTGTTTCACGGCACACGCCACAGGCAGGATGAGGGGGCATAATAACAGACCAACAAAGACGGAAAAGCCTCGCCCATGTACGTTGATCTGCACTGTCACAGTACCGCCTCCGACGGCATGCTAACGCCTGCGGGAGTGGTGGCGCGGGCGCATGAGCGGGGCGTGGGTGTGCTGGCGCTGACCGACCACGATACCCTCGATGGCTTGCCCGAGGCGCGCATCGAGGCCGAGCGGCTGGGCATCGAACTGATCGACGGCATCGAGCTGTCCTGCACCTGGAACGGCGCGACCATCCATGTGCTCGGCTATGCCTTCGCGCCCGAGGCGCCCGCCCTGCAGCAGGCCATCGCGGCACTGCACGCGGGGCGCTGGGCACGCTCCGAGGAGATCGACCGGCGCCTGGCAGTCAAGGGCATGCCCGGCTGCCTGGAAGGCGCCCGGATGGTGCAGCAGGAGCGCGGCGACAGCGGCAATGCGCCGTCGCGGCCGCACTTCGCCGAGTTCATGGTGCGTGCCGGCTTCGTCAAGGATCATGCCCAGGCGTTCCAGCGCTGGCTGGGCGCCGGCAAGCTGGGTGACGTCAAGCAGCACTGGCCGACGCTGGAGAGCACCCTGGAAACCCTGCGCGCCTCCGGCGCCTCGATCAGTCTGGCGCATCCCTGCCATTACGACTTTACTCGGACTAAAAGGCGCAAGCTGGTGGCCGATTTCGCCGCCGGCGGCGGACATGCGCTGGAAGTGTCCAACGGCCCGCAAGTGGACAGTCAGGTCGGCATGCTGGTCAACCTCGCCCGCGAGTTCGGCCTGCTGGCCACTGCCGGCAGTGATTTTCACGGGCCGCGGCAATGGTCCGAACTGGGCAGCTACCGCGGCTTGCCCGCCGATGTGGCGCTGTTGTGGCCGCGTTTGGCTCGGATGGAACACCCTACCAGTTAAGGAGCGGCCATGAGCCAGTTCTTCCAGATTCATGCGGAAAACCCGCAGGCACGGCTGGTCAAGCAGGCCGTGGACATCATTCGCGAGGGCGGCGTGGCGGTCTATCCGACCGACTCCTCCTATGCCCTCGGCTGCCAGATCGGCAACAAGAGTGCGATCGACCGTATCCGCCACCTGCGCCGGCTGGATGACAAGCACAACTTCACCCTGCTGTGCCGCGACCTGTCGCAGCTTGGCGAGTACGCCAAGGTCGACACCAGCGCCTTTCGCCTGCTCAAGGCGCACACGCCGGGCCCCTACACCTTCATCCTCGACGCCACCCGCGAAGTGCCGCGCATGCTGCTGCATCCCAAGCGCCGCACCATCGGCCTGCGCGTGCCCGGCAATCCCATCACCCACGCGCTGCTGGCCGAACTGGGCGAGCCGCTGATGAGCGTGAGCCTGATCATGCCGGGTGACGAGCAGCCGCTGAGCGATCCCTACGAGATCCGCGACCGCCTGGACAAGCTGGTCGACCTGATCATCGATGGCGGCTACGGCAGCCTCGAAGCCTCCACCGTGATCAGTCTGCTGGGCGGCGAGCCCGAGGTGATCCGCGAAGGCTGCGGCGATCCCGAGCCGTTCCGGGAACCGGCCTGATGCGCGCTGAGCGTTGCGGGTTGGTCGGGTGAGCGAGCCGGCATTGCCCGACGCGGCGCTGGCGACCGAGGCCATCCCCGAGCAGCTGCCACTGGCGCTGGTCTATGGCGCGGCCTTCACCGAGCTGCCGCAGGACCTGTACATCCCGCCGGATGCCCTCGAGGTGTTCCTCGAGGCCTTCGAGGGACCGCTGGACCTGCTGCTGTACCTGATCCGCAAGCAGAACATCGATATCCTCGACATCCCGGTGGCTGAGATCACCCGCCAGTACATGGGCTATGTCGAGCTGATGAAGTCGGTGCACCTGGAGCTGGCGGCTGAGTACCTGGTGATGGCGGCGATGCTCGCCGAGATCAAGTCGCGCATGTTGCTGCCGCGTTCCAGCGAGGCGCTGGACGACGAGGAAGATCCGCGCGCCGAGCTGATCCGCCGGCTGCAGGAATACGAGCGTTTCAAGCAGGCCGCCGAGGAGCTGGATGCCCTGCCGCGGCTGGGTCGCGACCTGCACACCGCGCTGCTGCCGGCGCCGGAGGCGCGGGCGCGCACGCTGCTGCCGGAAGTGAGCCTGGACGAGGTCCTGCTGGCGATGGCCGAGGTGATGCGCCGCGCCGAGCTGTTCGAGAGCCACCAGGTCACCCGCGAGCTGCTGTCCACCCGCGAGCGCATGAGCGATGTGCTGGCGCGCCTGCAGGGCGGCGGCTTCGTCGCCTTCATCGCGCTGTTCACTGTCGAGGAGGGCAAGCTCGGGGTGGTGGTGACCTTCATGGCGATTCTCGAGCTGGTCAAGGAGTCGCTGGTCGAGCTGGTGCAGAACGAGCCGTTCACGCCCATTCATGTGCGTCTGCGCGGTGAAAGTGAAGCGGTTGAACAGAGTCTGGTTGTGGAGAGCGTTGCCGAATGAATCTTGCCGATCCGCGCCAGCTGGCGACGGTGCTCGAGGCGATCCTGCTGGCGGCTGGCAAGCCGCTGCCGCTGGAGCGCCTGGCCGAGCTGTTCGACGAGCATGAGCGTCCCTCGCCCAAGCTGCTGCGCGAGGCTCTCGGGGTACTGGGCGGCTCCTGCCTGGGGCGTGGCTTCGAACTCAGCGAGGTGGCCTCCGGCTACCGCCTGCAGGTGCGCGAGCGCTTCTCGCCCTGGGTCGGCCGGCTGTCGGAGGAGCGCCCGCAGCGCTACTCGCGGGCGCTGCTGGAGACCCTGGCGCTGATCGCCTACCGCCAGCCGATCACCCGTGGCGAGATCGAGGAGGTGCGCGGTGTGGCAGTCAACAGCAACATCGTCAAGACCCTGCTTGAGCGTGAGTGGATCCGCGTGGTCGGCTACCGCGAGGTGCCGGGGCGGCCGGCGATGTTCGCCACCACCCGGGAGTTCCTCGACAACTTCAATCTGAAGAATCTCGACGAGCTGCCGCCGCTGGCCGCACTGCGCGAGCTGGAGCCGCGGCTGCCGACGGAGGATCTCGATCCCGAGGTGCCGGCCAGTCTGCAGGCGCGCGCCGACCTGGCCCTGGCCGAAGACGGCGAGGAGGCCTCTGGCGAGCCGCGCAGCGAAACCAACTTCCGCAGCCTGCTGGCCGAGCTGGATGCGATGGAGCAGGGGTTGAAGAGCGATTTCGACGACCTGCCGCAACTGCAGCTGGACGATGAGGACGCTGCCGCCGTCGAGCGGGCCGACTGACGCGCTGCTGCCGTGCTGCAGGTCCAGCCGGTCGCCTGCAGGGTGCGCGTAGCCCGCTGTCGGCGTATGATGCGCGCCCGCTCTTGCAGATAGAGCCAGTTCACAGAATCCGGTTACACCGGGAGGTGCCCAGAATGAACGAAGAATACAGTTCCGCCGAGTCCGCCGAAGAGTACCGCCCTGCTGGCGAAAAGCTGCAGAAGGTGCTGGCGCGCATGGGCGTCGGCTCGCGCCGTGACGTCGAGGAGTGGATCGCCCGCGGCCGCATCAAGGTCAACGGCGTCGACGCCACCCTCGGCCAGCGCATCGGCTACAAGGACGCCATCGCCCTCGACGGCCGCCTGCTGCGTCGCGAGGAAGACGAAGTGGTGCGCCGCGTACTGATCTACAACAAGCCGGAAGGCGAGGTCTGCACCCGCTCCGATCCGGAAGGCCGGCCGACCGTGTTCGACCGCCTGCCGCGGCCGAAGAGCGGCCGCTGGATCAACATCGGCCGTCTCGACATCAACACCACCGGCCTGCTGATGTTCACCACCGACGGCGAGCTGGCCAACCGCCTGATGCACCCGTCCTACGAGATGGACCGCGAATACGCCGTGCGCGTGCGTGGCGAAGTCACCGACGAGATGCTCGAGAACCTGAAGAACGGCGTGGTGCTCGAGGATGGCCCGGCGCGCTTCACCGACATCAAGGAAGCCCCGCAGGGCGACGGCTTCAACCGCTGGTTCCATTGCGTGGTGATGGAAGGCCGCAACCGCGAGGTGCGTCGCCTGTGGGAGTCTCAGGGGCTGGTGGTCAGCCGTCTGAAGCGCGTGCGCTTCGGTCCGGTGTTCCTCACCGCCGACATGTCGGTAGGCCGCTGGCGCGAGATGGGCCAGGCCGAGGTGGATATCCTCGCCGGCGAAGTCGGCCTCAAGCCGATGGCCCTGCCGGGGATGACCGGCAAGGCGCGCGACAAGCTCGATCGCCAGCAGCGCAAGTCCGCCAAGCCGGTAGCGGGCGAGCGTAGCCGTTCGTCGCGCGGCGACGGCCGGGGTGAGGGTCGCGGACAGGGTTCGCAGCTGGCCGAGCGTCCTGCCGACGTCAAGCGTAGCCAGCGTCCGGCCAAGGGCCGTGACGAGCGCTCCTCGCCGAACCTGACCGAGCGTCCGTCGCGTCAGCCGGCCGCAGCGCAGCCGGGCAAGCGTCGTTCGCAGCCGGCGGGCGAAGGGCAGCGCCCGGGCTTTCGTCGGAAGTAAGCCACTGCCAGGAGGCGTGGCTGAAGGAAAGAAGGCGACCCGCGGGTCGCCTTCTTTGTGTCTGCGTTTTAATCCTCAGCTGGCCAGCTTCAGACCGACCAGGCCGGCAACGATCAGCAGCACGCTGCACAGCCGCAGCGGGCTCAGCGCTTCGCCGAACAGCAGGATCCCGGCCAGCACGGTGCCAACCGCACCGATGCCGGTCCAGATCGCATAGGCGGTGCCCAGCGGCAGCTCTTTCATCGCCAGTCCGAGCAGGGCGATGCTGGCGAGCATGGCGGCGACGGTCAGGATGGTGGGCAGCGGGCGGCTGAAGCCGTCGGTGTATTTCAGGCCGACGGCCCAGCCGACCTCGAGCAGGCCGGCGAACAGCAGGATAAGCCAAGGCATGGGAAGCCTCCTCCAGTGCTAAGGAAGGGGCCGTCCCCGGGTGGTCACTCGACAAGTGCTGAGGTCGTCCTCAGGTGCAGCGCATTATCCATGTGCACCCATTTGGGGCAAGCGACGGTGGTCGCCGGCCCCCGTGATGGAACTCAGATCCCCTGCGGGATTTCCTCGCCGCCAAGGGCCTCGATCAGCTGCGGCAGGAACTCGACGAAGGTCAGCATCATCAGGGTGAAGCTGGCGTCCTGCTGGGCCAGGGCGTCGTCGCCGCCGTCCTGCTCGGCCTGATCCTGCAGCAGGTCCTCGAAGCGCAGGCGCTTGAGTGCCAGCTTGTCGTCGATCAGCAGCGACAGCTTGTCCGACCAGGCCAGGCTCAGCTTGGTCACCAGCTTGCCGGCGGCCAGGTGGTTCTGTACTTCGTCGCTGCCCAGATCCTGGCGCTTGCAGCGCACGATGCCGCCGTCCTCGTGGGTGTCGCGCAGCTCGCACTCGTCCAGCAGTTGCAGGCCGTTGCTGGCCTGCTGGTTCTTCATCCAGTCGGTGAAGGTGGCGGTGGGGGCGACCTTCACGCTGAGCGGGCGCACAGGCAGACTGCCCAAGGCTTCGCGCAGGGTGGAGAGCAGGTCCTCGGCCTTCTTCGGGCTGGAGGCGTCGACCAGGATCAGCCCCTGCTGCGGGGCAATGGCGGCGAAGGTCATGTTGCGGCGGATGAAGGCGCGCGGCAGGAAGGTCTGCACGATCTCGTCCTTGAGCTGGTCACGCTCCTTCTTGTAGACCTTGCGCATCTGCTGTTCTTCGATCTCGTCGATCTTCTCCTTCAGCGCGTCGCGCACCACGCTGCCCGGCAGGATGCGTTCTTCCTTGCGCGCGGCGATCAGCAGGAAGTCCTGGCTGGCGTGTACCAGCGGCGCATCGGCCCCCTTGCCCAGCGGGGCAACGAAGCCGTAGGTGGCCAGCTCCTGGCTGGCGCAGGGACGGGCGGGTTTGCTGGCCAGGGCCGCCTCGAGTTTTTCGACGTCCAGTTGCAGATCCTGGGTAAGGCGGTAGACAAGCAGGTTGCGGAACCACATGGCGACGAGGTACTCCTCAAGCAAAGAGGCTCATTATTCCTGCTGGCGCGCTCGTCGGCCACCGAGGATTGTGCCAAGTGGTTGGTTTGCCTCGAATTTTTTTTTAAAAAAACGCTTGCCAAGGCGAGGCGATCTGCCTAGAATGCGCACCACTTCGAGAGCAAACGCTAACAAGCGAATGCAACAGAATGGGTGATTAGCTCAGCTGGGAGAGCATCTGCCTTACAAGCAGAGGGTCGGCGGTTCGATCCCGTCATCACCCACCACTCTCGAGGTTACGCGCAGCGGTAGTTCAGTCGGTTAGAATACCGGCCTGTCACGCCGGGGGTCGCGGGTTCGAGTCCCGTCCGCTGCGCCATTTTTCTCCCCAAAGTGACAATCCAGGCTAATTTCCCCCAAAAAGTTCAACGCGAAACGTCGCGATTTGAACTTTTCGTCGTTTCTGCATTCCAAAAAATTCCAGCCATAGGCAGCAGCGCTGTCAGCCTGCTAAGCTCGCGCTTTTCCGAGTATGCCGCTGTGGCACCTATCATTAAGGAATATGCATGAAACATCATCGGTTGGCCGCTGCGGTGGCTCTGGTCGGCCTGGTCCTCGCCGGCTGCGACAAGCAGGCGGCCGAGAAGGCGCAGGAGCTCAAGACCCCGGCAGAGAAAGCCTCCTACGGTATCGGTCTGAACATGGGGCGCAGCCTGACCCAGGAAGGCATGAACGATCTCGACTCCAAGGCGGTCGCTCTCGGCATCGAGGATGCCATGGCGAAGAAAGAGCAGCGACTGACCGACGAGCAACTGATGGAAGCCTTCGGTTTCCTGCAGAAGCGTGCCGAGGAGCGCATGGCGGCGCTCGGCGACGAGAACGCCAAGGCTGGCAAGAAGTTCCTCGAGGACAATGGCAAGCGCGAAGGCGTGGTGACCACCGCTTCCGGTCTGCAGTATGAAGTCCTCAAGAAGGCTGACGGTGCACAGCCCAAGGCTGATGACGTGGTCAGCGTGCACTACGAGGGCAAGCTGGTCGATGGCACAGTGTTCGACAGCTCGATCAAGCGTGGTGCTCCGATCGACCTGCCGGTTGGCGGCGTGATCCCGGGTTGGGTCGAAGGCCTGCAGCTGATGCATGTCGGCGAGAAGTACAAGCTGTATATCCCCAGCGAGCTGGCTTACGGCGCGCAGAGCCCGAGCCCGATGATTCCGGCCAACTCAGTGCTGGTCTTCGAGCTGGAACTGCTGAGCATCCAGAAAAAGGCCGAATAAGCCTGTAGCCGGTTTCCTCACCAGCGCCCCGCTTGTCGGGGCGTTGGTGTTTCTGCGTGTGCAGTCCTTGACGTCTGGGCTGGAAAGCCCGTCGGGCGGGGTGGGTGTACTGTGGTTATACACACCTGGATCTAGTCTCTGCGGTGCTGTCAAGAGCTGCCTTGCGCCTGTCGTGAATAATTTTAACTTTCTGATTTGTAAAGGTTTTTTTGGTTGAGCAAAAAATGCCCGATCTGTCTGGAGGCCGCATTCCATGGGCGTCCTACCGACTCTTCCAGATATTGCCCACAAGGTTATCCACAGGATTTGTGGGTAACGCCCACAAGCCCAGTAACCATGCGCCTTGGCTGGGTGTGGGGATAAGTGACAGAGGAAAATGCCGCGCCACTGCGACAAAAAGTCTTTCCGCGGGGCGCTGCCGGCAGCCTTGATCGCTGTGCTGTCATGGCAGTCCGCGCAGGCCTGTTAAACTGAAGCAAAAGGGAGTGATGACCTCATGGCTGTACAAGTGCTAGAGCGCGACGGCGAGCCGGAATATGCGGTGCTGCCGTGGGCCGAATACCAGGAGCTGCTGGCTGCCGCCGGGCGGCAGCCTGTCGTGCGGGCCGCAGCGCCGTTGGTGCAGGAGCCGCCGGTATTCGATCTGGCCAACCTGCGCCGCCTGCGTGAGGCGCGCAATCTTGCCCCGGAGCAGCTGGCTCGCGCCGTGGGCATCAGCCCGCATTACCTGGGGCTGATCGAAAGCGGTGAGCGCCTGCCTGATCAGGCCATCCTGCGCGCGCTGACGCGGCTGTTCGCTGCGGCACCCGAAGGATCTGCGGATTGACCCTGCGTATCAGTCGGCAGCACTGGCAGGGCCTCTTGGAGGCCTTGGAGGAAGCGCGCTGCCAGCGCCACCTGCTGACCTACCGCTCGCTGATCGAGCGTCTCCAGCTGCCGCCGCCGGCGATGACCACCCTGGCCGCAGCGCTCGAGTATCTGGCGGCACTGGACGTGCAGGCCGGGCAACCCCTGCGCAGTGCCCTGGTGATCAGCCAGGGGGCCAGCCGTCTGCCGCGTCCGGGATTCTTCGAGTGTGTCGGGCGCCTCGGACGCTTCAGTGGCGCGCCGGACGGCACCGCTGCCGCGGCTTGGCATGCGGCTGAGGTGGTGCGGGTCTTCGAGTTCGAATTTGTGGGGGGCTCCGAGTGATGCAGCTGTTCTGGCGCCTGCGGGCGCGCATGGGCTATCTGTTGGCCCGCCGCCTGTTCCACTGGCAATGGCTGGTGGGGCAGCCGCGCGCCTGGCGCTGGATGGAAGGGCAGTTCGCGCGCATGGCCAAGCTCGGCGATGCCCGGGCGCAGGATTTCTACGGCCATCTGCTGCTGTTTCGCGGCCAGGGCCTCGGGGCCCGCGAGGAAGGTCTGCGCCTGCTGCGTCTGGCGGCGGCCCAGGGACAGGTCAAGGCGGCCTTCCAGCTTGGCCTGCAGGCCCTCAAGGGCAGTGCGCAGCAGGCGCCGGATGCCGCCGCGGCGCTGCCTTACTGGCGTCAGGCAGCAGCCGGCGGGCATCCGCTGGCGGCGCACAAGCTGGCCGAGTTGCTGCGCGAAGGGGCTCCCGGCGTGGTGGCCGACCCGGCAGAAGCCGAGCGTCTGGAGAGGCGCGCGCGCGAGTTGGGCCTGTGACGGGTCAGGCGCAGACCTTGAGGTCGCGCAGCTTTTCGCTGGCCGGCTGTTCCTGCGGGCGGCCGAGCAGGTAGCCCTGCACCAGATCCACGCCCATCCCGGCCAGGACCTGCAATTCTTCTAGCTGCTCCACGCCTTCGGCAATCACCCGGGCGCGCGCGGTCTGGGCCATGCGCAGGATGGAGCCGACGAACTCGCGCTTGAGCGGGTCGAGGTGGATGCCATCAATGAAGTGGCGGTCGATCTTGACGATATCCGGCCGCAGCTCCGACCACAGGCGCAGGCTCGAGTAGCCGGCGCCGAGGTCGTCCAGGGCGATGGAGAAGCCCATGGCACGGTAGTGACGCAGGGCGCGCTGGAGCAGATCGAAGTCCTCGATCGGCGTCTGTTCGGTCAGTTCGATCACCACCCGCGCCGGTTCGATGCCGCAATCCTGCAGCAGCTGCAGCGTGCGGCCAGACTGGTGCCCCGGCTCGACCAGCAGTTCCGGGCAGACATTGAGGTAGAGCGTGCCGGGGAAGCGCTGGCGGCTGAACTGGGCGCAGGCGCGGGCACGGCTCGCCATTTCCAGCTCGTTCAGCCTTCCGGCGTTGCGGGCTAGGGAAAACAGCGTCAGCGGCGCATGCAGCGGGCTGTTGGAAGGGCCGCGGGTGAGGGCTTCGTAACCGTGGATGCGCTTGCCGGCGAGCGAGACGATGGGCTGGAACAGGGTGTTGAGCAGGTTGTGGGCGAGGATTCGCTCCAGTTCGCTCAACTGTTCGGTGGTGGTCATGCAGGGCTCGGCAGTCAATGAAAAAACGCCCCGGACAGTTGCCGGGGCGAGTTGATTTCACGACTAAATTGTGACGATTTGATGTCGGGAGGTGGTCGAGTGACCATCTCCCGTCGCCTCAATGTTTGGCGACCGCCGAGTTGAGGGTGAGATAGTCCAGCAGGATGCGTCCCGATTCGGCGAGGAAAGCATCCTTTTCCGGCGGCAGCTTGTCTTCCTCGCTGGCGTCAGCCTGCTCTTCCTCGTCCTTCAGTTCTTTCAGCGGCGCCTCGCCCTTGGCGCTGCGGCGGGCGTTCTCCAGGGCCAGCTGGCGCCCTTCGATGTCGTTGCGCTGCGCCTTGCGCTTGTCCTCGTTGAGGCTGACCTCGGTGTTCTGCATCAACTGCTGGCTCAGTTCCAGGCTCTTGCGGGTGAACTCGAAGTCCGGGTCCTTTGCCGTGCGCGCCTCGTGCAGAGTCTTGAGTTCGGCGAGGAACGGGCGGAACGGATCGCTGGCAGGCTTGATCGCCGGGTCGATGCGGTCCCACGGCATGGCGGCCGGCAGGGCGCTTTCGCCGATCTCCTTGACGTCGACGATTGCCGGGTAGGCAATGTCCGGCAGTACGCCCTGATGCTGGGTGCTCTGCCCGGAAACCCGGTAGAACTTGGCCAGGGTCAGCTTCAGCTCGCCGTGGTTGAGCGGCTGGATGGTCTGCACGGTGCCCTTGCCGAAGGTCTGGCCACCGAGGATCAGGGCGCGGTGATAGTCCTGCATGGCACCGGCGAAGATTTCCGAGGCCGAGGCCGACAGGCGGTTGACCAACACGGCCATCGGCCCCTTGTAGTAGGTGCCCTGGTCTTCGTCGGCCAGCACGTCGACGCGCCCGTCGCTGTTGCGCACCAGCACCGTCGGCCCCTGGTCGATGAACAGGCCGGTCAGCTCGGTGGCTTCCTGCAGCGAGCCCCCCCCGTTGTTGCGCAGGTCGATGACCACGCCATCGACCTTCTCCTGCTGGAGTTCGCTCAGCAGCTTGCGCACGTCGCGGGTGGTGCTCTTGTAGTTCGGGTCGCCGCCGCGGTAGGCCTTGAAGTCCAGATAGAAGGCCGGGATCTCGATCACGCCGAGCTTGTAGTCGCGGCCGTCGTGTTCGAGCTTGAGCACCGACTTCTTCGCCGCTTGTTCTTCCAGCTTGACCGCTTCGCGGGTGATCGGCACCACCTTGCTGGTCTGGTCGTTGGCCGCATTGCTGGCCGGGATCACTTCCAGGCGCACTACCGAGTCTTTCGGGCCGCGGATCAGCTTGACCACTTCGTCCAGGCGCCAGCCGATCACGTCGACCATTTCCTTGTCGCCCTGGGCGACGCCGATGATGCGGTCGGCCGGTTTGAGCAGCTTGCTCTTGTCTGCCGGTCCGGCGGGCACCAGGCGCACGACCTTGACGTGCTCATTGTCGCTCTGCAGCACCGCGCCGATGCCTTCCAGCGACAGGCTCATATTGATGTCGAAGTTTTCCGCGTTTTCCGGCGACAGGTAGTTGGTGTGCGGGTCGTAGGTCTGGGTGAAGGCGTTGATGTAGGCTTGGAAAATGTCCTCGCTGCGCGTCTGCGCCAGGCGTGCGAGCTGGTTCTTGTAGCGCTTGCTCAGCAGCTCCTCGATCGCCTTGGGCTCCTTGCCGGCCAGCCTCAGGCGCAGTACCTCATCCTTGACCCGCTTTTGCCACAACTCGTCGAGCGCCTTGCTGTCGGCGGCCCAGGGGGCTTTCTCGCGGTCGGTTTGCAGGCTTTCGTCGCGGCTGAAATCGAACTTATCAACACCCTGGCCGAGCAGCGACAGGGCGAACTCCAGTCGCTCCTGCATGCGTTCAAGCTGGCGCTTGTAGATGACGAAGCCGGGCTGCAGCTCGCCGCTCTTCAAGTAGTCGTCGAAGCGGTAGCGCCAGGGTTCGAAGGCGGCGATGTCGGCGGCGGTGAAGTAGCTGCGCGCCGGGTCGAGGCTCTTCAGGTAGTCGTCGAAGATCTGCGACGAACGGGCATCGTTCAGCGGCGGCTTGTTGTAGTGATGGCGCTTGAGCAGCTCCACTACGTTGAGGCTGGCGACCGTCTGCTCGCGGTCGGGTTGCAGGCCATCCCAGGGATTGGTGCGGGCGGCCGCATTGCTCAGCGGCAGAACGCTGGAGGCCAGGACAAGAGCGAGGGCGGAGCAGGACAGGGAGCGTTTCATCAGATTTTCGCGTCGCAGGGAGTCACGCCAGTTAGGCAACATAAAAGACACATGGTTCCATGGTGCCAGTATAGGGCGTCGGAGGAGGGAGGCTGACGTGAAGCCAGTTTCCGGGTAACAATCCGGCCGCAGACTCCGGCGCGCTCAACGGGCGCCGGGTATTCAACAATATGGAGGTAGCGTGAACGCATTGCAAGGTATCGAGGGACAGCTGGAGTGGGGCGCACAGCCGCGCCCGGAGTGCGACGTCGGCCAGATCCGCATCCGCGTGGCGGCCGCGGGTCTCAATCGCGCCGACCTGCTGCAGCGCAACGGCCTGTACCCGCCGCCGCCGGGCGTGACCCCGGTGCTGGGTCTGGAGTGCTCCGGAGTGGTCAGCGAGGTGGGGGCCGGCAGTCGCTGGCGCGTGGGCGACCGGGTGTGCGCGCTGCTGGCCGGCGGCGGCATGGCTGAGGAGGTGGTGGTGGATGCCGGCCACGCCCTGCCGGTGCCCGAGGGGCTGAGCCTGCAGGAGGCCGCGGTGCTGCCGGAGGTCTACGCCACCGCCTGGCTCAACCTCTTCCAGCTGGGCCGCCTGTTGCCGGGCGAGAAGGTGCTGCTGCACGCCGGTGCCAGCGGCGTCGGTTCTGCCGGCATCCAGCTGTGCAAGGCGTTTGGCAGTCCGTGCTGGGTCAGCGTCGGCTCGGCCGAACGGCTGGCCTATTGCGAGGCCCTGGGCGCCCAGGGTGGGGTGATTCGCGGCGAGACCCTCGACGGCCTGCGTGACTTCGCGCCGTTCGACGTGATCCTCGATCCAGTGGGTGCCAGCTACGCCGAGCTGAACCTCAAGCTGCTCGGCCAGGATGGGCGCTGGGTGATCATCGGTCTGATGGGCGGACGCAAGGCCCAGCTGGATCTGGCCCTGTTGCTGGGCAAGCGCATCCAGATGATCGGCTCGACCCTGCGCAGCCGCGATGCCGAGTCCAAGGCGCAGCTGCTGGCCGAGCTGGAACAGCACGTCTGGCCGCTGTTCAGCGAGGGACGCCTGAAGCCGCAGCTCGAGCGCAGCTACCCGATCAGCGATGCCGAGGCGGCCTTTGCCGCACTGGCCAGCAACGAGGTGCAGGGCAAGGTGGTGTTGGTGGTGGATGCCAGTCTGAACTGAGTGGTTCCGCTGTGGCTGGGGACGCGTCGCGTCCCTGGTCGCGTGCCACCCCTCTCTGTCGGCGGGCGCTCAGCGCCAGTCCAGAACGTCCCAGCCATGTCGCTCGGCATGCTCGCGCAGCGCGGCATCCGGGTTGACCGCATGGGGATGTTCAACGTGGCACAGCAGCGGCAGGTCGTTGCGCGAGTCGGAGTAGAAGTGCGCCCCGCTCAGCGCCTCCCCTTGCGCCTCCAGCCACTGCGCCAGGCGCTGGATCTTGCCCTCGCGGGCGGCGGGGATGCCGCTGAGGCGGCCGCTGTAGTGACCGTGCTGCAGTTCCAGCTCGGTGGCCAGTACCTCGGCGATGCCCAGGCGTGCGGCGATGGCCTGCACCAGAAAGGTTGGCGAGGCGGAGATCATCAGGATGCGGTCGCCAGCGGCGCGATGCTTGGCGATTGCGCGCATGCCGTCGCTGTGGATCAGCGGCTCGATGATCGCCTCGACGAAGGGGCCGGCGACGTACTCGACCTCTTCGCGCGAACGGCCGACCAGCGGCTGCAGGCAGAAGGCCATGTAGTCCTCCAGGCTGACCTGCAGCGCGGCATACAGCGCCACCAGCTCCTGCTCGCGGGGAATGAAGGACTCACGGTCGAGCCAGCCGATGTCGGCCAGGTGTTCCAGCCACAGGCTGGGGCTGTTGCCGCCGATCAGGGTGTCGTCGAGGTCGAAGATCGCCAATGCCACGCTACGCGCTCCGCTTAGGCCAGTTCTGGGCTCTGGTAGAAGGCGGTCAACACCTTAACCAGATGCGCCAGGTCGTGACTGCCAGCCAGCTCGCGGATCGAGTGCATGGCGAAGGTCGGCAGGCCGATGTCGATGGTGGGCACGCCGAGCTTGCTGGCGGTGATCGGCCCGATGGTCGAGCCGCAGCCGAGGTCGCTGCGGGTGACGAAGCACTGCACCGGCACCGCATGCTCGAGGCACAGCTGGCGGAAGAAGCCGGCGGTTTCGCTGTTGCTGGCGTAGCGCTGGTTGTTGTTGACCTTGATCACCGGGCCGCCGTTGAGGCTCGGACCGTGGTTGCCATCGTGCTTGTCGGCATAGTTGGGGTGGACGCCGTGGGCGTTGTCGGCGGAGACCAGCAGCGAGCGCTGGATTGCGCGGACGAAGGTTTCCTCGTCGCTAAGCAGGCGGCGCAGCACCTGCTCCAGCAGCGGGCCATCGGCGCCGCAGGCCGAGCAGGAGCCGATTTCCTCGTGGTCGGTGCACACCAGCACGCAGCTTTCCTCGGCGCCGGCGGCCAGCAGCGCCTCGAGGCCGGCGTAGCAGGACAGCAGGTTGTCCAGCCGCGCGCCGGCGATGAACTCCTGTTCGAGGCCGATCACTGCCGCGCTCTGCGTGTCGTAGAAGCTCAGCTCGAAGTCGAGCACGGCCTCCACCTGGATGCCGTGTTCATGCTCCAGCTGCTTGGCGAGCAGGGTGCGGAAATCGCGCTGCTCGCCGGCGGCCAGCTGGGCGAGGATGGGCGGCAGCTCGGTCTGCTTGTTGATTTCCCAGCCCTGGTTGGCCTCGCGGTTGAGGTGGATGGCCAGGTTGGGGATCACCGCGATCGGTGCCTTGAAGTCGATCAGCCGGCTGTGCAGCTTGCCGTGCTGCCTGAAGGTGACGCGCCCAGCCAGCGACAGGTCGCGGTCGAACCACGGCGCCAGCAGCATGCCCCCGTAGACTTCCACGCCCAGCTGCCAGTAGCCCTGGCGCGCCAGTTCCGGCTGCGGCTTGACCCGCAGGCAGGGGCTGTCGGTATGCGTGCCGACCAGGCGCAGACCGCCCTCCAGCGGGGCGCGGCGGCCGAGCTGGATGGCGATCAGCGAGGAGTCGTTGCGGGTGACGTAGTAGCGTCCGCCGGGCTGTGCCTGCCACGGCTCGCGCTCGTCGAGACGCTGGTAGCCGGCAGCCTCCAGGCGGTGGGCCAGACTGGCGGTGGCATGGAAGGGCGACGGCGAGGCCTTGAGGAAGTCGATCAGGCCCTGGTTGAGTTCTTCGCGCATGACAGCTCCGGCGGCAGTGATCGGCGGAGTTTACCGGAATATGGCCGGCGGGGCCGTGCTCAGAACGGCGCCGGGCTCTCGAAGCGCAGCCGCTCGCCGGTTTGCGGATGGGTCAGGCACAGCAGGCTGGCGTGCAGGCACAGGCGCTCATGGGCGGCCAGCGCCTGCTCGTGGGCGTACAGGCGGTCGCCGAGCAGCGGGTGGCCGATGGACAGCATGTGCACGCGCAGCTGATGGGAACGGCCGGTAATCGGGGTCAGCTCGACCCGGCACCAGTCGCCGCAGCGCTCGACCACGCGCCAGAAGGTCAGGGCATGCTTGCCCAGCTCATGGTCGACGATGTGCCGCGGCTTGTTCGGCGGATCGTAGCGCAGCGGCAGCTCGATGCGCCCGCTGTCGCTGGCCGGCTGGCCCCAGCACAGGGCGGTGTAGGCCTTTTCCGTCTCGCGGTCGTGGAACTGGCGCGACAGTTCGCGGTGGCTGTCGGCATCGCGGGCCAGCACGATCAGGCCGGAGGTTTCCCAGTCCAGGCGGTGGACGATGCGTGCCTCCGGATAGCCGTTGTCCTGCAGACGGGTGACCAGGCAGTCACGGTTGTCCTCGGCGCGGCCGGGCACCGAGAGCAGCAGGGTTGGCTTGTTGATGACCAGCAGGGCGGCGTCCTGGTGGACGATTTCGATATTCGACAGTGGCATGGGGGTTCCACAAATGACAGCGGCGGCCCGCAGGCCGCCGCATGACACACCCGGGCCCGATCAGCGCTCGGGCAGGGTGATGTTGAGCTCCAGGATCGAGCAGGTGCCCTGGTTTTCCAGAGCGACCTGGACTTGGTCCTGGTCGATGGGTACGTACTTACGGATGACCGCGATCAACTCTTCCTGCAGGGCCGGCAGATAGTCGGGCTGGCCGCGGCTCCCGCGCTCATGGGCGACGATGATCTGCAGGCGTTCCTTGGCGATCGAGGCAGAGGTGGTCTTCTTGCGCGAGAGGAGGAAGTCGAAGATGCTCATTCACGGCCTCCGAACAGGCGTTGCAGCAGTCCCTTTTTCTGCACTTCGAGGAAGCGGTGTGGCACTTCCTTGCCGAGCAGGCGATCGACCGCGTCGCCGTAGGCCTGGCCGGCATCGCTCTGCTCGTCGAGGATCACTGGCACGCCCTGGTTGGAGGCCTTGAGCACCGCCTGGGATTCGGGGATCACGCCGATCAGACCGATGGAGAGGATCTCCTCGACGTCGTCGACGCTGAGCATCTCGCCCTTGGCGACGCGCTCGGGGTTGTAGCGGGTCAGCAGCAGGTGTTCCTTGATTGGCTCCTCGCCTTTTTCCGCGCGCTGCGACTTGCTGGCGAGCAGGCCGAGGATGCGGTCGGAGTCGCGTACCGAGGACACTTCCGGGTTGGTCACGACGATGGCGATGTCGGCGAAGTACATCGCCATGTGCGCACCGGTCTCGATGCCCGCCGGGGAGTCGCAGAGGATATACTCGAAGTCCTTCTTCAGCTCCTCCATGACCCGCTCGACGCCTTCCTTGGTCAGCGCTTCCTTGTCGCGGGTCTGGCTGGCGGCCAGCACGTAGAGGTTGTCGAGGCGCTTGTCCTTGATCAGGGCCTGGCCGAGGGTCGCCTCGTTGTGGATCACGTTGACGAAGTCGTACACCACGCGGCGTTCGCAGCCCATGATCAGGTCGAGGTTACGCAGACCGACGTCGAAGTCGACGATCACGGTCTTGTGCCCACGCAGGGCGAGGCCGGTGCCGATGGCGGCGCTGGAAGTCGTCTTGCCCACGCCACCCTTGCCGGAAGTTACAACAATGATTTTCGCCAAGGTGTTTACCCCAGATGAATGGTTTCAGGTCCCTGAATTGGCCGGGAGTATCCGTTAAAGGCGGGTGATGTTCAACACGTCGCCCGACAGGCTGACTTGCACCGCTTTGCCCCACTGCGGACTGCGCCGCAGATCCTCGGCGACCTTGTAGCGGCCGGCGATGGAGAGCAGTTCGGCAGTCAGTTGCTGGCAGAAGATTCGCGCCTCGACATTGCCATTCGCTCCGGCCAATACGCGCCCGCGCAGCGGACCGTAGACATGGATATTGCCGTCGGCGATAAGTTCCGCCCCTGGGCTGACCGCCGACAGCACCACCAGATCGCCGCCGTGGGCATAGATCTGCTGACCGCCGCGCACCGGACGGGTGATGACGAGGGTCGGTTGCACCTCGGGTTCGGCTGGTTGCGCGTCCTCGGCCGGCTCTGCCTCCGCCGGCTCGGGGGGCGGTGCCTCGA
Organism: Geopseudomonas aromaticivorans; assembly: GCF_019097855.1. Taxonomy (GTDB): domain Bacteria; phylum Pseudomonadota; class Gammaproteobacteria; order Pseudomonadales; family Pseudomonadaceae; genus Geopseudomonas; species Geopseudomonas aromaticivorans. The sequence goes on from NZ_JAHRGL010000019.1 coordinate 45,797, forward strand.
TGGGCTCGGGCAGTGGCCGCTCGCGCCCGCTGGCCGGGGGCAGCAACGGCAGGCCCAGCTCTTCGACCGCCGCGATGTCGCCGGGGCGGCTGGCGCGCGCGCCGAGGGCCAGCAGGCCGTGGCGGTGGCAGATATCAAGCAGGCTGCCGAGATCCAGCTCGGCATCCGCTTCGGCGAGATGCTCGAGGCCGAGCAGCACGGGGGTGTCGTTGAAGAAGTTGGGCGCCTTGGCGACCTTCTCGGCCAGCTGCCGGTCGAGGCGTGCCAGGTCGTTGCGGGCAAGCTCCAGCACGGTGATCGCGAGCATGTTGCCCTTGAGCCGGAATACGGGGTCTTGGTCGGTCAGATCAGCTAGGTTCATGTCGGTTGCAGCCTGGAATATGCCGAGGACTTATAGCGACAACCCAACGGGGTCGCAAGTTGCATGCATGGCTGATTCGCCCGTGCGTGACGGGGTAGAATAATCGGCCTGTTCGCCTGACTGGATGTGTTGATGGAACGTCCCCGCTTTCGTGCTGCCTTTCTTCATCCGCGCTTCTGGCTGCTGTGGCTGGGGTTGGGGTTGCTCTGGTTGGTGGTGCAGCTGCCCTACAAGGCGCTGCTGAAGCTCGGGCGAGCGCTCGGTGCCCTGATGCTGCTGGGTGCCAGGTCGCGCCGGCATATCGCTGCACGCAACCTCGAGCTGTGTTTTCCCGAGCTCTCCGCCAGCGAGCGTGCGCGCCTGCTGCGCGAGAACTTCGCCTCCAGTGGTATCGCCTTCTTCGAGATGGCGATGAGCTGGTGGTGGCCACGTGCCCGCCTGGCCCGCCTGGCGCATGTCGAGGGGCTGGAACACCTGCAGGCTGCCCAGCGCGAGGGGCAGGGGGTGATCCTGATGTCCCTGCACTTCACCACCCTGGAAATCGGCGCCGCGCTGCTCGGCCAGCGCCACACCATCGACGGCATGTACCGCGAGCACAAGAACCCGCTGTTCGACTATATCCAGCGCCACGGTCGCGAGCGGCACAACCTCGACGCCAGCGCCATCGAGCGCGATGACGTGCGCGCCATGCTCAAGGTGCTGCGCGCCGGCCATGCCATCTGGTACGCGCCGGACCAGGACTATGGCCGCAAGCAGAGTATTTTCGTACCGCTGTTCGGCGTCCCCGCGGCCACCGTCACCGCCACCAGCAAGTTCGCCCGCCTGGGCAAGGCGCGCGTGATCCCCTTCACCCAGCAGCGCCTGGCCGATGGCTCCGGCTATCGCCTGACCATCCATCCGCCGCTGCAAGACTTCCCCGGCGCCAGCGAGGAAGCCGACTGCCTGCGTATCAACCAGTGGGTCGAACAGGCGGTGCGCGTCTGTCCCGAGCAGTACCTGTGGGCGCACCGGCGCTTCAAGACCCGCCCGGAGGGCGAGCCGAAGCTCTACGGCTGACGAGACTGCACGGGCGTACCGCTCAGGCGAAACGCCCGTTGCGATAGTCGTCCAGCGCCTGCTCGATTTCCTCCCGGCTGTTCATCACGAACGGACCGTACTGCACGATCGGCTCGTGCAGCGGCCGTGCGGCGATCAGCAGCGCCCGGGCACCGTTGGCGCTGGTCAGGTGCAGGTTGTCGCCATCGCTCAGGCGGGCCAGCTGGCCGCTGGGGATGGTCTGGTCGTGCTGGCCGCGCACGGTCAGCTCGCCCTCAAAGACGTGCAGCAGCACGTTGTGGCCGCGCGGCAGATCCGGCATCAGGCAGGCGCCGGCGGGAAAACTCAGGTCGAACAGCTGCGGCTCGGTATGCGGGCGCTGCACGGCGCCGGCCTGCTCCTGCGTGCCTTCCTTGAAGCGCCCGGCGATCACCCGCACCCCGACGCCGTGGGCGCTGGTCAGCTGCGGAATCTCGCCCGGGGCGAAGTCACGGTAGCCGGCCGGGCCCATCTTGTCTGCCGCCGGCAGGTTGAGCCAGAGCTGGAAGCCGAACAGGCGGCCCTGCTCCTGCTCGGGCATCTCGCTGTGGACGATGCCGCGTGCCGCGGTCATCCACTGCACGCCGCCGGGTTCGAGCAGGCCGCGGTGGCCGAGTTGGTCCTCATGGCGCATGCGTCCCTCGATCATGACCGTCACGGTCTCGAAGCCGCGGTGCGGGTGCGCCGGGAAGCCGCCGATGTAGTCGCGTGCGTCGAAGGAGTCGAAGGCATCCAGCATCAGGACGGGGTCGAAGCGCTCCAGGCCGGCACCGCCGATGATGCGGGTCAGGCGCACGCCAGCGCCGTCCGAAGTGGCGCGGCCGCTGTGCAGGTCGAGGATGTCGCGGTAATGGGGGTAGCTCATGGCGCAGCTCCTTGATTCAGGTTGTGCCACCATTCTGGTTCAATGGACTGGATCGTTGGGTGCTGTTTTTGCGTCAAATCCATCGGTCATGTCGATTGATTGGGTGTCTCACTCGCGGATCTGCAGGCGCCGCGCCTCGGTGTAGACGTAGCGCACCTTCTCGTACTCGAACGGCGTATTGAGCTGGCCGTAGCGGAAGTCGTTGATGTGGCGGCGGTCGATGGCCATCAGGCTGTAGTACTCGGCCGGCCGCGCGGTGAGGCCGCTGAGGTCGGCGAGGTTCAGCGCGCTGCCCACGGTGCTGTCGAAGGCCAGCCCGCCGGTATCGCGCAGGTTGGACGGGCCGAGCAGCGGCAGCACCAGGTAGGGGCCTTCCTCGGCACCCCAGTAGCCGAGCGTCTGGCCGAAGTCCTCGGCGCGCCGCTCCAGGCCCATGTGGCTGGCCGGGTCCCACAGCCCGCCGACGCCGAGGGTGGTATTGAGCAGCAGGCGCGTGGTGGTGTGCAGGGCGTCGCGGCCCTCGAGCTGCAGCAGGTGGTTGGCCAGGTTGGGGACCTCGCCGAGGTTGGCGAAGAAGTGGCTGACGCCGCTGCGCAGCACCCGAGGGGTGACGAAACGGTAGCCATTGACCAGCGGCAGGTAGACCCATTCGTCGAAGCGCTGGTTGAAGTGGTAGATGCGCCGGTTCCACTCCTCCCAGGGGTCGTTCACTACCAGTGCGACCAGTGTGGCGCGCTCGAACTCGTGCTGGTTGAGCTGCGGGTTGAACTTCAGCGCCTCCAGTGGCCGGGTGAAGCCGTCGGCGTCGGGCTCGGCCACGGCGATGCCGCTCAGGGTCAGCAGGGCGCCCAGCAGCAGGGCGCGCAGGGAATGCTCAGTCACGGAGGAACTCCAGCATGGCCTGGGTGTTGACCCGGTAGTTCATGTTGCCGCAGTGCCCGCCATACGGAAACAGCGTCAGGCGCTCGCCGAGAGTGCGGCGCAGAAAGCCGAGATCGCCCGGACTGAGGATCATATCGTCGCGGTTGTGGAATACGCGGATCTTGTCGCTGCTGGCCAGGTAGGTGCGCAACGAGTAGAGGCTGACCTGGTCGATCATCTGCAGCAGGCTCTTGCCGTCGCCCTGCCGTCGCCAGTACGGCATCAGCTGCTCGTGGATGTAGCACTCGAAGTCGCAGAGCAGGGCGCGCTTGAAGAAGGGGGTGAGGCTGGTGCCCTCGTCCATCGGATAGGTCGGCGGGATGATGAAGCCGCGGCGGTTGATCAGGTCCGAGGTAAAGGCAATGTCGGCCGCGGCGAAGCGGAAGACCGTGCCGATCAGCATGGCCATCTCCTCGTCGGAGAGCCGCTGTTTCGACTGCTGGAAGTCGTAGAGCATCGCCGCGTCGATCTGCGCCGTGCCGCGCTCTTCGAAGTAGCGCGCCAGCTTGCCGAGCACCAGGTCGTAGAAGGTGCTGCTGTTGTCGACGCCCTTGACCTCGGTCTGCACCAGGCGGTCGAGATTGGCCACCGAGGTGTACAGGTTCACCGGCGGGTTGATCAGCAGCACCCGGTGGAAGTTGAACGCCTTGCGGCTTTCATCGAGGTGGCTGACGAAGGCGGCGTTCAGGCCGCCGAGGCTGTAGCCGACCAGGTCATAGCCGGTCACCGGCAGATCCCGCTGCTGCTCGCGAACTTTCTCCATCACCTGGTACAGGTCGATGGCATCGCGGTCGGAAATGCCCGGGGTGGCATGCCGCGAGGCCGCGGCCATGAAGTCGTAGCTGGTCGGCGAGGACAGTTGCACCACATGGTAGCCGGCGCCGTAGAACAGCCGTTTCAGGTCCTCGGTCTTTTCGTTGGCGTAGTGCGCCCCGGTGCCGGAGATGATGAACACCAGCGGTGCCGGGCCGTTCTGGCGGGCCAGGCGGTACTTCAGCGACTTGACCGGCCAGAAGTTGTCCGGCAGCTCACGCCGCGGGCGCAGGCGCAGGCTGTAGTCGGCCTGGTCGATATCGGCAGCGTCCGGCAGGGCGGGGCGCAACTCCGGCGGCGCGGTGGCGATGGTCGCCTCGAACGGGTTGGCCAGCGGAAAACCGTAGCTCACGGCGTCAATCTCGTTGACGGCGGCCTGGGCGTTGCCCAGCCAGAGGCCGGCCAGAAGCGCGAGAAGGCGTGAGACGCGGGGCATGGGTGTCCTTGGGCTGTGATCTAGACAGAGTCAGACTCGCACGGGTACCGCGAGTTGCCTTGCGTTCCGCTGCGTCCGGACCAGCGGGGCCGGACGAACGGTACGCTTGGCATGAGTATGGGCGGTTTGCCGGGGCAAATTCCAGCCACGGGCTTAGGCCGGGGCGGAGAGGTCCGTTCCGGCAACAATCCCGTCGCGGGACTGTTTCTGAGTGCGTCGGCTCAGAAGTCGTCGTCGTCGCTCTGGCTCAGCTCCTGTCTATGTTTGCGGGCGAGGGCAAGGAAGCGGGGAGTCAGGCCGATGTCCTCGTACAGCGGATCGCCCTGCTCGTCGGTGGCCACCACCTTGCTTCCCTTCACATAGGCAAAGCTTTCCTCCAGTTCCTGCAGCGCGGCGCCAACCAGTCCGCCCAGCAGTTCCTCGGTGCTCCGCCTGGGGTACATCTCCCTGAGGGCCGCGAGGCGCGCGGCCGACTCCAGATCCAGTGGAATGCAATAGGTGCTCTTGCTCAGCGCACCCTTGGCGCTGAGCTCCCACTCGTTGACCAGATCGCGGATCTTCATCGATACCTCCCGGCCTGGGGTTGCTGTCGGTAACGCAGGTGTCCTGAGAAAAAGCCTAGACTGCCATTGGCACTCGTGCAGCCCTGTGGGTGTAACGGGCAGCAACGAAGCGTGGGCGGGAGAAAGGGCATGGCGGAAATCGACGCACGACTGCGCGAGGATGTGCACCTGTTGGGCGAGCTGCTCGGTGACACCTTCCGCGCCGAGCGCGGCGCGAAGTTCCTGGTTAAGATCGAGCACATCCGCCAGGGCGCCAAGACGGCGCGGCGCGGCTCGGCGGAGGGCGCGCGGCAGCTGGCGCAGACCCTCGATGCCCTGGCCGAGGACGAGCTGTTGCCGGTGGCGCGCGCGTTCAACCAGTTTCTCAACCTGGCCAACATCGCCGAGCAGTACCATCGCGTCCGCCGTCGGCGGGCGGACGAGCCGCTGCCGTTCGAGGAGCGGCTGCTGGGCGAGCTGCTCGAACGTCTGCAGGCCGCCGGCCACAGCCGGCAGGACCTGGCGCGGCAGATCGCCGGGCTGGATATCGAGCTGGTGCTCACCGCGCATCCCACCGAGGTGACCCGGCGCACTCTGATCCAGAAGTACGATGCCATCGCCGCCTGCCTGGCGGCGCGCGACCACGCCGACCTGTCGCGGCGCGAGCAGGCGCGGATACGCCGCGAACTGTGCCGCCTGCTCGCCGAGGTCTGGCATACCGAGGAGATCCGGCGCAGCAAGCCGACCCCGGTGGACGAGGCCAAGTGGGGCTTTGCGGTGATCGAGCATTCGCTGTGGCGCGCCCTGCCGGACTTCCTGCGCGGCGTCGACGAGCTGCTGCACTGCTGCTGCGGCACGCGCCTGCCGCTGGCGGCGACACCGGTGCGCTTCGCCTCGTGGATGGGCGGCGACCGCGACGGCAATCCCAACGTCACCGCCGCGGTCACCGTCGAGGTGCTGCTGCAGGCGCGCCGCCTGGCCGCCGAGCTGCACCTGCGCGACGTCGAGCGGCTGATTACCGACCTGTCCATGCACCAGGCCAGTCCCGCCCTGCGCGCGCGGGTCGGCGAGACGCCGGAGCCGTACCGCGCGCTGTTGCGCGAGCTGCGCACGCGGCTGTTTGCCACCCGCGACTGGGCGGCCGCCGCCCTGCGGGATGGCCGCGCGCCCGATGCGCTGGTGCTGCAGGACAACGGCGAGCTGCTCGAGCCGCTGCTGCTCTGCTACGACTCGCTGAGCGCCTGCGGGATGGACAGCATCGCTGACGGTCCGCTGCTCGACAGCCTGCGCCGCGCCCACACCTTCGGCCTGTTTCTGGTGCGCCTGGACATCCGTCAGGACGCCAGCCGGCATGTCGCCGCCCTCGACGAGATCACCACCTACCTCGGCCTGGGCCGCTACGCCGAGTGGGACGAGGGGCAGCGCCTGGTGTTTCTCCAGCGCGAACTGGCCAATCCGCGACCATTGCTGCCGGCGCATTGCCGGCCGTCTGCGGACACCGCCGAGGTGCTGGCGACCTGCCGGGTGGCGGCGCAGACGCCGGCTGCCGCCCTGGGCTCCTACGTGATCTCCATGGCCGGGGCGCCGAGCGATGTGCTGGCGGTGCAACTGCTGCTCAAGGAGGCCGGCCTGCAGCGCCCGCTGCGCGTCGTGCCCCTGTTCGAGACGCTGGAGGATCTGGAGCATGCCGGCGCAGCGATCGACCGCCTGCTGGCCGTGCCCGGCTATCGGGAGGGTCTGGCCGGGCCGCAGGAGGTGATGATCGGCTACTCCGATTCGGCCAAGGATGCCGGCACCGTCGCCGCGGCCTGGGCGCAGTACCGCGCCCAGGAGGCGCTGGTGGCGGTGTGCGCCCGGCATGGCGTCGAGCTGCTGCTGTTCCACGGCCGCGGCGGCACCGTGGGCCGCGGCGGTGGCCCGGCGCATGCGGCCATTCTCTCGCAACCGCCCGGCTCGGTGGCCGGGCGTTTTCGCGTCACCGAACAGGGCGAGGTGATCCGCTTCAAGTTCGGCCTGCCTGGTGTCGCCGAGCAGAACCTCAACCTTTATCTGGCCGCCGTGCTGGAGGCCACCCTGCTGCCGCCGCCCACGCCGACCGCCGAGTGGCGTGCGCTGATGGAGCACCTGGCCGCCGACGGGGTGGCTGCCTATCGCGCCGTGGTGCGCGAGCATCCGCAGTTCGTCGAGTATTTCCGCCAGGCTACCCCGGAGCTGGAGTTGGGCCGTCTGCCGCTGGGCAGTCGGCCGGCGCGCCGGCGCAGCGGCGGGGTGGAGAGCCTGCGGGCGATTCCGTGGATCTTCGCCTGGACCCAGACGCGGCTGATGCTGCCGGCCTGGCTCGGTTGGGAGACCGCGCTGGAGCGGGCGGTGGCGCGCGGCGAGGCCGAGCTGCTGCAGGAGATGCGTGCGCATTGGCCGTTCTTCCGCACGCGGATCGACATGCTGGAGATGGTGCTGGTCAAGGCCGATGCCGACATCGCGCGCCTGTATGACGAGCGTCTGGTCGAGGAAAACCTGCGCGGATTGGGGCAACAGTTGCGCGACCTGTTGTCGCAGGCGGTGCGTATGGTGCTGGGGCTGACCGGGCAGACGCAGCTGCTGGGCAATGACCCGGTGCTGCGCGAGTCGATCAGCGTGCGCGACCCTTATCTCGACCCCCTGCACCTGCTGCAGGTGGAGCTTCTGGCGCGTTCGCGCAAGCTCGCCGAGCACGGCGAAAGTCCGCTGGAACAGGCCCTGCTGGTGAGTGTCGCGGGCATCGCGGCGGGACTGCGTAACACGGGGTGAAGCGGTTTAGCGTAGATCCGTACGCATCTTGTGTCCTGCTGGACAGCTGTGTATTTTGGTCTGCTTTTTCGGCGCCCGATTTCATGCTAGGGGCGAAAACAAAAATTTCGAGATTGGCCCCACGAGGCGAATCCAAGATTTCCTACATCCTTTCTGGAGCAATACGATGCGTGTGATTCTGCTGGGGGCGCCGGGTGCCGGCAAAGGTACTCAGGCTCGCTTCATCACCGAGAAATTCGGCATTCCGCAAATCTCCACCGGCGACATGCTGCGTGCCGCGGTCAAGGCCGAGAGCCCGCTGGGCCTGCAGGTCAAGGAAGTGATGGCGAGCGGCGGCCTGGTCTCCGACGAGATCATCATCGGCCTGATCAAGGAGCGCATCGTCGCCGCCGACTGCGCCAACGGCTTCCTGTTCGACGGCTTCCCGCGCACCATCCCGCAGGCCGAAGCGCTGCGCGATGCCGGCGTCGAAATCGACCATGTGCTGGAAATCGCCGTGGAAGATGCGGAAATCATCAGCCGCATGTCCGGCCGCCGCGTCCACCCGGCCTCCGGGCGTACCTACCACCTGCAGTACAACCCGCCGAAGGTGGCCGGCAAGGATGACGAGACCGGTGAAGAGCTGATCCAGCGCGAAGACGACCTGGAAGAAACCGTGCGCAAGCGCCTGGACGTGTACCACGCGCAGACCCTGCCGCTGGTTGGCTTCTATCAAGACCTAGAAGGTTCCGCCGGCAAGCCCAAGTACTCCCGCGTCGAGGGTGTCGGCAGCGTCGAAGAGATCACCGCCAAGGTGCTCGCCGCACTGAGCTGATCCGCTTCGCGCTGTGCCGACGGCCCGCCTTGTGCGGGCCGTTTGCATTCTGCAGTGCTGTTACAATGCCCGCCCGTTTTTGACCGTACCGGACCTCCGACATGACCACCCTGCTGGCCCTGGATACCGCCACCGAAGCCTGTTCCGTCGCACTGCTGCACGAGGGGCGTGTCTTCAGCCGCTACGAGGTAATTCCGCGCCTGCATGCCCAGCGCGTGCTGCCGATGGTGCAGGAACTGCTGGCCGAGGCCGGCATCGCCCTCGCTGCGGTGCAGGCCATCGCCTTCGGCCGTGGCCCGGGCGCCTTCACCGGCGTGCGCATTGCCGTGGGCGTGGTGCAGGGCCTGGCCTTTGCCCTCGACCGTCCGGTGCTGCCGATCTCCAACCTTGCCGTGATGGCCCAGCGTGCCCATCGCGAGCAGGGCGCGACCCAGGTGGCGACCGCCATCGATGCGCGGATGGACGAGCTGTATTGGGGCTGCTATCGCCTGGAACAGGGCGAGATGCGCCTGGCCGGCGTGGAGGCCGTGTTGCCGCCTGAGCAGGTCGCGCTGCCGCGCGGCGCCGAGGGCGAATGGTTCGGCGCCGGCACCGGCTGGGCCTTCGCCTCGCGCATCCCGGTGCAGGTGCAGGCCATGGATGCTGGCCTGCTGCCGCACGCCGAGGACCTGCTGACCCTCGCCACCTTCGCCTGGGCGCGCGGCGAGGCGGTGGTCGCCGACCAGGCGCAGCCGGTGTACCTGCGCGACAACGTCGCCACGCCGAAGAAGGCCTGAGCCGGCGGTGCTGCCGTACTTCCTCGGCTGCCCGTCGTGGAACGAGCCGGCCTGGCGCGGTTCGCTGTATCCGGCCGGCCTGGCCAGCCGTGACTTTCTTCCCGCCTACGGCCGGGTGTTCAACGCGGTGGAAGGCAATACCACCTTCTACGCCCGGCCTGCGGCGGCGACCCTGGCGCGTTGGGCGCAGTTGATGCCGGCAGGCTTTCACTTCTGCGCCAAGCTGCCGCGCGACATCAGCCACGAAGGCGACCTGCGCGCCAATCTCGCCGCTGCCGGCGAGTTCCTCGATCTGCTGGCGCCGCTCGGGGCGCGGGTCATGCCGCTGTGGCTGCAGCTGCCGGCCAGCTTCGGCCCGCCGCGCCTCGGCGAGCTGGCAGCCTTTGTCGAGGGGCTACCGGGTGGGCGCAGCCTGGCGGTGGAGGTGCGCCACCCGGCGTTCTTCGCCCGCGGCGACGAGGAGAAGGCGCTCAACCGCCTGCTACTGGGGCGCGGCGCCGAGCGGATCTGCCTCGACTCGCGGCCGCTGTTCAGCTGCACCGCGCGCACTCCGGCGGTGTTGCATGCGCAGAGCAAGAAGCCGCGCGTGCCGCCGCGCCCGGCGGCTTTTACCGCGTTTCCGCAGGTGCGTTTTATCGGTCATCCGCAGCTCGAGGCCAACGATGCTTTTCTTGCTCCCTGGCTGGACAAGGTCGCCGGCTGGATCGAGGAAGGCCGCACCCCGCACGTCTTCCTGCATACCCCTGACAACCACCTGGCGCCCGAACTGGCGCGGCGTTTTCACGAGCGGCTGATGGCGCGCCTGCCCGGTCTGCCGGCGTTGCCGGATAGCGGCGGAGGCGAACAGCTCGACCTGCTGTAGGGTGCGCCCTGCGCACCATAAGCCGCTATCGTCGGTTATTGGTGCGCGCGGCGCACCCTACGAGCGCCCGTCCACCCGCTGCGCCGCGAGGCGGCAGTCCAAAGTCGCACCCCGCTGCCGCACCTTTCGCGCTACCCTCTGCGCACCACCACAGACTGGATGTCTGCCATGCCCCTGCCGCGCCTGGCGCTGCTCACCGCCCTGGCCATGCTGGCCTTTGCAGCCAACTCGCTGCTGTGCCGCATCGCCCTGCGCGATGGTCATATCGATGCCGCCAGCTTCACCGCCATCCGCCTGCTCGGTGGAGCGCTGGCGCTGTGGCTGATCGTGCGCCTGCGCCCAGCGGTACCGCGCGCGCCGCTGGGGGGCAGCAATCTCTCGGCGCTGGCGCTGTTCGTCTACGCGGCGGGGTTTTCCTGGGCCTATGTGCAACTGTCCGCCGCCAGCGGTGCCCTGTTGCTGTTCGGTGCGGTGCAGGCCAGCATGATCCTCTGGGGGTTGTGGCGCGGCGAGCGCCTGTCGGCAGGGCAGGGTTGCGGCCTGCTGCTGGCCTTTGCCGGCCTGGCCGTGCTGCTGTTGCCCGGAGCCAGTGCGCCGGCTGTGCTGCCGGCCCTGTTGATGCTGCTGGCCGGGGTGGCCTGGGGCGCGTATTCCCTGCGCGGGCGCGGCGCCGGCGATGCCACCGCGCATACGGCCGGCAACTTCATCCGGGCGCTGCCGCTGGCACTGCTGCTCGGCCTGCTCGGCCTGCCGTGGGCGCAGCTGGATGTTGCCGGCCTTGGCTATGCGCTGCTTTCCGGCGCCCTGGCATCCGGTGTCGGCTATGCCCTCTGGTATGCCGTGCTGCCGGCACTGCGCGCCACCCAGGCCGCGACCGTCCAGCTCAGCGTGCCGCTGCTGACCGCCGTGCTGGGCGTGCTGTTGCTGGATGAAGCCTTCGACCGGCGCCTGCTGCTAGCCGCGGTGCTGCTGCTGGGCGGGGTGGCTTGGGTGCTGCTGGGGCGTTCGCCAGCCAGGCGATAGGGCAGGCCGGCGCATTCTTTGGCAAAATGGCGGCCCCCGCATCGCCAGCGATGCCCTGCCCATTTCGCGGAAGCCCCGATGTCTGTCACTGCCCCCCGAGTCCGGATCCAAGCCCTCACTCCTGCCCATGCCGCCGCCGCCCGCCAGTGGGCCGAGCGACTTGGGCTGGGCGAGGAGGGCGAGGCCGAGTTCGCCCTGCAGCTGGGCGACGAAGGCCTGCAGCTGGCCGAGCTCGGCCCGGATGCGCCGGGGCCGGTGCGTGTCGACTTCGTCGAGGGCGGCGCTGCCCATCGCCGGCGCTTCGGTGGCGGCGCCGGGCAGATGATTGCCAAGGCGGTCGGCGTGCAGCCCGGCGTGCGCCCGCGGGTGCTGGATGCCACCGCCGGCCTCGGCCGCGATGCCTTCGTCCTCGCCAGCCTGGGGTGCGAGGTCAGCCTGATCGAGCGTCAGCCGCTGATCGCCGCGCTGCTCGAGGACGGCCTGGCGCGCGCCGCCCGCGACCCGGAAGTGGCGCCCATCGTGGCCCACATGCAGCTGCTGACCGGCAACGCCGTGGCGCTCATGGGCGCCTGGCAGGGCGAGCCGCCGCAGGTGATCTACCTCGACCCGATGTTCCCGCACCGCGACAAGAGCGCGCTGGTGAAGAAGGAAATGCGCCTGTTCCGCCCCTTGGTGGGCGACGATCTCGACGCCCCGGCGCTGCTCGACGCGGCCCTGGCCCTGGCCAGCCACCGCGTGGTGGTCAAGCGCCCGCGCAAGGCGCCGTGCATCGACGGCGCCAAGCCGTCCTACCAGCTCGAAGGCAAGTCCAGCCGCTACGACATTTATCCGAAGAAGGCGCTGAAGGGCTAGGCTGAGGTCACTGGGACCAGGAAGAGGGCCGGCCTGTGCAGAACGTCCGCGTAGCGCTGTTCATCGATGCCGACAACTCGCCGAGCCGCAAGATCGAGGCGATCCTCGCCGAACTGGCGGTGCTTGGCGTGGTCTCCATCCGCCGTGCCTACGGCAACTGGAAGAGCCCGCGGCTGGAATCCTGGGTGCAGGTGCTGCACGAGCATGCGATCCAGCCGATCCAGCAGTTCGACCTGGTCAAGGGCAAGAACGCCACCGACATGGCCATGGCCATCGACGCCATGGACGTGCTGCACGGCAAGCCGGTCGAGGTATTCTGCCTGGTTTCCTCGGACTGCGATTTCACTCCGCTGGTCACCCGCCTGCGGGCCGAGGGGAAGCAGGTGATCGGCTTCGGCGAGCGCAAGTCGCCGGAACCCTACGTCAACGCCTGCTCGCGTTTCGTCTATCTGGAAGAGATGCCGGTAGAGGTGACCATTCAGCCGCTGGGTACCAGTGCCATCCCCGCCGAAGCCGAGGCGCAAGGCGTGGTCTGCGTGCCGCCGGCAGTGGCAGTGATCAGTCGGCGTCCCGGCCACGAACTCAAGGGCGACAGCAAGCTGATGAACCTGCTGCGCAATGCGGTGACCTTCGCTGCCGACGACGACGGCTGGGCGCAGCTCAGTCTGGTCGGAGCACGGATTGCCAACCAGGCTTCCTTCGACCCGCGCAACTACGGCTATGCCCGGCTGGTGGACCTGCTTACGGCCATCGACCTGTTCGAGATCAAGCGCGTCGGCCACCACCCGCTGGTGCGCTACAAGCGACGCAGCGTCACGCCCGGATAGCCATGGCTCAGGCCGCTTGCGTGCCGCGCAGGTAGGCCAGCCAGTACACGCCGGCGACCAGCAGCGTGCCGCCAACCAGATTGCCTGCCGTGACCATGGCGAGGTTTAGCGCCGCCCCAGCCAGCCACCCACTGCCATTGCCCTCCAGCGCCAGGCCGTAGGGCAGGAAGAACCAGTTGGCGATCGAGTGTTCGAGGCCGAGGGTGACGAACGCACTGATCGGCAGGACGATGGCGAGAAACTTGTCGGTCAGGCTGTGCCCGCCCATCGCCAGCCAGACCGCCAGGCACACCAGGGCATTGCAAAGGATGCCGCGCGCAAAGGCCGTGCCCATGGGGAGCTCAGCCTTGCGCTGGGCGATTTGCAGCGCCGTTTCCCCGACCGCACCAGCGGCCAGGCTGGCTACGTCCGCCCACAGCACCAGCGCAACCGTACCCAGGCAGCCGACGACATTGCCCAGATAGACGAGCAACCAGTTGCGCAGCAGCGCGCGGCCGTCGATCAAGCGGCTGGCCCAGGCCATGGCCAGCAGGTTATTGCCGGTAAACAGCTCGGCGCCGCCGATCACCACCAGCACCAGGCCGAGGCAGAAGCCCAGTCCGCCGAGCAGGCGGGTGACGCCGAAACCCAGCTCGCTACCGGTCACCACCACGGTGAAGAACAGGGCGCCGAGAGAAATGAACGCCCCGGCGAGTACCGCCAGCACCAGCACGGTCAGGCTGTCTGCGCGGGCCTTCGCCACGCCCATTTCGGCAACGCGCCGGGCTATCTGGCTGGGCTGGTAGGCGTCGGCAAACAGGGAACCCTTCATGGCGACTGGCCCTGCTGATCTGAAGGCGTGTGCGGGGGGCGGATCACGTCCAGTCGCTCCGCCGCCGGAGCGGTGGAGCAATTACGCGGTGCGCAGAAAGAACTCTAGACCATGGGCGCTGGGCGAGACGCGCAGGCCGGGTGGGCAGCAGGCGCTTTTAGCGTTGAGGGGCACGGCCACCGGCTCATGGCGTGTTTCACGCTATCGGGGTGTGGCTGGTATCGCCCAGTTCGGTCTCGGTCTTTTGCTTGCGCATGCTGTCGAGCTCCTTGGCGAATACTTCGTCGTGAATGCTCGGTTTCTTGCGCCACGGGCGTTTTTCCGGTGCGGGCTGGGCGGCGTAGATAACGACTTCGCCGTTCTGCTCGTTCTTGAACTGTTCGGCTGCCTGAGCCAGTTGTTCGCGCAACAGGTCTTTGGGGTTCTGCATATATCTTGGGTGGGTCTTGGTGAGTAGGGTGGGGCAAATTTTGCCAGCCGCGCTTGCCGGTCGCAAATGTGAATTGGGTCGCTTTTGCGCAATAAACCTTTTACCAATCGAAATGGCGGCTATTGGCTATTCCGCTGGCGTGATTTAGGGTCGCTGGACTGCCTCGGGATCAGGCAGCATTTTTCTACTTTCACAGGGATTGTCGATCATGTCGAAACTGCGTACTTCCGCTCTGTTGTTCGCCCTGCTCACGGGCTTCTCCGTGGCCGCCACTGCCGCCGAAGTGCCCGCCGCCCAGCCACTGGCGGTGCAGGCCCCCGTCGTTGCGCCGGTGACCAGGGTCAATCTGAACAGCGCCGATGCCGAAACCCTGGCCCGCGAGCTGAATGGCATCGGCGAGGCCAAGGCGCGTGCCATTGTCGAATATCGCGAAGCCAAGGGAGCCTTCACTTCGGTGGATGAACTGCTGGAGGTGAAGGGTATCGGTGCGGCGACGCTGGAGAAGAATCGCGAGCGCCTGAGCGTTAACTGATGGCTTGATAAGGGCTGGCCTGGTGGCCGGCCCTTATTGCCAGAGCGGCGGGATCAGCGGAAGAACTTGCCGAGCATTCGCGCGACAAAGCCGCCTTCGATATTGTGCTTGACGAAAGAGACGTAGTGCTTGTCATCGCGCTTGATGTGATTGGTCAGCCACAGACCGATATCGGTACGCACTTCCCGCGCAACGCGGAACGGATCATCGCCCTTGGCCAGATGGTCGGCATAGGCATTGGCGCGAGTCTTGAACGCTTCGTGGACCTGATGGTGGGCTTCCAGCATCGGATAGCCGGCCTTTTTCATCAGGCTTTCCTCGAAGGTATTGTGCGAGATGGAGTAGTCGATCAGTGACTTGATCACATGCTCGACCTCGTCTGCGTTGCGGGTCTTGATGGCGTGATCGATTTCTTCCAGGTACTCGAAAATACGCTTGTGCTGCTCGTCGATGATATCGATGCCGGTTTCGAATTCTGCTGTCCAAGTGATAACAAAGCTCATGGTGTCGATCCCTCTTGTATGAACATTGAATCTGGCTGGAGTGCGACCCTGGTTTTCCTGCGGCGATGGCTGGTCGCGGGCCATCGAACAGGTCTTTGACCGGCGGGAGGGGTTGCAGTCCCGCCGGGCATGCACACCGCTGCGGTGGCAGAGAATGTCCAGGTGTGTCGAGTGACACTTAGGTGGTGCGCCCTTCCTTCAATGGAGGGGAGTGGACATCGGCGGCAGGCCGGAGTTGGGCAATAATCATCGAGTTCGTATCGCTCTTGTTGTTTTTATTCGGCTTTTTATATGTTGTCGTTGCACGAGGGGGTGCGGGGCCCGGCTCGGTATATCCAAAGGTCTGGCTGTCGCCAGGCGAGCGATCAGCCGAAGAACTTGCCCAGCATGCGCGAGACGAAGCCGCCATCCAGGCTCTTCTTCACGTAGGGCACGTAGTGTTTGTCGTCACGCTTGATGTGGTTGGTCAGCCACAGACCGATGTCGGTGCGTACCTCGCGAGCCAGGCGGAAGTGGTCTTCACCGCTGGACAAACGCGCGCCGTAGGCCTGGGCACGGGCCTTGAAGGCCTCGTGGACCTGGTGGTGGGCGTCCAGCATCGGATAGCCGGCCTTGGCCATCAGGCTTTCTTCGAAGGTGTTGTGGGAAATGGCATAGTCCAGCAGGGCCTTGACCACATACTCGACTTCGCTGGTCGACTGGGCCTTGATGGCGTGATCGATTTCCGACAGGTACTCGAAGATGCGTTTGTGCTGCTCGTCGATGATGTCGATGCCAGTCTCAAACTCGGGTGACCAGGAGATGACAAAACCCATGGGTATTTCCTTGGTGAGTGTAATTACGTGCTTGGAAGAAGTCGTGCACCCCCATTGAAGGGAATGACGCGCAAATTCAGTATCACGCTGACAGCATAAAGGCCACACCAAACCGGTGGGCATTGGGGAAGGCGTGTTTTTTTGTGAAAAGCTTCACAGGATTCGTGCGGGCCATTGCTCTTGCAACTCGGCTGCCGTTGCGAATTTGACGCATCGCTAGCAACCCTCTAACCTTCGCGCCCTGCTTCAGGTGCCCCCCAGCCAAGGCTTGGTGGGGTGAAACAGGGAAGCCGGTGCGTGTGCGAAATGTCACACACAAGGCCGGCGCTGCCCCCGCAACGGTAGGCGAGTCAAGACGTCGCTATTGGCCACTGTGCTCAGGCATGGGAAGGCGCGACTTCGGGAACCCCAGGTTCCACTCGCAAGCCCGGAGACCGGCCTGTCGCATCCACGGTATCGCGGAGGGCGCTACTCGTCGGGTGGGCGGCTTTCCTGGTTTTTTATCCCGTCTGTTCGTCGTCATGTCCTCTGCATGCCTCCTGCAATCCTGATCGCGCGGGTGAGCGCGATGCAGAGAGTGAACGATGAGCAAAGCCCTTCTGGCGCCGGCAGCGATCATGCTGTGTGGCGTGTCTTCCCTTTCCTTGGCGGCCGAGCCGTTGTCGGTCGAACCCCTGCTGGTGACCGCCAGCCGCACCGTGCAGACCGCCAGCGAGTCGCTGGCGGCGGTGACGGTGATTGACCGCGAGGAGATCGAGCGCAAGCAGGCCGCCTCGCTGCCCGAGCTGCTGCGCAGCGTGCCGGGCGTGTCGCTGGCCAACAATGGCGGCCCCGGCAAGAGCACCTCGCTGTTCCTGCGCGGCAGCGAGTCCGATCACGTGCTGGTGCTGATCGACGGCATCAAGGTCGGCTCGGCCACCAGCGGCAGCGCCGCCTTCCAGGACCTGCCGGTGGAGCTGATTGAGCGCATCGAGATCGTCCGCGGCCCGCGCTCCAGCCTGTACGGCTCGGAGGCCATCGGCGGGGTGATCCAGATCTTCACCCGCAAGGACGGCGGTGCCGGCCTGCGGCCGTTCCTCTCCGTCGGCAGCGGCAGCCACGCCAGCCACAGCGGCAGTGCCGGGCTGTCCGGTCGCGCGGGTTTCAGCTGGTTCAACCTCGGCGTCTCCGCCAGCGACAGCGATGGCATCAACGTCAAGCCGCGCAGCGCCAGCGGCTACGAGGACGACCGCGATGGCTACCGTAACCTGTCCGCCTCGCTGCGCGCCGGGCATCGTTTCGCCAATGGCCTGGAGCTGGATGGCAATTTCCTGCAGGCCAAGTCGCACAACGACTACGACGGAGTGAACCGCCGGCGCAGCGCCGGTTTCGGTGCCAACGCCGATGGCGTGCAGAAGGTCGCCGGCCTGCGCGCGCGCTTTGCCCCGCTCGAGCCCTGGCAGGTGACCCTGCAGGGCGGCCGCAGCGAGGACAAGTCGGACGCCGATCAGGACGGTGCCTTCTATTCGCGCTTCGATACCCGCCGCGACTCGCTGTCCTGGCAGAACGATGTGACGCTGGCCGAGGACCATACCCTGGTGCTGGGCGTCGACCACCAGCACGACGAGGTGAACGGCAGCACCGCCTACGCCGAGGACTCGCGCGACAACGACGGCTACTTCGCCCAGTACCTCGGTGGCAGCGGGCGCCACGACTGGCAGCTGGCGCTGCGCCGCGACGACAACCAGCAGTTCGGCGACCACGAGACCGGCAGCCTCGCCTGGGGTTATGCGCTGAGTGATTCACTACGCGCCTATGCCAGCTATGGCACGGCATTCAAGGCGCCGACCTTCAACGAGCTGTACTACCCCGGCTACGGCAACCCCGAGCTGGATGCCGAGACCTCGCGCAGCCTCGAACTCGGCCTGCAGGGCCGCCCGGGCTGGGGCCATTGGCAGCTGGCGGCCTTCCGTACCCTCATCGACGACCTGATCGCCTACGATGCCAGCCTCGAGGCGCCCAACAACGTCGATCAGGCGCGCATCCGCGGCGTCGAGGCGAGCCTCGGCAGCCAGTGGCTGGGCTGGGACTGGAACGCCAACCTGACCCTGCAGGAGCCGGAAAGCCGCGGCGGCAGCCACGACGGCAACGAGCTGGCGCGCCGCGCCAAACAGATGCTCAACCTCGATATCGACCGCGCCATCGGCCGTTTCAGCGTCGGCGCCAGCCTGCATGCCGAGGACCAGCGCTACGACGACCTGGCCAACCAGAGCGAGCTGTCCGGCTACGCCAGCCTCGACCTGCGTGGCGAATACTGCCTCGACGACGAGTGGCGCCTGCAGGCGCGGGTGACCAACCTGCTCGACGCCGACTACCAGACCGCCGCCGGCTACAACCAGCCGGGCCAAGCCGTCTACTTCACCGTGCGCTACCAGGCGCTGTGAACCACTGGCGCCCCGTGCGAGCGGGGCGCCGCATCCTTGCCCCCAGGAGTTCCCCCATGCTCGACCTTTCCCCCCGCAGCCGCCTGGCCATCGGCATCGCCCTGGCGCTGCTGATGGCCGTGACCCGCGGCCACCACTTCAGCGACATCAACCTGCCCAGCGCTTCCTGGGCGGTGTTCTTCCTCGCCGGCGTCCTGCTGCCGGCGCGCTGGGCCTTTCCGGCGCTGTTCCTCGAGGCGGTCGCCCTCGACCTTGCCGCCGTCACCTGGGGCGGCGTGAGCAACTGGTGCGTGACCCCGGCCTACGGGCTGCTGTTGCCGGCCTACGCCGCGCTGTGGTTAGGCGGCCGCCTGTATGCCCGAGTGCACCAGGAGGGCTGGGCGACCCTGGGCCGCCTGCTGACCTGTCTGCTCGGCGCCAGCTCGGTCTGCCACCTGCTGTCCAGCGGCGGCTTCTACTTCTTCTCCGGTCGCTACCCCGACGCGAGCCTGGCCGGTTTCCTGCCGCGCATCGCCGCCTACTACCCACAGTCGCTGCAGGCGCTGGCCCTGTATGTCGGCCTGGCGGCGCTGCTGCTGGCAGCCGGTCATGCCTGGACGCAGCGCTCGAGTGCCGAGGTGAGCCGATGAGCGCGCCGGACGAGACCGCCCGCGACGAGCGCCACAAGGCGCGCATGCAGCGCAAGAAGGCGGTGGTCGACGCCAAGATCGCCGAGGCCAGCGCCGAGCGCGGCCTGTTGCTGGTCAACAGTGGCAACGGCAAGGGCAAGAGCAGCGCGGCCTTCGGCATGCTGGCGCGCACCCTCGGTCACGGTCTCAAGGCCGGCGTGGTGCAGTTCATCAAGGGCGCGGCGAGCACCGGCGAGGAGGCGTTCTTCCGCCGCTTCCCCGACGAGGTGCGCTACTTCGTGATGGGTGAAGGCTTCACCTGGGAGACCCAGGACCGCCAGCGCGACATCGACAAGGCCGAGCAGGCCTGGGCGGTGGCTCGCGAGCTGCTGCAGGACCCCGAGATCGCCCTGGTGGTGCTCGACGAGTTGAACATCGCCCTCAAGTACGGCTACCTGCAGCTGGATACGGTGCTGGCCGACATCGCGGCACGCCCGCCGCTACAGCACGTGGTGGTCACCGGCCGCGGCGCGCTGCCGGGGCTGATCGAGGCGGCTGACACGGTCAGCGAGATCGGCCTGGTCAAGCACGCTTTCCAGGCCGGAGTGAAGGCGCAGCGAGGTGTGGAATTCTGATGTGCCTCGCGATTGCGACTGCCGAGGCGAATTTTTTCCCGACCAACGGGTCAGTCAAGGCAATCCGGTCGCAAGTGAATGCGTGCCTGTCCGTGTCCGTATGGAGTCGCTGATGAACAATCCCCGCCATTGTCCCGCCCTGCTGATCGCCGCCCCCGCCTCGGGGCAGGGCAAGACCACCGTCACCGCCGCGCTGGCACGCCACCACATCAACCAGGGCCGGCGCGTGCGGGTGTTCAAGTGCGGCCCGGACTTTCTCGACCCGATGATCCTCGCCCGCGCCTGCGGCGCGCCGGTGGACTCGCTGGACCTCTGGCTGGTCGGCGAGGAGGAGTGCCGGCGGCGCCTGTGGCAGGCCGCCGGCGAGGCCGACCTGATCCTCATCGAGGGGGTGATGGGCCTGTTCGACGGCACGCCCTCGGCGGCCGACCTGGCCCGGCGCTTCGGCGTGCCGGTGCTGGCGGTGATCGACGGTGCGGCCATGGCGCAGACCTTCGCCGCCATCGCCCACGGCCTGGCCAGCTACCAGAGCGACCTGCCGTTCGCCGGGGTACTGGCCAACCGGGTCGGCAGCGCGCGCCACGGCGAGATCCTCCGCGACTGCCTGCCGGCGCACCTGCCGTGGTTCGGCGCGCTGCCGCGCGCCGCCGCCATCGAGCTGCCCAGCCGCCATCTCGGTCTGGTGCAGGCCGCCGAGCTGGCCGATCTCGACGCCCGCCTGGACGCCGCTGCCGCCGCCCTGTCGGAGACTGGCGTGTCGAGTCTGCCGGCGCAGGTGGCGTTTGCCGGATCGGAGCCCGCCGTGTGTTCGCCGCTGCTGCAGGGCGTGCGCATCGGCGTGGCCCGCGATGCGGCCTTCGCCTTCGTCTACCCAGCCAACCTCGACCTGCTGCGCGCGTTGGGCGCCGAGCTGATATTCTTCTCGCCGCTCGACGACCACCAGCTGCCGCAGGTGGACAGCCTGTACCTGCCGGGCGGCTATCCGGAGCTGTATCTGCAGCAACTGGCCGGCAACACGGCAATGCGCGTGGCGATCCGCGCCCATCATGCCGCCGGCAAGCCGATCCTCGCCGAGTGCGGCGGCATGCTCTACCTGCTCGACGGCCTGACCGATCTCGACGCCCAGCGTGGCGAGCTGCTCGGCCTGCTGCCGGGCGAAGCGCAGATGCAGCCCAGACTGGTGACCTTGGCCATGCAGGAGGTCGAGTTGGACGGCGAACGCCTGCGTGGGCACAGCTACCACCACTCCAGCATGGAGTGCGCGCTGCAGCCCATCGCCCACGGCGAATGCCCCAACTACCGGCGCGTCCGCGAGCCGCTGTACCGCAGTGGCCGGTTGACCGCCAGCTACATCCACTTCTACCTGCCCTCGGCGCCGCGCGCAGCAGCCGCGCTGCTGCGCCCGTGACCCCTCTGGAGATCCTGCCGGCCTCGCGCCTGCGCCCCATCCGCCCATGACCGATGAAAACGCCAGCAAGCTGCAGGAAACTGCGATGAACCCCCATGCCTTCAGCGCTCAGGACAAGGCCGCGGTCTACCGCGCCATCGCCGAGCGCCGCGACATGCGCCACTTCAGCGGCGGCACGGTGGTGCCCGAGCTGCTGGCGCGCCTGCTGGATGCCGCCCACCAGGCGCCCAGCGTCGGCCTGATGCAGCCGTGGCGGTTTATCCGCATCACCGACCCAATGCTGCGCCGGCAGATCAAGACGCTGGTGGAGGCCGAGCGGGTGCGTACCGCGGAGGCGATGGGCGAGCGCTCCAGCGAGTTCATGCGCCTCAAGGTCGAGGGCATCGAGGACAGCGCCGAGCTGCTGGTGGCCTGTCTGATGGACGGCCGCGAGCGCTACATCTTCGGCCGCCGCACCCTGCCGCAGATGGACCTGGCCTCGCTGTCCTGCGCGATCCAGAACCTCTGGCTGGCCGCCCGTGCCGAAGGCCTGGGCATGGGCTGGGTGTCGCTGTTCGATCCCGTGGCGCTCGGCGCGCTGCTCGGCCTGCCGGAGGGCGCCGAACCGCTGGCGCTGCTCTGCCTCGGACCGGTCGAGGAGTTCTACCCGCGGCCGATGCTGGTCGAGGAGGGCTGGGCCGAGGAAAAGCCGCTGGCCGACATGCTGTTCGAGAACCACTGGGGCCAGCAGCCGTGAGCCTGGGCCTTGCCCTGCTCGCCGGCGTGGCGCTGGACATGGTGCTCGGCGAGCCGCGCCGCTGGCATCCGCTGGTGGCCTTCGGCCGCCTGGCCAATCGACTGGAAGCGCAGTTCAACGGCCACGGCCGTGGCTGGCGCAGCCACGGGGTAAGCGCCTGGTGCCTGGCGGTGTTGCCGCTCACTTTCCTTATCTGGCTGCTGGTGCAGCTGCCGCTGCTCGGCGGGATGCTGGAAATCCTCGCCCTGTACGCTGCGCTGGGCCTGCGCAGCCTGCACGAGCACGCCCTGCCGGTACTCGACGCCCTGCGCCGCGGCGACCTCGAGGCGGCACGCCGAGGTGTTGGCATGGTGGTCAGCCGCGATACCCGCGAACTGGATGAAAACGGCGTGGCCCGCGCCGCCACCGAGTCGGTGCTGGAGAACGGCAGCGACGCGGTGTTCGCCGCGCTGTTCTGGTTCGCCGTGGCCGGCGCGCCAGGTGTGGTGCTCTATCGGCTGAGCAATACCCTCGACGCCATGTGGGGCTACCGCACGCCGCGCTTCGAGCGCTTTGGCTGGGCCGCTGCGCGCATCGACGACGGGCTCAACTACCTGCCGGCGCGCCTGACCGCGCTGACCTACGCACTGCTCGGCCAGACCCGCCGCGCGCTGGGCTGCTGGCGCCGCCAGGCACCGCAGTGGGACAGCCCCAACGCCGGCCCGGTGATGGCCGCCGGCGCCGGTGCCCTGGGCGTCGAGCTGGGCGGCGCGGCGATCTACCACGGCGAGGTCCACCAGCGGCCGAGCCTCGGCGAGGGTGTGCCGGCGAGTGCAGAGAGCATCGCCGGGGCGCTGAGCCTGCTGCGCCGCGGGGTGCTGCTGTGGCTGGTGCTCGTGCTGCTCGGAGGCTGGCTGCATGCTTGAACACGGTGGCCGCCTGCGCTCCGCTGCGCAGCGCTACGGCATTCCCCTCGGCGACTGGCTGGACCTGTCCACCGCCATCGCCCCCGAGCCCTGGCCGCTGCCGGCGATTCCTGTCGAGGCGTGGGCACGGTTGCCGGAAGACGACGACGGCCTGAGCGAGGCCGCCTGCGCCTGCTATGGCGCGGCTCACGCGCTGCCGGTGGCCGGCAGTCAGGCTGCGATCCAGGCGCTACCGCAGCTACTGCCGCCCTGCCGGGTGGGCATGCTCGAGCCGAGCTACGCGGAACACGCCCAGGCCTGGCAGCGAGCGGGGCATCAGCTCGTCCGTCTGGCCGCCGCCGACATCGACCAGCGGCTCGACGGCCTCGATGTGTTGGTGCTGGTCAACCCCAACAACCCCACCGGCGAGCTGTTCGCCGTCGAGCAGTTGCTCGACTGGCACGCACGGCTGCACGCCCGTGGCGGCTGCCTGCTGGTCGACGAGGCGTTCATGGACTGCACCCCCGAGTTCAGCCTGGCGACGCACAGCGACAAGCCGGGACTGATCGTGCTGCGCTCGTTCGGCAAGTTCTTCGGCCTGGCCGGCGTGCGCTTGGGCTTCGTGCTGGCCGAGGCGACGTTGCTCGAGCTGCTGGCCGAACGTCTCGGCCCCTGGGCGGCCAGTGGTCCGGCGCGGGCGCTCGGCATCCAGGCGCTGGCCGACTCCAGTGCCGCGGCGCGACGCTTGCGTACCCTGCGCCTGCAGGCGGCCGGGCAGCGCCTGGCGTCCCTGTTGCGCAAGCACGGGCTGGCGCCGGAGGGCGGCACGGCGCTGTTCCAGTGGCTGCGCCACGAGCGCGCCGGCGAGCTGCACGACTTCCTCGCCCGCCGCGGCATCCTGGTGCGCCTGTTCGACCAGCCGGCCAGCCTGCGCTTCGGCCAGCCGGCGGACGAGGCCGGCTGGCAGCGCCTGGCCCAGGCGCTGCACGACTATGGGTAGGGTGCGCCGTGCGCATCATGAGCCTGTGCACGGATACCGGTGCGCACGGCGCACCCTACGATCCGTCCGGCGCATCGCCGCATCAATTAAGAGACAGGAATAAGCATGACCACCCTGATGGTGCAGGGCACCACCTCCGACGCCGGCAAGAGCACCCTGGTGACCGCGCTGTGCCGCTGGCTGGCGCGCCAGGGCGTGGCGGTGGCGCCGTTCAAGCCGCAGAACATGGCGCTCAATTCGGCGGTGACCGCCGATGGCGGCGAAATCGGCCGCGCCCAGGCGGTGCAGGCGCAGGCCGCCAATCTGGCGCCGCACACCGACATGAACCCGGTGCTGCTCAAGCCCAACAGCGACATCGGCGCCCAGGTGATCATCCACGGCCGCGCCATCACCAGCATGGACGCCGCCGCCTACCACGACTACAAGCGCGTCGCCATGCAGGCGGTGCTCGAGTCGCACCAACGCCTCAACGCTCAGTACCCGGTGGTGATGGTCGAGGGCGCGGGTTCGCCGGCGGAGATCAACCTGCGCGCCGGCGACATCGCCAACATGGGCTTCGCCGAGGCGGTCGACTGCCCGGTGCTGCTGATCGCCGACATCGACAAGGGCGGCGTGTTCGCCCATCTGGTCGGCACCCTCGAACTGCTCAGCCCATCCGAGCAGGCGCGCATTCAGGGCTTTGTGATCAACCGCTTCCGCGGCGACCTCGCCCTGCTGCAGCCGGGTCTCGACTGGTTGGAGGCACGCACCGGCAAGCCGGTGCTCGGCGTGCTGCCCTATCTGCACGACCTGCACCTGGAGGCCGAGGACGCCATCGACCAGCGTCAGGTGGCCAAGAGCGGCGAGCGCCTGAAGGTGGTGGTGCCGGTTTTGCCGCGCATCAGCAATCACACCGACTTCGACCCGCTGCGCCTGCATCCGCAGGTGGAGCTGAGCTTCGTCGGCCCCGGCCAGAGCATTCCGCCGGCCGACCTGATCGTGCTGCCCGGCTCGAAGAGCGTGCGCGCCGATCTGAGCTTCCTGCGCGCGCAGGGCTGGGAGGCGGCGATCCAGCGCCACCTGCGCTACGGCGGCAAGCTGCTGGGCATCTGCGGCGGCCTGCAGATGCTCGGCGGCGAGATCGCCGATCCGCTCGGTCTGGAAGGTGCGCCGGGCAGCAGTCGCGGCCTCGGTCTGCTGGCGCTGGATACGGTGCTGGAAGCCGACAAGCAGCTGCGCAACGTGCGCGGACGGCTGGCGTTGGAGGAGGCCGAGGTGAGCGGCTACGAGATCCACGCCGGGGTCTGTCGCGGCGCCGCGCTCGAGCGCCCGGCGCTGCGCTTGGACGACGGTCGCGGCGACGGCGCGCTGAGCATGGATGGCCAGGTGTTCGGCACCTACCTGCACGGCCTGTTCGAGTCGCCGGCGGCGTGCAGCGCGCTGCTGCGCTGGGCCGGCCTGCGCGAGGTGGTCAGCCCCGACTACCATGCCCTGCGCGAACGCGACATCGAGCGCTTGGCCGACCTGGTCGAGGCGCATCTGGATACCGCGCGGCTGCGTGAGCTGTGCGGTTTGACGTAGGGTGCGCCGTGCGCACCGTCCTGAGACCCCCGGTGCGCACGGCGCACCCTACCCTGAACCGACAGAGAGCCCTCGATGCTTGAACTGATCCTCGGCGGCGCCCGCTCCGGCAAGAGCCGGCTGGCCGAGCGCCTGGCGCTGGAGTCCGGCCTGGCGGTGACCTACATCGCCACGGCCCACGCCGGCGATGACGAAATGGCCGCGCGCATTGCCCATCACCAGTCGCGCCGTCCGGACGATTGGGGGCTGCTGGAGGAGCCCGTCCACCTGATGCAGGTGTTGCGCGACCGTGCGGCGGAAAACCGCTGTCTGCTGGTCGACTGCCTGACCCTGTGGCTGACCAATCTGCTATGGCTTGATGAGGGCGCACATCTCGAGCGCGAGCGCGATACCTTGCTCGAAGGCATCGCCGCGCTGCCCGGGCGCATCATCCTGGTCGGCAACGAAACCGGCCTCGGCGTGGTGCCGCTGGGCGAGCTGACTCGCCGCTACGTCGACGAGGCCGGCTGGTTGCATCAGGCGCTGGCCGAACGGGCGCAGCGGGTGACTTTCTGTGTGGCCGGGCTGCCGATGATTCTGAAAGGAGATTCCCTGTGAACGAACAATGGTGGCTGGCGCCCTGCCAGCCGATCGACCATGTGGCGCGGCAGAAGGCCGAGCAGCGCCAGGCGCGGCTGACCAAGCCTACCGGCGCCCTCGGTCGTCTCGAGCAGCTGGCCATCGACCTGGCGGCATTGCAGGGCCGCGAGTGCCCGCACCTCGAGCAGCCGTGGATCGCGGTGTTCGCCGGCGACCACGGGGTGGTCGAGGAGGGCGTCTCCGCCTATCCGCAGGCGGTCACCCGGCAGATGCTGCACAACTTCGTCGCCGGCGGCGCCGCCATCAGCGTGCTCGCCCACCAGCTGCAGGCCCGTCTGGAGGTCATCGACCTGGGCACTGCCGGCGACGGCGAGCCGCTGGGTGGCGTGCACAGCTACGGCCTCGGCCCCGGCACCGCCAACTTCACCCGTGGCCCGGCCATGACTGACGAGCAGTGCCGCGCGGCGCTGGCCGCCGGACGCGCCAGCGCCGAGCGTGCGCACCAGGCGCGGGCCGGGGTGTATATCGGCGGCGAGATGGGCATCGGCAACACCACCGCTGCCGCGGCGCTAGGCTGCGCGCTGCTCGACCTGCCGGCGCTGGCGCTGACCGGGGCGGGTACCGGATTGAACGCGGCCGCCGTGGCCCACAAGCAGCGGGTGATCGACAGTGCCCTGCTGCTGCATCAGCAGGTGGCCAGTCAGGACCCGCTCGAGGCCCTGCGTCGCCTCGGCGGTTTCGAGATCGCTGCGCTGAGCGGCGCCTTCGTCTCCTGTGCCCTGCACGGCCTGCCGGTGCTGGTGGACGGCTTCATCGCCACGGTTGCCGCCCTCTGCGCGGTGCAGCTCAATCCCGGCGTGCGCCCCTGGCTGCTGTTCGGCCATCGCTCCGCCGAGCCTGGGCATACCTACGTGCTGCAGGCGCTCAAGGGCGAGCCGCTGCTGGACCTTGGCCTGCGTCTGGGCGAGGGCAGCGGCGCGGCGCTGGCCGTGCCGCTGCTGCGCCTGGCCTGCAGCCTGCATGGCGGCATGGCCACCTTTGCCGAGGCGCACGTCAGCGATCGTCCGACATGATCCTCGACCTGCTGCGTCACGGCGAAACCGAGCGGGGTGGCGGCTTGCGCGGGCGCATCGACGATGCCCTGACGGCCAGTGGCTGGGCGCAGATGCGCGCGGCGGTGGGCGAAGAGAGGCCCTGGACCCGGCTGGTCAGCTCGCCGCTACAGCGCTGCGCCGCCTTCGCCGACGAGCTGGCCGCCCGCCTCGCACTGCCGCTGCATCTGGAGAGCGGTCTGCGCGAGCTGGACTTCGGCGCCTGGGAGGGGCGCAGCGCGGCCGAGCTGATGAAGACTGACAGCGAGGCGCTGGGCATGTTCTGGAACGATCCCTATGCGTTCACTCCGCCGGACGGCGAGCCGCTGACGGCCTTCGAGGCGCGCGTGCTCGATGCGCTGCAACGCTTGTACCGCCAGTTCGCCGGCGAGCATGTCCTGCTGGTCACCCACGGCGGGGTGATGCGCCTGCTGCTGGCCCGCGCCCGCGGCCTGCCGCGCGAGCAGCTGATGCAGGTGGAGGTGGGCCACGGTGCGTTGCACCGGTTGCGAGTGAGCGAGGGGCTGCGGCTCAGCGAGTAGTCAACCGGCAGCGCCCAGGCTTCTGTGCGGGCACGCTCGGTCAGTCCGGCCTGGCTTCACCGACCGCGGTGATCCACGGCTCCAGACGCTGGCCGAAGGCGACCTCGATGCGCAGGCCGGGGATCGTCGACTTGTCGCGGGCTCGACTCGGCAGGCCGGCCAGTGCCCAGTTCCAGCGCTGGGGCACGTTGATCTGCTCGTTGCTCAGCTTGCGCAGATAGCCGCGCAGCTGCAGCGGTTTGCCCCCATAGGAAGGGCTTACCAGGCCGCGGACAATGGCGTAGCGGCTGCGGTCGGCATAACGCTGGCGCAGCACGTCGCGGTCGAGGCCGACCTCCACCACGTACAGCCGGGTGTCGCGCTGGAGATCGTCCAGCTCGCGGCGCTGATGAGCCAGGCGCTGCTGCAGCTGCTGGTCTTCGGGCAGGGCGGCGAGCGCACGGCTGGCCTGCTCGACGCTCTCCTGCTGGCGGCGTAGTTCCGCGTGATAGGCGGGGCCGTCCAGTTCCAGCACGACCAGCACCTCGCGTGCGGCCTGACGCCGGCAGCGCGGTTGGCAGTCCGCCGCATCCGGTATGTGGAAGCCCAGCTGGCGCATTTGCGCCGCGCTCAACCGCCTGGGCGAGCGACCGCCGTCCTCCTCCCAATAGCCCGGCATGCGCCACTGCAACTGCAGGAACAGGCCACTGTTTTCCCGGCGCAGGTAGGGCGACATCACGCCCAGCTCGCGCTCGCTGAGCGCCAGGCGGCTGTCCGGCTCGTCGCTGCGGTTGTACCAGACGCCGGCGAGGGCGAAGGCATTGATCAGCAGGATCAGCGCTACCCCGGCGAGCAGGGCGTGGCGTCGTTCGAGGCGGCTCATGCGTTGGCACCTCCCCGGTGACCGTGGATCAGGCGCAGGCGACGCAGGACCACCAGGATCAGCACCGCGACCAGGCTCAGCAGCAGGAAGAACAGGTACTTGGGCAGCACCTCCCACCACCAGTCGAACAGCTTGGTGTAGAGGAAGATGACGAAGAAGGTCAGGCCGGTATTGACCACCTCCGGCCAGTCGCGGCGGGTGCCGAGCCAGATGGCCAGGCCGGCGCCGAGGAAGCCGAGCGTCTGGTAGAAGCCCTCGATCAGCCCCGTGCTCCAGGGCAGGTAGCTGGCCTCGCCCCAGTTGGCCAGCACCAGGACTGGCAGCAGCAGCGCCAGCAGGCCGAACACCCGGTAGATCGGCGCGAAGCCGCTGAAGCCTCGCTGCGGTGCCAGTAGCGGCACGCCGAAGATCAGCAGGCCGGCGGGGAAGAAGTGCTCGGGGAACTCGCCCAGGCTCAGCCAGTACACCCCGCTCCAGGTGCCGACCCGCGCGGCGACGAAGGCCAGCAGGCTGATCAGCCCGGCGGCCAGCAGCAGGCGGGCGTCGCACGCATAGGCCAGCAGCAGGGCGTAGGCGGCCCAGGCCAGCAGGGCGTTGTCGGTCGGGGTGATGTTGAAGATCTGCCCGAGCATCACCGTGTTCAGCACCAGACAGGCGAAGGCGACCATGGCCGCCAGCTTGCTGAAGTAGCCCGAGCTGTCGCGGCTGCGCACCCACAAGGTCAGCAGCAGGCTGCCCAGGGAGGCGCCGATCAGGATGGCGACCTGGGCGGTGGCGCCGAACAGGCCCCAGAACTGGTAGAACAGGAACAGGACGCTGGCCGCCAGGGCCAGCGCACCGAGCAAGGAGGCGATGCGCATGCTCAGCGACAGGCGCTTGGCCTGGCTGTCCTGGTCGATGTCGAAGCGCTGGCGGTAGTCGTCGAGCAGACGGCGGTGGTGTTCGGCGAGTCGCTCCAGCAGCGCCGGCTCGAGGGTCAACGCCTGCTCCTGGCGTAGACGCTCCAGCTCGCGGCGAAAAGCCTGGATGTCGTCGGCCCGCTGCTGGGCCTGGTCGCGGCTGAGTGTCATGGCGGATCCTTGCTGGGCACTCGGGGATTGGCTGAACTCTAGCGGCAAACCGCTGGGCTCACCATGCGCCAGATCGCAGCAACGGCAGGCGGCTAACCGGCGAATGCGAGCCTTGACGGCGTATCCACGTCCCACAGCACCCCGCCGTCGTCGACCGCCAGCTCGCGCAGCGGGTTGTCCTGCAACAGGCCTCTGGCCCCGCGCTCGCCGCTCAGCGCGGCCAGGGCCGGGCCATGGCGGCGGCCGAAACCGACCGGGTGGCCGAAGTTGCCGTCGCAGGTCGGCACCACGATGGCGTCATCGTCCAGCGCCTGCACCACCCGGGCGACGGTGCCCGGCAGGATGAACGGCATGTCGCCGAGGGCGATCAGCCAGCCGGCGCTGTCCGCGCTGTGGCGCACCGCCGCGGCGAGGCTGTCGCCCATGCCGGCCGAGGCCAGGGTGAGGGCTTCAACGTCGAGGCGCCGGGCGAGGGCGAGTACGTCGGTGTTGTCCGGGCGGGTCACCAGCAGCAGGCGCTCCACCTGACCTGCAAAGGCCAGCACGGCATGTTCCAGCACCGGGCGCTGGCAGCCATCGCGGCCGCAACAGCTCGCCAGCAGCTTGTCGGCCTGCGGGCCGGCCAGTTCGCGGTAGCGGCTGCCGCGGCCTGCGGCCAGCAGCACGGCGCAGACGCCGCTCATGCCGGCTGGCCGCAGGCCTGCTGCTGGCGTACCGGCCGGCTGACCGCGGTGCCGTTCTTCAGGGCGACGATTTCGGCTAGCAGCGACAGGGCGATTTCCGGCGGCGTGTGGCTGCCGATGGGCAGGCCGATTGGGCCGTGCAGGCGCGCGATGTCGGCAGCGGCCAGGCCGAGATAGGCCAGGCGCTCGCGGCGTTTCTGGCTGTTGACCCGCGACCCCAGCGCGCCGACGTAGAAGGCGCGCGAGCCGAGGGCGGTGAGCAGGGCCATGTCGTCGAGGCGCGGATCGTGGGTCAGCGCGATGATGGCGGTGCGCTCGTCCGGCGCGATGGCCAGCACGGCGTCGTCGGGCATGCCGGGAACGAAGCGCGCGTGGCTGTCTTCCCAGCCGAAGGCGAATTCCTCGCGCGGATCGCAGATCAGCACCTCGAAGTCGAGCATGCGCGCCATCTCGCTGACATAGCGCGACAGCTGGCCGGCGCCGATCAGCAGCAGGCGCCAGCGCGGGCCGTACACCGCGCGCAGGCGCTCGCCATCGAACTGCAGGCTGTCGCCGGGCAGGGCGTCGTGCAGGGTGACCCTGCCGCTGGCCAGCTCCAGCTCGCGGGCCACCAGGCGGTGGTTCTCGCAGCGCGCCAGCAGCTCCGCGACCCAGCTGGCATCGCCGACGTCTTCCTCGGTCAGGCGCAGGGTGCCGCCGCAGGGCAGGCCGAAGCGTGCGGCCTCCTCGCGGCTGACGCCGTAGGTGACCAGCTGCACCGCCGCTCCGCCGGCGGCGCTGCGGCCGTCGCGCAGGCGCTCGAGCAGGTCGTCCTCGATGCAGCCGCCGGACACCGAGCCGATCAGCATGCCGTCGTCGCGCACGGCGAGCATCGCTCCCGGCGGGCGCGGCGCGCTGCCCCAGGTCTGCACCACGGTGTACAGCCGCACGCGCTGGCCGGCCTGGCACCAGGCCAGCACGCTGCGCAGGACGTTGAGGTCGACGCTGTCCATCAGACCTGCCAGTCCATCAGCTGGTTGCGGATCGGCAGCTCGCGGATGCGCTTGCCGGTGGCGGCGAAGATCGCGTTGCACAGCGCCGGAGCGATCGGCGGCACGCCCGGCTCGCCGACCCCGCCCAGCGGCACCTCGCCCTTGGGCGTGACCATATGCACGGCGATTTCCCGCGGTGCCAGCGGCAGGCGCGCTACCTGGTAGTTGTGCAGGTTGCTCTGCTCCACTTGGCCGCCCTTGAAGCTGATCTCGCTGAGCGCGGCATTGCCGAGGCCCATCACGCAGGCGCCTTCCATCTGCGAACGGATGCGCTCGGGGTTGATCTGCGGGCCGCAGTCCACCGCCATGGTCGCCTTGTGCACCAGCAGCGCGCCGTCGGTGCGCACTTCCACCTCCAGCACCACCGCCACGTAGGTGACGAAGCTGTAGTGCACGGCCAGGCCCAGTCCGTGGCCCTTGGGCAGCTCCCGGCCCCAGCCGGCCTGCTGGGTGGCCTCCTCGACCACCGCGCGCAGGCGGCCGGTGTCGAGCGGATACTGCTTGGGCGACTCGCCGTAGTTCCAGCTGTCGCCGAGGCTGGCCGGGTCGATCTTGCGGGCCGGGCCGAGCAGCTCCAGCAGGTAGTCGCGGTGATCCTTGCCGGCCGCTGCCGCCAGCTCGGCGATGAAGCTCTGCACGGCGAAGGCGTGGGGGATGTTGCTGACCGAGCGGTACCAGCCGACCCGGGTGTGGGCGGCGGCCTCGGGGTTTTCCAGGCGCAGGTTGGGCAGGCGGTAGGGCAGGTTGACGAAGCCCATGCCCAGCTCGAAGGGCCCCTGGTGCTTGGGGTCGGGGCCGAACAGCGCGCCGATGCTGGGCGCCGCACTGCGATGCAGCCAGGCGCTGGGCTGGCCCTTGGCATCCAGGGCGCCGCGCAGGTATTCCAGCGACACGGTGTGGAAGTAGGAGTGCTGCAGGTCGTCCTCACGGGTCCACTGCACGCGCACGTGCCGGCCGGGGAACTCCTTGGCCAGCAGCGCCGCCTCGATGATGAAGTCGGGCTTGGACTTGCGGCCGAAGCCGCCGCCGAGCAGGGTGACGTTGACCGTCACCTTGTCGACCGGCAGCTCCAGGCGTTTGGCGATGCGCTCGCGGGTGGCCTGCGGCGCCTGGCTGGGCGCCCATACTTCGCAGGCCCCGTCGGCGAAGCGGGCGGTAGCCACCGGCGGCTCCATCGCCGCCTGGGCCAGGTGCGGAATGTAGTATTCGGCCTCCAGTACCTGCCTGGCCTTCTTGAACGCGGCGTCGACGTTGCCGACGTTGCGCACGCGCTTGCCCGCTGCGCGGGCGGCCTTGCTCAGTGTCTGGCGATAGGCGGGGGAGTCGTAGGCGGCGTTGGCGCCGTCGTCCCACTCCAGCTTGAGCGCCTCGCGGCCCTTGATCGCCGCCCAGGTGTTGCCGGCCACCACGGCGACGCCGCCCAGCGGCTGGAACTCGGAAGGGATCGGCGTGGCGGCGATTTCCACCACCTTCACCACCCCCGGCACCTGCAGCGCGGCGCTGGCATCGTGGCTCTTCAGGGTCCCGCCGTAGACCGGCGGGCGGGCGATCACCGCGTACAGCATGTTGTCGAAGCGCACGTCGGCGCCGAACTGGGCGCGACCCTGGACGATGTCGGCGCCGTCGATGGCACGGGTCGCTTCCTTGCCGATGTAGCGGAACTCCTCGGGCTTCTTCAGGCGCAGGCTCTTGCGCGGCGGCACTTCCAGCGCGGCAGCGGCTTCGGCCAGTTCGCCGTAGCCCAGGCTGCGTCCGCTGGGGGTGTGCAGCACCTTGTGGCCCTGCGCCTTGCACTCGGCCAGTGGCACCTGCCACTGCTTGGCGGCGGCCTGCTCGAGCATCTGTCTAGCGGCGGCGCCGCAGCGGCGCAGCGGTTCGAACCAGTGGCGCATGCTGCGCGAGCCGTCGGTGTCCTGGTTGCCATAGCGCGTCTCGTCGCCTGGTGCCTGCACCACGCGCATCATTTCCCACTCGGCTTCCAGCTCGTCGGCCACCACCATGGCCAGGCTGGTGCGCACGCCCTGGCCCATTTCCGAGCGGCTGCAGACGAAGGTCACCAGGCCGTCGGCTGCGATGCTGAGAAACACCTTGGGGCTGTCGACCCAGCCGTGGGGCATGGCGTCAGCGCCGAACACGTTCTTCTTGGCGGCGGCGAAGGCGTTGGGCATGCCCCAGTTGGCGGCGATCACCAGCGCGCCGGTGGCGGCCAGGCCCTTGAGGAAGCCGCGGCGGCTGAGGTTGGCGACGACGATGTCATCCTGATTGAGGTCTTCGCGTTCCTGGATGCTCATGCCTGGCCCTCCTTGAGCTTGTCGGCGGCGCTGGCGATGGCCGTCCTGATCCGGTTGTAAGTGCCGCAGCGGCAGATGTTGCCCACCATGGCCGCCTTGATCTGCCCCTCGTCGGGATTGCGGTTGCCCTGCAGCAGCGCGGTGGCCGCCATGATCTGCCCGCCCTGGCAGTAGCCGCACTGGGCCACGGCATTGTCCAGCCAGGCCTGCTGCACCACCTTGCCGACCGGGTCGTCCTGCAGGCCCTCGATGGTGGTCACCCGTTTGCCGACCGCCTGACCGACCGGGGTGAGGCAGCCGCGCACGGCCTGGCCGTCGAGGTGCACGGTGCAGGCGCCGCACTGGCCCATGCCGCAGCCGAACTTGGTGCCGGTGTAACCGACGACGTCGCGTATGGCCCACAGCAGGGGCATGTCCTCCGCTACATCGAGCGGGTGATCCTTGCCATTCAGGTTCAGGGTAATCATCGAGGCGTATCCATTCATTGGGTCATTGCACAGCACCGGCGCGTGCGGCCCGACCAGCATGTGCTGGCAGAGCGGCCGGCTGCAGATCCGAGAGGTTTGCTTGAATTTAGCTCAACAAGCGAAGACAGCCGTTTATACCATCGGATCGATTGCCATCGGGATCACATCCTGTGCGTCAGGCGTTTTTTTGCGCCAATCCAGTGCGAGCTGCAAAAAAAGCCCCGACCTGACGGGGCCGGGGCTTTTGGGGAGACAGATCGGTCCGCTCAGGCTGGAGCGTTTCCTGTCGGGAGGATCACTTCAGTTCGAGAGTGCCTTTCATCAGCGCGGCATGGCCCGGGAAGCTGCAGTAGAACATGTACTGCTCGCCAGCCTTGAGCTTGGCCACCTCGAAGGTCACCGTGTCCTTCTCGCCGCCACCGACCACCTTGGTGTGGGCGATGACCCGCGTGTCGTCGGGTTTCAGGTAGTTGTTGTCGAGGCCGGCGCCGGTACCGTCGGCCAGCACGCCCTGCATGTCGGCGCTGGTGCTCAGTACCCAGTTGTGGCCCATCACGTTCTTCGCCATCTGGCCGGTGTGGGCGAGGTTGACGGTGAAGGTCTTGCAGCTCTTGTCCACGCTGATGGCGCTGGTGTTGAACTGCAGTTGGTCGGCGGCCTGGATGTCCACTGAACATTCGGCCGCCCAGAGGGGCGCGCTGAACAGACCGAGCAGGGAGATGGCAGCGAGTTTGCGAAACATACGAGCCTCCTGGGTAGGTTGGGCTGAACGCGCCGAGCGGGATGTGCCCAGCGAAGGGCGAGGTCCCGGCATCGGTGCAGGACCGCGCCGACGCAGTCGGCACGGCAGGCAAGCGGGGGATCGCTCGGTGCTTGAGGATAGCCAATGCGCCGGATGTGCGCCGGCTGCCGGTCAGTCTGCGGGCGGCTACCGGGCGAGTGCCTGCCGGGGGCAATGCCGGCGCGCACTCGCCTGAGCCGCTGCCGGCTACGGTTGCGCCCCCTATGGATGGCGAGGGGGCCGTCGCTCAGCGTGCCTGCAGCCACGCCCTCCAGCCGCCGAAATGGCTGATGTCCTCGGCACCCTCCAGCCCGTACGCATCGCAGATGAAGCCGGTTTCCCAGCGCCCGTCCGCCAGCTCGACCTTGCCCAGGCCCAGCGGCGCCGGGATGCCGGTGAGGAAGGAGCCCAGCTCGCTGCTCGGCAGTTCCCAGACCTCCACGGCGATGGCCGCGCCGCCTTCGGTCACGCGGACCATGCCCGGGCGCAGCGGCGGGCCGCCGGCCAGGGCGTAGAGCTTGTAATGGGGCGCGCTGCGGGTGGCCTCGACCAGCCGGCCGCCGCGCTGCACCAGTTGCCAGTTGAGCGGCAGACCGGCCAGGTGCGCGCCGCACACCACCACGCGGGCCAGATCGTGGCGCGCCGCCGAGGCCGGCGCCGACAGGTCCATCGCGCGGCCGCCGGCCAGCGGCAGGGCATGCCGGCGCTGCACGGCGTCGGCCAGACCCAGCAGGTACTGGTCGGTGAAGGCGCGGCCGAACAGGGTCACGCCCCACGGCAGGCCGTTGCTCATCACCCCGGTCGGCACGGCCACTGCGGCGTAGTCCAGCAGGTTCATGAAGTTGGTGTAGTAGCCCAGCTCGGAGTTGCGCAGCACCGGCTCGGCGTGCAGCTCGGCCAAGGTCACCGGGCGGCCGATGGTCGGGGTGAGCACGCAGTCCAGATCGGCCATGAGCCGGTCGCACTGCGCCTTGAGCGCCTGCAGGCGGTACTGGGCCCGGAATACCTCGACCGCCGTGGCGCCCGGCGCCTTGGCCAGCACCGCGCGGATCACCGGCAGCACCGCCTCGGGATTCGTCTCCAGCAGTTCGCCGGCCACGCTGTAGCGCTCGGCCACCCACGGGCCTTCGTAGAGCAGACGCGCGGCTTCGAGGAACGGCGAGAAGTCGAGTTCCACCGGCGTGCCGCCGAGGGCTTCGAGTTGCTTCACCGCCGCGGCGAATTGCAGCGGGCCTTCCGCGCAGCCGAAGAACTGCAGATCCTGAGCGCGCGGCACGCCGAAGCGGAACGGCCGCGGCGCGCCGAAGGCCGAGGCGTCGTTCCACAGCGGGTTGGCGCGATTGTATTCGTCGCGCTCATCCAGCTTGGCGGTCAGAGCCAGCAGAGTACTTGCCTCGCGGGCCGTCGCGGTGAAGTAGGTCACGCAGTCCAGGGTGCGGCAGGCCGGCACCACCCCGGTAGTGGAGATCAGTCCCTTGCTGGCCTTGAGGCCGACCAGGTTGTTCAGCGCCGCCGGTACCCGGCCGCTGCCTGCGGTATCGGTGCCGAGGGCGAGGCTGGCCAGGCCGAGGGCCACCGCCAGCGAGGAGCCGGAGCTGGAGCCGCCAGACGGATAGTCCGGGTGCACGCTGTTGCGGCACTCGCCCCAGGGCGAGCGGGTGCCGTTGAGGCCGGTGGCGAACTGGTCGAGGTTGGTCTTGCCCAGCGGCACCGCGCCGAGGGCGATCAGCTGCGCGACTATGGTCGCGCTGCGCTCGGGCACATAGGCGAAGGCCGGGCAGGCGGCTGTCGTGGGGATTCCCACCAGGTCGATATTGTCCTTGATGGCGAAGGGCACGCCGTACAGCGGCAGCTCGGCGGGGGACTTGCCGTCGAGGGCGGCCAGGTAGGGTTCGATTTCTTCCGCGGTCAGCAGGTGGATGAACAGGTTGAACTCGGGGTTGAGTTCTGCGGCGCGCGCGCGCAGGGCGGCGAGCAACTGGCGCGGGGTGGTGCGGCCGTCCAGGTAGGCGGCGCGCAGGGCGTCGAGGCGCAGGTCGAATTCGTGGTGCATGGTCGGTTTCCTTGTTCCTGCCGTGCCATGGCACGGTGTAGGGTGCTCCGTGCGCACCCGTGAATCTTGTGGTGCGCGCGGCGCACCCTACGGTTGTCTCGGCGTTTCCGATGGCTCCCACGCTCCGGCGTGGGAGCCTGCTTCTGGACGCTGGAGCGTCCGGGCTGCGTTCCCACGCGGGAGCGTGGGAACGATCAGTGGCGTGTCGCTCACGCCTCCTCCAGCACCACCACCCGCTGGCCGGCGCGCACCGGCGAGCCGGGTTGCACGCGGACCTCGCGGACCACGCCGCCGACCGGGGCGGTGAGGGGGATCTCCATCTTCATTGACTCAAGGATCACCAGCACGTCGCCGGCCTGCACCGTGGCGCCTTCCTCCACCTGCACCTGCCAGAGGTTGCCGGCGATGTGGCTGTCGATGCCGTGCTGGCCGGCGCCGAGCGGGGTGTCCTCGCCCAGGTCCGGGCCGACTTCCTCCACCTCGAAGTGCGCCTGGCCGGAGTCGATCCAGCGCTGGCGCTCGGCGGCGAAGGCGCCGCGCTGCTGGGCGCGGAACGCGGCGATGCCCTCGGCTTCTTCATTGAGGAAGGCCTGGTAGTCGGCCAGATGCAGCTCGCTGTCCTCGATGCGCAGCTCGAAGCGGCCGAGCGGGAAGTCGCGACGAATGCGCAGCAGCTCGTCCGCGCTCACCGGGTAGAAGCGGATCTGGTCGAAGAAGCGCAGCAGCCACGGCTTGCCGCGGAACGCCGCGACCTCGCGGTAGCGGTTCCACATCTGCAGGGTGCGGCCGACGAACTGGTAGCCGCCGGGGCCTTCCATGCCGTACACGCACATGTAGGCGCCGCCGATGCCCACCGAGTTTTCCGCGGTCCAGGTGCGCGCCGGGTTGTACTTGGTGGTGACCAGGCGATGGCGCGGGTCGAGTGGGGTGGCCACCGGCGCGCCCAGGTACACGTCGCCGAGGCCCATCACCAGGTAGCTGGCGTCGAACACCGTGCGCTGCACCTCGTCGAGGTTGGGCAGGTCGTTGATGCGGCGGATGAACTCCAGGTTGCTCGGGCACCAGGGTGCGTCCTTGCGCACCGTGGTCATGTACTTGTCGATCGCCAGCTGGCAGGCCGGGTCGTCCCAGGACAGCGGTAGGTGGACGATGCGCGATGGCACCTTGAGGTCCTGGGCGCCACATACCGCGTCCCACAGGCCGGCGACGGTGTGGAGCAGCACGGCCAGCGGCAGGGTTTCCGGCTGGTAGTGCACCTGCAGGGAGCGGATGCCCGGCGTCAGGTCAATCACCCCGTCCAGCGCTTCGGCTTCGAGGGCCTGCATCAGCGCATGGCCACGGAAGCGCAGCACCAGGTCCAGCTCCGGCGCGCCGATCTCGAGCAGCAGGTGGGTGTCGCCGGAGAGACGGGCGACCAGACGGGTGTCGTCCCGGCCGATATCCAGCACGATGGGCGTGGTAGGGGCGAATTCATTCGCCGCTTCTGCCGCCTGCGCATAGGCGAATGAATTCGCCCCGACTTCTTCGCGGCGTGCCCAGGCCAGGGCGCGCGCGGTCTCGATGGCGACCGGCACGAAGCGCACCTTGTCGCCGGCCTTGAGCTGGCCGAGCTGCCAGAGGTCGGCCTCGATCACCGTCACCGGGCAGACGAAGCCGCCCAGGCTCGGGCCGTCTGGCCCCAGGATCACCGGCATGTCGCCGGTAAAGTCCACCGCGCCGATGGCGTACGGATTGTCGTGGATGTTCGACGGGTGCAGGCCGGCCTCGCCGCCGCTATCGCGCACCCACTCGGGCTTCGGACCAATCAGGCGCACGCCGGTGCGGCTGGAGTTGAAGTGCACTTCCCAGTCGGTGGCGAGGAAGGTGTCGATATAGGCCGAGGTGAAGTACTCCGGCGCGCCGTGGGGGCCGTAGATCACCCGCAGGGTGCGCACGCTCGGCAGTTCGCCGCACAGCTCGGCGGCCAGTGTGGCGCCGGCGCTGGTATCGGCCAGTGGCGCGAGGTGCAGCACGTCGCCGGCGCGCAGGGCGCGGCCTCCGTGGCCGCCGAACTGGCCGAGGGTGAAGGTGCTCTTGCTGCCCAGATAGTCCGGCAGCTGCAGGCCGCCGCGCACGGTCAGATAGCTGCGCGCACCGGCGCCGGCAATAGTGCCGAGGCTAAGGCTGCTGCCGGCCTTGACCAGCAGCGCGGTATGCAGCGGCTGCACCACGCCGTCGAGCTGCACGGGAATGGCTGCGCCGGTCACCGCCACCACCGCATCACAGTTGAAGCGCAGGGTCGGCCCGCTCATGGTGATTTCCAGGCCGGCGGCGCCTTCTTCATTGCCGAGCAGGCGGTTGCCCAGGCGCAGGGCGCGGTCGTCCATCGGCCCCGACGGCGGCACGCCGACCGCCCAGTAGCCGAGGCGGCCGGGGTAGTCCTGCACCGTGGTCTGGGTGCCGGCGCCGAGCACCTCGAAGGTGGTGGCCCGGTAGGCGAGATTTTCCAGGCAGCGGGTCCACGGGTTGCCTGTGGCGAAGGGCGCATCGGCGAGGATTTGGCGCAGGTAGTCGCGGTTGGATTCCACGCCGTACAGCACGGTCTCAAGCAGTGCGCGGTCCAGCGCGGCGCGGGCCTCGTCGCGGCTCGGCGCCCAGGTAATGACCTTGGCGATCATCGGGTCGAAGTAGGGCGGGATCTCGCAGCCGGCCTCGACCCAGGTGTCGATGCGCAGACTCTGGCCATCGGCGGCCGGGAACTCCACGGCGGTGAGCAGGCCGGGGCAGGGCTGGAAGTCGCGGCCCGGGTCCTCGGCGTACAGGCGTGCCTGGATGGCGTGGCCAGCGGGTTTCAGGCTTTTGGCCAGCTCGCCGAGCGGCGGCAGGTCGCCGGCGGCCAGCTCGATCATCCAGCGCACCAGATCGACGCCCCACACCTGCTCGGTGACGCCGTGCTCGACCTGCAGGCGGGTGTTCACCTCGAGGAAGTAGAAGCGCGCGGCCTCGCTGTCGTAGACGAACTCGACCGTCCCGGCGCTGCGGTAGTTCACCGCTTTCGCCAGCTTGATCGCCGCGGCGCAGAGTTCCTCGGCCATGCCGGCCGGCAGGTTGGGCGCCGGGGTTTCCTCCAGTACCTTCTGGTTGCGCCGCTGCACCGAGCAGTCGCGCACGCCGAGGGCCAGCACTTCCCCTTTGCCGTCGCCGAACACCTGCACTTCCAGGTGGCGGGCGCGCTGGATGTACTTCTCGATGAACACGCCCGAATCGCTGAAGTTGTTCTGCCCCAGGCGCTTGACCGCCTCGAAGGCTTCGGAGAGTTCGGCGGCCGAGCGGCACACGCGCATGCCGATGCCGCCGCCGCCGGCGGTGCTTTTCAGCATCACCGGGTAGCCGACCTGCTCACCAGCCGTCAGCGCCGCATCGAGGCTGTCCAGCAGTTCGGTGCCTTCCAGCATCGGCACGCCGTGCTGTTTGGCCAGCGCACGGGCGGTGTGCTTGAGACCGAACACGCGCAGCTGCTCGGGTGTCGGGCCGACGAAGGCGATGCCCGCAGCCTCGCAGGCCTCGGCGAACGCCGCGTTCTCGGAGAGAAAACCATAGCCGGGGTGGATGGCGCTGGCCCCGCTCTGCCGGGCGACGTCGAGGATCTTGTCGACCACCAGATAGGTGGAGGAGGCCGGGCCTTCGCCGAGGCTGAACGACTCGTCGGCCTGCTGGATATGCAGGCTGGCGGTGTCGGCTTCGGAGTAGACGGCCACTCCCTCGACGTTCAGGGCGCGCAGGGTACGCAGGATGCGGCAGGCGATGGCACCGCGGTTGGCGATCAGGAGTTTGGCGAACATGGAGGAGGCCACCATGCAGTGGCGGGTCGTCCCGCCGGAAATCTTCTGCACCACGGTCGTCCGTGGTTGGAGGCTCGATATGAGCGGATTCAGGAGCGTGCTGGCCGGGGCGAGCACGGTGCAATCAACACAGCAATTTGCGGGCCAGCGCCGGTTTTCCGGCTTTTGCGGGCCTTCGCGGGGGAGGCTTGCCCTACGGATGTGCGTTGACTACAGGCTGCACCATTACGAGGCGTCTCGGATCGGTGGAAAACCGCTTCGCGGGCTTTCCACGGGGTGGCCATCCACCCTACGGTTGCCAAAACTTTCGTAGGGAAGATGACCGCGCAGCGTCATTCACCGTCAGTCCCACACCAGCACCTCGGCCGGCGTCGGATTCCAGCCGTTGCACGGGTTGTTGAGCTGCGGGCAGTTGGAGATCAGCACGATCACGTCCATATGCGCCTTGAGCTCGACGTACTTGCCCGGCGCGGAGATGCCGTCGGCGAAGGTCAGGCCGCCCTCGGGGGTGACCGGCACGTTCATGAAGAAGTTGATGTTGGCGCCGATGTCGCGCTTCTCCAGGCGGCCGTCGTGCAGGCTGGCGCGCAGGAAGTTGTCGCGGCAGCTGTGCATGTAGCGCTTGTCGAGGGCGTAGCGCACGGTGTTGCTTTCCTGCGCGCAGGCTCCGCCGAGGGTGTCGTGGCGGCCGCAGGTGTCGGCGACGATGGTCAGCAGCGGGTTGCCGAGGTTGGAGTAGAGCACCGTGCCGGTGGTCAGGTAGACGTTGTTCTGTCGGCGCAGGGTGCGCTGCGGGTCGAAGCGCTCGCGCGGGTTGCGGGCCGAGAAGAACAGGGTGTCGACCGCCTGGTTGCCCTCCAGGTCGAGCAGGCGCACGGTCTGCCCGGCCTTCACTTCGCACAGGAACGGCTCGCCCGCCGGGATGGTGTGGCGGTACAGGGCAGCTTCGGGATGCAGGGTACTTTCGATCAGGGACATGGGCCGGACCTCAGATATACAGGCGTTCGGTGTTGTGGAAGCCGCGGCCGTTTTCCGGGCGCGAGGTGCGGCACAGCACGCTGATGCCGTCGCTGTCGACGCGATGCCAGGTGAGCTGCACCGGCTTGGGCGAGTAGACCGGGTTGGGGTCCTGCGGGTGCTGCAGGGCGGTGAGCACCACCAGGGTGTCCATCGGCGCATACAGCTCGACGTAGTCGCCGGCGCGCGAGTTGCCGGGTTCGAAGGCGAAGGCGCCGTCCTCGTCGACGCCGACCTTGCTGAACAGGTTGAGGGTCATCAACAGGTCCTGCAGATTGAGGTTCCACTTGCCCATCTCGACCAGCAGGTTGTCGACGCCGTTGCGGTAGAAGCCGTTGCGCAGCTCCTGGTAGCGGCCGGCGCCGTACTTCTCGCGTACTTCCTCGGCATTCAGCACGCCGCCGAAGCTGTCGTGCCAGCCGCAGGTGTCGGCGGTGATCGCCGCGAGCACCCGGCCCATGTCCGAGTACAGGCAGTGGCCGGCGGTCAGTTTGGCGGTGTGCTGGCACTTGAGGGTGTCCGGCAGGTTGAGGCGCTCGCTCTTCTCGGAGGCAGAGAGCAGCAGAAGGCTGACGTTGGCGCCGCCTTCGATATCGGTGATGCGCAGCAGTTGGCCGCGCTTGAGCACGAAGGAGGTGTGGCCGCCGCCGGGGACGAGTTCCTCGTACAGGGTCGGGCGCAGGGTCAGGGATGCGGTCATGGAGTAGCTCCTTTACAGCGCGGTTTGCAGCCCGGCGCCGATATGCGCGGGCAGGGCGTCGACGGCGGCGCGCGCGGCGCGGCGGTCGGCGTTGAGGGGGATGTCGTAGGTCACCCGCGCGCCGTAGGCGTTGGGCGCGTGCGGGTCGACGCGCACCTTGTCGAACACCAAGAGGCGGGTGCCGAGGCTGAAGCCTTCGGCGAGGTCGTGGGTGACCATGAACACGGTCAGGTTGGTCTCGCGCCACAGCTCCAGCAGCAGGGCGTGCATGTCCTTGCGGATGCCCGGGTCGAGGGCGCCGAACGGCTCGTCGAGCAGCAGCACGCGCGGCTTCATCACCAGCGCCTGGGCAATGGCCAGGCGCTGCTGCATGCCGCCGGACAGCTGGGTGGCGTACTTGTCCAGCGCGTGGCCGAGGCCGACCTTGCAGAGCATTTCGGCGGCCTGCTCGCGTGCCTCTCGCTTGGCGCTGCCGAACAGGCGGCCGAGCAGCTTCGAGCGCGGCAACTCCAGGCCGAGGGCGACGTTGTCGAGCACCGACAGGTGCGGGAATACCGTGTAGCGCTGGAACACGATGCCGCGGCTGGCATCCGGCTCGCCGGCCAGCGGCTGGCCGTCCAACAGGATCTCGCCGCGGCTGGGGCGTTCCTGGCCGAGCAGCAGGCGCAGGAAAGTCGACTTGCCGCAGCCGGAGGCGCCGACCAGGGTGCAGAACTCGCCTTCCCTGATGCTCAGGTTCAGGCGCTCGATGACTACCTGGTCAGCGTATTCCTGCCAGACGTTCTTCACTTCCAGGAACGCGGTCATGCCTTGGCTCCTTCATACCAGGGGAAGGCCAGCCGGGTGAGCTGGCGCAGGCCCAGATCCATCAGCCAGGCGAGCAGGGTGATCCACAGCACGTAGGGCAGGATCACGTCCATCGCCAGGTAGCGGCGCACCAGGAAGATCCGGTAGCCGAGGCCGTCGGTGGCGGCGATGGCTTCGGCGGCGATCAGGAACAGCCAGGCCGAGCCGAGCACCAGGCGCAGGGCGATCAGCAGGCGCGGCAGCAGCTGCGGCAGCACCACGCGCAGGATCAGCGTCCAGGTGCTGGCGCCGAGGGTCTGCGCCTTGATCAGCAGCTCGGCCGGGATCTGCCGGGCCTGCTGCTCGAGATCGCGGGCCAAGACGGGAGTAATGCCGATGACGATCAGCATCACCTTGGCCAATTCGCCGAGGCCGAAGACGATGAACAGGATCGGCAGGATCGCCAGCGGCGGCACCATCGATAGCACGGTGAGCAAGGGCGACAGCGGCGCACCGAACAGCGGCAGGCTGCCGGCGGCTATCCCTAAGCACAGGCCGGCCAGCGCGGCGATGCCGATGCCCATGCCGAGCCGCGCCAGGCTGGCGCCGCTGTCCTGCCAGAACAGGTAGTCGCCGCTGCGCTTGTCCGCGGTGAAGGCCAGGCGGTCGACGGCGGCGACCATCTGCGTGGCGCTGGGCAGCAGCTTGTCGTTGGGGTTGTCTGCCTGGCGCTGCGCCGAGCCAATGAAGTAGGCGAACAGCAGCAGAGCGAACGGCAGCAGCACCAGCAGCAGGCGGCCACCGCGGTCGGGGTGTCGGTTGATCAGGCGCATGGAGTTACCTCATGGCAGGCGTGAGCGACGGTAGGGTGCGCCACGCGCACCATGAAATTCGGGCGCGAAGGCCTGTCGGTGCGCATGGCGCACCCTACCTGGAGCGTCAGAGCTTCCCGTCCGCCGCCATCTGCATGTAGCTCGGGTCGAAGCGCAGCTTGAGGTTGTCCGCGTTGCCGGTGGTCACTCCGCCGGCGAAGCTCATGCCGATGGCGCCGGAACTCTGCGCGCCCTCGCCGAGCAGGCCGTGGGCGAAGGAGAAGTCGGCCACCTTGCGCATGGTTTCCGGCAGGCGGCCGCTGGTGGCGAAGGCCACGGCATCCTGGGCCGAAAAGAACATCTTGGTGGCGGCCAGCTGCGCCTCGAAGCCGGCCAGGTCGGTGCCGGAGGCCTTGGCCATGTGCTCGCGGGTGGCCTTGCCTGCGGCCGTGTCGGCAGCCATGGTGGCCATGATTTCGTACCAGGCGCCGGTCAGCGCCTTGCCGAAGGCCGGGTTGTCCTTGAGCGTCTCGCTGTTGACCACCATCAGGTCGATGATCTCGCCGGGAATCTGGCTGGAGTCGAACACCTTGGAAACCCCGGGCGTGGCGGCGACTTCGGCGAGCAGCGGGTTCCAGGTGGTCACCGCCTTGACGTCGTCGCTGGCGAAG
The DNA here is from genome assembly GCF_019097855.1 of Geopseudomonas aromaticivorans. Taxonomy (GTDB): domain Bacteria; phylum Pseudomonadota; class Gammaproteobacteria; order Pseudomonadales; family Pseudomonadaceae; genus Geopseudomonas; species Geopseudomonas aromaticivorans. Next base: position 90,352 of record NZ_JAHRGL010000019.1, read on the forward strand.
GCGGCGACCAGGTCGGCGTCGGAGGTGTTGATCACCTTGAGGTCCTTCTCGCTCAGACCGGCGCGTTCCAGGCCGCGGGCCAGCAGGTAGTGGGAGACGGACAGCTCGACCAGGTTGACCGGCGTGCCCTTGAGGTCGGCGAGGGTCTTGTTCTCGCCCTTGAGCACGATGCCGTCGTTGCCGTTGGAGAAGTCGCCGACGATCAGCGCGGTGGAGTCGACGCCGCCGGCGGCAGGAATGGTCAGCGCATCCATGTTGGTCATGGTGCAGCCGTCGAAGCCACCGGCGGTGTACTGGTTGATCGACTCGACATAGTCGTTGAGCTGCACGACGTTGATGTCGATGTCGTACTTCTTCGCCCACTTGTTGACGATGCCCTGGGTGGCGCCGTATTCCCACGGCATCCAGCCGGCATAGATGGTCCAGCAGACGTTGAATTGCTCCTTCGGTGCCGCATGGGCGCCGAAGCTGATGGCGGCGGCGAGGCTGGCGGCGAGGGCGGCGAACAGACGGGGCTTGCGCATGGAGTACCTCCGGTTGGGTTGGGCGGGCAGGAGCCGCGGCGTACCCGGGCTGGGTAAGCGCGTCGTCTCCCGGGCTTTTGTCCCGCCGTGTAACCTCGCTGGAGGTCGCCAACTCTCGGACCAGCCACTCGCGATCCTGTTGATCGACGAGCCGGAACCCTAGTCAGCCATTTTTACCGCTGGTGTTGCCGCTAACCCGATCCCTGGGCAGCTCCTGCACAAATTTCCTGTTGCGCTGTTTGCGTAGCGAAGGGCGTGCCAGTTTTCGTCGGGCCGCAGCTGGCGGGGCCTGCGGCGAGTCTGGCCTTGGCTGGCGAGGCGTCCGCAGGCCCGGCGGGGGTGCGTTCGGCGTGCTTGTGCACCGGGCTGGTGCGTTTGGTGCATTCGGCCGCTTGGGGGTATGGTGGCGCCCCCGCACTCATCCCCCTTCCGGAAGTCCCGCGTGAACATCCCGCTGCCCCTGCTCATCGCCCTGCAATTTCTCACCCGTCTGCCGATTCGCCTGCCCGGCATGCCCGAGCCCGAACAACTCGGCCGTTCGCTGCTGTGGTATCCGCTGGTCGGCCTGGGCCTAGGCGGCGTGCTGCTCGCTGCCGCCTGGCTGCTCTCGGGCGCGTTTGCGCCGCTGGCCGCGGCGCTGCTGCTGGCGCTGTGGGTGCTGGCCAGCGGTGGTCTGCATCTGGACGGTCTGGCCGACACGGCGGATGCCTGGGTCGGCGGCTATGGCGAGCGCGAGCGCACCCTGGCGATCATGAAGGATCCCTGCTGCGGGCCGATCGCGGTGGTGACCCTGCTGCTGGTCTTGCTGCTCAAGTTCGTCGCGCTGTGGGCGCTGATGGACAGCGGGCAGTGGCTGGCCCTGCTGCTGGCGCCGCTGCTCGGGCGCAGCGCCTTGCTGCTGCTGTTCCTCGGTACGCCCTATGTGCGCCAGGGCGGGCTGGGCAGCGCGATGGCCGCGCACCTGCCGGCACCGGCCGGCTGGCGTGTGTTGCTGGCGGTGCTGCTGGCGACGCTGCTGTGCGGCTGGAGCGGTCTGCTGGCGCTGCTCGGCGCGGCGCTGCTGTTCGCCCTGTGCCGGCGTGCGCTGTTGCAGCGCCTGGGCGGCACCACCGGCGATACCGCCGGGGCCGTGCTGGAGCTGCTGGAGTGCGCGGTGCTGGTAGTCCTGGCATTGGCCGTCTGAGGGCTGCGCGCAAAGCGTGCACGGCGCTGCGCTTTTTTCGCCAGTCGCCTCATCCTGGTGCGGAAACAGCTGCCGCACCACCGGAAAGGCCGGCTTGTGAACCTCGGCACAACTCTTGCGTAGTCCGCTTATCGTTCAGGCTCGCAGGAGTTCGCTGTGTCGATTCATGTCGCACTGCATCACGTCACCCATTACCGCTACGACCGCCAGGTCAACCTCGGCCCGCAGATCGTCCGTCTGCGCCCGGCACCGCACAGCCGTACCCGTATCCTTTCCTACGCGTTGAAGGTGGCGCCGGGCGAGCACTTCATCAACTGGCAGCAGGACCCGCAGGGCAACTACCTGGCGCGTCTGGTGTTCCCGGAGAAGACCGGTGAGCTGAAGATCGAGGTCGATCTGGTTGCCGAGATGGCGGTGTTCAACCCCTTCGACTTCTTCCTCGAGCCCTACGCCGAGAAGATCCCCTTCGCCTACACCGCCGGCGAGCGCCTGGAGCTGGCGCCCTACCTGGCGACCCTGCCGGCCACCCCGCGGTTCGCCAAGTACCTGGCCGGCATCGAGCGCACGCCGACGCCCAGCGCCGACTTCCTGGTGGCGCTCAACCAGCGCCTGTCCGCCGACATCGGCTACCTGATCCGCCTCGAACCGGGCGTGCAGACGCCCGAGGAAACCCTGCACAAGGCCTCCGGTTCCTGCCGCGACTCGGCCTGGCTGCTGGTGCAGCTGCTGCGCCACCTCGGCCTGGCGGCGCGCTTCGTCTCCGGCTACCTGATCCAGCTCACCGCCGACGTCAAGGCCCTCGACGGCCCGTCCGGCACCGAGGTGGACTTCACCGACCTGCACGCCTGGTGCGAGGTGTACCTGCCGGGCGCCGGCTGGATCGGCCTCGATCCCACCTCCGGTCTGTTCGCCGGCGAGGGCCACATTCCGCTGGCCTGCAGCCCCGAGCCGTCCTCGGCGGCGCCGATCAGCGGTGGCGTCGATCCGTGCGAGTGCGAGTTTTCCCACGAGATGCGCGTGGAGCGCGTCTGGGAAGCACCGCGGGTCACCAGGCCGTACAGCGAGGCGCAGTGGCAGGCCATCGACGAACTCGGCCGCGAGGTCGACGCCGACCTCGCCAGTGCCGACGTGCGCCTGACCATGGGCGGCGAGCCGACCTTCGTGGCCATCGACTACCCGGACGACGCCGAGTGGAACACCGCCGCGCTGGGGCCTAACAAGCGTCGTCTGGCCGCCGAGCTGTTCCACCGTCTGCGCGAGCACTACGCCCCGCAGGCGCTGGTGCACTTCGGCCAGGGCAAGTGGTATCCCGGCGAGCAGCTGCCGCGCTGGTCGCTAAACTGCTTCTGGCGCAGGGACGGCCAGCCGGTCTGGCGCGATGCCGCGCTGCTGGCCGACGAGTCCCAGGACTACGGCGCCGATGCCGCCCTGGCCGCGCGCTTTCTCGACACCCTCGGCGGCTACCTGGGGCTGTCCGCCGAGCATGTCTTCCCCGCCCACGAGGACTGGCTGTATTACCTGTGGCGCGAACGCAACCTGCCGAGCAACGTCACCCCGGAAGACGCACGGCTGGGTGACCCGCTGGAGCGCGAGCGCCTGCGCAAGGTGTTCAGCGCCGGGCTCGGCGCGGTGATCGGCCATGTGCTGCCGCTGGCGCGCAGCGACGATGGCACACGCTGGATGAGCGGTTCCTGGTTCCTGCGCGACGAGCACTGCCGCTTGGTGCCCGGCGACTCGCCGCTGGGCTATCGCCTGCCGCTGGACGCGCAGCCCTGGGTGCGCGAAAGCGACTACCCCTACGTGCAGGCTGCCGATCCCAACCAGGCGTTCGCGGCGCTGCCCGACAGCCGGGCCATCGAGCAGCAGCTGCAGGCGCCGGCCAAGCCGGCGCGCGGCCGCAAGGCGGACCCGACCGACAAGACCGATAAGCTGACTGCAGCCGCCCCGGCGCCTTTCGAGTCCGCCGCCGACATCGTGCGCACCGCGCTGTGCGCCGAACCGCGTGACGGTCGCCTGTACCTGTTCCTGCCGCCGCTGTCGCGCCTCGAGGACTACCTGGAGCTGGTCGCCGCCATCGAGGCCACCGCCGCCGAGCTGCGCTGCCCGGTGCTGCTGGAAGGCTACGAGCCGCCTGCCGACCCGCGTCTCAGCCACTTCCGCGTCACCCCCGATCCGGGTGTGATCGAGGTGAACATCCACCCGGCGGCCAGCTGGGACGAGCTGGTTGAGCGCACCGAATTCCTCTACGAGGCGGCGCGGCTGACCCGGCTGTCCAGCGAGAAGTTCATGATCGACGGTCGCCACACCGGCACCGGCGGCGGCAACCACTTCGTGCTTGGCGGCGCCACGCCGGGCGACTCGCCGTTCCTGCGCCGCCCGGACCTGCTGCGCAGCCTTATCAGCTACTGGCACAACCACCCGTCGCTGTCCTACCTGTTCAGCGGCCTGTTCATCGGCCCGACTTCGCAGGCCCCAAGGGTGGACGAGGCGCGCAACGACGCTCTGTACGAACTGGAGATCGCCTTCGCGCAGATGCCCGAGCCGGGCGTCGACTGTCCGCCGTGGCTGGTCGACCGTCTGCTGCGCCACCTGCTGGTGGACGTCAGCGGCAACACCCACCGCGCCGAGTTCTGCATCGACAAGCTGTACTCGCCGGACTCGAGCAGCGGCCGTCTCGGCCTGCTCGAACTGCGCGGCTTCGAGATGCCGCCCCACGCGCGCATGAGCCTGGCCCAGCAGGTGCTGCTGCGCGCGCTGGTCGCACGCGTCTGGCATGAGCCCTACCGTCCGCAGCGCCTGGTGCGCTGGGGCACCGAGCTGCACGACCGTTTCCTCCTGCCGCACTTCGTCGAGCAGGACTTCCACGACGTGCTGCACGAGCTCAACGAGTTCGGCTACGCGATCCGCCCGGAGTGGTTCGCGCCGCACTTCGCCTTCCGCTTCCCCAAGCTCGGCGACTTCGCCGTGCAGGGCATCGACCTGGAGCTGCGCCAGGCGCTGGAGCCCTGGCACGTGCTGGGCGAGGAGGGCGCGCCGGGCGGCACCGTGCGCTACGTCGACTCCTCGCTGGAGCGCGTGCAGCTGCGCGTCAGCGGCATGGCCGCGGACCGCTACGTGCTGACCTGCAACGGCGTGCCAGTGCCGCTGCGCCCGACCGGCACGCCCGGCGAGTTCGTCGGTGGCGTGCGCTATCGCGCCTGGCAGCCGGCGTCCTGCCTGCAGCCGACCATCGGCGTGCACGCGCCGCTGGTCTTCGACCTGGTCGATACCTGGATGGGGCGATCGCTGGGCGGTTGCCAGTACCATGTCGCCCATCCGGGCGGGCGCAACTACGAGACCCTGCCGGTCAATGCCTACGAGGCGGAAAGCCGGCGCCTGGCGCGCTTCTTCCGTCACGGCCATACCCCCGGGCGGGTCAGTGCGCTGCAGCCGGTCGACAACCGCGAACTGCCGATGACCCTGGACCTGCGCCGGGTTTGAACGACACCGAACTGCGTAGGCTGGGTTAGGCCTTCGGCCGTAACCCGCCAACCGGCCGCAAGGCCGGCCAATGGCGATACCTGACGGCATCGTTGGTGGGTTACGCCGCTGCGCGGCTAACCCACCCTACGCTTGAACTCCCCCGCCATGGGTCGCGGAACACGACGCGGCGGGGGCTGCTACCCTCGCTCCACCCGGCCCAGGGCGGGTGTGGGGATGCTTCAAAACAGGATGTCCAGCGAGTACCCCATGTCCGACCTGCTTGCCGACTATCCGCGCAGCGCCGCGGCCTATCACGAACTGCTCGATGCCAAGGGCGCGGTGCGCCCGCACTGGCGGCAGCTGCTCGCCCATCTGCAGCGCTGCACCCCGGCACAGCTGCGCCAGCGCCAGGCCTTGCTGGCCCGGCAGATCCAGGAAAACGGCGTGACCTACAACGTCTACGCCGCGCCGGACGGCGCCGACCGCCCGTGGGAGCTGGACCTGCTGCCCAACATCATTCCGGCCGAGGAGTGGACCGCGCTGGCTGCCGGCGTGGCGCAGCGCGCCAGTCTGCTCAACGCCGTGCTGGCCGACATCTACGGCCCGCAGCAGCTGCTCGCCGAGGGCCTGCTGCCGGCCGACCTGGTGTTCGGTCACAACCACTACCTGTGGCCCTGTCAGGGTCTGCAGCCGCCCAGTGGCACCTGGCTGCACGTCTATGCGGTGGATCTGGCGCGTTCGCCGGACGGTCGCTGGTGGGTCACCGCCGACCGCACCCAGGCGCCGTCTGGGGCCGGCTATGCGCTGGAGAACCGGCAGATCGTCTCGCGGGCCTTTCCCGACCTGTACCGCGACCTGCGCGTGCAGTATCTGGCGGGCTATTTCCGCACCCTGCAGGACACCCTGGCGCGCCAGGCGCCGAGCGACGGCGAGACGCCTTTGGTGGTACTGCTGACCCCCGGGCGCTTCAATGAGACCTACTTCGAACACCTGTACCTGGCGCGCCAGCTCGGCTATCCGCTGGTCGAGGGCAGCGACCTGACGGTGCGCGACAGCACCGTCTACCTGAAGACCCTCGGCGGGCTGAAGCGCGTGCATGCGCTGCTGCGTCGCCTGGACGACGACTTCTGCGACCCGCTGGAGCTGCGCACCGACTCGGCGCTGGGCGTGCCGGGCCTGCTCGATGCGGTGCGCCGGGGCCGCGTGCTGGTGGCCAATGCGCTGGGCAGCGGGGTGCTGGAGTCGCCGGGGCTGCCGGGCTTCCTGCCGGCGATCTGCGCGCGGCTGCTCGACGAGGAACTGCAGCTGCCGTCCATCGCCAGCTGGTGGTGCGGCGAGCCGCCGGTGCTGGAGGAAACATTGGAGAAGCTGCCCGAGCTGCTGATCCGCGCCGCCTTCCCGTCGCAGCAGTTCGCCGCGCAGTTCGGGCCCGAGCTGGACGCCGGGCAACGCGCGGCGCTGGCCGAGCGGCTGCGCCAGCGGCCCTACGCCTATGTCGGCCAGGAGCGCCCGCTGCTGTCGCAGGCACCGGTCTGGCGGGCGGAGAGTGGGCGTCTGGAAGCGCGGCCGATCGGCATGCGCGTGTTCGCCGTCGCCGGTCCCGACGGCTACCGGGTGATGCCCGGCGGCCTGACCCGGGTGGCGGCCAGTGCCAATGCCCGCACCCTGTCGATGCAATGGGGCGGGGCGAGCAAGGACACCTGGGTGCTCGGCGAACGCCACATCGGCAGCGAACCCTGGCAATGGGTGCGTCCGCTGGGCGTCAAGGACGTGGTGCGCAGCGACCCCTACCTGCCGTCGCGGGTGGTGGAAAACCTGTTCTGGTTCGGCCGCTACTGCGAGCGCTGCGAAGGCAGTGCGCGTCTGCTGCGCATCCTGCTGGCGCGCTATGTGGATGACGACGACGATCCGCAGGCTCTCAACGCGGCGCTGACGGTGGCGGAAACGCTCGGCCTGTTGCCGCCCTCCAGCGAAGAAGATGCCAGCCTGGAGGCGCGTCTGCTGCGTGCGGTGCTCGACAAGGAATGGCCGGCCAGCCTGCGTGTCGCCCTGCAGCAGCTGCAGTGGGCCGCCGCCAGCGTGCGCGGCAAGCTGTCGCGGGAGAACTGGCAGGCGCTGGTCGAACTGCACAAGGAGGCGCAGGGGCTGGACGCGGCGGAGGCCGATCCCGGCGAGATGCTCGATTTCCTCGACCGCCTGCTGATGTCGCTGGCCGCGCTGTCCGGCTTTGCCCTCGACGACATGACCCGCGACGACGGCTGGCGCTTCCTGATGATCGGCCGGCGCATCGAGCGCCTGCAGTTCCTTGCCGAGAGTGGCGCCGGCTTTCTCGCCGGTTCGGCGGTCCAGGACCAGTCGGCACTGGCCTGGCTGCTCGAGCTGGGCAACAGCAGCATCACCTACCGCACCCGCTACCTGGCCGCGCCGCAGCTGGTCCCGGTGCTCGACCTGCTGGTGCTCGACGCCCAGAATCCGCATGCCGTGCTGTTCCAGCTGCGCTCGCTGCAACGCTCGCTGGCCAGCCTCGGCGAGCGCTTCGAGCTGGCGCCCGAGCCCGACCTGCGGGCATTGGATGCCAGCCTGGCCGCCTGGGATCTGGGGCGCCTGGAGTATCACCCGCTCGCCGCTACCGGCGACCCGGATGCCCTGGGCGAACTGGCCGAGCGCCTGTTGGCGCTCGCCGCGGCCGCCGGGCAGCTTTCCGATCAACTTGGCCTGCGCTTCTTCGTGCACGTCGACGCCAGCCAGCAAACCCAGTCGTTATGAGCAGTGCAGTCCTCATGAGCAGCGCCCACTACCGGATTCTTCACGATACCCACTACCGCTATGAGGGGCCGGTGTCGCTGGCCCAGCAGCTGGCGCACCTGTGGCCGCGCGCGAGTCCGTGGCAGCGTTGCGCACGTCGCGAACTCGACGTCAGCCCCGAGCCGACGCGGCGGGTCGACGGCCTCGATGCCTTCGGCAATCCGCTGACCCGGCTGGCCTTCGAGCGTCCGCATGAGGAACTCAGGGTCGGTGCCCGCCTGCAGGTCGAGGTGCTGCCGCGCCCGGCGCTGCGCCTGGCCGACTCGCCGGCCTGGGAGCAGCTGCGCCTGGAGCTCAGCTACTCCGGCAAACGTCTCGGCGCCGAGGAGCTGGAGGCGGCGCGCTATCGCTTCGAGTCGCCCTATGTGCACATCAAGCAGAGCTTCTCCGACTGGGCCGACGACTGCTTCGTCCCCGGCCGACCGCTGCTGCTGGCCGTGCAGGCGCTGATGGCGAAGATCTTCGCTGAGTTCACCTACGATGCCGCCGCCACCCAGGTGGCCACACCGTTGCAGCAGGTGCTCGAGGAAAAGCGCGGGGTGTGCCAGGACTTCGCCCACCTGATGCTCGCCTGCCTGCGTTCGCGTGGCCTGGCGGCGCGCTACGTCAGCGGCTACCTGCTGACCCAGCCGCCGCCCGGTCGGCCGCGGCTGATCGGTGCCGACGCCTCGCACGCGTGGATTTCGGTGTGGTGCCCGCGCCTGGGCTGGGTCGACTTCGACCCCACCAACAACCTGATCCCGGCGCTGGAGCACATCACCCTGGCCTGGGGCCGCGATTTCGGCGACGTTTCGCCGCTGCGCGGGGTCATCCTTGGCGGCGGCAGCCACGATCCCGAGGTCAGCGTGACGGTGATGCCGCTGGAAGAGGCGCTGGCGCGGGGGCTGTGAGGGGCGGGCCTGGCGGTCGCGAGGCGGCTGCCGGCGCAGGGTGCGCCGCCCCGGCGACTCGGCGGGAGTAGCGGTTTTCCGCGCGACTGCTAGCGTTTCATGGGTCAGCCCTTTTGCGCAGGTGATCCGCCGTGGACGAAAGTAATCTAATCAGCGCCGGTACCGAAAAAGCCAGCCAGCTGTGGCAACTGGTCGCCGACTACGGCGTTGCCTTCGGCGTGAAGATTCTTGCCGCCATTGCCTTCTGGGTCATCGGTCGCTGGCTGATCGGCTTCGCCGTCGGCCTGGTGCAGAAGACCCTGGGCCGTCAGCAGGTCGATCCGACCGTGCTGCGCTACCTCGGCTCCTTCATCACAGTCACCCTCAACATCCTGCTGGTGATCGGCATCCTCGGCTACTTCGGCGTGCAGACCACCACCTTCGCCGCGCTGATCGCCGCGGTCGGCCTGGCCATCGGCATGGCCTGGTCGGGGCTGCTGGCCAACCTGGCAGCCGGTGGCTTCATCATCGTCCTGCGCCCGTTCAAGGTCGGCGACTTCATCAGCGCCGGCGGGGTGACCGGCACGGTCACCGAGATCGGCCTGTTCGCCACCGCGATCACCACCCCGGACAACGTGCTGACCCTGGTGGGCAACAACAAGATCTTCGGCGACAACATCCTCAACTACACGGCCAACCCGTTCCGCCGCGTCGAACTGAAGGCCCAGCTGTCCGGTGCCGCCGACTGGAAGGCCGCCGCCGCCCTGCTCAAGGAGCGCATCGCTGCCCTCGACAACGTGCTGGCCACCCCGGCGGTGGAGGTGGAGATCCTCGAGTTCAACCTGGTCGGCCCGGTGCTGGCGGTGCGCCCCTTCTGTCACAACGACCACTACTGGCAGGTCTACTTCGACACCAACCGGGTGATCAAGGACGCCCTCGGCGAGGCCGGCTTCCCGGCGCCGATGCCGGCGCAGATGGTGCTCGTGCAGCAGGCCGGCGGGTAGGCGGCCCGTACCCGTCTGCGCGGGACGATAGCGGTCAGGTAGGAGCCAGCTTGCTGGCGATGCTCTTGGAGCAAGAAAGCATCGCCAGCAAGCTGGCTCCTACGGCCCTCAGCCGCTCAGGAACGACAGATGGATCTCGCTGCCGTAGCGGCGAATGATGTCCAGCTTGGCGCGGTGAAAGGCCGCAACATCGCCTGGCCGGCCCGATTTCTCGACCGCGAAGCGCGCCAGCTCATCGGAAATCACATCCATGAACAGCTCGGCCAGCAGCAGCCGGGCGGAGTCGCGGAAATGCCCCCGGCCATCCACGTACAGCTGCACGGTCGGCGCCTCGGTGTTGATGAGGATCTTGCGCTCCGCCGGGCTGTAGACCGCGCGGTCCAGCTCGTTGCCCAGGTTGCGGAACTCGTAGCCGGTGAACATCAGCTCGCCATGGTCGTGAGGCGTGCGGTGCCTGATGGTATGGCCGGCCGCTCCATGGCTATGCCTTGACGCATGCTCGGCTATCACCACCTGGCACCAGGCCCAATGGGTTCCCGCCCGCACGGTGATCTCGCCGCGGTCCCCGGCGGCATCTCCGACCAGCGTCCATTCGATCCGCTCACTGCCGTGCAATTCGTCAACCGCAATCGCCGTCGGCGCGGGGTCGATGTGCAGGGTGTCGGGCAGCGCATATTCGACGTGCAATACCTCGCCACTGGCCAGCTGGGCGGGGTCGAGCAGCAGGGTGACGTGGAACGGGTGGTTGGGCTGGCGGTAGTAGAACGGCGTGGTGAAGCGCAGCGCTGCCGGGCGTTGCGCCGCGTCCACGGTACTCGCTCCCGCTGCGGGGGGCGGCAGACTGATGCCCAGATCCTGAATGGCCGCCCGATTCATGCGCTCGAGCAGGTGCTCGATCATTTGGCTGGTGCGCCCGGAGGCGCTGGCATGCTGCAGATGCTTGAGCTTTTCCCGCTCGGCCAGCACGCAGGGCGCGATCATGCGGCTGACCGCCCTGGAGAACGCCTCCACAAAGGGCTCCTTGTGATTCAGCCCCTCGCGCTCGTCGCTGATGATGGCCGCGCCCTGGCCGAGCTTTTCGATCAGGGCCGGGCAATGCACCGTGCCGAACAGGTATTCGGTGCCCACCTGGTTTTCATATTCGAACAGTTGGCAATCGAGTACCGCCGTGCCGGACAGGACAACCAGACCATTGGTGCGCTCATCGCCCCGGGTCGCCAGCTCCGCATCCAGGGCGCGCTTGAGGGTGAAGGTGAACGGATAGCTTTGTTGCTCATACACGAAATGCCCGACCTGCTCGGGGCCCAGCAGCAGCGTGGCGGGTGGCTCCTGGTAATGCACGGTGCCGCTGCGCTCCAGTTCCTTGCCGCGCTGCATATGCACCAGCTCGACCGTGCGCCGGTTCAGCACATCGCGCAGATAGACGTTGTTCGCCACCGACTGAACCACGGATCGATAGTGGGAGATGTTGGTCAGGGCGTTTTCAATGACGATGGTGACCTTGGTGCCGTTTTCGGTAACGCCCAGCCGGGCATAATCCTTTTCCCGTGCCGGCCGATCGCCGTCGCCGTCGTCATACAGGTAGCCGCCATTCTCGCCGCGAAACAACTCGATGCGGGAAAAGCGTCCGGCATGGATGGTCTCGATCCAGCCGTAGCCCAGGCCATAGATGGCCTGCTTCAAGCCGCGACCGAAATAGCCGCGTCCGCCGCCCTCGCCACGCGCCAAGGGACTATGCGCTCCGCCATAGGTCAGGATGAAGCGGGCCTGCTCGAAGGACATCCCCTCGGCCTGATCGGCAATCATCAGCACCGCGCCGGTCTGATGCCGCTCATAGTGGATGCGGATCTGGCCAGTCACCGGCAAGCCGGCCTTTTCCAGCCGGGCATAGCTGTCGTCAGCGTTGGTGATCAATTCGACCAGGGCTTTTTCTATGGACGCAAAGCGCCGCGAGTCGATATCGATCACCCGCTGATCCACCGGGATGGGGGAAATGGCCATGCAGTACTCCTTGTGTAACCCATTGACCCGCACTCCATGCGCTGCCAGGTCGCCTGCTTTGACAGCGATTTGGGGCGGTCCTACGCTGCTCAAGCATCGACTCGATGCATGCGTGTGTCCAGGCGGGTCACGAGCAGGCGGGTGATTTTTTCTGCCGCGCGCTGGCCGGTGCGGTTGTGGGGCGTCGAGACGGTGCTCCAGGGCGATTCCCGCCGTTTTCCGGGTGGGTCGCCCTTTTCCGGGCAATCCCGGGTCGGTTCCAGGCGCTGGCTGCAGCGTGGCCCGGCCGACCCGCCACGAGGAACACACCATGAAACCGTTACTGCTTGCCCTGTTGGCCGTGCTGCCCGCTTCCGCGGTGCTGGCCGCAGACCCCGAGGTGCCCTATCCGACCGGCTATCGCTACTGGCATCACGTCAAGAGCATGGTGATCGAGCAGGGCCACCCGCAGTTCGATGGCTTCGGGGGCATCCACCACATCTATGCCAACGCGTCCGCCCTGGAAGGCTACAAGGCCGGGACCTTTCCGGATGGCTCGGTGCTCGTCTTCGACCGGCTGGAAGCCAAGCGGGCCGACAACGCGGTGACCGAGGGCGCGCGCAAGGACGTAGCCGTGATGCTCAAGGATGCGAAGAAGTTCGCCGCGACGGGCGGCTGGGGCTTCGAAGCCTTCGGTGGCGGTGATCCGACCCGGCCGGTGGTCGGCGCCGACGCAGCGAGCACCTGCTATGCCTGCCATGCCCCGGAGAAGGCCCATGACTACGTGTTCAGTCGGACGCGCGACTGAATTTGTGCGATCAGGCAGGGTGCAGTCGGCCCTGCCTGCAGAGCAAGGCTCACCCGCACTTGCTGTGCCCGCAGTTCAGGCAGGTACACATCGCCCTTCTTAAGATAGCCGCCCCTAGACGAATTCTAGAAACGCCCTCATCGCGGCGAGAACCGGTGTCTGACCTCTATCCTGGAGATGCAGGAGGTGACCGACCCCTTCGATCTGGGTACATTGCACGTTGCTGAAGTTATGCTGCAGCCAGGAGATTTCATCATCCGTCATTATCGCGCCGAGCTTGTTCTCTCCTCGAAGGAACAGTACCGGACAATCAATCTTGGACAGGATGTCCTGATAATCATACCCTCCAACAAAGCCATCGAAATCGTGGAGCAACGCATTGAAGAAGGTGGGGTCGAGCTGCCACAGACATCCGGCGAAGAACAATATCCATGTACTGGTTACACCCGGATGGTCCTTGTATGCGTCCGCCAGCGCCATGGATAACTCTTTTTCCGATTTTGCCGATTTCTTGAGTCCCAGCCAAAGACCAAACATGTCCCGGCTCGAATCGATGACTCTCCTGTAGTTATCCAATGTCAGAGGAATATCCTCGATGATCAGGGCCTTCACCTTGCCTGGGCATCGCGCGGCGACCATCAGCGCGATTACACCCCCGATGGAGTGTCCCACCAGCACCGCGGGCGCGTTAAATTGGCTCACGAATTCAGCGTTGTCTTCTGCGAAGTCCTGCAGACGATATGTGTTAGGAACCCATCCTGATCGGCCATTTCCTCGCAGATCCAACGCATAGGTGTGCCATCGTTGTCCCAAACTCGGAATCAGCGAGAGGTACTCTTGCCAACGCCAAGCACCGCCATGCAGCATGATCAGTGGTTGGTCCGAGGAAGATCCGTAGTCCAGATAGTTCAGTTTCGCCGCTTTTGCGTCAAATGTTCTTTCTCGTGGTATGTGTAACACCATGGATATTATCTCTACCGTGCGGATTAATCGGGGCAACCAAGTGAGCATGACGGCAGCTGGCGGAATTCGGACGTCGGGTCACCGCAACGAAGAATTGACGCCCAACGTGATAGTTCAGGGGCGCGTAGCCGGCTTGCCGGCGAAGCGTCCCTCTGGAGCGGCGGGTTAGGCTGATGTACCGCCAGAAAAAGTCAGCGCTGCCAAGGCGGTGATATTTTCATGAGTATTTGAATGTGATGTAAATTGCAGCAACAATAATCGCAAAAAATAGTAAGCCGGAAAACGCTCGAAGGATGCGCGCCCAACGGTGTTTCTTTGCAGCTTTATCAATACCCACATCAACTGCAGCAGCAACCGCAAGCTCAACAAGGTCGTCGATCATTAGGATGCCCTAACGTTTGACGTGAGGGGCCGCCGTAGCGGCGAAGCCGCGAAGGGAACCCGCGAGCGCAGCTTGCGGGCGGTCCCTCTCGACGGAATAGTTAGGGGGTTGGTGGCTCAACACACAAAGTACCTCTTTTGACAAAAAGGCTTCCAAGATTTGGACGACGTAAGATAAGAGCCCATTCCGGTTGCCCCTCCGCTGTCATGAAAGATGCTACGCGAAGACCATTAGAAAGTGCGACACAGATCTCAGGAAGTTGGCCGTTGACCTGAACCCCTGAAACAGTAGCTCCTTTTAATTTTTCAAACATTCCCGGCCAGCGCCCCTCGGAACTCCAGCTACCTCCAAGGATTGACCTCGGTCGCTCAATACGCCAGCTCCACTCAATCATTAGGGTTAACTCACCATCAGGCTGGCCTGGCGCCCCATTTCTCCTTGTGGTTGGAGTCAGCTCTCCAAACTCAAGGAAAATTGCAGAGCCGTGGCCTCGCCAAACATGGGAAATTGGCTTTCCGATAAGGGCGGCAAAAAAAGGCGCTGCTACAGACAAGAAGTAGCCCTCTAACGTTTGGTTAAGGGGCCGGTTTTAGCCGGTCCCGAGTGAGCGAAGCGAACGGCTTTGAACCAGTTGTTAGCTGATTACTCGCTGATTGTTAATGTAGGCATATTTAATTTTTTGTAATTCACTAAGTTCGCTTGTGTCGACCAGACTTTTGCACCTGGTAATTACTATTTTTTCTAAATTTGGTGCGATTTCGTTAAGCCATTTTAGGCTTGAGAGATTCTTGCGGTAGTGGAACTGAATTTCCTTTAGTTGTGGTAGGGCTTGAATTCCTTTGAGGCTAGATGGGTTTGCCCAGTTTACGTCAAGATTTTCCAAGGATGAAGGGAGTGCTAGACCTTCATAACTTTTATGCTTTGGGTTGTAGTGCCAAAGGTCAAAGCTATTAACTTTCTTAAGGCTCTCCAGATTTTTGTCAGTCTTCGTGTGGTGCCATACCATTTTTTCAATTTCTGGAAGCAGCGAAAAATCTATGCCAGCTCTCTTTTCGTGGACACCGAAATAGCGAAGATTCTTTAGGCTGTATATTCCATCAATTTTTTTAAGTTTATTTCCCAGAACCAAAGCTGCTCTATATGTGGGGTTTCAGCTAAAAAATCAAAATTATCTTGCTTGAAGCCAAAAACCGGACAGCCAAAAAGCCCTTTGATTTTTCGTTCATTAACTTCGTTGACACATGCGGTTAGACGATCTGTTTCTACTCCTAGGGATGGAGTAATACCTAGATCATCAAATCTTAGAAAATTACCTGCGCGTTCAACAGGCATAATTGTATTCGGCTAACGTTTGGTTAAGGGGCGGGCTTTAGCCCGTCCCAGTGAGCGAAGCGAACGATTTGAACCATTTGTTAGCCGCTATTCGCCACACGGGAGAAGGCTCCAGTTCCGGTGTCTCGAATGAAGGCCGATCCTTCTGGTTGATCGAGCAACTCAATGAAGGAATCGTCTCGACTTAGCACAGCGCCAAGAGAGACATAGGCGATATTGTTTGTGTCTTCCATGTACTCATCAGACTCAGTGTTGGAAGTTATCCTCCAACCACTGTCTCGCTCTTCATCGGGGGCCTCCCGATAGAGATAGCCGACCTTGTGGCCCTCGTCGAGCACCCGCTTGGTAACGAAGCACCTCTTGATATACCGCTCGACAATATTGTCGTCATCATCATGCTCAGTGTTGATGATGTGACACGCCCCGAACTCCACCAGTTCATCCAGCTTGAGATCTGAGATGTGCCTGGGCTCGTTGTTTAGACGCCCACGAAAGCGGCCTTGCCCCAGCACCTCATCAACGAGAACCCACATACGTTCAGCCGATGGCGCCTCCGGGTCTTCGCTTTCGAATTGGAAGATCAACTTCACGACCTCCCCGGGAACGACCTGCTCAATGATTTCCCGCGACGGCTTGTAGAACGTGTACTTGTTCTCCGCGGCAAGGTGATCTGCGTTGGTGAGGTGCCAGCTTGGCATAACGGCTCCTATGGCGGCTAACGTTTAGGTTAAGGGGCGGCCGCGGTACGCGGGCGTTCCAGTGAGCGAAGCGAACGACTTGAACCGAATGTTAGGCATTGAAGCCAAAGCGGATGCACGAATAGCCAGCGATTCACGCCAAACAGCCAAACCCGCCACCGTACCAGGCACGCTACCGCCACATCCTTGCGGCGAACGGAAGCAGCCACCGGGTGATTTTGCCGCAGGCTCGAAGCCGGGCAGAACCCATGGGGCAGGAAGGAAGTGAGAACAGAAGATGATCTTTGGCTTCCTTGCCTGCACCAACTACAAAGCTAATTATGCCTAACGTTCAGGTTAAGGGGCAGGCAAACGCGCAGCGTTTGACTGTCCCAGTGAGCGGAGAGAACGGCTTGAACCGTATGTTAGCCATTACCGCTGCCCAATAAGTGCACGGTACTGAACAGAAACGCCCGCAGGAGCACCTTGTATGGGCGAAATATTTGCGTAGGCCGGGTATTCAAGCACTAGGTTATAGGGCGAACTCCAGTGCAGCCTCGGAATTAGGTCTTGATCGCGGACAATAAGGACGTTTCCCGCTTCATCCGGCAGCTCCGCTCCGTAGGATAATACAGAAACATGCAGGCTATAAGGCGTTGTGGCTCCACAGTTCCGCTGGAAGAGAACAGCCTGATGTACACCGTTTGATGAGCCTAGGCTAAAGAGTGGTTCGTTTACGCATAGCGGACCGAGAGAGTAAACGAAGAGAGCAGCTGCAGCGACAAGAAGAAGGACCACACCGGCAAGGGTCAATGCCGCAAATTTCAAAGCGCTTTGAATGTGCACCTGGCTGCTCCGTGTGGCTAACGATTAAGCTAAGGGGCCGGCTTTAGCCGGTCCCAGTGAGTGAAGCGAACGATTTGAGTGCTGTAATGGACTCTCCCTGCACCACACTTACCCGCACCAGCGGTGCCGTGAGTGGCGTTCGGAGGGTGTCAGCGATGTACAAGCAAATTGCAGTGGATTTGGCCAAGTCCGTTTACCAAGTTGCCGAGAGCGTCCGTGCCGGGTAGGTGAGTCAGCGCAAGCGGCTGAATCGCGAGGCGTTTCGTCGATATATACAGGAGCAGACCGAACCGGTCGAGTGGCTGATGGAAGCCTGTGGCACGGCGCACTACTGGGGCCGTTTCGCCCAGGCGCTGGGGCATCGGGTGACCCTGCTGCATGCCCGCTACGTGCGCCCCTACCGGCGGCGCAACAAGACCGACCGCAACGACTGCGACGCCATCCTCGAAGCCGCGCGCTGCAAGGGCATCCACCCGGTGCCGGTGAAAACCCACGAGCAGCAACAGCTCCAGCAGCTGCACGGCCTGCGCGAGACCTGGAAGAAGAGCCGCACCCAGCGCATCAACCTGCTGCGCGGCATCTTCCGTGAAATGGGCATCGAGGCGCCGGCGGCGACGGCGGCCTTTCTTCGGGCGGCTCACGAACTGGTCGAACGGCCCGAAGTGGCGGCATTGCGCGGCCAGCTGCACATCGTCCTGGCCGAGATCAATCTCTACGAGCAATGCATGGTCGAGTGCGAGCAGCAGCTCCAGCGCTGGCATGCCGATGACGCCATCGTGCGCAAGCTCGACGAGGTCAGCGGCATCGGCGTGCTGACCGCCAGCGCCCTGAAAACCGCGGTCGGCCAGCCCGAGCGGTTTGCCAATGGCCGCCAGCTGAGCGCCTGGCTGGGCATGACCCCGCGCGAATTCAGCAGCGGCGACCGACGCAAGCTGGGACACATCAGCCTGCAGGGCAACACCTACGTGCGCACCCTGCTGATCCATGGTGCGCGAGCGGCCCTGCTGGCAGCCCAGCGTTGCCAGGCCAATACCCCGGAACGCCTGACCCGGCTGCAACGCTGGGCGGCGGAGACGGCGGCGCGGATCGGCCACAACAAGGCCGCGGTGGCGCTGGCCAACAAGCTGGTACGGATCTGCTGGGCGGTGTGGTGCCACGAGCGGCGCTTCAGCGGCGACTGGCAGAGCAAACTGCCCGCCTGACGGCGGGCCAGGTAATCAGGAAGCGGTTTTCTCGTGGTTGTGGTGAACAGCGACACTGTCGGAACAGGCGAGTCCTGCAGCGGAACAAGGCCGATAACAATTCTGATCCCCGTGATCGATTGAACGCTTGGCCCCCGTTGCGCGAACTACAGAGTGGCCCGGGCGGTAACGCCCAGCGAAGGCCGGATATACGAATGCAACCGCACTGACGACAGGGTTGGAAAGGCTTTACTCACCACTTGTGGGGAGAGTCCATATACGTGTTGTTATGTTTCACTCCTGCATGACTCCCCAGCCATCTTTCAGGCCGCCGAATTTGTTGGCTACAACTTCAAGGTCACTTTCCCATTCTGTGATTTCACTATGGGTTGGTGCGTGCATGATTTTAACGACCACATCCCATAGGTTTTTCTTGTTGGGTTGTACCTCGGCGTGAATTTTGTGTCCATGAAGCATCGCTGCAAATTGCTCTGCAGAGGTTCTCGACTCGAAAGTATGGTAGTAGTCGAAAACATGCTCTTTATTGAAGTCAAAGCCTGAGTTCTGCATCCGGCGGAGAACGTCACCATTTTCGTCGTTGGGAAACTGCACGGTTCCTCCTTGAAATATAACGTTTAGGTTAAGGGGCGGCCGCGGTACGCGGACGTCCCAGTGAGCGAAGCGAACGGATTGAACCGTATGTTAGAGCGGTGCACGTTTGTGAAACCCTATATATAGCTCTTTGAGAGATGCAGGGAGATTTTCCCAGTATGTGGCTGCTTTGCTTCCAGGAACTTGCCAGAAAAGATTCTCGACAAAAGCAACGTCAATGCAGTTTTTTATTTCTGTGCTACAGCCGTGTAGTGCCTGGCTAAGAAATAAAAGCAGCTCAATATGATGGTCTGCGCTAACACATTTGTTCATGTCGTTATTTAGCGCATTTGCCAAACTTTCGAACCAGGAGTAAGAAAACTCGGGGCTGGGTTCGCCCCAAGTTTTTGCATGAATTCTGTCGGCAATTTCAGTAATCTCTGGGAATCGATCTCTGGTTGCATTGTAAAGGTCGAGTACGGTTTTCATGATTTTGGCTCTAACGATTAAGCTAACGGGCGGCCAAAAGTGCAGCTTTTGGACGTCCAGCGAACGAAGTGAGCGAAGTTGAGCGCCATGTTAGGTGGCGTTGAGTTGCGCGAATAACTTGGCAATTTCCCCGCCTTTACGAATCGCTCTTTCTTGAGCCGTTTCGTTGAGCTCAGAACGAATATTTGCCTTGGCACCTGCCCGCAAAAGAGCGTCTGCAATAGTGAAATTCCCCTTGCTAACTGCGACGTGCAGTGGGGTTTCGCCCATATCTCCGATGGCATTGGGGGCTGCGCCTGCCGCAAGAAGCACTTTGACGGCGTAGGCATCATCGCGCCAAACCATGACATGAAGCGGAGTATCACCATCGCAGTCAGTGCTGGAGATAGACACAACTTTTTCACCCATTTCGGCTGGGAAAAGAACGTCTGATGCTGAGGCTAGAATTTCTTCTAGCGTGGCGTGACGTTTCGGTTCGTGGCCCATAGACACCTAACGATTAAGCTAACGGGCGGCCAAAAGCGCAGCTTTTGGACGTCCAGAGAACGAAGTGAGCGATAGTTGAGCGCATTGTTATGCTGCGTGCCCCCATATGTGCTCGGACTTGAAAGAGTAGCGATAGAGAGGGATTAATAGTGCTACAGCTATGCTTATAGCTGCGATGGCAGCGATAATTTCCCAGGTCTCTTTGATCTCTAGGAGCAACGGCGCGGCATCAATTAAGCTGTAAATGCTGAGGCCGAGATTCAGCAGAAATGCCGCAATCGCTATATTTTTTGTTCCGACGGCTTTTTGATAAGCGTAGCCGTATATGCAGAATTGCCCAAGAATTTGGATGGTCAATGCAGCTATGTCCTCTGCCTCAGGGAAGATGTAAGCAAAGGGGAGCGTGAAGACTGCGAAAAGTATAAGTGCTGTGGTTACCCAGAATACAATCTTCCATATCAGCATGGGGCTTACTGCTCCTGAGCATAACTACTATTAGACGCCAGATGGTGCGGCGAAATGCGCCATCTGGTGTATAAAAATCCCTTGCCGATGCTGATGTATCCCTTGTAGGCTGCGGCTTCCAGCAGGATGCTGGGGCCTGTGCGGGGAGTTATACACCATGGATGGCAAGCCCAAATTGCTGGATCGGCTACGTGAGCAGATCCGTGTCAGACATTATTCGATTCGTACCGAAGCTGTCTATGCGAAGTGGGTGCGGGACTTCATACGATTCCACAAAATGCGCCATCCGGCCGAGATGGGCGCGCCCGAGGTGGAGCGCTTTCTATCGCACCTTGCGGTCGATATGAATGTTTCGGCGTCCACGCAGAATCAGGCGTTGGCCGCGCTGCTGTTCCTCTACAAGCATGTGTTGGCCATCGAGCTGCCCTGGCTGGGTGAAGTGGTGCGTGCGAAACGTCCGGAGCGTTTGCCGGTCGTCTTGTCCCGCGAGGAAACCCAGCGGCTGCTGGCCTGTTTCGACGGGGAGATCGCTCTGGTGGCCGGATTGCTGTATGGCTCCGGCATGCGCCTGATGGAGGCGATGCGTTTGCGGGTCAAGGATGTGGATTTCGGACGCAACGAGATCATCGTCCGTGATGGCAAGGGCATGAAGGATCGGGTCACCTTGTTGCCGGCTCGCCTGGTAGAGCCATTGCGGCAGCACCTCGGTTGGGTCAAGGCGCTGCATCAGCGTGATCTGGCCGAGGGATTCGGCGAGGTCTATCTACCGTTTGCCCTGGCACGCAAGTATCCGAACGCGCCGAAGGAGTGGGGGTGGCAGTATGTGTTTCCTGCGCCGAACCACTCAGTCGATCCACGCTCCGGTGTGAAGCGTCGCCACCACCTGGATGAAAAGCGGGTGCAGCGGGCTTTCCGGGCGGCCGTGCGAGCAACCGGGATCGACAAGCCGGCTACGCCGCATACCCTGCGGCACTGCTTCGCCACTCACCTGCTGGAAAGCGGGCAGGACATCCGCACGGTGCAGGAGCTGCTCGGCCATGCGGATGTGAAGACCACCATGATCTACACCCATGTGCTCAATCGCGGCGGGCTGGCCGTGCTGAGTCCTTTGGACCGGCCTTGAGCCTGCTCACTCGCACTGGCTATGCCCGCAACTCAGGCAGGTGGCGCAGCCTTCCAGGCGGACTACTGCCGGGGTATGGCATTGCTCGCAGCGGCTAGCCCTGGGCTGGAAGCCTTGGAGCGCGGCCCGAAGCACGTTCGCTTACTCTGCCAATCATGAACCGCCGTGTTGCTGTCGGGCCTGCGCTTATTCTTGCCTGACTATATCGACGGAGACTTCCACCGCCGGGAGCGTTCCCCGGTTCTCCAGCCAGTGTGTGGTGTTCCTGTCCTCGGGCCAGCCCACGCCCGGCCCATAGTCGGTGGCGACGCCATTGCGATGGTCGGTGATCGTGCCCTGCAGGATGTAGACGGTGCCTGGCCGGTCCTTGTGGTCGTGAAGCGGCCCGAAGACGCCCCCAGGCGCGATGGTCACCAGGCGCATCCTGAGTTGGCGCCCGGCCATGCCTTCGATCTCCGGGCCAAGGTCGACCGTCGCCAGTAGTTCTACCGTGACACCTTGCGTCTCAGGGGCTACCTGTTCGTTGCTCATGGTGCTCTCCTCGCTGGATTGTCGGGCCCATTGTTGCAGTCAGAGGGCGCGCCTTGGCGCGTTCCGTTTGGGTACCCATGTGCTCGATCGTGGTGGGCTGGCTGCGCTGAGTCCGCGTGACCGACCGTGAACCCGCTCACCCGCACTTGCTATGCCCGCAGTTCAGGCAGGTCGCGCAGCCTTCCAGTTGCACCACCGCCTGGGTGTGGCAGTGGCCGCACAGTTGTGCGCCCGGCGGGAAGCCTTCGCCGGGTTCCAGCGCCGCGGCGCCCTGGCTGGCCTCCCAGGCGGCGCGGCGTTCGTCCAGGTAGCGCTGCTGCGCTTCGTCCGTTTGCCGGCCTTGCAGCATGCCGATGGCGATCAGGTGGCGCTCCAGCACGGCGCCGATCTCGGCGACGATGGACGGCATGTAGACGCCGCCCTTCTTCAGATAGCCGCCGCGCGGGTCGAACACCGCCTTGAGTTCCTCGACCAGGAAGGTGCAGTCGCCGCCCTTGCGCAGCACCGCGGACATGATGCGGGTGAGGGCGACGATCCACTGGAAGTGGTCCATGTTCTTCGAGTTGATGAAGATCTCGAACGGACGCCGCTGCTCGAAGGGCGTGCCGGCGTTGAGCAGGATGTCGTTGATGGTCACGTAGAGTGCGTGCTCGAACAGCGGCGACTTGATCTTGTAGGTGGCGCCGACCAGCACCTCCGGGCGCTGCAGGGTTTCGTCCAGCTGCACCGGCGGCTGCCCGGCCGCCTCGGCGGGGCGCAGGCTTTGGTCGACCACCTTGAAGCTCTTGATGCGCTGGCTGATCTTGACGGTCATGGGCGTTCTCACGATGCGCACGTGGTGCTGGTAGGGTGGGTTAGGCCAGCGGCCGTAACCCACCAACCGGCCGCGAGGCCGGTCTCTGGCGATGCCTGACGGCATCGATGGCGGGTTACTCCGCGTTGCGGCTAACCCTCCCTACACATGATCCGGCATGCGTTTTCAATACTTGCCGTAATAGCCTTCCTTCAGCGCGTCGAACAGGTTGGCGGCGCTGTTCACCTCGCCGTCGTACTCGACCAGTTCGTTGCCACGCAGCTCGACCACGCTGCCGTCGTCCAGCTCGAAGCGGTACAGGGTGTTTTCCAGGTCGGCCTCGCGCACCAGCACGCCCTGGAAGGCCACCGGGTTGAAGCGGAAGGTGGTGCACCCCTTGAGGCCCTGGCGCCAGGCGTAGCGGTAGATGTCCTTGAACGCCTCGAACGGGTAGTCGTTGGGCACGTTGGCGGTCTTGGAGATCGACGAGTCGACCCACTTCTGCGCCGCCGCCTGGATGTCGACGTGCTGGGTCGGGCCGATGTCGTCGGCGCTGACGAACCACTCCGGCAGCCGGTGCGCTGGGTCGTCGCTGTCCGGCTCTGCCTGCGGATCGACCAGCGCGCGGTAGGCCAGCAGCTCGTAGCTGAACACCTCGACCTGCTCCTTGGCCTTGCGTCCGGGGCGGACCAGGTTGCGCACGTAGCGGTGGGCGAAGCTCGGCTCGATGCCGTTGGAGGCGTTGTTGGCCAGGCTCAGGCTGATGGTGCCGGTGGGCGCGATGGAGCTGTGGTGGGTGAAGCGCGCGCCGGTTTCGGCCAGCGCGGCGACCAGCTCTGGGGCGACTTCGGCGAGGCGCTGCAGGTAGCGCGAGTAGCGCGCGTGCAGCACGCGGCCGGGCACCTTGTCGCCGACCTGGTAGCCGTCGACGGCCAGCTCCGGGCGCTGCCTGAGCATTCGTGGCGTCACTTCGAACTCCTCGGCCAGCAGCGGCGCCGGGCCCTTTTCCCTGGCCAGTTCCAGCGCCACCTGCCAGCCGACCAGCGCCAGCTCGCGGGCCACCTCCTCGGTGAAGCGGCAGGCCTCGGCGCTGTCGTAGCGCAGGCGCAGCATGGCCAGCGCCGAGCCGAGGCCGAGAAAGCCCATGCCGTGGCGGCGCTTGGCGAGGATCTCCTGGCGCTGCGCCTGCAGCGGCAGGTTGTTCAGTTCCACCACGTTGTCCAGCAGGCGGGTGAACACGCGCACCACCTGGCGGAAACGTTCCCAGTCGAAGCGCGCCTTGACGCTGAACGGCTCATCGACGAACACGGTCAGGTTGACCGAGCCGAGCAGGCAGGCGCCGTAGGGGGGCAGTGGCTGTTCGCCGCACGGATTGGTCGCCCTGATCTCCTCGCACCACCAGTTGTTGTTCAGCTGGTTGACCCGGTCGATGAGGATGAAGCCCGGCTCGGCGAAGTCGTAGGTGGCGGCCATCAGCATGTCCCACAGGTGGCGGGCGCGCACCTTGCCGTAGACCTTGCAGGCCACCGTGCCGTCGTCGCGCACCGGGTAGCCCTCGTGTAGCGGCCAGTCGCGCCAGAGCACCTGCTGCGGATCGTCGAGATCCAGCTCGGCCGCCTCGCGCGGGTGCACCGGGAAGACCAGCGGCCAGTCGGCGTCGTTCTCCACCGCCTGCATGAAGTCGTCGCCGATCAGCAGGCTCAGGTTGAACTGGCGCAGGCGGCCGTCTTCGCGCTTGGCGCGGATGAACTCGCGCACGTCCGGGTGGGCGACGTCGAAGGTGGCCATCTGCGCGCCGCGCCGCCCTCCCGCCGAGCTGACGGTGAAGCACATGCGGTCGAAGATATCCATGAATGACAGCGGCCCGCTGGTGCGCGCGCCGGCGCCGGAAACCAGCGCGCCGCGCGGGCGCAGGGTGGAGAACTCGTAGCCGATACCGCAGCCGGCCTTGAGGGTCAGCCCGGCCTCGTGGAGCTTGGTGAGGATGTCGTCCATCGAGTCGCCGATGGTCGCGGAAACGGTGCAGTTGATGGTCGAGGTGGCCGGCCGGCGCTGCTGGGCGCCGGCATTGGCGACGATCCGCCCGGCGGGGATGGCGCCGTTGCGCAGCGCCCAGAGGAACTGCGCGTACCAGTGCTCGCGCAACTCGGGCGCCTCCACGTCGGCGAGGGCGCGGGCGACCCGCCGCCAGGTGGCGTCGAGGTCGGCGTCGACCGGAGTGCCGTCGGGCTCGACCAGCCGGTACTTCTGCGCCCAGATGTCCGCGGAGGCGTCCTGCAGCGGAATGCTACCGCCCCCCGGCGGGGCAGGGGTGCCGTGCTTGGCCATGGCCAGGACCTCGCTGCGGCCGAAGGATGCTTTCACCTTAGCTGCAGGTCGGCGGGCACGCGCGGCTGTCGGTCGTGCGCGGTGGGTTGATGTCCGCCGAGTGGTTTCAAGGAGCGCGGCGGCTGGCTCGCGAGGCATTGCGTCGATATCCGGGGGGCGCGGGCGGAGGTGGTTGTGAGGTGGCGATCCGTCGCAACCATTAACCTTGGAGTAACGATCAGCCGCCGGGCTTGATTGAACGCCCCCCGCCCAAACCCTAACGTGACTCCACGACAGCGGAACCTCGTGGAGTAGCCATGACAACAACAATTTCCCCCCCGCCACAGTGGTCGCGCCGGCGCAGCGAGAAGCAGCGCCGCCTCGCCCAGGTGCGCCAGCTGGCCGACGGCGTGGTCCTGCCGACCGACAAGATCGTCGCCGCCCTGGAAGCGCTGATCGCCCCCGGCGATCGCGTGGTGCTGGAAGGCAACAACCAGAAGCAGGCCGACTTCCTCTCCCGCTCGCTGGCCAAGGCCGATCCGGGCCGGCTGCACGACCTGCACATGATCATGCCCAGCGTCAGCCGCAGCGAGCATCTGGACCTGTTCGAGCGCGGCATCGCCCGCAAGCTGGACTTCTCCTTCGCCGGTCCGCAGAGCCTGCGCATCGGCCAGCTGATGGAGGACGGCCTGCTCGAAGTCGGCGCCATCCACACCTACATCGAGCTGTACTCGCGCCTCTTGGTCGACCTGATCCCCAGCGTCGCTCTGGTCGCCGGCTTCGCCGCCGACCGCGCGGGCAACATCTACACCGGGCCGAGCACCGAGGACACCCCGGCGCTGGTCGAGGCGGCGGCGTTCAGCGACGGCATCGTCATCGTCCAGGTCAACGAGATCGTCGACGACGTGCGCGACCTGCCGCGCGTGGACATCCCGGCCAGCTGGGTCGACTTCGTGGTGCAGGCCGACAGGCCGTTCTATATCGAGCCGCTGTTCACCCGCGATCCGCGCCACATCAAGCCGGTGCACGTGCTGATGGCGATGATGGCGATCCGCGGCATCTACGAGAAGCACAACGTCCAGTCGCTCAACCACGGCATCGGCTTCAACACCGCGGCCATCGAGTTGATCCTGCCGACCTACGGCGAGCGCCTCGGCCTCAAGGGCAAGATCTGCCGCAACTGGACGCTCAATCCGCACCCGACGCTGATCCCGGCCATCGAGACCGGCTGGGTGCAGAGCGTGCACTGCTTCGGCACCGAGCTGGGCATGGAGAACTACGTGGCGGCGCGCCCGGACGTGTTCTTCACCGGCCGCGACGGCTCGCTGCGCTCCAACCGCATGATGTGCCAGCTGGCCGGCCAGTACGCGGTCGACCTGTTCATCGGCGCCACCCTGCAGGTGGATGGCGACGGCCATTCCTCCACCGTCACCCGCGGCCGCCTGGCCGGCTTCGGCGGCGCGCCGAACATGGGCCACGACCCGCGCGGCCGTCGCCATGCCACGCCCGCCTGGCTGGATATGACCGAGCCGGTGACCCTGCTCGAGCGCGGCAAGAAGCTCGTCGTGCAGATGGTCGAGACCTACCAGGAGGGCGGCAAACCCACCTTCGTCGAGCAGCTCGACGCGGTGGAGGTGGCGCGCAAGGTCGGCATGCCGCTGGCGCCGGTGATGATCTACGGCGACGACGTCACCCACCTGCTCACCGAGGAAGGCATCGCCTACCTGTACAAGGCCCGTTCGCTGGAGGAGCGCCAGGCGATGATCGCCGCGGTGGCCGGGGTCACCAGCATCGGCCTGCGCCATGACCCGAAGGACACCGAGCGCATGCGTCGCGAAGGGCTGATCGCCCTGCCGGAGGATCTCGGCATCCGCCGCACCGACGCCAGCCGCGAGCTGCTCGCCGCCAAGAGCATCGCCGAGCTGGTCGACTGGTCCGGCGGCCTCTACAACCCGCCCGCCAAGTTCAGGAGCTGGTGATGAGCGCCCGGATTGCGGCACGCCCGCAACTGAGCCTGGCCGAGGCGCTCGCCGATCTCGCCGTCGAGGCGCTGATCGACGAGGTCGAACTGTCGCCCAAGCCGGCGCTGGTCGACCGCCGCGGCAGCGGCGCCCATGACGACCTGAGCCTGGGGCTGATGCACGCCTCGGCCTGGTCGCTGTGGGCCACCTTCCACGACATGGCCGCCGCCGGCGAGAAAGCCGGGCAGGTCGACCTGGCCCTGCGCGAGACCCTCGGCCGCCTCGGCCGCGACGGCGAGGCGCAGATGCTCGAGGTCACCGGCGGGGTCAACACCCACCGCGGGGCGATCTGGGCGCTGGGCCTGCTGGTCACCGCTGCCGCCCAGGAAAGTCGGCCGGCGCCGGCCGGCGTGACCCTGCGCGCCGCCCGCCTGGCGCGGCTGGAGGATAGCCATATCCCACAGCGTGCGCCGAGCAACGGCGAGCGGGTGCGCCAGCGCTACGGCGTCGGCGGCGCGCGCGCCGAGGCGCAGGCCGGCTTTCCCGGTGCGCTGCACCACGGCCTGCCGCAGCTCGCACGCAGCCGCGCCGCCGGCGCCGGCGAGAGCCACGCCCGGCTGGATGCGCTGCTGGCGATCATGGCCCAGCTCGACGACACCTGCGTGCTGCACCGCGCCGGCAGCGCAGGCCTGGCCTGCATGCAGGACGGCGCCCGCGCAGTACTGGAATCTGGCGGCAGCGCCAGCCTGGCCGGTCGCCGCCGGCTCAGGGAGTTGGACGTCTGTCTTTTGAGGTTGAATGCCTCGCCCGGCGGTGCAGCCGATCTGCTCGCCGCGACTTTATTCCTCGACCGCCTGGAGCCGACGCTCCGGGCGCAGATTGGGAGCCTGTGAACATGGAAACCCTGTCCTTTGCCTTTCCCGCCGGCCTGCCGGCAAGCCGGCGCGCCCAGGTGGGCTGCGTCGGTTCCGGCGACCTGGAGGTGCTGCTCGAGCCCGGCCAGGCCGGCAGCCTGAGCATCCAGGTGGTCACCTCGGTGAACGGCAGCGCCGAGCGCTGGCGCCACCTGTTCGAGCGCATGTTCGCCGGTGGCAACCCGCCGGCCCTGAACGTCGATATCCACGATTTCGGCGCCACCCCCGGTGTGGTGCGGCTGCGTCTGGAGCAGGCGCTGGAGGAGGTGAGCGATGTCTGACCTGAATGCACTGCTGCACAGCCGCAGCTTCGTCGAACTCGGCGCCCGCCAGCGCGCCGCCGCGCTGCTCGACCAGGGCAGCCTGCGCGAGCTGCTCGACCCCTTCGCCCGGGTCAAGTCGCCGTGGCTGGAGGCCCAGGGCATCGTCGCCCAGGCCGACGACGGCGTGGTGGTGGCCAAGGGCACCATCGGCGGCCGCCCGCTGGTGATCGCCGCCATCGAGGGCAACTTCCAGGGCGGCAGCCTCGGCGAGGTCGGCGGCGCCAAGCTGGCCGGCGCGCTGGAGCTGGCCGCCGAGGACAACCGCAACGGCATCCCCACTGCCGCCGTGCTACTGCTGGAAACCGGCGGCGTGCGCCTGCAGGAGGCCAACCTGGGCCTGGCCGCCATCGCCGAGGTGCAGGCCGCCATCGTCGAGCTGCGCCAGTACCAGCCGGTGATCGGCGTGGTCGCCGGCCCGGTGGGCTGCTTCGGCGGCATGTCGATCGCCGCCGGCTTGTGCAGCCACCTGCTGGTGACCCGCGAGGCGCGTCTGGGCCTCAACGGCCCGCAGGTGATCGAGCAGGAAGCCGGCCTCGACGAGTACGACTCGCGCGACCGCCCGTTCATCTGGAGCCTCACCGGCGGCGAGCAGCGGGCCGCCTGCGGCCTGGTCGACGCCTATGTCGCCGACGAGGTGAGCGTGATCCGCGAGTGCCTGCTGCACACCCTCGAGCAGCCCGGCGACACCCTGCCGCGCAGCCGCCAGTACGCCCGCTTCCTAGACCTGCTGGAAGGCTACGACGCCGCCCCGCAGGCCGACGCCGCCTCCGTGCGCGCCCTCTACCAAGGAGACCAGGCATGAGCACCGTCCTTTCGCAACGCGGCCTGAACTGGCTGCGCGCCCTGACCGGCGATGCCGCCGAGCAGCCGGGCTACCCGGCCTCGGTCCGCGTGGTCGACGCCACTCTCGGCGGCCAGCCGGCCCGCTACATCGCCGTGGTGCCGGATGCCGAAAACCGCTTCCCGCGCGCCCGCAGCGGCGAGGTCGGCCTGCTCGAAGGCTGGAGCCTCGGCCGCGCGCTGGACGAGGTGATCGAGGCCGACCGCGACGCTGCGGTGAAGCGCGCCGTGGTCGCCGTGGTCGACGTGCCCAGCCAGGCCTACGGCCGCCGCGAGGAAGCCCTCGGCATCCACCAGGCGCTGGCCGGTGCAGTGGACGGCTACGCCCGCGCCCGCCTGGCCGGCCATCCGGTGATCGCCCTGCTGGTCGGTAAGGCGATGTCCGGCGCCTTCCTCGCCCACGGCTACCAGGCCAACCGCATCGTCGCCCTGCGCGATCCGGGGGTGATGGTCCACGCCATGGGCAAGGAGTCCGCCGCGCGGGTCACCCTGCGCACGGTCGACGAACTGGAAGCCTTCGCCGCCAAGGTGCCGCCGATGGCCTACGACCTCGACAGCTACGCCAGTCTCGGCCTGCTCTGGGAAACCCTGAGCGTGGCGGCCATCGAGACGCCGCAGGGCGACGACCTGGCGCGAGTGCAGGCCTGCCTGGAACAGGCGCAGGCCGACATCCGCAGCAAGGGCACGGATCTGCGCGGCCGCCTCGGCGCCGCCAACCGCGCCGCCTCGCAACGCGTGCGCGAGCTGCTGCGCGCGCAGTGGTAACCGGGAGGACACGCCCATGCCAGCCATCGACTTCCAGCCGCACGTCCACGACCTGCTCTGGGGCATGAGCGCCGGAGAGCTCGACGCCGGCGCGCCGGACTGGGCGCGCGAGGTGCTCGCCGCCGGCCAGCCGGTGGTGGTGCGCCGCGGTCCGGCGCCGCAGGGCCAGGTCGCGGTGGGCGTGCGCGGTCGCGGTCGTGAGCAGCGCTACGCCAGCTGGATGCCGCGGGCGGCGCTCAGCCGCCGGGTGGCACCGGAGCAGCTGACCGAAGCCGGGGCAGGGCAGGACGCCTGGCCGGCCCTGCGCGCGCTGGCCTGGCTGGCGCCGCAGCTGGACGCCCTGGGACTCACCTGGGGCGTCACCGGCGGCGCCGGCTACCAGCTGGCCACCGGCCAGACGGTGCTGCACGGCAACAGCGACCTCGACCTGCTGCTGCGCGCGCCGCAGCCGCTGGAGCGCGGGGCTGCCGCCGAGCTGCTGGCGCTGCTCGACCGCGGCCTGTGCCGGGTCGACCTGCAACTGGAGACCCCGGCGGGCGCCATCGCCCTGCGCGAGTGGGCGGGGCCGGCGCCGCAGGTGCTGCTCAAGACCCACGCCGGCCCGCGCCTGGTGCGCGACCCGTGGCAGGAGGTGGCGGCATGAGCAGTCTGTTCGCCTTCCCCGGCCAGGGCGCCCAGCAGCCAGGCATGCTCCACCAGTTGCCGGATGCCGCCGAGGTGGCCGCCTGTCTGCAGGAGGCCAGTGCGGTACTGGACGAGGACGTGCTGGCGCTGGATAGTGAGAAAGCCTTGCGTTCCACCCGCGCCGTGCAGCTGTCCCTGCTGCTCGCCGGGGTGTCCTGCGCCCGCCTGCTGATGGCGCGCGGCGCGCGGCCGGACTACGTGGCCGGGCTGTCCATCGGTGCCTGGGCCGCGGCGGTGACCGCCGGGGCGCTGCAGTTCAGTGACGCGGTGCGCCTGGTCGCCCTGCGCGGCGAACTGATGGAGCGCGCCTGGCCCGAGGGCTACGGCATGACAGCCATCCTCGGCCTCGAGCGGGCGGTGGTGGAGGGCCTGCTGGCCGAGGTCAACGGCCTGGATACGCCGGTGTACCTGGCCAACGTCAATGCCGCCAACCAGCTGGTGATCGCCGGCAGCGAGGCGGCCATGGCGGCGGTCGGTGAGCGCGCCCGTGCCCTCGGCGCCGGTGCGGTCAAGCGCCTGGCGGTCAGCGTGCCCTCGCACTGCGCGCTGCTGGAAGCGCCCGCCGCGCAACTGGCCGAGGCCTTCGCGGCGGTGGAACTGCGCCGCCCGGCGCTGCGTTATCTCAGCAGCAGCTCGGCGCGCCTGGTCATGGAGCCGGCCGCCCTGCGCGACGACCTGGCCTTCAACATGTGCCGCCTGGTCGACTGGCAGGGCACCCTGCGCAATGCCTGGGAACGCGGCGTGCGCCTGCATATCGAACTGCCTCCGGGCACGGTCCTCAGCGGACTGGCGCGGCGGGTCATGAGACAGGGAACCGTGGCTGCCTTCCAGGGCGCCCGTCTCGACACCCTGGTCGCGCTGCTGCGCGAGGAGGGCTGCGCCGACCGCTGACAGCCCCTTCGCGAAGTACAAGAACAACAACTTCGATCCATACAGGACAATAACAATGATCATCTACGGTGTAGCCCTGCTGTCCATCTGCACGCTGGTCGGCCTGTTCGTCGGCGACCTGCTCGGCGTCCTCCTCGGTGTGCCCTCCAACGTCGGCGGTGTCGGTATCGCCATGATCCTGCTGATCTTCGGCGGCAGCTATCTCAGCAAGCGCGGCCTGCTGGCCGGCAAGACCGAGCAGGGCATCGAGTTCTGGAGCGCCATCTACATTCCCATCGTGGTCGCCATGGCTGCCCAGCAGAACGTGCTCGGCGCGCTGTCCAGCGGTCCGGTGGCGATCCTCGCCGGCCTGGCGGCGGTCACCCTCAGTTTCGCCCTGGTGCCGGTGCTCGACCGCCTCGGCCGCAAGGATGAGGTGGCTGCCGAGCCTGGCGCCAAGCCTGCCGCTCCTGTCGCAACCCCTGCCACCTCCAGCGCCCAACGGTGATTGCCATGATCCTCGAATCCCTGACCAAGGTACTCAACGGCTACGGCATGATCAGCGGCTTCGCCGTGATCGGCGCGACCATGTGGCTGTCCTACTGGATGTCCGCCAAGCTGACCAAGGGCCGCCTGCACGGCTCGGCCATCGCCATCCTCATCGGCCTGGTGCTGTCCTACGTCGGCGGCCTGTACACCGGCGGGCAGAAGGGCCTGGTCGACATCCCGCTGCTGTCCGGCATCGGCATCCTCGGCGGCGCCATGCTGCGCGACTTCGCCATCATCGCCACCGGCTTCGGCGTCAATCCCGCGGAGCTTAAGCGCGCCGGGGCCAGCGGGGTTCTGGCGCTGTTCGTCGGCATCTTCGCCTCCTTCGTCGCCGGCGCCGGGGTGGCCCTGGCCTTCGGCTACACCGATGCGGTCAGCCTGACCACCATTGGCACCGGCGCGGTGACCTACATCGTCGGCCCGGTGACCGGCGCGGCCATCGGCGCCAGCTCCGAGGTGATGGCGCTGTCGATCGCCGCCGGCCTGATCAAGGCCATCGTGGTGATGGTCGCCACTCCCTTCGTGGCGCCCTACATCGGCCTCAACAACCCGCGCGCCGCGGTGATCTTCGGCGGCCTGATGGGCACCTCCAGCGGCGTGGCCGGCGGCCTGGCGGCCACCGACCCGAAGCTGGTGCCCTACGGCTGCCTGACCGCGGCCTTCTACACCGCCCTCGGCTGCCTGCTCGGCCCGTCGCTGATCTACTTCGTGATGCGCGGCCTGATCGGCTGAGCCGGCAAGGCTAGCGCTAGCGGCCCGCCCTGTGCGGGCCGTTGGCGTTGGGGGGAGACAGGGAATCTGCTTGCCTGGGAGCATCCGAACGGGTGGAGCCATCAAGCGCATTGAGCCATGAACCAGTGGCGGAAGCGGCTCAGGGCATCTTCATCGGCCCGGTCTTCGCGATAGGCCAAGTAGTGGCGCGACTCCTCCAGCACCATCTCCTGTGCTACCGGCCTGCCTCACCAGGCGCCAGAAATGATCCTGAAAAACCAGCGAGCCAGCCAGGGATGTCTTGAGGCCAGAAACCAGTAGCGGTTCCTGAGCAGTCGAATGAGTCTGGAGCGAGTCGCCAGCATCCGGTAGTCGAAGTCGGTGAAGAACAGCACCCGTTTCGCCCGCCTGGCCAGTCGTCGCTCAACGTGCTGATCGCCTTCCAGCAAGCCTTGGCCCAGGGTGACTCCGTCCCAGATGGCGAGATTCAGTCCCTGGCCGCCGACCGGGGACTGGACATGGGCTGCGTCGCCAATGACCCACACCCTGCCGCAGCGGGGGGTGGGCACCCGTCGCAACGAGACCCTGAAGCCCCGCTCGTAGTGCAGCGTTGCATCGGGGAATCGCGCTTTCATCGTGGCGGCAACTCCAGTGCCGTTGAGAATGCCCTGAATGACGCCGGGCGAGGGTTGGGAGAGGAACAGTCCCAACCCGTCCGAGCGGAGAAACAGCTGAGCCTGGACGTCGTCCAGCCATTGCTGGGTCGATATTTCCGCAACGGACCAGTCCTCGGGGTAATCCTTGCCGACAAAGGGCATGCCGACGCAGGCGCGAACGCTGCTGTGGTTGCCATCGGCGCCTACCAGCCAGTCCACTTCGACCGCCTCCGGCTCGCCGCTGGCATGGGTGAGGGTGACTACTGCGCTCTCCTCGGCCTGCGCCACGGCGGCAAACGCGACCCCGTATTCGACCCGTACGCCGTATGCCGTCAGGGCCTGCTCCATGGCGAGCTCCAGGCTTGCCTGAGGATAGAGGTGGGCCGGGGGTTGTCCGCGAACCAGGGGAACCGGGACATTCGCCACCAGGCGCTCGTCATCGTGGAAGACGAAGAGGCGCATCGGCAGCGCGGCGTCGATGAGTCTTTGCGTGATTCCGAACCGGGCCAGCTGATGCCAGACCTCCTGGGCGACACCGGTGGCCTTCTGGATGTGAGACCGCGATGGCCGCTTTTCGATGATGCGGACGGCAATGCCGCGGTGAGCGCATGCCAGGGCAAGGGCAAGTCCGCTTGCCCCGCTACCGACCACCAGTATTCTTGGCTCCAGCCTGGATAGTGA
Source organism: Geopseudomonas aromaticivorans (assembly GCF_019097855.1). Classification (GTDB taxonomy): domain Bacteria; phylum Pseudomonadota; class Gammaproteobacteria; order Pseudomonadales; family Pseudomonadaceae; genus Geopseudomonas; species Geopseudomonas aromaticivorans. Next base: position 124,107 of record NZ_JAHRGL010000019.1, read on the forward strand.
TTCCTTCACCGGTCTTGCTCCCTTCGCCTCCTGGCGTCTTGAGTCCTGATGCCCGGTCGGTGGGCATCGTTCGGGGCAGGGCGGCTAAGGTTGCCTGACCTGCCCATTGCCTTCGCCGAGTTCCTCGGCACGGCGGGCATACATCCTGCACTCGGCCAGCAGCGCCAGCAGGTTGGGGTCGCGTTCCTTGGCCTTGAGGAAGACCAGGCCGATCTCCTGCTGCATGCGGTAGCGCGCCTGCAGCGGGATCAGCCGCACGCGGTTCTCGTACACCGCGGCGATGCGTCCGGGCAGCAGGGCGTAGCCGACCCCGGAGCTGACCATGCTGAGCAGGGTGAAGATGTCGTTGACCTGCATCGCCACCTTGGGCGCGAAGCCGGCCTGCCGGAACACGCGCTGGGCGTCCTGGTGGGTGGCGAAGCCCTGGGACAGGGTGATGAAGGTGGCCTCGCGCAGCTCGGCCAGGTCCACCTCCGCCTGGCCGGCGAACGGCGAGTCGGTGGGTACGGCGAGGAAGATGTCGTCGCGAAACAGCGGCAGCGACTCGCAGTCCGGATCGCTCACGCTGTCGTTGAGCGACACCAGGATGGCGTCCACTTCGAGGTTCTTCAGCTTGTACAGCAGGTCGACGTTGGAGCCGAGGATCAGGTCGATGTTCAGCTCGCTGCGCCGCAGCTTGAGGCCCATGATCAGCTGCGGCACGGTCTTCACCGTCAGCGAGTAGAGCGCGCCGAGCTTGAAGCGCTCGGCGGAGAAACCGGCCGCCTCGCGGGTCAGGCGCACGGTGTCGAGCATGTCGGCGATCAGCTTCTGCGCGCAGTCCTCCAGCACGTGGGCGCTTTCCAGCGGGGTGAGCTTGCGCCCCTCGCGCTTGAACAGCGGACAGCGCAGGGCGTTCTCCAGCGAATGGATGGCGCGGTGCACGCTGACCGTGCTGGTGTCCAGCTCGGCGGCGGCGCGCGAGAGGTTGCCGCTGCGCATGAAGGCCAGGAAGATTTCCAGCTTCTTGAAGGTCAGTTCTTCGTCGATCTGCATGATGGCGTTCGGTGGCGACGGTGCCCCGATTGTGCCGCAAAGCCGGTGGGCGTGCCCTCACTCTTGGCACTGTTGTGCGCAGGCCGGACAGACCGGCTCGGCACAGTCCGCAATTGCGCGCCGCCGCCGCCCCTTGCATTCCGCACACGCTCTACCTAGAGTTCAGCCGGCATTCGAGACGCCTCCGTGGCTGTCTGGCACGGAGGCTCCAGCAGGTTATGGAGTGGCCATGATCGAAATAGAAAAACTCACCAAACGCTTTGCGCAGCACACCGTGGTGGACGACCTGTCCTTCCGCGTTCAACCCGGCGAGGTGCTGGGTTTTCTCGGCCCCAACGGCGCCGGCAAGTCGACCACCATGAAGATGCTCACCGGCTTCCTCGCGCCGACCTCGGGCACCGCGCGCCTGTTCGGCTTCGATATCCAGAAGGACACCCTCAAGGCCCAGCGGCTGATCGGCTATCTGCCGGAAGGTGCGCCCTGCTATGGCGACATGCATGTGCGCGGCTTCCTCGAGTTCATCGCCGAGGTGCGCGGCTTCCGTGGCGCCGAGAAGCGCTCGCGGGTGGCCAGGGCAGTCGAGCAGGTGGAGCTGCAGGCGGTGCTCGAGCAGTCGATCGAGACGCTGTCCAAGGGCTTCAAGCGTCGGGTCGGCCTGGCCCAGGCGATCCTCCACGATCCGCGCGCGCTGATCCTCGACGAGCCCACCGACGGCCTCGACCCGAACCAGAAGCACCAGGTGCGCCAGCTGATCCAGAACCTGGCCACCGACAAGATCATCATCATTTCCACGCATATCCTCGAGGAAGTCACCGCGGTGTGTTCGCGCGCGGTGGTGATCGCCGCCGGCAGGCTGGTGGCCGACGGCACGCCGTTGGAGCTGGAAAGCCGCTCGCGCTACCACCAAGCGGTGACCCTGGTCGGCGATGCGCCGCTGGACGAGGCGGCGCTGGCGGCGTTGCCCGGCGTGGCCGGGGTGGAGCGCAATGCCCGCGAGCACAGCCTGACCGTGCTAGCGCAGCCGGGGCAGGTGATCTTCCCGCACGTCAGTGCGCTGGTGGCGGCACGCGGTTGGAGTATCAAGGAAATGGACGTGGAGCGCGGCCGCCTCGACGAGGTGTTCCGCACCCTGACTCGAGGAGAGGCGGCATGAAGCAGTTGCCGGTAGTCTTCAAGCGCGAGCTGACGAGCTATTTCGCCACGCCGCTGGCGTACGTGTTCATCGTGATCTTCCTGGCGCTGTCCGGGGTGTTCACCTTTTATCTGGGCAGTTTCTTCGAGCGCGGCCAGGCCGATCTCGACTCGTTCTTCAACTTCCACCCCTGGCTGTACCTGTTCCTGGTGCCGGCGCTGGCCATGCGCCTGTGGGCCGAGGAGCGCAAGAGCGGCACCATCGAGCTGCTGATGACCCTGCCGATCACCCGCGCCGATGCGGTCGGCGGCAAGTTCCTCGCCGCCTGGGCGTTCGCCGGCATCGCCTTGCTGCTGACCTTCCCGATGGTGCTGACGGTCAACTACCTGGGCGAGCCGGACAACGGCGCGATCCTGACCGGCTACATCGGCAGCTGGCTGCTGGCCGGCGGCTACCTGGCCATCGGCTCGTGCCTGTCAGCGCTGGCCAAGAACCAGGTGATCGCCTTCATCCTCACCGTCTGCGTGTGCTTCCTGTTCGTCGCCAGCGGTTTTCCGCTGGTGCTGGATGCCTTCAGCGGCTGGGCGCCGCAGGCGCTGGTGGATGCGGTGGCTTCGTTGAGCTTCCTGACCCGCTTCGATGCGATCAGCAAGGGCGTGCTCGACCTGCGCGACCTGCTGTATTTCGCCAGCCTGATCCTGGCCTGGCTGACGGCCACCGCGGTGGTGCTCGACCTGAAGAAAGCCGACTGAGGACGCCCGATGAAACGCATCATTTATTCCGGCACCGGGCTGCTGTTGATCGCCCTGGTGTTCCTGGCCTTCAACATGGTCGCCGGCCTGGGCCTGCCTAACGCGCGTCTGGACCTGACCGAGCAGAAGCTCTACACCATCAGCGAAGGGACCGAGCGCATCCTTGGCCAGCTCGACGAGCCGATCAACCTGTACTTCTTCTACTCCGACAATGTCAGCCAGGACCTGGTGCCGCTGCGCAACTATGCCAAGCGCGTCGAGGAGATGCTGCACGCCTACGAGCGCGCGGCCGGCGGCAAGATCAAGCTGCATGTGGTCGACCCCGAGCCGTTCTCCGAAGACGAGGACCGCGCCGCCGAGTTCGGCCTGCAGGGGGTTCCGCTGCAGCAGGGCGGCGACAAGCTGTACTTCGGCCTGGCCGGCAGCAACGCGCTGGACAATGTGCAGAGCATCCCGTTCTTCCCGCTGGACCAGGAGGAATTCCTCGAATACGAGATCAGCCGCCTGATCCAGAGCCTGGCCAAGCCGGAGCGGCCGGTGGTCGGCGTGCTGTCCGGGCTGCAGATGGAGGGCGGTTTCAACCCGCTGACCGGCCAGGCCGGTACGCCCTGGATGGTGATGGAGGAGATCCGCCAGCAGTTCAGTATCAAGAGCCTGCGCAACGGCATCGACCGGATTCCCGATGAGGTGTCGGTCCTGTTGCTGGTGCATCCGAAGGATCTGCCGGTACCGACGCTGTACGCCATCGACCAGTTCGTCCTGCGCGGCGGCAAGCTGCTGGCGTTCGTCGATCCGTTCAGCGAAAGCGACAGCAGCGCCATGATGGGCAATGGCCAGGGCAACGCCTCGGACCTCGAGCCGCTGTTCAAGGCCTGGGGCTTGCGCCTGCGGGCGGGGCAGGTGATCGCCGATGGCACCTACGCAATGGCCGTCGGCGTGGGCGCGGGCGAAGAGCAGCGCCCGGTGCGCCATCCGGCCTGGCTCGGCCTGCCGAAGGCGGCGCTGGACCAGAGCGACGTGACCACCGCGGCGCTGGAGAACATCACCGTGGCCAGCGCCGGCATCCTCGAGCCGGTGGAGGGGGCGAAGACCCGCTTCACCCCGCTACTGCAGAGCTCCGAGTACGCCATGCCGTTCGACGCCCAGCGCCTGGCTGGGCTGCGTGATCCGCAGGAGCTGATGCGCGAGCTGGAGCCGACCGGCGAGCGCTATGCCGTGGCGGCGCGGGTCAGCGGGGCGGCAGCGTCGGCCTATCCCGAGGGCATCGAGGGGCAGAAGGACGGCCTGAAGAGCGCCGAGAGCATCAACGTCATCGTGGTCGCCGACACCGACCTGCTCGCCGACCGCATGTGGGTGCAGGTGCAGGAGTTCTTCGGCCAGCGCGTGCCGCAGCCGTTCGCCGACAACGCCGGCTTCGCCATCAACGCGCTGGACAACCTGGCCGGCAGCGATGCGCTGATCAGCGTGCGATCGCGCGGGCGCTTCAGCCGGCCGTTCGTGGTGGTGGAGCGGATGCAGCGCGAGGCCGAGGCGCGCTTCCGAGAGCAGGAGGAGGTGCTCAAGCAGCAGTTGGCGCAGACCGAGCAGCGCCTGGCCGAGCTGCAGCAGAGCGATAGTCCCGAGCAGGTGCTCCAGCTGACGCCCGAGCAGCAGGCCACCCTGCAGCAGTTCATGCAGGACAAGCTGAAGATCCGCAAGGAGCTGCGCGAAGTGCGTTACCAGCTGAATGCCGACATCGAGGGGCTGGGGCGGGTGCTGAAGTTCGTCAATATTGCCCTGGTGCCGCTGCTGTTGACCCTGGGCGTCATCGTGCTGTGGCTGTTCCGCCGCCGTCGGGCCTGAGGAGGTCGTCATGCGTCGTTCCGCATTGCTGGTTCTGCTGCTGATCGCGCTGGGGCTGGGTGGCCTGTTCGCCTGGCTGCAACGCTCTGCCGAGGTGCCGCAGCAGGCCGCTCGGCAACTGTTGCTGCCGGCGCTGGCCGGGCATCTGGAGCAGGTGCGCGCGCTGGAGATTCGTCATGGCGATCTGCCGGAGATCCGCATCGAGCGCACCGCTGGCGGCTGGATAGTCCCGGCCAAGGCCGGCTATCCGGCGGCGGCCGGTGAGGTCAACCGCCTGCTGCGCGCGCTGGCCGAGGCGCACAAGGTCGAGGCCAAGACGCGCAACCCGGACAACCATGCCCGCCTGGACCTGGCGGAGCGCGGCGAAGGCGCGGCGACGCGCCTGACCCTGGAAGGCGTGGGCACTGCGCCCGTGGTGGTGCTGATCGGCCAGGCTGCGCGCCAGGGCGGGCAGCTGGTGCGCCTGGGCGGAGACGATCAGGTCTGGTCGATCGACCAGTCGCTGCAGCTGGTGGACAACGAGCTGGCCTGGCTGGATCGGCGCATCAGTGCGATTCCCTTCGCCAGCGTGCGCGAGCTGGAAGTACGGCATGCCGACGGCGAGCAGCTGAACGTCTGGCGCGCAACCCCGGAGCAGGCCAACCTGGCGCTGCGCCAGTTACCCCAGGGCCGCACTCTGGCCTACGAGCCGGTAGCCAATGGCATGGCGGCGCTGTTCTCGGCGCTGGACTTCGCCGACGCCGCACCGCTGGCGCAGGTCGGCTTCAAGGACCGGCCGGAGCTGGCGTTCAGCCTGCAGACCTTCGATGGCGGCGAACTGCACGGCGCCTTCCACCAGCAGGGCGGCCAGCACTGGCTGGTGCTGGGCGACAGCAAGGGGCTGGACGGTCGCCTGATCGCCGGCAAGGACTGGGCCTACCGTGTGGAAGAGCAGCAGTACCGCACCCTGGCCAAGCGGGTGAAGGATCTGCTCGGCCCGCAGGGCTGACGGCTGGCGCTGGCCGGGACTAGCTGCCCGGCCTTTGCTCTAGGTCACCTCGAGGGGGCTTTTCAGGGTAGGCGCTTTGTTTATACTCGGGTCAGCGGTCGTCAAGAACGCGATTCGAAATACCCACTCCAGACGCCTCGCGGCGGCGGAGGCCGGATATAACAAGAAGAACGTTTTACAACGTACCGTCCCGAGCTGCTCCCGCAGGGAGCAATGAAACTGTGCAAGTCTGGAGAGATGTGGAATGGCTGGACGTGAAACTGGAACCGTCAAGTGGTTCAACGATGCCAAGGGCTATGGCTTCATTCAGCGCGAAAGCGGTCCGGATGTGTTCGTGCACTTCCGTGCGATCCGTGGCGAAGGCCACCGCTCGCTGATCGAGGGGCAGCGCGTCGAATTCGAAGTGGCCCATGGGCAAAAAGGCCTGCAGGCGGAAGACGTTTCCAAGCTCTGAGTGCTGATATCTGCAAAGCAAAAACCCGTCCTTGCGACGGGTTTTTCGTTTCGGATCGTCAACCGATAGGCGCGGAGCTTGTGCGCAGGGCCTGATTGGCTCCCCTGCCTCGCCAGCGCGTGGCGACCTCTGCGGACTGCGCTGCTCGGTATCTAGAGGTCCCGCGCGTTTCAGCCGTGTCGTGCAAGCACTTCGTCCGTCGCCATCATCTCCCCGGAGTCGACCATCTTCATCAATCCCCGCACCTTGCTCCAGCAGAACGACTGCAGCTCGCTGCCCTGCTGACAGTAGCCGTGGAAGCTGAGGCCGTTCAGTCCGACCACGCTGACCCGCCTGTGGCTTGGTAAGCCATTCGAGTTGTCGTAGCTGAACTCGGCGACGAAGATCACCTGACTCGTCTGGTCGGGGCGCTTCTGCTCCGCGGGTTGCAGGGCAGCCTTTCTGCCGTTCTCGTCACGGCCCTGCTCGGCCATCAGGTCCTTCAGGGTCTTCTCCTGCCCCGCCGGCGCGCCTCCCGTATTCCCCCTCCCGAGCTTGTCTTGCCACCAGCTCTTGGCAACTCCTGCCAGCGAAAGCATCCGATTCATTGGATTCGCGCCTCCATGGGTGAGTTTTGAGCATAGCAGGCAGTCCCCTGGCCTTCCTCGCGACCTGCCTGGGTTTTGGTGGCCATTCAGGTCGGTGCCAGTCGCTGAGGGTACGGGGGATGTCGAGGGCGATCACCTTGACGAGGGGCTTTGGCGGGGTGCGAGCTGGCGGCGGCGCTCAGCCGGGCTGGTCGAGCCAGTTGATCGCGCGCAGCGCCGGCAGATCCGGCTGGGCCGACTCGACCAGCAGGCACAGGGCCTGGCCGTGCTCGCTCCAGTGCTGACAGGCGTCGCTCATCAGTTCGAGAAAGACTTCCAGATCGCTCTCGACCACCGTGCAATCCGCCGGGATCGGCAGGTGGACGAGCAGCAACTGCTCGGCCGGCCAGCTCAGCTCGCTCAGGCAGTCCCAGGCGGCATCCCAGTTCTGGCCGTAATAGTCGGGGAACCCGAGGGTGCTGCCGAGGGCGGCCAGCAGGCTTTTCCGGTCGATGCGGGGCAGCGGCGCCAGGGTTGTCCAGCGTTGCGCCGGACCCTCGCCGGCAATACCCCAGCCCGGTGCTATCCGATACAGGCCGCAGCGGCTCTTGTCCGCGAGCAGGCGTTCGACGAGTTCGGCGGGAATCACGGCTGCTTCTCCAGGACACGGAACGAGCGGTAGTGGTCTTCGGTGTAATAGAAGATGACCGGCGGATTGCCACCGGTGACGATGCGCCGCGGGCCGCGATGGGACAGGCCAGGCGTGCGCACCGTGTATTCGCGGTAGTAGCCCCGCGGCTCGGCTGGCAGCTGGCGTTCGCGGTTCTGGAACACGATGCCGTCCTGGCTGTGCGGGAAGGGGCCGCCCTGCTTGATCAGGGCCAGGGTCTTGTCGATCTCGCGCTGGATCGGCGCCTCGGCCTGGACCTGAACCGCCCCGGAGCCGCCCCGGTTGGACGGTGACGGCAGGAGGCTGTGCAGCGGCCCCTGGGTCAGCAGCCAGCCGACGAACACCACCACCAGCAGGGCGGCGGCCTTGAACAGGGCCATGGGGGTGTGGCGCGGCTGGTTGCTGCGGACCTGCGGGCCACGGGCACGCCGCGCGGCTTGCGCCTGCGGGGCTACGCCCTCGAGCATCACCCAGGCTGCCTTGAGCCGGCCGCTCTTGTCGCGGGTGCTGTCGAACTCTACCGCATCGCCGTTCTGCGGCCGGCGCGCGGCGTTGCGCACGGCGGAGATGTGGAAGAACACTTCGCCCGAGTGGTCTTCGGGCTGGATGAAGCCAAAACCCCGGTCATCGTTCCAGGAAACGACCTTGCCGCGCATTGCTTGCCTCTTGCCAAGTGGAGTGAGGTGCAGGGGCGAACCCTGCGCCAGCGCTGACGCGCAGGCGTTGATGCTGGAATGAGCGTGCGCCGAGCTCAGTCGGTGTGCCAGGTGATCTCGCTGACGCCCTCGGCGGTGACCTTCAGCCAGCGATCGGCATCTTCCTCGCCCTGTTCCTCGCTCCAGCTGCCGGGCGCGCAGCGCACCTGCACGCCGAGCGCGGCACAGGCCGCCTTGGCGCAGGCCAGGTCGTCTTCCCAGGGCGTGCGGTCGCTCTCCAGCAGCAGGCTGCTCCACCGACCCACGGCCTTGGGCAGCCAGGTGACCGGGATGTCGTCGGCCCGGCACTGGCTGGTCTGGCCGCGGGTCTGCCACGGGCTGCACGGGCCGATGGCCTGCTCCAGCCAGGCGGTAATCGCCGGCAGTTCGGCGTCCTTGAGGTAGATCTCGATGTCCGGTTGGCGCATGTCGGGGCTTCCTGATGGGGCGATGGGCGGGCAGGCGTGGCAGTTTACTGGCGTTCGATCCAGTCGTAGCGCACCGAGACGGTGACCTCGAACGGTTCGGCAAGGATGCGCTCGCGGCGCTCGGCGTTGACCCGCCAGCCGTGCGGGGTCATGGCCAGCAGGTCGGCGCGGGCCTCGTAGCTGTCCAGCACCAAGCGGAACTCCAGGGTCTGGGTGTCGGCCAGTTTCAGCTCGTCCGGCAGATCGGCCAGGTGCTTGTCGTCGACGTAGTCGCGCACCTCGTCGTAGAGTTTCTGGCGCAGTTCGAGCAGGTGCATGCGGGCCGGGCCGAGGCGCAGGATGCCGCCGCCGGGGCGCAGCAGGCGGGCGGCCTCGTTCCAGTCGATCGGGCTGAAGATGCTGGCCAGCAGGCCGCAGGAGGCGCTGGCCAGCGGCACGCGGGCCATGCTGGCGACCATCCAGGTCAGCTGCGGCGCACGCTTGCAGGCGCGCTTGACCGCCTCGCGGGAGATGTCCAGGGCGTAGCCGTCGGCCTGCGGCAGGGCGTCGGCCAGCTGCGCGGTGTAGTAGCCCTCGCCGCAGCCGATGTCGATCCAGCGCGCGGGGGCGCGCGCGGCGGCCAGCTCGGCCAGGCGGGCGGCCAGCGGTGCGTAGTTCCCGCCATCGAGAAAGCGCCGGCGCGCCTCGACCATGGCGGCATTGTCGCCCGGGTCGAGGCTCTTCTTGTGCTGCACCGGCAGCAGGTTCAGGTAGCCCTGGCGGGCGCGGTCGAAACGATGGCCGTGGCTGCACTGCACGCCGTTGTCGAGGGTGTGCAGCGCGCCGCTGCAGATCGGGCAGATAAGCATGGGTCAGTTCGCCAGCAGACGAACCAGCGTCTGGTAATAGATTTCCGTGAGCAGATCGAGGTCGCTGGCCAGCACGCGCTCGTTGACCTGGTGGATGGTGGCGTTGACCGGGCCGAGTTCGACCACTTGGGTGCCCAGGGTGGCGATGAAGCGTCCGTCGGAGGTGCCGCCGCTGGTGGAGGCGACCGTCTCGCGGCCGGTGACGTTGCGGATGCTGGCGGATACGGCATCCAGCAGGGCGCCCGGCTCGGTGAGGAACGGCAGGCCGGACAGCGACCAGTCGACCTGCCACTTGAGGCCGTGGCGGTCGAGAATCGCGGCAACGCGTTGCTGCAGGCCTTCCACGGTGGATTCGGTGGAGAAGCGGAAGTTGAACAGCGCGACCAGCTCGCCGGGAATCACGTTGGTGGTGCCGGTGCCCGAGTGGATGTTGGAGATCTGGAAGGTGGTCGGCGGGAAGAAGGCGTTGCCCGCGTCCCACTGCTCGGCGGCCAGCTCGGCCAGGGCCGGGGCGACCAGGTGGATCGGGTTCTGCGCCAGGTGCGGATAGGCGACGTGGCCCTGCACGCCGTGGATGCGCAGGCGGCCGTTGAGCGAACCGCGGCGCCCGTTCTTGACCATGTCGCCGACCAGCGAGGTGCTCGACGGCTCACCGACGATGCACCAGTCCAGGCGCTCGTTGCGGGCAGCCAGACGCTCGACCACCGCCTGGGTGCCATGCAGGGCCGGGCCTTCCTCGTCGCTGGTGATCAGGAAGGCGATGGCGCCCTGGTGCTGCGGATGGTCGGCGACGAAGCGTTCCACGGCGACGATCATTGCCGCCAGACTGCCCTTCATGTCCGCCGCGCCGCGGCCGCAGAGCATGCCATCGGTATCGATGAAGGCCTCGAAGGGCGGATGCTGCCAGGCTTCCAGCGGCCCGGTCGGCACCACGTCGGTATGCCCGGCGAAGCACAGCACCGGCCCTTCGCCGCCGCGGCGGGCCCAGAAGTTTTCCACGTCCTCGATCTGCATCGGCTCGACGGCGAAGCCGGCCGCGGCCAGGCGCTGCATCATCAGGCTCTGACAGCCCTCGTCCAGCGGGGTGACGGAGGCGCGGCGGATCAGCTCGCAGGCCAGTTCGAGGGTGGGGGAGGGGGGGGTCATGCAGGCTCCGGAACGACGACAGATCAAAGTTGTCTATCTTAAAGCAAAATCGCAGCGGGTCAGAGCGAAGCGGTAGCCTCATGTCTTTGCGTGCGAGCGTGATGCCGCCGATGAGCGGGCGTATTGGCCGACCGGTTGCGCAGCGTTGTGAGCGTTGGTTCAAACTTCATTTTTGAAAGATGGGTAGTCTTGCACTTCTCAACCTTATTATTTCCAGCCCTGTGGAGGCATTCATGGCAAAGAAGCAAGTTAACAACAAGTCGAGCCAGTTGTTGGATTGGCTGGCTGCAAATGGTGGGTACAATCCGGTCGAGCTTGCCGAGGATGGCGTACCACTGGTTGGCACCAGTGAAGACGATCTCCTCACCGGAGGGGCTGGCGATGACGATATCGATGGTGGCGAAGGTGACTTCGATACCGTCGACTACGGCAATGCCAAGAAAGTGAAGGTGGACCTGGCTGCAGGCACTGCCACTGGCGAAGGCAACGATACGCTGGTCAATGTCGAGAACGTGATCGGTTCCGCGAAGGGCAGTGACTTCATCTCGGGTGACGACCTGGGCAACATGCTCGATGGCTGGGGTGGCAACGACAAGCTGTCGGGCGGTGCTGGCGACGACACTCTGTTCGGCGGTGACGGCAACGACCACCTGCGTGGTGGCGATGACTACGACGATCTTGACGGTGGCGCCGGCAACGATCAGCTGTTCGGCGATGCTGGCGATGACCTGCTGTACGGTGGCGCCGGCAATGACCAGCTGCGTGGCGGTGAGGGCAACGATGTCCTCTACGGCGATGCCGGCAACGACACGCTGCGTGGTGAGGCGGGTGACGACACCTTCTATGCCGGTGCTGGCAATGACAGCATGTTCGGCGGAGCCGGCAACGACACCTACTATGTCGAAGATGCCAAGGACAAGGTCAAGGAAAATGCTGACGAAGGCACCGATGAGATCGTGGCCAGCTACTCCTATAGCCTGGAGAAGGTAAAGAATGTCGAGAACCTGACCCTTTCCGAAGACGCCAAGCCGCTGAACATCAACGCAACCGGCAACTCCCTGGACAACGTGCTGACTGGCAACAGCGGCGACAACGTGCTGAAGGGCCTGGCTGGCAACGACATCCTGGTCGGCCGCGAAGGCGACGATACCCTGATCGGTGGTGATGGCGACGACATCTTCGTCTTCGACAACCTCGATGGCGTCGATATTGTCCAGGACTTCACCGGTGGTAGCGACCTGCTGCAGCTGGACGCTCTGGTGTTCACCTCCCTGGCCGCAGGCGTCCAGGATGCGAATCTGGTGATGGGCACCGAGGCCGTTGACGGCGACGACTTCCTGGTCTTCGACGCGGACACTGGCGCTCTGTACTACGACGCAGACGCTAGTGGTGTCGAGGCTGCGGTGCAGATTGCCACCGTGGGCGTTTCCAGTCTGGTTGCTGCGGACTTCGTGGTCGTCTGATCCTGCAGGACGCGGGTTGAAAAAAAGGGGGCTGCCATATGGCAGCCCCCTTTTTCGTTGTGCGTCCAGCCTGCGCGCAGGCTTGGAAATCAATGTTCACTCATGGGCTAAGCGATGCTAGTGCCTTAACTCTCAGTAAAGGCTGGGCCCCTCTCCCGGGCAATGGGAGGAGGGGCGAAGCTCAGGCTCAGGCCGGCACCTCCGCGGGATCCTCCTCCGGCTTGGGCAGCGAGGAGAGCAGCGCCATGACCAGGGCGGCCAGGTAGGGCAGCGACTGCACCAGCAGCACGATGACCCAGAAGGTCACGTCCAGACCGGCGTTCTTCTGGGTCAGGGAGATGCCGACAGCGGCGCCCCACAGCAGCAGCATGACGAAGACTTCCTCGCGCGCCTCTGCAATGGCCTTGAGCAGCCCGTGGTTGCTGCGCATCTTCGGCGTGCGGAAGAACGGGATGCTGCTGGTGACGAAGCCGTACAGCACCGCCTTGGCGATGGTGTGCGACAGCGCCAGGCCGGCTACCGCGGCGGAGATGGCGTCGCGCATGTTCACGCCGACCGCGCGGCGGTAGAGGAACAGGATCTTGCCCAGCTTGAACACGAACAGGGCCAGCGGCGGGATGGCGAAGATCATCAGCGGCGGGTCGACCCGGTGCGGCACGATGATCATCGCCGCCGACCAGAGCAGGGCGCCGATGGTGAAGAAGATGTTCATGCCATCGGCAATCCACGGCAGCCAGCCGGCGATGAAGTGGTAGCGCTGACCGCGGGACAGCTCGCTGCCCTTGCCCATGAACAGGCTGGCCAGGTGGCGCTTCATGATCTGGATGGCGCCATAGGCCCAGCGGAAGCGCTGCTTCTTGAAGTCGATGAAGGTGTCGGGCATCAGGCCCTTGCCGTAGCTCTGCTCGGAGTAGGCGGCGGACAGCCCCTTCTCGAACACGCGCAGGCCCAGCTCGGCGTCCTCGGTGATGCACCAGTCGGCCCAACCCAGTTCGTCGAGTACCGAGCGGCGGGTCATGGTCATGGTGCCGTGCTGGATGATCGCGTCACGGTCGTTGCGGGTCACCATGCCGATGTGGAAGAAGCCCTTGTATTCGGCGTAGCACAGCTTCTTGAACAGCGATTCGTTCTGGTCGCGGTAGTCCTGCGGCGACTGCACCACGGCGATGTTCGGGTCGGCGAAGTGCGGCACCATGTGCTTGAGCCAGTTGCGCTCGACGCAGTAGTCGGAGTCGATCACCGCGACCACTTCGGCGTCGGCGGCGGTGTGCTGCAGCACGTAGTTCAGTGCGCCGCCCTTGAAGCCGGCCAGCGGTGCGACGTGGAAGAACTTGAAGCGCGGGCCGAGGGTGGCGCAATGGGCCTCCACCGGCTCCCAGACCGCCGGGTCCTTGGTGTTGTTGTCGATCACCAGGACCTCGAAGTCCGGGTAGTCGAGATTGGCCAGGGCGTTGAGGGTCTGCTTGACCATCTCCGGCGGCTCGTTGTAGCAGGGCACGTGGATCGACACCTTGGGCCGGTAGGCGTCGTCGCCGGTCACCGCCGGGAAGGGACGCACGCGCTGGTGCTTCCACACGGTTTCGGCCAGCTCGTGGGCCTCGGTCAGCAGGACGATCATCACCCCGACGGCGCCGAGCGCCAACAATAGGCCGACCAGGGTGCTGAACCAGTTGCTGTATTGCTGGCTGTAGTCGTAGGCGATCCATACCAGCATGGTGGCAGCGAGGAACGAGACGATGGTGAGGAAGGTGCGGCCGCGCTGGCGCAGGGCGCTACCGTCGATCAGCAGCAGGGCCAGGGCGAGCAGGGCGAGCACGCCGGAGGCCACGGCCAGCAGGCGCCACTGCGGGATTTCCACCACGGCTCCGGTGAGGGGGAACTTGGGCTGGCGGTCGGCGTTGTAGACGCCCCAGTAGGCACCAACCGAGCCTTCTTCACTGGCCTTCCACGGCTGGTCGAAGGCCTCGATGACGAAGTAGTTGTAGCCCTTGGCGTTCAGCTTGTTGACCAGGGTGCGCAGGTAGATCGCCTGGTCGGCCTGGTTGGCATCGGCGCCACCACGGGTACGGCCGTTGCTCGGCCAGCCGACTTCCCCCAGCAGCAGCGGTTTTTTCGGGAACAGCTTCTTCATGTCGCGGGCGCGGTCGAGCACGAACTGGATCGAGTCTTCGCGCGGTACGAACTCCCAGTAGGGCAGTACGTGGGCGGCGATCAGGTCGACGTGCTTGGCCATTTCCGGATATTTCTCCCAGATGTGCCACTGCTCGGCGGTGGTCACCGGCACCTTGACCGCCGAACGCACGCGATCCAGATAGCCGATCATCTGTTCGATGGTGACTTCTTCACGGAACAGGGCTTCGTTGCCGACGATGACCCGGACGACGCTGCGCTCGCGTTTGGCGATCTCGATACCGCGTTCGATCTGCCTTTCGTTGGCGGCAAGGTCGTTGCTCAGCCAGATGCCCAGGGTCACGCGCAGGCCGGCTTCCTCGGCCAGGCGCGGGATGTCGGCGAGGGTACCCTCCACCGAGTAGGTACGGATGTTGTCGGTCTGGGTCGCGACCAGGTTGAGGTCGGCGCGGATCTCGTCTTCGCTCGGATAGGTATTGGCCTGCGGGCTTTGGTGGAGACGGAACGGCGAGAACGAGAAGCCGGAGATCTGGTCGGGCCAGTCCGGGGCTTTCAGCGGCTGGTTGTACCAGGCCCACAGGCCGGTGAACAGTGAAGCCACGGCCACGACCATGACCAGGTGGAGACCAAGTTTGCGTGCAGACATTGTATGTATGGGTTCCAGCAGAAGGAACGGGAGAAAGCCGACGGACGCCGGTTGGCGCGCATCCTACTCTGCGGCCAGAGGCCTTGTACAGAGGGCGCGCAAGCGCCTCCGGACGCCAGTTTGACCTGTTGCCGGGCGATCTGTTCCAAGCCGGCACTTGGGTGTGACAAACAGCTCAATTTATAATGTAGCCGACTTGTTTACGGGGGGGTGGCATGCACATCGATGAGCAGCGTTTCGGCGGTATTGCCCGCCTGTATGGCCGTCTCGGCCTCGAGCGTCTGGCCGCTGCGCATGTGGCAGTGGTCGGCATCGGCGGCGTCGGCTCTTGGGCGGCCGAGGCGCTGGCGCGCAGCGGGGTGGGCGAGATCTCGCTGTTCGATCTCGACGATGTCTGCGTGACCAACACCAACCGGCAGATCCATGCCCATGTCGGCAATATCGGCCGCGCCAAGGTCGAGGCCATGGCCGAGCGCATTCGGGCGATCAATCCGCAGTGCATCGTGCATGCGGTGGCCGACTATGTCACCCGCGAGAGCATGGCCGATTACATTACCGAGCAGCTCGATGGGGTGATCGACTGCATCGACAGCGTGGCGGCCAAGGCGGCGCTGATCAGCTGGTGCAAGCGGCGCAAGATCCAGATCGTCACCACCGGCGCTGCCGGTGGGCAGCTCGATCCGACCCAGGTGCAAGTCGCCGACCTGAACAAGACCGTCAACGACCCCCTGGTGGCCAAGGTGCGTTCGCTGCTGCGCCGCGACTACAACTTCTCGCGCACCCCCGGGCGCACCTACAGCGTGACCTGCGTATATTCCCGCGAGCAGCTGCGCTATCCCCAGCCGGACGGCAGCGTGTGCCAGGCCAAAGGCTTTGCCGGCGAGGGCGTGCGCCTGGACTGCGCTGGTGGCTTCGGCGCGGTGACGATGGTCACCGCGACCTTCGGCATGGTCGCGGCGGCGCGGCTGGTGGACAAGCTGGTGGCCGGCGCGCGGCGACCGGCGGAGCGCAAGGCGTCCCAGTAGGGTGCGCCATGCGCACCTTTGGCCTTGGCGGTGAAGGTCGGTGCGCGCGGCGCACCCTACGCCAGTTCTCGGATGCGCTGCAGCACTGCATTCAGCCCGTTGCTGCGCGAGGGCGACAGCTGGCGGGACAGGCCAAGCTGGGCGAACCACTCGGCGAGATCCACTTCGCTCAGCTCCGCTGCCGTCAGGCCGTTGACCCGCAGCAGCAGCAGGGCCAGCAGGCCGCGCAGCAGGCGGGCATCGCTGCTGGCGCGTAGGTTCAGGCGCCCGGCGTCCGAGTCGGCCACCAGCCAGACCCGGCTTTCGCAACCGTGCACGCGGTTGTCCTCGCATTGCTCCGCCTCGCTGAGCGGCGCCAGGCGCTCGCCCCACTGCATGAGCAGGCGCGCGCGCTGCTCCCAGCCGGAGCAGTGGCTGAAGTCGGCCAGTGCCGCGCTGGCAGCGACAGGCAGGCTCATCGCAGCAGCTCCAGGGCGTGATTGAGCGCGGCGAAGAAGCGCTCCAGGTCGTCGCCTTCGCTGTACAGGCCGAGCGACACGCGCAGTGCGCCAGGCAGACCGAGGCTGTGCAGCAGCGGCATGGCGCAGTGCTGGCCGGCGCGCACGGCGATGCCCTGCTCGCTGAGCAGATGGGACAGGTCGGCGTTGTGCACGCCGTCGACCACGAAGCTGGCCAGCGCGGTGTGCGGCTCGCCGAGCAAGTGCAGGCCATCGAACTGGCGCAAGCCGCTGAGCAGGCGCTGGTGCAGCGCGGCTTCGTGGGCGGCGACCGTGTACGCGTTCTGCTCGCCCAGGTAGTCGAGGGCGGCGCCGAGGCCGATGGCGGCGGCGATGGCCGGGGTGCCGGCCTCGAACCCCAGCGGCGCCGGACGAAAGCGTGCGCTGTGGTAGTCGGCGCGCTGCACCATCTCGCCGCCGAACTGCCAGTGGCGCAGTTGCGCCAAGCTGCGGCTGCGGCCGTAGAGCACACCGATGCCGTCCGGAGCGTAGAGCTTGTGCCCGGAAAATACGTAGAAGTCGCAGTCCAGCATCTGCAGGTCATGCCGGCCATGGACCGCGCCCTGGGCGCCGTCGACCACGGTGAATGCCCCCTGGACGCGAGCCAGGGTCAACAGGCGATCCAGCGGCTGCCAGCGGCCCAGCACGTTGGACAGCTGGCTGACCGCCAGCAGGCGCGTGCGCGGGCCGATCAGCGCAGCCGCCTGCTCCAGGTCGATGTCGCCGGCGGCATCCAGTGGCAGCACCACCAGCTTGAGCCCGCGGCGCTGCGCCAGTTGCTGCCAGGGCAGCAGGTTGGCGTGGTGCTCGAGGGCACTGATGACGATCTCGTCGCCGGCGGCCAGCAGGTGCTCGAGGCCGTAGGCCAGCAGATTCAGCCCCTCGGTGCTGCCGCGGGTGAAAACGATCTCCGCAGGGCTGTCCGCATTCAACCACTGCGCCACTTTCTCGCGGGCGCCCTCGAAGGCCAGGGTGGCCCGCTCGCCGGGAGCGTGCTGGGCACGATGCACATTGGCGGCGCCGCCGACGTAGTGGTCGAGCAGGGCGTCCAGTACCTTCTGCGGTTTCTGCGCGGTGGCGGCGCTGTCGAGATAGGTCTGGCCGCTGGCGGTGAAGGCGGCGAAGGCCGGGAAGTCGGCGCGCCAGGGGGAGGGCAGGGACATGGCGGCTCCTGTATGGGGCGGTCCCGGTAGGGTGCGCCATGCGCACCGCAACGGCGGAGGCTGGCTGGTGCGCATGGCGCACCCTACGTCGAGCGGATCGGTCACGGGAGTGAACTGGCCTCAGGCTGTTCCCGTCACCGACGCGAGCAGGGTGGAACACCGCGGTGCGTGTTCTCCACGAGCGGCCATCCACCCTGCACGGGCTTTAGCTTAGTTGTGTGCGTGCAGCACTTCGTTCAGCTCGACCGCGGTCTTGTTGGTCTTGCACTCGACTGCACCGGTTTGTGAGTTGCGGCGCAGCAGCAGGTCGTTCTGCCCGGCGATGTCGCGGGCCTTGACCACTTCGACCAGCGAGCCCTGGTCGTCGAGCACGGCGACCTTGGTGCCGGCGGTGATGTACAGGCCGGACTCGACGGTGCAGCGGTCGCCCAGCGGGATGCCGATGCCGGCATTGGCGCCGATCAGGCAGCCTTCGCCGACCGAGATGACGATGTTGCCGCCACCGGACAGGGTGCCCATGGTCGAGCAGCCGCCGCCCAGGTCCGAGCCCTTGCCGACGAACACGCCGGCGGAGACGCGGCCTTCGATCATGCCCGGGCCGGCGGTGCCGGCGTTGAAGTTGATGAAGCCTTCGTGCATCACGGTGGTGCCTTCGCCGACGTAGGCGCCCAGGCGCACGCGGGCGGTGTCGGCGATGCGCACGCCGTTCGGCACCACGTAGTCGGTCATCTTCGGGAACTTGTCGACCGAGAACACTTCCAGCAGCTCGCCCTTCAGGCGGGCTTCCAGCTGACGCTCGGCCAGTTCGGCCAGGTCGATGGCACCTTCATTGGTCCACGCCACGTTGGGCAGCAGGGCGAAGATGCCGGCCAGGCTGGTACCGTGCGGCTTGACCAGGCGATGCGACAGCAGGTGCAGTTTGAGGTAGGCCTCCGGCGTGCTGGTCGGCGCGCTGTCTTCGGCCAGCAGCACGGCGACCAGTGGCTTGCGGCTCTCGGCCAGGCGGGTGAGCAGGGCGGCCTGGGCGGCGTCGACCTGCTTGAGGGCGCCGGCCAGATCATGGGCCTGGTTGTTGCTCAGGGCGAGGGTCTGGTTGCCGCCGGTGTAGCCGAGGGCGTTGGCGGTGGTGGCCACCAGTTCGGCCGGCGGGTTGAGCAGCGGCAGGGCGTAGAAGACTTCCAGCCAGGTGCCCTGACGGTTCTGGGTGCCGACGCCGAAGGCGATGCTGTAGAGGTGCTGCGACATGGGGATTGATCCTTTCACTATTCAGTATTCGATCGGCGGGCTCAGGCGAGCGCCGCCGCATAGAGTTCGGGCTTGAAGCCGAGCAGGGTCCGCTCGCCGAGGTCGAGGACCGGGCGCTTGATCATCGACGGCTGCGCGAGCATCAGCTCGATGGCACGGGCCTGGTCGAGATCGGCTTTCTGTTCGTCGGCAAGCTTGCGGAAGGTGGTGCCGGCGCGGTTGAGGACCTTGTCCCAGCCATGCTCGTTGCACCATCTTTCCAGGCTGGCGCGGTCGATGCCGGCGGCCTTGTAGTCGTGAAAACGGTAGCTCAGCTGCCGTTCGTCGAGCCAGCTGCGCGCCTTCTTCATGGTATCGCAGGCCTTGATGCCGTACAGCTGCAGGTCTTTGATTTCACTGGGCATTTCGTGTTTCCGAGAATCGTGGCGGGGCGTCGGCGAGGTCAGCCGAAGGCCAGGTACAGACGGTAGAACAGCGACGACAGCATGACCAGCACGCCGATGGCCAGCACGGCCACGCCGGCATCGCTCGCGCGCTTGGTATAGCCGACGCCGAGCATCAGCATGCCGAGGCTGATCAGCGCGGTCATCACGTTGAGCGGATTGTCCATCATCCTTGTTGGGTCTCCAGATAGCTACGGATGCGCTTGGCGGCTTCGACGCACTCGGCCAGCGGCGCAACCAGGGCCAGACGTACGCGGCCGGCGCCGGGGTTGAGGCCGTCGACTTCGCGCGACAGGTAGGAGCCGGGCACCACGGTGACGTGTTCGCGCTCGAACAGTTCGCGGGTGAAGGTGGTGTCGTCGCCCGGAGTTTTCGCCCACAGGTAGAAGCCGCCGTCCGGGCGTTCGACCTCGAGCACGCCACCGAGCGCTTCCAGCACGGCGGCGAACTTCTCGCGGTACAGAGTGCGGTTGGCGCGTACATGCTCCTCGTCGTTCCACGCGGCGATACTGGCCAGCTGGGTCTGCACCGGCATGGCGCAGCCGTGGTAGGTGCGATAGAGCAGGAACGGCTTGAGGATTTCGGCGTCGCCGGCGACGAAGCCGGAGCGCAGGCCGGGCAGGTTGGAGCGCTTGGACAGGCTGTGAAACACCACGCAGCGCTTGAAGTCGCTGCGGCCGAGTTCGGCGCAGGCGCTCAGCAGGCCCGGCGGTGGGGTCTGTTCGTCGAAATACAGCTCGCTGTAGCACTCGTCGGCAGCGATGACGAAGTCATGCTCGTCGGCCAGGGCGATCAGCTTCTTCAGGGTATCCAGCGGCACCAGCGCGCCGGTGGGGTTGCCCGGCGAGCAGATGAACAGGATCTGGCAGCGCTGCCAGATCTCCGCCGGCACGGCGTCGAAGTCGGGGTTGAAGCCGTTCTCAGCCAGGCACGGCAGGTAGTGCGGCTGGGCGCCAGCGAGCAGGGTGGCGCCTTCGTAGATCTGATAGAAGGGATTGGGGCTGACTACCAGAGCGTCGGGGTTGCGGTCGACCATCGCCTGGGTGAAAGCGAACAGTGCCTCGCGGGTGCCGTTGACCGGCAGTACGTGCTGCGCCGGATCCAGCCAGCCGTCCGGCACGCCGAAGCGGCGCTCGCACCAGCCGGTGATGGCTTGGCGCAGCGCCGGCAGGCCGGCGGTGGTCGGGTACACGGCGAGCTGGTCGAGATTGCTGGCCAGCGCCTCGGCGACGAAATCCGGCGAGCGATGCTTGGGCTCGCCGATGGACAGGGCGATCGGCTTCTTGTCAGCCGGCGGCTGGGCGCCGGCCAGCAGCGCGCGCAGCTTTTCGAACGGATAGGGCTGCAGGAGGTCGAGGGCACGGTTCATCAAGAGTTCCTGTTCAGAAGCTGATGCGTGACAGCGGGACGGCGCTGTCCTGGATATCGGAAAGCTGGCGGACCAGGGACTCCTGCAGGCGGGCGCAGAGTTCCGGGTCGGACAGCGGCTGGTTGTGGGCGTCGGTGACGAAGAATACGTCTTCCACGCGCTCGCCGAGGGTGGCGATCTTGGCGTTCTGCACCGACAGGTCGAAGTCGAGGAAGATCTGTCCGACGCGGGCCAGCAGGCCGGGGCGGTCGGGGGCGATCACCTCGATGACGCTGAGCGGGCGCTGGGCGTCGGTATGGATGGTCACCTGCGGGGCGAAGCCGAAGCTCTTCAGCTGGCGCGGCACGCGGCGCTTGATGATGGTGCTGTAGTCGTGCGGGTTCCTCAGGGCGTCGACCAGGCCCTGGCGGATCTCGGCGATGCGCTCGGGGTCGTCGCCGATCGAGCCGCCATCGGCGTCCAGCACCACGTAGGTGTCGAGGGTGAACTGGCTGGTCGAGGTGAGGATGCGCGCGTCCTGAATGTTCAGGTTGAGCTGGTCCATGGCCGCCACGGTCACCGCGAAGAAGTCGTGCTGGTCCGGGGCGTAGATGAAGATCTGCGTGCCGCCCTCGAATTCACGCTGGGTGGTTTCCTTGATCAGTACCAGCGGTGCGCCGTCGTGGGGATGGCGCAGGATGGCTTCGGCATGCCAGGCGATGTCTTCGGCGCTGTGGCGCAGGA
Organism: Geopseudomonas aromaticivorans; assembly: GCF_019097855.1. GTDB lineage: Bacteria > Pseudomonadota > Gammaproteobacteria > Pseudomonadales > Pseudomonadaceae > Geopseudomonas > Geopseudomonas aromaticivorans. The sequence continues at coordinate 145,367 of NZ_JAHRGL010000019.1, forward strand.
AGTAGTGGTCGCCCAGTTGTGCCCACAGCTGTTCGACGGCATCGGCGTCGATGTCTTCGCGTGCATGCAGCAGCTTGAGCGCCGCGTGCTGGTTCTCGCGGATGCGTTCCTCGCGGTCGATCGGGTTCTCCAGGCCGCGGCGCAGGGCGCGCTTGGTCTCGGCGTACAGCTGGCGCATCAGAGAGGCGCGCCAGGAGTTCCACAGCGTCGGGTTGGTGGCGTTGATGTCGGCCACGGTCAGCACGTAGAGGTAGTCGAGGTGGGTCTGGTCGCCGACCGTGCTGGCGAAGTCGTGGATCACCTGCGGGTCGGACAGGTCCTTGCGCTGCGCGGTGGTGGACATGACCAGGTGGTTCTTCACCAGCCAGGCGATCAGCCGGCTGTCCCACGGCGGCAGGTGGTGGCGCTCGCAGAAGGCCAGGGCATCCTTGGCGCCCAGCTCGGAGTGGTCGCCGCCACGGCCCTTGGCGATGTCGTGGAACAGCCCGGCGAAGTACACCAGCTCGGGCTTGGGCAGTTGGGCCATCAGCTCGCTGGCCAGCGGGTATTTTTCCGCCATCTCCGGACGGTCGAGCTTGCGCAGATTCTTGATCAGGTTGAGGGTGTGGGCGTCGACCGTATAGATGTGGAACAGGTCGTGCTGCATCTGGCCGATGATGTGGCCGAACTCCGGCAGGTAGCGGCCGAGGATGCCGTAGCGGTTCATCCGCCGCAGGTTGCGGTGGATGCCCTCATAGGACTTGAACAGCTCGACGAACAGGCTGGTGTTGCGGATGTCGTGGCGGAACTTGTCGTCGATCAGCTGGCGATGGTCGCGCAGCAGGCGGATGGTGCCGGAGCGCACGCCGCGGATCTCCGGGTGCTGGGCCATCAGCACGAAAATCTCCAGGATCGCGCTGGGCGTGCGCTTGAAGACGCCCGGGTCGCTGGCCTCGATGAAGCCGTCGCGGACCTGGAAGCGGGCATTCAGCGGGCGCAGTTCGCCGCAGCCCGGTTGCTCGAGCAGCTGCTCCTCGAGGGTCTGGTTGACCAGGTCGCTCAGCTCCGCGGCCGCCATCACCACCCGGTAGTACTTCTGCATGAAGCTCTCGACCGCCAGCTTGGCGTTGCTGGCGGTGAAACCGAGCAGGCCGGCCAGGCGCCGCTGGTGGTCGAACAGCAGGCGGTCTTCGGCGCGCCCGGCGACCATGTGCAGGGCGTAGCGCACTTTCCACAGGAACTCCTGGCTGGCGCTCAGCAGGCCGAATTCGCTCGGGGTCAGCAGGCCGCGGGTGACCAGGGTTTCCAGGGTCAGGGTGCCGTAATAGCGGCCGATGACCCAGAGAATGTTCTGCAGGTCGCGCAGGCCGCCGGGCGAGCCCTTGACGTTGGGTTCGAGGTTGTATTCGGTGTCGTTGTACTTGGCATGGCGGGCGTGCTGCTCGGCACGCTTGGCGAGGAAGAACTCGCGCGCCGGCCACATGTACTGGGTGCCGGTGGCGGCGAGCATGCGCCGGCGCAGGTCGTCCGCGCCGACCAGGGTGCGGCTTTCCATCAGGTTGGTGATCACCGTCAGGTCGGCGCGCGCCTGCTCGGCGCAGTCCTCTACCGAGCGCACGCTCTGGCCGATCTCCAGACCGATGTCCCACAGCAGGGTCAGGAAGCCCTCGATCGGTTCGCGCAGGCTGTCGTGCTGCGCGCCGTCGAGCAGGATCAGGATGTCGATGTCCGAGTGCGGATGCAGTTCGCCGCGCCCATAGCCGCCGACCGCGACCAGGGCGATGTCGTTGGCATCGCCCCAGTCGAAGCGGGCCCAGGCTTCGCGCAGGATCTGGTCGACGAACCAGGCGCGACCGGTGATCAGGCGACGGATGTCGCAGGTGGCGGAGAAGCGTCCGTCGAGTATCTCGCCGGCCTGGCGGATCGCCTTCTTGAAGGCGGCGATCGGGCTGCTCTTCAGCGCGAGCTCGGCCTGGAACTGGCCGCGGTCGAACAGCTCATGGTCCACATCCGGATGCGACATCGGGCGATCTCCATTCAGGGGCTGGGGGCGGCGCTGCTCAGGGCAGGCAGCGGGCGATGCTGTCGTCGTTGCGCAGGGTGAGGATTTCGCAGCCGTTTTCGGTCACCAACAGGGTGTGTTCATACTGGGCCGAGAGCTTGCGGTCCTTGGTGATCGCCGTCCAGCCGTCGCCGAGCAGGCGGGTCTCGTGGCGACCCTGGTTGATCATCGGCTCGATGGTGAAGGTCATCCCGGCCTTGAGTTCGAGGCCGGTGCCGGCGCGGCCATAGTGCAGCACCTGTGGCTCTTCGTGGAACACGTTGCCGATGCCGTGGCCGCAATACTCGCGAACCACCGAGTAACCGTTCGACTCGGCGTGCTTCTGGATGATCTCGCCGATGTCGCCGAGGTGGGCGCCGGGGCGCACCAGCGAGATGCCCTTGTACAGGCATTCCTGGGTGATCTGGCACAGCCGCTGGGCCCACTCGGGCGCGTTGCCGATCAGGAACATCTTGCTGGTGTCGCCGAAGTAGCCGTCCTTGATCACCGTGATGTCGATGTTGAGGATGTCGCCATCCTTGAGCGGCTTGTCGTTGGGGATGCCGTGGCAGACCACGTGGTTGATCGAGGTGCAGATCGACTTGGGGAAGCCGTGGTAGTTCAGCGGCGCGGGAATGGCCTGCTGCACGTCGACGATGTAGTCGTGGCAGAGGCGGTTCAGTTCCTCGGTGGTGACGCCCGCGCGGACGTGCGGCTCGATCATCTCCAGCACTTCGGCGGCCAGGCGGCCGGCCACACGCATTTTCTCGATTTCCTCGGGGGTCTTGATGGTGACGGTCATCAGCTCTCTCTGGCGCGGTGCGCCTGCCTACGGTAAACAGGAAAGGATGTCATTCTAACAGACCCGGCATTCGCTGCGGACGGCCGCGGCGGCGCGCAGGCGGGTTTCGCCGAGCGTGCATGTATGGTATAAAGCGCGGCGCTTTTCGGGGTGGTCCCGGAAAGGCAACGAAACCACACACGCATCGACACAATCTATCCTGGGTGCCCGCAAGGGTTGGATATTGGGATGCGTGGAGGCTCAACCCGACTTATCGAGGAATAGAAATGTCCCAAGTCAACATGCGCGATATGCTCAAGGCCGGCTGCCACTTCGGCCACCAGACCCGTTACTGGAACCCGAAGATGGGCAAGTTCATCTTCGGCGCGCGCAACAAGATTCACATCATCAACCTCGAAAAAACCCTGCCGATGTTCAACGAAGCCCTGGCTTTCGTTGAGAAGCTGGCTGCTGGCAAGAACAAGATCCTGTTCGTCGGCACCAAGCGCTCCGCCAGCAAGATCGTCCGTGAAGAAGCTGCCCGCGCCGGCATGCCGTTCGTCGATCACCGCTGGCTCGGCGGCATGCTGACCAACTTCAAGACCATCCGTGCCTCGATCAAGCGTCTGCGCGATCTGGAAGTGCAGTCCCAGGACGGCACCTTCGAGAAGCTGACCAAGAAAGAAGCGCTGATGCGTACCCGTGATCTGGAAAAGCTTGAGCGCAGCCTGGGTGGTATCAAGGACATGGGCGGCCTGCCGGATGCCCTGTTCGTGGTCGACGTTGATCACGAGCGCATTGCCATCACCGAAGCCAACAAGCTGGGCATCCCGGTCATCGGCATCGTCGATACCAACAGCAGCCCGGAAGGTGTGGACTACATCATCCCGGGTAACGACGACGCCATCCGCGCCGTTCAGCTGTACCTGGGCTCCATGGCTGACGCCGTGCTGAGCGGCAAGTCCAAGTCCGGTGCCGAGTTCGCCGAAGCTGCTTCGTCCGAAGCTGCCGAAGGCTAAGCGCCAGGCGCGCCAAGCGTTATCCGGTGCGCAAAAAAGGGGGCTAGGCCCCCTTTTTGCCACCTCCGAATTGCCGCCCGGCCTGCCGGGCGAACTGGTTTAGAGCAACTCTAGAGGACTCCGAACATGGCAGAGATTACTGCAGCCCTGGTTAAAGAACTGCGCGAGCGCACTGGCCAAGGCATGATGGATTGCAAGAAGGCCCTGACTGCCGCCGGTGGCGACATCGAGAAGGCCATCGACGACATGCGTGCCGCTGGCGCCATCAAGGCTGCCAAGAAGGCTGGCAACATCGCTGCCGAAGGCTCCATCGCCGTCAAAGTGGCTGACGACAACAAGTCGGCCGTGATCCTCGAAGTCAACTCGCAGACCGACTTCCTGGCTCTGCAGGACGACTTCAAGAACTTCGTTGCTGCCAGCATCGAGAAAGCCTTTGCCGACCAGCTGGCCGACGTGGCTCCGCTGATCGCTGCTCAGGAGCCGGCTCGCGAAGCCCTGGTCTCCAAGTGCGGCGAGAACGTCAACATCCGTCGCCTGACTCGTGTCGAAGGCGACGTGGTGGGTTCCTACCTGCACGGCCACCGCATCGGTGTCGTGGTCACCCTCAAGGGTGGCAATGCCGAGCTGGCCAAGGAAATCGCAATGCACGTGGCAGCCAGCAACCCGCAGTTCGTCAGCGCTGCCGAGGTTTCCGCCGAAGCCGTTGCCAAGGAAAAGGAAATCTTCCTGGCCCTGAACGCCGACAAGATCGCCGGCAAGCCGGAAAACATCGTCGAGAACATGGTCAAGGGTCGCATCGCCAAGTTCCTCGCCGAAGCCAGCCTGGTCGAGCAGCCGTTCGTCAAGAACCCCGATGTCAAGGTCGGCGAACTGGCCAAGCAGGCCGGCGCTGAAGTCGTCTCCTTCGTGCGTTACGAAGTGGGCGAGGGCATCGAGAAGGCTGAAGTCGACTTCGCTGCCGAAGTGGCTGCCCAGGTGGCTGCCAGCCAGCAGTAAGACGGTCTGACGCTGTCCGAGAAAAGGCTGCCCGCTTCCGCGCGCAGCCTTTTCTTTGAGGGCCGGCAGCGCCGCTCTGTCGAGCCTGCTACAAGCAAGAAATGGATGCTGTTTTTCGTGCCATGAGGGCACAGATTTCGTTCGGCGTGGTCAAATCCGCGCCGGCATGCGGAAGGCGCCGGCTTTTCGCAACCTTTCACTGCCGCAGGAGATTCGTATGGCCCAGCTGAGTGGACGCCAACCCCGCTACAAACGTATTTTGCTCAAGCTCAGCGGTGAAGCGCTGATGGGCAGCGAGGAGTTCGGTATCGATCCCAAGGTGCTCGACCGCATGGCGCTGGAGATCGGTCAGCTGGTGGGGATCGGCGTCCAGGTCGGGCTGGTCATCGGCGGCGGCAACCTGTTCCGTGGTGCGGCGCTGAGTGCGGCCGGCATGGACCGGGTCACCGGCGATCACATGGGCATGCTGGCCACGGTGATGAACTCGCTGGCCATGCGCGACGCTCTGGAGCGCTCGAACATCCCGGCGCTGGTGATGTCGGCGATCTCCATGGTCGGGGTCACCGACCACTACGACCGGCGCAAGGCCGTGCGCCACCTGGCTAGCGGGGAAGTGGTGATCTTCTCTGCCGGCACTGGCAATCCGTTCTTCACCACCGACTCGGCGGCCTGCCTGCGTGGCATCGAAGTCAATGCCGACCTGGTGCTGAAGGCGACCAAGGTCGATGGGGTGTACACTGCCGATCCGTTCAAGGATCCCAATGCCGAGAAGTTCGAGCACCTCACCTATGACGAGGTGCTCGACCGCAAGCTGGGCGTGATGGATCTGACTGCCATCTGCCTGTGCCGCGATCACAAGATGCCGCTGCGGGTGTTCAACATGAACAAGCCCGGAGCCTTGCTTAATATTGTTGTCGGGGGCGCCGAAGGCACCCTGGTCGAGGAGGGTTGAGAATGATCAACGAGATCAAGAAGGACGCGCAGGAGCGCATGAAGAAGTCGCTGGAGTCGCTGGATCATGCCTTTGCCAAGATCCGCACCGGTCGCGCCCACCCGAGCATTCTGGACAGCGTCATGGTGTCCTACTACGGCTCGGATACCCCGCTGCGTCAGGTGGCCAACGTGATCGCCGAGGATTCGCGCACGCTGGCGCTCACCGTGTTCGACAAAAGCATGATCCAGGCGGTCGAGAAGGCGATCATGACCTCCGATCTGGGCCTCAATCCGGCGACTGCCGGCACCACCATCCGCGTACCGATGCCGGCTCTGACCGAGGAAACCCGCAAGGGTTTCACCAAGCAGGCGCGTGCCGAGTCGGAGAACGCTCGTGTGGCGATCCGCAACATCCGCCGCGATGCCCTTGCTCAGCTCAAGGATCTGGTCAAGGAGAAGGAAATCAGCGAGGACGACGAGCGTCGCGCCGCCGACGAGGTGCAGAAGCTGACCGACAAGGCTGTGGCTGATGTCGAAAAGGCGCTCGAAGCCAAGGAAGCCGACCTGATGGCCGTCTGACGGCCGGATGACAGTCATGGACAAGACGAAACAAGCCGTGCAGGCCGCCATCCCCCGGCACGTTGCCATCATCATGGATGGCAACAATCGCTGGGCGAAGAAGCGCTTTCTGCCTGGCGTGGCCGGGCACAAGGCGGGCGTCGACGCCGTGCGTGCGGTGATCGAGGTGTGCGCCGAGGCGGGCGTCGAGGTATTGACCCTGTTCGCCTTCTCCAGTGAAAACTGGCAGCGACCGGCCGATGAGGTGGGTGCGCTGATGGAGTTGTTCCTCATGGCCCTGCGCCGCGAGGCCAAGAAGCTGGTGAGCAACGGTATCCGCCTGCGGGTGCTGGGTGATCGCACGCGCTTCCATCCGGAGTTGCAGGCCGCGATCGCCGAGGCCGAGGCGCAGGCCGCGGGCGGCACGGGGATGCTGCTGCAGGTGGCGGCCAACTACGGAGGTCAGTGGGATATCGCCCAGGCCGCCCAGCGTCTGGCCCGCGAAGTGGCGGCTGGTCATCTGGCCGCCGACGAAATCACCCCGGACCTGCTGCAGCGTTGCCTGGCCACTGGCGAGCAGCCGCCTGTCGATCTGTGTATCCGTACCGGCGGCGAGCAGCGCATCAGCAACTTCCTGCTCTGGCAGGTGGCCTACGCCGAGCTGTATTTCTCCGACGCGCTCTGGCCGGACTTCAAGCATGCAGCCATGCGTGCCGCACTGGACGATTTTGCCCGCCGGCAGCGCCGCTTCGGCAAGACCAGCGAGCAGGTGGCGGCGGAACAACGGAAACCTACATGCTGAAACAGCGCATCATCACTGCCCTGATAATGCTGCCCATCGCTCTGGGTGGCTTTTTTTTCCTTAAGGGTGGCTGGTTTGCCCTGTTCATTGCCGCGGTCGTCTGTGTCGGTGCGTGGGAATGGGCGCGCCTGGCCGGGTTCGAGGTGCAGTCGCAGCGGCTGACCTATGCTGCCGGCGTCGCGCTGCTGCTGCTCGGACTGTACCTGATGCCGCAGTTGGCGGGGCCGCTGCTGACAGCGGCTGTGCTCTGGTGGCTGGCGGCGATCGGCCTGGTGCTGGGTTATCCCGGCAGCAGTCGCGCCTGGCAGGCGCTGCCGGTGCGGCTGCTGATCGGCCTGCTGATCCTGCTGCCGGCCTGGCAGGGCCTGCTGCTGCTCAAGCAGTGGCCGCAGGGCAACAGCCTGATCCTGGCGGTGATGGTGCTGGTCTGGAGCGCAGACATCGGCGCCTACTTCAGCGGCAAACGCTTCGGTCGGCGCAAGCTGGCGGTGCAGGTCAGTCCCGGCAAGAGCTGGGAGGGTCTCTACGGTGGCCTGGCCAGCAGCCTGCTGATCACCCTGCTGGTTGGCCTGTATCGTGGCTGGGACTCCGCGGAGCTGCTGATCGCGCTGGTCGGCGCGGCGCTGGTGGTGCTGATCTCGGTGGTCGGCGATCTGACCGAAAGCATGTTCAAACGCCAGGCCGGGATCAAGGACAGCAGCAATCTGCTGCCGGGTCATGGAGGTGTGCTGGATCGCATCGACAGCCTGACGGCGGCGGTGCCGATGTTTGCCGTGCTGCTCTGGCTGCATGGCTGGGGTAGCCTGTGAAACAACAGATAACCGTACTGGGTGCGACCGGCTCCATCGGTCTGTCCACCCTCGATGTCATTGCCCGGCATCCGCACGACTACGCGGTATTTGCCTTGACGGGCTACGGCCGGTTGGTCGAACTGGAGCGCCTGTGCCTGCTGCATCGGCCGCGTTATGCCGTGGTGCCGAGTGCCGACGCCGCGCGGCAACTGCAGGGCAGTCTGCTGGCGGCCGGCCTGCACGTCGAAGTGCTGGTCGGCGAGCAGGGCCTGTGCGAGGTAGCGGCGCATCCCGAGGTGGATGCGGTGATGGCGGCCATCGTCGGTGCTGCCGGCCTCAAGCCGACCCTGGCGGCGGTGCAGGCCGGCAAGCGCGTGCTGCTGGCCAACAAGGAAGCCCTGGTGATGTCCGGGGCACTGTTCATGCAGGCCGTGCAGACCCATGGGGCGCAGTTGCTGCCGATCGACAGCGAGCACAACGCCATCTTCCAGTGCATGCCAGGCGACTATGCGCGTGGCCTGGGACAGGTCGGCGTGCGCCGCATCCTGCTCACCGCCTCTGGCGGGCCGTTCCGCAGCTGGCCGCTGGAGCGCCTGTGCGAGGCCACGCCGCAGCAGGCCTGTGCCCACCCCAACTGGGCGATGGGGCGCAAGATCTCGGTCGACTCGGCGAGCATGATGAACAAGGGGCTGGAGCTCATCGAGGCCTGCTGGCTGTTCGATGCGCGTCCGGCCCAGGTCGAGGTGGTCATCCATCCGCAGAGCGTGATTCACTCGCTGGTCGACTACGTCGATGGTTCGGTGCTGGCCCAGCTCGGCAATCCGGACATGCGCACGCCGATCGCCCATGCCCTGGCCTGGCCGCGGCGCATCGACTCGGGAGTCGCGCCGCTGGATCTGTTCGCCATTGCTCGCCTGGATTTCGAAGCGCCGGACGAGCGGCGCTTCCCCTGCCTGAAGCTGGCACGGCAGGCCGCCGAAACCGGCGGTACGGCGCCGGCGTTGCTCAATGCCGCCAACGAGATTGCGGTAGCGGCTTTTCTTGACGAGCACATCCGCTTCCACGAGATTGCACACATGATCGACGTGGTGTTGAACCGCATTCCTGCTGTCGAAGTCCGCGAGCTGGAGCAGGTGCTGGCTGCCGACGTGCAGGCGCGCGCGGTTGCTCGCGAATGGCTGGCACAATGCGGACGTTGAGTCCGGAGGTGTTCCGATGAGTGCGCTGTACATGATTGTGGGCACCCTGGTTGCATTGGGCGTGTTGGTCACCATCCACGAATTCGGCCACTTCTGGGTAGCGCGGCGCTGCGGCGTCAAGGTCCTGCGCTTCTCCGTGGGGTTCGGCACGCCACTGCTGCGCTGGCACGACCGCCAGGGCACCGAATACGTCATCGCGGCGGTGCCGCTGGGCGGCTACGTGAAGATGCTCGACGAGCGCGAGGGCGATGTACCGCCGGCCTTGCTCGAGCAGGCGTTCAACCGCAAGAGCGTGCAGCAGCGCTTCGCCATCGTGGCTGCCGGTCCGGTGGCCAACTTCCTCCTGGCCCTGCTGTTCTTCTGGATTCTGGCCATGCTCGGCAGTCAGCAGGTGCGCCCGGTGATCGGCAGCATCGAGCCTGACAGTGTGGCCGGGCAGGCTGGCGTGGTGGCCGGTGCGGAGGTGCTGGCGGTGGACGGCGAGCCGACGCGCGGCTGGAGCGAGGTCAATCTGCAGCTGATTCGACGGCTCGGCGAAACCGGTACCCTGCGCCTGCGCCTGCAGGAGCCGGGTTCGACGGTGGAAAGCGAGCGCAGCCTGGTGCTCGCCGGCTGGCTGAAGAATGTCGAGGATCCCGATCCGCTGGCCTCGCTGGGGATCCGTCCGTGGCGGCCGCAGATTGCGCCGGTGCTGGCTCAGCTCGATCCCGAGGGGCCGGCGAAGGCGGCTGGCTTGCAGGTGGGTGATCGACTGCTGAGTGTGGAAGGGCGCCTGCTGGACGAGTGGCAGCAAGTGGTCGACGCCGTGCGCGAGCAGCCTGGCCAGCGCGTCGAGTTCATGGTCGAGCGTGACGGCCGCCGTTTCGAGGTGAGCCTCACCCTGGCTGCGCGTGGCGAAGGCAAGCAGCGCAGCGGCTATCTTGGTGCCGGGGTCGAGGGCGGCGAATGGCCGGCGGACATGCTGCGCGAGGTCAGTTACGGTCCGCTGGAGGCCGTGGGGGAAAGCATCAAGCGTACCTGGACGATGAGCCGGATGACCCTCGACTCGATCGGCAAGATGCTGTTCGGCGAGCTCTCGGTAAAAAACTTGAGCGGCCCGATAACGATTGCTAAAGTGGCCGGCGCTTCGGCCCAGTCTGGGGTAGGGGATTTCCTGAATTTCCTTGCCTACCTGAGCATTAGCCTGGGAGTGCTCAACCTGTTGCCGATCCCGGTCCTCGATGGCGGGCATCTGCTGTTCTATCTGGTCGAGTGGGCCCGTGGCCGGCCACTCTCCGAGCGGGTACAGGCGATTGGCATGCAGATAGGCGTCAGTCTGGTAGTCGGTCTGATGCTCCTCGCGCTGTTTAATGACATCAGCCGACTGTAACCTGCCATGCATTGCGGAGCTGCCGCCTGTTGCGGCAGTTCCTTTTTAGTCAGTCTGAAAAGTATAGAAAGGACTTCATGAAACGCTTGCTGCTACCGGCGGTAATTGCCGCGCTGATGACCGCCGAGGTTCACGCCGAGTCCTTTACCATCACCGATATTCGCGTCAACGGCCTGCAGCGTGTGTCTGCCGGCAGCGTGTTCGGTGCCTTGCCGCTCAATGTGGGTGACGCGGTCGACGACCGCCGTCTGGTGGATGCGACCCGCTCCCTGTTCAAGACCGGTTTCTTCCAGGATATTCGCCTCGGCCGCGACGGCAACGTGCTGGTGGTCGATCTGGTCGAGCGTCCGTCGATCTCCACCATCGAGATCGAGGGCAACAAGGCCATCGCCACCGACGATCTGCTCAAGGGCCTGAAGCAGTCCGGCCTGGCCGAGGGCGAGATCTTCCAGCAGGCCACCCTCGAAGGCGTGCGCAACGAGCTGCAACGCCAGTACGTGGCCCAGGGCCGCTATTCGGCCAGCATCGAGACCAAGATGGTCAGCCAGCCGCGCAACCGCGTGGCGCTGAAGATCGAAATCAACGAAGGCTCGGTCGCGGCGATCCAGCACATCAACATCGTCGGCAACAAGGTGTTTTCCAGCGAAGAGCTCGCCGGTCTGTTCGAGCTGCGCACCACCAACTGGCTGTCGTTCATCCGCAGCGATGACAAGTATTCCCGCGAGAAACTGTCCGGCGACCTCGAGCGCCTGCGTTCGTATTACCTCGATCGCGGCTACATCAATATGGACATCTCCTCGACCCAGGTGTCCATCACGCCGGACAAGAAGCACGTCTACGTCACCGTCAACATCAACGAGGGCGAGAAGTACCGCATCCGCGAGGTGAAGCTGGCCGGTGACCTGCGCGTGCCCGAGGAAGAGGTGCGCCAGCTGCTGCTGGTCAAGGAAGGGCAGATCTTCTCGCGCAAGGTGATGACCAGCACTTCCGAGCTGATCACCCGGCGCCTGGGCAACGAGGGCTACACCTTTGCCAACGTCAACGGTATTCCCCAGGCGCATGATGAGGACCATACCGTCAGCCTGACCTTCGCCGTCGATCCGGGCAAGCGCGCCTACGTCAACCGCATCAACTTCCGCGGCAACACCAAGACCGAGGACGAGGTGCTGCGTCGCGAGATGCGCCAGATGGAGGGCGGCTGGGCCTCGACCTACCTGATCGACCAGTCCAAGACCCGACTCGAACGCCTCGGCTACTTCAAGGAAGTCAACGTCGAAACCCCGCAGGTGCCCGGCACCGACGACCAGGTCGACGTCAACTACAGCGTCGAGGAGCAGCCGTCTGGCTCCGTCACCGCCAGCGTCGGCTTCGCGCAGAGCGCCGGCCTGATCCTCGGCGGCTCGATCAGCCAGAGCAACTTCCTCGGCACCGGCAACAAGGTCAACCTTGGCCTGACCCGCAGCGAGTACCAGACCCGCTACAACTTCGCCTTCACCGATCCCTACTGGACCGAAGACGGCGTCAGCCTCGGCTACAACATGTTCTACCGCACCACCGACTACGACGAATACGACGTCGACTTCACCAGCTATTCGGTGGACAGTCTGGGCGCGGGGATCAACCTCGGCTACCCGGTCAGTGAAACCTCGCGCCTGAACTATGGCCTGTCGGTGCAGCAGGACGACATCAGTCCAGGTACCTACGCGGTCGACGAGATCCGTGACTTCGTCGACCAGGAAGGCGACAGCTACACCAACTTCAAGGGCTCGGTCGGCTGGTCGGAGTCGACCCTCAACCGCGGCATGTTCGCTACCCGCGGTCATTCGCAGAGCCTGAGCGGCGAGATCACCCTGCCGGGCAGCGACCTGTCCTTCTACCGCATGGAATACAACGGCCAGGTGTTCACGCCGTTGTGGAGCAAGGACTACGCCATGCGCTTCCACACTCGCCTCGGCTATGCCGACAGCTACGGCTCCACCAGCGAGCTACCGTTCTACGAGCACTACTACGCTGGTGGCTTCGGCTCGGTACGCGGCTTCGAGGACAACAGCCTCGGCCCGCGCAGCACACCGGCAGCGGCGGACCCGGATCCGCAGAACGACGCCTTCGGTGGTAACGTGTTGGTGCAGGGCGGCGCGGAGCTGCTGTTCCCCATGCCGTTCGTCAAGGATCAGCGCTCGCTGCGCACGGTGCTGTTCTGGGACGTGGGTAACGTGTTCGACACCAATTGCAGCAGTGCCCAGGAGGCGCGCGGCGAGTCCGGGTGCGACCTGAGCCTGAGTGACATGGCCAGCTCGGTGGGTGTCGGCCTGACCTGGCTGACTGCCATGGGCCCGTTGAGTTTTAGCCTCGGCATGCCGGTCAAGAAGCCCGACGAAGCCGATACCCAGGTGTTCCAGTTCTCCTTGGGACAGACTTTCTAAGCCCCTCGGGGCACTAACCAACCGATTTCTAGCAGGAGTTCATCGTGCGCAAGTTGACCCAAGCTGTCCTGTTCGCCGCTGCTCTGGTGAGCATGCCGGCCTTTGCTGAAATGAATATCGCGGTTCTCAATTACCAGATGGCCCTGCTCGAATCCGATGCCGCCAAGAAGTACGCAGTGGATGCCGAGAAGAAGTTTGGCCCGCAGCTCACCCGCCTGAAGACCCTGGAAAGCGATGCCAAGCGCATTCAGGACCGTCTGATGAAGGAAGGTGACAAGCTGCCGCAGAGCGAGCGCGAGCGCCTGGAGCTGGAATTCAAGCAGAAGGCCCGTGACTTCCAGTTCCAGTCCAAGGAGCTGAACGAATCCAAGGCCGTTGCCGATCGCGACATGCTCAAGCAACTCAAGCCGAAGCTGGACAAGGCAGTCGAGGAAGTGCTCAAGGGCGGCGGTTATGACCTGGTGCTGGAGCGCGGGGCTGTGGTCGACGTCAAGCCGCAGTACGACATCACCAAGAAGGTGATCGAGCGCATGAACCAGCAGCGCTGATCATGACTGCTCCCGTTTTCACTCTGGGCGAGCTGGCTCAGCGTGTCGGTGCTGAACTGCGGGGTCCGGCGGACCTGGCCATCCGTGGCCTGGCCGCTCTGCAGGATGCCGGTCCGCAGCAGCTGACCTTTCTCGCTAACGCGCAGTACCGCAAGCACCTGGCCAACTGCCAGGCCGGGGCGGTGCTACTGAACGCGGCCGATGCCGAAGGTTATGCCGGTGCTGCGCTGGTTTTGGCCAACCCCTATCTGGCCTTTGCCCAGTTGTCGCATCTGTTCGACCGCAAACCGGTTGCCGCGCCGGGCATTCACCCGAGTGCCGTAGTCGCCGAGGATGCCTGCATCGATCCGAGCGCTTCGATCGGTCCCGGTGTGGTGGTCGAGTCTGGCGCGCGCATCGGAGCGCGGGTGAGTCTCGGTGCCTACTGCGTGGTCGGCGCGCGCAGCGTGATCGGTGACGACGGCTGGCTGGCGCCGCGCGTGACCCTCTATCACGACGTACGCATTGGCCAGCGCGTGGTCATCCAGTCCGGGGCCGTGCTGGGTGGCGAAGGTTTCGGTTTTGCCAACGACAAGGGCGTGTGGATCAAGATTGCCCAGATCGGCGGCGTGACCATCGGCGACGATGTCGAGATCGGCGCGAATACCACCATCGACCGCGGCGCACTCGCCGATACGCTGATCGGCAACGGCGTCAAGCTGGATAACCAGATCATGATCGCGCACAACGTGCAGATCGGCGACCACACCGCCATGGCCGGCTGCTGCGGCATTTCCGGCAGCACCAAGATCGGCAGTCACTGCATGATCGCCGGCGGTGTCGGCATGGTTGGCCATATCGAAGTGTGCGACAACGTATTCGTCACCGGCATGACCATGGTCACCCGCTCGATCACCGAGCCGGGCGCCTATTCCTCGGGCACAGCCATGCAGCCGGCCGGTGAGTGGAAGAAGAGCGCAGCGCGCCTTCGTCATCTGGACGACATGGCCAAGCGCCTGCAGCAGCTGGAAAAACGTCTGGCTGCGGTGACCTCCAGCGGTGATGCGGCATCAGATGACTGATGCGTGCTTCCCCCGCGTTCCCTATTTTGATCAAGGCCCCCACGACATGATGGATATCAACGAGATTCGCGAACTCCTGCCGCACCGCTACCCGTTCCTGCTGGTGGATCGGGTGGTGGAGATGAATCTCGAGGAAAAGCGCATCCGCGCCTACAAGAACGTGACCATCAACGAACCGTTCTTCAACGGCCACTTTCCTGGCCACCCGATCATGCCGGGCGTGCTGATCATCGAGGCCATGGCCCAGGCGGCAGGCATTCTCGGGTTCAGCATGATGGGGGCCAAGGCGGCCGCCGATACCCTGTACCTGTTCGTCGGTTCGGACAACCTGCGCTTCCGCTCGCCGGTGACCCCGGGTGACCAACTGACCCTCGAGGCCCGCGTCCTCAGCGCCAAGCGCGGCCTGTGGAAGTTCGAGTGCCAGGCCAGCATCGACGGCAAGGCAGTCTGCTCGGGTGAAATCATCTGCGCGGAACAGAAAAAATGAGTTTGATCGACCCTCGCGCCATCATCGATCCGAGTGCCAAGCTGGCCGACACTGTCGAAGTCGGCCCCTGGTCGATCATCGGGCCGAACGTGGAAATTGGCGAGGGTACCGTGATCGGCCCGCACGTGATCGTGAAGGGCCCCACGGTGATCGGCCGGCACAACCGCATCTACCAGTTTTCCTCGGTAGGCGAGGACACCCCCGATCTGAAGTACAAGGGCGAGCCGACCCGGCTGGTGATTGGCGATCACAATGTGATCCGCGAGGGCGTCACCATCCATCGCGGTACCGTGCAGGATCGCTACGAGACCACCATCGGCAACCACAACCTGCTGATGGCCTATGTGCACATCGGCCATGACAGCGTGATTGGCGACCACTGCATCCTGGTCAACAACACCGCGCTGGCCGGGCATGTGCACGTTGGCGACTGGGCGATCCTCTCCGGTTTCACCCTGGTCCACCAGTTCTGCCATATCGGCGCGCACAGCTTCTCCGGCATGGGCACGGCGATCGGCAAGGATGTGCCGGCCTTCGTCACCGTGTTCGGCAGCCCGGCCGAGGCGCGCAGCATGAACTTCGAGGGCATGCGTCGGCGCGGCTTCAGCGACGAGGTCATGCACGCTCTGCGTCGCGCCTACAAGGTCGTGTACCGCAAGGGCATGACCGTGGAGGAAGCGCTGGCCGAGCTGGCCGCCGATGTCGCGCAGTACCCGGAAGTCGCGCTGTTCTGCGACTCGGTGCGCAGCTCGACTCGCGGCATCACCCGCTGATCCGATGACGCGGCCATTGAAGATCGCCCTGGTCGCTGGCGAGGCGTCCGGCGACATCCTCGGCTCTGGTCTGATGCGGGCCATCAAGGCTCGCCATCCCGAGGTGCAGTTCATCGGCGTCGGAGGGCCGCGCATGCAGGCCGAGGGGCTGGCCTCGTATTTTCCCATGGAGCGCCTGGCGGTCATGGGGCTGGTCGAGGTGCTCGGCCGCCTGCCCGAGCTGCTCAAGCGCCGCCGTCGCCTGATCCGTACCCTGATCGACGAACGCCCGGACGTGTTCATCGGCATCGACGCCCCCGACTTCACCCTCGGCGTCGAACTCAAGCTGCGCCAGGCCGGCATCCGCACCGTGCACTACGTCAGTCCCTCGGTCTGGGCCTGGCGGCAGAAGCGCGTGCTGAAGATTCGCCAGGCCTGCGACCTGATGCTGACCCTGTTCCCCTTCGAGGCGCAGTTCTACGAGGCGCAGCAGGTACCGGTGTGCTTCGTCGGCCATCCGCTGGCCGATACCATCGCCCTCGCTGCTGATCGCGTCGCCGCGCGCAGCTCGCTCGGCCTGCCGGAGCAGGGCGGCGTGGTGGCGCTGCTGCCCGGCAGTCGCGGTGGCGAGGTCGAGCGCCTGGGCAGCCTGTTCCTCGACACGGCGGCACGACTGTGTGCGTTGCGCCCCGGTCTGCGTTTCGTCCTGCCCTGCGCCAATGCCGAGCGGCGTGCCCAGGTCGAGGCCATGCTGGCCGGCCGCGAGCTGCCTGTGATGCTGCTCGATGGCCGCTCCCACGAGGCGCTGGCGGCCTGCGATGCGGTACTGATCGCCTCCGGCACGGCGACCCTCGAGGCGCTGCTGTTCAAGCGGCCGATGGTGGTTGCCTATCGCGTGGCGCCGCTGACCTACCGCATCCTCAAGCGCCTGGTGAAGAGCCCCTACATCTCGCTGCCCAACCTGCTGGCCGGGCGTCTGCTGGTGCCCGAATTGATCCAGGATGCGGCGACCCCTGAGGCCTTGGCCGCCACGCTGTTGCCGCTGCTGGACGACGGTCTGGTGCAGACCGCAGGCTTCGATGCCATCCATCGCGCCCTGCGGCGTGGTGCCTCCGAGCGTGCCGCCGAGGCCGTGCTGCAGCTGGTGGAGCGCGTCTGATGCAGCTCGGTCTGGATTTTGCCCTGGTCGAAGAGCTGGTCGCCGGCGTCGACGAAGTCGGTCGCGGTCCGCTGTGCGGGCCGGTGGTGACCGCAGCGGTGATTCTCGACCCGTTGCGGCCGATCCTCGGCCTCAACGATTCGAAGAAGCTCAGCGAGGCGCGCCGCGAGAAGTTGTTCGATGAAATCCGCGAAAAGGCGCTGGCCTGGTGCATCGGCCGTGCCGAGGTCGAGGAGATCGATCGCCTCAATATCCTCCAGGCGACCTTTCTGGCCATGCAGCGCGCCGTCGAAGGACTGCACATCCAGCCGCGCCTGGCGCTGATCGACGGCAATCGCTGCCCGAAGCTGGCGGTGCCCTGCGCGCCGGTGATCCAGGGCGACGGCAAGGTGCCGGCGATCGCCGCCGCCTCGATCCTCGCCAAGGTCAGCCGCGACCGCGAGATGGCCGAACTGGACCTGATCTATCCCGGCTACCGCATGGCCGGGCACAAGGGCTATCCCACCGCAGTGCACCTCGAGGCCCTGCGCCGCCTGGGGCCGACCCCCATTCATCGACGCTCCTTCGCCCCGGTGCGAGCTTTGCTGGAAGACGGCTGAGCGTGCGGTAGCCAACTGCTTGAGTAGCGAACTGAGCTTGCCAGAGTCGGAGATGGTCGCTACAAATCGCTGTATGCTGGCCCAATAAAATGGGGGCGGGTATGTCTATCGAGCAGGTCAAGACTGTTCTGGCGTTGCATCCGGAGATTCGCCTGGCCTATGTATTCGGCTCCGTTGCGACGGGGAAAGCTCGTCCTGACAGTGACGTGGATGTGGCCGTCAAGGCCGCTTCCCGCCTCGATGCTGAGCTGAAGATGCAGTTGATCGAAGAGCTTGCGGAGAGCACGGGACGTCCTGTCGATCTCATCGATCTCTACGCGGTTGGTGAGCCATTGCTCGGACAGATCCTCAAGTATGGGGTGCGTGTGGTCGGTGAAGACAGTGCGCATGCTGAGCTGATCAGTCGCCATATATTCTCCAGCGAGGACTTCATGCCCTATGTGGCGAGGATGCTCGCGGAGCGGAGGAAGAAATGGATCGGTTGATCGTCGAGCGTAAGCTCGACTCCCTGCAGCGTTGTCTGGCTCGGGTTCGCAGCAAGTGCCCGGCGGATGTGGCGAGTCTTGAGGCCGATCTGGATCTGCAGGATGTGCTGGTGCTCAACCTCAGCCGTGCGGTGCAGGTTTGTGTGGATGTGGCTGCACACCTGCTCAGCGATTTGAATCAGCCGCCGCCGGACACCATGGGGCAGGCTTTTCAGCTCCTGGCCGATTCGGGCTGTCTGGAGTCCGCCTTGGCCGTGCGCCTCAAGAAGGCGGTTGGCTTCCGTAACCTGGCCGTACACAACTACGATGCGATCGACTGGGATATCGTGCATGCCATCGCCAGCCGCCATCTTGAGGATTTTGAGGGGTTTGCCCGGGCGGCGTTGCGCATCCTGGCGATGCTCGAGGTCAAGTCCGCTCCGCCCGCTTGAGCTGATCGGCAATGCAGCCCGCGACAAGGCCCGGTACAATTCCGGGCCTTGTCGTTTCTGCCTCACGGATTGCCATGACTGCCTCCTTCGTCCATCTGCGCGTGCACACCGAATATTCCCTGGTCGATGGCCTGGTGCGGGTCAAACCGCTGGTCAAGGCGGCCGCGGCGGCGGGCATGCCGGCGGTGGCGGTCACCGACATGAGCAACATGTGCTCGCTGGTCAAGTTCTACAAGGCGGCCATGGGCGGCGGGATCAAGCCGATCTGCGGCGCGGACATCTGGCTGGCCAGCCGCGAGGAGGATGGTCCGCTCAGTCGCCTGACTCTGTTGGCGATGGACGGCAAGGGCTATCGCAACCTCACCGAGCTGATCTCGCGTGGCTGGACCGAAGGCCAGCACAACGACCTGGTGATCATCCAGCGCGACTGGGTCAAGGAAGCGGCCGAGGGCTTGATCGCCCTGTCGGGCGCCCGCGAGGGCGAGATCGGTCTGGCCCTGCTCAACGGCCATCCCGAGGAGGCCGAGGCATTGCTCGGCGAGTGGTCGGCGGTGTTTCCCGAGCGCTTCTACCTCGAGGTGCAGCGCACCAGCCGCGCCGGCGACGAGGAGTACCTGCACGCGGCCGTCGAGCTGGCCACGCGCTGTGCCGCACCGCTGGTGGCGACCAATGACGTGCGCTTCCTCAAGCAGGACGATTTCGAGGCCCACGAGACCCGCGTGTGCATCGGCGAGGGGCGCACCCTCGACGATCCGCGCCGGCCGCGCACCTACTCGGACCAGCAGTACCTGAAGACCCCGGCCGAGATGGCCGAGCTGTTCAGCGACCTGCCCGAGGCGCTGGCAAACAGCGTCGAGATCGCCCGGCGCTGCAACATTGAGGTGCGCCTGGGCACCCACTTCTTGCCCAACTTCCCGGTGCCCGAGGGCATGACCATCGACGACTACCTGCGCCAGGTGTCGTTCGAGGGCCTCGAGGAGCGCCTGGAAGTCCTGCTGCCCAAGGACACCCCGGACTACGCGGCGAAGAAGCAGGTCTACATCGACCGTCTCGAGTTCGAGCTGGGCACCATCATCCAGATGGGCTTCCCCGGCTACTTCCTGATCGTGATGGACTTCATCAAATGGGCGAAGAACAACGGCGTGCCGGTCGGTCCCGGCCGGGGCTCGGGTGCCGGCTCGCTGGTGGCCTACGTGCTGAAGATCACCGACCTCGACCCGCTGGCCTACGACCTGCTGTTCGAGCGCTTCCTCAACCCCGAACGGGTGTCCATGCCCGACTTCGACGTCGACTTCTGCATGGACGGTCGCGACCGGGTGATCGACTACGTGGCCGAGGCCTATGGGCGCAATGCGGTCAGCCAGATCATCACCTTTGGCACCATGGCGGCCAAGGCGGTGGTGCGCGACGTGGCGCGGGTGCAGGGCAAGTCCTACGGTCTGGCCGACCGCCTGTCGAAGATGATCCCCTTCGAAGTCGGCATGACCCTGGAAAAAGCCTACGAGATGGAGGAGCCGCTGCGCGACTTCCTGGCCGTCGACGAGGATGCCAGGGAAATCTGGGACATGGCCCTCAAGCTCGAGGGCATCACCCGCGGCACCGGCAAGCACGCCGGCGGGGTGGTCATCGCGCCGACCAAGCTCACCGACTTTGCGCCGATCGCCTGCGACGACGAGGGTGGCGGCCTGGTGACCCAGTTCGACAAGGACGACGTCGAGGCGGCCGGCCTGGTCAAGTTCGACTTCCTCGGCCTGCGTACCCTGACCATCATCAAGTGGGCGCTGGAGACGATCAACCGCGAACAGGCCAAGAAAGGCCTGGAGCCGCTGAACATCGACTTCATCCCGCTGGACGACAAGCCGACCTACCAGCTGCTGCAGAAGGCCGAGACCACCGCGGTTTTCCAGCTCGAATCGCGCGGCATGAAGGAGCTGATCAAGAAGCTCAAGCCGGACTGCCTGGAAGACCTCATCGCCCTGGTGGCGCTGTTCCGTCCCGGCCCGCTGCAGTCGGGCATGGTCGACGACTTCATCAACCGCAAGCACGGCCGTGCGGAGATTTCCTATCCGCACTCCGACTACCAGTACGAGGGCCTCAAGCCGGTACTGGCGCCGACCTACGGCATCATCCTGTACCAGGAACAGGTGATGCAGATCGCCCAGGTGATGGCTGGCTACACCCTCGGCGGCGCCGACATGCTGCGCCGGGCCATGGGCAAGAAGAAGCCCGAGGAAATGGCCAAGCAGCGCGGCGGCTTCATCGAGGGCTGTGCCAGCAACGGCATCGATGGCGATCTGGCGGGCAACATCTTCGACCTGGTGGAGAAGTTCGCCGGCTACGGCTTCAACAAGTCGCACTCGGCCGCCTACGGCCTGGTTTCCTACCAGACCGCCTGGCTGAAGGCCCACTATCCGTCGCCGTTCATGGCCGCGGTGCTGTCGGCGGACATGCACAACACCGACAAGGTGGTGATCCTCATCGAGGAGTGCCGCAGCATGAAGCTGCGCATCGACGCCCCCGACGTCAACACCTCCGAGTTCAAGTTCACCGTCAACGACGACGGGCGCATCGTCTATGGCCTGGGCGCGGTCAAGGGCGTCGGCGAGGGGCCGGTGGAGGCCATCGTCGAGGCGCGCGCCGCAGGACCGTTCAAGGACCTGTTCGACTTCTGCGCGCGCGTCGACCTCAAACGCATCAACAAGCGCACCCTGGAGGCGCTGATCCGCTGCGGCGCGCTGGATCGCCTCGGTCCGTACTACCACGATGAGCCCAAGGCCTACCAGGCCACCCTGGACCTCAATCGCGCCGTGCTGATGGCGGCGATGGAGGAGGCGGTGCGGGCGGCGGAGCAGGCGGTGCGCAGTGCCGACAGCGGGCACATGGACCTGTTCGGCGGCGTGTTCGCCGAGGCCGAGGCGGACGTCTACGCCAACTACCTCAAGGTCCGCGAGCTGACCCTCAAGGAGCGCCTGCGCGGCGAGAAGGAAACCCTCGGTCTATACCTCACCGGCCATCCCATCGACGAGTACGAGGGCGAGGTGCGCCGCTTTGCCCGCCAGCGCATCATCGACCTGCGTCCGGCGCGCGAGACCCAGACGGTGGCCGGCCTGATCGTCAATCTGCGGGTGATGAAGAACAAGCGCGGCGACAAGATGGGCTTCGTCACCCTCGACGACCGCTCCGGACGCATCGAGGCCTCGCTGTTCGCTGAGGCCTTCGCCGCCGCCCAGGCGCTGCTGCAGACCGACGCGCTGGTGGTGGTGGAGGGCGAAGTGAGCATGGACGACTTCTCCGGTGGCCTGCGCCTGCGCGCCAAGCGGGTGATGAGCCTGGAAGAGGCGCGCACCGGCTTGGCCGAGAGCCTGCGCATGAAGGTCGACGGCGAGCAGCTCAAGGGCGAGCGCCTGCGCTGGCTGGCCGAGTTGTGCGGCCAGCACCGCGGCGCCTGCCCGATCACCCTCGACTACAGCGGCAGCCAGGCGCGCGCCCTGCTGCAGTTCGGCGACCAATGGCGAATCGACCCGAACGACAGCCTGATTCAGACTTTGCGTGACCAGTTCGGGCGCGACAACGTCTTCCTGCAATACCGTTAAGGGCGGGTCTCGCAACCCGCCTGGCTCGACCCGCGACGCCCGATCCCGTAAAGTCGCGTGTTTGCTTTCCGAGCCGACCCGCAACCAGCTCTCCACGGATGCCTGCATGAACCCGAATTATCTGGATTTCGAACAGCCGATCGCCGACCTGCAAGCCAAGATCGAAGGCCTGCGCATGGTGGGTAACGACAACTCGTTGAACATCAGCGAGGAGATTGCCCGCCTGCAGGACAAGACGCAGTCGCTGACCCAGAGCATTTTCAGCAATCTGACCAGCTGGCAGATCGCGCGCCTGGCCCGTCATCCGCGTCGTCCCTACACCCTCGACTACATCGAGCACATCTTCGACGAGTTCGACGAACTGCACGGCGACCGCCACTTTGCCGACGATGCCGCCATCGTCGGTGGCGTCGCGCGTCTGGACGGCAAGCCGGTGATGATCATCGGTCACCAGAAGGGCCGCGAGGTGCGCGAGAAGGTGCGCCGCAACTTCGGCATGCCGCGTCCGGAAGGCTACCGCAAGGCCTGCCGCCTGATGGAAATGGCCGAGCGCTTCAAGCTGCCGATCCTGACCTTCATCGACACCCCCGGCGCCTACCCGGGCATCGACGCCGAAGAGCGTGGCCAGAGCGAGGCCATCGCCTGGAACCTGCGCGTGATGGCGCGCCTGAAGACGCCGATCATCGCCACCGTGATCGGTGAGGGCGGCTCCGGCGGCGCGCTGGCCATCGGCGTGTGCGACCAGCTGAACATGCTGCAGTACTCCACCTACGCGGTGATCTCGCCGGAAGGCTGCGCCTCGATTCTCTGGCGCACCGCCGACAAGGCTCCGGAAGCGGCCGAGGCCATGGGCGTCACTGCCGAGCGCCTGAAGAACCTGGGTATCGTCGACCAGATCATCGCCGAGCCGCTGGGTGGCGCCCACAGCGATCCGGCTGCCATGGCCGCGACCCTGCGCCAGTCGCTGAACCAGCAGCTGGAAGTGCTCGGCAAGTACGACACCAAGGAATTGCTGGCTCGTCGCTACAACCGCCTGATGAGCTACGGCGCGGCCTGATTGGCCGCAGCCGAGGTTTCCGCGCTGCGGCGTGGAGCCTCGGCAGCCTGCGGCGGTGGCAAGCTCGCGTAGCGACTTGCCACTGCCAGGCCCGCTCGATAGGTGGCGAAGGCCGGCGCCGCTTGCCACCCACGCCCGCTTTTGTTGGAGCTTCGCCTCCATGTCCCTCGAATCGCGCCTGCTGCACCTCCTCGAACCCTGGCTCAACGCCCCGGCATGGCGAATTGCCTTCTCCGGCGGGGTGGATTCCACCGTCCTCCTGCACCTGCTCGCGCGCCTGCGCGAACGGCAGGCCTTGCCGCCGATTTCCGCCATCCATGTCCATCACGGCCTGCAGGCTGTCGCCGATGCCTGGGTGACGCATTGCCGCGCCCAGTGTGCGGCACTGGGCATCCCGCTGGAGGTACGGCATGTCCGGGTGGCCGGCGGGGCCAGCGTCGAGCGCGCGGCGCGTGAGGCGCGCTATGCCGTGTTTGCCGAGTTGCTGGGGGAAGGCGAGCTGCTGCTGCTGGCCCAGCATCGCGACGATCAGGCGGAAACCCTGCTGCTGCGCCTGCTGCGCGGTGCCGGGGTGCGCGGGTTGGCCGCGATGCCGACCAGTCGACCGCTGGCGGCTGGCGTTCTGCTGCGTCCTTTGCTGGGGATCAGCCGTGCCGAGCTGGAAGCCTGGGCGCATGCGCAGCAGCTGCAGTGGGTCGAGGATCCGAGCAATACGGACATCACCCTGGCGCGCAACTTCCTGCGTCGGGAAATCCTGCCGCGGTTGAGCAACCACTGGCCGGCGGCGAGCGCGGTGCTGGCTCGCGATGCCGAGCAGCTGGCCGAGGCGGACGGGCTGCTCGGCGAGCTGGCTGCGCTGGACCTGCAGGCGGCCGACACGCCGGCGCAACCGGACTGGCTGGGCTTGCCGTCCCTGGAGCTGGCATCGCTACAGGTGCTGTCCGCGGCGCGTCAGCGCAATGCCCTGCGGCACTGGCTGCGGCCTCTGACCTTGCTGCCCGAACGCGAGCACTGGGCCGGCTGGGTCGATCTGCGTGATGCCGGCGCTGCGGCAACGCCGCGCTGGCGTCTGGCGGGCGGCGAGCTGCAGCGGCATGGCGGGCGGCTGTGGTGGTTGAGCGGCGACTGGCTGCATGCGCCTGAAGGGCGCGCTATCGACTGGCTCGATCCGGCGCAGCCGCTCGAACTGCCGGGGAATGGCCGGGTCTGGCTGGACGGGCAGCCGCCGGCCATGCCGCTGCAGGTCCGCTATCGCCAGGGCGGCGAAATGCTCGAGCTGCTCGGGCGCGGTCACCGCGACCTCAAGCGGCTGCTGCAGGAAAGCGGCCTGCCGCCCTTCGTGCGCGGGCGCTTGCCGCTGCTGTACGCGGGCAGCCAATTGATAGCCCTGGCCAATCTGCCACAGCTGAAGCTGGCGGCGCGTGCCGGGTTGCAGCTGCACTGGCAGCCACCGACCGGCGGTCCGGGTTTGAGCTGAAAAGGCCTTTCGCGTAAACTATCCTCCCGTCTTCAAGAGGCTTTCGGCCTCCCTTCGCATTCCCCCGGCGGCTAACCGCCTAAACGCAGACTTCTAGGGTTTTTCATGACGCGCTACATCTTCGTCACGGGTGGTGTTGTTTCTTCTTTGGGGAAAGGCATCGCCTCGGCATCCTTGGCGGCCATCCTGGAGGCGCGGGGCCTGAAGGTCACCATGCTGAAACTCGACCCCTACATCAACGTCGATCCGGGGACCATGAGTCCCTTCCAGCATGGTGAAGTATTCGTCACCCATGACGGCGCGGAAACCGACCTCGACCTGGGCCACTACGAGCGCTTCATCCGCACGCGCATGACCCAGGACAACAACTTCACCACCGGTCGCGTCTACGAGAACGTGCTGCGCAAGGAGCGCCGCGGCGACTACCTGGGCGCCACCGTGCAGGTCATCCCGCACATCACCGACGAGATCAAGCGCCGCATCATCAAGGGCGCCGGCAATGCCGACGTCGCCCTGGTGGAAGTTGGCGGGACCGTCGGCGACATCGAATCGCAGCCGTTCCTCGAGGCGATCCGCCAGCTGCGCGTGGAAATCGGCGCCAAGCGCGCCATGCTGATGCACCTGACCCTGGTGCCCTACATCGCCACCGCCGGCGAGACCAAGACCAAGCCGACCCAGCACTCGGTCAAGGAACTGCGCTCCATCGGCCTGCAGCCGGACGTGCTGGTATGCCGTTCGGAAGTGGCCATCGACGTGTCCTCGCGCCGCAAGATCGCCCTGTTCACCAACGTCGAAGAGCGTGCGGTGATCAGCCTGCCGGACGCCGACACCATCTACAAGATTCCGGGCATCCTGCATGCCCAGGGCCTCGACGACATCGTCGTCGAGCGCTTCGGCCTGGAGTGCGAGCAGGCTGACCTGTCCGAGTGGGACCGCGTGGTCGATGCCAAGCTCAACCCCGAGCACGAAGTCACCATCGCCATGGTCGGCAAGTACATGGAGCTGCTGGATGCCTACAAGTCGCTGATCGAAGCGATGAGCCATGCCGGCATCCAGAGCCGCACCAAGGTCAACCTGCGCTACATCGACTCGGAAGACATCGAGAACCAGGGCACCGGCCTGCTCGAAGGCGTCGACGCCATCCTGGTGCCGGGCGGCTTCGGTCTGCGCGGCGTGGAAGGCAAGATCACCGCCGTGCAGTACGCCCGCGAGAACAAGATCCCCTACCTCGGCATCTGCCTCGGCATGCAGGTGGCGGTGATCGAGTTCGCGCGCAACGTGCTGGGCTGGACGGATGCCAACTCCACCGAATTCGACCACACCAGCACCCATCCGGTGGTTGGCCTGATCACCGAGTGGCAGGACGCCACCGGCGCCGTCGAGCAGCGCAGCGAAGGCTCCGACCTGGGCGGCACCATGCGCCTCGGCGCCCAGGAGTGCCAGCTCGAGCGTGACTCCACCGTGCACGCCTGCTACGGCCAGGACGTGATCGTCGAGCGCCATCGTCATCGCTACGAGGTCAACAACAACCTGCTGCCGCAACTGCAGGAAGCCGGCCTGCGCATCAGCGGTCGCTCCGGCGACGGCGCGCTGGTGGAAGTGGTCGAAGCGCCGAACCATCCGTGGTTCGTCGCCTGCCAGTTCCACCCGGAATTCACTTCCACCCCGCGCGACGGTCATCCGCTGTTCAGCGGCTTCGTCAATGCTGCTCTCAAGCAGCATGCAGCGAAGAAGGCCTGATCATGGCGCAGAAGATCATCCAAGTAGGCAACATCCAGATCGGCAACGAGCTGCCGTTCGTGCTGTTCGGCGGCATGAACGTGCTGGAGTCGCGCGACCTGGCGCTGAAGGTGTGTGAGGAGTACGTGCGGGTCACCGACAAGCTCGGCATCCCCTACGTGTTCAAGGCCAGTTTCGACAAGGCCAACCGCTCCTCGATCACCTCCTACCGTGGTCCCGGCCTGGAAGAGGGCATGCGCATCTTCGAGGAAGTGAAGAAGACCTTCGGCGTGCCGGTCATCACCGACGTGCACGAGCCCTACCAGGCGGCGCCGGTGGCGGAAGTCTGCGACATCATCCAGTTGCCGGCCTTCCTCTCGCGGCAGACCGATCTGGTGGTGGCCATGGCCAAGACCGGCGCGGTGATCAACATCAAGAAGGCCCAGTTCCTCGCCCCGCAGGAGATGAAACACATCCTGCGCAAGTGCGAAGAGGCGGGCAACGACCAGCTGATCCTCTGCGAGCGTGGTTCCTCCTTCGGGTACAACAACCTGGTGGTGGACATGCTCGGCTTCGGCATCATGAAGTCGTTCGAGTACCCGGTGTTCTTCGACGTGACCCACGCCCTGCAGATGCCGGGCGGTCGCGCCGACTCCGCCGGCGGCCGCCGCGCGCAGGTCACCGACCTGGCCAAGGCCGGCATGAGCCAGGGACTGGCCGGGCTGTTCCTCGAGGCCCATCCGGATCCGGACAACGCCAAGTGCGACGGTCCCTGCGCCCTGCGCCTGGACAAGCTGGAGCCGTTCCTCGCCCAGCTCAAGGCGCTGGACGACCTGGTCAAGAGTTTCCCGCCGGTCGAGACTGCCTGAGGCAGCTGCGTTCCGGTAAAGTGGCGGGCGCCCGACGGGGGCCCGATCCGTTTCTCCCAGTGGCCGCAGAGAGGGGCAGTGAAGCCCCATCTTCGGTCATTTGTTCGTCAAAACCTTTGGAGTGCTACCAGCAATGGCAAAAATCGTCGACATCAAAGGCCGTGAGGTCCTGGACTCCCGCGGTAACCCGACCGTTGAAGCCGATGTGATCCTCGACAACGGCATCATCGGCAGCGCCTGTGCGCCGTCCGGTGCCTCCACCGGTTCGCGCGAAGCGCTGGAACTGCGTGATGGCGACAAGAGCCGTTACCTGGGCAAGGGCGTGCTGAAGGCCGTGGCCAACATCAACGGCCCGATCCGCGACCTGCTGCTGGGCAAGGATCCGGCCGAGCAGAAGGCGCTGGACCAGGCGATGATCGAGCTGGACGGCACCGAGAACAAGGCCACGCTGGGCGCCAACGCCATCCTCGCCGTGTCCCTGGCTGCCGCCAAGGCCGCTGCCCAGGCCAAGGGCGTGCCGCTGTACGCGCACATCGCCGACCTGAACGGCACCCCGGGCGTCTACTCCATGCCGGTGCCGATGATGAACATCATCAACGGCGGCGAACATGCCGACAACAACGTCGACATCCAGGAGTTCATGGTCCAGCCGGTCGGCGCCAAGACCTTCGCCGACGCCCTGCGCATGGGCGCCGAGATCTTCCATCACCTGAAGGCTGTGCTCAAGGCCCGTGGCCTGAGCACCTCCGTGGGTGACGAAGGCGGCTTCGCGCCGAACCTGGCCTCCAACGAAGACGCCCTGGCGGCCATCGCCGAAGCCGTGGCCAACGCCGGCTACAAGCTGGGCGACGATGTCACCCTGGCTCTGGACTGCGCTTCCTCCGAGTTCTTCGAGGGTGGCAAATACGACCTGGCTGGCGAAGGCAAGGTGTTCGACGCCGCCGGCTTCGCCGACTACCTGGCCGGCCTGAGCCAGCGCTACCCGATCATCTCCATCGAAGACGGCATGGACGAGTCCGACTGGGCCGGCTGGAAGGTGCTGACCGACAAGATCGGCGAGAAGGTGCAGCTGGTCGGCGACGACCTGTTCGTCACCAACACCAAGATCCTCAAGGAAGGCATCGACAAGGGCATCGGCAACTCGATCCTGATCAAGTTCAACCAGATCGGCTCGCTGACCGAGACCCTGGAAGCCATCCAGATGGCCAAGGCCGCCGGCTACACCGCGGTGATCTCGCACCGCTCCGGCGAAACTGAAGACAGCACCATCGCCGATCTGGCCGTGGGTACCGCTGCCGGCCAGATCAAGACCGGCTCGCTGTGCCGCTCCGACCGCGTGTCCAAGTACAACCAGCTGCTGCGCATCGAAGAGCAACTGGGTGCCAAGGCACCGTACAAGGGCCGTGCCGAGTTCCGCGGCTAAGCTGTCTGTAGTCCGCTCGGAGCTGAAGTCCTCTCCCGCGCTGGCGGGAGGGGCGGGGGAGAGGGGCGCCGGTCGCCCCTTTCCTGCACTCCGCGCCGACACACCCGTTCCCGCGTCATCGAGGGCTGATTCGGATGCAAAAAGCCCACTGGCTGTTCGTCGTGCTCCTGCTGGTCCTCGGCGGCCTGCAGTATCGCCTGTGGTATGGCGACGGCAGCATCACCCAGAACCGCCTGCTGCTGGCGCAGATCGCCAGGCAGAAGGGCGAGAACGAGCAACTGCTCGAGCGCAACCGCATCCTCGAAGCCGAGGTCGCGGAACTCAAGCGCGGCATGGAAACCGTCGAAGAGCGTGCACGGCATGAGCTGGGCATGGTCAAGGAAGGCGAAACCCTGTATCTGCTGAGCCAATGAGCCTGACCCCCCTCCCCGAATTCTGGGCAGTCATCCCGGCTGCCGGCGTGGGTGCGCGCATGCGTGCCGACCGCCCGAAACAGTATCTGCGCCTTGGCGAGCGTACGGTGCTGGAACACACCCTCAACTGCTTCCTCGGCCATCCGACCCTCAAGGGTCTGGTGGTCTGCCTGTCGGAAGACGATCCATATTGGCCCGGCCTCGCCTGTGCCGGCGATCCGCGCATCGCGCGTGCCGCCGGCGGCTGCGAGCGCGCCGACTCGGTACTCAATGGCCTGCTGCACCTGCTCAGCCTGGGCGCCCACGTCGACGACTGGGTGCTGGTGCACGACGCCGCCCGCCCCAACCTGTGCCGCGACGACCTCAACCTGCTGCTCGGCGAGCTGGCCGAAGACGCAGTGGGCGGCTTGCTGGCCGTGCCGGCGCGCGACACCCTCAAACGGGCCGGCAAGGATGGCCGCGTGCGCGAAACCATCGACCGCAGCGTGATCTGGCAGGCCTACACCCCGCAGATGTTCCGCCTCGGCCAGTTGCACCGCAGCCTGGCCGACGCCCTGGTGTCGCGCGCCACCATCACTGACGAAGCCTCCGCCCTCGAGTGGGCCGGCCACGCTCCGCGGCTGATCGAAGGTCGTGCCGACAACATCAAGATCACCCGCCCGGAAGATCTGGAGTGGTTGCGCGAGCGCTGGGCCAGTCGCGAATAGGCTGGCCGCCTCGCCCGGATGCAAGCGCTGCCCCGCGCGGGGAGACGCGATCCATCAGCGGAAGAACATGCCCAGCATGCGGGTGACGAAGCTGCCTTCGATGTTGCGCTTCACGTAGTTGACGTAGTGCTTGTCGTCGCGCTTGATGTGGTTGGTCAGCCACAGACCCATGTCGCCGCGCACCTCGCGGGCCAGCTTGATCGGGTCTTCGCCGCCGGAGAAGCGATCCAGGTACGAGTGGGCGCGCTCCTTGAAGCGCTCGTGCACCTGATGGTGAGCTTCCAGCATCGGGTAGCCGGCCTTTTCCATCAGGCTTTCCTCGAAGGTGTTGTGGGAAATCGCGTAGTCGATCAGCGACTTGATGACGTACTCGATTTGCCGGATCGACTTGATGGCGATCGCCTGATCGATCTCCTTCAGATAGTCGAAGATGCGCTTGTGCTGGTCATCGATGATGTCGATGCCGGTTTCAAAGTCTGCTGTCCAGCTGATAGCGAGCGCCATTTTTCGTCCCCTTTGGTCGCATGATGGCGAGGGTGTCACCCTCGCTTCTGTTCCGTACTGGTAGCAAGTCTAATGCCACATTGTTTCTGTGGTCTTACCGTGCCAGTACGCGGGGATGACGGTCGCAGGGCGTCGAGTTTGCGGCTCAGGAGGAGGGATGGACGGCGTTTTTTCGGTGCAGCGTGCACCACAGGCCGGCAGGTGGGACTTGCGGACCGGCGCAAACGCCGCCCGCACTCAGCGCAGGCTGACAGTGACCTTCGCCAGCGGCATGGCCAGCAGGTAGCCCACTGCCATGCCGACGACATCGGCGACCAGATCCTGATACTCACTGAAGCGGTAGCCGGTCAGCAGTTGCAGGTTCTCGATCAATACGCCGTAGGCGAACAGGCCGATCAAGAGCCTGAAGCGCTGATCGGGATAGGCCATGCGGCCCAGGAAGGTGAGCACGCTGAAGGCCAGCACATGGTTGCCCTTGTCCCAGCCCGTATCAATGAGCGTGGGGGAGTCCTTGACCAGCGCCAGGGTCATGACGCTGACGAGGCAGATGATGAAGGCCAGTGCCCAGACGGGGCGGGGAATGCGATTGAGCATTGGATCCCACTCGGTTAGTGGTGGCGGGGCGATTCCCCACATATACTGCCGGGCTTTTGAAACGACGGCCGTCCCACCATGAGAGCGGGGGCCGCGCACGGATGAATACGCATCATGTTCCAGACCTCCACACGGTTCGATCGCTTCCTGACTGCCGCGGTCCTCATCCTGCTGGTGTTGCTGCCGTTGCCGCTGGGCAGCAACCGCGACTGGTCGATGGGGCTGTTGGTGGCGCTGACCGGTCTGCTGGCCTTCTTGTTTAGTGTAGCGCTGTTCCTCAACGCCCTGCCGGCGAGCAAGGCCCTCAAGCCGGCCCTGCCGATGCTCGGCCTGTTGCTGGCTGCGCAAGCCTGGGTGGCGGTGCAGTGGCTCGGCGGGCTGACGGTCGACGTCGGTGCCACCGTCCAGTACCTGCTGCTCGGCATTGCCTACAGCCTGCTGTTCCTGATGGTCGTCAGCCTGTTCCGCACCCGCAAGCGCCTGACCTGGCTGCTGGGTGCTCTGGTGGTTAGCGGTACGTTCCAGGCCTTCTATGGCGCCTTCATGACGTTGTCCGGAGTCGAATGGCTGCTGGCCACCGCGAAGACCAGCTACACCGGCGATGCCACCGGCACCTTCGTCAACCGCAACCACCTGGCCGGCTATCTGGAAATTACCCTGGCCTGCGGCATCGGCCTGCTCATGGCGCTGCGTGATGGGCGGCCGTTCCGCTGGGTCAACCTCTTGGAAATGCTGATGGGCGCCAAGGCGCGCCTGCGTCTGGCACTGGTGGTCATGGTTATCGCCCTGGTGATGACCCATTCGCGCGGCGGCAATGCCGCCTTCTTCACGGCGCTGATGGTCATCGGCGGCATCTTCGTGCTGCGCGACAAGGACAACCGCCTGCGCAACAGCCTGATCCTGGCCAGCATCCTGCTCATCGACGTGCTGGTGATCAGCCAGTACTTCGGCCTGGAGCGGCTCAAGGACCGCATGCTCAACACCCGCTTGAACGACGTGGTGGTGTCCGGCGAAGTGGTGCAGCAGGCCAACGAGATACGCGACGACGTATTCCGTTACGCCATCCCGCTGGCGCAGGACAAGCCGCTGATCGGGCAGGGCGCCGGCAGCTTCGAGTCAGTGTTCCCGAAATACCCGGGCGAGGACATCCGTCTGCACTTCGACCATGCCCACAACGACTACCTGCAGTTCGCCATCGAGTACGGCCTGCTCGGCTGCCTGCCGCTGCTGGCCTTTGTGCTGCTGGCGCTGTGGCAGGCATTGCAGGCGCTGTGGCGGCGCGAATCGCTGTATCGCAGCGGCGTCGGTTTCGGCGCCGCCATGGGCATCATCGCCATCGCCATCCACTCGCTGACCGATTTCAACCTGCAGATACCGGCCAACGCTGCGACCCTGGTGGTGCTCTGCGCCATCGCGGTGCTGGCCAATCAGCACAGCAATCCACGGCGCAAGGCCAGCCTCGGCGAGTGAGTTCGGGAAGGATAGTGGGGAGGGGATAGGCAGCCGGACGGCTGCCTACTGGGAGGGAAGAAGATGTCGGCGTAATGCCTGCAGGCACTGCCAGCCCAGCCAGGCCAGTAGCACCCCGAGCAGGTTGGCGACGATATCCATTTCGCTGAACTGGCGGGCCGGCTGCACGTACTTCTGCAGCCACTCGAGGAACGGCGCCTGGGCCAGCAGCGTCCCCCACAGCAGCCAGCCCGGAATCCGCGGGAAGGCCAGTCGGCTAGTCAGGGCGAGGGCACCAAAGGCCAGCAGGTGCAGAGCTTTGTCCGACTGCTCGAACAGCTGCGGCGGCGATTCGGGACGGAACAGGCCGTAGAGAAACACCGCGCAGCAGGCGCCGAACAGCAACAGCCTCAAGCCGGGTCACCACCGATCTGCGCCAGCAACTCCGCGGTTTTGGCCTGCATCAACGCCGCATCACCGCGGCTTTCCACGTTCAGGCGGATCACCGGCTCGGTGTTCGACGCGCGCAGGTTGAAGCGCCAGTCAGCGAAGGCCACGCTCAGGCCGTCGGTGTAGTCCACCGCCAAGGCATCGCCGACATAGATCGACTCGAGGCGCTGGATCACCTCGCCGGCGGCGGCCACCTTGCGGTTGATCTCGCCGGAGGAGGGGAAGGCGGCAATCCGCTCGCCGACTAGCGCCGACAGCGACTGGTTGCGCACGCAGATCAGCTCGGCCACCAGCAGCCAGGGAATCATGCCGCTGTCGCAGTAGGCAAAGTCGCGGAAGTAGTGGTGCGCGCTCATCTCGCCGCCGTAGATGGCATTCTCTTCACGCATGCGCTGCTTGATGAAGGCATGCCCGGCCTTGCACTGCACCGGCTCGCCGCCGTTGCGCTCGACGATGTCCAGGGTGTTCCAGGTCAGGCGCGGGTCGTGGATGATGCGCGCACCGGCTTCCTTGTGCAGGAAGGCCTCGGCCAGCAGGCCGACGATATAGTAGCCCTCGATGAAGTTGCCCTGCTCGTCGAACAGGAAGCAGCGGTCGAAGTCGCCGTCCCAGGCAATGCCCATGTCGGCACCGTGAGCCAGCACCGCCTCGCGGGTAGCCGCGCGGTTGTCTTCCAGCATCGGATTGGGAATGCCGTTGGGGAAGCTGCCGTCCGGCTGGTGGTTGATCTTGATGAACTCGAAGGGCACGCCGCGGGTCTTGAGCGCGGCCTCGATGGCATCCAGCGCCGGACCGGCGGCGCCGTTGCCCGCGTTGACCACCAGCTTCAGTGGCTTGAGCTTGCTGCAGTCGATGTAGGACAGCAGATGCTCGACGAACGCCTCGCGGCAATCCACTTGGCGCAGTTCGCCCGGCACCACCGCCGGTGCAGCGAACTCGGCCTGCTCGGCGAGCAGGCGGATCTGTTCCAGGCCGGTATCGCGACTGATCGGCTGCGAGCCCTCGCGCACCAGCTTGAAGCCGTTGTAGTCGATCGGGTTGTGCGAGGCGGTGACCTCGATGCCGCCGTCGGCACCCAGGTGCCAGGTGGCGAAATACACTTCCTCGGTGCCGGTCATGCCCAGATCCAGCACATTCACGCCAGCTTCGCAGAGGCCGCGGCTCAGCGCCTTCTTGAGGGCCGGCGAGGTTTCGCGGATATCGCCGCCGAGCACCACAGTCGCGGGCTTGAGCCACTCGGCATAGGCGCGGGCGATGCGGTAGGCGATGTCTTCGTTGAGCTCGCGGCCGAGCTGGCCACGGATGTCATAGGCTTTGAAGCAGGTCAGAGTCGTCATGAGAGGTACTTCGGCGGCGTCCTGCCGCATGGGTTGATGATGGGGATCGGGTTGCCGGAGCTGTCGATCACGGCGATGCGGGCCGCAGGCCCGCCAAGACCATCACGCCAGTTCGCGCAGCACCAGCCCCAACTCCTCGCGCCAGTCTGCCTGGGCGATGTCGTGGACTTGATGCAGTTTGCGGCAGTCCAGCACCGACCACGCCGGGCGGGTGGCCGGAGTCGGGTAGTCAGCCGTGGCGATGGCGCGCACCACGGGCACGCGCTCCAGCAGCCCCAGTTCATGCGCCTGACGGAAAATCTCCAGGGCGAACTCGTGCCAGGTGCAGGCCGGCGTGCCAGCGTAGTGATACACCCCCCACTGCAGCGCGCCGCGGTCACGGTAGTGCATCGCCAAGGTCCACAGTGCGCGGGCGATGCTGGCCGCCGAGGTCGGGCAGCCGTGTTGATCGGCCACCACGCCCAGCTCCTCGCGCTCGCGGCCCAGGCGCAGCATGGTCTTGACGAAGTTGTTGCCGTGCGCGCCGAACACCCAGCTGGTGCGCAGGATGATGTGGCGGCTGCAGTCGGCCGCCAGCATCACCTCGCCGCCCAGCTTGCTGGCGCCGTATACCCCGGAGGGGCCGACAGGGTCGGTTTCCCGGTACGGCTCGCGGGCAGCGCCGGCAAACACGTAGTCCGTGGAGATATGCAGTACGGGAATGCCCAGCTGCTCGGCGGCAATCGCCAGGTGGGCCACGCCGTCGCGGTTCACCGCCCAGGCGCGCTCCGCATCGCTTTCGGCCTTGTCCACCGCGGTATAGGCCGCGGCGTTGATGATCAGCTGCGGCTGGAACTCCGCGACGACTTTCGCCACCTGGGCGGCATTGGCGATATCCAGCGCGGTCGAGTCGAGCCCATGGGCCAGGAACCCCTCCGGTGCCAAGCGCAGCAGCTCGTGACCGACCTGGCCGCGAGCACCGGTGATCAGTACGCGCATGCTCACGCCTCCCTGCCCAGCAACTGGCGCAGCGTCGGATTCAGCTGATCCTTGGCCGACAGCTGCGGCGCCTCTACCGGCCAGGGAATGTTCACGTCCGGGTCGTTCCACAGCAGCCCGCCCTCGTCCGCGGGGAAGTACAGGTCGGTGCACTTGTACTGGAAGTCCGCCACCTCGCTGAGCACGCAGAAACCATGGGCATAACCCGGCGGAATCCACAGCTGGCGATGATTGTCGTCGCTCAGCTCGACGCCGACGAACTGGCCGCAGGTCGGCGACTGCGGGTTGATGTCCACCGCCACGTCATACACCGCGCCGCGGCTGACGCTGACCAGCTTGCCCTGCGGCCGAGTACGCTGGAAATGCAGCCCGCGCAGTACGCCGCGTGGCGAGCGCGAGTGGTTGTCTTGCACGAAGGGCAGGGTGATGCCGGCCTCGCGGTAGCGCTCGGCCTGAAAGGTCTCGATGAAGAAACCGCGCTGATCGCCGAACACCTTGGGTTCGATGATCAATACCCCCGGCAGCGCCGTCTCGATGACCTTCACTGGGCTGCCTCCTGAGCGAGCAGGCGCTGCAGGTACTGACCGTAGCCGGTCTTGCTCAGCGCTTCAGCCTGGCGCGCCAGTTGCTCGGCCGACAGCCAGCCCTGGTGGTAGGCGATTTCTTCCAGACAGGCGACCTTGAGTCCCTGGCGCGCCTCGATGGTATGCACGAAGTGGCTGGCTTCCATCAGCGAGTCGTGGGTGCCGGTGTCCAGCCAGGCGAAGCCGCGGCCGAGCAGGCTCACGTGCAGTTCGCCGCGCTGCAGGTAGGCATTGTTCACGTCGGTGATTTCCAGCTCGCCACGGGGAGACGGCTTCACCTGCTTGGCGATCTCCACCACCGAGTTGTCGTAGAAATACAGGCCGGTGACCGCGTAGTGGGACTTCGGCGCCTTGGGCTTTTCCTCAATGGAAATCGCCTTGCCGGCGGCGTCGAACTCCACCACGCCGAAACGCTCGGGGTCAGTGACGTGGTAGCCGAACACGGTGGCGCCGTGTTCGCGGCTGGCCGCCTCGCGCAGCATGGCGCTGAAACCGTAACCGTAGAAGATGTTATCGCCGAGGATCAGGCACACGCTGCTGTCGCCGATGAACTCCTCTCCGATCAGGAATGCCTGGGCCAGGCCGTCCGGCGACGGCTGCTCGGCATAGCTCAGCTGGATGCCGAAGTCGGAGCCGTCACCCAGCAGCTTGCGGAAATTGGGCAGGTCTTCCGGCGTTGAAATGATCAGCACCTCGCGAATACCGGCCAGCATCAGCACCGACAGCGGGTAATAGATCATCGGCTTGTCGTAGATCGGCAGCAGCTGCTTGGACACGCCGCGGGTGATCGGATGCAAACGGGTGCCGGAGCCACCGGCGAGAATGATGCCTTTCACGTCAAAAACTTCCTTAAAAACAGAGATTAACCAAATAGCTGCAATTGAGGCTCGACGCGTTCCTACAGGAGCGCCCGACCTCGGGGCGATGCGCCGGGGCTGTGATGCCCCAACGCAAACCCGCGTATTAGGACTCGCCCAGCCGCCCGAGGCGATAATCGCCACTTAAAACTCGCTGCCACCACTCGCGGTTGTCCAGGTACCACTGCACAGTCTTGCGGATGCCCGATTCAAAGGTCTCTTGCGGTACCCAGCCTAGCTCGCGCGCGATCTTCGACGCATCGATGGCATAGCGCAGGTCATGGCCGGGACGATCTTTGACGAAGGTGATCAGGTCGCGATAGCGCTCGACACCGGCCGGCTTGTGCGGCGCCAGCTCCTCAAGCAGGTCGCAGAGGGTTTCTACCACTTCCAGATTACGCTTCTCGTTGTGGCCGCCGATGTTGTAAGTCTCGCCGACCTGGCCACGGGTGACCACTTCGACCAGTGCTCGGGCGTGATCCTCCACATACAGCCAGTCGCGGATCTGCGCGCCGTCGCCGTACACCGGCAGCGGCTTGCCGGCCAGGGCGTTGAGGATCATGTGCGGGATCAGCTTCTCGGGGAAGTGATAGGGACCGTAGTTGTTCGAGCAGTTGGTGACCAGCACCGGCAGGCCGTAGGTACGCTGCCAGGCCCGGACCAGATGGTCGGAGCTGGCCTTGGACGCAGAGTAGGGCGAACTGGGAGCGTAGGGCGTGGTTTCGGTGAACAGATCCTCGGTGCCTTCCAGGTCGCCGTACACCTCGTCGGTGGAGATATGGTGGAAGCGGAAGGCCTCTTTTGCCTCGGTCGCCAGGCCGTTCCAGTAGCGGCGTGCCGCTTCCAGCAGCGTGTAGGTGCCGACGATGTTGGTCTGAATGAAGTCAGCCGGGCCGTCGATGGAGCGGTCGACGTGGGACTCGGCAGCCAGATGCATAACTGCGGTAGGCCGAAACTCGGCGAAAGCTGCATTAAGCGCCTCACCATCACAGATATCAACCTGATAGAAACGGTAGCGTGGCGAGTCGGCGACCGAACCCAGCGATTCCAAGTTGCCAGCGTATGTCAGTTTATCGAGGTTGGCGACCTCGTGTGTGGTTTGTTGAATCAGGTGGCGAATAACGGCAGAGCCAATAAATCCGGCGCCGCCGGTGACCAAAATACACATCAGTTTTTCTCCGCGAAGGGGCTATTCCAATAACCCTTGTACATGCCCAATTTTTTCTTCAGTCCGATAGACAGCTGCTGTTCCTTCTGGCCGAGCTTGTAGGCGAGCAGTTTGCAGGCGTTTCGCACAATAGCTGAGGGCCAGAGGTAAAGACGGGAAACACCCAAGAATTTCAGTTCGGACTTCACATAGCGCAGCCCTTCCCCGCCGGCTCCACCAAAGTTTTGGCGAATCCATGCCTCACGAGCATGGAAAACACCCTGATCGAAGTAGCGACAGAATTCTTCCGCTAGTGTGTAGTTATGCGAGTGGCGGCAACAGGCACCGCCGGCGTAAGCAACCTTCCAATTGTTCAACAACATCCTCGCGGCAACGAACATGTCTTCGGAAAGAATCACATGATCAGGAAACCCACCGACTTCGAGTAGAGCTTTACCCCGGTAGGCGGAAAACGAATTTGACATAAAAGGAGTCTTGATACCTAACGCGGGGGCATCAGCCAGTGATTTAACCTTAGAACGCTCCGGATAGTTAAAAAATCGCGCGTGCTGGGCTAACGGCGTGGCGTCGTGATGCGGCAACTGTCGGCCACACACAGCCCCCACTCGCTCATTCGAAAAGGGCTCCACCAAACGCTCGATGGCCCTTGAATCTTCTAGGTAGGCATCCTGAGTTAGAAATACATAAACGTCATAATTTGGGTTCTGGCTGACCATGAGTTGACGGGTGCCGCCATGATTAAACTGGCTGCTTGGGATAGTCACCACATTACGGACACGAGCACTCACCAACTCTTGGGTACCATCCTTTGAACTGGAGTCAACCACAAAAAGATCGAACGATGCGGTCTGGTGCTCGAGCGAATCTAGTAAGCGAACGAGATCGTTGCGGCCGTTATAGGTGGGCACAATGCAGGCTATTCGCAACTTAAGGGGCTCTAATGAAACAGACATGTAGCCTCGCTGTTATTGCCACTCGACAGGATGGCTCTGGCGCCAATCCACAAAGGTTTTCCCATAAAATAAGTATAATGGCAATCGTATATGAAATATAGGTCGGTAA
The DNA here is from genome assembly GCF_019097855.1 of Geopseudomonas aromaticivorans. Lineage (GTDB taxonomy): Bacteria > Pseudomonadota > Gammaproteobacteria > Pseudomonadales > Pseudomonadaceae > Geopseudomonas > Geopseudomonas aromaticivorans. The sequence continues at coordinate 184,021 of NZ_JAHRGL010000019.1, forward strand.
GTATTTTCGACTGCATCAGGTTGTGGATGCGCACCGGGCTGAATGGGCGCTTGATACCCGTCAGGCGCTCAACCAGGTCGACGGTGTAGGCAGCTTCCCCATGTAATAAATGGCAATATAGAGCTGCCTTGATGAGGCGTGAAACGTTGCGCTATCACCAGGGCTGAATACCACTCTGGGGCGCGCGGTTGAGTGGTTGGTTTTTTAAATAACGTTGTAGAATGCCCGGCGGAGCGTAATTTTTGACTTTAGATATATTGCCTTATTGATGGTGTATTGACTGTTTATTGCCCTAGCCTGCAGCCATGCAGCTTTGTAAGATTTAACAATTTTGCTTGGTGTGAATATTTTTTTCAGTAAAAATGTTATTGTAATTTTTTTTGAGCCAACAGCATTTTCCGAGTGTTGCCGGTATTTTATAAGGCTTAAGGGGATTAAGGATATTATCCCGCCTGCCTGCAGGGTCTTGCATCCTATCCACCAATCATGCATAACGGCCTCATCTGGAATGGGTAGCGATAGGTTTAAAGCGAGTCTATTAATTATCGAGGTACACCCTGTTATGTTGTTTGTCGTTAGCATCTCATCTAAAGTCTGAATGGATTTAGGGAGTCTTTGATATTCAAACATTGAGTTTGAAATTGTGTTGAGATTTTGATCGACTACCTCAAGGTCAGTATGTACGATAATTGCTTTTCCAGGGTGTCTATCCTCAAGGGCACAAATTTCGTCATGGCTTATTTGGATCTTGTTAGGAAGCCATACATCATCTTGATCACAAAACATTATGTAGGGGGAAGAGGATATTTTCATGAGGTGCGCGAAGTTTTTCTTGGCGCCGCCTAGCAACACACCGTCATCAATAAATAATATTTTATCCGGGTGTCTTGCTTGGTAACTTTTGATGATTTGAACGGTGTTGTCAGATGACCCGTCGTCGTGAATAATTAGTCGCCACTCCTTGTGTGTTTGATTTAGTATTGAGTTTATTTGCGCGTTAATATATTTTTCACCATTGTGCGTGGCGAGTAGTATGTCTATCATGATGTGGTTTCTTAAAGAATATAGGTTGTATTGAGTTGGTAGTTTTTGGCTCGGGAGTGCTGCAGTCGACGTTTTATAGGTGCTAAATAAAGGTTGCGGCAAAAAATCACTGTGTGCTTCGGGTTTTTCGGCAGGTAATTCCTCTTTGCGTTGCTTCAATAGCTAAATATTTTAGATGAGTGTATTGAAAATACCTGCTGTTGTGCAAGGGTGTATTTACGGACCAAACTATTGGCTGGGCGATAAAAGCAAAGGATAGCAGCTTTTTAATGAGAACATAAAGTACATAATTGTTAGTGTTGTTAGTACTTTGCTTTTATAGTAGTGGCGACTTAATAGCAGTATGAATATTACGCTGAGCATTTCCCATGCGCGCTGCGCAATAACGGGTATTGATATGAAGCTATAAAAGCATAGTGTACCTATTAATGCCATTTTGTATTCTGCGGTGGCGCAGGCTGTTGTAGTATTTTTGTTTATTGCTATATATGAAAGGGTTGCTAGTTGTATGGCGGGAAGCGCAGAGAATAGGTTTATATAGGAGTGTTCTCCTTCGGCTAAAAGTTCACGATAAACAAGGATTCTATTGATTGGCAGGAAAGGAAGTGAATAGGTGGATATTAATGCAACCGGCAGGCATATAAGAATTAATATATAAGGTAGGTTTTTTTTGTTGATTTGTATTTTATTGGCGGATAGGAAGGCGATTAAGGGAATTGCTATGGACATGTGTATGGAGATGGAAATTGCAAATAATATGGTTCTCGGCAGGGGGTGTTTAACAGCAAATATGGCGGTAAGGAATATTGACAGGGCCAAGGCTGCCCGGATTTGAATGTAAATGTGCAGCCATGCATACAGTGAAAAATACAACATTAAGAAGATTAAAAAATTATTTGTCCGCTGCTGTGTTGAAGTAAAGGTTAGTATTCCGGTGATTGTTGCAATTAGCATCCATATTTGGGGGGCTGATAGTCCGACGATATTTAAGGACTTTAGGATTAAATAAAAACCAAAGTCTGGCTGTGTTAGTATTTCTTCATAGCTAAGTATAATCGACTTAGTTAAGTACCCGTAATATACTTCGCTATCAAGCCAGTTCCAAGTGTCTTTTGTGCCGAGTATTGCTCCGGTGATAAGAGCGAGGAGTAGAATGTATAATGTTCTTGCCGATATCTTTGACATTGCTGTGGTCACAGTGTTATGGATATTATATGGAGGCCTTTCGGAGCTGAATTAGGCGGGCATGCCAGTGTGTAGGTAGGAGTAGTCTTATAACCGGCCTTTCTTTGCAGGCAGGACAGCCTGCTAGCCCTGATGAAATCTGCTGACGAGCCCCTCATCTGAAAGTCGAGCTGAGAGCAAATCTAATAGCTCGCAATCCTTACCAAATTTATCTCATCACAGGTCTGAGCTATTCCGCCTTCACTTGCTTACCGCCTGCGCTCCTTTTGAAGCCTATTGCCAACTACTTTTTCAAAGCCCACAGGGCATGCTGTAAGGATTTCGGCTCCATATCGCTTGCGCATCAGCCGTATCGGCGTTGTTTTGCTGCACGAACGTACGTTCAGAGCGAGAGGCCAGAAAACGCACTTCATGTCCAGCTGCTCAAGCTTAACTACCCAAGAATGAGCACCACCACATGCCTTTAACGCTACCAGGCTGGGTTGCCGTTCAGCGACGTGCGGCAAAACATTGTCACCGCGTAGCATATTGCACTCGATTTTATCGGCGTACGGATCAATGGTATGGTTTTGGAAACTTGTTGGTGATGTCCATGCCAATCCATGCCGATCACGTTAAGCTTCATGGTGGATCCTCCTGCTCAAATTTTACTTTCAACATACATGCTTCACTCTGGCACCCTAGATGCCGGGGAGGCGACACATACCATTTGTGAAAAATTTCTCTGAAAGACACAAGCCAGTAGCCATGCGGCGTTGATAGCTGCGATTTCGTATAAACGAGTCTTTTTCAGAGTTTCCATGGTTTAAAAATCGCGCAATAAATATTGCCACGTATAAAGATTTCGAATATCAGAAATCATATTTTTCTTGAGCATTACGTTTTTTGAAAAGTCTCTGTGGGTAATTAATTCCCTCCACGAGTCAAAGCTTTCAAAAAAAACATAGCTATCAGAAAAGTGAGACATTAGCTCTTGAAGCGGGGTTGATATGAAAGGTATTCCAGCTGTAATGTAAAAAGAGGCTTTTGTTGGATAGCACAGATTATAATACAATCTCGAATCATCATAGGGGATTAAACCGCAATCGCACCCGGCGGTAACAACATGTGCTTCATTCTCGGACAACTGCCCTTTGTAAACAATGTTATCACCTAAGTTCGGAAGGTGTGAAATCCACTCCCCCCCCTCCCCCATGAGAATCAAGTCATGGGGGAGTTCGCTAAAAATGGAAATTAGGTTTTCTATTTGTCGTCCATGATTCAATGTTCCAGTGTAAACAAGCTTTAATCTTTTCCTGGATGGAGAGTCCGGGAGATCTTTAAGCAAAGGCCCGCCATTTAAGATGAATTTGCAGCAGGGTTCATTTGTTTTATATTTTTGTATCACATACTGCATCATCTTTCTAGATGCAAATATGAAGTTAAGGTTTTTTATTCTAAAGACGGAATTATCCAAAATCCATAACTTATTGCTAGGAAGCTCAAGGTCTATAGATTGTTCGTAGGGTAGATCATTAACCTCAATGGTGATTTTATTTGTCTTTGCGGCGCTGGACAAAACAATCTGTAATAATTTCAGAAAAATGAAATTGGTTACTAGCTTTGAGCCAAAAAAATACAATAATAACGAGTAGTGAAAAAATATCGTTTCTCCTTTGCAGGAGTTAATCCTAATAAGAAAGCCTAGGCCATGTGCAAGCCTGAGAAGCTTGTTGTTGCTTTTATATCTATAAATTGAGCAGTTTCTCTCTAGTAAAGCTTTTGCAAACTGAGCGTTTCTCGCTCCCCCGCCTTCAGAAATTTTATCAGGGAATCTAATAAAAGCTTTGTCCCACATTTTAAGTTATGCCTTTAATGAAAATTCAGTGCTTGTCTAAACTAAGAGGAAGTTGCGGTGGTGATTTTTGCAGTAATAATCAATTGCCACTGAGGTTTCGTTTTAGAAAGTTTAGCGAATTTTCTTTTCGCTCTTTGATGACTTTGTTAACTTGGAGCCAATCAATGTCAGGGGTAAGGATTTCTCTGTTTATCTGGCTGCCGAGTCCGATAAGTCGATCTTCAAGATTGAATATCTTCAATAATGAATTGAAGCGCGCCAATCCTCGATCATCATTACCAATGGCCAAGAATGGCTTGTTAAAGATGATTGAAAAAACACAACCATGAAAAGAGTCGGTTAAAACAAAATCCGCATCGTAAAAAGATTCAATCCAGTCTTCCACGTTCGGGAAAGTATAGTCATTTAGTAGCTCGCCACCTGATTGATCAGGGTTGCATTTTGTCTTACTTGAAAATGGTGTGATATTTAGAATTTGAGCTGCGGTAGTTATTGCTTGCCTTTTGTGGCTATTGTTATCAAGAATATAAGTTAGAAGTCCACCTGCCGGCTTCTTGTTTTTATTTATATTGAGCCGATCCAGGTAGTCATCTGCATTCAGCAAAAGTGTCGGGTCAAGTACAGGTTCCGCGGACACCTTGAGATATTGCTCACACAAATTGACAGCTGAAAGCTCCCTTACGGAAATTGCATCAAATTTTTTTGCTAGATCACGACATTTTAAAGTTTGAGTTTTGCTGTATTCCCAAGTGTCTACACCAAATGATGTGGCATAGGTGATTCGCTTTATCTGAAGGTCTTGTAAAAAATCCAGGTAAAAGTTGAATATATTTGGTGAATATATAGGTCTCCAGGTCTGATCGCTACCAACGACTACCGCATCGTAAGTGTTTTCTGAGAAGTGTTTTTGCAAGTCCTCAGTGGATTTTATAGGCTCGGAAATTTTTATTCGCTGCCTCACAAATGAAATCATGTTTTTGAACGTTTGATCTTGCTGGCTTTTTTTGAATATAAAGGCTTTTTTCTTATCTATCAGTAGTAATATAAGGTACTTTGTAAGGTTTATGGCTTTACGGATTATTGGTTGAGCTTTATATTGACGATCAATGGTGGTTACGGTGTGTCCTAGATCTTTGAGTGCTTGTTGTAGTGCAAATGCTTGTATTATCCCGCCATAGTTGCTTTTTAATGGCTGTGTCAGAATGGCTATTTTCACTTGGCTAACCTATTTAATCTACTGATCAGGCTTTTTCTTTAGTGTATAAGCCTTGTGGCATGACGCAAAGTTTTTAATGTTGCTCGCATTGAGTGGCGAAAATTCATTCGCTATCGGATCTTTTTCCAGAGAGTCAAGCTCTTTTGGCGATTAATTTGCGTAGTATTTGTACGAGTAGAAAGTCAGGGGTAAGTCGTTGCTCGCCGTATCGTTTGGCGGGGTTGCGGGTGTTGTTGTTTTTGTTTTCCTTTATGCGTAAATGTAGACCATTATGCCTGTGATTAAAGCTTCCTTGCTGTGAAGCGAGCATCGCTTCGCGCGCTAGTATATCAATGTGCGAATCACCGGCAGTCATTTCGCTTTGTATAAGCTGGTCTGCAATCTTTCTCCGGGTGATGACTACGCTGTACCTCGTCCGTTTTGATTGAAGAGTTTCAGTCAGGTATCACCTAATTAGATATCGAAAAATTCAGTTATCACGTTATCAAAAATTCACAAGCGCTCGCCATTGAATATAGCTATTACCCACATATCATCAGCTATTCGCATTTTTATGAATGGTCTAGGCTGGTTTATAAATCAGTGAGATATGACGAATTCGCGAGTGGGTTTACGTGGTGATGCTGCAACGTTGAAGTTTTTTTTCAAATTGCCTATAGCTAGCATCATTATTAGGCGTTCGTTTTTTGGTATTTGCGCTGCATTCTTGGCTCTATTTTCTTGGAAATATGAATAGCTGGTATTCAATGCGCAGCTTCCTAATCCTGCTGAATGCAGTGCTAGAATTAGATTCATGGAAAACAAGCCACCATCTATAAAGATTTGATTGCTTTCATTTTGTGTGAATGCCCTCGTGTTACCTGTAATTATCAATAGTTTGTCTATTGTTTCGGTGAAGCCGGCGTTTCCGTTTTGATGCTGGAGGATTTTCTTAATTGTATTTTTGTCTGAGTAATAATGAGCGAGCCAGCTCTGCCTGTTACACACAGATGGCGCATAAATTGCTGCTTCGATTGCGCTAAATACTAGATCATCGCTTACGGGTTCAGGGGAGAAATCCCGAACGCTATACCGACAGCAAACGAAATTTCTAAAGGCTGCGAGATTTAAATTTTCCATCTCTGCCTTTGCTACTTGTCTAATGCCACCAACAACAGCATTGTTAAAGTTGGCGCTGAAATCACGCAGTCGGCGCTCAAACTCTTGAGGTAGTATTGCGTTATTTTTTTCGTGGAAGATTAGATATTCGGCCAACGTCTTTTTGATTGAATCTAGGATTGCGTCATGTCCATAATTCTGTGCGTATATTTCGGATTTTTCCATTAGGTTAAGTATTTTTGGCTGACCAAAACAAAAATTAGGTTTTGGGAGGGCTAGCCCTTTTTCTACGATGTGATGATGTTTGAAAAGATAGAATCTTAAGCGCTCTTTGTCTTTGTTTGGATTTCGTTCGCTGAATGAATAATGCAGATGATGAAAGAAGTCGCATATTTTAGATGCGGCCTCTCCTAGATGCATTCTTGAAATGGTGGATCGTATAGGTCTATTTAAGGGGGTTTTCATAAGTGCCTTGTGCGTAAAATATTTTTTTAAATGTTGTGTGGGAGGAATTTTGGATTTCCTCAAAATAATGCATTCAACTTCGTTTTTTTTTGGCGTATGGGTTGTGCAAGCGCCGTGCAAGATTCACCAATTGACTTCGTTCTTCTGCGTTTATTCCGATAAGGTAGATGCAGCCCGCTGTGGATATAAATGTGCAGGCAATCATAAATATGTCGCTGTCGTCACCCTGAGGCATGTATTTAATGAGCAGTGCCATTGCCATCGATGCAAGGCCCACGCCGACGACACGCAACAGTACGAGTGAGGTAAACCGTCCGATGGATAGACTTATCAGCGGTTTGAGAATAGCGAGCCTCGCGAAAAGGCTTGCGATAGAGAGAGCGATGCTCACCATGAATGCAATGCTCGGAGCAAATCCTGCATAAAGTAACAAGTAGGACAATGGCAGGTTAAATAGCAGTATTCCACCCACTACAGTTTGATACAACTTTATTTTGCCTGTCGCTTGGGCGGCGGTTATGAGTGGAGCTGAAATGCTGTCGATCAATATGCCGACGAGGGCGAGTTGGACAAACGTCCCGGTATGTTCAGGTACGACGGTTAACCACAGGTTTAAAATGGTGTCCACTTCAATGGCTACCGGCAAGGCGAGAAACAACAATAGGAAAAAATTGTACTTGGCGCCGTAGTACACCAGTTTATGCATGTAGTCCAAATCGCCGGAGGCATAGGATTTGATGATTTGCGGGTTCGCGGCAACCTGCAAATTTTGCACAAAGCTGTTCAGTGCGCCGCTAACTTGAAATGTGATTGCCCTTGCTGCGTTGACTGCTGGGCCGAAAAATATATTTAGGATGACGTTGACGCCTTGGTTGCCAAGAACCGAGGCGGCATTGCCCCACATATTCCAGCCGGTATAAGAGAGCATTGTTTTAAACAGTATGCTTTCCCAGTAAAGACGGAACTTTGAATCCGGGAATGTTTTGCTGCAGTACAGTTTGTATATGGCGGTTATCAGCACGACTACTGCGAGCGTTAGCGCGGCATAGGTGATCAGGTGATCAGTTTTGACCCAAGCCAAAATGAACACGATGAGCAATTTAAGTGACACGTCGATAATGCTGACCCAGGCAAATACGCTCATTCGCTCATGGGCGATTATGATCGCATTGTAGGGGACGCTAATGATAGTCACAAGGAATGAGAAAAGGGACAGATGATAGACCCACTGTGCCGCTGCTATGCGTTCTGTGGGGATTGTCAGTTGGGTGGTGACAAACCAGAGTCCTGCGGTTTCGCCTACCACTAAAATGCCTGCAGCGATCAGAAGGTGAATATTCATACTCATGATGAATATGTTGGAAATACCGGCTGTGCCGGGTTTGCCGATTTCAAATGACAGAAAGCGTTGTGTTGCAGAGGACATTGCACCATGTAGAAAGCCGAGCACGGTGATAAAGCCACCTACCAGATGGTAGATGCCGAAATCTTCCACACCCAGCGTAGCAAGTACCACTCGGGAGGTGTACAGCGTGACCGCCATTGTTAGTAGCATGCGGAAGTACAGTAATCCGGCGTTCTTCAGCATTCGCTTGTAGTTGTTAGCTTCCATCTGTCCGCTCAGAAGATTGCCGGCTTCGAGAGGCCGGGATGATCGATTCGATCTTGAGGCTTGAACGCACTGCGTGTCAGCTCTTTTAGGTACTTGAGTCGCTTTTGAGTGTGTTCAGTTCGTTGCTTAGCCGTAGGGCGGCCAAGCTCCACGCCTACGGCGCTGCGGTACTTATCAACACATTACTTAGCGGTGAAATCTGTGAATAGGGCTGGTTAACCATCCTATCTACAATCTCTATTTTTTCTGCTACCAACTTCGATTTAACACGGACCTCGATATGTAATCGAAGCAAGGGCTCGGTATTGAAGGCGCGTAGGCTTATTCGCCAGTCAGTAAATGCCGGGCTGATGCCGGCTGTCCGCGAAACTCAGACTACCCTTGGGCTCAGTAGATGTCCTTGGATAGCAAGCTAAGCGGCGTCTTGATCAGGATCTTGATATCCAGCCAGACCGACCAGTTGTTGATATAGGCCAGATCCAGCTCGACGCGCTTCTGCATCTTGTCCAGGGTTTCGGTTTCGCCGCGGCAGCCGCTGATCTGCGCCAGGCCAGTGATGCCGGGCTTGATGCGGTGGCGGGCCATGTAGGCGTCGATCTTGCCGGTGTAGTAGTCGTTGTGCGCCACCGCGTGCGGACGCGGGCCGACCAGGGACATGCGGCCCTGCAACACATTGATGAACTGCGGCAGTTCGTCGATGGAGGTGCGGCGGATGAAGCGGCCGATGGGGGTGATACGCGGGTCTTCGCGGGTGGCCTGCTTGACTTGGTGGTCGGCGTGCATGCGCATCGAGCGGAACTTGTAGACCTTGATCACCTGGCCATTCCAGCCGTGGCGTTGCTGCTTGAACAGGATCGGGCCGGGGGACGAGCGCTTGATCAGGATGGCGATCATTAGCATCAGCGGGCTGAAGGCGACGATGGCCAGCAGGGCGAGGACGCGATCGAGGGCGGCCTTGGTCAACGCCGCGGTGGGGTGGGAGGTGAGTGGGCTTTCGTTGAGGTGGATGGCCGGCAGGCCGCCGATGTCGCTGACCGAGTGGTTGAGCAGCATCATGCTGGCCAGGTCGGGAATCCACACCACGTCGACGCTGGCGTCGAGCAGGTCGATGTACAGACCTTCGATCTGTTCGGCCTCGGCCAGTGGCAGGGCGATGTACAGGCGGCGGATGTCGTACTCGTCGATCAGCGCGCGCAGGTGTTCGAGGCCGCCGAGGATGGGGTAGAGGCTGTTGCTCGGCAGCTCGGCGGTATCCGAGGCGACCAGGCCGACCACCGGTTCGTGCTGCTGTCGCACCAGTTTGTCGGCGAGCTCAAGTGCGAGGTCGCCGGTGCCGATAATCAGCGAGGTGCGCTTGCTCTGCAGCTGACGGTGGTAGCGACGCGAGACGTGCTGCAGCGGCAGATAGGTGGCGGCCTGCAGGGCGAAGCCGAGTCCCGCCCAGGTCAGGGTGACTTCGCGTGAGAACATCTCGCTGGTCTTGGTGACGAAGGCGAACACGGTCAGCCCGGCCAGCAGCAGCAGCCAGCCGCCGAGCAGGCGGGTGAGGCCGGTGAGGTAGCTGTGCTGCTTGTGGTAAACGCCAAGCAGGGCGTAGGCGGGCACCGAGGCGAGCAGGGCAAATACGGCGAGGACTCGGTATTGAGTGCCCAGCTCGCCGGTCTTGAGGGTGGCCAGGGCGCACAGCAGCAGGGTGACCAGACTGGATGCCACCAGCCATTGGCCCCAGAAGGTAAGGCCGCGGCCGCCGGGGAGAGTGTTGTCGGGGGTACGGGTCACGTGATGTGCCTTGCCCTGCAAGAGGGCGCTGGTGCCTCGAGATTGAGCGCCGCCGTCCAGAGGACGAGGGCGAGCGGTGTTCGTGCTGTACTGCAGGGAGGCGTGCGCGGCGGTGACTCTGCGCTGAGCAAGCCGGGACTTGGCCTGGGGGGCGGTGGAGGTCTTGGGCATCATCCTGAGCCTGTGTTGAGTCTGTGGAAACTGGTCGGTGCGTATGTCGCTGGCGTCAGCGGCAGATCTTGCGGGTGTCTTTCAGGGCGGCGTCGAGGCTCTCGCAGAGTTCGAAGTCCATCCCGGTGGATTCGGCGATGGCAAGCAAGTTCTGTGCCTCTCGTTGGCTGTAGGCCACAGTACGGCGTGCCGCCTCGAGGGTGTCCTGTTCCTGTTGGGCGTCCAACACTGGCCAGGTGATCAGGCCGATTTCCGCCAGGCTGCGGTTGACATCGATGCGATTGGGGCCGAAGGCCTGGGCCTGCTTGAGGGCATGGGCGAACTCGTCGTCCAGTTCGCGCAGGTAGAGCTTGGTGTAGGCCAGGGCTACCCAGTTGTTGGGCCAGGTGGGGCGTGCCGCGCTGGCGGCGCGGAAGGCCTCGAGGGCGGCGCGGCGTGACGGTTCCGCTTCGGCAGCGCCGTAGGGTTGGCGGAACTGCTGCCACTGCAGCACGCGGCCGAGACGCTCGAGGTATTCGCCGTTGCTGCCGGGGTAGAGGTCGACGGCGCGCTGGGCAGCCGCGTGGGCCACCTGCCAGGCCTGCGGGCTGGGCTCGTTGCCTTTGGACTTCCAGTCGTCGAGGAACGCCTGAGCCTGGTAGCTGGCGATGCCGGCGAGCAGCAGGCAGCCACTGCCATACAGCAGGGGTAGGCTGAGGGTCAGGGCCAGGAGGGTGGCGAGGCGCTGCGTGAACGTCTTCACGTTTTGCGAATCGCTGCGCGTGCGCGAGCGACGCCGGCTGGGGAGGGCAGTAGTAGTCGTCATGGGGTATTCAGGCAAAGTGGCTTTGGGCGATCAGCCAGGGGGTGTCCTTGACCAGGCGTACGGCCTGGGTGTCGCCGACGATGCGGGCGGCGTGTTCCATGCCTTCGGTCAGTGCGGGAGGGCGGTGCTGCGCGTTGTGGGCGTCGCTGGCGAGGATGGTGACCAGGCCCTGTTCGAGCAGACTGTGGGCAAGGTCCTGGGCAACCTCACCGAAGTGGCCGGCCACCGAGGAGGCGGTGACCTGCAGCAGGCAGCCCTGTTCGAGGAAGGGCTTGAGCTTGCTGGGGGTGCGCATGATGCCTTTGTTGCGTTCGGGGTGGGCGATCATGGGCACGATGTTGCGTTGCAGCAGCCAGCGGGTCAGGCGCTCGGCGCCGAAGGGGATCTCGCTATGCGGGAACTCCAGCAGCAGGACCTGTTTGTCCTGCCAGCGGCCGAGGAAGGGCAGGTTGCCTTCGGCCTGGCTGGCCATCAGCTCCATGCCGAAGCGGACTTCGGCGGCCCAGCTTACCCGCAGGTCGATACCGGCCTGGTCGAGGCCGCGTACGAGTTGCTGGTGGGCGGACTGGATGCTGGCCGGGGTGTTGTCGTAGCGGCCGGGGTGGATGTGCGGGGTGCAGACCAGATGGGTGATGCCGTCCTGCACGGCGATGCGGGCCAGTTGCAGGGCAGTTTCCAGGTCGGGTGCGCCGTCGTCGATGCCGGGGAGCAGGTGGTTGTGCAGGTCGATCATGGGTCTGGTTCGGTATCACAGTATGGCCGCGGAGCGGCCCGCGCTGATCGTTCCCACGCGGGAGCGTGGGAACGATCAGCGCGGGGGCGTAGGGGCGATCGGAGGTTTGTAGTGGAGCGGGTCGCAAATGAATTTGCTCCTACATGGGGAGCACATTCGTTTGTGAGCCGGGTTGTTCCCTCTTCCCTGTCCCCTCTCCCGCGGCGGGAGAGGGGACAGGGAGGGGATAGGAGGCTGCGCTTATCTGGCTTTACGCTTTTTGGGCGTCGTTGCTGTAGCCGTAGTAGTCGTAGTAGCCGCCGTAGCTGTAGCCCTGCTTCTGTGCCTTCTTGATGTCGACCTGGTTGAGGATGACACCGGTGACCGGGGCGTTGTTCTGCAGCAGTTGGCCGACGCCTTTTTGCGCCAGCGGGATCGGCGTGGCTTCGGACTTGATCACGTAGAGCAGCGCATTGGCGTGAGTGGCCAGAACGGTGGCGTCGCTGACCGCATGGGTCGGCGGGGAGTCGATGACGACGCGGTCGTACTGGCTGCGCAGAAGCTCGATGACCTTCTCGAAGCGTGCCGAGGACAGCAGTTCCAGCGGGTTGGGCGGTACGGCGCCGGCGCTGAGCATGTCGATGCCTTCGACGTGCTTGATGCAGTCTTCCAGCTTGGCGGTGCCGGCGATCAGGTTGGCCAGGCCCGGGGTGCCGACCGCGAAGTCGAAGTTCTTCGCCAGGGTCGGGCGACGCATGTCGGCGTCGATCAGCAGCACCTTTTCCATCTGGCCGAGGGCGATGGCCAGGTTCGCGGACACCGTACTCTTGCCCTCGCCGGGGACCGAGGAGGTGATCACCAGGATCTTGTGCGGCTCGTCCATGCCGGACAGCACCACGCCGGTGCGGATGGTACGCATCGACTCGCTGAAGCTCCTGTCGCCGTTGCTGCTGAACATGTGGGCGACTTCACCGCGCTGCTTGTCCTTGATCAGCGGCAGGATGCCCAGGACCGGCAGGTTGAGCTTGCTTTCGATCTGCTCGGTGCTCTTGAAGGTGTTGTTCAGTGCTTCGATCAGCAGGGTCAGGCCGGCGCCGACGAACAGGGCGAGCAGGCCGGCGATGGCGACGATCAGGCTCTTCTTCGGTTTGACCGGCGCGCTTGGCACGACGGCCTGGTCGACCACGCGGGCGTTGGCGCTTTCCAGGTCGGAGGTGGCGGCGGTTTCCTTCAGGCGAGTCATGAAGGTGTCGTACAGGGCGCGGTTGGCATCCACCTCGCGCTGCAGTTCACGCAGCTTGAACTCCTTGCGGGAAATATCCTGGATCTGCGACTTGTTGGCGTTGAACGAGGCTTGCAGCGAGCTTTCGTTGGCGACGGCGAGCTGATAGTTGCGCTCGATACCGGCGACGATCTGTTCGACCTGGCCGCGCAGGCTGCCGGAGGCGGCGCTGAGGTCGGAGCGCGCGGCTTCCATGGCTGGGTGACGGGCGCCGTAGCGCTTGGACAGTTCGTCGACCTTGGCGCGGGCCTTGGCTTCGTCGGCCTTGAACTGCTGGATCAGCGGGTGGCCGAGGACGGCGGGGATGGTGGCGAGCTTTTCCCAGCCGCCGTCACGCATTGCCTGCACCTGGCGGTACTGGCTTTCCGCTTCGGCGCGCTGGCGACGAGCGTCGATCATGCGGTTGCCGGTCTGCGACAGTTCGGCTGCGCTGATGGTGGACACGCCGTCGACGTCGACCAGGTTTTCCTTCTCGCGGAAGGCCTGCAGGCGGTCTTCTGCCTTCTTCAGTGTGTTGCGCAGCTCACCGAGGCGGCTGTTCATCCAGTTGGTGGCGGTCAGCGACATGTCCATGGTCGCTTCCATCTGGCTTTCGATGAAACCGTTGGCTAGGGCGTTGGCGGCCTTGGCGGCCATGCGGGCGTCGGCCATCTCGACCTCGACGCGGACCAGCTGGCTCTTGCCTTGCGGAACGATGCTGACTTGCTCCATGAAGGCTTTGGTGACATCGTCGAGAATCTGCGCTTCGGTCGGGTCGACGCCTTCTTCGAGGTCTTCCGGCAGGGTGGCGGGCACGACCTGGTTGACGTTGAAGTTGGCGAGCAGGCCCTTGATGTCGATCAGCGGTTCGGGTTGCTGGCGCGGGTCGAACTCGGGGTGAGTGGTCAGGTTGAGCTGCTTGACCACGCGCTCGGCGAGGGCGCGCGACTTGAGCAGTTCGAACTGGGTCTGCAGGTATTCGTTGCCGGTACCTTCGAGGCCGTAGACCTGTTCGATCGAGACCACCTTGGCGGCCTGCTGTTCGATCAGCAGGGTGGCGCCGGCGCGGTAGATGGGGGTAAGGCTGAGGACCGCGAGGATCGCGACCAGTACCACCACCACGAACAGCGAGAGGATGCTCCACTTGCGGCGCCAGAGAGTCTGCCACAGTTGCAGTAGGTCGATCTCGTCGTCGTCGTCATCCTGGCGCTGGGCGATCAGGTTGCGCTCGTTAATCTGGGCGTTGCTTTCCATTATTTAAAAGAAACCCTGGTCAATGGTAATGGTGTCGCCGGGCATCACGACGGTGTCGAGCGTGGCTTTTTCGGGAGTGCGGCTGGCGTCCTGGTCACGGATGATGGTGATGCGACCTTCGGAGGCACGCTCAGTCAGACCGCCGGCCAGGGCAGCGGCGCGGCGCAAGGTCAGGCCGGGCTGGAACGGGTAGCCGCCGGGCTTTTGCACTTCGCCGCTGATGAAGAATTCGCGGTAGGTGAGCACGCTGACCGAGACGCGCGGGTCGACCAGGTAGTCGCCCTTCAGGCTTTCGGTGAGCAGTTGCTCGATTTCGGCGGCGGTCTTGCCCTTGGCGCGGACGTCGCCGATGAAGGGATAGGAGAAGATGCCGGCATCGTTGAGGCGGATTTCCTCGATGCTGAGATCCTTTTCACCGAAGACGTTGATGCGGATGACGTCGCCCGAGGCCAGTTTGTAGGTAGAGGCGTTTTCTGCCTGGGCGGAAGCGTTACCCAGCAAGAAGCAAAGCATCAAGCTGAAAAAATAGCGGAATAGCATATATCTTAAGTTCTCGGTGGATTTTCAAGTGTCTGAAGGAGAGTAAGCCGATTTTTCAGTGCTGCAGGATCGCCAGAGCCCTTGCAGCCCGTGGGCTTGAGCTGCCCAGGGCTGCGGAAAGGTCGAAATACTTCTCTTCGAATACTTATTGGCAGTGGCGTGTGTCGCGAGAGCCTCACGCGTTGCTCGGTAGATTCCGACTCACAGGCTGGCGTTGATGGTCAGCGCATAAATGTTGCGTTCATAGCTCTCGCTATTCACGTCCGAATCGTTTTCGCTGTACTTGTAGCCCAGGCCAATATCCAGCCAGCGGCGCATCTCATAGGTCAGGCCGAGGCCGATATTGTTGAGTTTGTCTTCGCGATTGCTGTCCAGATACTCAAGATCCATGCGCGTGTAGCTCAGGTCCGAGTAAAGGTGCTCTATCCAGTAGTGCTTCCAGCCCAGGGTGGTGGTTTGCAGCTTTACGGCGCTGTCGTCGTTGGTGTTCCGAACGGTTGTGTCGGTACCGTCGCCAATGGTGCCTACGCTGTTGCTGCCTTCGTCAAATGCCCGGCGCGTGGTCAATCTGAAGGTGGAATAGGTGCGTGGCTTCCAGGTGGCGCCGACCTCCCACATGCCGGTAGAGGCAGTGTCGATGCCGGAGTTGTCGTAATCCTTCTGGCCACGGCCGACCTTGATGCTGCCGGAGGTCTTGGCGGTCGCGTCCCACGTTACGCCAGTCAGCAGGTCGATATTGGTGCTGCTGCTGTTGGTATCGCTGATGTAGTCATAGTCGGTATGACGAGCTTCGAGCAGCAGCCGGGTGTCCGGTGCTACACGATAGTAAAAGGTGCTGCGCAGGGCGGTGGTGTCACGCTCCTCGTCATCGTTCAGATGATTGCTGTTGCTATAGCGCAGTTCGTCATAGTTGGCGCCGAGGTCGATTTGCGCGCGAGCGGTGCGGGCGCCGTAAGTGTAAACGCCGCCGATGGTTTTACTGTTGTATTGGTCGTTTTCCTGGTTTTGGTTCAGCGTGGCTGTTTCTTCGATATCGCGATAGCCAGCGTTCAGCTTGAGGCGATTTCGTGCGTTGAACTCAAGGTTGGATTCGGCGGTAAAGATATGATCGGTATTGTTGTCTTTCTGGCTTGAGTGAAAGGTGTCGCTGGATGCCGTGTAGTTAATTAGGTAACCACTTTTGTTGCCTTTGCCGGCGAGCGTGAAGCTCGGCGCTAGGGTGGTTATCCAGGAGGATTGCTCGTTGTTGTCGTCGGCGTGGAAGTTGTCGTCGTAAACTTCTTTGAGTTGCAGCGTTGGAATGAAAAGGGTGCTTTCGGTTAGCTTGATATATTGCGGCTCTATGGCCCAAGAAGTGATGCTGGCAGCCATGGCCAAGGTGGTTGCCGTTGCTGTCAAGGCATTCTTGGTAAGTTTTTTGCTCATCAGCTTGGTCCTCTTTTTTTGCCGCGAGGTACTTGCTTGGGAAGAGGTAACTGCCACAGCGAATGCTGTGGCAGTTGTTTTATCAGCTCGGGCTTGCAATGACGTTCGAGACGTTCTGCTTCGCTGCTTCCACAGCAGCAAGTGCTGCGTCAAGCAGTGCTTGTTGCTGTTGAGCTACTTGGGCTGCTTTTGCTTGAGCCTCGGCGACCTTTTGCTGGGCCTCCAGAACTTTTGCTTTAGCGGCTTCTACTGCGGCGAGGTTTTCTGCGGTCGCTTCCTTAGCTGCCAGCTTTTCAGCCTTGATGACTGCTTTTTCGGCCAGCTTGGTTGCTTTTTGTTCAGCCTTCAGTTCTTTCGTGGCCGCAACGGTTGCTGCTTTGGCTTGCTTCTTGACGACTGCAGCTGCTTTTTTCTCGGCTGCGAGTGCCAGTTTAGCAGCCTTGACGGCAGCCGCCTTGAGCGCCTTCTCCTCCTTCGGAGTCAGGGCTTGCTGGGTGGTTTCCACAGCGCTGGTGGTGGTGACGGTGGATTCCGCAGCAACGACCTGGCCGGCAGTCAGGGCGACCGCGAGGGAGAGCATGGTCAAGGTTTTTTTCATTGGGTATATCCTCATGTGGTACATCATTGTGACTTGTCGCAGAGTGCTGGAGATATCCGAACACCTCGCAAGCAGTGCGACGTGGGTGCATGCAAATCCGGAAGATCGCATACGCTCTCTAGTTACAGGGGTATGGTGACCGCCAGGATGGCTGGCTATCGTTCGGCTGGGGAGCCGGCGCTCTGACGGTACGATACCGCTCAAAATCTCGACTTGCGCTCTGGGTGCGGCGCGTAATTTCTATCGTCGCATCCGAGCTCATTGGTTTGCTGTGTGAATTGCCACATTCCGAGCATTGTGCCGGTAACGCTCATGCAAAGCACGGGCCAGTTGCGTTTTGGCGCCATCCTCGCCATGCACCAGGCGAATTTCGCTTGGCCAGTGGCGCATGCGGGTGACGAAGTTGATCAGTCCCTGTTGGTCGGCGTGCGCCGAATAGCCGCCGAGGGTCTCGATACCGGCGCGGATGTCGATGCGCTCGCCGTCCAGATCGACATAGCCGCCCTTGGGACCGTATTGCTGGATGATCTGGCCGGGTGTGCCTTTGGCCTGGTAGCCCACGAACAGCACGTTGTGGCGCCGGTCGCCGAGCATGGCCTTGAGGTAGTCGACGATGCGCCCCCCGCTGCACATACCGCTGGCCGCGATGACGATGGCCGGGCGTGCGCTGTCGGCCAGGTGGC
This sequence comes from Geopseudomonas aromaticivorans, assembly GCF_019097855.1. Taxonomy (GTDB): domain Bacteria; phylum Pseudomonadota; class Gammaproteobacteria; order Pseudomonadales; family Pseudomonadaceae; genus Geopseudomonas; species Geopseudomonas aromaticivorans. The sequence goes on from NZ_JAHRGL010000019.1 coordinate 201,706, forward strand.
GAACCATGCTCAGGTGGTCGCTGTGGCTGTCGACGGTGAGCAGGTTGCTGAACTTCAGCGGATTGCGGCCCTGGTTGACGCGCTTGAGTGCTTCCTTGTCCCAGAAGGGCTGCAGTTGCTGGTAGACCTCGGTGAAGCGGCTGGCCAGCGGGGAGTCGAGAATGATCGGCAGGTCGGGCCAGGGGGTTGTGTCGGCGGATTTGAGCTTCATCCGGTGGATGATGTCTTCCAGTTCGTACAGCAGTTCCTGGGTGCGGCCGATGCTGAAGGCGGGGATCAGTACCGTGCCGTTGTCGGCCAGAGCCTTTTCGATCACGCCCTGCAGGCGCTTGCGCCGGGTTGCGCGCGGTTCGTGAGTGCGGTCGCCGTAGGTGCTTTCCAGGATCAGGGTGTCGGCTGACCACGGGGACTTGGGGGCCGGCAGCAGCGGAGTGTGTGTCGATCCCAGGTCGCCGGAGAAGACGATGCGTTTTTTCTCGCCGCTCGCGCGGTAGTGCAGGTCGCACTCGACGTAGGCCGAGCCGAGGATGTGGCCGGCACGCTGCAGGCGGATGCGCGCGTGCAGTTGCGGGTTGTCGACTATGTTGAACCAGGTCTTGTAGGGCAATGCGATGGTGCGGGTTTCGATGAGCTTGAGGTAACGCTCGAGCAGCTTGGTATCGCGACTGATGCCGAGGCGGAAGGCGTCTTCCAGGACCAGCGGCAGCAGCTTGGCGGAGGGCTCGCTGCACAGGATCGGGCCTTTGAAGCCGGCAGCCAGCAGCTGCGGCAGGCGACCGATGTGATCGACATGCACATGGGTGGCGATCAGGGCCCTGATGTTGGCGGTTTCGAAGTCGATCTGTAGCTGGTTGGCGTTGTTGAGACCGTCGGCCGAGGTTTCCGCGCCCTGGAACAACCCACAGTCGATCAGCAGGCTATGCTGGTCATCCATCAGCAGCTGGTGGCAGGAGCCGGTGACACCGTGGGCGGCTCCGTGATGCAGGATTTGCGGGTAGGGCATGTGTTAGTCCATTAACAGTATGCGGTGAGGTTGGCGGGTTTCAGGCACGCTACCGCCCCAGGATTTTCCGTCAAGTCCTGAGAACGCGTTTCTAAATGCACGCCACTGACCGGTGTATGGATGCCATGCACCGGTCAGTGGCTGCTTGAATAGTAGGGAGAGGCGACGCGTGGGCGTTTTCCAGTCCCTGGAGTTGTTATTGCAGCTGGTCGAGATAAAGCGTTTATTGTGACGCTTGCCCCCGCCTTTTGTCTGTAAGCATTTTGCTACTCTTCGGCCTTGCGAATACTTGACAGCGGAGCCCGGACTTTCTGCTCGCGATGAAGGATGTTCATCAACAGTACTACGCGTTCGTTACCGTCCATGGACAGGAAAATGGCATCCAGTTCGGCGAAGGGGCCCTGGTTGATCCGCACCCTGTCGCCGGACTCGAGAAGCTGCTCGGGGAGGACGGCGCTGCAGCGCTGCTGCAAGCGTTCGATCAGGTCAGGGCTGACGGCGAGTGGCTGATTGCCGAAACCGACCACGCGGCTGACGCCACGGGTGGAGCGCAACGGCCCCCAGTTGTCGAGCTGGCTGAGCTGGATGAACAGATAGCCGGGGAACAGCGATTCCTCGACCATTTGTCGCAGGCCGCGCAACAGGCGTTCGCGGGTGTGCTGCGGGCGATAGCAGGTGTAGCCCTGGCGGAGCAGGTTTTCTTCGGCACGCTCGTCTTGCCGTGGCTTGCACTGGATCAGGTACCAAGCGCTCTTTTGACTGCACTGCGGCTGTTCGGGTGTGAGGCTGCTGCTCATGCGGTCTTTCGTCCTTGCCTTGCTAGCTGTACGCGCCATTCTGACAGACGTCGACACTACAAGTTCTGCACGAATTCTGCGACTTTTCCACGCCGGACCCCGTTGAAATCGTGGCGGCCAGACTGGGCCTGTGACGATGTGGGCGCCTTTTTTTGCCATCACTCCTGTGGTTTGGCAACGCTGAAAGCGCTGAATAATCAGTCATTTTCGTTCATTTTCTCTCTTTCCCGTCAACTTGCTCGTGAATGGGCAGGGTGTCGTTCGTTCGCGCGCCTGCTGGTTCTGTGTCGGTATTATGGCGTTTTTTGTGTTTGTTGCTTTTGATGGTGCCATATTGACGTAACGACGGCGAAGTTCCGCTGAGTGGGCTACCTTGCAATGAAGGCTCCACGGCTCAATGGGCAAAGGTGGTCTTTCATGAGTGGGCATCAAACCTCTGTGCGTCATCGTCTGTTGAAACTGCCCCCTGGCAACAAGCGCTTGCTGCAACTCCTGGCTGACGTACCGCTGATCTGGCTGGCGTTGTGGCTGGCCTTCTATGCGCGTCTGGATGATGCGAGTCAGATTCAGCCCTTTGCCAGCCATGCCTGGCTGTTCATCGCTGCCCCGGTCGTGGCTTTGCCGCTGTTCATTCGCCTGGGCATGTACCGGGCGGTGATGCGCCGCTTCGGTAACGATGCGCTGTTGACGATCGCCAAGGCGGTGACGTTTTCTGCGCTGCTGCTGACCGTGGTCATCTTGCTGTATGGCGAGACCACGGCGCTGCTTCCGCGCTCGGTGATCGTCAACTATTGGTTGCTGAGCCTGTTGCTGATCGGTGGTTTGCGCCTCGCCATGCGCCAATACTTCACCGGTGACTGGTACAACCTGAGCGATCACTCCTTCAAGCTCCAGCCTGGCCCGCCCAAGGTGGCGATCTACGGGGCCGGTTTGGCCGGCAACCAGTTGGCACATGCGCTGGGCATGGGACGCGCGCGGCGCCCGGTGGCCTTCATCGACGATGACCTGCAGCTGGCGCACAGGGTGATTGCTGGCTTGCCGGTATACCCGCCAAGCCAGCTCGATCGCATGTTGAAGGAAACCGGCGCCGAGGAGATCCTGCTGGCGATTCCGTCAGCGTCGCGCGCACGCCGTCGCGAGATTCTGGAAATACTCGAGGCCTATCCGCTGGCGGTGCGCACGATGCCGGATATCGCGGATCTGGCCAGCGGCCGGGTCAAGGTCGAGGATCTGAAGACCGTGGACATCGCTGATTTGCTCGGTCGTGACCCGGTGGCCCCCAAACCCGAGCTGCTGGAGCGTTGCATTCGTGGGCAAGTGGTGATGGTGACCGGCGCCGGAGGCTCCATCGGCTCCGAGCTGTGCCGGCAGATCCTGGATGGTGCACCCTCTGCACTGATCCTCTTCGATCACTCGGAGTTCAGCCTCTACACCATCCAGATCGAGCTGGAGCAGCGTATCCGCGACAAGAGGCTGCCCGTGCAACTGGTGCCGACCCTCGGCTCGGTCCGCTATCCGGTGCGGATGCTTGAGATCATGCAAAGCTGGAAAGTGGATACGGTGTATCACGCCGCGGCCTACAAGCATGTGCCGATGGTCGAACACAACGTCTCCGAAGGCGTGCTCAACAATACGCTGGGCACTCTGTATACCGCGCAGTCGGCCTTGCGTGCCGGGGTGCGTAACTTCGTGCTGATTTCTACCGACAAGGCGGTCCGTCCCACCAACGTGATGGGCAGTACCAAGCGTATGGCCGAACTGGTGCTGCAGGCTCTGGCCGGCGAGGGTTCGGTGCTGTTGTACGGCGAACCAGACCTGCCACCGCAGCCTAACCGCACCCGTTTCATCATGGTGCGCTTTGGCAACGTGCTGGGCTCGTCCGGCTCGGTGATTCCATTGTTTCGCGAGCAGATCAAGTGCGGTGGGCCAATCACCGTGACCCATCCGGAAATGACCCGCTACTTCATGACCATTCCGGAAGCGGCGCAACTGGTGATCCAGGCGGGGTCGATGGGGGACAGTGGGGACGTGTTTGTGCTGGACATGGGCGAACCGGTGAAGATTGCCCAGATGGCAGAGAGGATGGTGCATCTCTCGGGTTTGACGGTGCGTTCTGAGGCGAACCCGGACGGCGACATCGACATCGAGTTCTGCGGCCTGCGCCCCGGGGAGAAGTTATACGAGGAGTTGCTGATCGGCGACAACGTGTTGCCGACCGAACACCCGATGATCATGCGCGCCAACGAAGCCCACATGCCGTGGGAGGAACTGCAGGCGCTGATGGTCGAGATGGTCCAGTCGATCAAGCTGGACGATTACCAGCACGTACGCGATCTGCTGTGCCGGATTGTCAGCGGCTATACCCCGGATGCCGACGTCGACTGGTTGCATTCTCAGTGCGAGCCGGCACCGGCTGAAAAAACTGGCCGGGAGGTGATGATTGCCGGCGGTAATCGCCAGTAGCCGAGGGTAAACCTTTGTGTATTTCCCGCCGGCTCATCGACGGGATGTGGGCGGTCATTTTCAATGAAAAAGAAGTTTCTGCATTTCCTTCATTTGTGCATGGCCCTCATGGGGCTGTATGCGCTGGAGTTGCCGGCCGCTTCTCTCGACCTGGACCTGCCAATGAACGAAGTGCAGGCCAGGAGCATGCTTTCTCGCTTTGGCTACGGCCCAACACCACGCTCACTTTCGATGACCATCGGGCAGACACCTCGCCAATACCTGACTCGGGCAGTCGGGGAGGTTTCGACGTTGCCTGATCCCGTGGATGCACTGGCGGACAGGGTCGCCGGTGAACCGCTCGAATCCATCTGGGCACGTTACGGTCCCGGAGGCAGCGCGGTACCCCGCATGGGGAACACCGCAGACCGTATGGCGATGCAGCAGACTGTCGTCAATTATGGCCTCGCGCAGATCGAGGCCCGCTTGCTGACCATGGCGAATAGCGACAATCCTGGGCATGAGGCACTGCTGTCATTCTGGCTCAATCATTTTTCGGTGTTTGTCAGCAAGGGGCGCAACAGGCTACTGGTGGGTGACTACATCGACAGTCTGGCGCAGGCGATGCGGGAAGATTCCTTCGAGGCGCTGCTGCGCGCCAGTTTCTTCCACCCGGCGATGCAGATCTACCTCGACAACGAGCAGTCGCTGGCCCCCGAGTCGCGGCTCGGTCGCCATGCGATCAGCCGCGGCAGGCGGGTGGGCATCAACGAGAATCTGGCCCGCGAACTGTTGGAGCTGCACACCCTGGGCGTCGAGGGGGGCTACGACCAGCAGGACGTGCAGGAGCTGGCGCGGATCATCACCGGGGCCGACGTGCCGCGTGCCGACGAGAGCGAGGCGCAACTGGCCCGCTCCGGGGTGGTGCGCCGGGGCTTCTTCGAGTTCGATCCCCGCCGGCATGATTTCGGCGCCAAGCACTTTCTCGGCGCGGAGTTTCCGCCCGGCGAGGGCCTGGCCGAGATCGAGCGCGCCCTGCATCTGATGGCCCGCCATCCGGCGACCGCGCGGCATATCAGCCGCAAGCTGGCCCAGCGTTTTCTCGCCGACGAGCCGGACCCCGAGGTACTGGCGAGCATGGCCGCTGCCTTCGTGAAAACTGACGGAAGCATTTCGGCGACCCTGTTTGCCCTGTTCGAGTCGCCGGCCTTCCAGGCGTCCCTGCAGGCGCCAAACAAGTTCAAGGAGCCGCTCGACTATCTGCTGTCGGTGGCTCGGGTCGTTTGCGAGGATCAGCCCATTACCAATTCCCGCGCGTTGTTCGCGGCGGCCAGCGAGATGGGTCAATTGCCGATGCGGCGGACCACTCCCGATGGCTACGGGATGCTGGAAACCGATTGGCTGTCTCCGGTGACCATGACGGAGCGCATCCGCTTTGCCAGGGACGTTGCCCGGGGACGGGTGCCGTTCACAAGCCCCGAGAAGCCTGCCGGCTCGGGCCGGCAGCAGACCGAGGGGCAGGCCGAATGCCAGGCCGATCCGGAGCGGATCCAGAAGATGCTCGGCAGCACGCGTGACGCGACTCGGCGCTCGCTGCGGGGGCTTTCAACGGTCGAGAAGAGCGCCTTGCTGCTGTCCTCTCCCGAATTCATGAGGCGCTGACATGGCCATTGATCGACGTCTGTTCATCAAGGCTGTGCTGGCCATGGGGGGCTTGTCACTGGGCGGCTCCTGGGCCTGGGAAACTCGAGCCGAGGATAGCGGTCGCCTGATCGTCATTTTCCTGCGGGGCGGTCTCGACGGGCTGTTCGCCTTTTCCCCGGTCGCCGACTCCCAGCTCGCCTCGCTGAGGCCGACACTGGCCCGGACCGTGATTGAGCGGGGGATTCCCCTGGGCAGCAGTGGTTTCGCTGCCCATCCAGCCTGCGCTCCCCTGGCGGAGCTGTTCCAGACCGGCGAGCTGGCCTTCGCCCCCTGTGCGGGTAGCATCGATACCAGCCGCAGTCATTTTCTGGCGCAGGATATCTTCGAGCTGGGTACCGGCCGCACTCGCGGCGCCTCCGGATTCATGTCCAGGGCCGCCAGCGAGCTGGGTGGAGCCCAAGACAGCATCAGCTTCACCAGCGCAGTACCCCTGGCATTCCGTGGGACGGTGATGCCGGAAGTGGCCCAGTTCGGCACCAGCCGCTTCAACCTGCCCTCCGGTCGCTTTCTCGAGGCCATTCGCCAGACGCATGCCGGCGAGCCGAGCGGCGCGGCCCTGGAGCAGGCGATCGCCACCGAGGCAGCCATCGCCGCGGCGCTGGCCGAGGGGGCCATGGAGCGCGGCGCAGATCAAGGCGCCGCAGCCACATCCGGCTTTGCACGGGTGGCGCGCAACATGGCCAAGGTGTTGCGCCGCAATCCTCGCTTTAGCCTGGCATTCGTCGATATCGGGGGAATCGATACCCATGCCAATCAGGAGACCATCCTCGAACGTGCTCTTTCCAGTCTGAGCGAGGGGATCGTTGCCCTGCGCAGCGAGCTGGGCAGTGCCGAGTGGCAGAGGACGCAGGTGCTGGTGTGCAGCGAGTTCGGGCGTACCGTGCGGGAGAACGGCACGGGGGGCACCGATCATGGCCACGGGGGCCTGATGCTGCTGGCTGGCGGTGCGGTCCGCGGTGGCCGCATGCTGGGCGGGTTCGACGGCCTGAACGACACCCGCCTCAATGAGGGGCGCGACCTGCCGGTGAGTCTCGATTGGCGGGATGTGCTGGGTGGCGCCCTGCAGGCCAGCTTCGCTCTGGACGAGGCGGCCCTCGACCGGGTGTTCCCCGGTCGCCCGGGGCGGCGTCTGGAAAGCTGAATGCCTTAGCCGGCCTTCAGCGCCGGAAGACTTCCGGCATGATCTGGCTCAGGCGCTCCCCCAGGCGCCCGCTCAGGGCCAGCACATAGCGCGGGTTGAGGTGGTGACCGTCGCGGTACATCAGGAAATCGTGGGTGACGGTCAGGCACTGCTCGGCCGTGCACAGGAACTCGCTCATGTCGATCAGATGCAGGTTGTCGAGTTCACTCAGGTGCTCAAGGGCCGGATCCCAATCGGCCAGCGACTGCCCGCGCGGTTTGCTGCAGGCCAGTAGGTTGTCGCGGTGGCGCGCCACGCAGGTGGCCGGATCGAAGCCGAGCGAGGGGTTGTCGCGGATGCCGATCACCGGGATGCCCAGCTGCTCCAGGCGCTGCCACTGCTCGAGGTAAGCCTGCGGCACGTATTCGCGGGTCTTCGGGTGGGTGGTGGTGGTCGAGTTGGTGATCACTACCTGCGGGCGCAGCTCGGCCAGGGTGTCGATCAACTGGCGGTTCCACTCGAAGCAGGACGGGTGGCTGCCCTCGGTGGCACCGAACGGGCATTCCTTCTTGGTGATGTTGAGCACCTTCAGGCCATGGGCCTTGCCAATGCGGTCGAGCGCCGGCAGCCACTGGGTGGCGTGCGATCCACCGACCAGCGCCACTGTGGTGGTGGCCGAGGTATCGCCGTAGCTGCAGTAGACCACCTCGGCGCGGGTGATCTGTTGATGGCAGTTGCCCTGGTAGGAGGCCGGCAGGATGATCTTGGCGGTGATCAGGTGTGCCTGCGAGAGCTGGCCGGCGCTGATCTGCACCTCGGCGGGCGCGAAGTCTGCGGAGCCGGCCAGCGCGGCGTTGCTGCCCCGCTCATCGGCCACCACGTTGCGAATGTAGTACTTCCAGGTCGCGGCGCTGGCCAGCACCGGGCTGAGCAGCAGCAGGCCGATGGCATAGGGTACCCACACCCGTCGGGCGGCATATTTGTGGTTGCGGATCGGCTCCTCGACGAACCGGTGGGTCGCCATTGCCAGGGCTATCGCCAGGGCGATGATCAGCAGGCCCTGCAGCGGATCGAGGTGACTGGTGCCCAGGTATTCCAGGGCGAACGCCAGCAGTGGCCAGTGCCACAGATAGACGCCGAAGGAAATCCTGCCGAGCCCTGCCAGGTGCCGATTGGCCAGCCAGCGGCTGGCAACCGATGGTTGCGTGCCGCTGCCGGTGACGATCAGCATCACGGCGGCGGTGACCGGGATCAGCGCGATGTAACCGGGGAACTGGCTGCCCTGCGGAGCCAGCAGGCCGAACAGCAGCAGCGTGGCCAGACCGAGCAGACCGAACAGGTTGCGCAGTCCCCGCCCCAGATGGATGCGTGGAAGCAGCAGGGCGAGCAGCGCCCCGGTGAAAAACTCCCAGACCCGTGCCGCAGGGTTGAAGTAGCTGGACACCGGTTCGCGAGCGGTTTCGACGATTGAGTAGAGCAGGGACGCCAGGGCCACCAGGCCGACGCCCACCAGCAGCGGCTTGCGCGAGGGGGCGCCCATCTTGCGGCCCAACCACAGGGCCAGCATCAGCACCGGTGGCAGCAGGAGATAGAACTGCACCTGAGTGGATAGTGCCCAGAACTGCTGGACCGGGCTGGGCGGCAGCTCGCGGGCCAGGTAGTCGACCGACCTGCGCATCAGCTCGAGATTTTCCAGGTTGAGCGCGCTGAACAGGGTTTCCTGGATCAGTTGGCTCCACAGCGGCTCGGGGACGATGAAGTAGCCGGCGATCAGGGTGAACAGCAGCACCGTGCAGGCGCTGGGGACGATGCGTTTGATCAGGTTGCCCCAGAAGACCAGCGGCCTGATCCGGTCGTGCTGTTGGATCTGGCGGATCAGCACACCGGTCATCAGGAAGCCGGAGATCACGAAGAACACATCCACGCCACCGGACACCTTGCTCATCCAGATGTGGTACACGGCGATCATGATCGCGCTGATGGCCCGGATGCCCTGGATATCGTCGCGATAGGCGTTCTGCGTGGACGCGCCGGCCAGCACGGCACTGTCCTCGGTCCATTTCATCGTTGCGCTGGGTCTGCTCTTGAACATGGCTAACCTCTGGGATGACTTCTGCACGAGCGGCAGGGGGGCGCCAGTCCTTTCTCTCGGCGCGCGATGCCGTCAGTAGGCGGCTTCGTCCATGACTGCGGCGAGCACCGCGCAGGTCTTGTCGATTTCCGCATCGGTCAGCGTCGGGTGGACGAGGAGCATCAGGCTGGTTTCGCCCAGTTCGCGGGCCACTGGCAGGCGTTCGGCCGGGCGCAAGCTGGTGTTGTCGAATGCTTTTTCCAGGTAGACCTCTGAGCAGGAGCCGTAGAAGCAGGGCACGCCGCGCGCGTTGATCTCGCTGAGGATACGATCGCGGTCCCAGCCGGCTGCCAGCTGTTGGGGCTCGGCGAACAGATAGCACTTGTAGGCGGCGTGGACGATGTTGGCGGGAATGCTGGGGGTGCGCAGGCCGCGCAGCTGGCGGGCGCAGTCCCAGATGCGCTCGGCGTTGGCCAGGCGTCGGGCATGCCAGGCGTTGAGGCGGCGCAGCTGGATCCGGCCGATCACCGCCTGCACTTCCATCATCCGCCAGTTGGTGCCGAAGCGCTCGTGCAGCCAGCGGAAGCCGGGGGTGGAATGCGGCTGGTGCACCGCCTCCCAGCTCTTGCCGTGGTCCTTGAGAGACCACATGGTCGACCACAGCTCATGGCTGTTGGTAGTGACCATGCCGCCCTCGCCGCCGGTGCTGATGATCTTGTCCTGGCAGAACGACCAAGCGCCGACATGGCCAATCGTACCGACCGAGCGGCCCTTGTACTGGGCGCCGTGGGCTTGGGCGCAATCCTCGATCACCTTGAGGTCGCGCTCGGCGGCCAGTGCCATGATCGGGTCCATGTCGCACGGCCAGCCGGCCAGGTGCACGCAGACCACCGCGCGCGTGCGCGGCGTCAGGACGGCGCGGATGGTCTCGGCAGTGATGTTCTGCGACTCGCGGTCCACCTCGGCGAACACCGGCACCGCACCGGCGTTGACGATGCTGGACACCGAGGCGAGGAAGGTGCGCGGGGTCACCACCACTTCATCGCCCGCGCCGATGCCGAGCGCCTTGAGCGCCACGTCGAGGGCCACGGTGCCGTTCTCCAGGGCGATGGCGTATTCGACGCCGGCCCATTCGGCAAACTCCTTCTCGAACTGGTGGCATTCCTCGCCGGTCCAGTAGTTGACCTTGTTGGACAGAATGACATCGCGTACCGCATTTGCCTCTTCTTCCGTGAAGCATGGCCAAGGTGAAAAACTGGTATTCAACATGATGACCTGCTCCGCAATATTGTATTGAACGGTGTGCCGGATTCGTGTTCGTGGTTTGTGTCGGATAAAGATGCTGAAACCCTGAAGGTGCTCCTCTCGGTTGGTTGCTTTGCCTATGGATGAGAGTGCTTGCGAAGCGAAAACTTGCTTCTTCGGGCAAGGCGAGGGTAGGGCTGCTAAGGGGCGAATGGCTATTTCGCCCCGCTCCTCACCCAGTTGCCGAGGTATTCGAACAGCGTCGGATGCGACCACAGCATGGAGGGCATGACTCCGGGCTTGACCTGAATCTGGTGGTGTCGAATATCGTCGAGGGCGGCCTCGATCAGGGGGATGGCCCTGGCCATCTGGTGGATGGGGTAGGTGTTGAAGTTGTCGCGGCTTTCCGGGTGAATGATGTCCTGGTAGAGCACGCCGCCGGTATCTATGCCCGGGTCGATCAGGTGCACGGTAACCCCGCAGTTTTCCCGGTCGCCCCGGGCCAGTGCCCAGTAGCCACCGTGCACGCCGCGATAGCGGGGGGTGATACCCATGTGGGTGTTGATCACCGGACAGGCGATGGCGGACAGGATGCTGGCAGCAATGATTCGGGTGCCGTTGACGAGCACTACGTCGGGCCTGGCCGCCGCCAGCAGGTCGATGGTTTCAGGGTTGTTGATGCTGTCGACCCGGCTGGGGACCTCTGCGGGAAACGGGGCATCGCTGATGTCGTAGTCCGTCATCAGTTGGCGGATGCGTTCGGCGGAGGCCCGGCTGTGCAGCCGGTTGTAGACCATGAACAGCAGTTGCCCGGCGACCCTGGCCGCGCCCAGCTTTCTGACCCTGCCGCGCAGCAGTGCGAGTGCCGGGGGGCTGTTCTCGAGAATGACGCACGCGATCTGCACACCGGGGAGTGTTGCCAGGCTGTTGTAGAGGATGCGCGAGGAGCGTCCGTTGCCGCACAGCATGGCGACCCGGATCTGGGGGCTTTCCATCAGCTGTTCCCAAGCCGGCAGATCTCGCCCATGTTCAGCGAGCGCATGCCGTAGCGTCTGTTCAGGTCGCGGTAGTGTTCGGCGATCCTGGTCAGGAAATGGATGTTCTGGAAGGTGTTGGTGCCGAAATTGTGGGGGTGCCACCAGAGATGGAACAGCTTGCCGTGGATGGCGGCGTCGCTCATGGCAGCCTTGATGCGGCGCAGGCGCAGCCACTCGAAGCGTGCCAGCGATTTCGAATAGGGACGCAGGAAGCGGCTGGCCGGGAAGTTGAACGGCTGCTCCCGCAGGCACTCGGCGATTCGATAGGTATTGTGCCCGGATAGGTTCAGGTAGGCATCGAGCAGGCGCAGGGCGCGTTGCAGACGGGTTTCCTGGGCGTCCGCGCGGGCCTGGTAGATCCAGCTGCGTTCGTTGCCGCGAAAGCAGCGGATGCCAAGCTGGCTCAGGGTGGCCAGATAATCCCGGCTCCACTGGTTGCGCGGGAAAACAATGCTGTCCATGCGCAGCCCCCTGGCCCGGGCCGTGGCGACGGCGGCGCTGATGTCCGCGGCGAACTGCTCTAGGGTCTGGCCCTGCTCCAGGCAGTAATAGTGGGAGAAGGTGTGGGTACCGATCTCCTGCCCGGCACAGGCTTCGATCATGTCCAGCAGGTCGGGAGCGAAATGGTAGGTTGCTTCCAGGCAGTCGCTCGACTGGATGTAGGGATAGGGTGAGAGCACGGTCTGCGCGTAGCTGGGCAGGAGACGGGGCAGGTTCTGCATCAGGCTTTCCCGGCTGTCGAAGAACAGGAAGCCCACCGTTGCCCAGGTCGCGTGTACGTCGTGATCGCGGAACACCTGCAGCATCGCGGGCACGGCCTGCCTGACGCCGAGCAGGTTGTGCCGATATTGCTCGATGCTCCGCTTGTCCCTGACGCCCCAGTACAGCTCGAAGTCGAGCGATACGGTGAAGATTCCATGTGGCATGGCAGTCTCCCAGTCTTGCAGATGCCGCTGTCAATCGCCTGTAGGTCTGGCCAGGCGGGCTCAGTGGAGTGGCGCCCGGTATCTGGGGAAGTAGCTGGTTTCCACGGCGACGCTGTCGGAGAGCCGCTGGTATTCGTCGGGGTTGATCACCTTGCGGATCAGGCGAAAGTCGCTGGTCTTGCTGGAAAAACCGGCCTTGAAGCGGAACAGGGAGTCTTCTTGGCTGCCATGGCCGCCACCGAGGCAGAAATGCTTGTAACCCATGCGGCAGGCATCCTTTCGCACCGTATCGAACATCAGCTTGGTCGGCGCCAGATGGGCGAAGCCCGGAGCCGTGCCGCCGAGGTGGTATTGCACGAACTGTCCGCAGAACACGAAGATGCCGCTGCAGATCACCCTGTCCCCGAGGGTGCAGGAATAGATGCGGGTATCGAAGGACCTGGCCGCCAGCAGCCCCTGGTAGTAGCTCTTCGGGAAGAAGTAATAGGGCGCGGCTTCGACCGCGTGCATGGTCGCCTCGTAGTTGGCCACGAAGTCGGCCAGGCTGTGCGCCGAACTGCTCGACTGGCAGATCACTCCGAGCTGTTCCAGCCTGCCGATGTCTCGCCTGTGGTTGGTACGGTACTCGTTGCGCTGCTCCTGCTCGGAGCGGTCGAGGGGGATGATGACGACACGGCCGCAGGGGGAGTAGGCGTCCTCGCCGAGGATCTCTGGGGTAAGGAGGGGGTGGCAGCGGGAGAACAGGCTGACATAGCCCCGTTGGAACAGGTGCGAGAGCAGGGCATCCCAGAGGCCAGGCACCTCATCGCGATTGAGCAGCCCATAGGCCAGCGGCGAGGGGTAGCCGTAGACCGAGCCCAGGTCGCGCAGCGACGAACCCGCGATAGGGCGCGACAGCAGGGGGAAGAGCACGCCGCCCTGTTGTGCGCGCACCTCGAACAGCAGCGGCTCGCCTTCGCCGTTCTGACGCGAGATCTGGTGGAAATCCCAGGTGTGATAGAAGTCGTGGCGGGATGCCTTTAACAGCGCTTCCTCCCAGTCGTTCTTGCTGGTGAGCTCGTTGATCTTCATGGCGTGCTGGTTCCAGGCTGAGAGGTCGGAGCGTTCGCGTCCTGCAGGCCTTGTGCGTCATTTGGAGCCGGTGAACTTCGGCATGGTCGCTTCGCCCTGGGCGCTGATGCCCTCGCGCGCCAAGACCTTGTGCAGGGTCAGGCCGAGGATCTTCAGGTCCAGCCAGAAGCTCTGGTGGTCGACGTACCAGACGTCCAGGCGGAATTTCTCGTCCCAGCTCAGGGCATTGCGGCCGCTGACCTGGGCCAGGCCGGTGATGCCGGGACGTACCGCATGACGACGGAACTGCTCGGGGCTGTACAGCGGCAGGTACTCCATGAGCAGCGGACGTGGACCGACCAAGCTCATGTCACCCTTCAGCACGTTCCACAGCTCCGGCAGTTCGTCCAGGCTGCTGGCGCGCAGCAAGCGGCCGAAGGGTGTCAGGCGTTCGCCGTCCGGTAGCGGCTCACCATGGGCGTCCACGGCATCGCGCATGGTGCGGAACTTGATTATCTCGAAGGGAATGCCGTTGCGCCCCGGGCGCCGCTGGCGGAACAGTACCGGCGAACCCAGGCGGCGGCGCACCTGCCAGCCGATCAGCACCAGCAGGGGCGCGAGCAGCAGCAGCCCGCAGGCGGCGGCGACAATGTCGAGCAGGCGCTTGCTCATCTGAGGCCCATCTCCTGCATCAGCATCGTATTCACGCGGCGCACGTCGTATTTCTCCTCGGCGATCAGTCGCGAGCGCTGGCCCATGCTCACGGCCAGGCCCGGATCTTCGACGAAGCGCAGCATCGCCGCAGTCAACTCATCCACGGCCTTCACCGGCACCAGGAAACCGTTGTCTCCGTCGACCACCGTCTCGCGGCAGCCGGGGGCGTCGGTGGTGATGACCGCGCGTCCCATGGCCATGGCCTCCAGCACCGTGCGCGGAGTGCCTTCGCGGTACGAGGGAAGGACGTAGACGTTGCAGTCGGCGATGGAGGGGCGCACATCGTCGAGCTTGCCCAGGTAGCGGATGACGCCCTCGGCCTGCCAGGCGTCGAGCTCCGCCTGTGCGATGGCGCTCGGGTTCTCGTCGATCCAGCCAACCAGGCTGAACAGGGCCTCGGGATGCCGGGCGCGCACCTGACGTGCCGCGGCAACGTACTCACGCACGCCCTTGTCGGCCAGCAGCCTGGCAATCATGAGAAAACGCGGGGATGGCGGCAGGGGGGCAGGGGTGTACTCGTCGACATCCACGCCGGAGCCGTTGACCACGAACGACGGGACCGCTGGGGAGAGAATCTGTTGAGTGCGGAACAGGGCCTGATCGTCCGGGTTCTGGAAGAACACCTTGTGCGCATGATTCAGCGCCAACCCGTACAGCCACTGCACCAGCGAGCGCAGCAGTGCCCGTTCATCAGTACCGTTGTCCTGTCCCTGGAAGCTGTAACCCAGCCCGGTTATCAGCGCAAAACGATTGGGAACGCTGGCCAGCCAGGCGGCCAGCGAGCCGTAGATCACGGGCTTGATGGTGTAGCCCAGCACACAATCCGGGTGGATTCGCCGCATCAACCTGTGCAGGTGGATGAGGGTGACCAGGTCGGTGAGCGGGTTGGTGCCGGTGCGCTGCATCGGGATGCTGTGAATCTGCAGGCCCCGGGCCTCCAACTTCTGGACGATCGGGCTTCCCAGCCTCAGTTCCGGAGCCCCTACATGCACGTTGTGGCCTTGGGCGAGCAAGGCATCCAGTAGCGGGCCGCGGAAGGTGAGCAGCGACTCGGGGTAGCTTGCGAGCAGGAGGAATTTCATGCGCGTTCAGACCGTTTGGGAGCCGAGGCATAGCCAAGCCGGTCCCAATGACTGAATTTCACGTCACCAGGGCATGTCTGGCAGGCTCGAGTGTCATTAAGGGGGAAAAGGTGCGATGAAACTGCCGGGGACGGTGGCGATCTTGTCCGGCTCAGACGGCCAGGGAGTTCTTCAGTATCCTGAACTTCCCGCTGCGCTCCCTGGGGATTTCCGGCACCCGGACGATGGCAATCTTCATGCCCGAGCCTAGGCGTTGACGAAGCGCGTTGGTGAATTTCATCTCCTGAAGCGTATCGAAGCGGTCTGAGCAGACCAACTTGACGGTTACTTCGTCTTGCCTGTCCTGCAAGAGCTGAAAGCACTGAATGCCTTCGACGCCTTTTGTGCAGTTGCTGATGTTTCCGGAGGCGATGCGCGTGCCATCCACGGAGAGAACGAAATCGGTTGCGCGGCCGTCGATGTGTTCGACCACCGGGAAGCACGACCCGCAGGGACAGACGAAATCATCCGGGGCAAGCTTAAGCCTGTCGTTGATGCGGTAACGGATCAGTGGTGTGCCATGGGTCGTGAACGAGGTCACCAGTATTTCGCCCTCGCGGGCGGGGCGCATTCTCTCGTCGACGACCTCGAAGATTCCCGAAAGCGGGTGGATATGCATGGATCCGTGAAGGCACTGGAATATGAAAGGTGCTCCCTCGGATGAGGCGTACTGGTCGACCAGCGGGCAGCCAAAAGCCTTCTCCACGATTTCTTTTTGCACGTCCAATACTGTTTCCGCGGTGGAGAAATAGGCTTTCAGATGGCCCTTGAGCTCGAGATTGCGCTCCAGTGCCATTCGGCACAGGTCGTAGACGCAGGTGGTGATGCCGACGATGTATTCCGGATCGAACTCCGTGAGAGCTCGCCAGTAGGCATCGAAGTTGTTTTCGCAGATGTGGAAGGTGGAGAAGAAGCGGATCCTGTTGATATGGTCGTCACGGAAGAAGGTGCCGCGAGTCAGGTCCCGTGTCTGGATCAGATTCTTTCCGCTGAACCATGCCACCTTTTTTCCAAGCGTATATCCGTAGGTTGCCCGAAAGGTGTCGATGAGGGCAAAGCGCTCCTGCATGTCGGCGTGGGTGTATAGCACCTTCATCGAAGACCCAGTGGTTCCGCCGGTCAGGTTGACGATGGCTTGGTTTTCCTTGATGGTCGCTATCTTGTCGAGATTTTCAACGATATTCCGTTTTTCCAGTATCGGGAAATCCTCCAGCTCCAGCCCCTTGCAGGGAGCGTACCATGAGGAGTTTTCCGTGGCGTACTTCAGGAAGGCCGCAAGCTTTCTCTGCTGTTCTGCATGAATCTCGCCCGCACTGAGCCTTGAGCAGTTTGCATAGTATTCGCGCATGCTCGCGTATATGCCGGTGTGGCGCTTGTGATACAGGTTGGTGTTGTAGAGGCTGATGGCGATATTCTGGATCGACATCGGAAGGAGTTGCTGGATAAATTCTTGCGCTGTCATGATTCACCTATGAGATCAGTGACTCTTTCCAGAAGTTGTGCCTTATCTCGTCAAGGTTTTTTCTTTCGTAGGTTGCTGCGGTTGCATAGGCGTTGCGTCCTGCCTTCAGGTACTCGTCCGGATGGAGTTCGAGCATTCTTTCCATGATGGCGCTCAGTCCGGTGTGCTCCAGATTCGCGAAGATGAATGACTGGGGAAGAAGCTCTGGAATCCCGCCCCTGTCACTGCCGGCTGCTGGCAGGCCCCGCGACATGGCTTCGATCAGCGAGCGGGGCAATCCTTCCGAGCGGCTTGGCTGGAGGTAGAAGGTTTGCTGATCGAGCCATTCGAGAACCTCGGCCGACGAGTTTCTGGTGCCATCGAAGTGAACCTTTTCCGCCACGCCCAGGCTGCCTGCCAGATCCTCGAGGTGGGCGTGATCGCCTGATCCGAGTATGTGCAGCTCACAGTCATGGCCCTTGCCGATCAGCAGGCTCAGGGCTCTTATGGCAATGTCGACGCCCTTGTAGTCGGTCACCATCGAGCCGATCAGGCCGAAGCTCTTCCTCAGCTTGTCGAGATTGTTTCGCCGGACTTCCTGAACGTCCGGCCAGGGGGCAAGGGTTATGTTCACGTTCGATGCCGAAGCGGACAGGCCGGCGCAAGGGTAGAGTGCCTGGAGTGCTCTTCGGGTGACGTATATGCAGGCTTGCGATCGGGCTATGGCCCGCCTGACTCTTAGGGATAGCAGTGGCGCATACAGTCTTGCGTAGAGCTTTTTGTGATGGGCCAGGGCGGTCAGTGGGTCGCCAACCAGCTCGGTGGAAAACCTCTTGCCAAGCCTTGTGGCGATGCTGATGGCCAGCAGGCCAATTTCGCTCGGTAGTCTGACGATCAGATGGTCCGCCAGGCCTATTTCGTGCTCGAGTATTTCCCGAGCCTGGGGCCTGTTGGTCAGGACGTGGGTCGGCGAGGAGATGCTGGGCACCCTGACGAAGGCAACCCGGTCACGTGAGGAAAGCACACCGGCAGCCGACTCGACGTCATGCATGCGCGCGGTGACGATGAGTTCCTCGGCAAAGTCGAGGTAGCGGCCCCAGTTCTCGGCCGGGAAACCGCCCTGGGAGTAGACCTTGCCGTCGGCGGTCCTGGCGAATCCACCGTCATAGGCAAAGACAACGCGCGATAGCTTTTTCATGGCTGGCTCATGCTTGTTATGGGCTTCGGTCGCATGGAAATCAGGAAGATCATCAGGAAGGCCATGAAACCGTTCTTCATGATGAAAAAGACCAGGTTGTCGGAGTCGGAAAGGATCAGCACCAGGCAGCCGTTGGCGATGAAGGGGATCAGCAGGGTTCGCGGATCCTCGGCCTGCAGCCGGAGGCAGAAGTTGTTGATCTTGCCGATCAGTACTCCGGCGCCGATGAACAGCAGGATAGGCAGGGCTGGGCCGAAGTTGAGTAGCCCTTCGCCGTAGAGGCCGAATACGCGGCTGTTGCGTATGCGCCCGTATGACAGTACCGGGTCGATGGTTCTTCCGTAGAAAAGCTCAGCCCCTGCTGTGTTCTTCGAGTCTGGGAACGGGTTGTCCATCCACGGCAGCATCTTGAACAGCGAGTTCAGGTACGTGGCGCCCAGCTTGACGTTGTAGCTGTCCGAGTCGAAGTATTCGTGAAGTGTGTAGGCATGTACCGTTGATCTTGAGAAATCCTCGAGGAGGATGCCGGCGACGGGGTTGCCATCGAATCTGCCCGAGTCCTCGACCGTGTATTCTCCGCTGAAGGCTTCGACGCCGAAGCTCTTGTACACGGCATAGCTGACCATGAAGGACAGCAGAAATGCCAATCCGATCAGATAGTGTCTCAGCTTGAGCTTGAAATATACCAAATGGATGATGCCGGCCGCCCAGAATATGCCCCATATGGTGTTGCTCCTGCTGCCTCTGAACCCGCCAAAGAGGAGCTTGAGCAGGAAGAAAATGATGAGCAGGGCGTATATCAGTCCAATCTTTTCCCTGACCTTTTCCCGGTCGGTGAAAAGGACGAACGAGATGAGCAGCAGGATGGGGAAGGCTTCGGCCAGCATGAATGTCGAGCCGAGTCCCTTGAAAGATTCCTTCTGCTCGGTCCATTGGACAAGGTAGCCGTATATTCCACCGAAACTCATGAATATGTAGGCCTGGATCAGCAGGGTGATTGCCAGGAATGTCAAGGATATGATGGGGAGCGTGCTTCTGTTGACTTCCCAGGCGGGCAGCGGGTCGCTTTTTTCGTTCCAGGTCAGACTGATTCCGGTCAGCAGTGCAATGGTGCAGGCTGTATAGACCCATGATGTGTAAATCAGCCATGGCTCCCATTCGATGTTCTTCGGGACGTAGAGAATGTATTTTCCCCACACGATGCTTGCCAGTGGCGAGATGGCCAGGCTCCAGATCATGATCAGTGCAACCAAGGGGGCAGGATGGAAGATCGATCCACCTTGGGCAAGGTTCTTGAAGATGATGAAGTAGAGAATCGTGCTGCTGATGGCGATCTGCGGAAAGAAATTGATGGCCTGTAGCCCGCCAATCAGCAGACTGGCTGTTGTTGTCAGCAGTCCGGCAATGATTGCCTGGTGGGAGTAGTGGATTTTCAATTTTCGCACGCCTGTGCTGGTTTTGTTCAGGGCATTTCTAGGCCGGCGAGTCCAGGGACGTGGCCAGTTTCCGGTGCCGTTGGGTGGCGTACAGTGCATTGAAGCCGAACAGGGTCAAGGACGATATCAGGTAGGCTGCAGCTGCACCGGTTTGCGCGAATCGCATGATCAGCAGCGGACTTGCTATAACCGCAACCACGGTCGAGAAAAGGGCTGCCACGAGTATCTTGTTGAACTGTCTGTTGGCCACCAGGACTGCATTCGACAGGGTGGACAGGAAGTGCAGTCCACCGGCAACGCCGATCATCGCCAGGATGTGATAGGGATAGTCGATTTTCGTCTTGTATATGATTTCTATCGCCGGGTTGGCCAGCAGCATCATGAACGCCAGATAGCCACTCGAGTAGATAATGAAAAACAGCCAGGCCCTCCTGGGAATCCCATGCTGCGTGATTCTGGGGATGATCGCCTGGCAGATCGAGTTGATCGGCAGGGTCGCGAAGGCGATGAAGTAGGTCAGCATCACGAATTCCGCGAGTGCCTGCTCGTCCAGGATATGGTTTATCGAGATTCTGGGAATACTTGAATTCAGGCTGACGATGAACGAGCCAAGCGCGAGTGGTGTACCGGTCTTGATGATGTTCAGGAGGCCTGTATCGCGGGGGGCTTCCTTTTCTTCTTGGCGGCGGTCGTAAATGAAGTAGACGATCAGCGTTGCTGCCGGGTAGACAAGGAGCATCTCCTTTACCCTGATGCCCAGGGCGAAGAGCGCCAGGAACAGCGCGGCGAACAGTGTCAGCTTGGCGATCTTGGAGACGCCGTACCTATACAATCCACCAGACCGCACCCAGGTTCCGTAGCTCAGCTCCGACAGGTTGTCCGACAGTTTGATCAGGAAGACGAGGGTGGCTATCGTTGCGTCGCCATCCGTTACCGCGAGGATGGCCAAGTAGTAGAGGGTCAGTACCAGCAGGCCAGTCTGCTGGGCGCGCCGGTATGTGCTGAGGCCGTGCTCCCGGTTGTTGTCGGACGCAATCGAGTTCCTGACGCCAAAGGTGGTGAGTATGGCCGCCGGCGTGAACAGCGCCAGATAGTAGGCATACTCGCCAGCGGCCGCGATGGATATCAGGCGCGACAGCACTACCAGCACCGACCACTGCGCCAGGGCATAGGCGACCGATCCGCAGATGTGGAAGAGCGCCTCCCGCTTCAGGCTCATGCCGTATGCCTTTTCAGAGGCTGGGCGGAGCGGAGGAAGTCCACGTACCAGGGCATTGCCCTTTCGATGCCGGCCCGAATGTCGAACTGGGGCGCGTAGGCGAGCAGCTTGCGGGCCTTGCCTATGTCCGCCAGCGAGTGCCTGACGTCGCCAGGGCGGAAATCCCGGTAGACGGGGGGCCTGGAATAGCTGATGCCGCTGTTGCTCAGGCTGTCCTTCAGGGCGGCAAACAGCTGGTTGAGTGTCGTCCTCTCGCCAACGGCGATGTTGTAGACCTGATTGCGGGCGGATTCGTCCGCGGTCGTGGCGGCCAGCAGGTTGGCTTGCACCGTGTTCTCGATGAAGCAGAAGTCGCGACTGCTTTCGCCATCTCCATTGATGAAGACATCCTCGCCATTGATCATTGCCGCGATCCACCTCGGGATCACGGCGGCATAGGCGCCGTTCGGATCCTGGCGTTTTCCGAACACATTGAAATAGCGCAGTCCGATGCTGGCGAAACCGTAGGTCCGAGCGAATACCTCGGCGTACAGCTCGTTGACGTACTTGGTGACGGCGTAGGGCGACAAGGGTTTGCCGATCACATCCTCCACCTTGGGCAGTCCGGGGTGGTCGCCATAGGTGGAGCTGCTGGCGGCGTAGACGAAGCTTTTCACCCGGCAGTCGCGTGCGGCAATCAGCATGTTGAGAAAGCCGTCGATATTGGTGGCATTGGTCGCTACCGGATCATCGATCGAGCGCGGCACCGAGCCGAGAGCCGCCTGGTGCAGCACATGATCAACCCCTGCGCAGGACATCCGGCAGTCGGACGGGTTGCGGATATCTCCTGCGATAAAACGAAAGCGCGCCCATTGCTCGGCTGTTACCTCGCGCTGTACTTCGTCGAGGTTGCGCTGATGGCCGGTCGCGAAGTTGTCGAGACCCACCACATGCTGGTCTAGCCGGAGCAGAGCCTCCAGCAGATTGGAGCCGATAAAGCCGGCTACCCCGGTGATCAGCCAGGTTCGCGGGGCTGTGGTGAGCTTGCGCTGCAGGGTTGGATAGCTGGTCATCTTGGCTGCTCCGTGATGTCCCGACGCATGGCGGTTGTCAAAGACGCAGGTCCGACTCTTCCTGTGTCAGCAGGTACTTGAGGTCGTAGAGCACGTGTTCGGCCTTGCCGTACTTGCGGATGTTGGCGGCACCCAGGCTACGGAACTCGTCATGCGCCACGGCGAGGATGATGGCGTCGTAGGCGGCGATGGCCGGTTCGCCGACCGGGGTTATGCCGTACTCATGGCGCGCTTCCGCGCAGTTCACCCAGGGGTCGTAGACGTCGGCGTTGATGTGGTACTCGGTCAGCTCGCGGAGGATGTCGACTACCTTGGTGTTGCGCAGGTCCGGGCAGTTTTCCTTGAAGGTCAGGCCCAGGACCAGAACGTTGGCGCCCTCGACGCAGATGCGCTGCCTGAGCATCGCCTTGACCAGCTGGGAGACCACGTAGGCGCCCATGCCGTCATTGAGGCGGCGCCCGGCGAGGATGATTTCCGGGTGGTAGCCGATGCTCTGTGCCTTGTGGGTCAGGTAGTAGGGGTCGACGCCGATGCAGTGGCCACCGACCAGGCCGGGGCGGAAGGGCAGGAAATTCCACTTGGTGCCAGCGGCCTTGAGCACCTCTTCGGTGTCGATACCCATCCTGTTGAAGATGATCGCCAGCTCGTTGATCAGGGCGATGTTGAGGTCGCGCTGGGTGTTCTCGATCACCTTGGCGGCCTCGGCGACCTTGATGCTGCTGGCCTTGTGGGTGCCGGCGGCGATGATCTGGCTGTACAGCGCGTCGACCAGTTCGGCGGCTTGTGGGGTGGAGCCGGAGGTGACCTTCTTGATGGTGGTGACGCGGTGCTCCTTGTCCCCGGGGTTGATGCGCTCGGGGCTGTAGCCGGCGAAGAAGTCGACGTTGAACTTGAGCCCGGATACCTGCTCCAGGACCGGCACGCATTCTTCCTCGGTGGCGCCGGGGTAGACGGTCGACTCGTAGATGACGATGTCACCTTTCTTCAGCACTTGGCCGATGGTTTGCGAGGCCTTGATCAGCGGGGTCAGGTCGGGCTGCTTGTGCTCGTTGATCGGCGTCGGCACTGTGACGATGAAGGTGTTACAGGCGGCCAGGTCACTGATGTCTGCGCTGTAGTGCAGCTTGTAGGCTTTACGCAACTCCACGTCGCTGACTTCCAGGGTCGCGTCATGGCCCTCCTGTAGTGCACTGATACGGCCCTGGCTGATATCGAAGCCCACTACCGGGCGATGTTTGCTGAATTCGACGGCCAGCGGCAAGCCGACGTAGCCAAGGCCGATGATGGCGAGTTTGATGTCGTCTGGCGTATGCATGGTGTTCATCCTGATGGGGCCAGTGGTGGGCTTGGCCATCCATGGTCAGGGCTAGGCGGCGTGTCTTCCCGGCGCGCACGGTACTTTGCAGTTGCCCGGTCGGGCTTCAGGCGAAATGCCCGTGGGCGATCTGCCATGGGGTGTCGATGACCAGCCGTTCGGCTTGAAAGGCGCCGACGATGCGTGCGGCGTGCTCCATGCCTTCGCTCAGTACAGGGGGGCGGTGCTGTACGTTGTGCGCGTCGCTGGCGAGGATGGTGACCAAGCCCAGCTCGAGGAGGGCGTTGGCGATCATCTGTGCCGGTTCGCCAAAGCGGCCGGCGACAGCGCCGGCAGTGACCTGCAGCAGGCAGCCCTGTTCGATGAATGGCTTGAGCTTGCGTGGACAGTGCATCACACCCTTGTTGCGCTCGGGGTGGGCGATCATCGGCATGACGTCGTGTTGCAGCAGCCATTCGGTGAGCCGTTCGGCGCCGAAAGGTACTTCGCTGTGCGGCAGCTCAAGTAGCAGGACCCGCTTGCCGTGCCAGGTGCCCAGGAAGGGCAGGGTGCCCTGTTCTATGCCATTCATCAGCTCCGTGCCGTAGCGCACCTCGGCAGCGGCAGCGACCTGCAGCGCAATCCCCTCCTCGCGCAGGCCATCGACCAGCTGCTTGTGGGCTGCGGCGATGCTGGCGACGGTGTTGTCATACCGGCCGGGATGGATATGGGGCGTGCAGACCACATGGGTAATGCCTGCCTGGACGGCCATGCGCGCCAGATGCAGGGCCGTTGCGAGGTCTGGGGCGCCGTCATCGATGCCCGGCAACAGGTGATTGTGCAGGTCGATCATGAGCGAGTCCTGATTGTCCATGGGCACATACACCGGCGAGGCGCAGCCCCCTTGGCGCTTTAGCGAACATCTTCGGTCTCAGACCTTTTCCGGCAAGGCGGCCGCCTGAGGGGGCGGATTCTTGCTGTATCCGTAGTAGTCGTAGTAACCGCCGTAGTGATAGCCGTGCTTCTGAGCCTTCTTGACGTCTACCTGGTTGAGCACCACGCCCGTCACCGGTGAATTGCTCTGCAGCAATTGACCTACTCCCCTCTTGACCAGCGGGATCGGCGTTGCTTCGGACTTGATCACGTAGATTTGCGCATCGGCATGGATGGCCAGCAGTGATGCGTCGCTGACGGCCTGGGTCGGGGGCGAGTCGATGATCACCCGGTCGTAGTGGCTTTTGAGGTGTTCGATGATCTTGGCGAAGCGCTCCGAGGACAGCAGTTCGAGCGGGTTCGGTGGTACCAGGCCGGCGCACAGCATGTCGATGCCTGCCACGGTCTTGATGCAATCCTCGATTCTGGCGGTACCAACAATCAGGTTGGCCAGGCCGGGTGCTCCCACCGGGAACTTGAAGTTCTTCGCCAAGGTCGGGCGGCGCAAGTCCGCGTCAACCAGCAACACCTTTTCCATCTGGCCGAAGGCGAAGGCCAGGTTGGCCGCCACGGTGCTCTTGCCTTCGCCGGGCTGGGAGGAGGTAACCACCAGGGTGCGGTGCCGCTTGTGCAGGTCTGACAGTATCAGGCTGGTGCGTATGGTGCGGATTGACTCGCTGAAAGCCTTGTCCTTGTCGCTGGTGAAAAGCTGGGCGAGCTCGGCGCGCTGCCTGTTCTTTATCAGCGGCAGGATGCCCAGCACCGGCAGGTTGAGCTTGGACTCGACGTCCTGGGTGCTCTTGAAGGTGTTGTTGAGCACCTCCAGCAGCAGGCTGAGGCCGATGCCTGCCATCAGGGCGAGGGCTCCGGCGAATGCGACGATCATGCTCCGCTGGGGTGAGAAGGCCTCGGTCGGCAGTGCAGCCCGGTCGACCACCCGGGCGTTGGCCGAGTCCATGTCGGATGTGGCTGCAGTTTCCTTCAGGCGGGTCATGAAGGTGTCGTGCAGGGCGCGGTTGGCTTCCACCTCGCGCATCAGCTCGCGTACCTGGAATTCCTTGCGGGATATCTTCTGGATCTGCGCCTTGTTGGCATCGACCGAAGCGCGCAGCGAGCTTTCGTTGGCAACCGCCAATTGGTAGTTACGCTCTATGCCGGCGACGATCTGTTCGACCTGGCCGCGCAGGCTGGCGGAGGCGGCGCTGAGATCGGAGCGAGCGGCCTCCATGGCAGGGTGTTGGGCACCATAGCGCTTGGACAGCTCGTCGACCTTGGCGCGGGCCCTGGCTTCGTCGGCCTTGAACTGCTGGATCAGCGGGTGACCGAGAACGGCCGGAATGGTGGCGAGTTTTTCCCAGCCGCCGCTGCGCATGGATTGCACCTGGCGGTACTGACTCTGCACTTCGGCGCGCTGGCGGCGGGCGTCGATCATGCGGTCGCTGGTGGCAGACAGCTCTGCGGCGTTGATGGTCGACACGCCGTCAATGTCCACCAAGTTCTCCTGCTCGCGGAATGCCTGCAGCTTGTCTTCAGCCTCCTTGAGTTTGATGCGCAGCTCCTTCAAGCGGCCATTCATCCACTGGCTGGCGCTCATGGACATCTCCATGGAGGCCTCGATCTGGCTTTCAATGAAGCCGTCGGCCAGGGTGTTGGCCGCCTTGGCGGCAAGGTGTGGGTCAGTCATTTCGACCTGTACCTTGACCAGCTGGCTCTTGCCCATCGGTGCGATGCTGACCCGCTTCATGAAGGCCTTGGTGACCTCGTCGAAGATTTTCGCTTCGGTCGGGTCTGCAATTTCTTCCAGATCTTCCGGGAGGGTTGCGGGAATGGCCTGCTCAATGTTGAAGCTGGCCAGCATGCCCTTGATGTCGATCAGTGGCTCGGGCCGCTGGCGCGGATCGAATTCGGGGTTGGTGGTTAGCTCCAGCTGCTTGACCACGCGCTCAGCAAGGGCACGGGACTTGAGGAGCTCGAACTGGGTCTGGAGATATTCATTGCCGGCACCTTCGACGCCGTAGACCTGCTCGATGGAGACGACGTTGGCCTTTTTCTGCTCGATCAGCAGAGTGCTGGCTGCCCGGTAGGTCGGGGTTATGGCAAAGGAGCCCAGTCCCGCCACCATCATGACGATCAACACCAGGCCGAGGATGCTCCACTTGCGACGCCAGATGGTGCGCCACGCGTGCAGCAGTTCGGGCGCATCATTTTCCAGTCTCCTGGCGATCCAGGTCTGCTCTTGGGTATGAGCTGTCGCGTCCATCTGGAGCCCCCTAGGGTCAATTGCTTAGAAGAAGCCCTGATCAATGTTGATGGTGTCGCCAGGCAGGATCTGCGTATCCAGCGTGGCCTGTTCGGGCCGCCGCTGCGGATCTTGGTCGCGGATGATGGTGATGCGGCTGGTGGATGCCCGTTCGGTGAGCCCACCGGCCAACGCAATGGCACGGCGCAGGGTCAGCCCGGGCTGGAAGGCATAGCCTCCTGGGGTCTTCACTTCGCCGCTGATGAAGAACTCGCGGTACTTGAGGATGCTGACCGACACCCGCGGGTCGACCAGGTAGTTACCCTTGAGGCGCTCGGTAAGGGTGCGCTCGATCTCGGCAGCCGTCTTGCCGCCCGCGCGCACGTCGCCGAGGAAGGGGTACGAGAAGGTGCCCGCGTCGTTGAGGCGGATCTCGTCGAAGCTGAGGTCGGGCTCGCCGAAGACGCTGATGCGGATGATGTCGCCGGAAGCCAGCTTGTAGGTGGAGTCGCCTTCGGCCATCACGCTGCCTACGCCGGGCAGGAGCAGGCTGAGGCTCAGGGCCAGGATGAAACGACGGAGAGTCATGGCGCGGTCTCCCTAATCCTAATGAAGCCGGGTCATCAACGGGGCTGCAGGCCGCGTCTGCAGCGGTGCCACAGATGACTGTTCGAGTCACCGACCGTTGGTGCTGCCTTTCCGGACGGTTATCTGGTCGTGTGGTGCGCGTCGCAGGTGCATCTGCCGGTGACGGCCTCACGTGTAGGGCGGGCGTCAGAGCAGCCCCGTTGCCCGGTTATGCGCTGGTACAGGTGTGGTCAGCTGCGGCTGGCTTTGCCATGGCTCCCGTTGCCGGGGTTGCTGCCAGGCCCGCCGCCATTGGGTATGGCCGGTGTGGCAGGGGTTGCCGGTTTGGCTGGAGTGCCTGCCGTGCCCGGGACCGCCGGAGTGGCCGGCGTAGCCGGTGTGGCTTTGCTCGTTTGGGGCTTGGCCTTCTCGTCGGCTGCGACGAGGATGCTGCCCGTCGTCGTCAGTCCGTGCGGTGCTGCGGGGGCCGCAAGCGCCTGGGTGGTGATCAGGGCCACTGCCAGGGCCAGAGTGGTCAGAGTCTTGCGCATTGTCGAAGCTCCTCGCGTGTAAACCAGACGGTCTTCTGAAGGCTAGATCATCAACTCTCATGCACCGCTGACGTGCCGGTAACTCGCGACAAGTGGTACAGGCAGGTGTGCTGTTGGCGGGCCCTGAGGGATGCCGGTAACGGCTGAAGTCCTGTTCCGGAGAGGGGCGCTATGCCTTGTGCATCTGGTCGGTTGCCTGGTTTTTGTTGTTTGACAGAGTCATTCAGGCACGCTACCGCCCCAAGATTTTCCGTTGTTTCTTGAATACGAGAGTTCTTGTGAGTTAACGGCTTTCCCATCTGGGAATAGCGGATGGTGTGCCTATGGTCGTCAGTGTAGTGCGGCTTTTTGAGTCGTAAAGTCGACGGAATGGCGTCACCTGTTCGTGTGATTGTTGTGGTTTGGTCTTTTTTTGACGCGCCATGGGCTATCCTGCTTGGGAAGCATGGATATGTAAGGGGGAGGGGGATGGCTGCATCGTAAAATGGGTAATGAAGTCTGTCAGGACTTCCGGTCAGGCATGAAGGCTATGCTCTGAGCGGCGGGATAGTTGCGTCTGGCTACCTGTTCTTGCTTTGAAAACAGGGACTTGGCTGCTTTCTCGCGGGGATGGTTTGGAATTCGATGCACGCGGAGTCTGTGTGCGTGATTTTTCCATAAGCGATTTTTCGAAGTTCGTAATCCGGCTGATGTCTGGTTGTGTTTTTTGAAGTGTGACTTTCTGGGTATTCTGTCGTTATGGGGGTTGGTTGTTTACTTATTGGAGTTGGGGTCTATTGGTATCGGCGATTTGTTGTGGGTGGGTTCGATGTATTAATTGGTTTTTCTTGATTCGTCATGGTTGACTTTGTTTTGGTGGGGCAGTTTTTCGCGATTCCGGTAGAATTGGGGGATGCTCAACCTGTTGATTGGCTTGAGAAAAACGAACTCTCAGCGCATGGCATGAATATATTCAGCCTCTGTGTGCTGGCATCGCGCATGTCGATACGCTCCCGCCAATCTTCAGAAATGGAATTTTGTAGGTCTTGGCATATAGCATTAACTCATCCGTCAATGCCTGTCTGCCGCTCGGAGCTTGCGTCGATAAACTGCGCCGGGTTGACGGCTCTGCCCTGAATGGCGGAGGTTCCCAACTCAGCGAGATCAGGACAAGGGTACTCGCAGAGGCAGGCTGGTCCCCTCGTTGAGAAATGCTCGGCCGGGCTCCTGGCCGTATATGCGTACAGCAGGAACACCAGTCCAAGATCGCCTCACCCAATGAGAGGCGAGAGCAGGGGCGCACGGCGGGCGCTGCGCTATCCTTCCCCGCCGCCGAAGTACGGGGTATCTCGCGCAAAATCCGGATTACTGCCCTGCTTGGGGCGCAGGTAACGTAGATTGCTGATCTGCATCACCGCCTCGCGCAGGGCCTCGATCTTCAGCGGCTTGGTCAGGTAGCGGGCGACGTCAAGGTCGCTGACCAAGGCAAAGTCTTCCGGCAGCGCGCCGGCGCTGATGACGATCACCGGCAGGTCGCGGGTACGGGTGTTCCTGCGCAGCGAGCGCAGCAGGCTGTCACCCTGCAGCCCCGGTAGGTCGATGTCCAGCAGCAGCAGTTCGGGCGGGTTTTCGGTGATCCAGTGCAGGGCTTCCAGTCCATTGTCGAGAATGTCGACGTCGGCGAGATCCGATAGCGCTTTCTGGACCAGCAGTTGGCTCGAGCGGTTGTCCTCGACATACAGCGTGCGCAGCAGGTTGCCGGTGCTGCTGGCCGGCGCATGCCGGCGTGAGCTCTTCTGCAATTCTGGGCTGAACGGCAGTTCTACCCAGAAGGTGCTGCCGATGCCGGGCTCGCTGTTGAAGTCGAGCCGTCCGTTCATCATCTCCGCCAGTTCTCGGCTGAGCACCAGGCCGATGCCCGTGCCCTTGATGTTGCTGTTCTCATGGCCGAGGCGCTGGAACGGTTTGAATAGCTGGACCTGTTTTTCCTCGCTGATGCCGTAGCCGGTGTCTTCGACGATCAGGCGCAGGCTTTCGGCGGTGATCTTGTAGCTGAGCGACAGGTGTCCGTGGGGCCGGTTGTACTTGATGGCGTTGCTCAGTAAGTTGAGCAGGATCTGCCGCAGTCTGCGGGGTTCGGCCTGCACCAGCAGGGCTCCTTCCGGCAGGTGGCTTTCCAGGTGCAGGTTGTGCTCGCTGGCCTGGGGGCGGATCAGCTCAATGCACTCGCTCATGATCCGCCGGGCATCCACGGTTTCCAGGCGCAGCTCGGTGTTCTCCGCTTCGATGCGGGCGAGGTCGAGGATGTCGTCCACCAGCAGGCACAGGTGGTCGCTGGCGGAGAGGATCTCGTCGGTGTACTGCTTGAAATTGCTTTCGTTCGGGTTATCAGGCAGTTCGAGCTGGATCATCTGGGCAAAGCCCTGCACGGCGTTGAGCGGGGTGCGCAGCTCGTGACTCATGCTGGAGAGGAAGCGGGTCTTGGCGACGTTGGCGGCCTGCGCCTGCTGGCTGGCAAGGACCAGGGCTTCTTCGGTGGCCTTGAGCGCATCGATGTCGACATGGGTGCCGGCAATCCGCAGGATGCGCCCGCTGCTGGTGTCCTGCGCCACGATCCGGGCGCGACTGAGCAGCCAGTGATGGATGCTGCAGGCATCGCTGAAGCGGTATTCGATCGTGAAGTCGGTGTCGGGGTGTTGCTCCGCATGTTCGTGGCAGGCGACCACGGCGTCGAGGTCGTCGGGATGGATTCGGGTGTAGAAGTCGTCCAGCCCCAAGTCGCTGCTCTTGAGGCCGAAACGCTCGATGAAGCGCCCCTGGATACGGATGCGCCGCTGCTCCAGATCGATTTCCCAGATGCTTTCGGTGGTCGAGTCGAGCACCAGTTCCAGCTGATTCTGCGCCTGCTGGCGGATCGCCTCGCTGTCGGCCAGTTGGGCGCCCATGGCGCTGGTGGTTCTGGCCATTTGTTCGAGTTCGGTGATGTGGGAGCTGGCGCGTGGTGGGAACCAGTTGCCCTGACCGATCTGCTGCATCATTTCGCCGATTTTCTGGATGGGTTGCTGCAGGCGGTCGCTGAGCTGCCGCGAGCGAGCCCACATGACGGCGAAGAACAGCAGGTAGAACAGGACCATGCCGGCGATCAGCAGGTAGCCGATCTGCTGGTAGCGGCTGGCGAGGGCGTTGGTCTGGCTGAAGACCGCGGCTTCGTCGACCACCGTGATCAGCTTCCAGCCGGTCTCCGGGATGGTGGCCCACGCGGCCAGTTGCGCCTTGCCGGCCAGGTTGATCGCCTCGATACCCGATGGGCTCTGGCTGATGGCGTGGGCCAGGGCTTGAGTGTCGGGGCGCTTGCCGAGGTTGAAGTCGCTGGGCTTGAAGATTTCCTTGCGGATGGCTTCGTCGTAGGAGTGTTTGGTCAACTCGCTGAGGGCGAAGTCCTGCTCGCCGGAAGGGGGCAGGGCCATGATGTTGAGGTCGCCGCTGACCAGCATGGCGTAGCCGTTCCACGGCACCTGCAGTCCGACGATTTCCTTGAGGATGTTGTCGACGGTGATATCGAGTCCGACGACCCCTTCGAGAAAGTCGCCGCGATAGACCGGGGCCAGTGCCGACATCATCCAACCCTGGCCGGCCGGGTCGACGTAGATGTCGGTCCAGTTCACCTTGCGCTGCGGATTGTGGGTGGCGTCGGCCAGGTAATAGAAGTTGTAGCTGGGGATGACCATGTCGTGCGGATACTGGTCGGGGGTGTAGAACCACGGGTAGAGGCGGTTGTAGCTGTCCCAGCTGTTGAAGTAGATGGCGCTGACCAGCTTGTTGCTGGCGTGGATGCTCTTCATCAGCGGATCCAGCTGGGCCAGGCGCATGACCTTGTCGATGTCCTGCTTATCCTGCGGTGTGCTGTTGGCGTAGAAGGAAGCCGCGCGACCATCGTCAGTGCGGGTGAACAGCACGCCGTCCTCGGTGCGGGCGTGGCGCTGGCGCTCGATGTTGTCCACCAGATAGGCGTCGCGCAGGAGTACGGCCTGCACCTGCTCGCCATAGGTCCGGGTCAGCTGGGTGATGGTCTTGAGGCGCTCGCTGACGAACTTGGCTTCCTGCTGGGCTGCGCTCTTGAGGTCGGTGAGTGCTGCCTGGCGCAGGTGTTCGATCTGGGTGTCGCGGATCGCGCCGTTGGTCAACAGATAGGCTGCGATCAGTACCGTCTCGACCAGGATCAGCGGGATCAGGGCGCTTTGCACGAAGGCGCGCCACATCCAGTGGCGCAAGGTGATTTTCTTGTCTTGCTGCATGCCAGGGGTCTCGAACGCTCTGCTTTTGGCTCGCGCGGGCAAAATGGCCGTTTTGTCTGGCCGTGATTGTGCGCGGGATAACCGGTGGCGGATAGTGGTGCGGAATCATAATGCAAGAGCCTGTTTTTGTGATGAAATTCACACGCGAATACTGAGAACAATGCGTGCCCCGTCTTTTTTTCCGACCTAATCAGGATGTCCGCTGCGTGGACAGAATTTTCCGTGCTTGAGGTTGTAACTTTCGCTCGAGCCGCTACAATGGCGCGGCTCACCGAATGGCGGGCTCGTTATGGTGGCCCCATTGGTCCCCCCGCAACGATTAGCCGTTAACCTGGTCAGGCCCGGAAGGGAGCAGCCACAGCGGTGACATCGTGTGCCGGGGTGTGGCTGGTGGGGCCGCCTCCATTTCTGCCCCCGCAAAATCCCCCGCGAGTGCAATTTGCACCGTCCTTCGCTAGCATTGCCCCCCACGCTCAACTGCTCCCAGCGAAACGATTCGATGAGTTATCAGGTTCTTGCCCGTAAGTGGCGTCCGCGCTCGTTCCGCGAAATGGTCGGTCAGGCCCATGTGCTCAAGGCCCTGATCAATGCGCTGGACAACCAGCGGCTACACCATGCCTATCTGTTCACGGGCACCCGTGGCGTAGGCAAGACCACCATCGCGCGCATCCTGGCCAAGTGCCTGAACTGCGAGCAGGGCGTCAGCTCGACGCCGTGCGGCGAGTGCTCGATATGCCGGGAGATCGACGAGGGGCGTTTCGTCGATTTGATCGAAGTGGACGCCGCCAGCCGGACCAAGGTCGAGGACACCCGCGAGCTGCTGGACAATGTGCAGTACGCACCCAGCCGCGGCCGCTACAAGGTCTACCTGATCGACGAAGTGCACATGCTGTCCACGCACTCGTTCAACGCCCTGCTCAAGACCCTCGAAGAGCCGCCGCCCCACGTCAAGTTCCTGCTCGCCACCACCGACCCGCAAAAGCTGCCGGTCACCATCCTTTCGCGCTGCCTGCAGTTCTCGCTGAAGAACATGCCGCCGGAGCGGGTGGTCGAGCACCTGACCCATGTGCTGACCGTCGAGCAGATTCCGTTCGAGGCCGACGCGCTGTGGTTGCTGGGTCGCGCCGCCGATGGTTCGATGCGCGACGCCATGAGCCTGACCGATCAGGCGATTGCCTTCGGCGAA
This sequence comes from Geopseudomonas aromaticivorans, assembly GCF_019097855.1. Taxonomy (GTDB): domain Bacteria; phylum Pseudomonadota; class Gammaproteobacteria; order Pseudomonadales; family Pseudomonadaceae; genus Geopseudomonas; species Geopseudomonas aromaticivorans. The sequence goes on from NZ_JAHRGL010000019.1 coordinate 234,326, forward strand.
GGCAAGGTGTTGGCGGCCGATGTGCGCTCGATGCTTGGGACTCTCGATCACGGCCAGGTCTACGGCGTGTTGCAGTCGCTGCTGGAGGGGGATGCGCGTGCGCTGCTCGAGGCGGTGCGCCATCTGGCCGAGCAGGGGCCAGACTGGGCCGGCGTCCTGGCCGAGATGCTCAACGTGCTGCACCGCGTGGCAATTGCTCAAGTGCTGCCGGATGCGGTCGACAACGGCCAGGGCGACCGTGAGCGGGTGCTGGCCCTGGCCGCTTCGCTGCCGGCCGAGGATGTGCAGTTTTATTACCAGATGGGGTTGATCGGTCGCCGCGACCTGCCGTTGGCGCCCGATCCGCGTAGCGGTTTCGAAATGGTGCTGCTGCGCATGCTGGCCTTTCGTCCGGCCGGTGTGCCATCGGCGCCGGACACGCCGCTAAAGACCGCGGGGATCAGTCAGGCCGCGACTGATTCCGCGCTGGCTCCGGTGGCCGGGACTGCGGCGCGGGTCGTGCAGGTTCCGGCTTCTGTGCGGCCGGCGGCGGTGGTCGCGGAGCCTGCCGCGCCCGTCGCTCCAGAGCGCCCGGAGGTGACGGTCGTTGCCCCTGTTGCCGCAGCGCCCAGGAATGCGAGCGCGCCGGTCGTGCCGGTGGACGTGCCCTGGGATACCGCTCCGGTGAATCGTGCGCCTGCGGCGCCGGAGGAGCGACGGAATCCTCCTCCCGCGTACGTGGAGCCCCCCGCCGCCCGACAGGACGCGCCAGTCGCGGCAGCCGCCACGCTAAGCGCAGTTCCTGCTGCGCCTACGTTGGCTGAGCCGCCGGAGGCTGACGTGGCGGAGGCGGCTGATGACGATGGCGGCAACGAGGATTACGACGAGGTAGACGTGGATGCCTACGCCTATCTCGAAAGCATGCAGCCGGTGGACGAGCATGATCTGCCGAGCGAGACGATCGTCGAGCCATCGCTGCCGTCAGCCGCGCCCGCCACGGGACTGTCAGCCGAATGGCTGGAGCTGTTTCCCAGGCTCGGCCTGGCGGGCATGACGGCGAGCATCGCGGCAAACTGTACGCTGGTGGCGGTAGACGGCGACCGCTGGCATCTGCATCTGGATCCAGGGCAAAGCGCGCTGTTCAACGCCAGTCAGCAGCGTCGCCTGACCGATGCGCTGAGCAGCTATCATGGACGGCCATTGACCTTGCAGATCGATATCGTCCGCCCCGAGCAGGAGACCCCGGCTCAGGCTGCTGCCCGCCAGCGTGCGGAGCGACAGCGCGAGGCCGAGGCATCGATTCATGCCGATCCATTGGTTCGGCAGATGATGGACCAATTCGCCGCGGTGATCCGCGGCGGCACGATTGAACCCCTGAACGATTGAGGTGATTCCCATGATGAAAGGTGGCATGGCCGGGCTGATGAAGCAGGCCCAGCAGATGCAGGAAAAGATGCAGAAGATGCAGGAAGAGCTGGCCAATGCCGAGGTGACCGGTCAGTCCGGCGCCGGCCTGGTGAGCGTGGTGATGACCGGTCGCCACGACGTCAAGCGCGTCTCCCTGGATGACAGCCTGATGCAGGAAGACAAGGAAATCCTCGAGGATCTGATCGCTGCCGCGGTGAATGATGCCGTGCGCAAGATCGAGCAGAACAACCAGGACAAGATGGCCGGCATGACTGCGGGCATGCAGTTGCCGCCGGGCTTCAAGATGCCGTTCTGATCCTGCCCCATCTCCCGCTCGCGGGAGATGGTTGGGGCGTGGATGCATCCTCTCCCTCGCCCCCTTTCCCATGCTTGGGAGCGGGGGTTGCTCCGTATTTCTGTGAGTCATTCGTCATGAGCTTCAGCCCCCTGATTCGCCAACTGATCGACGCCCTGCGTATCCTGCCCGGCGTGGGACAGAAGACTGCCCAGCGCATGGCGCTGCAGATGCTCGAGCGTGATCGTAGCGGCGCGCTGCGTCTGGCGCAGGCGCTGACGCGGGCGATGGAAGGGGTCGGTTATTGCCGGTGCTGCCGCACGCTCAGCGAGGACGAGCTGTGCCCGCAGTGCAGCGATCCGCGCCGCGACGACGCATTGCTGTGCGTGGTGGAGGGGCCGATGGACGTGTTCGCGGTAGAGCAGACCGGCTATCGCGGTCGCTATTTCGTGCTCAAGGGCCATCTGTCGCCGCTGGACGGTCTGGGGCCGGAAGCCATCGGCATTCCGGAGCTGGAGGCGCGGATCGGGCAGGGCGCCTTTGCCGAGGTGATCCTCGCCACCAATCCGACGGTGGAGGGCGAGGCCACGGCCCATTACATCGCCCAGATGCTGGCGCCGCGTGGCCTGACGGTGTCGCGCATTGCCCATGGCGTGCCGCTGGGCGGCGAGCTGGAGCTGGTGGACGGCGGAACCCTGGCTCACGCCATGGCCGGCCGCCGGCCGATGGGCTGCTAGGTTCGCGTCAGCCCGCTCGGGCCGGTGTAAAAACGCCCGCGTCAGGATACCTGAGGCGGGCGTTGCATTTGCGCGGGCCGTGGGTGTCGCGAGGTCACTCCTCGAGGCGACCGCCAGCCAGGGCGCACAGTTCGACGGCGTCGAGAATCTGCACTTCCTTGCCTTCGGCGCTGAGCAGGCCATTCTGCTGGAAGCGGGTGAATACCCGCGATACGGTTTCCACGGCAAGGCCGAGGTAGTTGCCGATCTCGCTGCGCGACATGGCCAGGCGGAACTGGTTGGCCGAGTAGCCGCGGGCACGGAAGCGCGCGGAGAGGTTGACCAGGAAGGTGGCGATGCGCTCGTCGGCGGTTTTCTTCGACAGCAGCAGCATCATCTGCTGATCGTCGCGGATTTCGCGGCTCATCAGCCGCATCAGCTGACGCCGCAGCTGTGGCAGCTGGATGGCCAGCTCATCGAGCTTCTCGAATGGGATCTCGCACAGCGAAGTGGTTTCCAGTGCCTGGGCCGAGACCGGATAGGCCTCGGCATCCATCCCGGACATGCCGACCAGTTCGCTGGGCAGGTGGAAGCCGGTGATCTGCTCCTCGCCGCCATCGGTGACGCTGAAAGTCTTCAGTGCGCCGGAGCGCACGGCGAACACTGAACCGAAGCTGTCGCCCTGGCGGAACAGGAATTCGCCTTTCTTCAGTGGCCGGCCACGCTTGACGATGTCGTCCAGCGCATTGATGTCTTCCATGTTCAGGGACAGCGGCAGGCACAGCGGGGCGAGGCTGCACTCCTTGCAGTGCGCTTGCGGCAGGTTGCGCGCCTTGATGGTGTCTTGGCCGGCGGTCATGGCGAATCCTTACGTACACAGCTGGTATGCGCGCAAGGTTACCCCAAGCGTGCTACCGGCTGCCAGCGTGCCACGGCACCAATCATGCGGTCAGATGACTCGGGAGAAGCGCTGCGTGCTCTGCAGCGGCAGATAGTGGTCGAACAGCATGCATACCGAACGGACCAACAGACGCCCGGCGGGAGTGATGGCGATGCCCTGGTCGTCCAGGCGGATCAGGCCGTCGGCCGCACAGGACTGTAAGCGTGGCCACACCTCGTGGAAGTAGCCGCGGAAATCGATGTTGAACGGCCCTTCGATGTCGGAGAAGTCGAGCTTGAAGTGGCAGATCAACTGCTGGATCACGGCGCGGCGGATGCGGTCATCCTGATTGCAGTGCAGACCGCGGCGGGTGGCCAGCTCGTTGTTGTCCAGGCTGTTCTGGTAGGCGGTCAGGTCGCTGGAGTTCTGGCTGTAGAGGTCGCCGATCTGGCTGATCGAGGACACGCCCAGGCCGATCAGATCGCAGTGGCCGTGGGTCGTGTAGCCCTGGAAGTTGCGCTGCAGCGTGCCTTCTTCCTGGGCGACGGCCAGTTCGTCGTCGGGCAGGGCGAAGTGGTCCATGCCGATATAGCGGTAGCCCGCGGCGGACAGCTGCTCGATGGTGCGCTGGAGCATTTCCAGCTTGACGCCCGGGTTGGGCAGGTCTTCGGCGTTGATCCGCCGCTGCGGCGGAAAACGCTCGGGCAGGTGGGCGTAGTTGAACACCGAGAGGCGGTCGGGCTGCAGGGCGATGACTTCGTCGACCGTGCGGGCGAAGGAGTCGGCGTTCTGCAGCGGCAGGCCATAGATCAGGTCGATGTTGATCGAGCGGAACTGCAGGGTGCGCGCGGCCTCGACGATGGAGCGGGTTTCCTCGAGGCTTTGCAGGCGGTTGACCGCGCGCTGCACGGCGGGATCGAAATCCTGCACGCCGAGGCTGACGCGGTTGAAACCGATCTCGCGCAGCAGGCCCATGGTCGCCCAGTCAGCTTCGCGCGGGTCGATCTCGATGCTGTAGTCGCCGGTATCGTCGTCCAGCAGGTGGAAGTACTGGCGCAGCCCGGTCATCAGCTGGCGCAGTTCATCGTGGCTGAGGAAGGTTGGAGTGCCGCCGCCGAAGTGCAGCTGCTCGACCACCTGGCCGGGATCGAGGTGACGGCTGACCAGCTCCGCTTCCCGCAGCAGGCGCTGCAGGTAGGGGGCGCTGCGGCCGCGGTCCTTGGTGATGACCTTGTTGCAGCCGCAGTAGTAGCAGATGTGCGCGCAGAACGGCAGGTGCACGTAGAGCGACAGCGCGCGCTTGGCTTGGGCACTGCTGCGCAGGGCGTGTTGGAGGTCGAACGGCCCGACCCCGTCGTGGAATTGCACGGCGGTGGGATAGGAGGTGTAACGCGGCCCGGCCAGATCGTAGCGACGGATCAGGTCGGTATCCCAGCGGATGGCGTCGAGCATGCGGGTATCCCGGATTATCAGACTGGTGTTTCAGTTTTTTGAGTCTAAAGCCAGGGCGCCGGGGGGGTGTTGACTTGCATCAACCGCTTCAGTTGGTCGCAGGCGTGCTGAGGTGGCCGCTGCCGTGGCCCATCAGCCAGCCCTGATGCGGGCCGGGCAGCGTCCAGATGCCGAACAGGATCACCAGCAGGCCGCCGGCAATACGCACGCCACGACGGCGCAGCAGGGCGGTCAGGCGTTCGGCGGCGAGGCCGGTTGCCAGCAGTACCGGCAGGGTGCCGAGGCCGAAGGCCAGCATCAGCAGGGCGCTGTCCAGGGCGCTGCCCTGGCTGGCGGCCCACAGCAGGGTGCTGTACACCAAGCCGCAGGGCAGCCAGCCCCACAGGCTGCCGAGCAGCAGGGCGCGACGGGCGTTGCGTACCGGCAGCAGGCTGCGGGCCAGCGGTTCGATGCGGCGCCAGAGGAGGCGGCCGAGGCCTTCGATGCGGGTCAGGCCGCTCCACCAGCCGGCCAGATACAAGCCCATGGTGATCAGCAGCAGGCCGGCGACGCTGCGCAGCACGGTGGCGGCCGGCCCGCTGGCCAGGGCCCAGCCGGCGGCGCCGAGGAGCAGGCCGGCCAGGGTATAGGAAGCGATGCGGCCGAGGTTGTAGGCGAGCAGCAGTTGCAGGCGCCGCTGGCGCTGTTCGGCGGGAATGGCCAGGGTCAGGGCGCCCATCAGGCCGCCGCACATGCCGATGCAGTGGCCGCCACCGAGCAGGCCGAGGATCAGCGCCGACACCAGCAGGGGGAGCAGATCAGCCACGCGGCGGTTCCTGGTCGGGACCGTCGCCATCCTTGGTCGCGGCGTCGATACCGGCTTTGTGTTTGGGGTCTTCGTCGTCGAACAGGATGCTGTGCGCCGGGCCGTCGAGGTCGTCGTACTGGCCGCTGTCGACGGCCCAGAAGAACACCCAGATGGCCAGGCCGACCAGCACCACGGCGACCGGGATCAACAGGTAGAGTGCGGACATGTAGGCGTCTCCGGGTCAGGTGGGGCTGGGGGTGGCCGGCAGGTGTGCGCTGGCGGCCGCGACTGGGTGGCGGCTGCCGGATACCCGACTCAGGCGCAGGGCGTTGACTACCACCACCAGGGAGCTCAGCGACATGCCGATGGCGGCCCAGCCTGGGGTGATCCAGCCGAGGGCGGCGAACGGCAGCACCAGGCCATTGTACAGGCAGGCCCAGACCAGGTTCTCGATGATGTTGCGGCGGGTGCGCCGCGCCACGGCGAAGGCCTGGACCAGGCTGTCGAGGTGGTTGGACAGCAACACGGCGTCGGCGCTGGTCTTGGCCAGGTCGGTGGCGCTGCCCATGGCCACGCTGATATCGGCGCCGGCCAGCACCGGCACGTCGTTGACGCCGTCACCGAGCATCAGCACGCGGTGGCCAGCCTCATGTAACTGGCGCAGTACGGCGAGTTTGTCGTCCGGGGTGAGTCCGCCGCGGGCGTCGGCGATGCCCAGCTCGGCGGCGACGCTGGCGACCATCGGCGAGCTGTCGCCGGAGAGCAGCAGCACCTGCCAGCCGCGCGCGTGGGCGGCCTCGATCAGCTGCGGGGCGTCTTCGCGCAGGCGATCGTCCAGACGGAACCAGGCCAGCGGGCCCCGCTCATCGCCGAGCAGCAGCCACTGGCCGGCTTCCCGAGGCATGGCGGGGGCCGGTTGCCCGGCGAGCTGGCTGACGAACGTTGGCTCGCCGATGCGCAGCACGCGGCCGTCGACTTCGCCCTGCAGGCCCTTGCCGGGCTCGCTGCAGACGTTGTCGGCGAGCAGGGGCGTGCGTCCGAAGGCGCGGGCAATCGGATGTTCCGAGTGGCTTTCCAGGGCGGCGGCGAGGCTCAGGCAGGCGTTGCTGTCCCGATCGCCCAGCGCCCGTACTTCGCGCAGGGTCAGGCGTCCCTCGGTGAGCGTGCCGGTCTTGTCGACGATCAGGGTATCGATCTGGTTCAGCCCCTCCAGCACGTGGCCGCGGGTGACCAGCAAACCGAGCTTGTGCAGGCTCCCGGTGGCGGTGGTCAGGGCGGTCGGCGTAGCCAGCGACAGTGCGCAAGGGCAGGTGGCGACCAGCAGGGCGAGGACGATCCAGAAGGCCCTTTCGCTGTCGATCTGCCACCAGATCGCGCCGACCACGGCGGCGACCAGCAGGACCACGACCAGGAACCACTGCGCTACCCGGTCGGCTAGTTCGGCCAGGCGCGGCTTGTCGACCTGGGCGCGCTCGAGCAGGCGGACGATGGCGGAGAGGCGGGTATCGTCACCCAGTGCCTCGACCTGCAGGGTCAGCGGTCCCTCGATGTTCAGCGTGCCGCCGGTGACGCGCTGGCCGGCGGTGCGCGGTTGCGGCAGGTATTCGCCGGTCAGCAGCGATTCGTCGATGCTCGATTGGCCGCTGAGGATCAGTGCATCGGCGGGAATGACCGCGCCGGGAGGGACCTGCACGCGGTCGCCGACCTGCAGCTCGCTGAGCAGGATGCGCTGGCTGCGTTCCTGGGCGTCCAGGCGCAGGCAGGAGGCCGGCAGCAGGTTGACCAGCTGGGCGGTGACCTGGGCCGTCCGCTCGCGGGCGCGGCGCTCCAGGTAGCGACCGGCGAGCAGGAACAGGGCGAACATGCCAACGGCGTCGAAGTACAGCTCACCCTGCCCGCTGATGGTCGACCACAGGCCAGCGACATAGGCGCCGCCGATGGCCAGCGATACCGAAACGTCCATGGTCAGATGGCGGGTGCGCAGGTCGCGCAGGGCGCCGCGGAAGAACTGGCCGCAGCAGTAGAAGACGATGGGGGTGGTTAGGAACAGGCTGGTCCAGCGCAGGATGGCGTCGAAGTCGGCGCTGAGGTCGATGTTGAACTCGGGCCAGGTGGCCATGGCGGCCATCATCACCTGCATCCACAGCAGGCCGGCCACGCCGAGCTGGCGCAGTGCCTTGCGGTTTTCCCGCTGCATCTGTTCGGCCGCCGCGTCTGCGTGGTAGGGATGGGCGGCATAGCCGATCCGGCGCAGCTCGGCCAGCAACTGGCTGAGCGGCAGGCGGGCGTCATCCCAGGCCACCTGCAGGCGATGGTTGGACAGGTTGAGGCTGGCCTCGTTGACGCCGGGCAGTTTCTTCAGATGGTGTTCGATCAGCCAGGCGCAGGCCGCACAGCTGATGCCCTCGATCAGCAGGCAGGTCTGGGCCTGCTGCCCTTGGTGTTCCACCAGGCCTTGCTGAACGTCCGGGCGATCGTACAGGGCCAGCTCGTCGGCGAGGGCCTTGGGCAGTGCTTCGGGGTTGGCTGCGGTTTCGCTGCGGTGGCGATAGTAGCTATCCAGCCCACCGGCGACGATGGCCTCGGCCACCGCCTGGCAGCCTGGACAGCACATGGCACGGTCTTCGCCGAGGACACGGGTCTGATAGGGGCTGCCGGCAGGTACCGGCAGCCCGCAGTGAAAGCAGGGCAGGGGAGCGGCCATGTCGGGAACCGTCAGGGCGCGAGTTCGATGGCGTGGCCGCCTTCCAGGGTGAACTCATCGAACAGGCGCCAGTCCTTGCCGCCCTCCTGGCCAATCAGCTCGACGAAGCGGCGACCGCTGACGGCATCCTGCATCTGGCCTTTATACAGCCCGGCTTCACCGGCGACCGGTTGCAGGATGATGCGGCGATCACGCTCCGCCTGCGTCGGCGAGAGCAGGTTGAGCACCAGCTGGGGCGGCTGGCTGATGCCGGCCAGGCGCAGCTCTGCGACGCCGGCGGTGTCGTCGAGGGTGAGGGTGGCGTGCATGCCCAGGCGCGCGGCCAACTGCTCACGCTTGAGCGACTGGTTGATGCCCTTGCCGACGTCGTAATAGTCGTCGGAAATCAGGGTGTCGGGCTTGATCGTGGAGATGTAGGCCAGCCCCAACCCGAGCACCACCGAGAAGGCCAGGATGCCAATGATGAACCAGGCCCAGAACTGCTTGTACCAGCGGGTGGTGATCTCGGGGTGTGGCATGCTCACTCTCTATCTCAGCGGACGCTTGGGCCGATGAAGCGGCTTTCGGCGTCGAAGGTTTTGCCAGGAATGTCGGCGGCCTGAATTGTAAAGAGAATCTCGTTGGCGCTGGAAGGCAGTTTTTCCGGGTCGATGTAAAGCTCGATCGGCACGGAGAGTATTTCGCCAGCCAGTGCCTTGACCTCGCGCTTGCCTTCGAGCATCAGGCCGTCGAGGCCGGAGACGTCGATGGTGTAGACGTGGTTGCGCTGATCCTTGTTCATGATCTTCAGCGTGTAGACGTTCTCGATCAGGCCGCCCTGGCTTTCGCGATAGAGCACGCGGTCCTTGATGACATCGAGTTCGGCCAGCGGACGCATGTACAGCGCGGTAGCGAAGGCGCCCATCATGATGATCAGGGCGGCGGCATAGCCGATCAGGCGCGGCCGCACGAGGTGGGTCTTCTGGCCAGAGAGGTTGTGTTCGGTTGTATAGCCGACCAGTCCCCGCGGGTAGCCCATCTTGTCCATGATGCTGTCGCAGGCGTCGACGCAGGCGGCGCAGCCGATGCAGGCGATCTGCAGGCCGTTGCGGATGTCGATGCCGGTCGGGCAGACGTTCACGCACATCTTGCAGTCGATGCAGTCACCGAGGCCCATGGCCTTGTAGTCGGCTTCCTTCTTGCGCGGACCGCGCAGCTCGCCACGCTTCTCGTTGTAGGAAACGATCAGGGTGTCCTTGTCGAACATCACGCTCTGGAAGCGCGAGTAGGGGCACATGTGGATGCACACCTGCTCGCGCAGCCAGCCGGCGTTGCCGTAGGTGGCCAAGGTGAAGAAGCCGACCCAGAACAGCGCCCAACCTTCGATATTGAGGGTGAAGAGGTCGACGGTCAGCTGGCGAATCGGGGTGAAGTAGCCGACGAAGGTCAGTGCCGTGAGCAGGGCCACGCCCAGCCAGATCGCGTGCTTGGCGCTTTTGCGCAGGAATTTCTCGGCACTCATCGGCTGCTTGTCGAGCTTCATGCGCTGGTTGCGGTCACCCTCGGTGACCTTTTCCGCCCACATGAACACCCAGGTCCATACGCTCTGCGGGCAGGTATAGCCACACCAGACACGACCGGCGAATACGGTGATGAAGAACAGGCCGAAGGCACAGATGATCAGCAGCCAGGACAGCAGCATGAAGTCCTGTGGCCAGAAGGTGGTGCCGAAGATGTAGAACTTGCGCTCCGGCAGGTTCCACCAGACGGCTTGGCGGTCGCCCCAGTTGAGCCAGGCGGTTCCGAAGAACATCAGGAACAGGAAGGCACCGCTGACCATGCGGATGTTGCGGAACAGGCCGGTGAAGGCCTTGGTGTAGATCATCTCGCGCTTGGCGTAGAGATCGACGCTTTCGCCTTTCTTGGCGGGGGAGGGGGGGGTTACATCCTGGACGGGGATCTTCTCGCTCATCGGTCTCTACCACAGCTTGGGAATGGGCGCCCCTGTCGGTACATGGCCGGCTGGGATCATTTCACCTTCCTGATAATGTTACGCCTAATGCCGTTCATCTGCATGCGACGCTAGGTCGCGTAAGCGCCATGGCGGCCTGGCCGTCTTTGTGCTGTGTAGAGATTGGTGCCGGGCTAGAAAGCAAAACGCCGCTTTCCGGCAAGCGGAAAGCGGCGTTTTGGACTTCAGCAGAGAGCGTTACTGCTGCGGAGCCTTCTGCGACAGGCTGTACACGTAGGCAGCCAGCAGGTGCACCTTGTCGTTGCCGAGCATGTCCTTCTGCGCAGGCATCTTGCCGTTACGGCCAAAGCGCAGGGTCTGCTGAACCTGGGCAAAGCTGGAGCCGTACAGCCAGGTGCCGTCGGTGAGGTTCGGGGCGCCCATGGCCTGGGTACCCTTGCCTTCAGCGCCGTGGCAGACCGCGCAGTTGGTGGCGAAGGTCTTCTGACCGGCCGCGATGTCCACGCCTTCGGGGTTCTTCAGGCCGGACAGGCTGCGCACATAGCCGGCGACGTTCTTGATGCCTTCTTCGCCGAGGATGTCCTTCCAAGCCGGCATGGCGGCCTGACGGCCGCCCATGATGGTGGTCTTGATGGTGTCGGCTTCGCCGCCATACAGCCAGTCATGGTCGGTCAGGTTCGGGAAGCCGTAGGCACCCTTGGCGTCGGATCCGTGGCACACGGAGCAGTTGGAGGCGAACAGGCGTGCACCCATTTTCAGGGCCTGTTCGTCCTTGGCTACCTCGGCCACCGGCATGGCGGCGAACTTGGCATACAGCGGACCGTATTGCTCGTCAGCGCGGGCCATCTCCTTCTTCCACTGGTTGACGCCGGTCCAGCCTTCCGCATAACCCGGCAGGACGCCTTTCCAGTTGCCCAGGCCCGGGTAGAGGATCAGGTAGCCGACGGCAAAGATCAGGGTGCCGATGAACAGCATGAACCACCAGCGCGGCAGCGGATTGTCATACTCCTCGATGCCGTCGAAGGTGTGACCCATGGTCTGGTCGGTGGTGTCAGGGCGCTGTCCCTTGCGGGTCGCGAAGATCAGCCAAGTCAGCGCCACTATGGTGCCGAGGCTGAGTATGGTGATGTACCAATTCCAGAAACTGGTCATTCGTGCTTACTCCCAGAAGCTTTTTCTTCACGCTTTTCGGATTTGGGCTCGTCAGCGAAGGGCAGGTTGGCCGCCTCGTCAAAGCCTTTCTTGCGTCTGCCGCTGAAGGCCCAGACCAGCAGGCCTACGAATGCGACCAGTACCAGGGCGGTGCCCAGGCCACGCAGAGTCCCGATATCCATAGCGAGTTACCGTTTGTTCTTGAGGCTGGTGCCGAGGACCTGCAGGTACGCGACCAGCGCGTCCATTTCGGTCTTGCCCTTGACTGCGTCACGGGCCCCGGCCATGTCTTCCTGGGTGTAAGGCACGCCCACGGATTTCAGTGCCTTCATCTTGGTCGCGGTGTCCTTGCCCTCGAGCTTGTTCTCCACGAGCCACGGGTAGGCCGGCATCTTCGATTCAGGCACTACGTTGCGCGGGTTGTACAGGTGGGCGCGATGCCAGTCGTCCGAGTAGCGGCCGCCGACGCGAGCCAGGTCAGGACCGGTACGCTTGGAGCCCCACAGGAACGGGTGGTCGTAGACGCTTTCGCCGGCGACCGAGTAGTGGCCATAGCGCTCGGTTTCGGCGCGGAACGGACGCACCATCTGCGAGTGGCAGCCGACACAGCCTTCACGGATGTAGATGTCGCGGCCTTCCAGCTGCAGTGCGGTGTAGGGCTTGAGACCCTCGACCGGCTGGGTGGTTTCCTTCTGGAAGAACAGCGGAACGATCTGGGTCAGGCCGCCGATGCTGACGGCGATGACCATCAGCAGCGTCATCAGGCCGATGTTCTTCTCGATGATTTCGTGCTTGTTCATCAGTGAGCTCCTTCAACCACGAACTTCTCAGCGGCTTCGATTTCCGCCTGCTTGGCAACACGCACGGTGCGCCAGGTGTTGTAGGCCATCAGCAGCATGCCGATGAGGAAGAAAGCGCCGCCGATAGCGCGGACGATGAAGCCCGGATGGCTGGCTTCGAGAGCTTCAACGAAGGAGTAGGTCAGGGTGCCGTCTTCGTTGACTGCACGCCACATCAGGCCCTGGGCGATACCGTTGACCCACATGGAGGCGATGTACAGCACGGTGCCGATGGTGGCCAGCCAGAAGTGGGCGTTGATCAGGCCGATGCTGTGCATCTGCTCGCGAGCGAACACTTTCGGGATCAGGTGGTACAGCGAGCCGATGGACACCATGGCTACCCAGCCGAGGGCGCCGGCATGTACGTGGCCGATGGTCCAGTCGGTGTAGTGGGACAGGGCGTTGACGGTCTTGATGGCCATCATCGGGCCTTCGAAGGTGGACATGCCGTAGAAGGCCAGGGACACCACCAGGAAGCGCAGGATCGGGTCGTGGCGCAGTTTGTGCCAGGCTCCGGAGAGGGTCATCATGCCGTTGATCATGCCGCCCCAGGACGGAGCGAGGAGAATCAGCGACATCACCATGCCGAGGGACTGGGCCCAGTCAGGCAGGGCGGTGTAGTGCAGGTGGTGCGGACCGGCCCAGATGTACAGGGTGATCAGCGCCCAGAAGTGCACGATGGACAGACGGTAGGAATACACCGGACGGCCAGCCTGCTTGGGCACGAAGTAGTACATCATGCCGAGGAAGCCGGTGGTCAGGAAGAAGCCCACGGCGTTGTGGCCGTACCACCACTGGATCATGGCGTCGGTGGCACCCGAATACATGGAGTACGACTTGGTCAGGGTGACCGGGACTTCCATGTTGTTGACCAGGTGCAGCATCGCCGTCACCAGGATGAAGGCGCCGAAGAACCAGTTGCCGACATAGATATGCTTGGTCTGGCGCTTCATCACGGTACCGAAGAACACCACCGCGTAGCTGACCCAGACGATGGTCAGCAGGATGTCGATCGGCCACTCCAGCTCGGCGTACTCCTTGGAGGAGGTGAAGCCCAGCGGCAGAGTGATGGCGGCCAGCACGATCACTGCCTGCCAGCCCCAGAACACGAAGCTCGCCAGCGGACCGCCGAACAGGCGGGCCTGGCAGGTGCGTTGTACTACATAGAAGGAGGTGGCCATCAGTGCACAGCCACCGAAGGCGAAGATCACCGCGTTGGTGTGCAGGGGGCGCAGACGGCCGAAGCTGGTCCACGGCAGACCCAGATTCAACTCCGGCCATACCAGCTGAGATGCGATAAGCACACCCAAGCTCATTCCTACGACCCCCCAGATCACCGTCATTATGGCGAACTGGCGGACCACCTTATAGTTATACGCAGTCGGACTGATTGCTGTACTCATTTCAAGGGGTTCCACGGTTATGGACTTTCGGGACAAAAAACGGCCGCAAGTATGGAGAAAGCAGGTAACCATTGCAACGCAACCTCTTGGCTGACAAGGGGTTGCGGGTACACGGCGTGCTGCCGATCCAGGCGTGCTGACCTGATCGTTATGACGCGCAACGGAGTCTCGAAAGACGCCGCAAGGGTGATGTCGCGTTGTTTTTGTAACGGCGTGCGACTAGGTAGGAGAGCTTAGTCCTCGGGGCGTGGACTGTGAAGAAAGCTTTGGGATGGGTGCGACACTTGGTCGCGTGCGGAAGGGGTTTCGGCGGGGAGGGGTTAGGGCGCGCCGCCTTGCACGGCGCGCCCGTCCGACTTACTTGGCGGGTTGTTGCGACAGGCTGTACACGTAGGCAGCCAGCAGGTGGACCTTGTCGTTGCCGAGCATGTCCTTCTGCGCCGGCATCATGCCGTTACGACCAAAGCGCAGGGTCTGCTGAACCTGAGCGAAGCTGGAGCCGTACAGCCAGGTGCCGTCGGTGAGGTTCGGGGCGCCCATGGCCTGGGTACCCTTGCCTTCGGCGCCGTGGCAGACCGCACAGTTGGTGGCGAAAGTCTTCTGGCCAGCCGCGATGTCCACGCCTTCGGGGTTCTTCAGGCCGGACAGGCTGCGCACATAGCCAGCGACGTTCTTGATGCCTTCCTCGCCGAGGATGTCCTTCCAGGCCGGCATCGCGGCCTGACGGCCGCCCATGATGGTGGTCTTGATGGTGTCGGCTTGGCCGCCATACAGCCAATCATGGTCGGTCAGGTTCGGAAAACCAAAGGCGCCCTTGGCGTCGGAGCCATGGCATACGGAGCAGTTGGAGGCGAACAGACGAGAGCCCATCTTCAGGGCCTGTTCGTCCTTGGCTACCTCGGCCACCGGCATGGCGGCGAACTTGGCATACAGCGGGCCGTACTGCTCGTTGGCGCGATCCATTTCGCGTTGCCACTGGCTGACCTGGGTCCAGCCGCCCTCGTAGCCCGGCAGGACGCCTTTCCAGGTGCCCAGGCCCGGGTAGAGGACCAGATACAGCGCACCGAAGATCAGGGTGCCGAGGAACAGCATGAACCACCAACGCGGCAGCGGGTTGTCGTACTCCTCGATGCCGTCGAAGGTGTGCCCCATGGTCTGGTCCGTGGTGTCCGGACGCTGGCCCTTGCGGGTTGCGAAAATCAGCCACGTCAACGCCAGCAGGGTGCCGACGGTGAGGATGGTGATGTAGATACTCCAAAAGCCTGTCATGGATTATTACTCCTGGCTAAGGCCGCGCTTCAGCGCTTGCTCTTGAGGCTGGTACCGAGGACCTGCAGGTACGCGACCAGTGCGTCCATTTCGGTCTTGCCCTTGACTGCGTCACGGGCCCCGGCCATGTCTTCCTGGGTGTAGGGCACGCCCACGGCATGCAGCGCTTTCATCTTGGTCGCGGTGTCCTGGCCGTCGAGCTTGTTCTCCACCAGCCACGGGTAGGCCGGCATCTTCGACTCGGGCACTACGTTGCGTGGGTTGTACAGGTGGGCGCGGTGCCAGTCGTCCGAGTAGCGGCCGCCGACGCGAGCCAAGTCCGGACCGGTACGCTTGGAGCCCCACAGGAACGGATGGTCGTAGACGCTTTCGCCGGCGACCGAGTAGTGACCATAGCGCTCGGTCTCGGCGCGGAACGGACGCACCATCTGCGAGTGGCAGCTGACGCAGCCTTCCTTGATGTAGATGTCACGGCCTTCCAGTTGCAGCGCGGTATAGGGCTTGAGGCCCTCGACCGGCTGGGTGGTTTCCTTCTGGAAGAACAGCGGGACGATCTGGGTCAGGCCGCCGATGCTGACAGCGAAGACCATCAGCAGCGCCATCAGGCCGATGTTCTTCTCGATGATTTCGTGCTTGTTCATCAGTGAGCTCCTTCAACCACGAACTGCGCCGCGGCTTCGATTTCCGCCGGCTTGGCAGCACGCACGGTGCGCCAGGTGTTGTAGGCCATCAGCAGCATGCCGGTGAGGAAGAAGGCGCCGCCGATCATGCGTACCAGGAAGCCCGGATGGCTGGCTTCGAGGGCTTCAACGAAGGAGTAGGTCAGGGTACCGTCTTCGTTTACTGCACGCCACATCAGGCCCTGGGCGATGCCGTTGACCCACATGGAGGCGATGTACAGCACGGTGCCGATGGTGGCCAGCCAGAAGTGGGTGTTGATCAGGCCGATGCTGTGCATCTGCTCGCGGCCGAACACTTTCGGGATCAGGTGGTACAGCGAACCGATGGACACCATGGCAACCCAGCCGAGGGCGCCGGCGTGTACGTGGCCGATGGTCCAGTCGGTGTAGTGGGACAGGGCGTTGACGGTCTTGATGGCCATCATCGGGCCTTCGAAGGTGGACATGCCGTAGAAGGCCAGGGACACCACCAGGAAGCGCAGGATCGGGTCGTGGCGCAGTTTGTGCCAGGCTCCGGAGAGGGTCATCATGCCGTTGATCATGCCGCCCCAGGACGGAGCGAGGAGAACCAGCGACATCACCATGCCGAGGGACTGGGCCCAGTCAGGCAGGGCAGTGTAGTGCAGGTGGTGCGGACCGGCCCAGATGTACAGGGTGATCAGCGCCCAGAAGTGCACGATGGACAGGCGGTAGGAATAGACCGGACGGCCAGCCTGCTTGGGCACGAAGTAGTACATCATGCCGAGGAAGCCGGTGGTCAGGAAGAAGCCCACGGCGTTGTGACCGTACCACCACTGGATCATGGCGTCGGTGGCGCCCGCGTACAGCGAGTACGACTTGGTCAGGCTGACTGGGATCTCCATGTTGTTGACCAGGTGCAGCATCGCTGTCACCAAGATGAAGGCGCCGAAGAACCAGTTGCCGACATAGATGTGCTTGGCCTTGCGCTGCATGATGGTGCCGAAGAACACCACGGCATAGGCGACCCAGACAATGGTGATAAGAATGTCGACCGGCCACTCCAGCTCGGCGTACTCCTTGGAGGAGGTGAAGCCGAGCGGCAGGGTGACGGCGGCGAGCAGGATCACCAGTTGCCAGCCCCAGAACACGAAGCTGGCCAGCGGTCCGCCGAACAGGCGGGTCTGGCAGGTGCGCTGAACCGAGTAGAAGGAGGTGGCGAACAGGGCGCAACCACCGAAGGCGAAGATCACCGCGTTGGTATGCAGGGGGCGTAGACGGCCGAAACTGGTCCAGGGCAGGTCGAAGTTCAACTGCGGCCAGACCAGTTGGGCGGCGATGAATACGCCAATCCCCATCCCGACGATTCCCCAGATCACCGTCATTATGGCGAACTGGCGAACCACCTTATAGTTATAAGCAGTCCTGAGGTTTGCTGTGCTCATTTTCGAGGTTCCACGACTAATGGGCTTGATCGGAAAAAGATCAGCGTCAGCATGGATAAACTGCTTTGGACAGATGTTGATACAAATCAAAGCCATAGGCCACATGGGGTCTTTAGTGTGAGTTTTGCCGAACTTTTATGGTCCGGGCCGGTCGTCGGCGTGCGCGGACGATTGATTCTTGCCCACGGCGCCGGTGCGCCGATGGACAGTCCGTTCATGACCGAAATGGCCGAACGCCTGGGCGAAAACGGTGTGCGGGTGGTGCGCTTCGAGTTCCCCTACATGGCTGATCGGCGCCGCGATGGCGGCAGGCGCCCGCCCAATCCGCAGGCGCGCCTGCTGGAGTGCTGGCGGCAGGTGTGGGATGCGGTGAATGCCTGCGAGCCGGGCCCCTGGGCCATCGGTGGCAAGTCGATGGGGGGGCGCATGGCCAGCCTGCTGGCCGACGAGCTGGCACCGACCGCGCTGGTCTGCCTCGGCTACCCGTTCCATGCCGCCGGCAAGCCGGAGAAGCCGCGGGTCGCGCATCTGGCGACGCTCGCGACCCCCACCCTGATCGTGCAGGGCGAGCGCGACGCGCTGGGTAACCGCGAGCGGGTGGCCGGCTACCTGCTGTCGCCGGCCATCCGATTGCTCTGGCTATCCTCTGCCGATCACGACCTCAAGCCGCTCAAGGCCTCCGGCTTCAGCCACGCCCAGCATCTGCAGGAGGCCGCGCGGGCGGTGGCGGACTTCCTCGGCGGGGGCCGCTAACTGCTCAGTAGCTGGCGCAGCACATGGTGCAGGATGCCGCCCGCCCTGAAGTAGTCGAGTTCGATGGCCGTGTCGATGCGACACAGCACCTCGATGCGCTCCTCGGTACCGTCGCTGCGCAGGATCTCCGCGATCAGCTTCTGGCGCGGCTTGAGCCCGCCGCTCAGGCCGCGGATGCTCAGCCGCTCGCTGCCGTTCAGCGCCAGGCTCTGGCGATTCTGTCCGGGCACGAACTGCAGCGGCAGCACGCCCATGCCGACCAGATTGGAGCGGTGAATGCGCTCGAAGCTTTCGGCGATCACCGCCTTGACCCCCAGCAGGCTGGTGCCCTTGGCCGCCCAGTCACGTGACGACCCGGTGCCGTACTCCTTGCCGGCGATCACCACCAGCGGCACGCCCTCGGCCTGGTAGCGCATGGCGGCAGCGTAGATCGGCAGTTTGTCTCCGGACGGCTGGTGCAGGGTGTTGCCGCCTTCCTCGCCGCCGAGCATCTCGTTCCTGATGCGGATGTTGGCGAAGGTGCCGCGCATCATCACCTCGTGGTTGCCGCGGCGGGCGCCGTAGGAGTTGAAATCCTCCGGGGCCACCCCGAGGCTCTGCAGGTACAGGCCGGCCGGCGAGCTGGGCTTGATGCTGCCGGCCGGCGAGATGTGGTCGGTGGTGATGGAGTCGCCGAACAGGGCGAGTATCCGTGCCCCGGCGATATCGGTCAGCGCGGCCGGCGGCTGGTCGATGTGCTGGAAGAACGGTGGGTTCTTCACGTAGGTGGAGGCCGGGTCCCACGGATAGGTGGCACCGCCGCCCACCGCAATCGACTGCCAGGCTGCGTCGCCGCTGAACACGTCAGCGTAGCGGCGGAGAAACATGGCGCCGTCCACGGCCCCCACCGCGGCAGCCACTTCGGCATCGCTCGGCCAGATGTCCTGCAAATACACCGGTTGGCCATCGCTGCCGCTGCCCAGTGGCTCGCGGGTCAGGTCGATGCGCGTGGTCCCGGCCAGGGCGAAGGCCACCACCAGTGGCGGCGAGGCCAGCCAGTTGGCCTTGACCTGCGGATGCACGCGGCCCTCGAAGTTGCGGTTGCCGGACAGCACCGAGCTGACGATCAGGTCGTTGGCATTCACGCAGTCGGCGATGGCCGGCGGCAGCGGCCCGGAGTTGCCGATGCAGGTGGTGCAGCCATAGCCGACCAGGTTGAAGCCGAGCTGATCGAGGTAGGCGGTCAGATCGGCCTTGGCCAGGTAGTCGGTGACCACCTTGGAGCCCGGCGCCAGCGACGACTTGACCCACGGTTTGCGGCTCAGGCCGCGCTCCACCGCCTTCTTGGCCAGCAGGCCGGCAGCCATCAGCACGCTGGGGTTGGAGGTGTTGGTGCAGGAAGTGATGGCGGCGATCACCACGTCGCCGTGGTGCAGGCCGTAGTGGGCGTTGGCGACCAGAAAGTCGGTATCCCGCTCGGCCTGGCGTCCGGACAGGTCCAGCAGCAGGTCGAACTGCGCGCGGATATCCTCCAGGGCGACGCGGTCCTGCGGGCGCTTCGGCCCGGCCAGCGAGGGCTGCACGCTGGCCAGGTCCAGGGTCAGGCTGTCGCTGAAGGTCGGCTCGTCGCCCGCCTCGCGCCACAGGCCCTGGGCCTTGCAATAGGCCTCGACCAGGGCAATGCGTTGCGGCTCGCGGCCGGACAGGCGCAGGTAGTCGAGGGTGACCGCGTCGACCGGGAAGAAGCCGCAGGTGGCGCCGTATTCCGGGGCCATGTTGGCGATGGTGGCGCGGTCGGCCAGCGGCAGGTGGTCGAGCCCGGGGCCGTAGAACTCGACGAACTTGCCCACCACGCCGCGCTTGCGCAGCAGCTCGGTGACGGTCAGCACCAGGTCGGTGGCGGTCACTCCTTCGCGCAGCTTGCCGGCCAGGCGCACGCCGACCACCTCGGGAATCAGCATCGACAGCGGCTGGCCCAGCATCACCGCCTCGGCCTCGATGCCGCCGACGCCCCAGCCGAGCACGCCCAGACCGTTGATCATGGTGGTGTGCGAGTCGGTGCCGACCAGGGTGTCAGGGTAGGCCAGGGTGACGCCGGCGTCGTCACGGCTCCACACCACCTGGGCGAGGTATTCCAGATTGACCTGGTGGCAGATGCCGGTGCCCGGCGGCACCACGCGGAAGTTGGCGAAGGCCTGCTGGCCCCAGCGCAGGAAGGCGTAGCGCTCGTGGTTGCGCTGCATCTCGATGGCCACGTTGTCGGCGAAGGCGCTGGCATCGGCGAAGCGGTCGACCATCACCGAGTGGTCGATCACCAGGTCCACCGGCGACAGCGGGTTGATCTTCTGCGGATCGCCACCAGCGCGGGCCATGGCGTCGCGCATGGCGGCCAGGTCGACCACGCCGGGTACGCCGGTGAAGTCCTGCATCAGCACCCGTGCCGGACGGAACTGGATTTCCTGCTCCGAGCTGCGCTTGTGCAGCCATTGCACTACCGCCCGGCAGTCGGCGGCGGTCACGCTGCGGCCATCCTCGCAGCGCAGCAGGTTCTCCAGCAGCACCCTGAGCGAGATGGGCAGTTGGCGGAGGTCGCCGAGGCTGCGGGCGGCCTCGGGCAGGCTGAAGTAGTGGTAGGTGTGGCCGTCGACTTCGAGGCTGCGGCGGCAGCTGAAACTGTCCGGGTGGGTCATGGTGGCGTCTTCCGGCTGGAGCGGGCTTGATTCTTAAGCCTAGTCCGTCCGCCGCCGCTCGGTTGGCCGCGCCGCCGCTTTGCGCGACAATGGCGGCCTGTCACGCGGAGTTCCCCATGTCCCAGCAACCCGACGCCATTCTCGACGCCAGCGGTCTCAACTGCCCCGAACCGGTGATGATGCTGCACAACAAGGTGCGCGACCTGCCGGCCGGCGGCCTGCTCAAGGTGATCGCCACCGACCCCTCGACCCGCCGCGACATTCCCAAGTTCTGCCTGTTCCTCGGCCACGAGCTGCTCGAGCAGCAGGAAGAGGCGGGCACCTACCTGTACTGGATCCGCAAGAAGGCGGAGTGAGTCTGCAAAGCAGAAGAGGCGCCACTGGCACCTCTTCTGCTTGAGCGACAGCAATCAGCTATCTCAGCACTTTCCTTTCGGATGGGTGCAGCCGCTGCCGCCACCACCCGAGCTACCCCCGCCATTTCCACTACTGACACTGCCACTGACGGTCCTTTTGCCGGCTTTCAGGTTCAGGGTGGCGTTGACCGAGGTGCTGCCATTGCTGTCAGTCACCGTCTGGGTCACCGTGTAGACCCCGGATGCCGGGTAGGTGTGAGCGGGGCTGGTGCCCGTGCCGTCGGGCGAGTTGTCACCCCATACCCATCGATAGCTCAGGGTGCCTGCGCCGCTGCCCGAGGCGCTGAACGTGCAGGTCAGGCCGAGGCAGCTGTAGCTGAATGCGGCAACCGGGGGCGTGCCGCTACCTCCGCCCGTCGATGCGACGTCGTTGCGCAACGCGGCCGCGAGATCGAGCCGACCGTTGGCTGTCCAGTTCAGCAAGTTCTGCCCTTTTGCTCCGATCTTGGCGGCGTTCTGTTCCAGGCGCTCGCGCACGGCCAGGCTGCACGGCATGCCGGCGTAGTTGCAGTCGGCGGCGGCCTTTGGCGCGCTGCTTGCCAGGCGAGTGTAGAGGTCGTCCCACACCAGCGCCGCGGCACCGGCGACCAAGGGGGCGGACATTGAGGTGCCGCTCCACCAGTCCACGCAGCTGTCGCTGTCTGAGGTGAGGCCGCAGTTGGCGCTGGGGAGGATGCCGATGATGTCCTGCCCCGGCGCGGCCAGGGATACCCAGTGGTCAGTCGAGCGGCTGTAGGTCGAGAAACTGGCGCGATCATCGTCATGATTGGAGGCTGCGACAGACAACACGGTAGATTTTCCGGTGCTGTCGGTGCAAGCCGCAGGATAGGTGCGGCTGGTGTTGCCATTGTTGCCGGCGGCGGCGATCAGCAGCACGCCCTGGTTGCGGGCGAACTCGATGGCGTCGCACTCGGCACTCGAGGCATCGGTCTGGGTGATCTCGCCGGTAGCGGGGTCGATCAGGTCGCTGGCGTAGCTCATGGTGATAACCTGGTACTGGCTGCGTACCAGGCTGCCATTGGCAAACTGATCGGAGGCGGCCAGCAGGATCGCTTCGCTTGAGCCCGAGACCGGACAGAGGCCTACCTCATAGATGTAAATACCGTCGGTCACCCATTCCAGGTAGCACACCTTGAAGATGCCGGCCCCGGTGTTCCAGCCGACGCCAGCGATGCCTTCACTATTACCCGTGTTGGCGACCGCCTCGCCGGCAACGAAGGTACCATGGCCGTAGTTGTCACAGGCTGGCTCGTCGGTCGGGCAGGTGTCGAGGCCGGATCCCGGGTTGGGGCCGACCACATTGACCCGCTCCAGACACTTGCCACTCAGGTCGGGAATATTGCAGTCAGCGCCGCTGTCCAGCACGGCGATCTTCGGCTTGTCGTAGGAAGTCGGGTCGCCGGTTTTGCCCGTGGTCTGATCCCAGCTTTCGGGCGCATTGATATCGGCATTCGGCGTGCCACTGGTGACCTCGAGCGATGCGCCAAAGATCGTCTGGTTGACGTACAGGTGGTTCTGCCCGGTGTTGTGCAGGTACCACTGCTCGGTGAAGTAGTTGGCGCCGCCAGCCAGCGTCGGTCCCGGCTCCTCGCTTGGCATCACTAGTAGCCGGTAATAGTCCGGCTCTGCGTACAGCACGTTGGGGTTGTGCTGGTAGGCCGCGATGGTTGCTTCGACCATGCCGGTTGGCACCTGCATCACCTGCACGTCGATCTCGGGCAGGGTGCGCAGGGGGACCGCATGGACATTGCGATGCTCGGCATTCATCTCGACGGCGGTGGTACCCGGCTTGAACTTGACCAAGACACGGTCTGGGGCGTAACGGGGGATGTTGAGCTTGCTGAGATCTGGCGGTGTTGCGGCGAGGAGGTTGTTGGCTCCCAGCAGCGTGAGCGCCAGGACGGTCGCTATTATCTGTAAGGGGTTCACGAGACGCCTCCCGTTCGTTGAGCAGGGGCCGGTTACAACTGCCTCGAGAGCTGTAAAGCACCCGATTAACCAGCGAGAACTTAGGTATAGGCGAGGGCGATGAGGCGCGCGTAATGCTCTTGTCGCGCAGACCCGCTCACCTGACAGCCGGCAGTGACCGGCGAGTCAGGCGCAGCGGCAAGTGTGTTCCGGGCTCACGCTTCGCGGCTGGCGCGGATGCTGCGCCGCGCGCTGCGTTGCAGGCGCACGCCGAGCAGTAGCGCAGCGCAGGTCAGGCCCACCACCAGCCCCTGCCACAGTCCGGCCGGGCCGCTGGCCGGGCCGAACCAGTCGCCGAGGCCCAGGCCGTAGCCGATCGGCAGGCCGATTCCCCAGTAGGCCAGCAGGGTGATCAGCATGGTCGCGCGGGTGTCGTGGTAGCCACGCAGGGCGCCGGCGGCCGTGACCTGGATGGCGTCGGAAAACTGGAACAGCGCCGAGTACATCAGCAGCGCGCTGGCCACGGCGAGCACCTCGGCGTCCGGGGTGTACAGGCGGGCGATGTCCGCGCGCAGCAGCAACATGAGGCTCGCGGACAGGCAGGCATAGACCAGCGCCGTGGCCATTGCCACCCCCGCAGAGAAGCGCGCATCGCGCGGCGCCCCGCGTCCCAGCGCCTGGCCGACCCGTACCGTGGTGGCCATGGCCAGCGAGTAGGGGATCATGAACACCATCGAGGAAAAGTTCAGCGCCACCTGATGTCCGGCCACCACGCTGGCGCCCAGGCTGCCAATCAGCAGGGCGATCAGCGAGAAGATGCTGGCCTCGGCGAAGATGGCGATGCCGATCGGCAGGCCGAGCGTCAGCAGCGCGCGGATTTCCAGCCACTGCGGCCGTTCCAGGCGCTCGAACAACCGGCTGGAGCGGTAGACCGGTGCCCAGTGCACCCACCACAGCATGGCGCCGAGCATGAACCACAGCACCAGCGCGGTGGCCCAGCCGCAACCGACGCCGCCCATGGCCGGCAGGCCGAGCTTGCCGTAGATGAACATGTAGTTGAGCGGGATGTTCAGCAGCAGGCCGAGCAGACCGATCACCATGGTTGGCCGGGTGCTGCCCAGGCCGTCGCTGAAGCCACGCAGGACCTGATACAACGCCAGCGCCGGAAAGCCGAGCGCCACGGCCTGCAGGTAGCCCATGGTCGTCGCGCGCAGCGAGGCCTCCACCTGCATCAGCACCAGTACCGGCTCGGCAGCGAACAGCAGCGCGGCGGCGATCAGGCCGATGGCCAGCGCCAGCCACAGCGCCTGGCGCACCAGCGGACCGATCAGCACGTAGGTCCCGGCCCCCACCTTGCGCGACACCTTGGCGGTGGTCGCCAGCAGGATGCCGCCCATCAGCAGCAGCATCGGTACCCAGATCGAGTTGCCCAGCGCCACGGCGGCCAGGTCCCGCGGGCCGACCCGCCCGGCCATCACGGTATCGACGAAGCCCATGGCTGTGTTGGCGAGCTGTGCGACCATGATCGGGCCGGCGAGGGCGAGCAGGGTCCTGACTTCGGTGAGGCTACGACGAAAGCGGGAGGGGGCGGGAGAAGCGGGCAGGGCGGACATCGACAGACCTCGACAAACAGCTGGCCAGTCTACGCCGCGCACCGAAATGGGGCCAGCACAGGGCCGCGCCGATGGTGCCGATGGGGTAAAGTGACGGCAACTTCCCGACCTTCCGACGGACACTCCCATGCGCCTGCTGGCCGACGAAAACATCCCGCTGCTCGATCCTTTCTTTGCTGCGTTCGGCGAGATCCGCCGCCTGCCCGGCCGCGCCATCGACCGCGCCGCGGTGGCCAATGCCGACGCGCTGCTGGTGCGCTCGGTGACCCGCGTCGACCGGGCGCTGCTGGACGGCAGCCCGGTGCAGTTCGTCGGCACCTGCACCATCGGTACCGATCACTTGGACCTGCCGTATTTCGCCGAAGCCGGTATCGCCTGGTCCAGCGCGCCGGGCTGTAACGCCCGTGGGGTGGTGGAGTACGTGCTCGGCGCGCTGTTCGCCCTGGCCGAGCGGCGCGGCGCCGAGTTGGCCACGCGCACCTACGGCGTGGTCGGTGCCGGTCAGGTCGGTAGCCGCCTGGTGGAAGTGCTGCGTGGTCTGGGCTGGACGGTGCTGGTCTGCGATCCGCCGCGCCAGGCGCGCGAGGGCGGCGACTTCGTCACCCTCGAGGAAATCCTCCAGCACTGCGACGTGATCAGCCTGCACACCCCGCTGACCCGCGACGGCGCCGACGCCACCTGGCATCTGCTGGATGCCGAGCGGCTGGCGCAGCTCAAGCCCGGCTGCTGGCTGATCAATGCCAGCCGCGGCGCAGTGGTCGACAACCCGGCGCTCAAGGCGCACCTCTCGGGCGGCGCCGATCTCGAGGTGGTGCTGGATGTGTGGGAAGGCGAGCCGGAGGTGGATGTCGAACTGGCGGCCTTGTGCCGTCTGGCCACCCCGCACATCGCCGGTTACAGCCTGGACGGCAAGCTGCGCGGCACCGAGCAGATCTACCAGGCGTTCTGCGCCTGGCGCGGTGAGCCAGCGCAAGTCGAGCTGGCGCAGCTGTTGCCGCCGGCCTGGCTGGGCGAGCTGGTTCTGCATGAACAGGCCGATCCGGCCTGGGCGCTGGCGATGGTCTGCCGTGCGGTCTACGACCCGCGGCTGGATGACGCTGCCTTTCGCCGCAGTCTGCTCGGCGATGCCGAACAGCGCCGTCTCGGCTTCGATGCTCTGCGCAAGCACTATCCGATGCGCCGCGAGTTGCCCGATCTGACGGTGCGGGTGGGCGGGACGGCGCAACAACTGCGTCGTCAGTTGGCGGCTCTGGGGGTGCGGCTGGCCTGATCAGCCGAACAGACGGCGGAGCGGCTTGGTGCTCTGCTCCAGCTGGCGGCAGGCCTGCAGTATCATCTGTTCGGTGATCGGAATTTCCCGCCCCTGGGCATCGATGATGGCGCCCAGCTGCAGGTGGCGCAGTTTCTGGGCAGTGTGCTGGCGGCTGTGCGTAGTGTGCAGGGGATTGTGCATGACGTGCTCTCCTTGACGGTCAATGAGGGCAGTCTAGAAGCGACAGATTAAGCGCCGGTGACAATTCTTCGGGGCCGCAAAGACAAATGCCCGCAACCGGTGCGGGCATTTGGCAGGTGGAGTGTCCGGCGGGCGGAGGCCAGCCGGCGCAGCGCGCTCAGCGGTATTCGCAGAGGTAGGCGGTATCCTGGGCAACCTGCAGCTGGAACTTGCTGTCGGCCGGAACGTCGAACTTGCTGCCAGCGGCGAACGTTTCCCAGGCGTCGCTGCCCGGCAGCTTGACGGTCAGGGCACCGGCGATCACGTGCATGACCTCGGCCTTGGCGGTACCGAATTCGTATTCGCCGGGCGCCATCACGCCGACGGTGGCCGGGCCTTCGGCCATCTCGAAACCGATGGATTTGACGGTGCCGTTGAAGTACTCGTTGACCTTGAACATGCGGGCCTCTGCATAAAGGAGAAAAAGGGCGCGCCAGTATGCCCAACGCCGGTGGGCGCGTCACCCGTACCGGCATCGATATCGCCGGAGAAGGTCTGTCGTCGGCGACGGCCCCGGCGCAGAGCGCTAGAATCGTCCATTCGATTCGATCAGGAACAGGCCCATGGCTATCCGCGCGTTGCTCACCGCCGTGCTGCTGTTGCTCGGTGGTGTGCTGCAGGCTCAGCCTGTTTCCTACAGTCGTGACATCCAGCCGATCCTCACGCAGAAATGTGTGGCCTGCCATGCCTGCTACGATGCGCCCTGTCAGCTCAATCTGGGCAGCGCTACCGGCATCCAGCGCGGCGCCTCGCCGCTGCCGGTGTACAGCGCCAGGCGCGCCGAGGCGCAGGCAACCAGCCGGCTGTTCGTCGATGCGCAGAGCGAGCAGGGCTGGCGTAGCCGGGGTTTCCACTCCGTGCTGGGGGGCGGCGATGCGGCCCTGGTGGCGCGCATGCTGGAACTGGGGCGCAGTCATGCGCCGCTGCCAGGCAGCAAGCTGCCGGAGGATCTGGACATCGGCATCCGCCGCGAGAACCAGTGCCCGCGGCCCGATCAGTTCGACGACTTCGCGCGCAAGAATCCCCGCGCCGGCATGCCGTTCGCCGTCACCGGGCTGACCGATGGCGAGTACGCCACCTTGCGCAGCTGGCTGGTCCAGGGCGCGCCGCTGGATGGCCAGCCACCGGTGGCCACTGCTGCGGAGGTCGTGCAGGTTGCCGACTGGGAGGCGCTGTTCAACCGCCCCGGTGCCCGCGAGCAGCTGGTGGCGCGCTGGCTGTACGAGCACCTGTTCCTCGCCCATCTGTACTTCGACCGGGGCAGCAGCGGGCACTTCTTCGAGCTGGTGCGTTCGCGCACGCCTCCCGGCGAGCCGGTGGACGTGATTGCCACGCGTCGCCCCAACGACGATCCGGGCACACGCTTCTTCTACCGGCTGCGGCCGATCCAGGGCGTGATCGTGCACAAGACGCACATCACCTATGCCTTGAGCCCGCGCAAGCTGGAGCGCATCGAGACGCTGTTCTTCGCCGAGGATTGGCAGGTGGAGGCGGTGCCCGGCTATGGCCCGCAGCGCCGCGCCAACCCGTTCGCAACCTTCGCCGCCATTCCGGCGCAGGCGCGCTACCAGTTCATGCTGGACGACGCCGAGTACTTCGTGCGCACCTTCATCCGCGGCCCGGTGTGCCGCGGCCAGATCGCCACCGAAGTGATCCACGACCACTTCTGGACGCTGTTCCAGGCCCCGGCCCACGACCTCTACCTGACCGATGCGGCCTACCGCGAGCGGGTCACGCCGCTGCTGGCGCTGCCCGGCGTGCAGGACAGTCTGGCCCAGCTGCCGCTGCTCTGGCGCGAGTCCAAGGCCAATCGCAATGCCTACGAGGCGGCGCGCCGCGAGGCCTACTCGCATACGCCCTACCCGAGCTGGTCGCATATCTGGGCTGGCAACGACAATGCGCTGCTGAGCATCTTCCGCCAACTGGACAGCGCCTCGGTGCGCAAGGGCCTGATCGGCGCGGTGCCGCAGACCTTGTGGTGGCTGGATTTCCCGCTGCTCGAACGCACCTACTACCAGCTGGTGGTCAACTTCGACGTGTTTGGCAACGTCTCGCACCAGGCACAGACCCGGCTGTATTTCGACCTGATCCGCAATGGCGCCGAGCAGAACTTCCTGCGCCTGATGCCGCCGGAGCAGCGCCAGGCGATCCTTGGCGACTGGTACCAGGATGGCGGCAAACTGAAGCTGTGGCTGGACTACGAGGGCATCGACGCTGGCACGCCCAGCGGCCTGCGCCTGCCTGCGGACGATCCCAAGGCGGCGTTTGCCGAGCGTCTGCTGGAGCGTTACGGCAGCCTCAACGCGCGCCCCGACCCGCTCAACCGTTGCCGCGACGCGCGCTGTTTCCGTCCGCAGGCAAGCCCGGCAGTGCAGCGCATCGACCAACGCCTCAGCGCCCTGGCGGCGCGCCCGCTGAGCCAGCTGCCGGCCATCGAATACCTGCCGGAAGCGACCCTGCTGCGCGTCGAACTGGATGGCGGCGGCCGCGAGGTCTACAGCTTGCTGCGCAACCGCGCGCACAGCAACGTGGCCTTCCTGCTCGGCGAGTCGCTGCGCTACCAGCCGGAGAAGGACACCCTGACGCTCTATCCGGAAGTGCTGAGCAGCTACCCCAACTTCCTGTTCAGCCTGCGCGAGGGCGAGGTGAACGCTTTCGTCGCTGCGCTGCAGCAGGCCCGCAGCGCGGCCGACTTCGAGATGATCGTGCGGCGCTGGGGTGTGCGCCGCACCCATCCGCAGTTCTGGGCGCTGTTCCATGACCTCGGCGAGCACATTCGCGAGCACGAGCCGGTGGAGGCGGGGGTGCTGGACATGAATCGCTATCAGAATCTGTGAGCCCGGGTTGCCGGCTTATTCCGACCAAAACACTGGGACTTCATCCCCGCCCGCGCATCGCGTACACTGCGTCCATACTTGCGAGGAGTCGCCATGAGCAACATCACCATCACCGAATCGGCCCAGGAATACCTGGCTGACCTGCTGCAGAAGCAGAACACTCCGGGTATCGGCATTCGCGTGTTCATTACCCAGCCGGGTACCCAGTACGCCGAAACCTGCATCGCCTACTGCAAGCCGAGCGAGCAGAAGGCCGAAGACACCCCTCTGGCGCTGAAGGACTTCACCGCCTGGCTGGATGCGGTCAGTGTGCCGTTCCTCGAGGATGCCGTGGTCGACTATGCCACTGACCGCATGGGCGGCCAGCTGACCATCAAGGCGCCGAACGCCAAGGTGCCGATGGTCAACGAAGACAGCCCGCTGCCCGAGCGCATCAACTACTACCTGCAGACCGAGGTCAACCCCGGTCTGGCCAGCCACGGCGGCATGGTTTCGCTGGTCGACATCGACGACGAAGGCGTCGCCATCCTGCGTTTCGGCGGCGGTTGCCAGGGCTGCGGCATGGTCGACATGACCCTCAAGGACGGTGTCGAGAAGACCCTGATGGAGCGCATCCCCGAACTCAAGGGCGTGCGCGACGTTACCGATCACAGCAACAAGGAAAACGCGTTCTACTGAGTTGCACGATCCGGTGTTTCTGCAAGGGCGGGCAGCCGCCCTTGTCGCATTCCGTAATTGTAATTATCAGGAATGCATCTAAGTCTCCCTCATGCTGTTTGCTAGTTTCATCCATGCAACGCCAATGCCCCTGGAGGGCGCATTAGCGAATAACCAGGATGGAATATGCACAAGTCAATGTTGCGTCGACTGCTTGTCGTCGACCTTTTCGACGAATTCAATCCCATTGTTTCCGAAGTACAGAACGCCGGCTGGGCAGTCGAACTCTGCTCCCTGGATCAGGCGTTCACCCGTCAGGCCGATGTCGGCCTGATACGGCTCGGCCCTTGTCTGGACACGATTGGCGAACTGTTGCGGCGCACGCCGGCGCAGTGGATCGCGGCACTTCCGCCTGGCACATCGCTGAACGGTCACGTCGGCCTGTTCGTCGCCGAGTGGTGCTTCGATTTCCACTCCTTGCCATTCGACTGGCCGCGGCTGCTGGCCACCTTGGGACATGCTCTGGGTATGGCTTCGCTGCGCCGGGCCGTGCAGGTCGATGGTGGTGGCGAGCTGCTCGGTAATGCGCCGTGCATGCGCGAGCTGCGCAAGCTGCTTGGCAAGCTCGGACCGACCGACTCGCCGGTGCTGATCCGCGGCGAGAGCGGGACCGGCAAGGAACTGGTGGCTCGCGCCCTGCACCGTTTGTCACGTCGCGCCGAGCAGGCCTTCGTGGCGCTCAACTGCGGAGCGATTCCCGAGCAGTTGATCCAGTCCGAACTGTTCGGCCACGAGAAGGGCGCCTTCACCGGCGCCCATCAGCGCAAGATCGGCCGGATCGAGTCGGCCCATGATGGCACCCTGTTTCTCGACGAAATTGGTGACCTGCCGTTGGATCTGCAGGCCAACCTGCTGCGTTTCCTGCAGGAGGGGCAGATCGAGCGGGTCGGCGGCAACCAGCTGATCGAGGTCAATGTGCGGGTCCTGGCGGCCACCCACATCGATCTCGAGCAGGCGGTGGAGCGCGGGCGTTTTCGTGAGGATCTCTATTACCGGCTGAATGTCCTGCAGGTGCACACCAGCCCCTTGCGTGAGCGGCTGGAAGACGTGCCGGCCCTCGCCCGCTATTTTGCCCGGCTGTACGCCGACGAAGTCGGCCGCCGCCCGCGCTCGTTCAGCGAGGAGGCGCTGCGGGCGATGAGCGAATATGCCTGGCCGGGCAACGTGCGCGAGCTGGCCAACCGCGTGCGCCGCGGCCTGGTATTGGCCGAGGGACGGCAGATCGCGGCGTCGGATTTGGGGTTTCGTGAGGTTTGCGGATCGGCGAGCCAGGAGGATTACAGCCTTGAGCGTTACAAGATGCAGGCCGAGAAACAGGCACTGAGCGATGTGCTGCGCCAGTACTCGGCGAACCACAGTCACGCGGCCCGGGCGCTGGGGGTGTCGCGGCCGACCTTCTACCGCCTGCTGAACAAGCACCGGATTCGTTGAGCGCGAGATAGAAAAGGCCCTTGCCGGACTCCTTCCGGCAAGGGCCTTTTCTATGCTGAGCCTGTCGCGGTGGATTCAGAAGTAGTAGGGGAATTTCAGGCTGAAACTGAAGTCCGGCGAGTCCGGCGTCAGGCCAATCGACAGGTTGGGCACCATGGTCAGTTTGTCGCTGAGGGCATAGGTCATGCCGATGTTGAAGTAGGCGGCATTGGCGTCGCTACTGGAAACCGTCTGCCAGCCGCCGCCATCCGGCCTGATCTTGCTCCTCTGGCTGATCAGCTGCGAGTAGGAGAACGACAGGCTCATGCGCTCGTTGAGGGCGAAAGCCGTGCCCAGGCCATACTGGAACCAGTTGCCCATCTTGACCTTGCCACCGACCTTCTGGTTCTGGACGGGGCTGATATCGTCGAAGGACTCCTCGAGGTTGTAGGTATAGGACAGGTTGCCGAACAGCACGGCCGGGTCCACCGTCTTGACCACCGAGATGCCTGGAGTGACCGACCACACGCCGTTGCCGGTGGGCAGATCTTGCGGAACCGACAGGTTGTCGTTGTCGGGCGACTGCACCAGTTTGATGCCGTAGGGGTCTTCGCCGGTTGGCGCCTTCACCCGCAGGCTGAACACCGCATCTGGCAGGCTTTCGCTCTCGTCGAGAAACTTGTAGGCCACCCCGAAGCTGACATCGCCGAGTCTGGGATCGCCGGTGACGCTTTCCGACGAAACCTGGGTGGTCGAACCGCCAGCGCCCGCCGACTCGTAGGTGGACTCCCGATAGACCAGTGGCACGTTGAGATCGAACTGCCAGCGATTGCCCAGGTTGTAGCGGCCGGTCATGTCCAGGGTGAAATTGTCGGAGTTGATTTGGTCGACGTTAATGTTGCCGAGAAAGATCGCATCCAGCAAAAGCAGGCCGTTGAGGCCTAGCTGGCGGGTATCGTAGTGGCTGTAGGTCAGGCCGGTTTCCAGGCTGAGCGTGCCTTCGCCGAAGAAGCCGCTGGCTTTGTCATAGATGTTCTCGACACTGCGCGCCGGGGTGTTGTCTTCGCGCAGGCTCTCACCGTAGCCGGAAGCAGGTTGGCTGCTGGAGGAGGGGGAGCGGGCCAGCCGCTGTGGCTGGGGAACGCCAGGTTTTGTCTCTACCTCGCGTACCCGCTGTTCCAGCACCATGAGAGCTTTCTGCTGCGCGTCGTAGCGCTGGCGCAATTCGAGCAGTGCCTGCTGCAGTTCTCTTACCTCGGCATCCGAGGCGGCATACAGGAGTGTCGAAGGCAGTAGCGCAGCAATGCACACTGCCACGCGAAGCGAATATGACGGAGTCATGGGAAGTCCCTATCGCGATTATTTATCAGTGTATCCAGCGTAGATCAGTAACCCGCAGGGCGTAGTGCACGCAGTTGATCCAGGTTGACCCCTATCGAGCCTGCCGGGATTGGTGTTTCGCGCAGTACCACATCCAGCTCGGTCAGGTTCCTGACCGTATTGCTCGATCCGCCGATATTGGCGTGCTGTTGCAATCCGCCAGCCCCCAGTTGTTGCAGGCTGGTGCCTTGGCCAAGCGCGTTGATGGCGATCCTGAAGCCGCCATCGCTTGTGCTGATCTGTACACTGCCGGCCTGAGTGCTCTCGATGTGGTTGGCGAATGGCTCGCCGGCATTGCTCGCATTCGGGGCTGAACCGCCGCGTTTGACGTTGACGACGAAATTGTTCGCTGCGCTATTGAAATCGCCGGCCGAGCGTACGCTTTGCGTCACGCCGTTGACGGAGCTCAGGCCCTCGCCTCCATAGATTTGTCCGCTGCCCGCAGTAGGGGCGCTCTGGTCGCCGTTCTGGGTGATGGTCGAAACATTGAACTGCGGCTGGAACATCCCTTCGCTCGCCTGCATGTGCACCGCGCCTGCGAGCACCTGGCCGCTGGCGTTCTCCCACGCGCTGCTCATGGTGACGCCAAAGTGGACGATTTGCCCCGGCATGATGAAGCGTCCGCGCAATTGGGAAAGTTCCCGGTCGCTCAGCTCGACCGGTTGCAGTGGATTGCTGGCCTGAGCGCAAATGCTGGCGGCAATGCAGCTGGCAGCCAGTAATACATGAATCTTCATGGCGACCTCCGGAGACTTTCTGTCCGTGATGTCAGAATGATTTGTCTGTTATCAAAAGAAATCGCTCTGGATGAATCCATGTTCCATCAGTTCGGCATCCTTGACGGGCTGGAATGCATTCAGGTGATCTTTGGCAGAGAGTGGGTCGGGCGGATTCAACAGGGCATTGGCCTTGTCGTACTCCCGGCCAATTACCGCGAAGACGATGCCATTCCAGCCTTTGAGGAAATCTTCAAGCTTGTAGCGTTTATGTCCGAAAATCGGATCGCCAATATAGGCCCAGCCATTTTCGGTTCTTTGCAGTACCACGAAGTGTTTGTAGCCTCGGACTTCCTGCAACACGATAGCGGGAACCTTGAGTTGCTCGAGGCCGGCAGCGGGGACCCGATAGCCGCGGGCGCGCATGCCGAGGTTTTCGACATAGCGCTTCATGTCGAGCATGGAAAAACCCTGGGTACGAACCAGTTCATGGTCGGCACCGGCCAGCATGCCGTTGATCACGAAGGTTTCGTCCACATCGAATCGGTAGGCCTCGCGCAGGATGGTGGCCAGTGCGGCGGCACCACAGCTGAAGTCGGTTTTCTGCTCTACCAGATTGCGGAAGCGCCGCTCGCGGATGCTTTCGACGTGCTTGAAGGCGATCACACCGCCGGGGAGTACGGCCAATGGGACTTGGGCGGCTTGCAGCGCAGCGCTCAGACAACACAGGACAGACAGGATGGCCAGACGCATGGGGGCACACTCCCTATGACTTTAAGGGACGCCCTGCGGGTGCAGGGCTCCCTTCGCGCGTGGTTACTTAGTTGCCGTTGTTGCAGGAATTGCAGCCGACGGCGACAGCCAGGGTGTTCAACTGCTGGTTGCTGCTGCCCGAGGCGATGTTGACGCCGATGTTGCCGCTCGAGCCGTTGAGCGAGTCGCTGAGGGTGGCGCTGTTGATGACCGGGTTGGCGAAGGTGTAGCTCTTCGTGAAGGTAACGGTGGCAGCCAGGGTGCTGTTGCCGGCCTCCTCGATGGAGCTGTTGGCGCTATGGCTTTCGTTCTTCTCCGCACTGGCCGAGGCGCTGGCCTCGCGGGTTACGCTGTACTCGGCCGCGAAGCTCTTGTCCACGCTGCGAGAATCGTCCGCTGTGTAGGAAGAGCTTGCGTCCACGCTCTTGGCGAGGTCGAAGTGCGCTGCGGATTCCTCGCTCGCATTTTCGGCCGCGTTGGCATTGGCCGTGATGTCAAGCGCCCCATCGGCATGGGCATGAATCCTTTCGGGCGAAACAACCAGATGGCCGTCAAGGCTGGCGCTGGCAGTGGCGTCCAGATGGGCCGTCTTGTCCCACTCGCTGGAGGAGCTGCTCGACTTGTTCGCGTCCACGACGACATCCAGGCTGGCGTTGTAGGTGCGGTCGGAGCTTACGGACGAGTCATGGCTGGCCGTGAGCGAGGCCGAAGCGGTCGCCGACTTGGCACTCTGCGCCTGCCACGAAAAATCCCAGGAATCGCTCGAATCACTCGATTCGTTCTTCGAGTAGTTGTTGCTCCAGTCCTTGCTGACATCGAGGGTCTTGACGACGGTCACGCTGCCGGCCTTGTTGTCCACGCCGCCGCTCAGGCTTTGATTGCCGGTGGCAGTGGCTGTCGCATCCCAGCCCCTGGCCGTGGCGATCGCCAGGGCGTTCTGTTGCTGGTTGAGGTTGCCGCTGGCAGCGTTCACGCCGATGTTGCCGGAGGCGTTGTTGCCGGAGCCGACCATGTTCGCCGCGTTGCCGCCACCGAGGTTGTGTGTCCAGCCGTCGTTGTCCTGGTCGATGTCGGAGGTGGCTTCGGCGCTGCCAAAGACGAACTGCTCGTCGGCGGTGGCAATCGCGACATTGTTGGCTTGCTGGTTCATGTCGCCGGCGGCAACGTTGGCGCCGATGTTGCCGCTGCTGCTCAGCGAGTTCTCGATGTTGACGGTGTTTTCGGTGCCCTCATTGGTGACCTGGGCTTCACCGATATATTGATCGCGGCCTGCGTAGGCAGTGGCGTCGCCAGCGTTGCGGTCCAGCAGGGGATCGTGATCGTGGTCGCGATCATTCGATTGGTTTGCCTGGGCCGCGATTGCCATTGCGGCAGCCATGGCGAATACCAGTGGTTTCAGAGCCATTGACACTTTCATGGTGGTTCTCCTTGCGGTTTTTTATGCAACACGTGTTGGTCTTGCGTTGGATAACGAGTCAATCCATGACCCTGATGCTGACGGTGTTGGCCATCCGGTTTCCCACCCCAGCGCTCTGGTTCAGCTGAACTACACCACTGCTGCCGGCGAAGGCCTGTCTGTCGATAGCGACGGCACGCTCTCCCGGACTTGTCTCAGCCGTTCCTGAGTTCTGTGAGAGCACCACGTTCTGTTGCGCAAGGACGCTGTCGTCCACGCTCTGCGTTCCAGAACCGATGCTCACGCGAAAAGAGTTGATCTGTTGAGTGCCGGCTCCTGCCGACTGATTGACGCCCAGTACCCCGGAGCCATTGCTGAAAGCGCTACCGGTGATGTTGGCCTGGGCATTCAGGGAGGGGTCGATGCCGTCCAGTTCCTGATACTGGCGAAAGTCGGTGGTGGCGTTGGCATTGGCGCCAAGCGAAAGTGCTCGACCGTTGATCTGTTGCTGCTGGCTGCCGGCGGCCTGATTGACCGACAGCACGCCCTGATAGGTTCTGCCGCTGTTGTCGATTGTCGAGTGGTTGTCGACCTGAGCCTGATCGGCAAGGCTGACGGCAGGCAGGGTCATGGCGATAAGTAGGGTGAGGCGCAGCATGTCAGCGATCTCCGGTGAGGATTTTCAGCGGTGCCAGCCCCTGCTGAAGGCTCCGATTGATCTGGTTGGAGACGTTGCTGCCCGCTCCGCCGCCTTGGCCTGCGCGCATGCCAGGCAGGCCCTGCGAAGAGACTTGGGATGAATGGCTCAAGCCGGGCAGCTGTCCGTTGGGGAGCATCTGGTGTTGCAGGCTGGATCCGCTGGTAATCCCGGCAAAGTCGGCATCAGTCAATTCGTACGAATTGGTCGCCCTGATGACTGTGCTGGAGGGGTTGGCATTGACGGTGCGCGGATCGGGGTCGGGGATCAGGGCGGGGCGGGTGGCAACCCGAGGCTGCACGTCGCGGGTGATGACGATGATGCCGTCGGCGGAGTAGGTGGGAATGGCCGCTCCCAGGCCTGAGAGCACCAGCATGGACAGCAGTGCCGAACGAGAAATCCTTGAAGCGTTTCGATCCATGGCAGCGGTTCCTGCGCGATTCAGACCCTTTTGCGTGAGAGGTCAAACGCATGTGACGTGCCAGTTTCTTGAACTTCAATGAAATCAGTGGGTTAGAGTTTTCTTCGCGCTACCGGCAACAATCGGTGTCAAGGCGATGAGACGGTGGCAATGTGGCAGCGCGGGAGCGGGGCGGGACAATCCGCGGTATGCATGGCGCTCGAGGGTGTCGCAGGATTGATACACTCCGCCCGGAAAAGACTGCAAAGTCCGGCGTCCGCGGTATTTGCGGTGACGATCTGTATCATGC
This sequence comes from Geopseudomonas aromaticivorans, assembly GCF_019097855.1. Classification (GTDB taxonomy): domain Bacteria; phylum Pseudomonadota; class Gammaproteobacteria; order Pseudomonadales; family Pseudomonadaceae; genus Geopseudomonas; species Geopseudomonas aromaticivorans. Next base: position 270,710 of record NZ_JAHRGL010000019.1, read on the forward strand.
TTGCAACAACCCCGTAGTTGTTGCATCACTACAAGTTGCCACTCGCACAGGACAAGGAGAGAACATGCACCCGTTTACCGCCACCCGCCCGCCGCAACTGGCCTGGCTGCTCGGCATGGCCGGGCTGATCCCGTTTGTCAGTGGCGCACTGGGGATCTGGATCACGCCAGTCGGCTGGCGCCCGCTGGTACTGGCTGCGTTGCTCGACTACGCCGCGGTGATCCTGGCATTCATGGGGGCGATTCACTGGGGACTGGCGATGCGCGCCGAACAGGACGACCTGCGTGCCCAGCTGCAGTTGGGGCTGTCGGTGATTCCGCCGTTGCTGGGCTGGGCGGCGGTATCCTTCGGGTTGCCGGCGGCGCTGGCGATTCCGGTATTCGTGCTGGCTTTCGTCGGCTTGTACCTGGCGGACCTGCGTGCTGTTCGCCTGGGGCTGGCACCGGTCTGGTACCGCCCCCTGCGCATGCCGCTGACCGTGGTGGTGGTCGCCTGCCTGCTGATTGCCTGGGCCGGAGTGCTGGCGGGCTGACTCAGCAGCTCAGCTGGTCGGCCTGGCGGTAGAGCATCAGCAGCTTGCGGGTCACGGTCTGCTGCAGGTCGTTGCGCTCGAAGGCGGACAGATGCGGCAGCTGGGTCAGCTGCAGGCGGTGCAGATGGAGGTAGGGCATGCGCTGGTCGAACTCGCGCAGGTCGCCCTTCATCAGCACCGGCAGGAACACGTCGCCATTCTGTTTCAGCTTGCTGATGATCTGTGCCAGAGCGCTCTTGAACGGGCGTGCCTGCAGCATCTCGCCCTGCGCGCCCAGACGGGCCAGCAGCAGTCCATTGTGCCCCTGGAACTGCCCCGGCAGTACGCACAGGCCGGTCTTGCGTACCGAATAGGGCGAAATGTGGTTCAGGGTGTCGTGGAAGGCGTAGGGGTTGGGCAGCACGACCATCTTGCGGCCCAGCTCGGCGGGGAAGTGCAGGCCGTAGTTGGTATACAGCTGGCTCACCGACTCGGAGTAGACGCACAGACGGTTCTCGAACAGGCGAATGAAGCGCTGTGCCAGCTCGCGCTGCTCCAGGCGATCCAGGTCCCAGATCAGGTCCAGGTTCGGTTTCTTGTCCAGGTTCACTTCCTGGAAGTTCATCGTGCTCATCGCGACGGCGCCATGCATGCAGGTGGGGTCGTTGCCGCTGGCGGCGAACAGCCAGGGGGTAATCGTCAGCCCCTCCATGGGCAGGCGACAACAGGTGGTGGCAGAGTATGCGCAAAGACTGTGACAACCCACCAGTTGTCTTGCGCAGATTTGCGATCAAAGTCGGCCATCTGCCACTACGGGCGTAAGCCGAATGATCCGGACTGACCCCGATCAACGCGCAATAGGTCAAGACCTGCTGCCGGCCGGCCAGCTCTGGTAGGATGCCGCCCGCTGGTTCGTCCGCCGCCCTGCGCGCCGGTCGACACTTATCAATCATGAGCAAGGACGCGCGCCAGGCGCGTGACGGGGAGTTTTTGCATGGAATTCTGGACCGCCATCCAGGCGCTGATCCTGGGTATCGTCGAGGGGCTGACCGAGTTCCTGCCGATCTCCAGCACGGGTCACCAGATCATCGTCGCCGACCTGATCGGCTTCGGAGGCGACCGCGCCAAGGCGTTCAACATCATCATCCAGCTCGGCGCCATCCTCGCGGTGGTGTGGGAGTTTCGTCAGCGCATCATCGGGGTGGTTTGCGGCCTGCCGCGCGAGCGTCAGGCACAGCGCTTCACCGTCAACCTGCTGATCGCCTTCCTCCCGGCGGTGATCCTCGGCCTGGCCTTTGCCGACCTGATCGAGCACTGGCTGTTCAATCCGATCACCGTGGCCAGCGCGCTGGTGATCGGTGGCGTGGTCATGCTCTGGGCCGAGAAGCGCCAACACGCCGTCGAAGTGCAGGCCGTGGACGACATGAGCTGGAAGCATGCGCTCAAGATCGGCTGCGCGCAGTGCCTGGCCATGATCCCTGGCACCTCGCGCTCGGCCTCGACCATCATCGGCGGCCTGATCTTCGGCCTGTCGCGCAAGGCGGCGACCGAGTTCTCCTTCTTCCTCGCCATGCCGACCATGGTCGGCGCCGCGGTCTACTCCGGCTACAAGCACCGCGCATTGTTCGAGAACGGCGCCGATCTGCCGGTGTTCGTCCTGGGCTTCGTCACCTCGTTCGTCTTCGCCATGCTCGCCGTGCGTGCGCTGCTGAAATTCATCGCCAGCCACAGCTACGCGGTGTTCGCCTGGTACCGGATCGGCTTCGGCCTGCTGATCCTCGCCACCTGGCAGCTGGGTTTGATCGACTGGAGCACGGCGCAGGGCTGAGGGCGAAACGGCTATGGAACGGCGCGGTGTGTTGAAAAGCTGGAATGACCAGAAGGGCTTCGGTTTCATCCAGCCGGAACAGGGCGGTGAGCCGCTGTTCGTGCATATCTCGGCGATGCGCGGTGAGCGCCGTCCCGTCCCGGGCGAGACGGTGCTGTTCATTGCCGAGCGCGATCAGCAGGGGCGGGCACGGGCCAGTCACATGCGCTTCGATGAGCTGAGTCTCGACCGCCCAGCGATCCGTCGCAAGCCTCGGCAGGCCGAGCAGCCCGCTGCAGCACAGACGACCCGCAAGCGGGCTTCTTCTGCCGGCGTGCAGAATGCATTGCTCAAGCTGCTGGTGTTTGCCGCGCTGTGCGCATTGCCGCTAGGCGGCGCGTTGCAGATGCTGCAGGGAGGCTTCGTCTGGCTGCTGTGCGGTTACGCGCTGTTCAGCCTGGTCAGCTTCCTGCAGTACTGGGCGGACAAGAACAATGCGGAGAAGGGGCGCTGGCGCACGCCGGAAAACACCCTGCATGCGGTCGAGTTGCTCGGTGGCTGGCCGGGAGCGCTGCTGGCGCAGCAGGTGTTCCGGCACAAGACCCGCAAGGTTTCGTATCAGGCGGTGTTCTGGGGGATTGTCGGGCTGCACCAGGCGGTCTGGATCGACTGGCTGCTGCTGGGTGGGAAGTTCAGCCGGCAAGTGGTGCCGCAGTTGGCTGCGCTGTTCTAGGAGCCGGCGGGGCCGGCTCCCGGAGCAGGCAGCCGGCCCATCGGGCCGGCTGGATACCTCAGGCCGCGACGCCCTGGCTGCGCAGGTAGTCGTCGTAGGTGCCGCTGAAGTCGGTCACGCCGTCTTCCGACAGCTCGATGATGCGGGTGGCCAGGGAGCTGACGAACTCGCGGTCGTGGCTGACGAAGATCAGCGTGCCCGGGTAGTTCTCCAGCGCCAGGTTGAGCGCCTCGATCGACTCCATGTCGAGGTGGTTGGTCGGTTCGTCCATCACCAGCACGTTGGGCTTGTTGAGGATCAGCTTGCCGAACAGCATGCGGCCCTGTTCGCCACCGGAGATGACCTTGACCGACTTGAGGATCTCGTCGTTGCTGAACAGCATGCGGCCGAGGGTGCCGCGCACCAGCTGCTCGCCGCCCTGGGTCCATTGGCCCATCCAGTCGAACAGGGTCATGTCAGCCTCGAAGTCGGAGGCGTGATCCTGGGCGTAGTAGCCGACCTCGGCGCTTTCGGTCCACTTCACCGAGCCGCTGTCCGGGGTCAGGTCGCCGACCAGGGTGCGCAGCAGGGTGGTCTTGCCGATGCCGTTGGGGCCGATGATGGCTACGCGCTCGCCGGCTTCGACGCTGAAGCTGAAGTTCTTGAACAGCGGCTTGCAATCGAAACCCTTGGACATGTGCTCGACGGTCACCGCCTGGCGGTGCAGCTTCTTGGTCTGCTCGAAGCGGATGAACGGGCTGACGCGGCTGGACGGCTTGACCTCGGCCAGCTGGATCTTGTCGATCTGCTTGGCGCGCGAGGTGGCCTGCTTGGCCTTGGAGGCGTTGGCCGAGAAGCGGCTGACGAAGGTCTGCAGCTCGGCGATCTGTGCCTTCTTCTTGGCGTTGTCGGCCAGCAGCTGCTCGCGCGACTGGGTCGCGGCGGTCATGTACTCGTCGTAGTTGCCCGGGAACAGGCGCAGCTCGCCGTAGTCCAGGTCGGCCATGTGGGTGCACACGCTGTTGAGGAAGTGGCGGTCGTGGGAAATGATGATCATGGTGCTGTTACGCGCCGTGAGGATGTTTTCCAGCCAGCGGATGGTGTTGATGTCCAGGTGGTTGGTCGGCTCGTCGAGCAGCAACACGTCCGGATTGGAGAACAGCGCCTGGGCCAGCAGCACGCGCAGCTTCCAGCCCGGCGCCACTTCGCTCATCGGGCCGAAGTGCTGGGCCAGCGGAATGCCCAGGCCGAGCAGCAGCTCGCCGGCGCGGGATTCGGCCGTGTAGCCGTCCATCTCGGCGAACTCGGTTTCCAGTTCGGCCACGGCCATGCCGTCTTCCTCGCTCATTTCCGGCAGCGAGTAGATGCGATCACGCTCGGCCTTGACCCGCCACAGCTCCTCGTGGCCCATGATCACGGTGTCGATCACGTTGAATTCTTCGTAGGCGAACTGGTCCTGGCGCAGCTTGCCCAGGCGGGTATTGGCATCGAGCATCACCTGGCCGCTGGAGGGTTCCAGATCGCCGCCGAGGATCTTCATGAACGTCGACTTGCCGCAACCGTTAGCGCCGATCAGGCCGTAGCGGTTGCCGTTGCCGAACTTGACGGAAACGTTCTCGAACAGCGGCTTGGCGCCGAACTGCATGGTGATGTTAGCGGTGGAAATCACGAATCTGACCTGCAAGGAGAGGGCGCGGGAGCGCAAAAAACGTACATTGTAGCGTTTTGCGTCAGTCGCGGCAGCCTAAAGGATCGACGGCTTCTCAATCCGGATAACCGTGATGGGCGTCACGCATTGCTTGATGCAGAATGATGGCCTTTTAGAACAACCTGTTACGGCGTTTATCTCGATGAACATCACGGAAATGCTGCGCATCCTGGCCAGCCAGGATGGGTCGGACTTGTATCTCTCGACCGGCGCGCCGCCCTGCGCCAAGTTCAATGGTGCGCTGCGCGCGCTGAGCAAGGAGCCGCTGGGGCCGGGCGACGTGGCGAAGATCGCCGCCGAGGTGATGGATGCCGAGCAGAAGGTCGACTTCGAGCGCGAGCTGGAGATGAACCTGGCGATCTCGCTGCCCAACATCGGTCGTTTCCGGATCAACATCTTCAAGCAGCGCAACGAGGTGTCCATCGTCGCGCGCAACATCAAGCTGGATATCCCGCGCTTCGAGGATCTCAAGCTGCCGCCGGTGTTGCTCGACGTGATCCTGGAAAAGCGCGGCCTGGTGCTGTTCGTCGGCGGTACCGGCTCGGGCAAGTCGACCTCGCTGGCGGCGCTGATCGACCACCGCAACCGCAACCACAGCGGGCACATCATCACCATCGAGGATCCGGTCGAGTACGTGCACAAGCACAAGAAGTCGATCATCAACCAGCGCGAGGTGGGCGTGGATACCCGCAGCTTCCAGGCGGCGCTGAAGAACACCCTGCGCCAGGCGCCGGATGTGATCCTGATCGGCGAGATCCGCGACCGCGAGACCATGGAGCACGCCCTGGCCTTCTCCGAGACCGGCCACCTGGCGATCTCCACCTTGCATGCCAACAACGCCAACCAGGCGCTGGACCGCATCATCAACTTCTTTCCCGAGGAGCGGCGCCCGCAGCTGCTCAACGACCTCGGCAACAACCTCAAGGCCTTCGTCTCCCAGCGCCTGGTCAAGACTGTCGACGGCAAGCGACGCGCTGCGGTGGAGATCCTGATGGGCACCGCGACCATCCGCGACCTGATCAAGCGGGGCGATTTCAACCTGATCAAGGAAGTCATGGAGAAGTCGCGGCCGCTGGGCATGCAGACCTTCGACCAGGCGTTGATCGATCTGGTCAACGAGGGTGCGATCAGCGAAGAGGAAGCGGTGAAGAACGCCGACTCGGCGAACAACGTGCGCCTCAAGCTCAAGCTGCACCGCGACGGCGAGGGCGGTGGTCAGGCCAAGCCTGACGATACCTCGACCTGGAGCCTGGCGCCGACCATGGAAGAGGAAGAAGAGCCGACGGCTTGATTCTCCCCGGCGCCGCCGCCTGAACGGCAGCGGCGCCTGCGGGTGCAAAAATGCCGGAGTCCACCCAGGTGGCTCCGGCATTTGCGTTTCAGCTACGCAGGTAGACCAGCACCAGATGCCAGCCGAACTGGGTCTTCAGCGGGCCGTGGACCTGATGCAGCGGCTTGCGGAACACCACGTTCTCGAACGGCTTGACCATCTGCCCCGGGCGGATCTCGCCCAGATCGCCGCCGCGCTTGCGCGAGGGGCAGAACGAGTGGCGCCGGGCCAGGGTCGCGAAGTCCTCGCCCTTCTCCAGGCGCAACTTGAGCTGCTCGGCTTCGGCGGCGGTCTTGACCAGGATGTGGCGGGCCATGGCGATGGGCATCGGCGGGGTCCTCGGGGGAGTGGCAGCGGGCGCGCAGTGTAACCGAAGACCGGCAGTTTGCCTTGTGCCACCGGGCGCTGGATCCGTGCTGCGCTAGTCCCTGCGCGGGCGGGTCTTGTACAGGGAAAACAGCACGCCGCCGGTCAGCAGGGCAAGGGTGACGGCCAGCGAGAGCGGTGCCGGGATCTTGCCGAACAGGCCGGCCAGGAAGATCTTCGCGCCGATGAACACCAGCACCAGCGCCAGGGCGTACTTCAGATAGGCGAAGCGGTGGATCATCGCCGCCAGGGCGAAGTACAGGGCGCGCAGGCCGAGCACGGCAAAGATGTTCGAGGTGTAGACGATGAAGGGATCCTGGGTGATGGCGAAGATCGCCGGGATGCTGTCCACGGCGAACAGCAGGTCAGCCAGTTCGATCAGCACCAGGACGAGCAGCAGCGGGGTGGCGTGGCGCCGCGGACGACCGGCCGCATCCGGCAGCCGGACGAAGAAGTGGTGCTCGTGCAGTTGCTCGGTCACCCGCAGGCGCCGGCGCAGCAGGAGCACCAGCGGGTTTCTGGCCAGCAGGTCGGGGCTGTCGTCGAGGGGACTGAGCAGCATTTTCACCCCGGTTGCCAGCAGAAACACGCCGAAGGCGTGGAGCACCCACTCGAAATGGTGGAGCAGCGCCGCGCCCAGGCCGATCATCAGCGCCCGCAGCACGATCACGCCGAGAATGCCCCAGAACAGCACATCGTGCTGGTAGCGGCGGGGAATGCCGAAGAAGGCGAAAATCATTGCCATGATGAACACATTGTCCATCGACAGTGATTTTTCGATCAGGAAGCCGGTGTAGTACTCCAGCGCGCTGGTGGCGCCCATCTGGTACCACACCCAGGCGCCGAAGCAGAGGCCGACACTGATATAGCCGGCGGACAGCCACAGGCTGGCGCCGATGCCGATTTCCCGATGGCCGCGGTGCAGGACGCCGAGGTCGAAGGTCAGCAGGGCGAAGACGAGCGCAAAGAAAGTCAGCCACAGCCAGGTGGCGGTGCCGAGAACGTCGGCGAAGAGAACAGCCTGCAGTGTGTGCATGACACCCTCCGGACTCCGACATGGCGGCTGTCAACCGTCAGAGGGGCCCGGGGTCATTTAGGAATCTAGGCGGTGCGTGGCAATGCGGCAAGCAGGCGTTGGTTACAGGATTTGCCGGCCAGGCGCGGGTGGCGGCGTGACCAGATCGAGCTGCGTCGCTCTCGGGGCCTGCGGTGCGGCATGCGCCGCCCGCGGCCGGCTCCTGCGCCGGATCAGTAGACCCAGACTTCCACGCGGCGGTTCTTCCTGCGGCCTTCTTCGCTATCGTTGGCGGCCACCGGCAGGGCGTCGCCGAGGCCGCTGACTTCACGCACCAGCACGCCGCTCTTCACCAGTTCGCGCTGCACGGCCACGGCCCGCAGCTTGGACAGCAGCAAGGCGCGCTCGGGGTTGTCGTTCTTCGGATCGCCGAAACCGACCAGCACCACCTGGCTCATCATCTTGTTGTTGTCCTTCAGGTAACGCAGTACCCGACGGACGTCGCGCAGGGCCTTGTTGTCGAGTTCGGCGCTGCCTTCGTCGAAGCGGAAGTTGACGGCCAGACGCTGGGCATCGGTCGCCAGCGTGCGGTAGCCGGTCGGCATTTCGCCGTTGAGCTGCACCTTCATCGCCTTCACGGTCTGCGAGATGAAGCCGTTCTTGGCGACGATTTCCTGGCCGCGCGGGCTGTGCGCGAAGCTTACCAGTTGCTTGGCCCAGGGATTGGTTTCGTTCGGTGTCACGTAGAAGAACAGGCGACGCGACAGCGGATAATCCTCGGTGGCCACCAGTTCGGCGCTCGGCGGCATCGGTTGCGAGTCGCCGGCACTGATCGCCAGCGCCTTGGCCTGGCGGATGTAGGGCAGGCCGATGAAGCCGATGCCCTGCGGGTCGCCGCTGACCGAGTCGGACAGCTGGGTGCTCGACTCGAAGCGCTTGGCGCCAGCGGCCAGGCTCTTGCCCTGGCTGGCCAGCACCAGCTCCTTGAAGGTATCCCAGGTGCCGGAGTTGTCGTCGCGGGCGTACAGGTTGATGGCGCCGCCACGGCCGCCCAGTTCCTCCCAGGTCTTCACCTCGCCGGCAAAGACCTGGGCCAGCTGCGGCACCGACAATGCCTTGAGCGGGTTGGACGGGTGCAGGATCACCGCCAGGCCGTCGATGGCGATGACCTGCTCGCCCTCCGGACTCTGCAGATCACCGAACTTGATGAGGCTGGCGGCTTCGCTGTCCTTGATCGGGCGCGAGGAGGCGGCCAGATCGGCGCTGCCGTTGCCGAGGGCGACAAAGCCGGTGCCCGAGCCGTGAGCGGCCACCTGGATGTTGACCATGCGGCCCTTGTCGTCACGCGCGGTGACCCGCTGCTCGTTCTCGCTGCCGGGCACGATGCGCACATCGGTAAAGCCTTCCTTCTCCAGCAGGCCGCCGACCAGCGCCGGGCCCAGCTTGGCGCCGATGGTGTTGGAGCCCTGGATGCTCAGTGCCGGCTGGCCATCGGTTGGCAGGGGCAGGGCGGCAAAGCTGGCGGTGGGGATGGCGACGGCCAGCAACCCACCGAGCAACAGGTGGGCACGGAGGGAACGCTGAGAGGGAAGGCGCAGCATGGCGGCAGGGAACCTTGTTGGTCAGGTTTGATGATGCCGCGCAGAATAAGTCAGTAAAATGACAGCCTGGTGACAGCCGGCGTGTCAGGGCCGTGGCAGAGCGTCGCAAGGGCGGATCAGTCGAGCTGCAGCCACACCGGCGCGTGATCCGACGGCTTGTCCATGCCGCGCAGCTCGTAGTCGATGCCGGCGGCTTGCAGGCGCGGCGTCAGGCCGGTCGAGGTCATGATCAGATCGATGCGCAGGCCGCGCTTGGGCTGGTCCTCGAAGCCGCGGCTGCGGTAGTCGAACCAGCTGAAGCGGTCGTTCACCTCTGGGTGCAGCACCCGGAAGCTGTCCACCAGACCCCAACCGTGCAGGCGGGCCATCCACTCGCGCTCCTCCGGCAGGAAGCTGCACTTGCCGCTGCGCAGCCAGCGCTTGGCGTTTTCCGCGCCGATGCCGATGTCGCTGTCCTGCGGCGAGATATTGAAGTCGCCCATCACCACCACGCCTTGTGCGGGGCTGAACCGCTCCTCGAGCAGGCGCTGCAGGTCGGCGTAGAACTGCGTCTTGGCCGGAAACTTGCTCGCATGGTTGCGGCTCTCGCCCTGCGGGAAGTAGCCGTTGAACACGTGCAGCGGCTGGCCCTGGGCATCGGTGAAGGTGGCGCCGATGAAGCGCCGCTGCGATTCCTCGCCGTCCCACGGGAAGCCCTTGATCAGGTTCTGCGGCGCCTGGCGCGAGAGCAGGGCGACGCCGTAGTGGCCCTTCTGGCCGTGATACTCGACGTGATAGCCGAGCGCCTCGACCGCGGCGCGGGGAAACTGTTCGTCCGCCACCTTGGTTTCCTGCAGACCGATGACATCCGGCTGGTGCCGCTCGATCAGCTCAGCCAGCTGATGAGGACGTGCGCGCAAGCCATTGATATTGAAGGAAACGAGTTTCATGGACAGTTTTCCGTGGGGGACAGTTCGAGCGCGATCCTAGCCGATCGTCCGCGCCCAGGCCACCGTGCGGCCGTGGCCAGTACCTGCTCGAAATGCATGGATTTGCCGGTTCGGCTGCATGCTAGGCTTTTCGGCACGCTGCTGTCGGGAGGTCTTCTCCGCTGACGGGGCGCACAATAGCTCTTTCGAAGCTCTAGGTTTCGTACTTAACCCATTGAAAATAAAGGATTCAAGCAATGAGCCAAGTGACCCTGAAGGGCAACCCGGTGCACGTGGATGGCCAGCTGCCGCAGGCCGGTGCCCTGGCCCCGGCCTTCCGCCTGGTAGCCGCCGACCTGTCCGACAAGTCCCTCGCCGACTTCGCCGGCCAGCGCAAGGTGCTTAACATCTTCCCCAGCATCGATACGCCGACCTGCGCTACCTCGGTGCGCAAGTTCAACGCCGAGGCCAGCCAGCTGAGCAACACCGTGGTGTTGTGCATCTCGGCCGACCTGCCGTTCGCGCAGAAGCGCTTCTGCGCCGCGGAAGGCCTGGACAAGGTGGTCAACCTGTCGACCCTGCGCGGTCGCGAGTTCCTCAAGGATTACGGCGTGGCTATCGCCGAAGGCCCGCTGCTCGGCCTGGCCGCCCGCGCCGTGGTGGTGCTGGATGAGAACGACAAGGTGCTGCACAGCCAGCTGGTTTCCGAGATCGGCAACGAGCCGGACTACGCGGCGGCGCTGGCGGCACTCTGAGTCGCCAGGCTCCTGAAGCCCGCCCTGGCGGGCTTGCGTGGTGGCAGGCTTGGCCGTAGAGGTCAGGCTACCACGCAACAAAAAGCCCGCTTTCGCGGGCTTTTTGTTGGGAGCGATAGGCTCGGCGTGGTGATGATCAGCGACCCATGCCATTGCTGATGGCACCGCCGGCCGCGCCGCCGAGGCCCGCGCCGACCGCACCGCCGGTGCTGCCGCCGAGGGTGTTGCCGAGCAGCGAGCCGCCCGCAGCGCCCAGGCCGCTGCCCACGGCGACCTTGGTCTTGTTGCCGCTCTTGGCGGTCATCGCGCCACCGGCAGCGGCGCCCAGGCCGGCACCGACCGCAGCACCGGTCTTGCCACCGAGCGACTGACCGAGGACGTTGCCCAGGGCGCCACCGAGACCGCCGCCGACCGCCGCGCGAGTGCCGCCATCGGCCATGGCGCCTTGGGCGCACAGCAGGCTCAGGGTCAGGACGGAAAGTGCTTTACGCATGTTGGGAACCTCGAGGAAGAAAACAGGGGGGAGTATTGTCCCGGCTCGCGCGGCGTTGGACAAACGCCATGCGCTCCGGTTGGAAACGGGTTCACGCGTCGAGAGTCCCCGGGGCCGGCAAACCGTGCATCTGACGGTGACGAAGCCGGGCGGGTAGCGCTGTCGACGCAGCGGAAGGTGAGACAACGGCAAAGGCGCGAGGTTCGCCGCAGCAGGAACCTCGCGCGCTACGGCGCACTCAGCCGCGCAGCCCGGCGACGATCTCGAATGAGCGCAGGCGGTCGGCAGGCTCGTAGAAGTCGCCGGTGAAGATCAGCTCATCGGCGCCGGTCTGCTGGAGGATCATCTCCAGGCGGGCGCGGACCTTTTCCGGGCCGCCGATCACTGCCAGGCCGAGGAAGTTGCCGACCGCCTCCTGCTCGCGGGGCAGCCAGCGGCCGGCCATCGACGACACTGGCGGGTGCAGCACCCGGCTCTCGCCGCGCAGCAGCGCCAGCACCCGCTGATAGGCGGTGGTGGCGAGGAAGGCGGCCTCTTCGTCGCTGGGGGCGGCGACCAGCGGCACCCCGATCATCACGTAGGGCTTGTCGAGCACCGCCGAAGGCTGGAAGTTGTCGCGGTACAGGCGGATCGCCTCGTGCAGGTAGTGCGGCGCGAAGTGCGAGGCGAAGGCGTAGGGCAAGCCCTTCTGTGCCGCCAGCTGGGCGCTGTACAGGCTGGAGCCGAGCAGCCAGAGCGGCACCTGGGTGCCGACGCCGGGCATGGCGATCACCCGCTGGCCGGGCTGTGCCGGGCCGAGCAGGTATTCCAGCTCCTCGACGTCCTGCGGGAAATCATCGTCGCTGCCCGAGCGCGCGCGGCGCAGCGCGCGGGCGGTGTACTGGTCGGCACCCGGCGCCCGTCCCAGCCCCAGGTCGATGCGTCCCGGGTAGAGGGTGGCGAGGGTGCCGAACTGTTCGGCGATCACCAGCGGTGCATGATTGGGCAGCATGACGCCACCGGCGCCAACGCGGATGCGCGAGGTGCCCCCGGCCAGGTAGCCGACCAGCACGGCGGTGGCGGAGCTGGCGATGCCGTCCATGTTGTGGTGCTCGGCCACCCAGAAGCGGGTGAAGTCCAGCGACTCCACATGGCGGGCCAGGGCTAGGGAATTGTGCAGGGCCTGGGCCGGTCCGCCATCGTCGCGGATGGGGCAGAGGTCGAGCACGGAAAATTTGACGTCGGCCAGTCGGGGCATTGCGTTCTCCAAGATTCGTTGCACTCGTTAGGGTGTCACGAACGGCCGCGCGAGTCTGCCGCTGACAGGTGGCTGGCATGATTCACTGGGCGATCAGCGAACGTGTCAGGCAGGGCTCAGGTAAAGTGCAGGTAAAGAGGCTTTGCTCTCCAACTGAGAAGCCTTATCGTTCAGGCTCCCAAGGAAAGTGACCTGCACCATGTCCGAAATCATTGCTCCCAACCGTTCTTCCCGTAACCGCTGGCTGGCCGGCGCGATTGTCGTTGTGCTGATCGCCGGGCTGGCCTGGTGGCAGTGGCCGGCGGGTGGCCAGCAGCCGGCAGCCGGCGCGGCGCGCGGCCCCGGAGGTCCGGGCGGCTTTCGCGGCATGGGTGGCGGACCGGTGCCGGTGCGGGTGGCCGAGGTGGTGCGCGGCGACTTCGCCGTCGAACTCAAGGCCCTTGGCACGGTGACCGCCTACAACACGGTAAACGTGCTGCCGCGGGTGGACGGCCAGCTGGTCAAGGTGCTGTTCGAGGAGGGCCAGCAGGTCAAGGCCGGGCAGCTACTGGTGCAGATCGACCCGCGGCCCTATCGGGTGGCGCTGCAGCAGGCCGAGGGCAATCTTCAGGAGCGGCGCGCCGAGCTGCAGAATGCCGAGCTGGACCTGCAGCGCTACCAGGGCCTGTACGCCGAGGACTCCATCGCCAAGCAGACGCTGGACACCCAGCGCGCCCAGGTCGAGCAGCTGCGCGGCGGCCTGAACAGCCTGGAAGCGGCGGCGGCCAGCGCGCGCCTGAACCTCGATTTCACCGCGGTGCGCGCGCCCATCGCCGGCCGCCTCGGCCTGCGCCAGGTGGACGTCGGCAACCTGGTCACCAGCGGCGATGCCACCCCGCTGGTGACCATCACCCAGACCACACCGATCAGCGTCAGCTTCACCCTGCCCGAGGCCGAGCTGCCGGCGGTGCTGCAGCCGTTCCGCGCCGGCGCGCCGCTGGTGGTCGAGGCCTGGGATCGCGGCGAGCGCCAGCGGCTGGCCGAGGGCGAGCTGGCCAGCCTGGACAACCAGATCGACACCACCACCGGCACCGTGCGCCTCAAGGCGCGCTTCGCCAACGGCGACGAGCAGTTGTTCCCCAACCAGTTCGTCAACGTGCGCCTGCGTGTCGGCACCCGCCAGCAGGCCACGCTGATTCCCTCGGCGGCCCTGCAGTTCGGCGCGAAAGGCACCTTCGTCTACGTGGTCGGCGCCGACAACAAGGTGCAACTGCGAGCGGTGCAGGCTGGGCCGAGCAACGGCGAGACCACCCTGATCGAGTCGGGCCTGGCTCTCGGCGAGCGCCTGGTGCTGGAAGGCACCGACCGTCTGCGCGACGGCGGCCAGGTCGAGGTGATCGACGGCCAGGGCGCCCCTGCGCAACCACCGGCCGCGGCGCCGAACAAGGCGGCTGACCAGCCCACGGCCAAGCCGCAAGCGGCGAAGAGCGGCGCATGAACCTCTCGCGCCCGTTCATCCTCCGCCCGGTCGCCACCACCCTGATCATGCTGGCGATCTTCCTCTGCGGGGTGATCGCCTACCGCCTGCTGCCGGTGTCGGCGCTGCCCGAAGTGGACTACCCGACCATCCGCGTGATGACCCTGTATCCCGGCGCCAGCCCGGAGGTGATGACCAGCGCGGTGACCGCGCCGCTGGAGCGCCAGTTCGGCCAGATGCCGGGGCTCAAGCAGATGTCGTCGAGCAGCTCCGGCGGCGCTTCGGTGATCACCCTGCGCTTCACCCTCGAGGTGGACCTCGACGTTGCCGAGCAGGAGGTGCAGGCGGCGATCAACGCGGCGACCAACCTGCTGCCCAACGACCTGCCGGCACCGCCGGTGTACAACAAGGTGAATCCGGCCGACACCCCGGTGATGACCCTGGCGATCACCTCGCCGAGCATGCCGCTGCCGCAGATCAACGATCTGGTCGACACCCGCATGGCGCAGAAGCTGGCGCAGATCAGCGGCGTCGGCCTGGTCAGCCTGGCCGGCGGCCAGCGCCCGGCGGTGCGCATCCAGGCCAACCCCGAGGCGCTGGCCGCCTACGGGCTGAACCTGTCCGACGTGCGCACGCTGATCACCGCGTCCAACGTCAACCAGCCCAAGGGCAACTTCGACGGCCCGACGCGGGTGTCGCAGCTCGACGCCAACGACCAGCTGAAATCCGCCGACGAGTATCGCGACCTGGTGCTCAGCTACCAGAACGGCGCTGCGCTGCGCCTGAAGGACGTGGCGAGCATCCAGGACGGCACCGAGAACGAGCGCCTGGCCGCCTGGGCCAACCAGAATGCGGCGGTGCTGGTGAACATCCAGCGTCAGCCCGGCGCCAACGTCATCGAGGTGGTCGAGCGCATCCAGGCGCTGCTGCCGCAGATCAGCGCCAGCCTGCCGGCCAGCCTGCAGGTGATCCAGCTCACCGACCGCACCCAGACCATCCGCGCCGCGGTGCACGACGTGCAGTTCGAGCTGGTGCTGGCGGTGGCGCTGGTGGTGCTGGTGACCTTCCTGTTCCTGCGCAAGCTGTCGGCCACGGTGATTCCCTCCATCGCCGTGCCGCTGTCGCTGATCGGCACCTTCGGCGTCATGTACGTCGCCGGCTTCTCGATCAACAACCTGACCCTGATGGCGCTGACCGTGGCCGCCGGCTTTGTGGTCGACGACGCCATCGTCATGCTGGAGAACATCGCCCGCCACCTGGAGGAGGGCGAGACGCCGCTGCAGGCGGCGCTCAAGGGCGCCCGGCAGATCGGCTTCACCCTGATCTCGCTGACCTTCTCGCTGATCGCCGTGCTGATCCCGCTGCTGTTCATGGCCGACGTGGTGGGCCGGCTGTTCCGCGAGTTCGCCATCACCCTGGCGGTGGCCATCCTCATCTCGCTGCTGGTGTCGCTGACCCTGACGCCGATGATGTGTGCGCTGTTCCTCAAGCACCAACCCGAGGAGCGACAGAGCCGCTTCTACCGCGCCAGCGGCGCCTGGATCGACGCCCTGATCGCCCGCTACGACGTCGGCCTGCAGTGGGTGCTGCGCCACCAGCCGCTGACCCTGCTGGTCGCGGTAGCGACCCTCGGCCTCACCGTGCTGCTGTACCTGGCGGTGCCCAAGGGCTTCTTCCCGGTGCAGGACACCGGAGTGATCCAGGGCATTTCCGAGGCGCCGCAGAGCGTGTCCTTCCGTGCCATGGGCGAGCGCCAGCAGCGCCTGGCCGAGGTGATCCTCAAGGACCCGGCGGTGGCGAGCCTGTCCTCCTATATCGGCGTGGACGGCGACAACGCCACCCTCAACAGCGGCCGCCTGCTGATCAACCTCAAGCCGCACGCCGAGCGCGACGCCACCGCCAGCCAGGTGATCGAGCGCCTGCGTCCGCAACTGGCGCGGGTGCCGGGCATCGAGCTGTTCCTGCAGCCGGTACAGGACCTGACCATCGAGGACCGGGTCAGCCGCACCCAGTTCCAGTTCAGCCTGGAGTCGCCGGATGCCGCCCTGCTGGAGGAGTGGACGCCCAGGCTGGTCGAGGCGCTCGGCCGCCAGGCGCAGCTCACCGACGTCACCAGCGATCTGCAGAGCCGCGGCCTGCAGGTCTACCTGCAGATCGACCGCGACGCCGCCGCCCGCCTGGGCGTGACGGTGGCGGCCATCGATGACGCGCTGTACGACGCCTTCGGCCAGCGGCAGATCTCGACCATCTACACCCAGGCCAGCCAGTACCGCGTGGTGCTGGAGACCGAGGCCGCCGACCGTCTCGGCCCGCAGGCGCTGCGCCAGCTGTACGTGGCCAGTTCCACCGCCGCCGGCGAGAGCGGCCAGGTGCCGCTGTCCTCGCTGGCGCGCATCGAGGAGCGCCCGGCGGCGCTGCTGGTCAACCACATCGGCCAGTTCCCGGCGGCGACCCTGTCGTTCAACCTGGCGCCGGGCGTCTCGCTGGGCGCGGCGGTGGCGGCCATCGAGCAGGTGCAGCAGGAGATCGGCCTGCCGGAGGCCATCGTCAGCCAGTTCCAGGGTGCCGCTGAGGCGTTCCGCGCCTCGCTGTCGAGCACCCTGCTGCTGATCCTGGCCGCCATCGTCACCATGTACATCGTGCTCGGCGTGCTCTACGAGAGCTACATCCACCCGATCACCATCCTCTCCACCCTGCCGTCCGCCGCGGTCGGCGCCCTGCTGGCGCTGCTGCTGTCGGGCAACGACCTCGGCCTGATCGCCATCATCGGCATCATCCTGCTGATCGGCATCGTCAAGAAGAACGCGATCATGATGATCGACTTCGCTTTGGAGGCCGAACGCCAGCAGGGCATGGACCCGCAGGCGGCGATCCACCGCGCGGCGCTGCTGCGCTTTAGGCCGATCCTGATGACCACCCTGGCGGCGCTGTTCGGCGCCGTGCCGCTGATGCTGGCCTCGGGCTCCGGCGCCGAGCTGCGCCAGCCGCTGGGTCTGGTGCTGGTCGGCGGTCTGCTGCTCAGCCAGCTGCTGACCCTGTTCACCACGCCGGTGATCTACCTGGCCTTCGACCGCCTCAGCCGGCGCTTCATGGGTCGGAGTGCGGCGGGGGTGACGGTATGACGGGGTGGGCTCTGGTGCGCATGGCGCACCCTGCGGGCGTGCACTGTCGTAGGGTGCGCCATGCGCACCATGGCGGCGGCTGCGGCAATCACGGTGCGCATGGCGCATCCTGCGGGGGGCTGGCATGAACCTCTCCGCGCCCTTCATCCGGCGCCCGGTCGCCACCCTGCTGCTGAGCCTGGCGATCCTGCTGGTCGGCGCCCTCGGCTTCGGTCTGATGCCGGTGGCGCCGCTGCCGAAGATGGACTTCCCGGCGATCACCGTGCAGGCCAGCCTGCCCGGCGCCAGCCCGCAGGTGATGGCGGCCACCGTGGCCACGCCGCTGGAGCGCGCGCTGGGCGGCATCGCCGGGATCAGCGAGATGACCAGCCGCAGCAGCCAGGGCAGCACGCGGATCATCATCCTGTTCGACATCGATCGCGACATCGACGCCGCCGCCCGCGAGGTGCAGGCAGCGATCAACGAGGCGCGCACCCTGCTGCCCAGCGGCATGCGCAGCATGCCCACCTACCGCAAGGTCAACCCGTCGCAGGCGCCGATCATGGTGCTGTCGCTGACCTCGAAGGTGCTCGACAAGGGCCAGCTGTACGACGTCGCCTCGACCATCGTGGCGCAGAAGCTGTCGCAGGTCGCCGGGGTCGGCGAGGTGCAGGTCGGCGGCAGCTCGCTGCCGGCGGTGCGCGTGGAGCTGGAGCCGCGCCTGCTCGACCAGTACGGCATCTCCCTCGACGAGGTGCGCCAGGCAATCGCCGCGGCCAACGTCAAACGGCCCAAGGGTGCGGTCGCCGATGAGCAGCGCCACTGGCAGGTGCAGGCCAGCGACCAGCTGGAGCGTGCCGAGGACTATCGGCCGCTGGTGATCCGCTACCAGAACGACGCCCCGGTACGCCTGGGCGACGTGGCCAAGGTGCGCGACGGCGTCGAGGATCGCTACAACAGCGGCTTCTACAACGACAACGAAGCGGTACTGCTGATCGTCAACCGCCAGGCCGGCGCCAACATCATCGAGACCATCGCCGACATCCGCGCCCGCCTGCCGGCGCTGCGCGCGGCGATCCCGGGCAGCGTCGATCTGCAGGTGGCGATGGATCGCTCGCCGGTGATCCGCGCCACCCTGCACGAGGCCGAGCGCACCCTGCTGATCGCCGTGGCGCTGGTGATCCTGGTGGTGCTGGCCTTCCTCGGCCACTGGCGCGCCGCGCTGATCCCGGCGCTGGCGGTGCCGGTGTCGCTGGTCGGCAGCTTCGCCGCCATGTACCTGCTCGGCTTCTCGCTGAACAACCTCTCCTTGATGGCCCTGATCATCGCCACCGGGCTGGTGGTGGACGACGCCATCGTGGTGCTGGAGAACATCGCCCGGCATATCGAGAACGGCGAGAAGCCGCTGGCGGCGGCGCTCAAGGGCTCGCGCGAGGTGGGCTTCACCCTGCTGTCGATGAACGCCTCGCTGGTGGTGGTGTTCCTCTCCATCCTGTTCATGGGCGGCATCGTCGAGCGGCTGTTCCGCGAGTTCGCCATCACCCTGGCGGTGGCCATCGTCATCTCGCTGCTGGTGTCGCTGACCCTGACGCCGATGCTCTGCGCCCGCTGGCTGAAGGCCAGGAGCGCCGAGCGCGCGCCCAGCCGCCTGCAGCGCGGCGCCCTGCGCGTGCAGGAGCGGGTGCTGGCCGGCTACGGCAGCAGCCTGGACTGGGCACTGGCCCACGGCAAGCTGATGCTGGTCGGCCTGCTGGCGACCATCGCCCTCAACGTCTACCTGTACGTGGCGGTGCCCAAGACCTTCCTGCCCCAGCAGGACACCGGCCAGCTGATCGGCATGATCCGTGGCGACGACGGCCTGTCGTTCCAGGTCATGCAGCCGAAGATGGAGAGCTACCGCCGCGCCCTGCTGGCCGATCCGGCGGTGGACAGCGTGGCCGGCTTCATCGGCGGCGCCGGCGGCATCAACAACGCCTTCGTCATCGTCCGCCTCAAGCCGATCGCCGAGCGCGAGCTGTCCGCCCAGCAGGTGATCGACCGCATCCGCAAGAACCTGCCCAAGTTGCCCGGTGGGCAGATGTTCCTGATGGCCGACCAGGACCTGCAGTTCGGCGGCCGCCAGGGACGCAGCTCGGAGAACGAATACGTGCTGCTGGCCAGCGACCTCGACGACCTGCGCATCTGGCTGCCCAAGGTGCGTGAGGCCCTGGCCGCGCTGCCGCAGCTCACCGACCTCGACAGCAACGAGGGCCGCGGCGCCCAGCAGATCCGCCTGGTGGTCGACCGCGCCACCGCCAAGCGCCTGGGGCTGGACATGGACATGGTCACCGCCGTGCTCAACAACGCCTTCAGCCAGCGGCAGATCTCCACCATCTACGACAGCCTCAACCAGTACAAGGTGGTGATGGAGATCGATCCGCAGTACGCCCAGTACCCCGAGGCGCTGGACCAGATCCACCTGATCGGCAACGACGGCCAGCGCGTGCCGCTGTCGGCCTTCGCGCGCTGGGAGCGCAGCCTGGAGGAGGACCGGGTGCAGCACCAGGGCCAGTTCGCCGCCGAGAACATCGGCTACTCCATCGCCCCCGGCTACAGCGCGGAGCAGGCCAACCAGGCGATCCGCGACGCGGTGGCGCGGGTCGGCCTGCCGACCGCGGTGCAGGGCCAGCTCGGCGGCACCGGCGGCGCGCTGATGGCGGCGCAGAAGGCCCAGCCGCTGATGATCCTCGGCGCGCTGCTGGTGGTGTACATCGTCCTCGGTATCCTCTACGAGAGCTACATCCACCCGCTGACCATCCTCTCCACCTTGCCCTCGGCCGGCGTAGGCGCGCTGCTGGCGATCCAGCTCACCGGCGGGCAGTTCAGCCTGATCTCGCTGCTCGGCCTGTTCCTGCTGATCGGCGTGGTGAAGAAGAACGCCATCCTGATGATCGACCTGGCCCTGCAACTGGAGCGCCAGGAGCAGCTCAGCCCGCAGGCGTCGATCCGCCGCGCCTGCCTGCTGCGCTTCCGGCCGATCATCATGACCACCCTGGCGGCGATCCTCGGTGCGCTGCCGCTGCTGCTGGGCAGCGCGGAAGGCGCGGAAATGCGCCAGCCGCTGGGCCTGACCATCGTCGGCGGGCTGATCCTCAGCCAGCTGCTCACCCTCTACACCACCCCGGTGGTCTACCTGTTCCTCGACCGCCTGCGCCACCGCGTCAACCGCTGGCGCGGTCGGCGCAGCGATGCCGCCCTGGAAGCTCCGTTATGACAGTCCCCGTCCCCAAATTTGCCCCTACGTTGCTGCTGGCGCTCGCCCTGGCTGGCTGCGCCGTCGGCCCCGACTACCAGCGCCCCGAGCTCAACACGCCGGCGGCGTTCAAGCAGGCGCAGGGCTGGAAGGCTGCGGCGCCGGCCGATGCCCTGGCGCGTGGCGCCTGGTGGGAGCTGTACGGCGACGCCACGCTGAACGACCTGCAGCAGCGTCTCGAGCAGTCCAACCAGAGCCTTGCCCAGTCGCTGGCCCAGTACCGCGAGGCGCAGGCGCTGGTGCGCGGCACCCGTGCGTCGTTCTTCCCGAGCGTGACCGCCAATGCCGGCAAGACCCGCTCCGGGCAAGGGGCCGGGCAAAGCACCGTGCGCCTGGCTGACGGTTCGACGGTGACCAGCGGCGCCAGCGGCGGCGGGATTTCCAAGAGCTACGAGCTGACCTTCGGCGTCGCCTGGGAACTCGACCTGTGGGGCAAACTGCGCCGCCAGCTGGAGGCGGACAACGCCAGCTTGCAGGCCAGCGCCGCCGACCTGGCCGCGGTGCGCCTGAGCCTGCAGTCCGAGCTGGCGCAGAACTACCTGCAGCTGCGTGTGCTCGACGAGCAGCAGCGCCTGCTCGATGCCACCGTGCAGGCCTACGCGCGCTCGCTCAAGCTTACCGACAACCAGTACCAGGCCGGCATTGTCACCAAGGCCGACGTCACCCAGGCGCGCACCCAGCTCAAAAGCACCGAGGCCCAGGCCATCGACCTCAGGTACCAGCGCGCCCAGCTCGAGCACGCCATCGCCGTGCTGATCGGCGTGCCGCCGGCCGAGTTCGCGCTGGCGGCGGCGGACGGCCTGCCGGTGCTGCCGCCGGTGCCGGTCAGCGTGCCCTCCCTGCTGCTCGAGCGCCGCCCGGACGTGGCCAGCGCGGAGCGCGCGGTGATGAGCGCCAACGCCGAGATCGGCGTGGCCAAGGCCGCCTGGTTCCCCAGCCTCAGCCTGAGCGCGGCCGGCGGCTATCGCAGCAGCATGCTCGACCAGTGGATCAGCACGCCCAACCGCTTCTGGTCGATCGGTCCGCAGTTCGCCATGACCCTGTTCGACGCCGGGCTGATCAGCTCGCAGGTCGAGCAGGCCGAGGCCCGCTACGACCAGACCGTGGCCGGCTACCGGCAGACCGTGCTGGACAGCTTCCGCGAGGTGGAGGACTACCTGGTGCAACTGCGCGTGCTGGAGGAGGAGAGCGGCGTGCAGCAGGAGGCGCTGGAAGCCGCCCGCGAGTCGCTGCGCCTGGTGGAGAACCAGTACAAGGCCGGCACCATCGACTACAACAGCGTGGTCAGCGTGCAAACCGCCGCGCTGGCCAACGAGCGCAGCCAGTTGACCCTGCTCGGCAGTCGGCTGACCGCCAGCGTGCAGCTGATCGCCGCGCTGGGCGGCGGCTGGGCGGGTGTCGGGGCGGAGCAGGACGCGGGCCGAGACTGACGTTGCCACCACTGGATTCCCGCCTGCGGGGAATGCCGGGGCTCGGCAGTCGCCTGTTTTCTGGGCTAGCTTTTCTGTGACGGAAAAGGCGCAGGGCGGCGCACCGGGCCGCTTGGCGGCCCGCATAGCCATCGGCTGCACGGGCTGACCATGAAAGAAAAAGAACTTCGCCTTGCCCTGGTGTTCTTCGGCGGGGTGTCGCTGGCAGTCTACCAGCACGGCATCAACCGGGAGATCCTCAACCTGGTGCGCGCCTCGAAGATCTACCACGGCGGCCGTTCCGGCGAGGATGCCGCCGTTGGCGGCAGTTTCCATGATCACTATCCCGACGAGCCGGAACGCTCCACCGGCGACCTCTACCACGAATTCCTCGCGGCGCTCGGCAAGGACATCGCCCTGCGCGTGGTCGTCGATGTCATCGCCGGCTCCTCGGCGGGCGGGATCAACGGCATCACCCTGTCCGCCGCCCTGGCCCATGACCGCTCGCTGATGCCGATCACCCGCATGTGGCTGGAGCAGGCCGACATGCTCAGCCTGCTGGCGCCCGAGGCCAAGGCGCGGATGTGGAGCAAGTGGTATTTTTGGCCGCTGCTGCGCCCGTTGCTTTCGCGTCTCGGCCGCGAGGGCCTGCTGCCGGGGCAGGCCGATGCCGAGATGGCTCAGCGCATCTCGGTGTTCCTGCGCTCGCGCTGGTTCAAGCCGCCGCTCGATGGTCGGCGCCTGAGCGCGCTCATCCTCGACGGCCTGACTGCGATGAGCCGCGCCGTGATGCCCGGAGCGGAGTCGCTGCTGCCCAAGGGCGAGCGCTTCGACCTGGTGGTGACGGTGACCGACTTTCGCGGCCTGGAGCGACCGATCTTCATCCACGATCCGCCGGTGGCCTACGAGCGCGAGCACCGCCGCCTGCTGCGTTTCGGTCTCGAACACCGCAAGACCGGCCATCTCATCAGTGATTTCGATGCCGACAGCTTTCCTTCGCTGGCCTTCGCCGGACGGGCCTCGGCGTCCTATCCGGGCGCCTTCCCGCCCGCCCAGTTGCGCGAGCTCGACGATCTGCTTGCCGAGCGCCACATGCCCTGGCCGGCGCGTTCGCGCTTCGTGGTGCGCAACTTCCGCGACTACTACGAGCGCAACGAGGCCGCCGAAGAGGCGGTGCTGGTCGACGGCAGCGTGCTCGACAACAAGCCGATCATGGCCTGCGTCGAGGCGATCCACACCCACGGCGCCCTGCGCGAGGTGGATCGCCGTCTGGTGTACATCGACCCCCATCCGAAGGGCACCCGGCGGTTGCCCGCAGTCGGGGTGCCAGGGTTCTTCGCGACCCTGCGCGGCGCCCTCAGCGACCTGCCGCGCCAGGACCCGGTGTACAACGAACTGGCGGTGATCAGCCGCTACAACGTGCAGGCACGGCGCTTGAAGGCGTCCATCCTGCATGCCCGGCCGCAGATCGTCCGCTTCATCGAGAAGGAAACCGCCGGCAAGCTCAAGGGCGGCTTCACGGCGGACGATCTGCGCCACTGGCGGTTGCTGTCGATCACCCTGCTGTCCGGCACCGCCATCGTCTACGACGCCTGGATGCGCGCGCTGATCTTCGAGGCCCTGGATTTCGTGGTGCGGATCGTCGCCACCGCCTGTCAGTACACCGCCGATTCGCCGCAGGCGCGCCGGGTGCAGGAGGTGATCGAGGCCTGGGCCCGCCGCCAGGGGATCATCGCCGAGAGCTACGTCATGCCGGAACAGCTCTACCAAAACGTGGACCTGCCGCAGTTCGCGCGGATGATCCTCGACTTCGGCCTGGTCTACAAAAAGCGCCGGCTGAATTTCGTCCTGCACGAAATCAACGAGCTGTATCCCGAGCTGCCTGACGCGTGCGGTGTCGACTCCGAAGATCTCGACCTGCTGAAGATCAAGCTGCACAAGTGCGTCAACGAGCTGTCGGTCTACGACGACGACCTGGACTTCCTCAGCCGCCATGCGCTGGGCGCCTGCCGGGAGCTGTTCATGGACGAGGAGGAGGGGGGGGGCCTCAGCGCCGAGCAGCTGAGCGACGACCCCGACGCGGCGGCGGAGATTTCCCGGCTGGTCGAGCGCCTGGCCCAGGAGTGCGACCTGGCGCGCACGGTGGACAACGTGGACGCGGTGCTGGCCTCGCCGCTGGTACAGAACCTGCCGGAAGAGGGACGCCTGGCCATCCTCACCGGCTATCTGGGCTACTTCTTCTGGGACATCATCCTGCGCCCGACCGCCACCGCGTTGTCGCTGGAGGCGGGGCCCATCGAGGAAATCCTGGTGGACCGCATCAGCCCCGAGGACGCCCGTAGCATCGTCCTCGACGAGGGCAAGCCGGTGCTGCTCGGCAGCTCGTTCGCCGGTTTCGGCGGCTTCCTCGGCCGTGCGGTGCGCGAGAACGACTACCTGTGGGGCCGCCTGCACGCGGTGGACCGCCTGTTCGATATTCTGCTCAGCACGGTGCCGGCCAACCTGCGCGAGGGCCTGGCGGTCGAGGCGCTGAAGAAGCGCGCCTTCGAGCGGGTGCTGGAGGAGGAGGGGCAGCGGCTGGCGCTGGTGCCGGAGCTGATCGCGCGGCTCGGCGAGGCCGTCGGGCGCCTGTAGACGTGGCAGGAGTGCGCGGTCTGTGCGCTCGGGGCGCGGTCCGGAAATCGCTGGCGAGCATGCTAGGATCGGGCGCATGAAAAGCCATTTCCTCATCGCCACTGCCGCCGCGCTGTTGGCCCTGCTGGTCGGCCTGCCCGCAGGCGCGGCCGAGCTGGACGTGCTGCTCAGCCCGCCGCACAAGGCCCTGCGCGCGAACGTCGAGGCGCATATCGGCCCGCTCAACGGTCGCGATAGCAGCGCCCTGCAACGCTTCGCCCCTGCTGCCGAGCGCGAGGCGGGCAAGGCGCTGCAGGCGCTCGGCTACTACCGGCCGCAGATCCGCAGCGAGGTGGTGGAAGAGGGCGGCAAGAGCATCCTGCGCCTGCGTATCGAGCAGGGTGAGCCGGTGCGGCTGCGCACGGTGGCGATCCGCGTGGAGGGCGAGGCCGCGCAGCTCGACAGCTTCCGCGTGCCGCGCAGCGCCAAGCTGGCGCCGGGGGCGGTGCTCGACCATGGCGCCTACGAGGACGCCAAGCGGCTGATCCGCAACCAGGCGCTGCGCTACGGTTTCTTCGACGGCGCGTTCGCCGAGCAGAGCCTGCACATCGACCCCGCGACGGGGGTGGCCGATATCCGCCTGATCTACCGCAGCGGTCCGCGCTATCGGCTGGGCGCGGTCACTTTCGTCGGCGAGACGCCGTTCGACGACGACCTGCTGCAACGCCTGGTGCCGTTCAAGGCCGGCGAGGGCTACGACGCCGACCGGGTCGGGGCGCTGAACCAGGCGCTGGTGTCGACCCGCTACTTCGAGGATGTGCGGGTGGAGGCCACGCCGGAACACGCCGTGGATCGGGTGGTCCCGGCACAGGTCCAGCTGCAGGCGCGCAAGCCACGCACCCTGGCCGCCGGCCTGGGCTTCTCCACCGACGTCGGCCCGCGCCTGCGCGGCACCTGGACCCGCCACTGGCGCGGCGCCGAGGGCCATCGTCTGGGGGCCGACATCGAGCTCTCCAGTCCGCGGCAGAACCTCAGCAGCTGGTACGAGATTCCGCTCGACCCGCCGCTCACCGAAAGCCTGCGCTTCACCACCGGCTACCAGAAGGAGGATCTGCTGGACACCCAGAGCGAGCGCCTGACCGTCGGCGGCCAGTGGCAGCACCTGCCGGAGAATGCCTGGCAGCGCATCGTGTCGTTGCGCCTGGAGCAGGAGCGCTACGACGTCGGTGAGGACGAGGGGCGCAGTAGCCTGTTGCTGCCGGGCCTCGGTTTCAGCCGCACGGTCAGTGACAGCAAGGTCGATCCCGGTCGCGGCTGGCGCCTGCAGGCGGACCTGACGGGAGGCCACCGTAGCCTGTTCTCCGATGCCGACCTGCTGCACCTCAACCTGCAGGCCAAGGGCCTGACCACCTTCGCCGGTGGGCACCGCCTGCTTGGCCGGATGCAGTTCGGCGGCATCGCCACCAACGCCTTCGAGTCCATCCCGCCGTCGCTGCGCTTTTTTGCCGGTGGCGACCAGAGCGTGCGCGGTTACGACTATCAGACCCTGTCGCCGCGCGACAGCGAGGGCGATCGGGTCGGCGGCCGCTACCTGATGGTGGGCAGCCTGGAGTACCAGTACCCGCTGCGCGAGCGCTGGCGTCTGGCCACCTTCGTCGACCACGGCAACGCCTTCGACGACTTCACCGATCCGTTGAAGACCGGTGTCGGCATCGGCGTGCGCTGGGTGTCGTCGGTCGGCCCGTTGCGTCTCGATCTGGCCCATGCGCTGGACGACGACGAGGGCTCGGCCTTTCGCATCCACTTCTCCATGGGACCGGAACTGTGAGGCGGTGCTGGCGCGGCCTCGGCGTGGCCGGCCTGCTCCTGCTGCTGGTTCTGGCGGCCGTACTCGGCCTGCCAGCGACCGAAACCGGCAGCCGCTGGCTGCTCGGCCGGGTGCCGGGCCTGGCGGTCGAAGACTTCCGCGGTCGGCTGCTCGGCAACTGGAGCGCGAGTGCGCTGCGCTGGCAGTCGGGCGAGACGCGCATGGCGCTGGAGTCGCTCAGGGTGACCAACCGTCTGGCCTGCCTGCCCGAGGGGCTGATGTGCCTGGACGAGCTCGTGGCCGCCCGTCTGCAGCTCGACCTGCCGCCATCGCCCGAGCAGGCGGCCAGCGAACCGCTGCGCCTGCCGGACATCCGCCTGCCTCTGGGGCTCGATATCGGTCGCCTGCAGCTGGACAGCCTGGTGATCAATGGTGTCGAGCAGCTGCGCGACCTGGTGTTGGCCGCCCGTCTGGGTCGTCAGGGGCTGCAACTGACCGCCGTGGACCTGCAGCGCCCGGCCCTGCGCCTGACCATCAGCGAGCTGAGCCTGCAACCCCACGGCGACTGGCCGCTGCGTGCCCGCGCCCGCCTGCAGTTGCCGGCGGTGGACGCCAGGCCCTGGCAGCTCGACCTGGCGCTGGACGGCCGCCTGCTGCAGCGTCTGGAGCTGGTCGCCCATAGCGAGGGCTACCTGAACGGCGAGCTGCGGGGCTGGCTGCAGCCGCTGGGCGAAGGGTTGCCGCTGGAGTTGCAGCTGACGGCCAGCGATTTCCGCGCCTGGTCCAGTCTGCCGCCGAGCCTGCGCCTCACCTCGCTCGTCCTGAACGCCAGCGGCACCCTGAGCGAGGGCTACGCGGTGCAGGGGCAGGCGACCCTGGCCGGCGCCGAGCAGCCCGTGGCGCTGGCGCTGCGCGGCAGCGTGGCGGCCGGCGGGGCGCACGTGGCGCAGCTGCAGTTGCAGGACGCTGGCGGGGAAACCCTGCAGCTCGCCGGCAGCCTCGACTGGCGCGAGGCCTTCGCCGCCGACCTGAACCTCAAGGGCGGCGCCTTCGCCTGGCAGCAGTTGTATCCGCAGCCCGGCGTGGAGCTGGAGCTGCAGCAGCTGCGGGCCGCGCTGAACTATGCCGACAGCCGCTACCGGGGCGATTTCGACCTTCGCCTGCTGAGTCCGGCCGGACCGCTGCGTCTGGTCAGCCCGCTGCAGGGCGACAGTGGCCAGCTGCAGCTCCCCGGGCTGCGCCTGGAGGCCGGCAAGGGCCGGGCGGAGGGCGAGCTGGCGCTGGGTTTTGCCGAGGCCTTCAGCTGGCAGACCCGCCTGCAGCTGGCCGAGCTCGATCCGGCCTACTGGCTCAAGGAGTTGCCCGGACGCATCGGCGGGGCGCTGGCCAGCAACGGCGAGCTGCGCGCCGGCCAGCTGCAGATGCAGGCCGACTGGGCGCTCGACGGCCAGCTGCGTCGGCAGCCACTGTCCCTCAAGGGGCAGCTGCAGGGCGATGGCGCGCGCTGGCAGGTGCCGCAGCTGGCCCTGCGCCTGGGCGACAACCGCGTCGACGGCCAGGGCGAGTGGAGCGACCGGATCGCCGGCCAGCTGGCGTTGGCCCTGCCACGGCTGGACCAGCTGTGGCCCGGTCTGCACGGTCAGGTAGAGGGGCAAGTCAAGCTTGCCGGCACGCCTGCCGCGCCGCAGGGCGGCCTGAGCCTGCAGGGCGCCGGCCTGCGCTACCAGGAGCAGCGCCTGCGCGAGCTGGCGCTGGCGGCCAGCCTCGATGCCCGCCAGCTGGCGAGCGTGCAGCTGGACGCCCGCGGCCTGCACAGCGGCGAGCGCGATTTCGGCCAGCTCGCGGTCAAGGGCAGCGGCACGCCGCAACGGCACAGCGTTGAGCTGAGCCTTGAGGGCGAACCGCTGCGTCTGGCGCTGCTGCTGGCCGGCGGCCTGGACAGCCAGCGCGACTGGCGTGGCAGCCTGAATCGCGGCGCGGTCGGCGTCGCCGGGCTGGACTGGCAGCTGCAGCAGGCGGCTAGCCTCGAACGCACAGCGGCCGGCCGCCTGACCCTTGGCGCGCACTGCTGGCAGTCGGCGCAGGCCAGCCTGTGCGCCGATGCCCAGCGTCTGCTGCCCGATCCGCAGCTGCGGGCGCGCCTGCGCGGTTTCGACCTGGCGCGGCTGGCCGGCGCACTGCCGGAGGATTTCGCCATGGTAGGCCAGCTCGGCGGCGATCTGCGTCTCGACCTGCCGGCCAGTGGGCCGAGCGGCGAACTGCGCCTGGATGCCGGCAGCGGCCTGCTGCGGCTGCGCCAGCGGGCCGACGGCCAGGAGCAGTGGCTGGACGTCCCCTACCGGCAGCTCAGTCTGATCAGCCAGCTGCGGCCCCAGCGAGTCGACAGCCAGCTGCGTCTGGCCGGGCCTAGCCTGGGCACCCTGGAGCTGGACACGGTCATCGACCCGCGCCCGGCCAGCCGGCCGCTGTCCGGCAGTTTCCGCCTCGACGGCCTGGATCTCGCCCTGGCGCGCCCCTTCGTCAGCCAGGTCGAGCGTCTCGAGGGGCGCATCGACGGCAGCGGCCAGTTGTCCGGCAGCCTGCTGGCGCCGGTGGTCAACGGCCGCGTGCAGTTGCGCGATGGCCATGTCAGCGGCGGCGAGCTGCCGCTGACCTTCGAGGCGTTGCAACTGGCCATGACCATCGCCGGCCAGCAGGCACAGGTCGATGGCCGCTGGCGCAGCGGCGCGCAGGGGCAGGGCACGCTGACCGGCAGCCTGGACTGGGCGGCGGCGCCGCAGATGGACCTGCAGATTCGCGGCAGCCGCCTGCCGGCGGTGGTCGAGCCGTATGCCAACGTCGAGGTCGAGGTCGAGCCGGACCTGCAGCTTGGCCTGCGCGACCGCCAGTTCAGCCTCGGTGGGCAGCTCGCCATTCCGCGCGGGCAGATCAAGGTGCGCGAGTTGCCGGCCCAGGCGGTCACCGTCTCGGAGGATGCGCAGATCGTCGGCGAGCAGCCGGCCGCGGCGCGCATGCCGGGGCTGAAGATGGACCTGCGTCTGCTGCTCGGCGAGGACCGCCTGCGCTTCTCCGGCTTCGGCCTGAGCGCCGACCTCAAGGGCAAGCTGCGCATCAAGGACAACCTCGACAGCCGCGGCACCCTGAAGCTGGAAAACGGCCGCTACCGTGCCTACGGCCAGCGCCTGACCCTGCGTCGCGCCCAGCTGATCTTCGCCGGGCCGATCGACCAGCCGCTGCTGGATATCGAGGCGATCCGCACCGTGGACGAGGTGACGGCCGGCCTGCGCCTGACCGGGCGCGCCGACGCCCCGGTCAGCGAGGTATTCTCCGAGCCCGCGATGAGCCAGGAGCAGGCGCTGTCCTACCTGGTGCTGGGGCGCGCGCCGGGCAGCAGCGGTGACAGCAACGTGGTCGGCCAGGCCGCGCTGGCCCTGGGCCTGGCCGGCGGCGCGCCGGTAGCCGGGGCTATCGTCGAGCGCCTCGGGATCAGGGATTTCCAGCTGGAAAGTGAGGGTTCCGGTACCAGCAGCAGTGTGTTCGCCAGTGGCTACCTCTCGGAGAGGCTCAGCCTGCGCTACGGCGTCGGCGTGTTCGAGCAGGGCAACATCTTTGCCCTGCGCTACGAACTGGGCAAGAAGCTCTATCTGGAAGCGGCCAGCGGCCTGGCCAGTTCGCTGGATATCTTCTACAAGCGCGACTATTGAGGGCTGGCAGCGGATCCGCAGGCTTGCCCCCTGGCGTGGGGCGATCCGTGCCGGTCGGGCACTCTCAGTGCCCGGCCATCGCCAAGGCTGCCTGGCGCTGCAGATAGCCCTCCAGCTCGGCGAACGGCATCGGCCGGGCGTAGAGGAAGCCCTGGAAGGCGTCGCACTGGTTGCGTTCGAGGAAGGCGGCCTGCTCCGGGGTCTCCACGCCTTCGGCGACCACCTTGAGGTCGAGGTGGTGGGCCATGGAGATGATGCCCTGGGTGATGGCGGCATCGCGCGGGTCGCTGATCAGCTCCTGGACGAAGGAGCGGTCGATCTTGACCTTGTCGATCGGCAGATCCTTCAGGTAG
The DNA here is from genome assembly GCF_019097855.1 of Geopseudomonas aromaticivorans. Classification (GTDB taxonomy): domain Bacteria; phylum Pseudomonadota; class Gammaproteobacteria; order Pseudomonadales; family Pseudomonadaceae; genus Geopseudomonas; species Geopseudomonas aromaticivorans. Next base: position 300,888 of record NZ_JAHRGL010000019.1, read on the forward strand.
CTGAGGCTGGAGTAGCCGGTGCCGAAGTCGTCCAATGCCAGGCCGACGCCGATTTTCTTCAGTTCGTGCAGCAGGTAGATCGCCCGCTCGGCGTTCTTCAGCAGCACGCTTTCGGTGATTTCCAGCTCCAGCAGGTTCGCCGGCAGGCCGCTGCTGTCCAGCGCGCGGCGCACGGTCTCGATGAAGTTGCTGCGCAAGAAGTGCACCGCCGAGATGTTCACCGAGATGGCGCCGCGGGCCAGGCCGCGGTCGAGCAACTGGCGGTTGTGCCGGCAGGCGGTGTCCAGCACCCACTGGCTGATGGGGATGATCTGCCCGGTGTCCTCGGCGACCGGGATGAAGCGCAGCGGCGAGATCATGCCGCGCTCGGCATGCGGCCAGCGCAGCAGGGCCTCGCTGCCGATCACCAGGCCGCTGCGCGTATCGATCTGCGGCTGGTAGTGCAGCTCGAAGCTCATGCCGGCGATGGCTTTCTGCAGCTCGTTGCGCAGGGTCATGCGCTCGCTGACTTCCTGGTTGAGGTGCTCGGTGTACCACTGGTAGTTGTTGCGGCCGTGCTGCTTGGCCTGGTACATCGCCAGGTCGGCCTGCTGGATCAGCTTCATCGGCTGCTCGATCTCGCCGTCGCTGAGGGTGATGCCGATGCTGGCGGTGACGTGCAGTTCCAGTTCGTTGAGGTGGTAGGGACGCGAGATGCTGCGGATCAGGCGCTCGGCCACCAGTAGCACGTCCTCGCCGTGGGCCAGGTCCGGCAGCAGGACGACGAACTCGTCGCCGCCGAGGCGGGCGAGGGTGTCGCCGGGGCGGATCTGCGCGCCCATGCGTTGCGCCACCTCCACCAGCACCTTGTCGCCGACCGCGTGGCCGAAGGTGTCGTTGATCGGCTTGAAGCCGTCGAGGTCGATCAGCATCACCGCCAGCTCCCGCGAGTAGCGCCGGGCGATCTGGCAGCCCTGCAGCAGGCGGTCCTCCAGCAGCGAGCGGTTGGGCAGGCCGGTCAGCACGTCGTGGCTGGCGTTGTAGGCCAGCTCCGACTCGAAGCGCTTGCGCTCGGAAATGTCGTTCTGCACGCCGACGTAGTGGGTGACCACGCCGCGCTCGTCCGGCACCGGGGCGATGTACAGGTCGTTCCAGAAGGCGCTGCCATCCTTGCGGAAGTTGCGCAGCACCACGTGTACCTCGCGCTGCTCGGCCAGGCTGCGGCGGATCTCCTCGAGAGCCGGCTGGTAGGGCTGGTTGCCCTGGAGGAAGCGGCAGTTGCGCCCCAGGATCTCCTCCTCGCGGTAGCCGGTGATGCGCTCGAAGGCCGGGTTGGCATAGATGATCGGCTGGTCGGGGGCCTGCGCGTCGACGATCACCACGCCGTTGTAGCTGGCTTCCAGGCAGCGCTGCAGCAGGGCGGCACGGCTATCGCTGCGGCCCAGGCGTTCGCGCGCGCTGGCGCGCTCCAGCGCATAGCGGATGCTGCGCCCGAGCAGGCGCCCGTCGAACTGGCCCTTGACCAGATAGTCGGAGGCGCCCAGTTCGAGGGCGCGGGCGTCGAGTTCGCTGTCGTCCTGGCCGGTGAGCAGGATCAGCGGCTGGTGCATGCTGCGGGCGCTGGCATGGCGCACCAGCTCCAGGCCGGAGTCGCTGCCGAGGCGGTTATCGATCAGATACAGGTCGTGCACGCCACTGTCGATGGCGCACCGGCCGCGCTCGAAGCTGTCCACCCAGTCCAGCACGTAATGCAGGTTGCCTGCCTCGCGCAGCAGATCGCGGATGATCAGGAAATCGTCCTCGTCATCCTCGATCAGCAAAAGGCGCAAGGGGGGGGCGGGCAGCGTCATGGGGCGTCGGCTCCGGCGGCGGTTCGACGGGGTTCAGGGGTCCTTCGCGCAGGCCGCGATCGCTGGGCGGCCTGCTGCTGGAGAAGTTTACCCTGTCGGCATTGGTGGCGTCGGGAAGGTGACGCGAAAGGTGGCGCCTTGTCCCGGCCGGCTGCTGGCCGACAATCGGCCTCCGTGGCGTTCGGCGATCCTGCTGACAATCGCCAGACCGATGCCGGTGCCTGGGTATGCCTGGCGGCTGTGCAGGCGCTGGAACGGGTGGAAAATGCGCTCGAGGTATTGTTCATCGAAGCCCACGCCCTGGTCGCTCACGCACAGGCTCCACTCGCCCGTGGGTTGATATTCAGCATAGATGCGAACCTGTGGCAACTCGCCCGGCTTGTGGAACTTGATCGCGTTGCTCAGCAGGTTCTGCAGCAGCTGGCGCATTTGCGACGGATCGCCTGCGATGGCAGGCAGCGGCGCGCGCTCGATCCGCGCGCCGCTGCCCTCGATCACATGCTCGAGATCCTGCATGACCTCGTCGAGCAACCGCTCCAGCTCGAGGCGCACGAACGACTGGGCGCGGGTGGCGACGCGCGAGTAGGCCAGCAGGTCGTGGATCAGTGCCTGCATGCGCTCGGCCGCCGAAATCATGCGCTGGAGATAGTCGCGGCCCTGCTCGTCCAGCCCGGCGGGACGGGTCTGCAGGCGCGCGGCGAAGGACTGGATCTTGCGCAGCGGCTCCTGCAGGTCGTGGGAGGCGACGAAGGCGAACGCCTGCAGTTCGCGGTTGCTGCGCTCCAGTTCGGCCAGGGCGCTCTGCAGGGTCCGCTCGGCGGTCTTGCGCTGGCGGATGTCCTTGGCGATGCAGAACACTCCGACGATTGCGTGGTCGATCACGATCGGCAGCTGGGTGACGTCCAGTTCCAGCAGCTCGCCGGCCCGGTTGCGGCACTGCAGCTCGAAGGAGTGGGTTTCGCCACGCGCCACCTTGAGCAGCAGCGGCTGGATGCGCTGCGCCTCGGTCGGCTCCAGATACTGGGTGAAGTGGGCGCCGCGCAGCTCGTCCTCGCGGTAGCCGAGCAGCTGGCTGGCGACCGGATTGACCCGCTCGAAGCGGCCGCGCAGGTCGAAGGCGAACACCGGGTCTGGGTTGCAGGCGAACAGCGAGCGGAAGCGTTGCTCGCTCTCCAGCAGGCGCTGGCGGGTGGTCTTCTGCTCGATGGCGATGGCAGCCAGATGGCTGGCGGTGGTGACCAGATCCTCCAGGACGCTATCCACCACCATCGGTTGCTGCTGGTAGATGGCGAAGGTGCCGAGCAGTCCGCCGCTGGCGGCGAACAGCGGGGTCGACCAGCAGGCATGCAGGTTGCTGCTGGCGGCCAGTTCGTGGAAGCCCTGCCACAGCGGGTCGTGGGCAATGTCGTTGACCAGCACCGGTTGGCGGCGGAAGGCGGCGGTGCCGCAGGAGCCCGTCCCTTCGCGGATCGGCAGGCCGTCGACGGCCTGGTTGTAGTGTTCGTCCAGGCTGGGTGCGGCTCCCAACGTCAGGCGCTGGCCGCTGCTGTCCACCAGCAGGATCGAGCAGCGCAGGCGCGGATCACTCTGTTCGATCAGCCGGCAGATTGCCTCGAGGATCTGCGGCAGCGGTTGCAGAGTGGAGATCATGTCCAGCACGCGGCTCTGGGCCTCGTCGAAGCGTTGCCGCTCGCGCAGGTGCAGCGCCTGTTGCTGGGCACCCCAGGCCAGGCGTTGGGTGAACATCAGGAAAAAGCTCAGGGCGAGGCCGCAGAACAGCACCAGGAGGGCCAGCAAGCGACTGCCGGCCTGGCCGCGGCCCGGCTTGAGGTAGGTGCCGATCGTCCACTCCGGGGTTTGCGCCAGGCGGGTCAGGCCGCTGCCAACCGGGATCAGGACGTGTCCCGGGGCGGCACCGGCCGAGTCGTAGATCAGTTGGCTACCTTCGTGCACGCGGATGATGAATTCGCCGCTGTTGCCGCCGAGCAGGTTGCCCATGGTGTCGCCGACATCCAGGCTGGCCACCAGCAGTTGGCCTGACTGGCCGGGCAGGTGCAAGGGGACGGCGATCAGTGCCATCGGGCCATTGCCGAGCAGATTCAGCGAGGCGCTCATGTGCGCCTGGCGACCGGTGCGCACCTGCTGCAGCCAGTCACGCTGCTCCGGGTCGGCCAGGAAACTCTCCAGCCAGCGCTGGGCCTTGGGGGCGCGGACCTGGTTGCGCTGGGGCAGCAGGCGCTCGTCCAGTACGGCGATCAGTCCCAGGTTGGGAAAATCGCGCAGGTAGCTGCCGGCTTCCTGCTGCCACAGGGCGTCGGAGGGCATGCTGCCGATGGCCTGCCAGCGTTCGGCCATGCGCTGGATCAGCGCCAGCCGGGCACTCAGCATCTCCCGGCTGGCGCTTTGCAGGCGCGCGAGCAGCAGTTGGCTCTGCGCGGCGAGTGCATCGCTGCTCTGCTGGCTGAGCAGCGACCAGCTGGCGGTCGACAGCAACACGCCACAGACGCCAGCCAGCAGGGTGCGCCGATCGAGGCGCAGGTTGTGCGGACCCTTGCGCAGCGCCAACAGGCTGAGCAGGGCTGCGCCCAGCAGGGTGATGCCCAGGCTGAGGGCGAGCGGCGGGCTGCCTGGCGACAGTAGCAGGTAGTGAGGGCTGGACCCGTGGTCCAGCAGGACATCGAGCAGGCTTACGCCGCCCACGGCCAGCAGGGCCAAGGCCAGGGTGTACAGGAAGGCCTGGTAGATCAGCGGGCGGTGGTCTGTCGACACGGGAGGTGCCCTGCCTTGCGCTGCGGGTGACATCCGATCATGTGCACGTCCTTGCATGGTGACAACCGTCGCATGCCGTGGGTCGATGGCTGTGTCCCTCACTGAGCCCCGGCCGTCCGTTCCGGGCGCAGCGGCGGGAAGTCTTCGGGGGTGATGGTTTCCCGCTCCAGCAGCAGGCGGGCGCCCTCGTCCAGTTCGGCGCGGCGCTGCTGGAGGACTTCGCCGGCGCGGCGGTAGGCCTTGTCGATCAGCTGGCGCACGGCTAGGTCGATCTCGCGGGCGGTCTGCTCGGAGTAGTCCTTCTCGCGCATGGCAATCAGGTTGTCGCCGAGGAAGCTGTTGCTCTGCCGCTCCAGCACCGCTTGGCCGAGGTCGGCGCTCATGCCGAAACGGGTGACGATCTGCCGGGCGATGTCGGTGACCTTGGCCAGGTCGTCGGCCGCGCCGGTGGAGATCTCGCCGAACAGCAGCTGCTCGGCCGCGCGGCCGGCGAGCAGCACCACCATGCGGTTCTTCAGCTCGCCGAGGGTGATCAGGAAGCGGTCGTCGGTCGGCCGTTGCAGGGTGTAGCCGAGGGCGCCGATCGAGCGTGGGATGATCGATACCTTGTGCACCGGGTCCATGCCCGGCAGGCTGCTGGCGGCCAGTGCGTGGCCCATCTCGTGATAGGCCACCACCTCGCGTTCGTGGGGCAGCAGCAGGCGGCCGCGGCGCTCGGCGCCGGCGACGATGCGCTCTACCGCGCGGGTGAAGTCGTCCATGCTGACCTGCTCGGCACCGCGTCGGGTGGCGGTGATGGCGGCCTCGTTGATCAGGTTGGCCAGGTCGGCGCCGGTGAAGCCGGGGGTGATGCCGGCGACCTGGACCAGGTCGACCTCGGCGGCCGCCTGGATGCGCTTGATGTGCACCTTGAGGATGGCCACGCGACCCTTGCGGTCCGGGCGGTCGACGACGATCTGGCGGTCGAAGCGGCCGGCGCGCAGCAGCGCCGGGTCGAGGATTTCCGGGCGGTTGGTGGCGGCCAGCAGCACCACGCCTTCGCGCGGGTCGAAGCCGTCCAGCTCGGCCAGCAGCTGGTTGAGGGTCTGCTCCTTCTCGTCGTTGCCGCCGAAGGCGCCGACGCCGCGCATCTTGCCCAGGGCATCCAGTTCATCGATGAAGATGATGCAGGGTGCCGCCTTGCGCGCCTGCTCGAACAGGTCGCGCACCCGCGCCGCGCCGACGCCGACGAACATCTCGACGAACTCCGAGCCGGAGATGGAGAAGAACGGCACGCCGGCCTCGCCGGCCACCGCCTTGGCCACCAGGGTCTTGCCGGTGCCCGGCGGGCCGACCAGCAGGATGCCCTTGGGAATCCGTGCGCCGAGGCGGCTGTACTTGGGCTGGTCCTTGAGAAAGGAGACGATCTCCTCCAGTTCGGCCTTGGCCTCGTCGATCCCCGCGACGTCGTCGAAGGTCACCCCGGTGTCGCGCTCCACGTAGACCTTGGCCTTGGACTTGCCGACGCTGACCAGCCCGCCGAGGCCGCCCTGCTTGTCGGTCAGGCGGCGGAACAGGAAGCTCCAGAAGGCGAAGATCAGCACCAGCGGCAGCAGCCAGGACAGCAGGTTGGCGACCAGGGTGTTCTCGCGCACCGCGGTGAACTTGGCCCCGGAGGCGGCCAGCTCCTCGGCCAGCGCGGGATCGACGCGGTTGGTGACGAAGCTGCTGCGGTTGTTGATCGGCTCCAGCAGCTTGCCGCTGATCTGCTGGTTATTGATGCTGAGTTCGCTCAGCTTGCCGTCCTTGAGCAGCTTGAGGAATTCGCTGTAGGCGATCGGTTCGACGGCCTGACGTTCGCTCCACCAGCCCTGGAACATCAGCAGCAGGCTGAACGCCAGCAGGAAATACCACGCGTTCCATTGAAACTTCTTGTCCATGCCGCACCCCGCTGCGCCCTTGTTCGCTCAGTGCAGGATAGTCGCTGCCGGCCAATCCGGTCCTGCACGGGGCAAGAGGGGGGCCGGCCGGGTGAGGCGTGAGGGCGCGGACCTTGCACCCCGGCTCTTCATGGCGTTGCAGGGCGAACCCCGTGGGTCGAGCTGCGCTTCGGTGTGCGCTGATCTTCCGCCAGAAACGCCAAGGCCCGAAGCTTTGCTCCGGGCCTTGGCGTTTGCGCTGCCGGGATCAGGCCAGCGTGCTTTCCAGGCGGGTGCCGTTGACCAGGTTGTCGGCCAGCGGGCAGCGCCGCTCGATTTCCGCCAGTACCGCCTGCTTCTCCTCGCGACTCAGGTCGGCGTCGATGTCCACCTTCACCCGCAGCGCCTGGAAGCCCGGGCGCACGTCGTCGCGGCGGCCGAGCAGGCCGTCCGGGTCGTAGTCGCCCTCGATCTCGAACTGCATGCCGCGCAGCTCGAACTTGCGCTGGTGGGCGAGGAAGCGGCCGATGGTGCCGAAGCAGCCGGCCAGGGCGGCGAGGATGAGCTCCAGCGGCGTCGGTCCGAGGTCTTGGCCGGCGGCGTGCTTCGGCTGATCCATGCGGATGACATGGTTGCCGGCCTCCACGCTGATGGCGAAGGCGTGATCGAGGCTGCCGCTGACGCGGATGGTCTTCAGCGTCATGTCACTGGTCCTTGCCGCAGGTCTTGATGCCGAGCAGGGTGTAGGCCGGGCACCAGCTCAGCAGGCCGGTAGCCAGCGGGACCAGGCCGATCAGCCCCCACCAGCCGATCACGCCGGTGGCGCCGAGTGCCAACAGGACCAGGCCGGCGACGATGCGCAGGATCTTGTCCGTCTTGCCAACGTTGCATTGCATCTGCATCTCTCCTTTGCGGGGTGGGGCGGCTGCCCATGCGCTCAGCGTAGCCACATATCGGCGACCGCTGTCCTCTATATACCCCATGGAGTATGTGAGCGCCAGCGGGGGACTGTCGCAGGGTGACTATGCGCAGCCGCGTGGGAGGCAGAAACGACAACGGCACCCGAAGGTGCCGTTGCAGTGCAGCGAGAGCGACTTACTTGCCGGTCCAGCGCTTGAGGACCAGCGTGGCGTTGGTGCCGCCGAAGCCGAAGCTGTTGCTCATCACCGTGTTCAGGGTGACGTTCTCGCGAGTCTGGGTGACGATCGGCAGATCGGCCACTTCCGGGTCCAGCTCGTCGATGTTGGCCGAGCCGGCGATGAAGTTGCCTTCCATCATCAGCAGGCTGTAGATCGCTTCCTGCACGCCGGCGGCGCCCAGCGAGTGGCCGGACAGGCTCTTGGTCGAGCTGATGGCCGGGGCCTTGTCGCCGAACACGGTGCGCACGGCACGGGCTTCCGCGACGTCGCCGACCGGGGTCGAGGTGCCGTGGGTGTTCAGGTAGTCGATCGGGGTGTCGACGGTGGCCATTGCCTGCTGCATGCAGCGGATTGCGCCTTCGCCGCTCGGCGCGACCATGTCGTAGCCGTCGGAAGTGGCGCCGTAGCCGACGATCTCGGCATAAATCTTGGCGCCGCGCTTGAGCGCGTGCTCCAGTTCCTCGACCACCACCATGCCGCCGCCGCCGGCGATGACGAAGCCGTCACGCTTGGCGTCGTAGGCGCGCGAGGCCTTTTCCGGAGTGGCGTTGTACTGGGTGGACAGGGCGCCCATGGCGTCGAACAGGAAGCTCTGGCTCCAGTGCTCCTCTTCACCGCCGCCGGCGAAGACCATGTCCTGCTTGCCCATCTGGATCTGCTCCATGGCGTTGCCGATGCAGTGGGCACTGGTGGCGCAAGCGGAGGAGATGGTGTAGTTCACGCCCTTGATCTTGAACGGGGTGGCCAGGCAGGCGGACACGGTGCTGCCCATGGTGCGCGGCACGCGGTACGGGCCGACGCGCTTGACACCCTTTTCGCGCAGGATGTCCAGGGCTTCCATCTGGTTGAGAGTGGACGCACCACCGGAGCCGGCGATCAGGCCGACGCGCGGGTTGGAGATCTCTTCCTCGGTCAGGCCGGCATCCTTGATCGCCTGTTCCATGGACAGGTAGGCGAAGGCGGCGGCGTCACCCATGAAGCGGTAGACCTTGCGGTCGATCAGCGCTTCGAGGTCGAGGTCGACGGAGCCGGAGACCTGGCTGCGCAGCCCCATGTCGGCATAGGACTGGTTGAAGCGGATGCCCGGGCGGCTGGCGCGCAGGTTGGCGGAAACAGTCTCTTTGTCATTGCCCAGGCAGGACACGATGCCCATCCCGGTGATCACGACGCGACGCATGCGGGTAACCCTTAAAAGCTATCAGTGGAAGTGAACAGACCGACGCGCAGGCCTTCGGCACTGTAGATCTCGCGGCCATCTACGCTCACGGTGCCGTCGGCAATGGCCAGGATCAGCGAGCGGGTGATGGTGCGCTTGATGTGGATGTTGTAGGTGACTTTCTTGGCGGTCGGCAAGACCTGACCGAAGAATTTTACTTCGCCCGAGCCCAGGGCACGGCCGCGGCCGGGGTTGCCCTGCCAGCCGAGGTAGAAGCCGACCAGCTGCCACATGGCGTCCAGGCCCAGGCAGCCCGGCATTACCGGGTCGCCTTCGAAGTGGCAGCCGAAGAACCACAGGTCCGGGTTGATGTCGAGCTCGGCCACAATTTCGCCTTTGCCGTACTTGCCGCCGGTTTCGCTGATGTGGACGATGCGGTCCATCATCAGCATATTGGGGGCGGGCAGTTGCGCGTTACCCGGGCCGAACAGTTCACCGCGGCTGCAGCTGAGCAGTTCTTCCTGAGTGAAGGCGTTTTGTTTGGTCATGCGAGCTCCTCGACGGTCCCTGTACCACAGGGGGCAGATCTTTCCGGTCACGCCCTCCCTGATGGAAGCGTGCCTGTGACCTAGTCATAGACTATGGCCTGTTGATGAAAGTCACAGCGCGGCAATGGTCATTCTGCGACGAATGGCGCCGTCCATGACTGTGCGAATGTGCAAGCGTGCCGTATTTCACGCAGATTCGCCACCCGTCGATGGTCTCGAGGCTATCCAGCGCTGCAGGGCGAGGCTCAGGTCGGAGCGTTTGAACGGCTTGGCCAGGTAGTCGTTCATCCCGGCCGCGAGGCAGGTTTCGCGGTCGCCCGGCAAGGCATTGGCGGTCAGGGCAATGATCGGTGCGTCACGGTTCGGCCCCTCGGTGGCGCGGATCTGCCGGGTGGTGTCATAGCCGTCCAGACCGGGCAGGCGACAGTCCATGAGGATCGCCGCGTAGGCCTGCTCGTGGACGGCCTGCAGGGCCTGCAGGCCGTCGCTGACCAGCTGGACCTCAAAGCCGAGGCTGCGCAGCATGGCCTCGATCACCGTCTGGTTGACCGGGTTGTCCTCGACCAGCAGCACGGTCTCCCCGGCGCCCTGGTCCTGGGTGCCGGCCAGGATCGCCTGTTCCTCGACCTGCACCTGGCGCCAGGGCAGGGGGATTTCCAGGGTGAAGGTCGAGCCCTGGCCTACGGCGCTTTCGGCCCGCAGGCTGCCGCCCATGTGCTCGGCCAGGGTGCGGGCGATGGACAGGCCGAGGCCGGTGCCGCCGTAGCGCCGCGAGGTCGAGGTGTCGGCCTGCTCGAACGCGTCGAACATGTGCCGCAGGCGGCTGGCCGGAATGCCGATGCCGGTGTCGTGCACCGCGCAGGTCAGCCAGAGGGTCTGGTTGCCGAGCGCCTGCCAGTGGGTGGTCACGGTGATGCTGCCTTCCTCGGTGAACTTCAGCGCATTGCCGAGCAAGTTGACCAGGATCTGGCGCAGGCGGGTGGGGTCGCCGCGCACCTCGATGTTCTCCAGGCCCGGCTGGCTGTCCATCAGCAACTGCAGGCCGCGCTGCTGGGCGCTGGGGCGAAATACCTGCACCGAGCTGACGATCAGGTCGAGCAGTCGGAACGGGATATTCTCCAGCGCCAGCGAGCCACGCTCGATGCGCGAGAAGTCGAGGATGTCGTTGATCACCTTGAGCAGGTGCTCGGTGGATTCGGTGGCCAGCGTGGTGTATTCGACCTGCTCGCTGGTCTGCTCGGTGGTTTCCAGCAGTTGCAGCATGCCCAGCACACCGTTCATCGGCGTGCGCAGCTCGTGGCTCATCATCGCCAGGAACTCCGACTTGGCGCGGTTGGCCCGCTCGGCCTCCTCGCGGGCGGCAATCAGTTCGGTGATGCTGCGTTGCTGTTCGCTCTGCGCCTGTTCCAGTGCGCTGGCCATGCGATTGATATGGCGCGCCAGCTCGCCTAGCTCGCCGCGGTCATCGGTTGGTAGCACGGTGTGGTACTTGCCGCCCTGGATCGCCTGTACGGCGCTGTCCATGGCGCGGATCGGCTCGGCCAGGCTGCGTGCCAGGCGATAGGCCATCAGCAGGGTCAGGGCCAGGGCCAGCAGGGCCAGACCGCCGGCACGCAGCAGGATCTCTTGCTGGCGCTCGCTGAAGGCCTCGTCGGTCATGCCGACCAGCACCCTGCCCAGGACGTCCTGGCCGGTATCGGCCTGCGGCTGGGGGGACGTGAGCAGGAAGGAGTCGTCGAGGGCGATCGCCTGGCGCAGGATCGGCGCCTCGAACACCTTGATCCGCGCATCGTGCATCTCGTGAGCCTGCTCGACATAGGCGAGCACTTCACCCTCGAGGTCGCGCACCTCGATGAAGCGCACGTGCGGGGTGTCCAGGCTGGCGCGCAGCAGGCTGTCGAGGATCGGCAGGTTGCCGGAGATCACGCCGTACTCGGTAGCCGGCGCCAGCTGGTTGGCGATCTGCTGGCCGGTCTGGGTCAGCTCCTGACGCAGGTCCTGCAGACGGGTGGAGGTGAAGTAACCGGTCAGCAGCAGGGTCAGCAGCAGCGCCGGGCCAAGGCTGATGGCCAGGGTGCGGGTGCGGATGTCGCTCTGTCCCCAGCGCATCATCATTTGCTGCTCTCCCAGTGCTGCAGGCGCCCGGCCTGGTCGACGTCGTCGCTCAGCTCGATGCCCAACGAGCGGGCGACCTGCGGGTTGCTGAGAACCTTGAAATAGCGCGGATAGGCTGCGCGTGGCCATTGCGCCGGCGGCTGCGACAGCAACTCGTCGAGACTGTTCAGCCAGTCACGCTGGTCGCTGTAGCTGCTGCTCAGGCTGCCGGCGGGAACGAAGGCCGCGCTCGGGCCGATCAGCACCTGCTTGCGGCCGTAGCTGGCGAGCAGCACGCTCTTGATCGTCAGTGGGTTGAACAGGGCCGGGTCATCCACGCCGAGCAGCACGTCGCTTTCGTCGAGCATGCGGTTCAGTGGGCGGCTGTCGCCGGTGTCCGGCCAGAACCAGGCATGGACTGCCAGTCCCTGCGCGGCCGCCTGCTGGCGTACTTCGTTGACCAGGAAGCGGCTGTTGTCGCCATACAGCAGACCGATCCTGCCTGCCTGCGGCAGCAGCTGGCGGATCAGGCGCAACTGGCGCTCCGGTGACGGATCGCTCCACAGCAGGGTCAGATTCGCGGGCCGGCTGTCCTTCAGGCGCTGCTGGGCCTGCACCCGGCTGATCTGCATGACCAGGGTGGGCGGTCCGCCCGGATCGTTCAGGCGCCAGTCCAGTGCGTCGGCCCCCAGGAGAACCAGGCGGCTGTCGGCGGGCAGGGCCGAGGGCGTGGTCAGGTCGCTGGCAGGCACGAAGCGCACCCGGTCTTCCGGGCGGCGCGCAGCCAGGTCGGCGACGAACTGCCGCAAGGCCGGGCTGTCTTTGCTGGCGGCGAGCAGGATCTCGCTGGCCATGACGGGCGGCGGCCAGACGAGCAGGGCCAGTAGGCAGGCCAGCGCGGCGAAGGGATACAGAATACTCATCCTTGAGTTCGGCATGGGGTCAGAGTTCGAGCTCGGCGGAGAACCAGAACACCTGGCGCTCGTCGTAATTGTTGTCCTCCCAGCCGAGTGGCTCATCGTCCAGACGCTGTTGCAGCAGTCCGGCCAGTTCCACCCGGTGGTTGCCGAACTGCAGGCGTTTGGCCACCCGCAGGTCGGTGCGCTCGAAGCGGTATTCGTTAAGACTATCAGCTCCATAGTAGAACAGGCTGCTTGACCAACCGCGACCCCAGTCGTGCAGCCAGGCGAGCGAGCCGCTATGGCGCGGTGTCAGGCGCTGGTCGATACGGTGGCTGGCGTCGAATTCGATATAGGCATGGCCGAGGCGCAGGCGATCATCGGGGGTCACCTGCCAGTCCAGTTCGCTCTCGACGCCCTTGAGGCGCAGGCGGTTGTCGTTACTCGGGGTGAAATTGTAAACCTGGAGCGGCTCGCTGATCAGGTCGCTGATCTCGTCGTAGAACAGTTTGACGTCGAGATTGAGGCCGAGTTCGGCGAAGCTGCCGTGGTAGCCCAGTTCCCGCGAGCGCATGCGCTCCTGCTCGAGATCGCCGGGGCCGCGCGCGCTGGCGAAGTAGAGCGCCTCGCTCTGGCCGAGGGCGCTCGGACGCAGGTCGCGCACGCGGTATTGCCAGTCGGCATGGTTCTCGAACATGTCCGGCGAGCGCACCGCTTCGGAATACACCGCGCGCAGACCGTGGGCGGGGGTGAGCAGGTAGTTGAGGGCGATGCGCGGCGACAGCGAGCTGCCGACCGAGTTGTCGTCCTCGAACATGGCGCCACCCTGCAGCAGCCAGTGCGGGTCGATATGCCACTCGAACTGGCTGAACAGGCTCCAGGTGTCCTTGCTGCGCGCGCCGTTGAGGTAGACCTGCGAGTCGGCCTGGTCGTGGCGGTAGCTCAGGCCACTGACCAGGCGCAGGCTGTCGGACAGGCTGAGGGTGTCCTGTATTTCCAGGTCGAAGCGGTTCTCGCGCACATCTTCGTTGATCAGGCCGCAGCTGTGCGCCAGGACCCCGGTAGATGGGTCGAAGCTGGCGGCGGCCTGCTGCAGGAACTGGCTGGCCAACGCCACCTGCGCGGACGTGCCGGCGGGCGGCACGAAGCGCCCGCTGGCCAGATTCGCGCTGAGGGCTTTGACGTAGCTCGGCGAGGAATCCCACAGCGCGCGCAGCTGCGGGCTGAACGCTACGGCACCCTCGCAGGCACGCCACTGGCGCAGGCGCTCCCACTGCTGCACGTTGCCCTGCACGTACAGGCTGTGTTCGGCGTTGAGGTCGAGACTCCAGCGCAGACTGCTGGCGAAGTCGCGGGCGCGCACGTCCGCGTCGCCGTCCTGTTCCCACGGCTGGGCGGCGATCGGCAGGACCGGCTGGTAGTGGTTGTCGACCTGATTGCTGCCTTCCTTGAGCGCCAGCTGCCAGTCGAGCGACTGGCGCTCGTCCAGCTCCTGGCTCAGGCGCAGGTTGAGCCGGCTGAGCCGCTGGCTGTCGCGAAAGGCGCTGCCGTCCGCCTTGTGGTCGAAACCGTCGTCCTCCAGACCGGACAGTGACAGGCGCAGGTCGCCGCCATTCCAGCCGAAGCCGTGGCTGGCGTACCAGTCGTCGATGCCGCGCTGGCCGCGGGTGACCTTCAGGCGGCTGCCGTGGCTGTCGCGCGGGGCGCGGGTCAGGATGTTGACTACCGCCATCAGCGCGTTGGCGCCGTAGCTGACCGTATTGGGGCCGCGGAACACCTCGATGCGCTCGATATCCTCGATGGCCAGCGGGATGTCGTTCCAGTCGACCTGGGCGAAGCCCGAGCGATAGACCGAACGGCCGTCCACCAGCACCTGCAGGCGGCGGGCCTGGTTGGCGCTGCTGCCGTGATAGTTGACGGTGGTGGCGTTGCCGTTCTGCGGCACCACCAGCATGCCCGGCACCAGCCGCAGCAGCTCCGGCAGCTCGCGGGCACCGCTGGCGCGGATCAGCTCCCGGTCGATCACGCTGACGCTGCCCGGCACCGCCGCCGGTGCCTGCTGCAGGCGCGTGGCGGTGAGGATTTCGGGCAGGTCGGGAGTGTTGGCGAAGAGGTCTGCGGCAAATACCTTGCCGGCCACCAGCGCGCCGGCCAGCAGCGCCAGTGCGGTGCGTATGCAGCCAACCATGGCAGCATCCCCTAGTCTGAGCAAATAAGCGGGCGCGCATGGTACCCGAGGTGAAGCAATTTGCCAGCGAGGGCAATCACAGTGTGCTGGTAGGCCGGCGGGGGCCCCGTATAATGCAGCGATTGCCGCGTGGCGGCTGGATACGGATTCATCATGACTGAGCAGCAACCCATTGCCGTGCTGGGCGGCGGCAGCTTCGGCACCGCGCTGGCCAACCTGCTGGCGGAAAACGGCCAGCGCGTGCGCCTGTGGATGCGCGACGCGGCGCAGGCCGAGGCGATCCGGGTGAAGCGCGAGAACCCGCGCTATCTCAAGGGCATCAAGGTGCATGAAGGCGTCGAGCCGGTCACCGATCTGGCGGCGACCCTGCAGGCCTGCGACCTGGTGTTCGTCGTGCTGCCGTCCTCGGCCCTGCGCGCGGCGCTGCAGCCCGTGGCCGATTTGCTGGCGGGCAAGCTGCTGGTGAGTACCACCAAGGGCATCGAGGCGAACACCTTCAAGCTGATGAGTCAGATCCTCGAGGAAATCGCCCCGCAGGCGCGCATCGGGGTGATTTCCGGGCCGAACCTGGCGCGCGAGATCGCCGAGCATGCGCTGACCGCCACGGTGGTCGCCAGCGAGGACGAGGAACTGTGCCGGCGCGTGCAACAGGTGCTGCACGGGCGCACCTTCCGCGTCTACGCCAGTCGCGACCGCTTCGGCGTCGAGCTGGGCGGGGCGCTGAAGAACGTCTACGCGATCATGTCCGGCATGGCTGTCGCGCTGGGCATGGGCGAGAACACCAAGAGCATGCTGATCACCCGCGCGCTGGCCGAGATGACCCGCTTTGCCGTCCGCATGGGCGCCAACCCGATGACCTTTCTCGGCTTGGCCGGGGTCGGCGACCTGATCGTCACCTGTTCGTCACCGAAGAGCCGCAACTATCAGGTCGGCTACGCTCTGGGGCAGGGGCTGAGCCTGGAGGATGCGGTGACGCGGCTGGGCGAGGTGGCCGAGGGGGTCAACACCATCCGCGTGCTCAAGGCCCGCGCCGACCAGCTGGGGGTGTACATGCCGCTGGTTGCCGGCCTGCATGCCATACTTTTTGAGGGCCGCACCCTCGAACAGGTGATCGGCCTGCTGATGTCCGGCGAGCCGAAGACCGACGTCGATTTCATTTCCGCCAGCGGTTTCTAGATTGCATACGCAAGGGAGCGAGTTGCATGTCCTACTGCAAACAGAACAATTGTGAAGGCCTGATCCTGCGGATCGTATGGATGGCGCTGTTCGTGCTGGTCTGGCAGGTTGCCGAGCTGGTGCTGCTGGCGGTGGTGGTGGTGCAGTTGGTCTACCGATTGTTCAAGGGGCGGCCGAATGTGGACGTGATGAACTTCGGCGACAGCCTCAGCCAGTACCTGGCGCAGATCGGTCGCTTCGGCAGCTTCCACAGTGACGAGAAGCCCTGGCCGTTCACCGACTGGCCGACCCCGCGCGAGCCGCAGGGTGAGGGCGCCGAGGCGGTGCGTGCCGCTGGCGAGGCTGCAGCCGCAGCGAGCAGCAGCCCCGTTGCGCAGGCCGCCAGCGCCGAGCCGGCTCCAGCTGCCGAAACTGCGGCGGCGCAGGCGCAAGACGAGCCAGCAGCGCAGCCCGAGAGCGCCGCCAGCGGCGAGTCCGAACCGGTCGCCGAGAGCGAAGTGAAGCCGGAGGCCACTCCCGATGCCCCGGCGGAACCCAAGGCATGAGGTTGTGGCTGCTGCGTCACGGCCAGGCCGGCCCCTACGTGCGAAGCGGTGATCACCTGCGCGAGCTGACCGAGCACGGCCGGCGCGAGGTGCTGCATGCCGCCGGCCATCTGCTCGGCGAGCCGCTGGATGCGATCCTGGTCAGTCCCTACGTGCGTGCCCAGCAGACCGCCGAACTGGTGCACGAGGCGCTGGGCCGCCTACCGGCGCTGTACACCGTCGACGGCATTACCCCGGACGACGATCCGCGCCAGGTCCTGCAACTGCTGGCCGAGCGCCGCGAGCACAACCTGCTGCTGGTCAGCCACCAGCCGCTGCTGGGCGCCCTGGCCGGGCTGCTGGTGCACGGCCATCTGCAGCAGCCGCTGCCCCTCAATACCGCCAGCCTGGCGCTGCTCGAGGGCGAGATGCCGCTGGCCGGGGTGATGGACCTGCGGGCGCTGCATCACCCGCCGGTGGCGCATTGAGGCGATGAACGTCCACTTCGAGGAGATCCGCCTCAACCTGCCGCATATCGAGCTGGCGGCCCATCTCTACGGCCCCGAGGACGGCCAGCCGGTGCTGGCCCTGCACGGCTGGCTGGACAACGCCATGAGCTTCGCCCGTCTGGCGCCCAAGCTCGACGGCTTGCGCATCGTGGCCCTCGACCTGGCCGGTCACGGCCTGTCGGGCTACCGCCCCGCGGGCGCCAGCTACCAGCTGTGGGACTACGCGCTGGATGCACTGCTGGTCGCCGAGCAGCTCGGCTGGCAGCGCTTCTCGCTGCTTGGCCATTCGCTGGGGGCGATCGTTTCGATGCTGCTGGCTGCGGCCTTGCCCGAACGGGTCGCGCGCCTGGCGCTGATCGACGGACTGTTGCCGCTGACCCACGAGCCCGAGCTGGCGCCGCCCAAGCTCGGGGAGGCGCTCAATGCCCAGCTGGCACAGGCCGGCAAGCGCAGGCCGGTGTATGCCAGCGTCGAGCGGGCGGTGGAGGCGCGCCTGCGTGGCGGCTATCCGCTCAGCCGCGAGGCGGCCGAACTGCTCGCCAGTCGTGGTCTGGCACCGCAGGCCGGCAGCTATACCTGGCGCACCGATCCGCGCCTGACCCTGCCGTCGCCGCTGCGCCTGACCCCCGCCCAGGCCGAGGCTTTCGCCCGCGCGCTGCGCTGCCCGGTCAGCCTGGTGCTGGCCGAGGAGGGGCTTCCCGTGCAGCGCGCCGAGTGGCTGGCGCTGATCGAGAGCCTGCCGATCGCGCTGCACCGCCTGCCCGGTGGTCATCACCTGCACCTCGACGACGAGGCTGGCGCCAGCGCAGTAGCAGACTGTTTCAAAGCCTTGTTCGCTGCGCCTTGACTTGCGCCGGGCAACTGTCGACGCTGGCAGGCATCGCACGGGAGAATCGCATGATCGAGCTGTATACCGCCGGGACCGCCCAGGGCCGCAGGATTGCCGTTGCCCTCGAACCCGGACTGCGGGCCGTGCCGGCGAAGTCGATCCGATGAAGGCATGGAGACCCGCCCTGGCCGTCGCCGCGCTGCTGGCCAGTATGGCGGCGGGCGCGGATGTGCCAGGCAGCAGCGACCTGGAGTTTCTGCCGCGCTTCGCCCGCGCCGAGATCGTCGACTACCGCCAGGAGGACAGCGTCGAGCGCATCTACCCGCAGAGTGCCTTGCGGCGCATCAGCGGCCGCCTGCGGGTGGATGGCGAGATCGACGTGGTCGGCCGCCTGAGCGCGCTGACCTACGAGCTGCCGGCCGGGCACAGCAGCGGCGACGCCTTCGCCCAGGCGCGCACCGCGCTGCTGGCACAGGGCGCGCAGCCGCTGCACTGGTGCGAGGGGCGCGAATGCGGCGCCAGCAGCCTGTGGGCCAACAACGTGTTCGGCAATGCGCGCCTGTACGGCCCCGACGAGCAACAGGCCTACCTGCTGCTGCAGTTGGCCGCGCCGCGGCAGGACAGCCTGCTGGCGCTCTATGCGATCACCCGTGGCACGCGGCGTGCCTATCTGCATGTCGAACAGCTGCAAGCCAATGTGCCGCTGGGCGAGCATCTGCCCAACGCGGAAACCCTGCTGCGCCAGCTGAAGACCGCCGGCGTGCTGGAACTGGCGCAGCTGCCGAACGAGCCGGCCGATCCCTGGCTGGCCCTGCTGGCCCGGGTCCTGCGTCTGGATACCGGCGTGCGCCTGCTGCTCAGTGGCCGCAGCGCGCCGGCCTGGCGAGATGCCCTGATCGCCGGCGGTACCCGCGCCGTGCGGCTGGAAAGCGCGGTGAACGAGGCGCCGGGATTGCGTGTGGAGTGGTTGCGTTGAGCCGCTGCGTCGTCGCGGCGCGAGTGGTTTTTTCGCCGGCGGTGACCGGCAGCCTGTTGCAAGGGATGGCCCGATGATCGAGCACGACCGTCTGCTGGTGCAGATTCTGATGCTGGCCCTGCTCGGTGCCTGCCTGTGGGTGCTGACGCCGTTCTGGTCGGCGCTGTTCTGGGCCGCGGTGCTGGCCTTCGCCAGCTGGCCGCTGATGCTCGGCCTGACCCGCCTGCTGGGCGGGCGCACCGCGGCTGCCGCCTTGGTGCTCACGCTGGCCTGGATGCTGCTGGTGGCGGGGCCGCTGGTCTGGCTCGGCTTCAACCTGGCCGATCATGTCCGCTCGGTGGTGACCCTGCTCAAGGACCTGCAGGTCGAAGGCCTGCCGCCGCCGCCGACCTGGCTGGCCGGCGTGCCGCTGTTCGGCGCCCGGCTGGTGGAGCTGTGGAATTCCATCGACCAGCAGGGCACGGCCTTGTTCGTCACGCTCAAGCCGTATCTGGGCGAGGTGGGCAACTGGCTGCTGGCGCGCAGCGCCCAGCTGGGCAAGGGGGTGCTGGAGCTGGTGCTGAGCCTGGTGTTGCTGTTCTTCTTCTACCGCGACGGTCCGCGGATGGCGGAGTACACCCGCAGCCTGCTGGAGCGTCTGATGGGCGAGCGCGCCGATCACTACCTGGCGCTGGTGGCCGGCACCGTGCAGCGGGTGGTCAACGGGGTGATCGGCACCGCCGCGGCGCAGGCACTGCTGGCCTATATCGGCTTTCTCATCGCCGGCGTGCCGGGCGCTTTGATCCTCGGGCTGCTGACCTTTGCCTTCAGTTTCATCATGATTCCGCCGCTGGTCTGGGGGCCGGCTACCGCCTGGCTGTTCTGGCAGGGCGACTATGGCATGGGTCTGTTCCTCGGTATCTGGGGGCTGGTGGTCGTCAGCGGCGTGGACAACGTGCTCAAGCCCTACCTGATCAGCCGGGGTGGCACCCTGCCGCTGGTGGTGGTGCTGCTTGGTGTGCTCGGCGGCATGCTGGCCTTCGGCTTCATGGGCCTGTTCCTCGGCCCGACCCTGCTGGCGGTGGCCTACAGCCTGATCGGCGACTGGATCGCCGGTTCGCAGCACACGCGGCGTCCGTCGCCGCCCGACGCGTCGGCCTGAGCCGCGCCGGGGGCCGGCGTCCCCTCCTACTCAACTGGAAGAGTCGATATGTACAAGACAAGGATCGCCCTGGCCGTGCTGGTCGCGGCCGGCGTGGTTGGCACGCTCGCCCCCTGGTATACCGGCATGCAACTGGAGGAGGTACTGCAAACCTCCATCCGCCAGGGCAACGAACAGCTGCAGGATTCCGTGCCCGGCGCCGGCGTCAGCATGGAGCTGGTGGCTGTGGAACGTGGCTTTTTCACCAGTACCGCCCACTACCGGCTCACCCTGGACGACACCTCGAGCGGCGAGGCGCCGACCGTGCTGCGGTTCAGCGACCACATCGAGCATGGTCCCCTGCCGCTGTCGCGGCTGCAGTCCCTGGAGCTGAAGCCGGTGATGGCGACCAGCCGCTTCGAGCTGGAGCGCAGCGAGGATGTCATCCCCTGGTTCGTCGGCGCCGGTGGCAGCTCGCCGCTGACCGGCAGCCTGGTGCTGAACTACGACAACAGCGTCACCGGTCGGGTGACCCTACTTCCCCTGCAATTGGCCGGGGAGGGCAACAGCGTGCGTTTCTCCGGAATGGACCTCGAGGTGGCCGCCGGGGCGCAGTCCGAGTACCTCCGGCTGGCCGGCGGCATGGACAGCCTGAGTCTGGACCTGAACCGCGACGGCGAGCCGCTGCAGCTCCAGCTCAAGGGCCTGAGCCTGCGCAGCGATTATCGTCTCGGCCAGTCCGGGCTGTACACCGGCGACAGTCGTCTGGCCCTGCAGCAGGTGCAGCTGCTGCAGGCGGGCAAGCCGCCGGTCGAGGTGCGCGACTTCGTGCAGGCCGACCGGCTCGAGGAGCTGGGCGGGCAGATGAAGGGCGCCGTCGGCTACGACATCGGCATGCTCAGTTACGGCGGCCAGCCGCTGGGTTCGCTCAACCTGAGCCTGAGTCTGGCCAATCTGGATGTGCTGGCGCTGAAGAACCTCGGCGACTGGTACACGGGCCTCCTGCGCCGCCTGCAGACCCAGCCGGACGGCGATACCGGCCTGTCGGCGGAGGAGCAGGACGGCCTGCAAGCGGGCCTTGGTGCGCTGCTGGCGGGCCAGCCGAAACTGGCGCTGGACAACCTGTCGCTGAAGACCGCCAACGGTGAGAGCCGCTTCAGCCTGATGGTCGACCTGGCCCGGCCGGTGTCCTATGAGCTGCCGCCGGCGGAGCTGGCCCGGCAACTGGTCGGCAAGCTGGATGTGCACCTGGTGCTGGCCAAGCCGATGATCCGCGATGTGGTGATGTACCAGGCCGCTCTGGATCCGGCCGGCGACCCGGCAGCGGCGGCCCTGGAAGCCACCCAGTTGGCGGAGATGGCCGACGAGATGGCTTCCTCCCTGCAGTTTGCCCGCGTGGAGGGCGACAACATCGTCGCCAGCCTGAGTTATGCCGACGGCCAGATCGAATTCAATGGTCAAACCCTGCCGGCCGAGCAGTTTGCCGGCCTGCTGTTGTCCGTGGCGCCGGCCGAGGCCATGGGCCTGATGATGGACGGGGAGGAGGGCGCCGCCGCCGGTGATAGGCAAGCGCAGCCGGGCGCAGACCGCGGGGCGATGGCCACAGACAGCGCGGTCGAACCGCGCTGAGCAGGGCGCAGGGCGCCGCCAGCCTCCCGCGGCGTCGCTTCAGCTGGGGTGGTGCTGCTCGTACTTGTCCAGCGAGTCGCTGGCGATCTGCCGGCCGAGGGCGATCAGCTCCGGGGCCTTGTAGAACTCGAAGAAGCGACACACCCGTTTCGGTACGTTGACCAGGATGTCCGGCGGGTAGCCGGCGATCTTGTACTGCGCCAGCGAGTTCTGCATCACGTCGAAGCTCTGGTTGATCATCTCCAGCACGCTGTCCGGCGCCTCGTTTTCCACCACATGGGTATGGCTGGCCTTGAATGAGGCGACGCCGTGGGGCGAGCCGGCCGGCGCGAACTCCGCCGCGGTGGCCAGCAGGGCGGGGAACTCGCTGTCGCCGCGACGGCGAAAGGCCAGGCGCGCGCCCAGCGCGCCGATGGACCCCATCATCTGGTCGAGGCGGTTGCGCATGGCCGGTGGTCGCTCGATCACCGGCAGTTCGTACTGCACCTGGTTGCTGGCGTTGACGTTGACCGCGACGATCAGGTCGCAGCGGCTGGAGACCACCGGCACGATCGGGATCGGGTTGAGCAGGCCGCCGTCGACCAGCACCCGCGAGCCCTGCACCACCGGGGTGAACAGGCTGGGAATCGCTGCCGAGGCCCGCATGGCCTGGTGCAGGCAACCCTCCTGGAACCACACCTCCTGCTGGTTGGTCAGGTCGGTGGCCACGGCGGTGTAGGGGATCGGCAGGTCTTCGATGTTGATCTCGCCGAGGAAGGCGCGGATGCGCCCGAAGATGCGGTCGCCGCGAATCGCCCCCAGCGAAAAGCTGACGTCGAGCAGGCGCAGCACGTCCAGATAGTCGAGGGTTTCCACCCAGCGCCGGTAGACCGGCAGCTTGCCGGCGGCGTAGATGCCGCCGATCACCGCGCCCATCGAACTGCCGGCGATGCAGGAGATCTGGTAGCCGCGGGCTTCCAGTTCCTCGATCACCCCGATATGCGCATAGCCGCGAGCGCCGCCCGAGCCGAGCACCAGCGCGACACGTTTGCCCATGATGTCTTCCCCCCTTTGAACCTATGGCCGGACCAACCGGTGCAAGCCCTGCCGGCCGGGCGTGACGGTCATGCACCGTCGTATCCTTCACGCCCTTTGTTTCAGTATGGCCCTTGCGCACCCCATCCGGGGTGCTGTGGGTCTTGTCCCGTGGCGTTTGCTAGAATCGCCGCCATCGAATACCCGGAGTGCCCCATGAGCGAACCGATCCGCCTCACCCAGTACAGTCACGGCGCCGGCTGCGGCTGCAAGATTTCCCCCAAGGTGCTGGAGGTGATCCTCGCCGGCAGTGGCGCGCAGAACCTCGATCCCAAACTGTGGGTCGGCAACGCCTCGCGCGACGACGCGGCAGTCTATGCCATCGACGAGGAGCGCGGGGTGGTCTCCACCACCGACTTCTTCATGCCGATCGTCGACGATCCCTTCGACTTCGGTCGCATCGCCGCGACCAACGCCATCAGCGACATCTATGCCATGGGCGGCGACCCGCTGATGGCCATCGCCATCCTCGGCTGGCCGGTCAACGTGCTGGCGCCGGAAGTGGCCCGCGAGGTGATCCGCGGCGGTCGCTCGGTCTGCGACGAGGCGGGCATCCCCCTGGCCGGCGGTCACTCCATCGACGCCCCCGAGCCGATCTTCGGCCTGGCGGTCACCGGCATCGTCGACAAGCGATTCATGAAGCGCAACGACACCGCCACCGAAGGCTGCCGGCTGTACCTGTCCAAGCCGCTGGGCATCGGTATCCTCACCACCGCCGAGAAGAAGGGCAAGCTGCGTGCCGAGGATGTCGGCCTGGCCCGTGACTGGATGTGCACCCTGAACAAGCCCGGCGCCCGCTTCGGCAAGCTGGAGCAGGTCAAGGCGATGACCGACGTCACCGGCTTCGGCCTGCTCGGCCACCTGGTGGAGATGGCCGACGGCAGCGGCCTGACCGCGCGCATCGACTATGCGGCGGTGCCGCGCATCGCCGGCGTCGACCACTACCTCGAACAGGGCTGCGTGCCCGGCGGCACGCTGCGCAACTTCGATAGCTACGGCGACCGGATCGCCCCGCTGCCGGAAGCGCAGAAGCTGCTGCTCTGCGACCCGCAAACCAGCGGCGGCCTGCTGGTCGCGGTCACGCCTGCCGGCGAGGCGGAGTTCCTCGCCCTGGCCGCCGAACTCGGTCTCGAGCTGGCGCCGATCGGCGTGCTGGTGGCCCGACAGAACCACGCGGTAGAGGTGCTCTGATGCGTGCCAACAGTGCCCACTACCGCGAAATCTTCCTCAACGACCTGCCGCTGATGGACGTGCGCGCCCCGGTGGAATACACCAAAGGCGCCTTCCCGCACACGGTCAACCTGCCGCTGATGAACGACATCGAGCGGCAGAAGGTCGGCACCTGCTACAAGCAGCACGGCCAGGACGCCGCCATCGAGTTGGGGCACCAACTGGTGCGAGGCCAGGTCAAGGCCGAGCGCATCGAGGCCTGGGCGGCCTTCGCACGCGCCAATCCCGACGGCTACCTGTACTGCTTCCGCGGCGGCCTGCGCTCGCAGATCACCCAGCAGTGGCTCAAGGACGAGGCCGGCATCGAGTATCCGCGGGTGATCGGCGGCTACAAGGCGCTGCGCAACTTCCTCATCGACACCACCGAGGCGGCGGTGGCCGAGTGCGACTTCGTGATCGTCGGCGGCCTCACCGGCACCGGCAAGACCGAGGTGCTGGCGCAGCTGGACAACGCCGTCGACCTCGAGCGCCACGCCAACCATCGCGGCTCCAGCTTCGGCAAGCATGCCACGCCGCAGCCGGGGCAGATCGACTTCGAGAACCTGTTGGCCATCGACCTGCTGAAGAAGCGCGCCGCCGGCATGCAGCAGTTCGTCGTCGAGGACGAGAGCCGCTTGATCGGCATCTGCTCGCTGCCGCTGCCCTTGCACCATGGCATGCAGCAGTACCCGCTGGTCTGGCTGGAAGACAGCGTCGAAGGACGTGTCGAGCGCATCCTCGGCGACTACGTGATCGACCTGTCCGCCGAATTCATTGCCCTGCACGGCGAGGAGCAGGGTTTTGTCGCCTTTGCCGAGCGCCTGCAGCAGAGCTTGAAGAACATCGTCAAGCGCCTGGGTGGCGAGCGCTACCAGCGTCTGGCGGCGATCATGGATGAGGCGCTGGCCGAGCAGCAGCGCAGCGGCGCGGTCGACCTGCACCGCGGCTGGATCGAAGGCCTGCTCGGCGAGTACTACGACCCGATGTACGCCTACCAGCGCGAAAGCAAGGCGGCGCGCATCGAGTTCAGCGGCGACCAGCAGGCAGTGGTGGAGTATCTGCGCCAGCGGGCAGTCAATCGTCAGTGAGAGCTGGCGGCCCGGGATTGCCCGGGCCGTGCACTTTGCTGCGCCGGCGGCCTGTCGCCGGCGCTTTTGCCGCCTAGACTTGCAGGGATTCCTGTGGAAGGAGACCGACGATGAAGACTTGGATCGTGCTGCCCGTGCTGGTGCTTGGCCTGGCGCTGGGCGGTTGCGCCGGCAAAGTGCAAAACCGCGATGGCTGCGCCTATTCCCTGAACGCTGCCTGGAAGGAGCTGGACTTGGCCAAGGCCGAAGGCTTCGCCGGAACCGTCAGCTACTCCAAGGCCCTCTCGCTGATCACCGCGGCCAAGACCCAGCAGCAGTTCGAGGCCTACGAAGGCTGCATCCAGAAGGCCGAACGGGCCCGCTACTACATCCGCGAGTCGCGCGCCGGGCGCTGAGCGCCGGGCGGCTTCAGCACTTGGTGGTCGGGCTGCAGGCGTCGGCGTCGGCGCCGGCCGCCGCCAGGTCAGCCTTCAACTGCTCGTAGCTGCCGGCATCGACGACCTGGGTGTAGCCCAGCTGGAGCAGCGTCTGGCGGGCGATGTTCGAGCGGCGGCCGCTGCGGCAGTAGAGCACGATGGGCGTGTTCTTGTCGGGGGCGAGGGCGCTGATCTCCGCGCCGATGCGGTAGTGGGGGATCAGTCGGGCGCCTTGCAGGTGGCCGGCGGCGAACTCCTCGCTGGTACGCACGTCGATCAGCACATGCGAGCCGTTCTGGATCGCGGCCAGGGTTTGCGGCGGGGTATCCGCCCGGCAGGCGGACAACGGCAGGATCAGGCTAAGGGCGAGCAGCAGACGGCGCATCATCGAAAACACTCCTTCAGACATCTCCCCATACCCTAACAGAGCTGCTGCCTGCCGACGCTGCGCGCGCCTGCCGTCAGTCGGCGGCGACCTTGCGTCCGGCCATGTGGCGCAGGTAGGCGAGCAAGTGGTCGAGCTGATCCTCGCTCAGCGCGGTTGCGGCAAAGCCCGGCATGCGCGCCTGTGGCCAGTGGCGCAGGGACTGCGGGTCGCGGATGTAGCGGCGCAGCAGGTCGGCGCGCAGGTATTCGGTGGGGTTGTAGGGCAGGTTGAGATCCGGCCCGAAGGCCGCGTCGCCCTGCTTGTTCAGGCGGTGACAGGCCAGGCAGTTTTTCTGGAACTGGGCGAAGCCGAGATTGATCGGGTCGTCAACCGCCAGCGCTGGGTCCGGGCGCAGCGCGGGGAAGCGCTCGGCCACCGGCGCCAGTATGCGCAGGCGCACCATGCGGAACGGCCATTGCTCGGCGCCGATCTGCTCTGCTTCGGGATGGGTCCATACCAGATAGAAGGGGCCGGCGCTCTTCCCGGCCTTGCCCAGCGCCGGCCACGGCTTGGCCGGGTCTTCCACCGCCAGCCAGGCGCGGGCGCCCTTGGCGTCGAGCAGGGCGGCGGCCGGCAGCTCGGCGGCAAAGCCGTCGTCGGCCACCGCCTGCAGATGATCCTCCGCTTTCACCCCCTCGAGCAGCTCGGCCAGCGGCACGGCGCGGTAGTGCATCGCGCGCTTGTAGGCCACGTCGGCGGGAATCTCCAGCTCGCGGCTGGCCGGGTGGGCGAGCAGCTCGGCGCTGCTGTAGCGGTGGCTGC
Organism: Geopseudomonas aromaticivorans; assembly: GCF_019097855.1. Lineage (GTDB taxonomy): Bacteria > Pseudomonadota > Gammaproteobacteria > Pseudomonadales > Pseudomonadaceae > Geopseudomonas > Geopseudomonas aromaticivorans. The sequence continues at coordinate 327,147 of NZ_JAHRGL010000019.1, forward strand.
CGTCGGCCAGCTCCACCAGCAGTTCGGCGGCATTGGCCATGGCGGGGAGCAGGGCGAGCAGAAGCAGCAGGGCGCGCATGGGCAGGTCTTCCGGAGCGAGGAGGCGTGCGAAACCTTAGCAAACTTGGCAGGGCGCGTCCCGGCCGCGTAGGATCGCCATCTTTGCCGCAAGGAAGGCTCATGCTTGCCGAGTTGTTCGCCGTGATGGCGCCGGTGCTGATCGTCGCCGGGATCGGATACGCCTGGGTCCGTTCCGGGCAGGCTTACCCCACCGATTTCGTCGCCCGCCTGGTACTGAACATCGGCACGCCCTGTCTGGTGCTCTCCAGCCTCAGCCGCACCGAGGTCGATGCCCAGGCTTTCGGCCAGATGGCGCTGGCCTGCGTGGTGGTGTCGGTGCTGATGGGGCTGATCGGTGTGGTCCTGAGCCGGACCCTGGCCATGGACTGGAAGGTGCTGGTGCCGGCCTACCTGTTCCCCAATACCGGCAACATGGGCCTGCCGATCAGCCTGTACGCCTTCGGCGAGCACGGCCTGGCGCTGGCGGTGGCGTTCTTCCTGATGCTCTCGGTGGGCCACTTCACCCTGGGGATGATCCTCTCCGGTGCCGAGCCCTCGTGGCGCAAGCTGCTGGTCAACCCGATCATCCTGAGCCTGGGCGCGGCCCTCGTGGTGATGCTGTTCGATCTCGAGCTGCCGCGCTGGCTGGCCAATACGGTCAACCTGCTGAGTGGGACGGCCATTCCAATGATGCTGATCACCCTGGGCGTGTCGCTGGCGAGCATTCGCGTGCAGCACCTTGGCCGGGGCATGCTGCTCGGTGCGTTGCGCATTCTGTGCGGTGGCGGGGTAGGCTGGCTGATTGGCCACCTGCTGGATCTGCCGCCGCTGGCGCAGGCGGTATTGGTGCTGCAGTCGGCGATGCCGGTGGCAGTGTTCAACTACCTGTTCGCTGTGCGCGCCAACCGCTCGCCGGAAGAGGTGGCGAGTCTGGTCATGTGTTCGACACTGCTATCGTTCGTCGTGTTGCCGCTATTGCTGGTCTGGTTGCTGCCGACCGTGCGTTGACGTCGGGCTGGACGCGGGTCAGCTGATCATGCGGCTCAGATTGGGTAGAACCAGCAAAAGGGTAACGACCAGCACGGCCAAGGCAGCCTGCCGCCATTTTGGATTGAATTTGACCATTGTTGAGCGCCTTTTATTGTTGTTGGCTGGGTTGAGACAGGGAATTGTCCCCCTGAAACAAGCCGCTGGCGTTGATCAACGACAATGCCATGCGGCTTGCCGTTGCCTGTAACAGCATACTCTAGAGGTCAAAGTCGTAAAGGTTTAGAAGTTTTTGCTGCCAAAAAGTTTCCTGATTTGCTTATGTACCTCATGGATTGCCGGTTTTCTTCTGCAGAAGCCCTGTTGCAGAGCCTTTGCAGGCGTCGCTATCAAGCCACTCCCCTGGCCTGAGTTTGAGGCGACCGTTCGTCCGGTTCTGTGGTCTCGTGGCGTACCGAGCTTGCGTTGTCGGCTTCGGCTTATCCTTCAGCGTGTGCCCGCCGCTGCTCGCAGGCGTGGCCGCGCCTGTTCCGTCATGACCGGCAACAGTTCCGCCATCCGCGCCGCCGCCACTTCGCCGATCACCAGGATCGCCGGGCTTTTCAGCCCGAAGGTGGCGGCGTCCTGCTGCATTCCGCCGAGGCTGCTGCGGCATTCACGTTGCTGGGGCAGCGAGGCGTTCTCGATCATCGCCGCCGGCATGTCGGCGCGCATGCCGCCGGCCAGCAGGCCGTCGCGGATGTCGGCCAGCTTGGCCACGCCCATGTACACCACCAGGGTGGTGCCGCTCTGCGCCAGCGCCGGCCAGTTGAGGCTGCTGTCGTCCTGGGTGTGGGCGGTGACCAAGGTCACGCCGCGGGCCACGCCACGCAGGGTCAGCGGGATGCCGCACTGGGTGGCGCCGGCCAGCCCGGAGGTGATGCCGTTGACGATCTCGGTGGCAATGCCGCGCTCGGCCAGCCAGTCGGCTTCCTCGCTGCCGCGGCCGAAGATGCACGGATCGCCGCCCTTCAGGCGCGCCACGCACTTGCCCTGGCGGGCGTAGCGCAGCATCAGACGGTGGATGAACTCCTGCGGTGTGGAGCGGCAGCCGCCGCGCTTGCCGACGCCGATGACCCGTGCCTGCGGGCAGTGTTCGAGCACCACCGGGTTGACCAGGTCGTCGATCATCACCACCTCGGCCTCGCCCAGGGCGCGCACGGCCTTGAGGGTCAGCAGTTCCGGGTCGCCGGGGCCGGCGCCGATCAGCCAGACTTTTGCGCTCATGTTCACCACCTCTCTCGTGTCGCTTGCCGGCGTTGCCACGCCGGCGGGGCATTCATCGAATCTGTGTAGGGTGGGTTAGCCGCTTGCGGCGTAACCCACCAACGATGCCGTGAGGCATCGCGCTTGCCGGCCTCGCGGCCGGTTGGTGGGTTACGACCTGCGGTCTAACCCACCCTACGGTTCGTCAACGGTTCAGGCCGGGGTCTTCGCTAGCAGCCGCTTGATTTCCGGCACGCAGGAGCCGCAGCTGGTGCCGCACCTGAGCTCCTGCTTGAGGCCGTCGAGGTCGAGGCCGCGCTCGATGCCGGCGCGGATCGCCGCATCGCTGACGTTCATGCAGCTGCACACCGTCTTGCTCTTGCAGCCTCCGGCGTTGCCCGGCGGCGTGCTGAGCGGGGCGAGCAGCCAGCGGCGCAGCTCGGCGTCGGCGCTGCCCTCGCTCCACAGCGCCTTCAGCCAGTCGCGGGCGGCTGTTTCGCCGGCCAGGCGGATCGCGACGATGCGCCCGTCCTCGATGCGCACGCGCTTGCCGACGGTGCGGCGCGGGTCGTCGTAGGCCAGTACCGGACCCTGGTCGAGGCCGAGCAGGCGGTCGATCTTCGCCAGCAGTTCGGTCTCGGGGGCCACGGCGCTGGCGGCCTTGATCAGCAGCGCCGGGCGCTCGCGGCCGGTGAGGGTCAGGCTGGCGTAGGCGAACGATTCGAACAGCGGGCGCAGGGCCTCGAAGCGCTCCTGCACCTCGCCCTCGACCAGGGCGAACAGCTGCCAGGGCAGCTCGACCTTGTCCACCTCGACGCCGGCGTGCTTGAGCTCCGGCTGCTTGGACAGCGGATCGAAGGCCGGCAGGGTCAGCACGTTGGTGCCCAGGCCCTTGAGAAAGCGGTCGCCCCAGTGCATCGGCAGGAAGGCCTGGCCGGGACGGATGTTGTCGTCGGCCTGTACCGGCAGGATCAGGCTGCCGCGGCGGCTGCGCAGCTTGACCAGATCGCCGCTGGCCAGACGCCGGCGCTGCAATTCGTCCGGGTGCAGGCTGAGCGTGGCCTCCTCGACGTGGCCGAACAGCTGCGCGGCGGTGCCGGTGCGGCTCATGCCGTGCCACTGGTCGCGCAGGCGGCCGGTGTTGAGGGTCAGCGAATAGCGCGCCTCGCGCTGCTCCTGGGCGGCGCGGTACGGATCGGCGACGAACTGCGCGCGACCGCTGGCGGTGGGGAACACCCCATCGCCGTAAAGGCGCGCTGTGCCGCGGGTGGCGCCGGCGGGGAACGGCCACTGCTGCGGGCCGAGGTCGTCGAGCAGCGCATGGCTGATCCCGGACAGGTCCAGGTCGCGGCCGGCGGTGAGCTGCTTGTACTCCTCGAACAGCGCGGCAGGGTCGGCGAAGTCGAACAGGCTGGGCAGGCCGGGGCGCAGGAGAGGGTCCAGGCGGCGGGCGAAGTCGCAGACGATCGCCCAATCCGGCCGCGCCTCTGCGGGCGCTCGCACGGCGCGGCGCACATGGCTGATGCGCCGCTCGGAGTTGGTCACCGAGCCTTCCTTCTCGCCCCAGCTGGCGGCGGGCAGCAGCAGGTCGGCGAAGCGGCAGGTCTCGGTGGTGAAGAAGGCCTCCTGCACCACCACGAACGGGCAGGCGGCCAAGGCGTCATGGATCCTGGTCTGGTCGGGCATCGACTGCGCCGGGTTGGTGCAGGCGATCCACAGCGCCTTGATCTTGCCGACCCTTACGGCCTCGAACAGTTCGATGGCGGACAGGCCGGGCTGCTCGGGCAGGCGGTCGACGCCCCAGTAGCCGGCGACCTCGGCGCGATGCGCGGCATTGCCGGCCTCGCGGTGACCGGGCAGCAGGTTGGCCAGGCTGCCGGTCTCGCGCCCGCCCATGGCGTTGGGCTGGCCGGTGAGCGAGAAGGGACCGGCGCCGACCCGGCCGATCTGTCCGGTGGCCAGGTGCAGGTTGATCAGCGCGCTGTTCTTGGCGCTGCCGGCGCTGGACTGGTTGAGACCCATGCACCACAGGGACAGGAAGGAGGGCGCCTTGCCGATCAGCTCGGTGCACAGCTGCAGGTTGTCGACGGAGATGCCGCAGATCTCCGCCACCGCCGCTGGGGTGTAGTCGCGCACCAGCTTCTTCAGGGCGTCGAAGCCCTCGGTGTGGGCGTCGATGAAGGCGCGGTCGATCCAGCCTTCCCACAGCAGGATGTGCAGGATGCCGTGGAACAGCGCCACGTCGGTGCCGGGCAGGATCGCCAGGTGCAGGTCGGCCAGCTCGCAGGTGTCGGTGCGCCGCGGGTCGACCACGATCACCTTCATGTCCGGACGGTGCGCCTTGGCCGCCTCCAGGCGGCGGAACAGCACCGGGTGGGCGTAGGCCATGTTGCTGCCGGCGATCAGCAGGCAATGGCTCTGCTCGATGTCCTCGTAGGAGCAGGGCGGGGCGTCGGCGCCGAGGCTGCGCTTGTAGCCGACCACCGCCGAGGACATGCACAGCCGCGAGTTGCTGTCGATGTTGTTGGTGCCGATCAGCGCGCGCGCCAGCTTGTTGAAGGCGTAGTAGTCCTCGGTCAGCAGCTGGCCGGAGATGTAGAAGGCCACGCTGTCCGGGCCGTGCTCGCGGATGGTCTCGGCGAACACGTTGGCGGCGTGATCCAGGGCGCCGTCCCAGTCGGTGCGCGCGCGGGCCAGGCCCTTGCCCAGGCGCAGCTCGGGGTACAGCGCGCGGGCGGCCAGATCGCCGGTCAGGTGCAGGGTCGAACCCTTGCTGCACAGGCGGCCGTAGTTGGCCGGGTGCTGCGGATCGCCCTGCACGCCGGTGATGTGTTCGCCATCGTGCTCGATCAGCACGCCGCAGCCGACGCCGCAGTAGCAGCAGGTGGAGGCGGTGGTCTGGGTGGGCCGAGTCATGGCAGTCGCTCCGTGTGATGCAGGTCGCGGGAGCCGGCAGGTGGCTCCCGCAGGGTCAGGCGCATTCGCCGATGGTCGTCAGGGCCAGTAGCACCCGGCCGTTCTCGACCTTGACCGGGTACTTGTGCGTGCAGCCGACGTCCGGCTCCAGCGCTTCGCCGCTTTCCAGGTCGATCTGCCAGTTGTGCAGCGGGCAGGCCACGCGCTTGCCGTAGATCAGTCCTTGGGACAGCGGGCCGCCCTTGTGCGGGCAGCGGTCGTCGAGGGCGAACACTTCATCGGCGGAGGTCCGGAACAGGGCGATGTCGCCCTTGGGGCCGGCGACGACGCGGGCGCCGAGCACGTTGATCTCTTCCAGGGCACAGATATCCAGCCAGTTCATCGGGTGGTCTCCTCAAGGACGACAGGGATGCGCTCGAACTCCTTCCTCAGCACCGTGGTGGCGACCTGCTGCTGCCACGGGTCCTGCTCGAAGGACAGCGCGAACAGCAGCCGCGCATGCAGCGCCTGGCGCTTGCCGGCGTCTTCGAGAACCGCTTTCTTGATGTGCTCCAGGCCGACGCGGTGCAGGTAGTGCACGGTGCGCTCCAGGTAGAACGCCTCTTCGCGGTACAGCTGGAGAAAGGCCAGGCTGTACTCCATGACTTCCTCGGCTGTCTTCAGCTTGACGAAGAACTCGCCGGCCTCGGTCTTGATCCCGCCGTTGCCACCGATGTACAGCTCCCAGCCCGAATCCACGCCGATGATGCCGAGATCCTTGATCCCCGACTCGGCGCAGTTGCGCGGGCAGCCGGAGACCGCCAGCTTGACCTTGTGCGGCGACCACATGCCGAACAGCGCGTGCTCCAGGTCGATGCCCATCTGTGTCGAGTTCTGCGTGCCGAAGCGGCAGAACTCGCTGCCGACGCAGGTCTTCACGGTGCGGATGGACTTCGCGTAGGCGTGGCCGCAGGGCATGTCCAGGTCCTGCCAGACGCCCGGCAGGTCTTCCTTCTTGATGCCCAGCAGGTCGATGCGCTGGCCGCCGGTGACCTTGACCATCGGCACGTTGTACTTGTCGGCCACGTCGGCGATGCGCCGCAGCTCGGCGGCGTTGGTCACCCCGCCCCACATGCGCGGCACCACCGAGTAGGTGCCGTCCTTCTGGATGTTGGCGTGGGCGCGCTCGTTGATCAGCCGCGACTGCGCATCGTCCCTGGCCTCGCCCGGCCAGGTGGAGATCAGGTAGTAGTTCAGCGCCGGGCGGCAGGTGGCGCAGCCGTTGGGGGTGCGCCATTCCATGAAGGCCATGGCCTCGGCCATCGCGAGCAGGTGGTGCTCGCGGATCGCCTTGCGCACCTGGCCGTGATTGAGGTCGCTGCAGCCGCAGATGGCCTTCTCGCTCTTGGGCTTGACGTCCGCCGCACCGCCCACGGTGCTGATCAGGATCTGCTCGACCAGCCCGGTGCAGGAGCCGCAGGAGCTGGCGGCCTTGGTGTGCTTCTTCACCTCGTCGACGCTGAACAGGCCGTTCTCCTGGATGGCCTTGACGATGGCGCCCTTGCACACGCCGTTGCAGCCGCACACCTCCATGTCGTCGGGCATGTTCGCGGTGCTGTGCTGGCCCTGGTGACCGACGTCGCCAATGGTGTTTTCTCCGAACATCAGGTGGTCGCGGATCTCGCTGATATTGGCGCGCTCGCGAACCTGGCGGAAATACCAGCCGCCGTCGGCGGTGTCGCCGTACAGGCAGGCGCCGACCAGCACGTCGTCCTTGATCACCAGCTTCTTGTACACGCCGCCGATCGGGTCGGAGAGGGTGATGGTCTCGGTGCCGTCTTCGCCCATGAAGTCGCCGGCGGAGAACAGGTCGATGCCGGTCACCTTGAGCTTGGTCGAGGTCACCGAGCCCTGGTACATGCCGATACCGAACTGGGCCAGGTGGTTGGCGCACACCTTGGCCTGCTCGAACAGCGGGGCGACCAGGCCGTAGGCGATGCCGCGGTGGCTGGCGCACTCGCCGACCGCGTAGATGCGCGGATCGAAGGTCTGCAGGGTGTCGCTGACCAGGATGCCGCGGTTGCAGGCCAGGCCCGCGCGTTCGGCCAGCTCGGTGTTGGGACGGATGCCGGCGGCCATCACCACCAGGTCGGCGGGGACCACGTCGCCATCCTTGAACTGGGCGGCACACACCCGGCCGTCGCCGTTGTCGAGCAGGGCGGCGGTGTGAGTGTTGAGGCGGAACTGGATGCCGCGCGCCTCCAGGGCGGTCTGCAGCAACTGGCCGGCGGTCCTGTCCAGCTGACGATCGAGCAGCCAGGAGCCGATGTGCACCACGGTGACATCCATGCCGCGCAGCTTGAGGCCGTTGGCCGCCTCCAGGCCGAGCAGGCCGCCGCCGATCACCAGCGCGTGGCGGTGGGTCTTGGCAGTCGCCATCATCATCTCGGTGTCGGCGATGTCGCGATAGCCGATCACCCCGGCGAGATCGTTGCCGGGGACCGGCAGGATGAACGGATTGGAGCCGGTGGCGATGAGCAGGCGGTCGTAGGCGACCTCGCTGCCGTCGGCGGCGATCACCTTGCGGTTGCGCCGGTCGATGTCGACCACCTTGCAGCCGATGCGCAGGTCGATGCCGTTGTCCTGGTACCAGTCGAGGTCGTTGAGCACGATCTCCGCGAAGGTCTGTTCGCCGGCCAGCACCGGGGAGAGCAGGATACGGTTGTAGTTGGGATGCGGCTCCGCCCCGAACACGGTGATGTCGTACATGTCCGGCGCGAGCTTGAGCAGCTCCTCCAGGGTCCGCACCCCAGCCATGCCATTGCCGACCATCACCAGCTTGAGCTTGCTCATGGTTTCTCTCCCGTCGTGCCAACCGTCCTGCGAAAAACAAAAAAGGCGTCCTGCCGTTGCCAGCAGGACGCCTTTGTCCGATCCCCGAATCGCTCGGGAAGCACCTCCCTCGCCGTTGAGGGTTGTGCCTATGTGAATTGTCGAAAGAGTTAGTGCAGGTGTTGTGCCAACTTCGGGGAAGTGGCGTGCAATCGGGACTACAGAGAATCCCGCGGGCGCTCAGCCGGCTTTTCGGCACCGCCATGAGGCGGATTGCTTCGTTATGGTGCGCGTGCGGCGGTCACCACTGCGGGAGAGTCGTAAGCGCGGCCGCTGCAGTAAACCTTGAGCGGCGCCGCCGTCGGTGCCTCACGCGCGGCGGTCGATGCCGGCTTCGCGCCCAACGACATGCAGGTCTGCCAGACCGGCAAGATCGTCGCGGCGGAGCTATACATCGCGGTAGGGATCTCCGGTGCCATCCAGCACCTGGCGGGCATGAAGTATTCCAGGCTGATCGTGGCGATCAACAGGGACGAGGAGGCGCCGATCTTCCAGGTGGCCGACTATGGTCTGGTGGGCGACCTGTTCGAAGTGGTGCCGGAGTTCGGCCAGCAGCTCTGTGTCGGGCCCGTGAGGTACAAGCGAAGGAGGCAAGATGTTCAACCGAATTGGCGTGATCGGCAGTGGCACGATGGGGCGCGGCATTGCCCAGCTGTTTGCCACGGCGGGCGTGGAGGTGCTGCTGCATGACAGCCGCCGCGAAGCCATCGACCAGGCGCTGGCCTACAACCGCGACATGCTCGAGCGGGCGGCGGCCAAAGGCAAGCTGAGTCCGGACGTGCTGGATGCGGCGCTGGCGAAGATGCTCCCGGCGCACAGCCTGCAGGAGCTGGCCGGCTGCGACCTGCTGATCGAGGCCATCGTGGAAAACCTCGAGGCCAAGCAGGCGCTGTTGCGCGAGCTGGAAGGGCTGGTCGCCGTCGACGCGGTGCTGGCGACCAACACCTCGTCGCTGTCGGTGACCCGTATCGCCAGCGGCTGCCAGCATCCCGAGCGGGTCGCCGGCTTCCACTTCTTCAATCCCGTGCCGCTGATGAAGATCGTCGAGGTGGTGCGCGGCGAGCGCACCGACCCGGCGGTGATTCAGCGTCTGGCGGCCCTGGCCGAACAGGCCGGGCACTTCCCGGCGACCACCCCGGACACCCCCGGCTTCCTGGTCAACCACGCCGGCCGCGCCTACGGCACCGAGGCGCTGCGCATCCTCGCCGAGGGCGTGGCCACGCCGGCGCAGATCGACCGCATCCTGCGCGACAGCCTGGGCTTTCGCATGGGGCCGTTCGAGCTGCTCGACCTGATCGGCCTGGACGTTGCCCACGCAGTGATGGAGTCGGTGTACCAGCAGTTCTACCAGGACCCGCGCTACACCCCGTCCTACCTGGTGCCGCCGCGTATCGCCGCCGGCCTGCTCGGGCGCAAGAGCGGACAGGGCTTCTATCGCTATGTCGACGGCCAGATCCAGCTCGAAGCGGAACCGGTGCCTGCGCCGGTAGCCATCGAGCGGCCGCTCTGGCTGGACAGCCGCGATGCCAAGGTGCGCGAGCAGGTGGCCAAGGTGCTGGCCGCGGCCGGCGCCGTGCTGGAAGAGGGCGCCCGGCCTTCGGCGCAGGCCATCTGCCTGGTGACGCCGTTGGGCGAGGACACCAGCAGCCTGCTCGCCCGCCAGCAGCTGCCCGCTGCGCGCAGCCTGGCGCTGGAAACCCTCGCGGGCTTCGCCAAGCGCCGCGTGCTGATGCGCCAGCCCGGCCTCGACCCGCAGCTGCTGGCCCAGGCCCGTCAGGCGCTGGGCGCCGATGGCGTGCCGGTGGAAGTGATCAACGATTCGCCCGGCTTCGTCGCCCAGCGCGTGCTGGCCAGCATCGTCAATCTGGGCTGCGAGATCGCCCAGCGGCGCATCGCCTCTCCGGCGGTACTCGACCGTGCCGTGCAGCTGGCGCTGGGCTATCCGCATGGCCCGCTGGGCTTTGGCGAGCACTTTGGCGCGGCCCGTGTCGAGCAGATCCTCCACGAACTGCATGAGCAGTATCAGGAGCCGCGCTACCGGGTCAGTCCGTGGCTGCGTCGCCGCGTGCAGCTCGGCCTGACGCTCACTGCCCCCGAAGATCAGGAGCCATCGGCATGACTGCATATATCTACGACGGCCTGCGTTCGCCTTTTGGCCGCTATGCCGGCGCCCTGGCCGCGGTGCGTCCGGACGACCTGCTGGCCAGCGTGGTGCGCGCCCTAGTGGCGCGCAATCCGTTCGCCGGCGAGGCCTACGAGGACATCGTCGCCGGCTGCACCAACCAGGCCGGCGAGGACGCGCGCAACGTGGCGCGGCATGTGGGCCTGTTGTCCGGCCTGCCGTTGTCGGTGGGTGGTCTCACCGTTAATCGCCTGTGTGGCTCGGGACTGGCTGCGGTGCTGGATGCCGCGCGAGCCGTGCGTGCCGGCGAAGGCGAGCTGTTCGTCGCCGGCGGGGTGGAAAGCATGAGCCGCGCGCCCTTCGTGCTGGCCAAGAGTGAAAGCCCGTATGCCCGCGAGTTGCGCGCCTTCGACAGCACCATCGGTGCGCGCTTCCCCAATCCGCGGGTAGAGGCGCAGTTCGGCGCCGACTCCATGCCGGAAACCGCCGACAACGTCGCCCATGCGCTGGAGATCAGCCGCGAGGCGGCCGACCAGTATGCCGCGCGCAGTCAGCAGCTGTACGCCGCAGCCGCCGCGGCCGGCTTCTATAGCGGCGAGATCCTGCCCATTGAGGTGGCGCAGGGCCGCAAGCAGCCGCCGAAAGTGGTGGCGAGCGACGAGCATCCGCGTCCGGAAAGCACCTTCGAGGCGTTGTCGCGGCTGAACCCGCTGTTCGAAGGCGGCGTGGTCACCGCCGGCAATGCCTCCGGGGTGAACGATGGTGCCGCCGCGCTGATGATCGGCTCGAAGGCCATCGGCGAGCGGTTCGAGTGCAAGCCGCGGGCGCGCATCCTGGTCGGCGCCATCGCCGGGGTGGAGCCGCGCCTGATGGGCCTCGGCCCGGTGCCGGCGATCCGCAAGGTGCTTCAGCGCAGCGGCCTGACCCTGGCCGATATGGATGTGATCGAGATCAACGAGGCCTTCGCCGCCCAGGTGCTCGGCTGCACCCACGAGCTGGGCCTGGCCTGGGATGACCCGCGCCTCAACCCCAATGGCGGCGCGATCGCCCTCGGCCACCCGCTGGGTGCCTCCGGCGCACGCCTGGCGCTGACCGCGCTGCGCCAGCTGGAACGCACGGGCGGGCGCCATGCGCTGGTCAGCCTGTGCATCGGCCTGGGGCAGGGGATAGCCTGCGTCATCGAGCGCCTGGACTGAGAGCCTGTCCAGGATTTGCTGTCACTCGCGAGAGTGTGGCCCGCCACCTGCGGGCGCCACTGCGGGGGCGAGCAGTGGTTTACCCATGCCCCGGGGCTGGCCGGCGAGGCCCGAAGTGCGGCACAGTCGCCGACGACAAGAACAATCAGGAGCGTTCCCCATGCATGCTGTCGAGTGGCTCGACCTGCCCCACGCCTGTCTCGAATTCCTGCAGATTCCGGCCCGAACGGCGGGACTGCCGACCCTGGTGCTGCTGCACGAGGCCCTAGGCGGCGTGGCCCACTGGAAGGACTTTCCCCGCCAACTGGCCGAGCACAGCGGCTGCGCGGTGCTGGCCTACAGCCGCCAGGGCCACGGCCGCTCCAGCCCGGCGCGAGAGCCGCGGCCGCTCGACTACCTGAGCACCGGCTGCCCGGATGAGCTGGGCGCGCTGCTCGAAGCCCTCGACCTCGAGAACGTGGTGCTGGTCGGCCACAGCGACGGCGCCTCGATTGCCCTGGCCTACGCCGCGCGCAACGATCCGCGGGTGCGCGGCGTGGTCGCCATGGCGCCCCATGTCATCGTGGAAGAGGCCACCCTGGCGGGCATCCGCGCGGCCGACGCGCATTTTCGCAACAGCGATCTGCTCGAGCGCCTGCGCGCCTACCACGGCGCCAACCTCGAGGGCGTCTTCCATGGCTGGGTCGATACCTGGCAGCGTCCCGAGTTCGCCGCCTGGAACCTCGACCGCGAGCTGGCGCAGATCCGTGTACCGCTGCTGGCCTTCCAGGGCGAGGGCGATCAGTACGCCACCGCCGAACAGCTGGCGCGCATCGCCCGTACCGTCGCCGGCCCCTGCCGGACCGAACTGCTCGACGACTGCCGGCACATCCCGCACCGCGAGGCGGGAGAAGCGACCCTGCGCTTGATCGGGGAGTTTCTGCTGCACAGCGGGTTCGTCCCGCGCGATTCACATGCCGCAGCGCATGCCTGCGGCTGCTGATAGCGGCGCTCGCCGGCTGCCCTCGGTGCCTGGTCTAGCTATCAAGGCCTGAGCAGCAACACCAGCAACGCCAGATTGACCAGCAGCGAGAGCAGCGCCAGGCCGCGCCAGAACTTCAGCGGCTCGCGCTCCAGCAGCGGACGGGCCGGCAGGTCCTGGGCGCGGCGCTCGCCCTGGTCGAGGGCCAGCAGCCATTCCTCGCTGGTCTCGAAACGCTGCGCCGGGTTGTTGGCCAGTGCCTTCTGTAGACTCTCGTCGAGCCACGCCGGCAGGTCCGGACGATAGCGACTGGCTGGCGTCGGCGCGCGGTTCGGCGGCTGCTGGAAGGCCTCGACCTCGCCGTAGGGGAAGTGGCCGGTCAGCAGGCGATAGAGGGTGACCCCGGCGGCGAACAGGTCCTGGCGCTCGTCCGGCGGCTGGCCGGCGAAGGCCTCCGGGGCGATGTAGCTGGGGGTGCCCGGCAGGCTGTGGGCCTCGTCCTCGGACAGGCCGGGGCAGTAGGCCAGGCCGAAGTCGAGCAGGCGCAGCTCGCCGTCGCTGCCGATCAACAGGTTCTCCGGCTTGATGTCGCGGTGCAGGATATTGCGCCGGTGCAACTGGCCCAGCGCGCGCAGCAGGCTGCGCGCCAGCGCCAGCCAGTCGGCCAGCGGCAGCGGGCCCTGCTCCTCCATACGCGCGGCGAGGGTCTGCCCGGCGTATTCGCGCATGACGAAGTACAGGTGCTGGCGCTGCGCCAGGCCGTGCACCTCGGGAAAGCTGCGCCCGGCCACGCGGCGCAGGAACCATTCCTCCAGCAGCAGGGCCTGCTGGGTGTGCGGGTCCTCGGCCAGCGCCGGGGTCAGGGTCTTCAGCAGCCAGGGGCGACCCTGGCCGTCGCGCACCCGGTAGAGCAGCGACTGGCGGCTTTCGCCGAGCAGGCGTTCCACCTGCCAGCCCTCGAACTCCTGGCCGTCGCGCAGGCGTGGTGGCAGCGGCCACTGCTGCAGGCGGGCGAGGGCGTCGGCCAAGCTGCTTTGCGGCAGGTCGTCGATGCGCACCAGCAGGGCGCTGGCGTTGTCCTGGCTGCCGGCGCGGTGGGCGGCGCCGACCAGCGCGGTGGCGGCGGCCTGCGGTTCGGGCTCGGCTTCGAGGATGCTGCGGATGAGCGAGTCGTTGAGTACCGCCCAGATGCCGTCGCTGACCAGCAGGAAGCTTTCGCCGGCCTGCAGGTCGCCGTCCAGATAGTCCATCACCAGGTGCTGGTCGAGGCCGAGGGCGCGCTTGAGCACGTGCTGCATGCCTTCCTGCTCCCACACGTGCTCGCTGGTCAGGCGCTGCAGCTGGCCGGCGTGCCAGCGGTAGGCGCGGCAGTCGCCGACGTGGGCAAGGGTGAAGCGCCGGCCGCGCAGCACCAGCGCGGTGAGCGTGGTGAGCAGCGGCTGGCCACCGCCGGCCGCCTGTAGCCAGCGATTGTGGGCCAGCAGCAGGCGGTCGAGCGATTGCGCCACCGGCCAGGTTTCCGGGGTGGCGTAGTAGTCCAGCGCCAGCGCCTGCAGGGTGGCGCGTGCCGCCAGGCCGCCGTCGGCGCACTGGCTGACGCCGTCGGCCAGGGCCAGCAGGTGGCCCTTGCTGGCGGCCAGCGCCGGCGCTGGAGTCACCACGCGCAGGGCGTCCTGGTTCTCGCTGCGCGGGCCAGTGGCGCTGGCTTCGCCGATGGTGAGTTGCAGGGGCATGGCGGTGTCCGTGGTGTCTGGAGGGGTAGGGTGCGCCGTGCGCACCCAGTGGGCGGGCGGCAGGCAGCACCGCGCGCACCGAGGTGTGGCCCCGGTGCGCGCGGCGCCCCCTACAGGGTTAGACCCGTGCGGCGGTCACCGCCGCCGAGCCCCAGGTGGTGCGCCAGCGCAGTTTGACGCCATGCAGGCCGATCCAGGCGACCACGCCGAGGGCGGCGAACAGCCACAGGCCGAGCTGGTAGTCGCCGGTGGCCTGCTTGATCGCGCCGAGGCCCGCGGTCAGGGCGAAACCGCCGATGCCGCCGGCCATGCCGATCAGCCCGGTCATCACGCCGATCGACTGGCGGAAGCGCTGCGGTACCAGCTGGAACACCGCGCCGTTGCCGGCACCCAGGCTGAGCATGGCGACCACGAACAGGGCCAGCGCGGCGGTCGAGCTGGGCAGGTTGAAGCCGACCACGGCGAGGCACAGCGAGGCCACGGTGTACATCACCAGCAGGGTGCGGATGCCGCCGATACGGTCGGCCAGCGCGCCGCCCAGCGGGCGCAGCAGGCTGCCGGCGAACACGCAGGCTGCGGTGTAGTAGCCGGCCTTGACCGGGTCGAAGCCGTACTGGTCGTGGAAGTAGCCGGGCAGGGTGCTGGCCAGGCCGAGGAAGCCGCCGAAGGTGACGCTGTAGAACAGCATGAACCACCAGCTGTCGCGGTCGGTCAGCGCCTTCAGGTAGTCGGCGCCGGACTTCGGCTTGGCCCGCTCCGGCGCGTTTCTGGCCACGCTGGCGAAGATGATCAGGGTCAGCACCAGCGGGATCAGCGCCAGGCCGAACACGTTGCCCCAGCCGAAGGCGCTGGCCAGCACCGGCGCGAACAGGGCGGCGAGCACGGTGCCGGAGTTGCCGGCGCCGGCGATGCCCATGGCCTTGCCCTGGTGCTGCGGCGGATACCACTGCGAGGCCAGTGGCAGCGCCACGGCGAAGGAGGCTCCGGCGAAGCCGAGGAACAGGCCGAGCAGCAGGGCCTGCTCGTAGCTGTGCACGCCGTGCAGCCAGGCAACCGCGAGGGCGGCGATGACGATCGCCTGGCCGACCAGGCCGGCGGTCTTCGGCGAGGTGCGATCGGCGAACATGCCCATCAGGAAGCGCAGCACCGCACCCGCGAGGATCGGCGTGGCGACCATCATGGCACGCTGCTGGGTGGTCAGCCCGAGGTCGGCGGCAATCTGCACGCCCAGCGGGCCGAGCACGTACCAGACCATGAAGCTCAGGTCGAAATAGAGAAATGCGGCGAACAGGGTTGGCGTATGGCCGGCTTTCCAGAAACTCGTGTTCATCTGACACCTCGAATCCAAAGTTCGCAAAAGGCCGGGTGGCTGGCGCGGAACCGAGCCTGGTCGACAGGCCGCGCCAACCCCCGGATAACGCCGGGCTGGTGGCCTGGCGCTGGTGGCATCGCCACCCAAAGGGGAAAGGGTTACTGGGTTGCTGCGCGGATCACGCGACAGCGGCCCGCCCCGGGCATTGGGGCGCCAAACAAAAAAGGCGTCGCAGCACGCCAGCCGGAGCTGGGTGATGCGACGCCTTTGTCGTCAGTCGAGCAGCCGCCATTGGCTGCCGATGGAAAATACTCAGCAATAGCTGTGCCAACGCACTAAAAGGCAGGAGACAAGCGCTGTGCCGCTGGCGGTGGGGGATGGGCGTGATTCAAAAAGAGGCGTGGCGGCGCATGGTGCGCCGCGACAGGGCGTGCGGGGAGGGGTGGCCTATTGGGGCTTGGCTGGCGGCATGGGGAACATCACCACCGGCCCCTCGGGCATGTCGCCGGGCGGCAGGGCCATCGGTGCCGGCTCGCCGGCCGGGCCGAGATGCTTGACCAGCTGGTAGATGGCCAGCAGGTCCTCGTCGGTCATGCGCTGCAGGGTCAGGTTGGGCATCGGCGGGCGATAGTTGGCGCTTCTCGCCATGGTCAGCCACTGGCTTTCGCTGAGCTTGGGCAGCACCAGGCGCAGGTTGCTGGGGTAGGTGGTTCCCCAGGGACCGTACCAGCCGAGGTTGTCACCCTTGAGCCAGTCGCTTTCGGCCACCTTGCCCGGCGCCATCAGGTAGCCGGAGGTATGGCAGTCGTTGCAGCCGGAGATCTGCAGCAGATAGCGGCCGCGCTCGAGCTGCGCATTGTCGGCCAAGGTCAGCGGACTCAGCAGCAGGGCAGTGAAGGCGATGGGCAGTGCGCGGGCAAGGGGCGACATGGCGTTCTCCGGTCATGGACACGCAACAGGTATAGCGCAACAAGGCCGCCACTGCCCGCTGCCCGGGACGCGCCTGGCCGATGGGCGGTTGCCGCGCTTGCGCGCTGGGGCATGGCGGTGCGCTCCGGGCCTTTTTGGTTCATGACGGCCGCTTGGGGCAGAATGGGCCATGGCCGACCGCAAGGCTGGAAAGTCCCTTGGTCCGGTCGCCTGTCTGCCGACCGAACCGCCTGGAGCACGCGATGTCCCGCATAGTCACCCTGACCCTCAATCCGGCGATGGATCTATCGACCGGCACCCCGCGGGTCGAGCCGACCCGCAAGCTGCGCTGCAGCCTGCCGCACTACGATCCGGGTGGCGGCGGTATCAACGTGGCGCGGGTGGTCGATACCCTCGGCGGCGATGCCGTGGCGGTCTACCCGGCCGGCGGTCCGTTCGGCGACATGCTGCAGCGCATGCTGGCGGCGCTCGGCGTGGTGCAGGTGCGGGTGCCGATTGCCGGCGACACCCGCGAGAGCTTCACCGTCGACGAGGGCGACACGGGGCGGCAGTACCGCTTCGTCCTGCCCGGCCCGACCCTGGCGGAGGCCGAACAGCAGGCCTGCCTGGACGCCATCGCCGCGCTCGATCCGTTGCCCGCCTATGTGGTGCTCAGCGGCAGCTTCCCTCCCGGCGTGGCGTTGAGCTTCTTCGATGCGGTGGCCGCGCTGGCGCGGCGCATCGGCGCGCACCTGGTGCTCGACTGCTCGGGCGAGGCGCTGCAGTACGCGGCCGGCCAGGGCGGCATCCATCTGCTCAAGCCGAGCCTGAGCGAGCTGGCCACGCTGGCGAGGGGCAAGGTGGAAGGCGAGGCCGCGCAGGAAGCGGCGCTGCGCAGCCTGATCGAGCGCGGCGTGGCGGAGATCATCGTGCTGTCGCTGGGCGGCGAGGGCGCCGTGCTGGCGAGCAAGGCGGGTATCGAACGTTTCCCGCCGCTGGACGTGCCGGTGTGCAGTGCGGTGGGTGCCGGCGACAGCATGGTCGGCGCCACGGTGCTGGCCCTGAGCCGAGGCTGGAGCCTGCACGAGGCGGTGCGCTACGGCATCGCCGCCGGCTCGGCGACCATCATGCGCCCAGGCACCGAGCTGTGTCGGGCGGAGGATGTCGAACAGTTGTACCGAGGGTGAGACGTAGGGTGGCAACGGCGAAGCCTTGTCCGCCGTTACGCGGCCTGCGGTGGACAATCGCTGCGCGAGTTGCCATATATGGACTCCCCCCGGTTTGCCAGCGAAATGCTGTTTCGACAAGCGTGGTACGACTGCTTCCGTATATCCGGCTTCTGATGGGCCATCGGATGCCCCGAGCCATGATGAAGATCCGCTCATGTGCGCCTGACCGCCCTATCGGCCTTGCAGTGAAGAGGGCCCGAGGCAACTGCAGGCTTCACACATGCCGGCTCGACCGGCTTGTCATCACTGCATGTCACTGTGCAATCGTGGTGGAGCTAACGCCTCGTTGGTACCGGGCAGAGTATGGCCTGCCCCTCGCCCTCAGCCGGGACTGTACACCTCGCCCCGGCTGAGGATCGCCCAGACGATCCGGGCATTCTTGTTCGCCAGGGCAACCGTGGCGACGTTCTTGTTGCGTCGACACAGCAGGCGCTGAATTCGCTGCGTCGATCCGCCTTGTCCAGACAGTGCTTGAGCACCGCTCGGGCACCGTGGATCAGCAAGGTGCGCAAGTAGGTATCGCCGCGCTTGCTGATCGAGCCCAGCCGCGCTTTGCCGCCACTGGAGTGCTGGCGGGGCACCAGGCCCAGCCAGGCGGCAAACTGTCGGGCACTGCTGAACTGCCGGGCATCGCCCACCGCCGAGACGAGAGCCGTGGCGGTGATCGGGCCAATCCCCTCGACCTGCATCAGTCGCTCCACCCGCTCGTCTTCGC
>NZ_JAHRGL010000020.1 GCF_019097855.1 Geopseudomonas aromaticivorans
GGAAGAAGTTGAACATCTGCGCCCGCTTGAGCTGCTTGCGGCAGATCACCTGCTCATGACTGTCGACGCCGTGAATCTGGAACACCTGCTTTGCCAAATCGATGCCGATTCGCTTAAGTTTCATGGTGACTCCCTCCTCCGGTGACTGCTGTTTTCAGCAACTTCAGTCTGGCGCATTGACGCCGTTAGGAGGGGGGAGTCCATTTCATTGCCCTACAGGTTCAGGTCGAAGTCAGGGGCAATCAGCTTCAACCATGTACTCAAGCGCTCCTCGGTGAGGCCACTCTGGTTATCCAGATCCAGGGCCAGACCGACGAACTTGCCGTCGACCACCGCTTCGGAGTGTTCGAACTCGTAGCCCTCGGTAGGCCAGGCACCGACCACCTTGGCACCACCCTCGACGAGGAAGTCGTTGAGCAACCCCATGGCGTTAAGGAACTCCGCGGCATAGCCAACCTGATCACCCAGACCGAAGATGGCCACGGTCTTGCCGGCGAAATCCACACCCTGCAGTTTCGGCAGGAACTCCTCCCAGCTTTCATTCTCGCAATCGGCCGACAGCCCGGGCAGCTGGCCATCGCCGAGGGTTGGCGTACCGATGATCAGGTACTGGTACTGGGCCACGTCCTCAGCGGAGGCGCGATTGACGTTCAGCGCGTCCGCCATGATGTCGTCGTCGAAGCGCTTTTTGATCATTTTGGCCACCTTGCGGGTTTTGCCCGTATTGGTGCCGAAGAAAAGTCCAATCCTGGCCATAGCTCACCTCTGACTGCGTGCATGAGATCCGTTTTCGGGGATGCCTACCTCGGCTTGACCAGGCGGGCATTGGTTATCAGCAGGAAACGGGCCACTTCAGCAATACCCCAAAGCGCTTACAACCCACTGATACGTAAAGCTTTTCTATTTCATGAAACTGTCTTTGTCAGGGAGCTGACAGCGGGGAAGCGTGCCAACCAAGCGCCCTGTCGGCATTGCGACACTCACAGGTCGACCGACATCAGCGCCTGCTGCGGGCTTGCCTCGGGCAGCAGGCGGCTATCCGCCTGCTCGACGTCGCCCTCCTCGGCCAGGGTTTCCAGCACTTCGAGGTGCCCCTCGACCAGATCCAGCGTGCAGCCACGCAGCAACGGCTTCGATGGCATGCTGAACATGGTCTGCTGCAGAGCCGCCTCCAGCACCGCACGCAGGCCGCGCGCGCCGGTCTTGCGCGTCAGGGCCTGATCGGCGACGTGGCTTAGCACCGCATCGGTGATCTCCAGCCTGACGCCCTGGTAGGCGAACAGCTGCTTGTACTGCTTGACCAGCGCATTGCGCGGCTCGGTGAGGATGCGCAGCAGGGTGGCGTGGTCCAGCTCCTGCAGGAAGGTGATGATCGGGAAGCGGCCGATGAACTCGGGGATCAGACCGAACTCGTGCAGATCGTCCGGCAGCAGTGCGGCCAGCAGCTCGTTGATCGATGGCTGCTCCTGGCGCGGCGGCTGGGCGTGGAAGCCGATGCCGCCGCTCTTCGGCTGCAGACGGCTGCACACCAGCGCCTCCAGGCCGGGAAAGGCGCCACCGGCGATGAACAGGACGTTGCGCGTATCCACCACCTGCTCTTCGCTGTGCTCGTTGCGCCGCCCGGACTTGGCGATGCGCACCTCGGTGCCCTCGACCATCTTCAGCAGGGCCTGCTGCACCCCCTCGCCGGAAATGTCGCGCACCGCCGTGCCGCCGCCACTGCGCTTGGCCAGCTTGTCCACCTCGTCGATGTAGACGATCCCCCACTGCGCCTGCTGCACGTCGCCACCGGCCGCCTCCAGCAGACGGGCGATGATGCTGTCGACATCGTCGCCGACGTAGCCAGCCTGGGTCAGGGTGGTGGCATCAGCCGATGCGAACGGCACGCCGAGGATGCGCGCCAGGCTGCGTACCAGCAGGGTCTTGCCGGTGCCCGAGGGACCGGCCATGAGGATGTTGGACTTCTCCAACTCGACCTCCTCGCCGAGCTGGCAGATCGGCTCGCGGTCGCAGTTGAGCAAGCGCAGGTAATGGTTGTAGACCGCCACCGCGAGGGTTTCCTTGGCCGCCTCCTGGCCGATCACCGACTCGTCGAGGTGCTGCTTGTAGGCCGCCGGGGTACGCAGCTGCGGCGCCAGCTGCTGGCTCTTGCGCCGCTGCCCCCAGCTGCTCACCACCTTGTGGGCCAGGGTGACGCAGGCCTCGCAGATACGCCCTTCGGTGCCGGCAATCAGCGGCACACTCGGACTCTTTTCCGCGCCGCAGAACGAGCAGCAGGTTTTCTCGGTGTCAGCCATGGGCCTGGTTCTCCACAGGGGCAGATGGTTGCAGCAGGCTTGCCAGCCATTGGCGCTGGCGAGCCTTGCGCTGCCGGCTCTGCAAGCTGTCGCGCAGGCGCGGCAGAACCTCTTCGAGCGAAAGGCGCCGGGCTTGCTGGACGGCCTCGCAGCGCAGCAGGTGGAAACCCAGTGGCGACTCCAGCACCGGGCTCGTCTCACCCTCCGCCAGCTCGAACAGGCAGGCCTCCAGCTGCGGATACAGGGTGCCCGGCTTGATGGTGCCGAGCAGGCCGTCCTGCAGCGCGGTGGGACATTCCGAATGTTTCAGCGCCTGCTCGGCGAAGCGCTCCGGTTTGCTGCGCAGACGCTTGGCGATGGCCTCGATGCGCGCCCGTGCGGACTCCCGGGTGTTTTCCGGAAAGTCCGGATTGATGGTGATCAGGATGTGCCGCGCCACGCGCGCGGCCGGAACCTCAAACTGCTCGAGATGACTGAAGTAGTACAGGCCGACGTCGGTCTCGCTGACTTCCGGCAGACCGGCGCAGACGCGCTCGAGCACCGCCTCGACCTTCAGTTCATTGGCCAGCATCGCGCGCAGGCCGGCAGCGTCCAGACCGTGGCCGGCGAGCGCCTGCAGCAGCTCGCCTTCGGCATAACGGCTGCCGATGCTCGCCCAGGCCTCCTCCACCTGCGCGGCGGGGATCACCACCCCGGACGCTTCCGGGCTGCGCAGCACCGCCTCCTCGATCTGCCGCTGGCGGGCGGCGATGCGTGCAGCCTGCTCATGCTGCTCTGCCGCCAGTTCGCCGGGCGCCCGGCCGAACTGTTCGTGGGCCACCTTCAGCAGGTAATAGCGACTGTCGCCGTCGCTCATCAGTCGCTCACTGCTCATCACCCACCTCCGCTTGCGGATCGGCCATGCACAGGCTCCGCTCGGGGACCTGCAGCACCCGGCCGTCGCCGAAGTGCACGTGGTACTGCACGCCATCCGGCAGATCGCGCAGCACCTTCATCACACTGCCCACCTGGCCCTGCGCCACTACCACTTCGCCACGCACGGCGAAGCTGCACGTGGCCGTAACGTTGTCGCGAAACTCGAACAGGCTGGGCGTCCAGGGCGCCGAGGCGGGAATCAGCTCCTCCTCGCGGCAACCGACGGTGCGCCCCGATTCGAGAAAGTGCACCCGGTAGATCAGCTGGTCCTGCAGGTAGGTGCCGACGTCGTACACGCAGCCCACCGAACCGCGGCGGATCAGCAGGGTGCCGGTATCCATGCCCGGATAGGTGCCGTCGTTGCGCACATTGCGGACCACGCGCACTTCATCGCCATACTCGAATTGCGGCAGACTCATGGCTCTGATCTCCCCTGCTCAGCTCAACAGCTGGTCGATGGAGACGAAGGTGGTCTGCGGCTCGTGCATGCGAAACACCTTGAACACCTTTTCGGTCTGCGCATCGGAGTCGACGAAGTCCTGGTAGGCGCGGCTGAGCAACTGGCGATAGACCGCCTGCCGCGCCGCGTCGTCATGCTCGTCCAGGCTGCCGGCCTTGCTCAGGTAGTCGTGGTAGCGCTGCATGATGTGCAGCCGATTGATGTGCACGACCGTCTGGTCGAAGGGCACGCCGAAGAAATCGAGGAAGTCTTCGGCGGACACCAGCTCCTCCATCGCCTCGTCCAGCGTCAGGTCGGAATCCAGGGAAAAGCCTTGTACGGTCATGGTCGTGTCTCCGCGGTGGCCGCAGTAGGGAAAGGATCAGCAGCGCGCTCGCGCACCGCCGGCACAGTCGCTCTCGCAGATGCTGTTGTCGGCGCTGCAGCCCTGGAAGAACTGCTGCTGGCTGCCGGCGGCGAGCAGGCCGCCCTGCTCCAGCCGCTGCTCCAGGCCGTCGATGCGCTCCAGCAGGCAGGCGATGGCCTTGCCCACCGGGTCGGGGATCAGGTGGTGGTCGAGGTCGATGCCGTAGGGGTTGAGCTGGCCGGCCTCGCGCAGCCTGACCACCTTGCCGGGGATGCCGACCACCGTGCAGCCGTCCGGCACGTCCTGCACCACCACCGAGTTGGCGCCGACCCGGGCGCCGGCACCGACGGTGATCGGCCCGAGGATCTTCGCCCCGGCGCCGACCAGCACGCCGTCGCCCAGGGTCGGGTGGCGCTTGCCCTTGCGCCAGCTGGTGCCGCCCAGGGTGACGCCGTGGTAGAGGGTCACGTCCTGGCCGATCTCGGCGGTCTCGCCGATCACCACGCCGGCGCCGTGGTCGATGAAGAAGCGCGGGCCGATCACCGCGCCGGGATGGATGTCGACGTTGCTCACCAGCCGCGCGAGGAACGCCAGCAGCCGCGCCGGATAGCGCCAGCCGGAGCGCCACAGGCGATGGCCGAGGCGGTAGAGCAGGATAGCGTGCACCCCCGGGTAGGTGGTGAGCACCTCGAAGGTGGTGCGCGCGGCGGGATCGCGCTGGAACACGCAGCGGATGTCGTCGCGCCACTCGCCGAGCAGGCTCATGCCCGACCTCCTGCGCGCAGCGCACCGGCCGACTCGATCAGCTGGCGATGGAACTCCTCCAGTTCGGCCGCCTGCGGGCTGCGCTTGCTGCGGGTGGAGAAGGCGCGGATGCGCCCGAGCAGCAGCTGGCACTGCACCTCGTCCAGCTCGATGCCCAGCTCGCGGTAGCGGGTGCGCACCAGGTGCGCCCCGGAATGCTTGCCCAGCACCAGGCTGTGGCTGCGGCCCAGCTCGTCGGGATTGAGCCCCTCGTAGGTGCGCCGGTGCTTGAGCAGGCCGTCGACGTGGATGCCCGCCTCGTGGGTGAACACCCCGGCGCCGACCACGCTCTTCTGCCAGGCCACCTGGCGCCCGGAGGCCTGCTCGACCAGCGCCGAGATCGCCGGAATGCCGCGGGTGTCGATGCCGCAGTCGATGTCGTAGAGATGCTTGAGGGCCAGGGCGCACTCCTCCAGCGCGGCGTTGCCGGCGCGCTCGCCGAGGCCGTTGACCGTGGTGTTGAGGTGGCTGGCGCCGCCCATCACCGCCGCCACGGTGTTGGCGGTGGCCAGGCCGAAGTCGTCGTGGGCGTGCACCTCCAGCTCGAGATCGAGGCGCGCGCGCAGGAAGCGGAAGCGCTCGAGCATGCCGAACGGTTCCATCACCCCCACGGTGTCGGCGAAGCGCAGGCGCCGCGCACCGGCCGCCTGAGCGACGTGGGCGACGCGCACAACGAACTCCATGTCGGCGCGCGAGGCATCCTCGCAGCCCAGGCACACCTCGAGACCGGCCAGGCGCGCGTCGCCGACCAGCCGCGCCACCTCGCGCAGGGCCCAGTCGCGGTCGCGGCCGAGCTTGTGCCGGAGCATCAGGTCGGACACCGGCAGCGACAGATCGACCATGCCCACCCCGCTGTCGCGCGCCGCGGCGAGATCGCCGTCGCACAGCCGGCACCAGGCCAGCAGACGCGCCGGCAGCTGGAGGCCGGCGATGGCGCGCATGCCCTCGCGCTCCTCCTCTCCCATGCCGGGGATGCCGATCTCCAGCTCCGGCACGCCCAGCGCGGCGAGGGCGCGGGCGATGGCGATCTTCTCCTCGACACTGAAGGCCACCCCGGCGCTCTGCTCGCCGTCGCGCAGGGTGGTGTCGTCGATGATCACGCTAGCCATGGCTGCTCTCCTGTGCGGATCGGCCTGCCCGAGGTGGTGGGGCGGATCAGGCGTAGACCGGGGCGAAGGCCTTGCCCGGGTCTGCCACCGGACCGTCGCCGTTCCAGTACGGCGACAGCTTGCGCAGCTGGGCGACGATCGGCGGCACCTCGCGGATCACGTGGTCGATCTCCGCCTCGGTGGTGTAGCGCGACAGCGAGAAGCGCACGGTGCCGTGGGCGGCGGTGTAGGGAATGTCCATGGCGCGCATCACGTGCGAGGGTTCCAGCGAGCCCGAGGTACAGGCCGAACCGCTGGAGGCGGCGATGCCGACCTTGTTGAGCAGCAGCAGGATGGCCTCGCCCTCGATGTACTCAAAGGCGATGTTGGCGGTGTTGGGCAGACGGTTGCCCGGATCGCCGGTGACGAAGGCGTAGGGCACCTGGGCGAGGATGCCGGCTTCGAGCTTGTCGCGCAGGCGCGCGACCTCGGTGTTCTCGTGCGCCATGAAGGCCAGCGCGCGCTCGGCGGCGACACCGAGGCCGACGATGGAAGCGGCGTTCTCGGTGCCGGCGCGGCGGCCGCGTTCCTGGTGGCCGCCGCGCAGCAGCGGACGGAAGCGGGTGCCGCGGCGCAGGTAGAGCACGCCGATGCCCTTGGGCGCGTGCAGCTTGTGACCGGACAGCGAGAGCATGTGGATCGACGAGTTCTGCAGGTCGAGCGGCACCTTGCCGACCGCCTGCACGGCGTCGGTGTGGAACATCACGCCGGCCTCGTCGGCCATGCGCGCCATCTCCTCGACCGGGAACAGGGTGCCGGTCTCGTTGTTGGCCCACATCACCGAAACCACCGCCACGTCGTCGCTCAGCAGGGCGGCATAGTCGTCCAGGTTGAGGCGGCCCTTCTTGTCCACCGCCAGCTTGTGCACGGTGTAGCCCTCGGTGACCAGGTAGTCGCACAGAGTCAGCACCGCCGGGTGCTCGACCGTGGTGGTGATGATGGTCTTGCGCTCGGGCTGGGCCTTGAGCGCGGAGAGAATCGCGGTGGAGTCGGCTTCGGTGCCGCAGGAAGTGAAGATGATTTCCGAGTCGTGCTCGGCGCCGAGCAGCTGTTGCACGCTCTGCCGGGCCTTCTTCAGCGCCATGCCGACCTGGTTGCCGAAGCTGTGCAGCGACGACGGGTTGCCGAACTGCTCGGTGAAGAACGGCAGCATGGCCTGCACCACTTCGTCGTCGACGCGGGTGGTGGCGTTGTTGTCTAGATAGACGGCGGTCATCTCACACCTCCAGCTGGGCATGGGCGGCCGCGGCGCCGGCGGCGCTGACCGGGATCACCTTGACGAATTCGCCGAGCTCCTCGATCAGCCGCTGCTGGATGCCGCTGAGGGTCATGCTGGCCATCTGGCAGCCGGTGCAGGCGCCGGTCAGCTTGACGTAGACGTTCTTGCCGTCGACCTCGAGCAGCTCGACGTCGCCGTGGTCGCGCTGCAGGGTCGGACGGATCGACTCCAGCACGGTCTCGATGCGGCGGATGCGCTGCAGGTTGGTCATCTTCGGCGCCGCCGGAGCGGCCGGCGCAGGTGTCGGCTCGGCTACCGGGACCGGCGCGTTGAGGTTGACCAGGCCGGACTTCGACTTGGCCTTGGTCGGCGCGGCGACGAACACCTCGCCGCGCGCGGCCAGCTCCTCGCTGAGCAGACGCTCGAGGCCTTCATGGCAGGCCGAGCAGCCGCCGCCGGCCTTGGTGTAGTTGGTGACGTCCTCGACGCTGGACAGGTTGTTGGCACGGATGGTCTCGCGCACCATCACCTCGTCGACGGCGAAGCACTTGCAGACCAGCGCGCCTTCCTCGTGGTCGTCGTCCAGTTCCTCGCCGCGGTAGTTGGCCACCGCCGCCTGCAGGGCCTCGCGGCCCATCACCGAGCAGTGCATCTTCTCCGGCGGCAGGCCGTCGAGGAAGTCGGCGATGTCCTGGTTGCTGATCTTCAGCGCCTGGTCGACGGTGAGGCCCTTGATCATCTCGGTCAGTGCCGAGCTTGATGCGATCGCCGAGCCGCAGCCGAAGGTCTGGAAGCCGGCGTCGAGGATCACGTCGGTGTCTGGATCGACCTTGAGGGTCAGGCGCAGGGCGTCGCCGCAGCTCAGCGAACCGACGTCGCCGACTGCGTTGGCCTCGACCACCGCGCCGGCGTTCTTCGGGTTGTAGAAGTGTTCTTTGACCTTTTCCGAGTAATCCCACATGACGGCTGATCTCCGGTGATTCCTGGATCGCCGGTCGTCGCCGGCGACTTCGATGTCTTAGCAGGCGAAGGATTTGCCGCAGCTGCAGCTGTGGCTGGCATTCGGATTGACGAAGGTGAAGCCACTGCCTTCCATGCTTTCCACGAAGTCCATGGTCACCCCCGCGAGCAGCGGCGCGCTGCTGTCGTCGACCAGCAGGGTGAGGCCGCCGCAGTCGAGCTGCTGGTCGCCCTCGGCAGCGCGTTCTTCGAGTTTCAGGCTGTACTTGAGCCCGGAGCAGCCGCCGCCCTCGACGCGGATGCGCAGGCCGGCGACTGGCTTGTCGGTGCTGCTGATGAAGCGGTTAACGGCACTCTTCGCGCTGTCGGTCATGATGATCATCGGCGTGTCTCCTCGGCTCCGCGGTGGCTTGAGCCAACCGGCAGAACAGCTTTTGCAACCGCCATGCCACCCCGGAAGATCGAAAAACCCCTTTGATATCAATTAGTTGAACTAAAGCCTGGAAACCCGCGGCTGTCGCGAAAAGGACGCGCGGCGGCCAATGTCGGGTTTGCGACAAGGCCGCAAGCGGCCTGCGTGCCACCCCGCAGCGGCCGCACGTGGCGCCTCGTGTAGCGCTATATACAAAACGACATAGCGCCCGTAAGAATGTCGCATCCCGGACAATCCGCGAGCGCGCTCGGCAGGCCCATACCGACACGCAAGTGATTGATTAAAAAGACGAATATCTGGAAACCCGAAAAATGGAAGCCTTCTTGCAATCACTTCGTCACCGACCCGCCAGCAAGGAGATGCCATGAGCGACCCACAGACACCCGGCCCACTGCGCGTGGATGGCCAGCTCTGGTTCAACCGCGGCGAAAAGGGCTACCTGGGCGGCAAGCGCATCGAGCTGCTGGAACAGATCGAGGCCACCGGCTCGATCAGCCGCGCCGCCAAGCAGATAAAGCTCAGCTACAAGGCCGCCTGGGATGCGGTGGATGCCATGAACAACCTGTCGGAACGGCCGCTGGTGGTCTGCTCCGCCGGTGGCGCGCAGGGCGGCGGCACCCGGCTGACCGATTTCGGCCGCGAGATGCTCCACGTCTGGCGGCGCATGCAGAGCGAGTACGAGCGCTTTCTCGCCCAGGTGGCCCAGGGCATCGAACAGTTCGACGACATCGACCGCCTGTTGAGGGCCATCGCCATGAAGACAAGCGCACGCAACCAGTTCCGCGGCCGCATCAGCCGGGTCGAGAAAGGTGCCGTCAACGGCATCCTGGAGCTCGATCTCGGCGAGGGCCTGAACATCGTCGCCACCCTGACCAACGACAGCATCGACGAGCTGCAGCTGGCCCCGGGCAAGACCGCCATGGCGCTGATCAAGGCCAGTTTCGTGCTGCTCTCGCCCGATCCTGAAGTGAAGATCAGCGCGCGCAATCGCCTGACCGGCACCATCTGCGCGCTGATTCCCGGCGCGGTGAACTGCGAGGTGAAGCTGCTGCTGCCGGGCGGCCGCACCCTCAGCGCGGTAGTCACCCTCGACAGCGTCAGCGAGCTGGGCCTGGCCACCGCCCAGCCCTGCACGGCGCTGATCAAGGCATCCCACGTCATCATCGCCATCGACTGAGCGAGGTCGTCATCATGAGAAACGGATTTTCCCGGCGCTGCGCCGCCCTGCTGCTCGCCCTGCTGCCGCTGGCGGCCGCCCAGGCCGGCGAGGTGCAGGTGGCGGTGGCCGCCAACTTCACCGCGCCGATGCAGGCCATCGCCGCCGAATTCGAGAAGGACACCGGACACAAGGCCCTGCTCGCCTTCGCTGCCACCGGCAAGTTCTACGCGCAGATCCACAACGGCGCGCCCTTCGAGGTCTTCCTCGCCGCCGACGACGCCACTCCGGCCAAGCTCGAGAGCGAGGGGGCTGCGCTGGCCGGCAGCCGCTTCACCTACGCCATCGGCACCCTGGTGCTGTGGTCGGCCACGCCGGGCTACGTCGACGACCAGGGCGCGGTGTTGAAAAAGGACCAGTTCAGGCACCTGGCGCTGGCCAACCCGAAGACCGCGCCCTACGGCGTGGCGGCGCTGGCCACCCTGGCCAAGCTGGGCATCGCCGAGAAGACCCTGCAGGGGCGCCTGGTGCTCGGCGAGAACATCACCCAGGCGCACCAGTTCGTCGCCACCGGCAACGCCGAGCTGGGCTTCATCGCCCTGTCGCAGGTGTACAAGGATGGCAAGCTCGCCAGCGGCTCGGCCTGGATCGTGCCCGCCGATTACCATGCGCCGATCCGCCAGGATGCGCTGATCCTCGCCAAGGGCAAGGACAACCCGGCCGCGGCGGCGCTGGTCGACTACCTCAAGGGGCCGAAGGCGACCGCGCTGATCCGCTCCTACGGCTACGACCTCTGACTGAACAAGGAGCCGCGGCATGGTCCCGCTCGACAGTGTCGACCTCGCAGCGATCTGGCTGACCCTCAAGCTGGCCACGCTGACCACCGTGCTGCTGCTGCTGATCGGCACGCCGATCGGCTGGTGGCTGGCGCGCACCCGCTCGAAGTGGAAGGGCCCCATCGGTGCGGTGGTCGCCCTGCCGCTGGTGCTGCCTCCCAGCGTGCTGGGCTTCTACCTGCTGGTGGCGATGGGGCCGAATGGCTTCATCGGCCAGCTGACCCAGAGCCTGGGGCTGGGCACCCTGCCCTTCACCTTCGCCGGCCTGGTGGTGGCCTCGGTGTTCTACTCGCTGCCGTTCGTCGTACAGCCGCTGCAGAACGCCTTCGAGGCGATCGGCGAGCGGCCGCTGGAAGTGGCGGCGACCCTGCGCGCCAGTCCCGCGGACACCTTCTTCACGGTCGTGCTGCCGCTGGCCAAACCCGGCTTCGTCACCGCCGCGATCCTCGGCTTCGCCCACACCGTCGGCGAGTTCGGCGTGGTGCTGATGATCGGCGGCAACATCCCGGAGCAGACCCGCGTGGTGTCGGTGCAGATCTACGACCACGTCGAGGCCATGGAGTACGCCCAGGCCCACTGGCTGGCCGGCGGCATGCTGGCGTTCTCCTTCGTGGTGCTGCTGGTGCTCTACACCAGCCGGCTGAAACAGGGCTGGCGCGGCTGAACGCGATGGATAGAGGAATCCCCATGCACACGCTCACCGAACCCACGGTCGCCAGCCCCGCCGAGCGCGCCGACGCCGGCATCCAGGCGCGCTTTCGCCTCGCCTATGCCGGCTTCAGCCTGGATGTCGACCTCAACCTGCCCGGGCGCGGCGTCACCGCGCTGTTCGGCCACTCCGGCTCGGGCAAGACCACCTGCCTGCGCTGCATCGCCGGCCTGGAGCGCGCGCCCGAGGGCCGCCTGGAGATCAACGGCGAGCTGTGGCAGGACAGCGCCGCCGGCGTGTTCGTGCCGACCCACCAGCGCGCGCTCGGCTACGTGTTCCAGGAGGCCAGCCTGTTCCCGCACCTGTCGGTGCGGCGCAACCTGGAGTACGGCCTGCAGCGCGTGGCGGCGGCGACGCGGCGGGTGGAGTGGGAGCACGTCCT
The DNA here is from genome assembly GCF_019097855.1 of Geopseudomonas aromaticivorans. Lineage (GTDB taxonomy): Bacteria > Pseudomonadota > Gammaproteobacteria > Pseudomonadales > Pseudomonadaceae > Geopseudomonas > Geopseudomonas aromaticivorans. The sequence goes on from NZ_JAHRGL010000020.1 coordinate 11,666, forward strand.
CGAACTGCTCGGCATCGGCCAGCTGCTCGAGCGCATGCCCGAGCGCCTGTCCGGCGGCGAGCGCCAGCGCGTCGGCATCGCCCGCGCGCTGCTCACCAGTCCGCGCCTGCTGCTGATGGACGAGCCGCTGGCGGCGCTCGACCTCAAGCGCAAGAACGAGATCCTCCCCTACCTCGAGCGCCTGCACGACGAGCTGGACATTCCCATCCTCTACGTCAGCCACGCGCCGGACGAGGTGGCGCGCCTGGCCGACCACGTGGTGCTGCTCGACCAAGGCCGGGTGGTCGCCCAGGGCGGCCTGCAGGAAACCCTGGCGCGCCTCGACCTGCCCACCGCCTTCAGCGAGGACGCCGGGGTGGTCATCGAAGCACGGGTCGCCGAGCACGACGACGCCTACCACCTCACCCGCCTGGTGTTTCCCGGCGGCGAGGTGCTGGTCGCCCGCCGTGCGGAGGCGCTCGGCCAGCGCCTGCGCTTTCGCGTGCATGCCCGCGACGTCAGCCTGGCGCTGGCGCGCGCCGAGGGCACCAGCATCACCAACCTGCTGCCGGCCACGGTGCAGGCGCTGGCCGCCGCCGACACCCCGGCGCACGTGCTGGTGCGCCTGGACGCCGACGGCACCCCGCTGCTGGCGCGGATCACCCGGCGCTCGGCCGACCAGCTCGGCATCGCCGCGGGGCAGCGGCTGTGGGCGCAGATCAAGGCGGTGGCGCTGCTCGGCTGAGCGCTTGTGCGGATTGCTGCAAGCAGCGGCTGTGCGATTGTCGCCAACGCGACAAGCCACTCTCACGCAAGTCATTGATTCAAAAGGCATCTACCGGGGCATCAATGTTGCATTGATGGACGCGGGCAAGTGCTGGTCGAGACTTGCCTTCCGTCAACCGCGACAGAGAGAGAGCAGCATGTCCATCAAGGAAATCAAGGCCTTCTCGGAGCAGGCCAAAGTCGATCCGACCCTCGGCGAGAAGTTGAAGGCCTGCGAGAAGGTCCGCGAAGTGATCGCCCTCGGCAAGGAGCACGGCTTCAGCTTCATCGAGGACGTCCTCTATCCGCCGAACGAGCCGCAATTCACCGAAGAGCAGCTTTCGCCGAAGATGGCCAAGGCGCTGCTGCGCGCCTGAGTCCCCGGCGGGCAATGGAGCGCTGCACCAGGAAATGCAGCGCTCCACTGCCTGGCCAGGCCGAACGCATGCTCAGCCCAGCGCCAGCAGCGCGTACTCCACCGGACCGGTGAACAGCCGGGTACCGCCGCCCTCGGCCACCACCTGGCGCGCGGCCGGCGCATCCAGCACCCGCACCCCGGCCAGGTAGTCCACGCCGAACTGTCGCCAGCCATCCAGCCATGGCAGGCTCGGCCCCATCAGCACCACCCTCGCGTGGCGGGACAGTTCGAGCAGGCGCGGCAGGGTCTTGTTGGCCAGGCTGCTGGCGGTGACGAACACCCAGTCGGCCTGCGGCAGGAGGAACTCGGCGGCGCTGTCCGGCAGGTCGCCGTCCTGCGGGTTGCGCTCCAGGCACTGGTAGGGAATGTCGTGCCAGAGGCGCTCGAGCCCCGGATAGTGGCCGACCACCACCACCCGCTGCCCGTCCAGCTGCGGACGGAAATGGGCGAACACGCGCAGATGGCCGGGCACCTCGCCGCGCAGCGGCAGGGCATCGCGCAGGCAGGAGCCGGTGCCGTTGAGGCTGGCATTCAGCACGGCCAGCCCGACCGCCGCTTCGCCGCCGTCCCACGACAGCAGCCACGGCCGCAGCTCCGTGCCGGGTCGCCCGGCAAGGGTGCCCGCCCAGCTCAGGGTGCGCGGCACCTGGCGCGGACTGAAGGCGAAGCCGAGGCGCTCGCCCACTTCGGCCAGCGTCCAGTTCAGGCCGAGTTGCAGGCGCTCGACCGGCTCGGCTCCGGCCGCACTGGCGAGCAGCCAGTCATACAGCCCGTTCATGCGCCGAGCGCCGGCAGCAGACGCAGTTCGCTCTTCACCGCCCCACTGCGCCCCCAGGCGGTGGCCGCCTCGATCACCCAGTTCGCCTTGCGCGGGTGCGCCAGCAGCACGTCGAACTCGGCGAAGGCCAGGCCGTCGCCGTGCATCAGGATGCTGCCCTGATAGGCGCCGCGCGCAGAACGCCACTCGGCATACAGGCTGTGGCTGCGCGCAAAGGAGTCCTCGCGCAGCTCGGCACGGCTATGCGGCGTACCCGCCACCGCCACGCCCTGTTCGAGACCGGCCGCCTGCAGGCTCGCGGCGAGCGCCTGCCAGATTTCCGCGAACAGCGGTTGCGCGTCCTGCAGGTGCTGGCCCAGAGAGCGGTTCAGAGCCCCTCCCCCCGCCATCGCCGTCACCAGATTTCCGCCGGAGTGAGCTTGTCGGCATACGGCGCGCCGCCGAGCAGGTGCTGCTCGACGATGATCGCCGCATCCGCCGGCTCGACCCAGCTGTACATCACCGAGCCCGGGTAGATCAGCACGTTGGCGCCGGCCTGGCACGGGCCGAGGCAGCCGGTGGTGGTCAGCGCCACGCGATTGCTCAGATTGTGCTGGATCAGCACCTGGTAGAAGGCGTTGTACAGCGCCTCGCTGCCCTTGGCGGCGCAGCTGCCGCGCGGGTGCCCCTCCGCACGCCGCTGGCCGCAGAGGAAGATGTGGAATTCGGGTCTGGCCATGTCGGTTCGCCTCAGGCCGCAGCCGCTTCGTGGGTGTGGCACTGCTTGGGGCAGACCGCCGCGCAGGCCTTGCAGCCGATGCAGTCGAGGGCGTTCTGCACGGTCATCACCATCATCTCGTCGTCTTCGTCGAAATCGTCGGCGTCCTCGACCATCTCCACACGCTCGACCAGGGTGAACACGTCGCGCGGGCAGACCTTGTAGCAGCGCCCGCAGCCGATGCAGCGCTGCGCATCCAGCGCGGTGACGAACTCGGGGGTCCACTCCGCGCCACCGCGGGTACGTCCGGTAATCATTGCCATGCTCAATCTCCTGCCCGCCACCTCGCGTGGCGCAGATCAACGGTTGCCGGCAGGGCGAGCCTGCCGGTCGTTAGAGAAACGCTGAAAAACTCACCGGCCGTCGCTCCCGCGCAGGCGGGAGCCCAGGCACTGCGAGCCCTCTGGATTCCCGCCTGCGCGGGAATGACGATCACTTCAACGCCTGCTTATGTGCCCGGCCGCGAGGCCGGTTGCCGCGCCGCCTGGTGGGCCGGGCGCGGCGGGTGCGCTGCCGCCGGAGCGGCAAGGCACAACGTGGGGCTGCCAGGCAGACCCCGAATAGGACGGCGCAGGCCTTGTGGGCCGGCGCCGGATCGCCTCAGGGCAATCGCATGAAGCCAAGTTCCCGGTCCGTAGGGGCGGATTCATTCGCCTTAGCGGGGTACTTTGGCGAATGAATTCGCCCCTACAGCGCACGGAGGCTATTCATGCGATTGCCCTGCGGGGCGCCCGAGAGGGACGCCCGAGCTGCGCGGCAGCTACCGATAAGCGGCTCCACCGGCGGCAACGCGTGTCAACCGGCGCTGGCCTGATCCAGCCGCGCCTTGGCCGCGACCCAGTCCAGGCAGGCCTGCTGGGTGCGCAGCGCCAGTTCCGGCAAGGCGTCGTAGTCGCTGAGCAGGCGATCCTCGACCAGGTCGTGGATCTGCGACGCCCACTCGGTGGCAATGCGCTTCTTCTGGCTGACTTCCTTCTGCAGGGCCTTGAGGGCTTCTTCGCTCATGTCTGCCTCCTGCGCTCAGAGCTCGGCGACCGCACGGTTCGCACTGATCAGCGCGGACGCCTTGCCCAGCTGCTTCTGTGCCTCGACCACCAGCGCATCCAGCGAATCGAAGCCGAAGCGGTGGACGTCGCGCAGGGTCTTGTCCAGAGCCACCAGCTTGCCGACCAGGATCAGCGCGCGGCCGAAGCCCTCGTGGCTGATGTTGATCATCGGCACGGCGAGCAGGCCGGTCTCGCGCTCGATCAGCTGCGCCAGGGCGTTGTAGTAGGCCTTGACCCGCGACAGGGTGGTTTCGTCCGGGTCGCCGACCACCGGAATGGCCCGCCGGCGCTCCTTGGTCAGCACCAGCGGATCGAGCACGCGGGCGTCGCTCCAGGTGTCGTAGGTGCCGTAGCTGTCCATGGCGCGCAGCTGCACCACCATCTGCCGGATGATCGGCTGCTGCAGGGCCGGATCGCCCTCCAGCACCACCGCCTTTTGCTCATCTACTTCGTACATGTGCGCGTCCTCGTGAAAATGCTCTGTGCTACTCGTCCCAGGCTTCGGCGGCCATGGCATCGAAACGCCGGCTGTCGCCGCCCTGGGTGCGCTGGATGGCCTTGGCCAGCCAGGTCGAGGGTCCGTCGCGCAGCTCGGCCTGCAGGCTGTCGAGCAGCTCGTCGATGCGCGCCGCCTCGGCGACCTTGACCGGCTGCACCCCCGCGGCGAGCAGCTGGCGCACCGCCGAGGCGCCGCAGGCGCGGCAGTACACGGCGATGCAGCCGTCGAGCAGCGCGAGCTTGCTGAGCAGCTTGTCCTCGTTGCCGTCCTGCTCCAGCTCGCCGAACTCGGCGACCGAGAGCAGCTGGGCATGCTCGGGATTGACCCCGTAGATGACGAAGGAGCGCGACGAGCCGAAGTGCTGGTCGACCGTCTCGCGATCGGACGAGGCGAAGGCCACCTTGAGCAGGGTGCCGTCCTCCTCGCCGTCGAGGACCTGCAGTTGCCTTGTCGGGTTGGCCATGGCTCAGTGCCTCCGTGGTTGCCGTTCGGTTGCGGGTTTCTGCGCGTAGATCGAGTAGTACGGGACGATGCCCTGGTGGTGCTCGACCAGCAGGTTGGCGAGGTCGAACAGCGCCTGGCCGCTGGCCCGGTAGCCGCTCCAGCAACGCTGGAAACCGCCGAGCAGGTCGTACTGCGGAAAACCGATGCGCAGCAGCGGCACGCCCAGGCGCTGGGCGCCGGGCAGCGCGTGACTGTTGCCGAGGACCAGCTGGGCGCCGTGTTCGCAGGCCGCGTGCTCGAGGTCCTCGAGATCGCCGACCTGGATGCACGCCAGCGGCGAGTCGGCCAGCGCCGGCGCCCGCGCCGGCACCACCGCCGCCACGGTCTGGCTGCCCATGCCGCGCAGCAGGCTGTCGAAGCCGAGCAGCAGGTCGGGGTCGACGGCGATGGCGACCCGCGCATCGCCGAGCATGAAGTGGGTGTCGAGCATCACGTCCTGCAGCTGGCGGCGCTGCCGCTGCCAGCGCTCGGCCACCGGGTTGCTGCTGATCTCGGCCAGCGCCATCAGCCAGGCGTCCACCGCCTCCAGGCCGAGCAGCAGGCCGAAGCGCCGCTCCGGCACGCCGGTGCGCACCGCCAAAGCATCGGCGGCGGCGTCCAGGCTCTGGCCGACCACCAGGGTGGCGATGCTCTGCCCGGCCGTGGCCAGCTCGTCGAGCGCCAACCCGCCGGTGGTCAGCGGGTTGAAGGCGGCATCGTCGAGGTGACCGTCCAGCGAGCCGGAGAGGTCGGGAATCAGCAGCGGGCGCAGGCCGAAACTGTCGATGCTCTCGGCGATGAACTCCAGGTCGCCGGGGGTCAGGTTGGCCGAGCACAGCACGTTGACCTGCCGCGGCCGCCGACCGACCTGGTCGCGGCGCTCCGGCACCAGGGTCTCGACGATGGCCTTCACCGTGGCGGCGAAGCCGCTCTCGAAGCTGCCGGCGAAGTCCGGGGTATTCACCGCCACCACCGCGACCTCCTTGAACTCGGGATACTCGCGGCGAAACTCGTGCAGCGCGCTGTGCAGATCGCAGCCCTGGGTCTCGGCCAGCGCGGTGGTCAGCAGGCCGATCACCGCCGGATTCTGCTTCTCGCAGATCACCCGCAGCGCCTCGACCACGTTGTCGTCGGCACCCATCACCGAGCTGATCTGGTCCATCGCCGTGGTCTGCAGCGGCACCGGCTCGCGGAAGTGGCGGACGAAGAACACCTTGGCGAACGCGGTGCAGCCGGCCGAGCCGTGCAGCAGCGGCATGCTGCGCGCCAGGCCGAGGATGGCCAGGGCACCGCCCATGGTCTGGCTGGCCTTCAGCGGACTGACCGCCAGGGCTTTGTTGCGGTTGATGATCTCGGCCATGACGGTCTCCTCAGGCAGTGGCGACGTGCGCCGGCACGGCGGCGCAACCGCCAGCCCAGGGCGCCGGGCGGCGCACCGCCTCCCACACCGGGCTCTCGATGGTCAGGCACAACTGGCGCACCAGTTCGAGCATGCCGTCGTAGCCGGCGTAGCCGAATTCGCGCTCCTGGTTGATGTCGAGGAACGGGATGCGCCCCTTGAGTGCGGTGTACATGTTGCGGCCGCCGGCGATCAGGATGTCGGCGCGGTACTCCTCGACGGTCTTCAGCAACGCGCGCGGGTTGCCCTCGTCGAGCATCTTCACGTCGTCGCCCATCAGCTCGCGGATGCGCGCCTTGTCTTCCTCTGTGGACTTCTTGGTGCCGGTGGCGACCACCTGCATGCCCAGGTCCTGCAGCGCGGAGATCACCGACCAGGACTTCACCCCGCCGGTGTAGAGCAGCACGCGCTTGCCGGCCAGCCGCGCGCGCCAGGGCTCCAGCGCGGCGCGGATGCGCTTCTCCTCACGCGCGATCAGCGCCTCGGTGCGCACGCTCAGGTCGGGGTCGCCGATCAGCCGGGCGAAGTCGCGCAGCGCCTGCGAGGTGTCGGTGATGCCGTAGAAACTGCCCTCGAACCACGGCGTGCCGTAGCGCTCCTGCAGCTTGCGGGCGACGTTGAGCATGGCCTTGGAGCAGACCATCATGTTCACCTCGGCGGCGTGCATGGTCTGCACCTCGCGGAAACGCGCGTCGCCGGACAGCGTGCACAGCACGCGGATGCCCAGCTCGTCGAGCAGCGGCAGCACGTGCCAGAACTCGCCGGCGATGTTGTACTCGCCGACCAGGTTGACGTCGTGCACGCGGATGCCAGCGCGCTCGCTGTGCGGCGGCAGCGGGTCGGGCTGGCGAGTGCCGATCACGTACTTGACCATCGCCTCGCCGGCGATGCGGTTGCCGAGGTTCTTGGTGCCGTAGAAGCCGGCCGAATCCACCGGCACCACCGGCGTCTTGAAGTGCTCGCTGGCGGCCTTGCAGATGGCCTCGATGTCGTCGCCGATCAGCGCCGGCACGCAGGTGTTGTAGACGAACACCGCCGGCGGCGCGTAGCTCTCCACCGCCTGGCGGATGGCATGGAACAGGCGCTTCTCGGCGCGGCCCATGATCACGTCCTGCTCGGTGAGGTCGGTGGTCATGCCGATGCGATAGAGATCCGGGCCGCTGGAGCGGGTGCCGCGGTTGTCCCAGGAACTGCCGGCGCAAGCGATCGGCCCGTGGACGATGTGCGCCACGTCGGCGATCGGCAGCAGGGCGATCTGCGCACCGTCGAAGGCACAGCCACCGTCGGTGGCGCCCGGCTTGGGCTTGGCGCAGCCGGACTTCTCCTTGTGGTTGTGCTCGCAGGCGGGCTCGTCGAGCAGCTCGGCAATGTCCTTGGCTTTCATCGCTTACCCCTCTGGATGCGTCGTTGCGGCATTCGCGAGGGGTGTTGCAAGGGCTGGACCAAGTAACAAGTTATTGATTTAAAAGATATTTATTGAAAACAGCGTTGTCGCAAAGGCGCCGGGGTGTCGGGTTTGCGACAACCTGGTGGCGGGGACGGCGTGGAGATGATTCAGCTGGGCCAGTGTCTCCATCTTCGCAAGTTGATCGTTCCCACGCTCCGCGTGGGAACGCAGCCTGTGACGCTCTGCATCCGGTGAGAAACTCCCACGCAGAGCGTGGGAGCGATCACTAGCCCAGGCGTTTTTCTGCTGCCTCACTGCGGCGCGTGGGTTGTGCGCAGGTAGGGCAGCTTGATATCGATGCTGCCGTACTTCTCGCGGGCCTGCTCGTCGTTGAGCGACAGTGCGACGATGACGTCCTGGCCCACTGTCCAGTTGGCGGGGGTGGCCAATGGCACGTTGAAGGTCAGCTGCAGGGCGTCCAGGGCACGCAGCACTTCGGCAAAGTTGCGCCCCACGGACATCGGATAGGTCATGGACAGCTTGAGCTTTTTGTCCGGGCCGATGATGAACACGGAGCGTACGGTGGCTGTTTCGGCGGCGGTACGGCCATCGGGCAGATAGGCCTCGGCAGGCAGCATGTCGAACGCCTTGGAGACGGCCAACCCTTCGTCCGCAATGATCGGGAAGGCCGCCTTGGTGCCGCAGAAGCCTTCGATATCGCCCTTCCACTTCTTGTGCGCTTCCACACCATCCACCGACACACCAATCACCTTGGTGCCACGCTTGGCCCACTCATCGGCCAGTTGCGCAACGGCACCGAACTCGGTGGTGCACACCGGAGTGAAGTCCTTCGGGTGGGAAAAGAGGATGGCCCAGTCGGAACCGATCCAGTCGTGAAAGGTGATGGGACCCTGGTCGGTATCGGCCGTGAAGTCGGGAACGAGGTCGTTGATGCGCAATGACATGAAAAACTCCTCCTCGAGCTTGATGAACAGCAAGCATGGAAGAGCCTAGACGGGATTCAACACACCGGGGGCCTTTCAACAGCAGCGAGCCAAAGCAACCGTTGGCCCTGCCCCGACCATCGCCCACGTCGCGACAGCGTCTTGCCGGGAGGCGCGAAAATACCTGTCCCCTTTCATCGTTGTCAGCTTCCGGCACAGACGGCGCCTTCGCCGGCTATTGCGGCCCGCGGCAAAGTCGCTCGACCCGCTGCGGATAACGGCTCCAATCCGGAACCCCGACAGGTTGCCCGCCGTAAGCATTTCCCAGCGCCTGCGCCGCTTTCCAGATGAGCCTGTACGGAGCGGGAGCTTCAGACATCTCACGCTCGCGCGTCTTCGCCTCAAGCTCGGCCTTGAGCTCCCGCTGCTTCGCCTCGTCATAGTCGCGCACCTTGGCCAGGACCAGCTGACTCAGCACGGCGCGGTCGGCGTCCATCATCCGACCGCCGGGACACAAACGCGCCTCGCCGTAGGCTTCAAGCCTTTCCAGCAACAGCGGGATCACCTCTTCGCTGACCACACCGCGCTCATTCAACCCGTGAGGGACGAGCTGCCTGACAAAGTCGCCGGGCTCGAGCGCATCCCAGATCAACTTGGTTTGGATATGCGGAGTGGCGTAGCCAGCGAAATGCCGTTCAATCAGTGTCCGAAGCACCGCGCGGTCCGCCTCGCTCAGCGGTTCGTTCGCTGCGATCAGTGCGGAATCGCCCACGCCCTTTTCCAGGCCGGCGATCCATCCGGAACGCCGGGCCAGGTAGCCGCTCGGTGGCTCCTGCTGCCAGGGAGAGGTCCATCCGGTACCCCAGATACGTTCATGTTGTTGTTCCGCGCTTTCCCCTATCACGCCAAGGCCGCCGGCCCTGGCTTCACGCCCCACGGCCTGCCCTGCTGCGTACTCCTGCTGCCAAAAATGCTCTTCCGTGTTGGCGAGCACGACGAAGCCAGGAAGCAGCGCCACCTGCAAGGCCATCCCTGCCGTGACCCAGCCCGGCCAGCGCCGGCCCTGGCGCATGGCCCGGTACTGCGCGAGTGGTGCGATGACGATGAAAGGCAAAAATACCGCGCAGGTCATCAAGAGCACGACCAGCGACTCCCCACCCGGGGCCCCTTTGAAGAAGCCTGCTCGCTCGCTGGGAGAAGCGGCCAGGCCGACGAGGAGAACGATCACCACCAGGGCGACAATCAGCCCGCTGACGAGGGCCGCCCGGTAGCGAAAGATCCTGGCAAACAGAGCTAGGTCGACGATCAGGCCATAGGCGACGGTCAGCGCGAAGGCCAGAAGGAATCCAATCCCGTCCAATCGCATCTGGCCGTAACTCGCATGTGCGGCGGAGGCAAACGCACATGCGGCCAGGAGGATGAAGGCTTGGTGAAGGCAGCGTTTCAACACATTCTCAGCCCATCAGCGACGAAGGCGAAGGCGCGTACCACCCTGCTCGAGACCGACGAACACAGTTGCCACGAGATTTTGATCGTTCCCACGCTCCGCGTGGGAGCTTCTCATAAGTTGCCACGGAAGTGCGACCCTGGCAGTCCGGTGCATCCAATGGCTGGGCAAAACCCAGCTACATAGAGTTACTCATTGGCCGCCACATTCAGCTTTAAATTCTGCATGATGCTTTTTGTAACACTCCGTATTTGTGATCCCCCCACAAACCGAGAGAACTCTTTTCATTTCACTTGTACATCGCATTGATTCTTCCTGCAGCCTTTTATTCTCTGAATCAACATGTTCCCTACATCTTGAGCTAATGTGCTCATTACGACACTCCTCGAGCTTTGACATCACTGCCTGCCCCGCAGCTTGCCTCTCCTTTCCGCAAAGAGTATTGGGGTCATGATATTTTTTTGACTCCCTGCATTCTGGTGACATTTTATCTAGAGGAGACTTATCCTTAAATACATACTCACAAATTTTCGAAGATGCCTGTATCTCTCGAATGCATTCTTGATCCAATCCTCGCGAATCTGCATTACCCTCAACAGCGAAGAACAAGTTAAACACTGCAAAGGCAGCAAATATCGAAAACAATAATTGATTCCCCATGACCAGACTCCTTTGTTACTCAGAACTATAAATAGGCACCAATTTGTGCATAACACCCTGACGGGGGGGTTGTGGACAACATCTCCAAGTAGGAGAAGGGAGCCGCTCTGGAATACGGCCTTGGGGAGGTTTCTGGGGGTGAGGGCAGCTTATGCGCCATGACTGCAAATCCTTTGCTTGCGGGGCATCCAACAAGTAGCGAGGGTATCGCGCGCGCCCAAAAAAGAAAACCGGGACAGCCGTCGCCTTCCCGGTTCCTGAAGCGAAAAGCCGATTTTATCTGCCGACCGCCCTACCCCAACCGCTCCTCGATCGCCCGCCGCACCTCCGGATCCTGCTCGTCCAGCGCCTGCAACGCCTCCAGCGGCGCGTTCTCCACCGCCGCCAGGCGCACGGTCCAGTCGGGGTCGCGGAGCATTTCCACCACGTCATCGCCGCTGAGACGCGAGGCGACGATGCGGCGCACTTCCGGTTCCGGATCGTGGGCCATCAGGCCCAGGCTCATCTCCGGCAGGCGCTGGGCGACCAGCTTGCGCACCTGGCGGTCCTCGTCGCGGATGAAGCGGAACAGTCGGCCCGGCGGGATGCGCTGGACCACGTAGGCGCGCACCAGGTAGTCGGGGTCGGCGGCCAGCTGTTCCAGTTGCTCCACTGGCAGGCGGTCGGCGACGGTGATGCGCACCTCGCGGTCCTCGTCCTGCAGCAGGGCGGCGAGCTGTTCGCGCGGCAAGCGGTAGGCCACCGCGCGGCGCACCGCTTCGTCGCTGTCGCGGATCAGCGGGGTGAGCGCCTCGACCGGAGCGTAGCGCACGGCGATGGCGCGCCGTTCCCAGAACTCGTCGCCGAGGTACTGCTCGGCTACCTGCGGGTTGTTGCGGAAGAAGCGGTCGATCTGCCGGCCGCTCGGTACCGCCACACAGGCATCGCCCGGGGTGCAGCGGCCGGCCAGCAGCAGGCTGCGGCGGAAGCTGCAGGCGCGGCAGTCGCCGATGGGAGTGATGTCCTGGCCCTGGTCGTCGAACATGCCACACCTCAGTCGGGGATGATTTCCGCCAGGACGATGCCGGAAGCGGCGTCGAGATCGTTGGTCAGCGCCAGGCAGTGGTCGCTGGAGTTGACCAGGTAGAGGTTGAAGCCGGGGCGCGTGGCGACCGGCTTGGCATTGGCCGCGATGTCGTCATCCATGCACGCGGTGAAATGGGCGCCGGGATGGGCGCTGCGCAGGCGGGCGAGCAGGGCGTCGTCGATGACGCTCTGTTCGGTCTGGCGAATGACGGCGTCGAGCAGGTCTTGGCTGAGCATGGCGGTGTCCTCATCCGGGGCTGTTGCAGGTGAACCGCACGCGCTCGTCGGGCTCGGCGCCCATGGCCTTGGCCAGCCAGGGCGGCGGCGCACTGGCCAGCACGTGCTGCAGTTCCTCGACGATCTCGCGCGCCGGCAGCGCGCTGGCGTGCTTGATCGGGTGTACGCCGGCGCGCACCACCTTGGCCGCCGCCGGGCCGCCGATGCTCAGGGTGTAGAGCAGCTGGCAGTCGTGCAGCAGCGCGGCGCGCTGGGCGTTACGGTCCTCGTCCTCGGCGACAGGCGCCGGGACGCGGATGTCGACCAGGCGACTGGCCCGTGGCGAGATCTGGTAGATCAGGAAGCGCGCGCAGCTGCCGAAGCTGCCGTCCATGCGCTCGCCACTGTCGGAGGCGCAGGCGATGCGCACCGAGTCCTCGAACTCGCCGTCGCGGTAGGCCTCGGGCACCGGCAGCGGCTCCTGCGGCATGCTCACGCCGCGGCCCTTGAGCAGGCCGAGGGCGCTGTGCAGCTGGCGGTCGGACAGCACCGGCAGTGGCGTGTCGGCGCCGGCGGTGTCGCCGAGGCGGGCGAGCAGGCGCGAGGCGCGCAGCTTGCTCAGGCGCGCTTCGTTGATCGGTTCGCCGACGGCGGCAATCAGCGCACGCAGCAGGTGGGCGGTACTCACCCCCTTGAGCGTGCGCGCCGCCAGGGCGATGCGCAGGGCCAGGTGGGCTGGCAGCTGCACGCGTCCCGCCGATGGCGCGGCCATGGCTTCAGGCCTCGCCGGCCCGCTTGGCGCGCAGGGTAATCGGCAGCTTGGGCTGCGGGATCGGCTCGATGTAGTAACTGGAGCCGTCGCCGAGAGTGACTTCGCCACCCCAGCAGTCGGCACTGTCATGCTCCAGCGAGACCACGATTTCTTCCTGGTCTTTCTTGGCGATGTAGAAGGTCAGCTGACCTTGCGGATTGCGGCGAAGCATGACGCTGGGCATGGGCTTTCTCCATAACGGGGTTGGCGGCTGCCGCAGGTCGGCGGACGCGCTGCGCCCGCCGCCTGCCGACAGCCTCCGGGGAGGTGCCGGAGCGGCTGACGCCGCCCCGGCGGGGACCACTGACCGCGACTCAGCGCACCAGGTCGTAGTTGTAGTCGGTGGTCTGCATGAGGCGGGTTTCCTCGTCCAGACGCTCCAGCACCGCGTTGACGATGGTGGTGAGCATCTGCATGGCACCCTCGTAGCCCAGGGTGGTCTGGCGATGCAGGTGGTGACGGTCGAAGATCGGGAAGCCGAGGCGGATCAGCGGTACCTCGAACTCCTTGCCCTTGTGCAGGGTGTCGCGCTGGATGAACTTGCCGTAGCTGTTGCCGATCATGAAGTCCGGCTTGTTGGTGAACACCAGCGAGCGCAGGTGCCAGAGGTCCTTGCCGACGTACACGGTGCAGTCCTTGCCGTACGGCGAGGCTTCGAGGATCGCATCCATGGCCTTCTTCCAGCGCTTGTTGCCGTTGTTGCAGAGGATGTGGGTCGGCTCGCAACCCAGCTCCAGCAGGAACTTGGCCAGGCCCATGACGAAGTCCGGGTCGCCCCAGATGGCAAACTTCTTGCCGTGCAGCCAGGTGTGCGAGTCGGTGATCATGTCGACCAGACGACCGCGCTCCTTGGCCAGGCTGGCCGGGATCGGCTGGCCGGTGACTTCGCTGACCTTCATCAGGAATTCGTCGGTCCAGTCCAGGCCCATCGGGATGTTCAGCTTGGGTACTTCGTGCTTCCAGGTGCCTTCGACCAGTTTCTTGGTCTTTTCCAGCTGCCACGGCTGCAGCAGCAGGGTGGTGGTGGCGTTCGGCGCATCCTTGATCTCGGCCTGGCTGGTGCCGCCGGCGTACATGCGGAACTGGCCGTCGGCCGGGGTATCCAGCACCTCTTCCGGATCGGAGAGGAAGCTGTAGCCGACGTCCATTTCCTTGAGCATGCGCTTGATGACGCGGAAGTTGCCCAGGTAGGTCTCGAAACCCGGCACCACGTTGACCTTGTGGTTGCTGCCCACCACCTTGTCGTCCATGTGGTTGAGGGTGAAGTAGCGGGCGATGCCCTCGAACATGTTGTCCCAGCCGGTGATATGGCTGCCGACGAAGCTCGGGGTGTGGGCGTACGGCACCGGGTAGTCCTGCTCGAGGAAGCCTTCCTTCTTCGAGTTGTTGATGAAGGCGTTGAGGTCGTCGCCGATGACCTCGGCCATGCAGGTGGTGGACACGGCGATCATGTCCGGCTTGTAGGTCGCCTTGCAGTTCTGCAGACCGTCCTTCATGTTCTGCTGGCCGCCGAACACCGCCGCGTCTTCGGTCATCGAGTCGGACACGCAGGACACCGGCTCGCGGAAATGGCGGTTGAAGTAGGTGCGGAAGTAGGCGACGCAGCCCTGCGAACCGTGCACGTAGGGCATGGTCTTCTCGAAGCCCAGCGAACAGAGCACCGCGCCCAGCGGCTGGCACGCCTTGGCCGGGTTGACGGTCAGCGCTTCGCGGGCAAAGTTCAGCTCCTGGTATTCTTGGGTGGTGGTCCACTGGAAGACTTCGTCGATCTTGTCCTGCGGATGCTTCTCCTCGAAGCCATCGCGCTTGCGGTCAAGCATCTGCTTGTATTCTTCGTCGCGGAACAGCGGATAGCTGGGTTTGATGTTATCGACTTGCTGGCTCATGACTCTCTCCTACGCCTCACTCATCTGTGAACGGCGGTAGCGGATGTCGGCTGCGGGCCTGACCTGACTCGGCGGACAGCCCGCAGCGGACGTGGCGTACGGTTGCGGGCGATCAGGCGCTGGCGGCGACTTTCAGCGTGGCTTGTTCAGCCTTCTGCCAGGGCGCCTGCAGCTTGTTCCAGCACGGATTGTTCAGGGTCATGTCCATGTCACGGGCGAAGATGGCGAAGCCGTCGAAGCCGTGATACGGGCCGGAATAATCCCAGGAGTGCATCTGGCGGAACGGAATGCCCATCTTCTGGAAGATGAACTTTTCCTTGATGCCGGAGCCGATCAGGTCGGGCTTGACGCGCTTGACGAACTCTTCGAACTCGTAGCCGGTGACATCGTCGTACAGCAGGGTGGCGCTACCCATTTCCTTCATGGTGCGGTCGTAGTCGTCGTTGTGGCCGAACTCGTAGCCGGTGCCGACCACTTCCATGCCCAGGTCCTCGTAGGCGCCGATCACGTGGCGCGGACGCAGGCCGCCGATGTAGAGCATGACGCGCTTGCCTTCCAGGCGCGGGCGGTACTTGGCGACCACCGCTTCCCACTCCGCCTGGTACTTGGCGACCACTGCCTCGCACTTGGCCTGGATCGTCTCGTCGAACTGGGCGGCGATGGCGCGCAGCGATTCGATGGTCTTGGTCGGGCCGAAGAAGTTGTACTCCATCCATGGAATGCCGTACTTCTCTTCCATGTGCCGGGAGATGTAGTTCATCGAGCGGTAGCAGTGCACCAGGTTCAGCTTGACCTTGGGGGTCAGCTCGATCTCGGCGATGGAGCCGTCGCCGGACCACTGGGCGACCACGCGCAGGCCCATTTCTTCGAGCAGGATGCGCGAGGACCAGGCATCGCCACCGATGTTGTAGTCACCGATGATGGCCACGTCGTAGGGGGTGGTCTGGAAGGAGTTGTCGTTGTCGCGCTTGTCCAGCACCCAGTCGCGCACGGCGTCGTTGGCGATGTGGTGGCCGAGGGACTGCGACACGCCGCGGAAGCCTTCGCAACGCACCGGGACCACGGTGGTGGCGTGCTCGGCGGCCTTCTTCTTCGACACCGCCTCGATGTCGTCGCCGATCAGACCGATCGGGCACTCGGACTGCACGGAGATGCCCTTGTTCAGCGGGAACAGGGTTTCCACTTCGTCGATCAGCTTGCCCAGCTTCTTGTCGCCGCCGAAGACGATGTCCTTCTCCTGGAAGTCCGAGGTGAAGTTCATGGTGACGAAGGCGTTCACGCCGGTGGTGCCGATGTAGTAGTTACGACGGCCCGCACGCGAATACTGCCCGCAGCCGACCGGGCCGTGGGAGATGTGGATCATGTCCTTGATCGGACCCCAGACCACACCCTTGGAGCCGGCGTAGGCGCAGCCGCGGATGGTCATCAGACCCGGCAGCGACTTCTTGTTCGAGGTGATGCACTTCTTCGATTGTTCCAGGGTCGGATCATTCGGCGACAGGTGCTTCGCGCGGTCCTTGCGGGCCTTCTCGGGATAGACTTCCAGGACTTCCTGGATGAGGCTTTCGACCTCTTCGCGTGACATACCGGACATGGGGTATGACTCCTCTTGCCTTGCGTTCATATGCGGGTAACGGACCAGTCGCACTGCGCGCCGCGCAGTGCGACTATCCGGCAGGGCCCATCTGCCCTGCCCCGTCGTGCTGCAACGGTGCGATCAGGCACTGACCTCGTCGGCGGCGGTCTTGCCGACGATGCTCTCGTCCTCGACATCCATGACGCCGAACTCCATCAGCAGCGCCTCGAGTTCGTCCATGGTGATCGGGGTCGGGATGACCAGGTTCTTGTTCTCGTAGATCTTCTTGGCCAGGGCGCGGTACTCGTCGGCCTGCTTGGCGGCCGGGTCGTACTCGATCACGGTCATGCGGCGGATTTCGGCGCGCTGCACCACGTTGTCGCGCGGCACGAAATGGATCATCTGGGTGCCCATCTTGTCCGCCAGGGCCATGATCAGCTCGTCCTCGCGGTCGGTCTGGCGGCTGTTGCAGATCAGCCCGGCCAGGCGCACGCTGCCCGAGTTGGCGTACTTCACGATGCCCTTGGAGATGTTGTTGGCGGCGTACATCGCCATCATCTCGCCGGAGCAGACGATGTAGATTTCCTGGGCCTTGTTCTCGCGGATGGGCATGGCAAAGCCGCCGCACACCACGTCGCCGAGTACGTCGTAGAACACGAAGTCCAGCTCGTCGTCATAGGCGCCTTCCTCTTCGAGGAAGTTGATCGCGGTGATCACGCCACGGCCGGCGCAGCCAACACCTGGCTCCGGGCCACCCGACTCGACGCACTTGACGCCGCCGTAGCCGACCTTGAGCACGTCTTCCAGCTCGAGGTCTTCCACGGTGCCGGCCTCGGCGGCCATTTCCATGATGGTGTTCTGGGCCTTGGAGTGCAGGATCAGGCGAGTGGAGTCGGCTTTCGGATCGCAACCGACGATCATCACCTTCTTGCCCATCTCGGCCAGGGCTGCCACGAGGTTCTGGGTAGTAGTGGATTTGCCAATCCCACCCTTACCGTAGATAGCGCATTGACGCATTGCCATAATTGAGTTCCTCAGGTTTCGTTTCCACTATTGAAGTGGGCTTTAGGCACGAACAAGCCTGCGCAGTTTGACTAGTGCAGCGTTTGTGCCAGCGTTGCCTGACAACTCCAAACCACTGATTTACAAGGACTTATTTTTCAATCCAGGGCCAATAGCGGGCGTCCGATACGCAACAAAGACCCGCCTCAGCGTGTGGCAATGGCGACAACCCAACAAACTCCGGCAATTATCCGGCGACACTTGGCGAGCTACTTTGCATTTGTGGCATAGATGACAATTTGTCGTGAAAAGTCCGGACTTGTTGCCATTGGCTGGCTGACTTAATTGCCGAACAAGGAATAAACCCTTCGCATATCAACAACTTGTCTTGATCGCCGGAAAGTGGCGCACATATTGCGAAGGACTGCAGCGTTATTGCGCGCTTATTGCGCCCCTATATCCCTGCAGGAGAGCCCCGGTGAACAGCAGCTTGATGATGAAGGCAATCCTCGCGCAGCTCGGCGCGGGCGATATCGTTCCCTACCTGGGGCCCGGCGTGCTGCGCGGGGTGGTCGATCGCCTGAGCGGCAAGGCCATGCCGGCCGACAGCGACAGCCTGATCCTCGCCATGACCGGCGGCCAGCCGATGGCGCCACGGCTGATGTACGAGTTCCCGCGCGCGGCCATGCACCTGGAGAACAAGAAGGGGCGCAGCTTCATCGAGCGCTTCCTGACCGAGACCTACGGCGGCGACAACTGGACGCCCTCGCCCGTGCACCAGTGGCTGGCCGACCAGCGCCTGCCCTACGTGATCGACTGCAACCGCGACACCCAGCTGCAGCGCTGCTACGCCGACCGCGCGCACACCCTGGTGGTCGGCGCGGCGCGTATCGCCGCCACCCCCTACCGCTTCGATCTCTACCAGTTCGACGCCGGCCAGTACCGGCGCATCGAACTGGCCGAGGTGGACGGCGAACTGCCGGTGCTGTTCAAGCCGCTCGGCACGCCGCTGCCCAAGCCCGGCTACGTCGCCTCGGATGCCGACTTCGTCGACTACATCACCGAGCTGATGGGCGGCTTCGCCGTCCCGGCCTGGGTCAAGCTCAAGCGCCGCAACCAGCGCTACCTGTTCCTCGGCATGCACTTCAACCGCGACACCGAACGCATGGTGATGAGCGACCTGATCCACGACGCCGCCACGCCGGCCGGCTGGGCGCTGATCGCCGAGCCGAGCGACAAGGAGCGCAAGGTCTGCGCGCGCAAGGACCTGCAACTGATCGAGGCCGACTGGAGCAGTCTGTTCGCCCTCGCCAGCCCCGCCGCCGCCGAGCGGGTGGCCTGATTCCCCTTTCTTCCCCCGACACAGAGAGAACCCACCATGCTGCTGCAAACCTACGAAGCGCAGAACCTGCTGTGCAACCTCAGCGTCAAAGGCGCCACCAGCCAGGCTGACACCTACGCCTTCCGCGGCGACCTGGTCCTGGAGGAAGGCGAGATTGCCGACGATGCCGGCCGCCGCCTGCCGCCGACCGCGGTGGTCAAACAGGCCGCGCTGCTGGTCAAGGGCAACAAGCTGACCATGGTCAGCGGCATCATCACCGAGCTGGCCCAGGTGCCGCTGTTCATCGAGCGCTATCGCCACGACCTGGCCGTCGACGTGCACGTGCTGTTCTATGTGGAAAACCTGAGCAAGGCGCTGAGCACCGACCTCGATGGCGTCGGCATCATCCTGCTGCCGCACGCCGACGGCGGCGCGGCCTGGAACACCCTGATGGGCGACCTGCGCCTGGAAAAGGACGACTTCAAGGGCCAGAGCGCCGAAGACAAGGTCGTCACCATGGCCGACGCCCTAGCCACCTTCAAACCGAAGCTCGACAGCCTCGGCTTCAGCGAATGCCTCACCTTCGTCAGCACCGCGCGCCGCGAGCACCGCGGTCCGGTCTGAGTTCCCCGTTCCCTTGCTGTCCAGCTAGGCCAATAAGCCACTCCCCCGCACCTGGGGGAGTTTTTTTCGCGCCCTCGCTGCACAGCATCCGCTCACCCGCAGGGTGCGCCGCGCGCACCATCGTGCAGCCCCAGGTGCGCATGGCGCAGCCTACTTTCCGCTGGGGGAGCTTTTCCGGCACGCCCTGCGCAGCATCCGCTCGCCCGTAGGGTGCGCCGCGCGCACCGTCGTGCAGCCCCAGGTGCGCATGGCGCAGCCTACTTCTCGCTCCGCCGCAGGGCGGTGAACGCGCCCAGCTCCCACTCGCGCAGCGCCAGCAGCAGCCCGCAGCCGTGGCGTTTGCCCAGCGGGGCGGCGAGGCTCTCCTCGTGCAGTTCAGCGAACTTCTGCCGCAACTTGCGGATCTCCGCCTGCAGGCGCGCCTGCGCCGACTCGGTGAGCATGCCGTGGGCGAACGCCAGCAGCTCGTCGCTGCCGGCAAAGTCGCTGGCGAGGAAGTCGCCCAGGCCGCGGCGGCGGAAGAACGCGCGGATCGGTCCGGCGGGCAGCCAGTCGAAGTCGCGCGCCACGTTGAGGCGCACGCGGTTGCCCGGCAGCAGCTGGATCAGGCGCAAACGGTCGAGGCGCGCCAGGCGCTGGATGCACTCGGCCTCGCTGAGCCGGTATACGCTGAGGATGTCCGCCAGGGGCCACTGGTTGAGCACGCACACCGCCACCAGCAACAGCTTCTCGTCGCCGATCAGCTCCTGCTCCTGGTCTTCGCTGAGGGTGTGCAGGCGGCTTTCGCCGAGCGCCGCCTCCTGGGTCAGCTCGGCGAGGGTGAAGCCGAGCAGGTGGCTGACCTGCAGCAGCCGCTCGAGGCTGAAGCTGCCGCTGGCGAACAGGCGCTTGACGCTGGCTTCGGAGAGGTCGAGGGCGGCGGCCAGGTCACGGTAGGTCATGCCGCGGGCCTTGAGCTGGCGCTTGAGGGTGGTCAGCAGCTGGTCGAGTTCGCTCATGGGAAAGTCGCAGATTCCGATACTTTGCCGGTCAGTCTACGCACCTTTTTCCGCCAGAGTTTCGCGATATACCAACTGCCGCCATCCTGAGGCCACCTACCTCGTGGAGACCGCCATGGAACGCTGCTCTCGTCACCGCCTGCACCACCTACCGCTGCTGCTCAGCCTGCTGCTGGGCATCGCCACCCTGCTCCACGGCCCCATCGCCCAGCTGGAGAACTACCACGCCTTCGCCGACCAGCTGACCCTGCTGGGCATCCCCCACTGCGCCGACGTGCTGTCCAACCTCGGCTTCGCCGGGGTGGCCCTGTGGGGCCTGTGGCGCCTGACGCCGGCACGCCGCACGGCCGAGCTGGCGGCCGGCTGGCCCGGCTATGCGCTGTTCCTGGTCGGCCTGCTGCTGACCGCCGCGGGTTCGAGCTGGTACCACCTCGCGCCCGACGACCATCGCCTGCTCTGGGACCGCCTGCCCATCGCCCTCGCCTCCGCCGGCCTGCTCGCCGGGGTGTGGGGCGACTGCCGCCAGCGCCGCAGCGCCGGGTTCGCCGCCGGGCTGGGCCTGGCCGCCATCTTCGGCGTGCTCTGGTGGTATGGCGGCGCGCTGCAGGGCGGCGGCGACCTGCGCCCCTACCTGCTGCTGCAGGTGCTGACGATGCTGCTGATCCCGCTGTGGCAATGGCTGTACCGCCGCCCGCGTGGCGAGCGCCTGGCCTTCGGCGCCGCGCTGGGCCTGTACGCGCTGGCCAAGGTCGCCGAACTGCTCGACCACCCGCTCGCCGCCCTGCTGCCGCTGAGCGGGCACAGCCTCAAGCACTTGCTGTCGGTCGCCGCCACCGCCGTGGTGGTCGCCTGGCTGGTGCGCCGCCGCACCGCCGCGCTGGCCGCCGACACCGCGCCGATGGCACCATCGCCAACCGGCACCCACTTTCACTGAATCAGGGAACGATCATGCTGAAAACCTTCCTGCGCAGGCTGCTGACCGCACTGTTCCGCGTCCGCGTCCACGGCGATCCCGAGTCCCTGTACAACCCGCGCACGCTGATCGTCGCCAACCACGAGTCGTTCCTCGACGGCCTGCTGCTCGGCGTGTTCCTGCCGGTAGACGCGATGTTCGTGGTGCACACGCAGATCGCCAACCGCCCGCTGTTCCGTTGCCTGCTGCGCTTCGTGCCGCACCTGGCGGTCGACTCGAGCAGCCCGCTGGCGCTCAAGCAGATCGTCAAGCTGGTGGAAAGCGGCCGGCCGGTGGTGATCTTCCCGGAAGGGCGGATCACCCGCACCGGCTCGCTGATGAAGATCTACGACGGCGCCGCCTTCGTCGCCGCCAAGACCGGCGCGACCATCGTGCCGGTGCGCATCGACGGCGCCGCGCGCAGCTATTTCGGCCGCCTGGCCGGGATCTATCCGCGCCAGCTGCTGCCGCGGGTCGACATCCATGTCCGGCCGCGCCGGCACATCGCCATGCCCGCGCTGCCCTCGGCCAAGCTGCGCCGCCGCCGCGCCGGCGAGCTGCTGCGCGACATCCTGCTCGACATGCTGGTCGCCACCCGGCCGCAGCGCACCCTGTTCGAGGCCTTCCTCGACGCCCGCGCCACCTTCGGCAACCAGTACAAGCTGGTCGAGGACATCCGCATGGTCGAGGAGTCCTACGGCTCGCTGCTGAAGATGGCGCTGGCCCTCGGCCGCCTGCTGTCGCGGCACACGGCGCCTGGCGAGATCGTCGGCGTGCTCACCCCCAACGCCGCGCCGACCCTCGGCCTGGTGCTCGGCCTGTCGCTGAACGGGCGGGTGCCGGCGATGCTCAACTACACCGCCGGCGCCGAGGGCCTGCGCGCCGCCTGCACCGCCGCCGACATCAAGACCATCGTTGCCTCGCGCAGCTTCATCGACAAGGCCCACCTCGGCGGCCTGCTCGAGCAGCTGCCAGGCATCCGTGTGCTCTATCTGGAAGACCTCAAGGCGCAGCTCGGCCTCGCCGACCGCCTGTGGCTGCTCGCCCACCTGCTCGTGCCGCACAAGGCCGCCGTGCCCCAGCAGGCGGACGACGCCGCGCTGGTGCTGTTCACCTCCGGCTCCGAGGGCAAGCCCAAGGGCGTGGTGCACTCGCACAGCTCGCTGCTGGCCAACGTCGCCCAAGTGCGCGCGGTGGCCGACTTCACCCCGCTCGACAAGTTCATGATGGCGCTGCCGCTGTTCCACTCCTTCGGCCTGACCTGCGGCGTGCTGCTGCCGCTGGTGTCCGGCTGCAAGGTGTTCCTCTACCCCAGCCCGCTGCACTACCGCATCGTCCCCGAGCTGGTCTACGACCGCGACTGCAGCGTGCTGTTCGGCACCTCGACCTTCCTCGGCAACTACGCCAAGTTCGCCCACCCCTACGACTTCGGCCGCCTGCGCTATGTGGTCGCCGGCGCCGAGCGCCTCAACGAGGAAGTGCGGCAGACCTGGATCGACAAGTTCGGCATCCGCATCCTCGAAGGCTACGGCGTCACCGAGTGCGCGCCGGTGGTGGCGGTGAACGTGCCGATGGCCTGCCGGCGCGGCAGCGTCGGCCAGTTGCTGCCCGGCATGCAGTACGAGCTGGAGCCGGTGCCCGGCATCGCTGACGGCGGCGCCCTGCAGGTGCAGGGGCCGAACCTGATGAAGGGCTACCTGCTGTTCGACCAGCCCGGCGTGATCCAGCCGCCGCCGGCCAGCCGCCCCGGCTGGTACGCCACCGGCGACATCGTCGAGGTCGACGCCGACGGTTTCCTGCACATCCGCGGCCGCCTCAAGCGCTTCGCCAAGATCGCCGGCGAGATGGTCTCGCTGGAGGTGGTCGAGCAGATCGCCGCCAGCGCCGCGCCCGGCGCCGTGCATGCCGCCTCGACGCGCAGCGACGCCAGCAAGGGCGAGGCGCTGGTGCTGTTCACCACGGCCACCGACCTCGCTCGCGAGCAGCTGCTGGCCGCCGCGCGCCGCCTCGGCGCCCCGGAGCTGGCCGTGCCGCGGGTGATCCGCCCGGTCGACGCCCTGCCGCTGCTCGGCTCGGGCAAGACCGACTACCTCAGCCTCAAGCGCCTCGCCGAAGCCACCGCCAGCGAGGCGGCGGAAACCACCCAGGACAACCCGACATGAGTTCGCAATTCGCCCTGCTCAAGACCCGCCGCTTCGGCCCGTTCTTCGCCACCCAGTTCCTCGGCGCGTTCAACGACAACCTGTTCAAGAACGCGCTGGTGGTGCTGCTGACCTTCCAGGCCGCGCAGTGGACCAGCCTCGGCGTCGGCCTGCTGGCCAACCTGGCGGCGGGCATCTTCATCCTGCCGTTCTTCCTGTTCTCCGCCACCGCCGGGCAACTGGCCGACAAGTACGACAAGGCCCGCCTGGCGCGGCTGGTCAAGCTGCTGGAGATCGCCATCGTGCTGGTCGCCGGCGCCGGCTTCGCCCTGCGCAGCCTGGAACTGCTGTTCGCCAGCCTGTTCCTGCTCGGCCTGCACTCGACCCTGTTCGGCCCGGTGAAGTACGCGATCCTGCCGCAGCACCTGCACCAGGACGAGCTGGTCGGCGGCAATGCGCTGATCGAGGCCGGCACCTTCGTCGCCATCCTCGTCGGCACCCTGATCGGCGGCCTGCTCGCCGGCACGAATGGCGGCACCCTGTGGATCACCGCCGGCTGCCTGCTGGTCGCCGTGCTCGGCTATCTCGCCAGCCGCGGCATTCCCGCCGCGCCGGCGCCGGAGCCGGGCCTCACGGTCAACCTCAACCCGCTCAGCGAAACCTGGCGCAACATCGGCTTCGCCCGCAAGAACCGCACGGTGTTCCTGGCGATCCTCGGCATCTCCTGGTTCTGGCTGTACGGCGCGCTGCTGCTCGCCCAGTTCCCGGCCTACGCCAAGGACGTGCTCGGCGGCAGCGAGAGCAGCGTGACCCTGCTGCTGGCCGTGTTCACCTTCGGCATCGGCATCGGCTCGCTGCTCTGCGAACGCCTGTCGGGCAAGCAGGTGGAGATCGGTCTGGTGCCGCTCGGCTCCATCGGCCTGACCCTGTTCGGCCTCGACCTGGCCTTCGCCTCTCCCAGCGCTGCGCCGGCCGGCCCGCTGGCCCTCGGCGCGCTGCTGCAACAGCCGCACCTGCTGCATGTGCTGTTCGACCTGTTCGCCCTCGGCCTGTTCGGCGGCTTCTTCATCGTGCCGCTGTACGCGCTGATGCAGCTGCGCTCCGACCCGGCGCACCGCGCGCGGATCATCGCCGCCAACAACATCATGAACGCGCTGTTCATGGTGGTCGGCGCCGGCGCCGCGGCCGGGCTGCTGTCCAGCGGCCTGTCGATCCCCACCCTGTTCGCCGTCGCCGCGCTGTGCAACGCCGCCGTGGCGGTCTACATCTACCGCCTGGTGCCGGAGTTCCTGCTGCGCTTCGTGGTCTGGCTGCTGGTGCATACGGTGTACCGCCTGGACACCCGCGACATCGCGCGCATCCCCGCCAGCGGTCCGGCACTGCTGGTGTGCAACCACGTCAGCTACGTCGACGCGCTGGTGATCGCCGCCGCCTGCCGGCGGCCGATCCGCTTCGTCATGGACCGGCACATCTTCCGCTGGCCGCTGCTGTCGTTCGTGTTCCGCGCCGCCCGCGCCATCCCCATCGCCCCGGCCAGGGAGGATGCCGCGTTGCTGGAGCGGGCCTATGACGAGGTGGCGAACGCGCTGGGCGCCGGCGAGCTGGTGGCGATCTTCCCGGAGGGGCGCCTCACCGCCGACGGCGAACTCGGCGAGTTCCGCCCCGGCCTGCGCCGCATCCTCCAGCGCCACCCGGTGGCCGTGCTGCCCATGGCGCTGTCCGGCCTATGGGCCAGCCCGTTCTCGCGCCAGGCGCGCACCCTGGCGCAGCGCCTCGGCCAACTGCACCCGCTGCGGCGCATCGCCCTCGCCGTGGGCGAGCCGGTGGCGGCTTTGGAGGCTGAGCCGGAGGCGCTGCGCCAGCGGGTGCTGGAGCTGCGCGGAGCCGTGCAATGAAACCCTCCCAGCCGCCCCCGGAAGCGCCCGCGCTGCAGGCCGCGATCCTCCGCCCCGATCCGGCCGCCGCCTTCTTCACCGCCGAACGCTGCCGTATCCTCGAAGTGCTCAACCACGCCGGCGACCCGGCCGTCTCGGTGGCCGAAGCCCGCGTCGCACCCGGTGTCACCACCCAGCTGCACCGCCTGCACGGCGTGGTCGAGCGCTACCTGATCGTCAAAGGCCGCGGGATGGTCGACGTCGGTGGCCTGCAGCCGAGCGAGGTCGGCCCCGGCGACCTGGTGGTGATCCCGGCCGGCGTGCCGCAGCGGATCGGCACCCTCGGCGAGGAAGAGCTGGTGTTCTACTGCATCTGCACACCGCGCTTCACGCCGGAGTGCTACGAGACGCTGGGGGAGTGAACCCGAAACCGGCATTCCCGCGCAGGAGGGAATCCAGCAGGCCCGTGGCACCTGGGCTCCCGCCTGCGCGGGAGCGACGGTTCGTGAGTAATCGGGGACGCAGGGTGGGCAACTCGCGCAGCGATTGCCCAGCGCTGGGCGCGCGTGCGGGTGGACGAGGCTGCGCCGTTGTCCAGCCTACTGGCCGGTCTCGATGCGCGACAAGCGGCGAATGCTTGCCACCTCCGCCGGATCGAGGCCAAGCAACTTCAGGAAGTTCGCATGCTCGTCGGGGTCTTCGCGCTCGAACTCCATGTGCCACAGGTGCATTGCCTCTTCGTTGAAGCCTGCTCGCCGCAACAACTCAACCCACGACTCCTTGTCCCAGTGTTGACGAGCGTTTCGGACCTCGGGAGCCGCGAGCAGACGTGCGAGATCGCGCTGCTGCTTGCGGATACGCTCCACCTCCTGGCTGAGACTGAGCAGACGCTTCTCCAGTAACGCCATAGGCCCAGCACCTGCTCGCAAGACCGATTCAGCGGCCGGCGAAAGGATGCTGCGTATGTCGGCCAGCGCCAGACCCGACTCACGCAGGCGACGGATGGTGAGCAGGCGATCCAACTCGGACTGCCCATAGAGGCGGTAGCCGGCCGGGCTACGCCCGCAAGGAGCCAACAGCCCGATGGACTCGTAATGCAGGATCGAGGAGCGCGCCAGCCCGACGCGTTTGGCGAGCTGGCCGAGCGTGAACGTGCTGCGGGATTGGCTCATAACGGCAGAGGCTGGCGGTCGGGTGGCGTGAAGCGCTCCCGTGCCGCCTCCGAGTACAAGGTTTCCTCGCTATAGTGGCGCGCCAGGACGAGGCGCGCACCACCGACCAGATCGGCGTTGGCGGCAAGAAAATCCGGCCAAGCGAGCGCCCTGTTGCTGGCGCCGCCATGCGCCATCAGACGGACCAGTGCTTCGGAAAGGGTTCGGTTGTACTTTCCCGGGACACCCAGACGAGTCGCCAGCCGGGCGATCGCGTTACAGGTTTCCGCCACCGCCTCTTCCAGCGAACGACGCTGGAGCAGCAGCCAAGCTGCCCGCATGTGGCCGAGGTGATCAAAGCCGGCTGGCGGCATGCTGGAATCCAGAAAGGCGGCAAGAAACTGGTCGTCAGACATTGATTTCGGACCGGTCATGATCTGCTCCTGTGGAATGGGAGCGCCAAGCTTCGACCCTACTATAGTCGTCAGGTCAAGCCGTAATGAGCCAAAGCAACGTAGGGCAACTCACGCAGCGATTGCCCACCGCAGGGCTGTACTTTGGTGGACAAGGCTGCGCCGTTGTCCACCCTACTTGCTTTAGCCCGTCCCAGTGAGCGAAGCGAGCGATTTGAACCAGTTATTATGCATGTTCAAAGTCGCGGCATGACTCAAGCTTGAAGGTTTCTACAAGATTCTCTTTTAACTCACGTGCTTCGGGGGTTATTTTTTCTGTCATGAGCTCAACTCGAACTGGTAGGAATACACCATTCCTACCAATCAGCTCGGTTTGGCAATGTTTGTAGTGACCCCAGTGAACTCTATTTCTTACCCCGTAAAAATTAGACATGGGGAAAGCTTTTTTGTTTACTTGAAATCGGCCAATCGAGCTGGAGATTATAATTTGTGTTTTTGATATATTTACAATCGTATTGGTCATTGCCTTGAGTATCAGAAAAGACCAATAGCCCCCTATTACAAGAAAAAGTATAACTGAGACCTTGGCGGCCAACATTGTCGTTGCAACCCCGGAAAGTAATATCATTGCTGCGTACTGGGGCTTTTTGCGGCGCGGATGAAATTCCAGGTCAATATTCATATGCACAACTACAAATAGACACCAAGTTGTGCAATAACGCCCGGCCGGGCTTGGTGGTTAACATTCCTTGTCCCTCATCTTTCCCTGTCTGGCGCGCGGCTTCCAGCATCGAGCTGGTGCGCATGGGGAGTCATGCATCGCGGTGGCGAACGCATGAGCGGACGTTAGCGGCGATGCCTGCGCCTGTCCATCTCAAGCGTGCGTTTGGATATGACTCGCGGGCCCAGTGAGAAACCCGTTGCAGATTGGGCGTCTGTGCCGGGCGGGATGAAGGCGATTGCCGGCCGGAAACCTGGCGGTGGCTATCGATGGCCGAAGGTTGCGCTCAGGCTCAAGCGTCTTCGTCCTCGGCAGCGAAGCGCAGGCTCCGCTCGGCACTCCGCCCCAGCAACTTGGCCAGCCACGGCGGTGGCGAACCGGCCATGACCTGCTGCAGTTCGGCCAGCACCGCCTCGGCCTCGCCACCCTGGGGCTTCTTCAGCGGGTGGATGCCGGCGCGCACCACCTTGGCCGCGGCCGGGCCGCCGATGGAGACGACGTACAGCACCTGGCAGTCGGCGATCAGCTCGGTGCGGAAGGCGTTCTTGTCCTCGGCCTGGTCCGCCTCCAGAGTCGAGCGGATGCCGATCAGGGTCTTCGCCGTGGCGCTGACCTGGTACACCAGGAAGCGCAGGCAGGTGCCGAAGTGGCCATCGAGCTGCGCGCCGTTGTTGGAGGCGATGGCCACGCGGATCGAGCCGGCCGGCACCTCGCTCAATGCCACCGGCTGCGGCAGGTCGTCGGCGACGGTCTCGCCCCAGAGGATGCGCACCGCCTCCTTGAGCGCGGCCATCGGCGTGTCGAGCAGGTCGACGTCCTCCTCCGAGCCGGCCAAGCCGATCTTCAGATCGGTGACGGTCACACCCTGCAGGCTCTGTTCGGTGAGCGGGCCGTTGACCTGCTGGTGGAGGATTTCCACCAGCTGGCCGACGCTGGTGTCGGGCAGCGCGCGGGCCGCCAGGGCGATGCGCAGGGCGGTTTCGCGGTTCATGGTTGCGGGGCTGTTCATCTGCTGGCTCCTCGACGGCCCGCGGGCCGTCACTGCTCATCGGTATTCGTCAGGCGTGGCCGTGCTGGTGGCCTTCGCCGCCGCAGGCGTGCTCGTCGTGCGGCACGCCGGGCGGCAGGGCATCGGCGAGGAAGGCGCGCACCGCGGCCAGCGGGTCGCTCTCGCCGGTGGTGAGCAGGCTCACCCCGCGCTCGCCGAGGCGGCGGATCACCCCGTCGCCGGCGCTGCCGGCGATGGCCACGTCCATCGTGTGCAGCGGGTGGCGCTCGGGCTGCGCGCACACGTGCCACTCGTGCAGACAGGCATGCTCGGCCAGTTCGAGGCTGTAAGCCTCCTCCGGCGCCTCGCCGGGCCAGACGTCGAACACCCGCCAGCGCTGGGCGCGCCCGGCGTGCCCGGCCACCTGGCCGTGACGGTCGATGGCCACGGCGATCAGTCGTCGGCGTTCAGTCATGTTCACAGCACCTCGCAGGAAGGAGAAAGGATGCGACCACGCGGGCGCGCTCAGTCATCGTCATCATCGTCGTCTTCATCCAGCACCCGGGTGATGCGCTGGTAGATCTCCACGCGATCGCCCTCCCTCACCAGGCTGTCGAGTTTGACGAACTTGCCGAACACGCCGACCTTCTGCTTCTTCAGGTCGATCTCCGGGCAGTAGCGCAGCAGGCCGGACTGCGCGATGGCCTGTTCCACGGTACTGCCGTCCTCGACCTGGCAGCTCAGCTGCAACGGCTGAGGGGGGGCGGCATACACCACAGCGACTTTCATGGTTTCACTCCTATGCCGGGGTCATTGCAGAACGATCAGTTCGCCGTGGCTGTGGATCCGCCGCTCGGCGCGCTTGCGGTCGAGCACGCGCTTGCCGGCGAGCAGGAAGCCCAGGACGATGAACGCCCCCGGCGGCAGGATCGCCAGCAGGATGCCCTGGAA
Organism: Geopseudomonas aromaticivorans; assembly: GCF_019097855.1. Lineage (GTDB taxonomy): Bacteria > Pseudomonadota > Gammaproteobacteria > Pseudomonadales > Pseudomonadaceae > Geopseudomonas > Geopseudomonas aromaticivorans. Next base: position 40,918 of record NZ_JAHRGL010000020.1, read on the forward strand.
GCCGGGCAGCACGGTGATCTCCAGCCACTGGAAGTGCGGGCCGAGCAGCGACGAGGCCTGGGCGAACAGGGTGCCGCTGCCGAGGATCTCGCGGATGCCGCCGATCAGCACCAGCACCCAGGTGAAGCCGATGCCCATGCCGGCGCCGTCGAGCATCGCGGGGATCACCGGGTTCTTCAGGCTGAACGACTCGGCGCGGCCGAGCACCGCGCAGTTGGTGACGATCAGGGCGATGAACAGGCCGAGTACCTTGTACAGCTCGTGCATCCAGGCGTTCATTGCCATGTCGATCAGGGTCACCACGCCGGCGATCAGGCCGATCATCACCGGGTTGCGCACCTCGGGCGCGATGGTGTGGCGCAGCGCGGAGATGATCGCGTTGGTCAGCACCAGCACCAGGGTGGTGGCCAGGCCCATGCCCAGGCCGTTGGTGGCGGTGGTGGTGACCGCCAGCGCCGGGCACAGCGCGAGCATCTGCACCAGAGCGACGTTGTAGTCCCACAGCGCCGAGGTGAAATAGCTCCAGACGCCTTTGCTGGGCGGCGCGCTGACGCTCGAAGATCCGCAATGGCTGCTCATGGTTGTGCCTCCGTTTGTGGCGCGCCCAGCAACCCGGCCTGGCGCGCCTGGAACTGCAGGGCCTGCAGCACGCTCTTGACCACCGCGCGGGGGGTGATGGTAGCGCCGGCGAACTGGTCGAACTGGCCGCCGTCCTTCTTGACCTTCCACTGCGCCAGCGGCGTGCTGGCCAGCGACAGGCCGTCGAAGGCCTTGATCCAGTCGCTGCGCGAAGCCTCGATCTTGTCGGCCAGACCGGGAGTTTCCTTGTGGCCGAGCACACGCACGCCGAGGATGCGGCCCTCGGCATCCAGGGCGATCAGCTGCCGGATCGGCCCGCCGTAGCCGATGTTGCTGACCTGGAAGGCCACCGCGGTGAGCAGGTCGCCCTTGCGCGCCGGGTAGACCTCGACCTCGCCCAGCTCGCGGTCCTCGACCTTGAAGGCCTCCTGCAGCGGGTTGTTGTCGTACAGCGCGGCCGGCAGCACCTGGCGCAGCACCACCAGGCGGTCCTCGACCTGCTGGGCGGCGATCTGCCGGTGGGTCAGCCGGTCGCCGACCAGCAGCGACAGGGCGACCAGGGCACAGACCGCGGCCAGCGACAGGCCCTGGTATTCGACCCGCGGGCGCCAGCGCTCGAGCCGGGAGGCGGACGGCGGCGCAGCCGCGTGCGGGGGAGTCAGACTGGTATCGCTCATGGTTAGCCCTCCTGCTTGACCTGGCTGGTTTGCCGGCCGATGGCCAGCGGCTTGCCGCTCGAGCTGCGGCCGTAGGCGCGCGGGCGCCAGTAGCGGTCGATCAGCGGGCTGAGGGCGTTCATGAACAGCACGGCGAAGGCCACCGCCTCGGGGAAGCTGCCCCAGGTGCGGATCACGTAGACCAGCACGCCGCAGCCAAGGCCGAAGACCAGCCGACCGGCGCGGCTGACCGGCGAGGTCACCGGGTCGGTGGCGATGAACAGCGCGCCGAGCAGCAGACCGCCGCTGGCCAGGTGGTAGAGGCCACCGGGATAGCGCTGCGGGTTGATCTGCTCGGCGATGGCGCCGAGCACCACCACGCTGAGCAGCAGGCTCACCGGGATTTCCCAGTGGATGATGCGCCGCAGCAACAGCCACAGGCCGCCGAGCAGCAGGAGCAGCTCGGAGGTCTCGCCGAGGCTGCCGGCGGTGCTGCCGAGCAGCGCCGGCAGCAGCTGGAAGTTGCCGGCGAGGATCTCCGCGGCCGTGCGGCCCAGGGTCAGCTCGGTCTTCAGCCCGCCCAGCGCGGTGGCGCCGCTGGTGCCGTCGGGTATCGCCCCGCCGAAGGTGATGGCCAGGCCCTCGACGAAGCCCGGCGCGGCGGCCGAGCCCAGCGGCGCCGGCAGCGCCCAGCTGGTCATCTGCAGCGGGAAGGCGATCAGCAGGGCGACGCGTGCGAGCATCGCCGGGTTGAAGATGTTCTGGCCGATGCCGCCGTACAGCTGCTTGCCGATGCCGATGGCGAAGGCGCTGCCGCCGACGGCGATCCACCAGGGCGCCCACGGCGGTAGCGACAGCGCCAGCAGCCAGCCGGTGAGCAGCGCCGAACCGTCCTGCAGGCGCTTGCGCGGCTGGCCGAGCCAGTGCAGGCACAGCGCCTCGGTGGCCAGCGCGCTGGCGCAGGTCAGCAGCCACAGGTTGATCGCCGGCCAGCCGAACAGCCAGAGACCGAACAGGGTGGCCGGCAGCAGCGCCAGGCACACCTGCAGCATGATGCGGTCGACCGCGGAGCGGTCGTGGGCGAAGGGCCCGGATGCGACATTCAGGGTGCTCATGATTCCACCTCGTTGCTCGGTGCGGCCGCGGCTGTGGCCGGCTTGGCCTTGGCCGCCGCCTTGGCTGCCTTGGCCGCGGCCTTGGCGGCCTCTTCCTCGGCCAGGCGGGCGGCGCGCGCCTCGGTCAGGCGCTTGATGTGGTCGGTCTTGCGCTCGGCGTTGCGGCGCTCGTCCTGGCGACCCATGGCGTACTGGAAGTACTGCACCAGCGGGATGTGCGACGGGCACACGTAGGAGCAGCAGCCGCAGAGGATGCAGTCGCGCAGGCCGTAGTCGCTGGCGCCGTCGAGGTCGTCGACCCGCGCGCGGGCGGCCATCTCCAGCGGCAGCAGGCCCATCGGGCAGGCGTCCACGCAGCTGGCGCAGCGGATGCACGGCGATGCCTCGTCGTCGCGCAGCTCGTGCGGCGCCAGCGCCAGCAGGCCGGTGGCGCCCTTGATCACCGGCGCCTGCAGCGACGGCAGGTTGACCCCCATCATCGGCCCGCCGAGCAGCACGCCGGCGGGCTCGTGGCTGAAGCCGCCGCAGGCATCGAACAGCGCCTGCGCAGGGGTACCGATCAGCACCTCGAGGTTGCGCGGATTGCTCACGCAGCCGCCGGCCACAGTGACCACCCGCGAGATCAGCGGGCGGCCATGGCGCAGCGCCTGCTGGATGGCGTAGACGGTGCCGACGTTGTGCACCAGGGCGCCGACCGAGGTGCTGCGCGCCTCGGCCGGCACCTCGCGGCCGGTGACCGCCTGGATCAGCTGCTTGGCCGAACCCATCGGATACAGCGCCGGCACCGCCTCGACCTCGATGGCGCCGTAGGGTTCGCTGGCCGCGCGCATCGCCGCCAGCGCCGCCGGCTTGTTGTCCTCGATGCCGATCACTACCCGGTAGGCGCGCAGGATGTGCTGGATCAGCCGCGCGCCGTCGACGATGGCCTCGGCGCGCTCGCGCATGATGCGGTCGTCGCAGGTCAGGTAGGGCTCGCATTCGCTGCCGTTGACCAGCACGGTCTTGATCTCGTGGCGGGTGCCCTGCTTGAGCTTGACCGCCGCCGGGAAGATCGCCCCGCCCATGCCGACAATGCCGGCCTGGGCCACCCGCTCGGCGAGCAGCAGCGGGCTCTCGTCGAAGGGATTGGCCGGCACCTCCAGCTCGATCCAGCGCTCCTCGCCGTCGGTGTCGAGGACGATGCCGTTGACCGTCAGCCCGGACGGGTGCGGGGCGAGGATCGGGCCGATCGCGATGATGGTCCCCGAGCTGGGCGCATGGATCGGCGCCGACATTTCCGAGGGCGAGCTGGCGATCAGCTGGCCCTTGAGCACCCGCTCGCCGACCTTGACCAGCGGCAGGGCCTCGGCGCCGGCGTGCTGGCGCAGCGGCAGGTACAGGCGCGGCGGCAGCGGCACGCTGCCGATGCTCAGCGCCGAAGAGCGGTCCTTGTGGGCGGCCGGGTGGACGCCGCCGCGGATGCGGGCGAGATTGAACATGCGAAGGCTCCGTGGGGAATTCAGGCGGCCTGGGGCTTGCCCCAGCGCCAGGTATCCAGGGTCGGCTCCAGCGGAGCGAGGGCGACACAGTCTTCCGGACAGGCGTCCTGGCACCGGGCGCAACCGGTGCAGGCACCCTGCATCACCACATGGATCTGCCCGTTGGCACCGACGATGGCGTCGGTCGGGCAGGCGCGGTAGCAGCGGGTGCAGCCGGTGCACTGCGCGGCGTCGATGCGCGCCAGCTGCGGCGCGCTCATCTGCCCGGCGTCGAGGGTGACGCCGAGCAGCGCGGCGAGCTTCTCGGCCAGCGCCACGCCGCCGGGCGGGCAGCAGGTCACCGCCGCCTGCCCCTCGACCAGCGCCGAGGCCGCGCCGGCGCAACCGGGGAAGCCGCACTGGCCGCACTGGCTGCCGGGCATCAGCGCCTCGATCTCCTTGAGCAGCGGGTTGTCGTCGGTGACCGCGAACCTGCGCGCCGCCACGCCCAGTCCGCCGCCCAGCAGCAGGCCCATGGTGGCCAGGGCCAGGGTTGCCATCAGCATGTCGCTCTCCTCGCCGGCGCCTGCCGGTCATCCATTCAGATCAAACCGCCGAAGCCCATGAACGCCAGCGCCAGCAGGCCGGCAGTGACGAAGGCGATCGGTGGGCCGGAAAAGGCCGCCGGCACGCTGGCCAGCTGCAGGCGTTCGCGCAGGCCGGCGAAGATGACCATGATCAGGCTGAAGCCCAGCGCCGAACCGAAGCCGAACAGGCCGGCCTGCACCAGGCTGTGCCCCTCGCGCACGCTGATCAGCGGCACGCCGAGCACCGCGCAGTTGGTGGTGATCAGCGGCAGGTAGATGCCCAGCGCGCGGTACAGCGCGGGGCTGACCTTGCGGATGATCATCTCGATCAGCTGCACCATCGCCGCGATCACCACGATGTAGGCGAGGATGCGCAGGAAGCCGATGCCCAGCGGCTGCAGCAGGTAGTGCTCGAGCAGCCAGCTGCTGATGCCGCCGAGGGTCATCACCAAGGTGGTGGCCACGCCCATGCCGATCGACGGGTCGAGCTTGCTGGACACGCCCATGAACGGACACAGGCCGAGGAAGCGCACCAGCACCACGTTGTTGACCAGCACGGTGCCGATCAGAAACAGCAGATAGTCCATTGCCCCACCCCGCTCGGTTGACTCGGCTGTGCACCCTTGTCGGGCACTCACCTGTTGCCGGGTGTTTCTGCAGCAAGCGTGCCATGGCCCGGTGCAGTGCTTTGGCAGCCGCCCAGCCCCGGAAAAGGCTGATCCAGATCAACGGAACGGCACGCCGGGCCGCGGCGAGCCGGCGCGCGCGGCGGGCTTTTGTCGGCTTTGCGACAGGCAACGGCGGCCATTGCCCGTCCACCGTGGGCTTTCGGACAGAAAAACCGCGGCAAACGCGCCGAAACCGCTCTGCCCGGCGGCTTTTGCCCGCCAGCGCGCGCCGCGCCGCGGCGTTGCGCAGCGGCACAGTGTTTGCAAAACCCTCATGACCCGTACGGCCTTTACCGGCCACGCCCTTGCAGCTGGTGTGTTTCGCGTCCGCCGGCGCCCCGCGCAGATCCGGCCCGACGCCGAGTGATGAGGACAAAGCGCATGACCCAGGCCCAACCGACCTGCAGCACCGCAGCGCCCGCGATCCCCGCCGCCTGCGCCGAGCTGCTCCCCGAGGTATTCCGGCAGACGGCGGAGCACGCGCCCATCGCCATCTCGATCACCGACCTCAAGGCCAACATCCTCTACGCCAACCGGGCGTTCAGCAGCATCACCGGCTACAGCCGCGAGGAGGTGATCGGCAAGAACGAGGCGCTGCTGTCCAACGGCACCACGCCGCGGCTGGTCTATCAGGCGCTGTGGAGCCGCCTGGCGCAGAAGAAGCCGTGGTCCGGCGTGCTGGTCAACCGGCGCAAGGACGGCAGCCTGTACCTGGCCGAGCTGACCGTGGCACCGGTGTTCGACGAGCACGGCGAGACGCTCTACTACCTGGGCATGCACCGCGACAGCAGCGACCTGCACGAGCTGGAGCAGCGCGTCAGCAACCAGCGCCTGATGATCGAGGCGATGGTCAATGCGGCCCCGGCGGCGATGGTGGTGCTCGACCACCAGCGGCAGGTGGCGCTGTCCAACCCGAGCTTCTGCCGCCTGGCCCGCGAGCTGACCGTCGACGGCAGCAGCGAGAGCCTGGTGGCGCTGCTGCGCGACAACCTCGCCAGCCCCTTCGCCGCCCTGGAAAGCCAGGGCCGCGCCTTCGCCGGCAAGGAGATCTCCTTCGACCTCGGCGGGCACGCGCCGCGCTGGCTGTCCTGCCACGGCCTGGCCATCCACATCGAGGACGAGCGCGCCCAGGTGTTCTTCGCCCCCGGCGAGGAGCGCTACCTGCTGCTGACCCTCAACGACATCTCCGAGCTGCGCCAGAAGCAGCAGGACTCGCAGCTCAATGCATTGAAGGCGCTGCTCGCCGAGGAAGAGCTGCTGGCCGGCATGCGCGAGACCTTCAGCGGCGCCATCCACCGCCTGCAGGGGCCGGTCAACCTGATCAGCGCGGCGCTGCGCATGCTCGAACGGCGCCTCGGCGAGCAGGCCGGCAGCGACCCGGTGCTGGCCGCCATGCGCGAGGCCAGCGCCGCCGGCATGGAGGCGCTGGACAGTCTCAGCGGGGCGATGCCGCTGCGCCCGACCGAGGCCAAGCTGCCGGTCAACGTCAACCAGCTGATCCGCGAAGTGATCAGCCTGTGCACCGACCGCCTGCTGGCGCAGGGCATCGTCGTCGACTGGCAGCCGGCGCTGCGCCTGCCCTGGGTGATGGGCGTGGAAAGCCGCCTGCGCAGCATGATCAAGCAGCTGGTCGACAACGCCATCGACGCCATGAGCCACAACCAGATCAGCCGCCGCGAACTGTTCGTCAGCACCCGAGTGGAGCACCAGCAGGTGGTGCGCCTGGAAATCAGCGACAGCGGGCCAGGGATCGAGCCCGGCCTGGCGCTCAAGGTGTTCGAGCCGTTCTTCAGCACCAAGCCGCCGCACCAGGCCGGCCACGGCATGGGCCTGGCCATGGTCCAGGAGATCGTCAGCGAGCACGCCGGCACCGTGCATATCGACAGCGACTACCACGACGGCTGCAGGGTGGTGGTCGAGCTGCCCTTCTCCGCCGCCGGCAACTGATCCGGGAGGCCCTACCGATGAATGTGACGCTTGCCAAGACCGCCCCGCCATCGCGGACCGAGCTGTACGACCACCAGCTGCAGGCTCTGGCGCGCATCTCGCGCACCCTCAGCCGGGTGCAGCAGATCGAGGAGATCCTCGCCCAGATCCTCGCCGTGCTGCACAACGACCTCGGCCTGGAGCACGGCCTGGTGTCGATCGGCGACCCGCAGCACGACGCCCTGCAGATCGGCGCCGTGCACACCGACTCGCAAGCCGTGGTGCGCGCCTGCGAGAGCGTGCGCTACCGCATCGGCGAGGGGGTGATCGGCAACATCTTCAAGCACGGCAACAGCGTGGTGCTCGGCCGCATCGCCGGCGAACCACGCTTTCTCGACCGCCTGGCGCTGTACGACCTCGAGCTGCCGTTCATCGGCGTGCCGATCAAGAGCCACGAGGGCAACACCATCGGCGTGCTGGTCGCCCAGCCGCAGCGGCGCGACGAGCTGCTGCCCGAGCGCGCGCGCTTCATGGAGATCGTCGCCAACCTGCTGGCGCAGACCGTGCGCCTGGTGGTCAACCTCGAGGACAGCCGCGAGGTGGCCGACGAGCGCGACGAACTGCGCCGCGAGGTGCGCGGCAAATACAGCTTCGAGAACATGGTGGTCGGCCACACGCCGTCGATGCGCCGGGTGTTCGACCAGGTGCGCCGGGTCGGCAAGTGGGACAGCACGGTGCTGGTACTCGGCGAGTCCGGCACCGGCAAGGAGCTGATCGCCAGCGCCATCCACTACAACTCGCCGCGCGCACACCAGCCGTTCGTGCGCCTGAACTGCGCGGCGCTGCCGGAAACCCTGCTGGAATCGGAGCTGTTCGGCCACGAGAAGGGCGCCTTCACCGGCGCGGTCAAGCAGCGCAAGGGGCGCTTCGAGCAGGCCGACGGCGGCACCCTGTTCCTCGACGAGATCGGCGAGATCTCGCCGATGTTCCAGGCCAAGCTGCTGCGCGTGCTGCAGGAGGGCGAGTTCGAGCGGGTCGGCGGCAACCAGACGGTGCGCGTCAACGTGCGCATCGTCGCCGCCACCAACCGCGACCTGGAAAGCGAGGTGGACAAGGGCAAGTTCCGCGAAGACCTCTACTACCGCCTCAACGTCATGGCCATCCGCATCCCGGCGCTGCGCGAGCGCAGCGCCGACATCCCCGAGCTGGCGGAATTCCTCCTCGCCAAGATCGGCCGCCAGCAGGGCCGCAAGCTGAGCATCACCGACAGCGCCATCCGCCTGCTGATGAGCCACCGCTGGCCGGGCAACGTGCGCGAGCTGGAGAACTGCCTGGAGCGCTCGGCGATCATGAGCGAGGACGGCAGCATCGGCCGCGACGCGGTGTCGCTGAGCGGCCTCGACCACGACAGCCTGCCGCTCGCCCCGCTGCCGGAGATCGACCTCGCCGACGGCGAGCTGGACGACCGCGAGCGGGTGGTCGCCGCCCTCGAGCAGGCCGGCTGGGTGCAGGCCAAGGCCGCGCGCCTGCTGGGCATGACCCCGCGGCAGATCGCCTACCGCATCCAGACCCTCAACATCCACATGCGCAAGATCTGAAACAACGGTGCGCCGGAGCGTGCCGGGCGGCGTTCCCCCGGTCGATGGTTGCCATGCTCCGCGTGGGAGCCCGGCTGCGGGCGCTCCGCGCCCTTGCCCCGATATCGACGCCCCCTTGTCGTCTATCCGACAAAGCCCCGCCCGCGCCCCTGTCGGCAGCCTGACAAAAAGGCCCGCAGCCCGACAAATAGTTCTTCAAAAACAATGACATAAATGAACGGCACGGCACTTGCTCAGCCAATGCTGACTCTCTCTTTCCTCCGGAGACCGACCATGGAACTGAGCGTACTTGGGCAGAGCGATGCGGAGCAGCACGGTGCGGGCGGTTGCTCCTCCGGCTCCTGCGGCAGCAGCGACGACCAGCTGGCCCACCTGCCGGAGCACATCCGCGCCAAGGTGCACAACCACCCGTGCTACTCGGAAGAAGCCCACCACTACTTCGCGCGCATGCACGTGGCGGTGGCGCCGGCCTGCAACATCCAGTGCCACTACTGCAACCGCAAGTACGACTGCGCCAACGAGTCGCGGCCCGGCGTGGTGTCCGAAGTGCTCGATCCGCTGCAGGCGGTGAAGAAGGTCAAGGCGGTGGCGGCGACCATTCCGCAGATGACCGTGCTGGGCATCGCCGGCCCCGGCGACCCGCTGGCCAATCCCGAGCGCACCTTCGAGACCTTCCGCATGCTCAGCGAGCAGGCGCCGGACATCAAGCTGTGCGTGTCGACCAACGGCCTGGCGCTGCCGGACTGCGTCGACGAGCTGGCCAAGCACAACATCGACCACGTGACCATCACCATCAACTGCGTGGACCCGGAGGTCGGCGCAAAGATCTACCCGTGGATCTACTGGAACAACCAGCGCATCCGCGGCAAGAAGGCGGCCAAGATCCTCATCGAGCGCCAGCAGAAGGGCCTAGAGATGCTGGTGGCGCGCGGCATCCTGGTGAAGGTCAACTCGGTGCTGATCCCCGGCGTCAACGACGAGCACCTCAAGGAAGTCAGCCGGATCGTCAAGGCCAAGGGCGCCTTCCTGCACAACGTCATGCCGCTGATCGCCGAGGCCGAGCACGGCACCTTCTACGGCGTGATGGGCCAGCGCAGCCCGGAGCCCGAAGAGCTGCAGGACCTGCAGGACGCCTGCGCCGGCGACATGAACATGATGCGCCACTGCCGCCAGTGCCGCGCCGACGCGGTCGGCCTGCTCGGCGAGGACCGCGGCGACGAGTTCACCCTCGACAAGATCGAGGCGATGGACATCGACTACGCAGCGGCCATGGTCAAGCGCGCCGCCATCCATGCGGCGATCAAGGAAGAACTCGACGACAAGGCGGCGAAGAAGGCCCGCCTGGCCGGCCTGGCGGTGCCGCGCCTCGAAGCCACCCAGAGCAAGGCGCCGCGCCCGGTGCTGATGGCGGTGGCCACCAGCGGCGGCGGGCTGGTCAACCAGCACTACGGCCACGCCACCGAGTTCCTCGTCTACGAGGCCTCGGCCAGCGGCGTGCGCTTCATCGGCCACCGCAAGGTCGACCAGTACTGCGTCGGCAACGACAGCTGCGGCGAGAAGGAAAGCGCACTGGCCGGCAGCATCCGCGCGCTGAAGGGCTGCGAGGCGGTGCTCTGCTCGAAGATCGGCTACGAGCCGTGGGGCCTGCTGGAGGAAGCCGGCATCCAGCCCAACGGCGAGCACGCCATGGAGCCCATCGAGGAAGCGGTGCTGGCGGTCTACCAGGAAATGCTCCAGGCCGGCCGCCTGGCGCCGGACGAGGCGCCGCTGCGGGCCAACGCCTGACAGCGGCACGACCGTACGATTCGAGGAGGTGCGCGATGGCGCTGAAGATAGTGGAATCCTGTGTCAACTGCTGGGCCTGCGTGGATGTCTGCCCGAGCGAGGCGATCTCCCAGGGCAGCACGCATTTCAAGATCAGTGCGCACAAGTGCACCGAGTGCGCCGGCGACTTCACCGAGCAGCAGTGCGCGAGCATCTGCCCGATCGAGGGCGCCATCCTGCTCGCCGACGGCAGCCCGGCCAATCCGCCGGGTTCGCTGACCGGCATCCCCCCGGAACGCCTGGCCGAGGCCATGCGTGAAATCCAGGCGCGCTGAAGGAGGCCGGGCATGACCAGCATGGTGTTCTACGAAAAGCCCGGCTGCGCCAGCAACCGCCGGCAGAAGCAGCAGCTGCGCGCCGCCGGCTTCGCGCTGCAGGTGCGCGACCTGCTAAGCGAGCCCTGGACCCGCGAACAGCTACGGCCGTTCTTCGCCGAGCGGCCGGTGGCCGAGTGGTTCAACCGCGCGGCGCCGGCGATCAAGTCCGGCGCGATCGACCCGCAGGCGCTGGATGCCGAGCAGGCGCTGGCGCTGCTGCTGGCCCAGCCGCTGCTGATCCGCCGGCCGCTGATCAGTTGCGGCCACCTGCGCATGGCCGGCTTCGACCCGCTGGCGCTCAATGCCCTGCTGCCGGAGGACCGCCTGGCGCAGCTCGCCGCCAGCCCCGAAGGCTGCGCGCACGGCGACCACGGCCACGGCCGCTGCGCGGCGCCGGGGTCGTCGCGATGAACGCGCTGGCCCTGCGCCGGGCGGACAGCGCCGCGGCCACGGCGCCGCTCGATCCCAACCCGGCCTGGCTGGCGCAGATCCTCGCCGCCCAGCGCGCCGGGCGCAGCTGCCTGCCGCTGCGCCTGGGCCTCGACCAGGCGGACTACGCCGCGCTGCTGGCCGCGCACTTCCCCGCCCTCGCCGGGGCGCCCGGCGCGCCGGCGGACGGCCTGCTCGACGACGGCCACGCCCTGCGCCAGGAGCTGCTCGAACTGCGCCGCGACGAATGGATGGAGCTGCGCGACCTGCTGCTGGCCGGCCGGCGCGGCGCCACCCCGGCCGCAGACTGGCTGGCGCAGATCGTCGCCGCCGCCTGCCTGGGCGGCAACCACCTGTGGCGCGACCTCGGCCTGGCCTCGCGGCTGGAGCTGCGCGAGCTGCTGCTGCACAACTTCCCGCAGCTGGCCCAGCGCAACGTGCACGACATGCGCTGGAAGAAGTTCTTCTACAAGCAGCTGTGCGAGCAGGACGGCGGCTACGTCTGCCGCGCGCCCAGCTGCGCGCAATGCCCCACCCACCACGACTGTTTCGGAGAAGAGCTATGAGCGACGGCAAACGCATCAGTGTCGAGCAGGCCGAAGCGCTGCTGGCCGGGGAGAACCACGTCATGCTGCTGGACATGCGCGAGGCGCGCGCCTATTGCCAGGGCCACGATCCGCGCGCCATTCCGCTCACCGCGCAGACCCTGCGCGGCCTGCTGCTGCACACCCCGCGGCAGGTGCATATCGTCATCCTCTGCGCCGACGGCAGCGCCAGCCCGGCGCGGGCCGAACTGTTCGCCGACTTCGGCTTCGAGCACTGCTACAGCCTCGCCGGCGGCTATGCGGCCTGGCGCGCCCGCCCCCGCCAGGCAGCCACCCCACAGCGCGCCGCCCACCGCGTCGCCGCACCCATCTGAGGAGCATCGCCACCATGCAGGTCCTGGATACCGAAACGCGCATCCGCCAGCAGATCGCCGACAACCCGGTGATCCTCTACATGAAGGGCACCCCGGAGGCGCCGGAGTGCGGCTTCTCGTGCGCCACCGTCGGCGCGCTGCACAAGACCGGCAAGCCGTTCGCCTTCGTCAACGTACTGACCGCCCCGCACATCCGCGAGAAGCTGCCGAAGATCTCGCAGTGGCCCACCTACCCGCAGCTGTTCGTCAACGGCGAGCTGGTCGGCGGCTGCGACATCGTCCTCGGCATGCAAGCCGACGGCAGCCTGCAGCAACTGCTGGAGTCGCTGCCCGCCGCCGGCTGAGCAGGTTGCCGGCACCCTTCGCCCGCGCGCGAAGGGTGCCGGGTAGCCTCAGCCTACCGCGGGCAAGGCGCGCGTCCACACCAGCCGGGCGGTGCGCGCCTCGGGTGTACCTTCCTCGAGACGGGCGGTGAGCGACAGCACGCCGCCCTCCAGTTCGGCGATGCGCTGCTGCGAGCCGCCTTCCCAGTTGGGGAACAGGCTGTGGCGCACGTGATGGCGGACTACGTTGCCCTCGACTTCGTAGGGCCCGGCGTAGGTCAGGTAGCTGCCGTAGGCGGCGGCCTTCTCGGCATCGCTGGCCGACCACTGGCCACCGGTGTGGAAGTGCTCGCGATTTTTCTTGGCGATCGCACAGAACATGCCATAGGGGCTGTACTCGATGAAGCCCTCCAGCTCCTTGCCCATGGGATGGACGACACGGCCGTCGTCGTAAAGCTGCTCCCAGGACAGGATGTTCCAGCGTCCGCGAATGGTTTCCTTGTTCATACCTTGCTCTCCTCGCGCCCGGCGCACAGGAAATCGATGAGCAGGCGGCTGAAGGCGGCCGCGCGCTCGATTTGTACCCAGTGGCCGCACTCGCCGAACACGTGCAACTGGGCGTGGGGGATCAGGCGCAGCAGCCGCTCGGAAGCCTCCAGCGGGATCACCTGGTCGTCGCGGCCGTGGATGATCAGGGTCGGCTGCGGCAACTGGCGCAGCGCCTGCTCGTCCACCGCGAGCATCTCGATGCCCCGCTGGCGCGGCGCCGGGAACAGCTGGGCAAAGCGGGTCTGCACGTCGTCGCGGATGCTCGCCTCGTAGCGCATGCGCACCAGGTCGTCGGTGATGATGCTGTGGTCGTAGGCGAACACCTGCATCAGCTCGCGCATCGCCTCCAGCGAGGGCTGGTAGCCCCACACCTTGTCCAGCCCCGCGGTGAGCGGGAACGGCAGGCCGGCGGCGCCCATCAGCACCAGGCGGCTGACCCGCTGCGGATGGCGCAAGGCGAAGGCCAGGGCGATGGCACCGCCGAACGAGTTGCCGACCACCGACACCTTGGGGATGTCGAGGGCGTCGAGCAGGCCGACCAGCTGCGCCACCCAGGCGTCCGGATCGAGCGGGCGGTCCATCGGGCAACGGGTGTAGCCGAAGCCGAGCATGTCGGGGGCGATCACCCGTGCCTTCTCGGCGAGCACCGGGATCACCCCGCGCCAGTTGGCCCAGGCGGTGACGCCGGGGCCGGAGCCGTGGATCAGCAGGATGGCTTCACCCTGGCCCTGGTCGTGGTAGTTGATCGTGCAGTCGCCGACCTGGAGGCTGTTGGCCACCTCCGGGGAGGCGGCGGGGGTAAGGGTCGTCATTGGCTCACCTTGGCGGTTTGGCTGGTGGTTACTACGGGGGCGCGCAGGCCGCGCTTGGACAGGTCCTTGAGAATCTCCCGGGCCAGCTGGCGCTTGTCGGCCGGCAGCCAGGTGCGGTCGTGGCCCCACAGGCTCATGCCGGACAGTTCCTCGACCTGCCAGTCGGGGCCGATGGTGCGCCCCGCCCAGCCCAGCTCGAGCATCCAGCCGTCCGGATTCTTCAGGTAGAACGAGGTCATGTGGTCGTTGATGTGGCGGCCGAAGGTGACGCCGATGGACTCGGGATTCTCCAGCGCGATGTCGTGGGCGCGGCCCAGGTCGTCGAAGTCGTTGTACTCGATCATCAGGTGATAGAGCTTGCGCGGCCCGCCGGTGTAGGCGATGCCCAGGGTGTGGTGGCGCGGGTTGACGTGAAGGAACTCGACGCGGAACGGCACGCTGGTGTAGTCGCTGAGGCGGAACTGCAGCACCTCCTTGTACAGGTGGCACATCTCCTCGAACTTCGGCGTGATGAAGGCGACGTGGCCGAGGCCCAGCTCGCCGGTGCGAAAGCCGCCCAGCGGGCGGCCGGGGACGAAGGGCGTGGCGGCGTCCGCCAGCCCCAAGGCGACCTCGACGCGGCAGCCGTCCGGATCATTGAAATGGAACAGGTCGTCGACCGCGCGCAGCTCGCACTCCTCCGGGCTGCCCGGCTGGGTCTGGTAGCCGGCGTCCTGTAGCGCCTGGCGCGCCTGGGCGAAGGCCGCCGCATCGACGGCCTCGAAGCCCATGGTCATCGACGCCTCGCCGGCGACGGCCTGCAGCACGAAGCGCTGCACCTTCTCGTCCACGCGCAGCCGCGCACACTCGCCCGGCTGCACGATCTCGACCTGCATGCCGATGTGCTCGCCGGCCATCTTCAGCCACTCCGCCAGGTGCGGGGTGTGCACCACCGCGTAGCTCAGTGCCTTGATCATTCGTTGTTCTCCTCTGCAGGGCCGCCGCGCGCCGGGCGCGGCGGCCGGCGACTATTCGGCGGACATGCCGCCATCCACCGAGATGCTGGTGCCGGTGACGTAGGAGGACTGCTCGGAGAGCAGCCACAGCAGGGCGGCGCTGACCTCCTCGGGGCGGCCGATGCGGCGCATCGGCACGCCGTCGTCGTACATGTGCTCGTCGCCGCCGGTGACGCGGTCGAAGCTCGGCGTCTTGATCGGCCCCGGGCACACCGCGTTGATGCGGATGCCGCGGGTCGCGTAGTCCAGCGCGGCGGCGCGGGTGGCGCCGACGATGCCGTGCTTGGCGGCCACGTAGTAGGCGGTGTGCGGCATGGCCTTGAGGCCGAAGATCGAGGCGTTGTTGACGATGGCGCCGCCGCCGCTCTGCAGCATGGCGGCGATCTCGTACTTCATCATGTACAGGACGCCCTTGAGGTTGATGTCGATGACCTCGGAGAAGTCCTCGACCGGCGTCTCGTGCACGTCGTTGAAGGCGCGCTGCAGGCCGGCGTTGTTGAAGGCGCCGTCGACGCGGCCGAAACGCTGCATGGCCAGGGCGACCAGCGCCTCGCAGTCGGCGGCATTCGCCACGTCGGTGGCGCGGAACGCCGCCTGGCCGCCGGCCGCGATGATCTCCTCGACCACCGCCAGGCCGGCCGCGGCGTTGCGGTTGCCGATCACCACGCGGGCACCGGCGCGCGCCAGCGCCAGGCTGGCGTCGCGACCCATGCCGCTGCCGCCGCCGGTGACGATGACCACGCGGCCATCCAGTTGATAATCCAGATTCATGCAGTAGTCCTCTCAAGCACGGGGGATGCGGCCCAGCACCGTTTCCAGGGCGATGCCGATGGCCAGCAGGCGGCGGTCGCTGCCGGCCGGGCCGTCCAGCTCTAGGCCGACCGGCAGGCCGCTGGCGGCGCCGAGGCCGGCCGGCAGCTGGATACCCGGCAGGCCGGCGCTGGCCGACGGCTCGGTGTTGCTGATCAGCCGCTCGAAGCAGGCCGGCTCGTTGACCTCGGGGCCGGCCGCCGGCGCCACCACCGGGGTGGTCGGGAAGATGAAGGCGTCCAGCGCATGGCGCTCGAACAGCTCGGCGTAGTGCGCCTGCAGCGCCGGACGGCCGCTGGCCATGGCCGCCGCGTACAGCGGTGCGGAGTCGACCAGCCCGTCGGCGCCGGGCACCTGGCTCGGCAGCACCAGCTGCGCGTAGATCGCCTGCACGTCCGGACTGGCGATGCCGCGGGTCAGTTCGTCGATGCCGATGCCCGGTCCCTGCTCGCGCAGCCAGGCCTCCATCGCCGGGCGGGCCTCGTGGATCACCACCAGCGTGCCGATCGGCTGGGTGAGCGCCTGCAGGCGTTCCTCGGCAACCTCCACCAGGGTCACCCCGGCGGTGCGCAGCTGGTCCAGCGCCGCCTCGGCGACCGCGCGGGTTTCGGCGTCGAGGTCGCGCCAGAAGCCCGGCGCGATGCCTAGGCGCAGGCCGGCCAGGGTCACCGGCGGCAGCGCGGCCTCGCCGCTGATCAGGCCGTCGAGCAGGGCGACGTCGGCCATGCACAGCGCCATCGGCCCGACGGTGTCGCGGCTCGGCGCGATGGGGATCACCCCGCGGCCCGAGTAGCGGCCGTGGCTGGGACGCAGCGAGGCGCAGCCGTTCAGCGCGCAGGGGATGCGCATCGAACCGCCGGTGTCGGTGCCCAGTGCGGCCAGCGCCATGCGCGCGCCGAGCGCCGCCGCGCTGCCGGAGGAGGAGCCGCCGGCGATGCGGGTGAAATCGTAGGGGTTGCGCACGCCGAGCAGCTCGCCGGTGTTGAACGCCGGGTTGTAGCCGGTGGCGCCGAAGGCCAGCTCGTGCATGTTGGTCTTGCCCAGCACGATGGCGCCGGCCTCGCGCAGCGGCCGCAGGCTCGGCGCGTCCTCGCCGGGCACGAAGTTGGCCAGCGCCGGGGTGCCGGCGGTGGCCGGCAGGCCGGCGGCGTGGATGTTGTCCTTGACCACGATGGGGATGCCGGCCAGCGGCTTGAGCGGCAGACCGGCACGGCGCGCGGCGTCGGCAGCATCGGCGGCGGCCAGCGCGCCCTGCGCGTCGAGGGTGACGAAGGCGTTCAGCTCGCGGCCGGCCTCGGCCCGCGCGAGGCAGGCCTCGACCAGCTGGCGGCTGCTCAGGCGCCCCGTACGGAAGGCGTCGAGCGCTTCGGCGATGGTCAGGTCGGTGGCGCAGGCGGCCTGCGCGAACACGGGCAGTTTCATGGGCGGCTCCCGGCAGCGGAGAAAGCATCGAAGGCGGCGTCCTTGAACGCCTCGGGGCTCGGATAGGCGACCTTGCTGTGCGCCAGGCCGAGATCGAGGAACAGCTCGCAGAGCTTGTAGGCGACCTGCCCGGGGTTGAGTACCGGCACCGGCAGGTGCTCGGCGAGGAAGGCGTGCGACTGGTGCATGGTGGTCGAGCCGAGCACGATCACGTCGGCACCGTCCTCGGCGATGGCGCGCTGCGCCTCCTCGAGCAGGCGGCCGAACACCACCTCCTCCTTGCCCTGCAGCAGCGCCTCGGTGTCCGGGCGCACGTCGATCGCGCGGATCGACGCCAGGCGCGACTCCAGGCCGTACTCCTTGAGGGTCTTGCGGTACAGCGGGAACCAGCGCGGCCACATGGTCAGGATGCTGAACTTGTGGCCGAGCATGCTGGCCAGGTGGAAGGCGCCCTGCCCCGGCGCCAGCACCGGTATGCTCAGCCGCGAACGCAGGGCGGCCAAGCCCGAGTCGCTGACGGTGTTGATGCACACCGCGTCGAAGCCCTCCGCCTCGGCCTGGATGCCGGCGGCGATCACCGCCTGTTCCATGATCGCCATGTCGTAGTAGCTGTCGGCCAGGGTCAGCACCTGGCCGGCGCCGACGAAGCTGACCTCGATGTCCGGGCGGATCAGCTCCGCCGGCAGCTGCGACTCGACCAGCGGGCGGGTCGCCTCGCTCATCGGCACCGGGAAGATCATCTTGATGCGCTTGCTCATGCGGCGTATCTCCGGGGCTAGAGGCCCAGCTCGTGGCGGGGGCGGGTCAGGGTGTCGATCAGCGCGTACATGATCTTTTTCGCGCAGGGGATCAGGTCGGGGACGTAGGTGGCGCCCATGCCGCCGAGGCCCTCGGCCACCGGCAGCGGCGCGCCCTGCGCCGGCCACGGCCAGCCGATGCGCGCGGTGGGGATGCCCAGACGGCGCAGCGCGGCGCCGTCGGTCTGCCCGCCGAGCAGGTCGGCCTGGCCGTGCGGACGGTGCTCGATGTGCTCCCAGCCGCGCTGGCAGGACTGGATGATCCAGTTCTGCGGGTCGGTGCTGCCGCCGGCCACCGAGCCGTACATTTCCCAGTCCAGATCCAGCTCGGGACGCTGCGCCTGCAGCTCGCGGACGAAGGCGGCGAACTGCGCCTTGACCTCGGCCGGGCTGGTGCGCGGATTGACCCGCACGTCGAAGAAGATCTCGGTGACCGCCGAGGGGAAGGCCGGGCGCTGCACATCGCCGCCGCGCACCCCGGCGATCCAGCCGTGCGGCTTGATCTGCCCGGAGGTGTTGCGCTCGGCGTAGTCGATGATCCAGCGCTCCAGCTCCTGGATCACCGTGGCCGCCGGCACCACCGAGCTGCGGAAGCCCGGGATGTCGCGCGGCACGCCGGCGTAGCCGAGGGTGCCGTGCACGCGCAGCTTGAACCAGGCCATGCCCGGCTCCTCGTGGTAGACCCAGTTCCACGGCTTCATGATCACCGCGAAGTCCGGCGAGCCGCCGCGGTTGAGCAGGTGGAACACGCCATTGGACATGCCGGCGTGGTCGCGCCCGGCGATGTCCACCGGCATGCCGCCGTCGGCCATGCCGACCAGCAGGTCGCCGACCAGCGGCACCTCGGCCTCGATCAGCGCGGTGGCGACCTCGGTGAGGGTGGCGACCATGCCCTTGGGGTTGGAGGCGCCGAGACCGAACACCCAGTCGTCGATCATCCGCGCCGTGATCTGCATGTCGGCCTCGGGCGCCTTGCCGGTGAGGATCTCCTGGGCCTCGTCACCCTCCTCCAGGTGGGTGTCGATCGGCGCGTAGAGCAGCACGCTGGCGCCGCCGCCGCTGCCGCGGCGCTCGGCCAGCACGTTGCCGCTGGTCGCGCTCATCGGCTGGTAGCGCGCCGACAGACCGACCGACTCCAGGTGGCGGGCCATGAACTGGCTGGCCGCGCCGGCGGCGCCGGTCGGGCTGTGGATGTTGGTCAGCTCGAACAGCAGGTTCTGCAGGCGCTTGGGGTCGATACGCGCGCAGGCCTGCTCGTACCACATCATCTGCTCGGCCGAGAACGGCACGGAAACGGTCGGTTGCATGGGGAAGCTCCTCAGTGGCTGGCCACAAACTGTTCGCTGAAGATGTTTTCCGGCGCGACGCCCAGCTCGATCAGTCGCGCGGTGGCGGCATTGATCATCGGCTGCGGGCCGCACAGGTAGGCAACGGTGTCCGGGCTGACCACGTCGCCCTCGCGCAGGGCGCTGACCGGGCTGCCGTGGTGCAGGCCCTCGGTCGGCTCGCGGTCGACGCAGATGCGCGCCTCCAGGCTCGGCAGCCACTGCTGGCGCAGCTCGATGTCGTCGAGGCCGAACAGCACCTCCGGGGTGGCGCAGCCGAAGCTGAGCAGCATCGGCGGCTTCTTGCCGCCGTTCTGGCGCAGGGTGTCGATCATCGACAGGATCGGCGCGAGGCCGGTGCCGCCGGCGACGAAGATGTGCGGCGCGCGCTTGTGCTCCTCGCGCAGGAAGAACGCCCCGTACGGGCCGCGCAGGGTCAGCACGTCCTCGATCTGGGCCTTTTCCTCGAGGTAGCTGGACATCGCCCCGCCCGGCAGCAGGCGCACCAGCAACTGCAGCCGGGGCAGATCGGCCAGCGTGCTGGACGGCGAGTAGCTGCGCAGCACGCCGAAGCCGGGCACCTCGATCTGCACGAACTGGCCGGGGCGGAACTCCAGCCAGTCGCCGTCGGCCAGCTCCAGGGTCAGGCGCACCACGTTGACGGCGATGCGCTCGATGGAGTCGATGAAGGCGTGCACTTCCTTCGCCACGCTGGAGCCGACCTCGCTGCCGTAGGGCACCTCGAAGGTGCAGTCCGACTGCGCCTGGCACAGGCACAGCAGACGCTGGCCGGCGGCGTACTCGCTGGCCAGCAGCGACGAGCTGGCGCCGGCCCGGGTGCGCGCGTCGCCTTCGGCGAGCTGGGCGATGCAGCTGGAGCAGCCGCCCGAGCGGCACTGGTAGAGCAGCGGAATCTCCGCCTCGATGGCGGCATCGAGGATGCTCGCCTCGGCGGGTACGGCGAAGCTGCGGCTGACGCCGTCGGCAAAATTCACGGTGACCTGGTGGATTGCGTCTTTCATGATCGGGTGCCTCCGTCTTACAGGCATCGGCGACCAGCAGCGATGGCGTGCTGGGCACCAGGATTGGAGGGCGGCTGAACGGCCCGCCCGGTTACTGCTGACTTGCCCCGATCATAGGAAGCGACTCCCGGGCGGGCGCTCCCGCGAGTTACCGGGTTATCCCGCCAGTGCAAATTCCTGCTGCCGCAGTCGGATATCGTGACGGCCAGCAACCAGGGGGCATGGGGGGACGAAGCGCGGACAAAAAAAGGCCCGTACCGCCGCGGTACGGGCCTTGAAGGGCAGTCCTGTCAGAAACTGCCGGGACGAATCTTGTGCCAGTCGCTGACCTTCTGCAGCGCCATGCCGGCGCGGCACAGCACGCCCTCCCCGCCCTTGCCGGCGATGAACTGGCCGCCGATCGGCAGACCGGCCGCGGTGAAGCCGATCGGCAGGCTCAGGCACGGGTGCCCAGTGACGTTGAACGGCGCGGTGAACTGGATCAGCCGGCGGTTGGCCTCCGGGTCCTGGGCCAGCGCGCCGAGCTGTGCGTGGGTCGGCGCGGCATACGGCTGCACCGGAGCGAGCAGCAGGTCGACCTCATTGAGCACGCACTCCAGCTCGCCATGGAAGCGCTGCGCGTCGAGCAGCACGCGCTGATAGTCCATGCCGGACAGCGCGCGGCCGCCGTCGATCAGCCGGCTCAGCGCCGGGCCGTATTCGCTGGCGCGGCTCGGGTAGGTCGCGGCGTGCGCCACGGCGGTCTGCACGCCGCAGTGCTTCTCCCAGTTGGCGCTCACCGCGCGGGTATCCGGCATGCGCACGCGCAGCAGGGTGCCACCGCCGTCGCGGATCATCGCCAGCACTTCTTCGAGGGCCTCGATGATCTCCTCGTCGACGCCGTCGCTCAGCCAGGCCTCGTCGATGCCGATGCGCAGGCCGCGGAACGACTCCTCGACGCTGGGGATCTCCAGGCACACGCTGGGCAGCGAGGTGGGGTCCAGCGGATCGTGGCCGGCGATGGTCGACAGCAGGAACAGCGCGTCGCGCGCGCTGCGGGTGAGCGGCCCGACATGGTCGAGGCTGGCGGCCAGCTCGAAGGTGCCGTGGCGGCTGACCCGGCCCCAGGTCGGCTTGAGGCCGGTCAGGCCGTTGGCCGCGCAGGGAAAGCGAATCGAGCCGCCGCTGTCGGTGCCCAGCGCGGCGTAGCACAACCCGGCGGCGGTGGCCACGCCGCAACCGCTGGACGAGGCGCCGGCCCAGTGCTCGGCGCCCCAGGGATTGACCGGCGCGGTGAACGCCGGGTGATGGGTGGCGAAGGCGCCCTCGGTCATCTGCAGCTTGCCGAGCAGCACGCTGCCCGCCTCGCGCAGGCGCGTCACCACGGTGGCGTCCTGCTGCGGAATGAAATTGCGGTGGATCGCCATGCCCGCCGCGGTGGGGATGCCGGCGGTATGGAACAGGTCCTTCACCGCCAGCGGGATGCCGTGCAGCGGGCTGCGGCACTGGCCGCGCGCCAGCTCCTGTTCGGCCTGGTGCGCCTGTGCCATGGCCAGCTCGGCCGCCACGTGGGCGTAGCTGTGCAGCGCGCCGTCGAGGCGCTCGATGCGCGCCAGCTGGGCCTCGGCGACCTCGACCGGCGACAGCTTGCGGCTGCGGATCAGCAGCGACAGTTCGTGCATCTCCAGGTAGTGCAGATCGCTGGGGGTGTTCATGCGTAGCCTCCGATGAAGGCCGTCGCCACGGCGTTGAATTCGTCCGGGCACTCGCTCTGCAGGTGGTGAGCGGCGTTGCCCATGACGTGCAGGCGCGCGTCGGCGAAGCGGTTGAGCATCAGCATCGGCACGTCGATGCCGCCGAACCAGTCGTGCAGGCCCCAGAGAATCAGCGTCGGCGCCTGCACCTGGGCGAACACTGCGGTGAGATCCTCCCACTCGCCGAAGGCGCCGGGGGTGTTGAGCAGCTCGAGCAGCGCCGGGTTGGCGCTGGCCTCGTAGCGCAGGCGCAGGGTCTCCTCGTCGAGCTTGGCGTCGTCGTGCAGCTCGTAGCGGCAGATCAGCTCGCGCATCTTCGCCAGGCTCGGCCCGCCGCCGGCGAGGTAGTAGTCGCTCATCAGGGTCGCGGCGTGCTTGCTGAACAGCGGCAGCGGCTGCAGCACACCGCGCGCCAGCGGCTGCGAGCCGATCAGCGCCAGGCGGCCGACCCGCTCGGGATGCTCGGCGGCGAAGCGGATCGCCACGCAGCCGCCGAACGACTGGTTGACCAGATGGGCGCGCGGGATACCCAGCGCATCCAGGAAGCCCAGCAGCTTGCGCGCGTGCCAGGCGAGCGCCGGCCCTTCGACCGGCACCATGTCGGAGCCGCCGAACTGGGCGAAATCGAGAAAGTAGCAGGTGTGGCGGGCGGCGAAGGCTGCCGCGCTGAGGCGGAAGTTGCTCCACGCGCTGCTGCCGGGACCACCGCCATGGGTGAAGATCACCGGCAGGCTGTCGGCGGGACCCTCGACCACACGGTAGTGCAGGCGCACGCCATCCACGGTGACGAAATGGCTGCGAGAAAAGACGTCGTTATGCATGCGACAGGCTCCCGGTTGCCCGCTGCCCGGCGAGCGCGCCGGGCAGCGAAGCGTCCTTACTCTTCGATCTTGCGGACCTTGTAGCCCGGACGGTGGCCGTCGGCGGTCTGCTTGAAGATCAGGCTGAGGTCCTTGACCGAGCCCTGCACGCCGCGGCCGGGCTTGGCGATGCCGCGGTTCCAGCGCGAGGACAGCTTGCGCCAGGTGATCGGCGAGATGTCGGTGGCCACCAGTTGCTCATCGTCCCAGCCGGTGCCGTCGGCGTAGAAGTTCTGCATCGCCTCGCGGGCATACAGGTCGCAGTCGTTGAAGCCGTGCAGGCACAGCGGCTCGTACACCGTCTTGTAACGGTACTCGTGCTTGGCGCGCTCCTCGGGGGTGTTGCACACGCGGACGAGGATTTCCCAGTACTCGTGGGTATCGTCGGTGATCGGCACGTACCACTCGTACTGCACAATGTGGTCCTGCGGCCAGTTCTCCACCATCAGCACGCCCGGCAGCACCACCGAGGTGCGGTAGTAGCGGCCATTGACGCCGTCGACCTTGAGACCGAGCTCCTCGTTCTCCAGCACCGGCTGCCAGTTCTCGGTGAACATCATCTGCATCATGCCCTTCGGGCCGTTGTCGTCCTCGACCAGCTGGATGGCGTCGTCGCCGACCGGCAGCAGGCCGAGCGGCAGCACCCAGTTGTTGACGTGGACGATGCTGTTGTCCTTGTGGACGAAGATGTGCCCGTTGTCGAAGCCGTTCTCGCAGGCGATCCGCCAGTTGCCGAAGCCGGTGCGGTGCATGCCGAGCACCACGGCGTTGTCGTCGAGCACGCTCGGCGAGGCCGGCCACAGCGGGTGCGGGAAGCGGTCGCTGTTCTCCGGGAAACGGAACGGCAGGTCGGAGGACAGCGGCGGCACCTCCTCGTCGGGGAAGTCGTCCTCGCGGACGAACACGAAGATCATGCCGTTGACTTCATGCACCGGGTAGGTGGTGATGCCGGTGGTGCCGACCAGCTTGTCGTCCGGGTTGGCGACGATGGTCGCCAGCTTGCCGCTTTCCAGATCGAAGGTGAAACCGTGGTACCAGCAGGAGATGGTGCTCTTGTTGAAGCACATCGGCTTCTCGGACAGGCGTACGCCGCGGTGCAGGCACTGGTCCTTGAGCGCGAACACCTTGCCGTCGACGCGACGCAGGACGATCGGGATGCCGCAGATCTGGATGCCTTCGACCTGGTCTTCGGCCAGCTCGTGGGTGAACAGCGCCGGATACCAGTGGTTGATGAAGCCCCAGGCGGCGTCCTTGTACGGCTGGTACTGGCTCTGGGTCTTGGCGTTGTTGGCGCGGGCATCGCTGATGCCGGTCTTGACTTGGCGACGGCGGATGATGGGCTGCTCGGACATTGGAAACCCCCGGAAGGCTGACTTGGAGTGGGTGCCGCCCTGTGCGGCACCCTTGAGAGTCATCCTAAGAAGCGGGGAGCGGGCTGACGCTCCAATGACCGAGGGGGTTATCCCGGCAGTGCAAGAAAAGCAACGATCCGCATGTCCTGGTCCGTGCGCTCAGCGCGCGAGGGTTTCCGAGGGGCTTTCGCCGAAGCGGCGCTTGTAGTCGGTGGTGAAATGGCCGAGGTGGCTGAAGCCCCAGCGGAAGGCCACCGCCGTCACCGTGGTGCTGCCGGCGCTGCTCTGCTGCAGCTCCTCGTGCACGCGGCGCAGGCGCACTTCCTTGAGGTACAGCATCGGCGAGGTGTTGCGGAAACGCCGGAAGCCGGCGAACAGCGAGCGGCTGCTGACCCCCACGTAGTCGGCCATGTCGACGATGGAGATCGGCTCGTGGGCATGCTCCTCGATGTAGCGCTCGACCCGCTTGACGAACGACGGCGCGATCGACTGCGCCTCGTCGGCGCACAACTCGCCACTGTAGTTGTTGGGCTGGCAGGTCAGCAGCGCGGTGACCATCGCCTGCTCGAACTGCGCGGCGCGCAGCGGCGGCAGGCTGCCCTCGTCGTGGGACAGGTTGTCGTAGATCCAGCCGACCATGCGCATCCAGCGCTGCCCCTGCGCGGTGTCCAGCGGCATGTCCGGGCGGAACTCCACCGGCTTGGCCAGGGTGCGCCCCAGGTGCTGCTGGCAGATGCGCTCGAGCAGGCTGCGGTCGACGCGCATGATCAGCTTCTCGGTGTCCTTGTGGTGGTGAATGCGGCACGGCAGGTGGGCGTTGAGCACCGAGGCCTGGCTGGGCGTCGAGCAGATCTGCCGGCTGCCGAACTCGATCACTTCCTGGCCGCGGATCGGCATCATCACCAGCGCGAAGGTATCGAGCACGCCGGGGTCGATGGTGATGTCGCTGCCGTAGCTCATGCGCCCCACGCCGATGCCACCGAGGCGGCGGTAGTAGATGCGCGTGTCGACCGGAGCCTGACGGTCCTGGTGGCGCAGGCGGTTCTCGCAGAAGATGCGCTCGCCCCAACGGCGGGCTTCCTCGATGTCCTGGGTGTGGCACACCTCGAACTTGGCCAGCACGGCATCCGGGGGCGTCGCGGCGGAAAAAGCCAGACTTTGCATGTTTCGTTCAGCCTCTATTTTATTGTTATAAGGCGCATGGTCGTTGTTCATCACTGACTTCCCCTTTCCGCTCGCTGAACTTGCACGCACGCGGTTCAGGGGTGACTCATGTCGGTGCGAATGCTCGCCAACGTCTGTCGTCCCATCATGCGCGGGGTAGCGAAACTGCTGGACCGGGCTCGTAACACATCCGCCAGAATCGAACACCCTACGCATTTACAGCAAAAAGAATGCCAGACGACTGACATTCCTTGATTCAAATCAATTCCTTGCTGGGGAGTATCTAGTACGCGGCTGCCAGCCGACAGCTAGATGTGATCTCTCAGTAGGTTGTTCATCCGGGGCGTTCCCGGAATTCTGGAAGCGCGACCAACACAGCCTTCCAGGAGCCCCGGATGAACCTGCATAAACATGCCCGTCTTACCCCGCGCGGTCGAGCC
>NZ_JAHRGL010000021.1 GCF_019097855.1 Geopseudomonas aromaticivorans
CTTCCCTGCTACGGCTTCAAGTGACATGCTGCGGCAGGGCGTGATCAGGCCGTTCATGCGGTTGCCGCGCCCGACCTGGCCGTCGTCGCCCTGCTCCGCGCTCAATCCGGATACGGTCAGGTAAATCCCCTCCACACCGCTCGCGTTCGGATCGTCGAGCGTATTGATGGCGAGATCACAGGGGCTCACCAGGGTCGCGCGTAGATGCTCGGCAATCGCGTGCTTGATCGCAAAATAGTCTGCCGCATGACGAATCTCCCGATCGATGAGCGCCAACGCGACGGTGAACGTCATCCTGTCGCCAACCCGCGCGCCCATGACCTTGTAGTCGTCGCCCGCTGCCGGAAATCGCGCTTGAAACTCGGCCGAGTGCAATAGCGTCCCCAGTTGCAGCGCCTGTTTCTCGAGGGGCGAGTATGGTGCGAAGCCGATTCCGAAGGAGGTATCGTTGGCCAGGGCGTGGGACATCCCGCGTGCGAATGCCTGCTGCAGGTTGGGGCTGCCGGTGCGTACCGCACATTCGATTTCGAACAATGCCGGATCGCAGCGCAGGTTTTCGGATAAATAGCGGTATGCAGCGCCCCTCACCAATTCAGCCAGCCCGGCGTCCGGCAGGGGACTGGCTCGACCGCACAGGATCAGGCGCATCGGCGTCAGCACCTGTCCACCGCCAAAGCGCGGCAGGCTCTCGCCACCGATCAACAAGGCCTTGTCGACGTTGTAATGCTGGATGCGTCCGTAGGCTTGCAGGTACGCGCGGTTGAGTGCCAGCGACACGGCCTCCGCGACACCATCGCACAGGCTGTCCGGATGACCGATGCCCTTGTGCTCGCACATCTCGGCTTCGCTCATCCGGTGCAAGTGTTTGTAGGTGGTAATGACGAACCGGGTCACGTCGCCCATGTACCCTCCCGCGTCACCTCGATTGGTGGATGCCCTAACGCAGGCGGCCGTAGCCGCCCGCGCAGCCGTGCTTGCTCAACACGATTTGCCACAATTGGTTCTTGCGCGCCCGGAACGAACCGGCGCAGGTCAACAGGTAGTAACGCCACATGCGGAAAAAGCGCTGGTCGTAGTACCCAGCCAACTCTGGCCAGCGGCATTCGAAGTTGGAGTACCAAGCCATCAGCGTTTTGTCGTAATCGGCGCCGAAGTTGTGCCAGTCCTCCATCACGAAACGTGTTTCGATGGCCAGGCCAATTTGCGCAATCGAAGGCAGCATGCCGTTCGGGAAGATGTATTGGCCGATCCAGGGATCGGTCGTATGCACCGAGGTGTTGCTGCCGATGGTATGCAGCAGGAACAAACCGTCGTCGCGCAGCAGACGGTGCGCGGTCGCCATGTAAATGCGGTAATTCTTTACGCCGACATGTTCGAACATCCCCAGCGACACGAGGTGATCGAAGCAGCCGTCCACGTCGCGGTAATCCTGGAGGCGAATTTCCACCGGGAGTTCGCGACAGCGTTCGGCAGCGTAACGCGCCTGATCCCGGGAAATGGTGACGCCGACTACCTGAGCGCCGTAGCGGGAAGCGGCATACTCGGCGAAACTGCCCCAGCCGCAGCCGATGTCAAGCACGCGGTCCCCCGCCTTTAGGCCGAGTTTCCGGCACACCAGTTCCAGTTTCCTTTCCTGCGCCTCCTCCAAACTACCCGCGTCCTGCCAGTAGCCACAGGTGTAGGTCATGCGGCGATCCAGCATGCGTGCGAACAGCTCATAGCCGAGGTCGTAGTGTCGCTCGCCAACGATCCAGGCACGGCAACGCGACTGGAGGTTCAGCAGTTGCGCCCGCCACTCGTACCAGCGCCCGAGTAAACTGCCGGTGAGCCGGCGATCGGCACCCGCGCGCAACAGGCGCGCGACGCACTCGTCCAGTTGCTCGCAGTCCCACCATTCGTCCATGTACGCTTCGCCGAGCCCGAGGCTGCCCTGTCGGCGCAGGCGTCCGAACAGCCTCGAATCGTGCACCCGTAAGTCCCAGGGTCGACTGCCGCCGAGGTGGACTCCGGCGGCATCGAGCACAGCTTGCAGGCCTCTGTCCTTGTGGTTTTCGTAAATTCGAGTCATGCCCATCCGCGCGCTCCTGATCAATCCAGAACGAACTCGTCGAGCATTTCCGGAACCATGACATTCCACCCCAGGCGCTCTTCCAGATAACGGCGCTGGCTGTCAGCAGCCAATGCCCCGCCATGGGTTAGAAAAACCTGCCGCGGTGGTTGCTCAAAGTGGCTTAGCCAATCACCAATTTCGCTAAAATCGGCATGCCCGGAGAGACTGGAGATCTCTTCAACCTGGCAGGTGATAGGCACATATTCGCCATAGATCTTTAGTGTGCGCATACCATTCATCAATGCATGGCCGCGCGTACCCTCAGCCTGATAGCCTGCTATCAGCAAGGTGTTGCGATGGTTGCCACCCAAGGCCTTGAGGTGGTGCAGAATTCGCCCACCGGTAAGCATGCCGGCGCCGGCAATAATTACCTTCGGATATGAGTCTGCACTGAGCGCCTCCGAATCCTGCCTGGTACGGACATAGGTCACGCCTTCGCACATGGCATGGCACTCTGCGTCGCTGAGCTGATGCTGGGCCCGGAAGTGGCAGAACACATGTGACACATTGATAGCCATGGGGCTATCCAGGTAAAGAGGCACATCTGGAATACGGCCTGCTGCGCGCAACTGCGTCAGCAGATGCATGAAATTCTGCGCGCGCCCGACGGCGAAAGCCGGCAACATGACAGTCCCGCCCCTGCCGACCGTTGCGTTGACGATCTTCTCTAGCTGCTCGGCTACGTCGACGACCGTATGGCGCCGGTCACCATATGTGGACTCGAGAACAAGGTAGTCCGCATGCTTGATCGGCAACGGGGGCTTCATCACAGGATCATTCGGCCTGCCCAGATCCCCACTGAAGGACAATGTGCGCGTGCCATTATCAACATGCACGCATGCGGCCCCGAGAATGTGCCCAGCTGGAGTGAAGT
Organism: Geopseudomonas aromaticivorans; assembly: GCF_019097855.1. GTDB lineage: Bacteria > Pseudomonadota > Gammaproteobacteria > Pseudomonadales > Pseudomonadaceae > Geopseudomonas > Geopseudomonas aromaticivorans. Next base: position 2,985 of record NZ_JAHRGL010000021.1, read on the forward strand.
GCACGCGCAACCCTCCAATCTCGAACACCTCATCGAAGTCACGTGTATCGAACGCCTTCAGTGCTCGCTCTGCCTGCTGAGCCGTGTATAACGGCTCGGCCGGGGTATGTTTGCTGTAGCCGTAACGATTGGCACGCAGAGCATCCTCCTCCTGCAGCTTGCCGCTGTCCGGCAACAGGATCTCGCCCAGGGCGCGCGTGGCGGGCGTGCAATAAACCGGCCCGCTGAATCCGTCTTGAATGAGTCGAGGCAGGTAACCGCTGTGATCAAGATGAGCGTGCGTCAACACAACAGCGTCGATCTCGGCCGGAGCGATTGGAAAGGGCTTCCAGTTACGCTGACGCAGGGCTTTGACTCCCTGGAAGAGCCCGCAGTCGACCAGCACTCGTGTATCCCCCTCCGTGACAAGATACCGAGAGCCGGTCACCGTGCCAGTGGCGCCAAGAAACTGTAGTTTCACGACCTTCGCTCCTGAGATTGATCTTGCCGCGGAGTTTCGCTACCTGATTTTTCTTCTTGCCCGTGCTTGTGCGCCTGCTGTTGCTTATCGCCTGTACTTGTGTGCCGATGGCCGCCACAGCCACCGTGCGCACCATGCCCTTCACGCTGCCCACCCTCATGTCCTTCATGCCCTCCATGACCATGACCTCCATGCATGAACAGGTGCATCAAGGGACAGGCCAACAACAACAAAAATGGGAGATAGGGTATGACGTGGGCCCGATGCTCGGTGAGCAGAAAATATCCGGCGATGGCAAGAAATCCAAGAAAGAACCAATTGGCACGGCCTGCGTTGCGAAATCGACTGTCGTGTCTGGGCATGGTATGCGCTCCCTGGCGATTAGCGGGATGGGTGACGATAGGGCAAGGCTACTTCCACATCGGATGGCCCTCCCTCATTGCGACGGATGCGCAAATGAATGACATAAGGAATATCCCCCTCCATGCGGAAGAAATTACCGAAGGTCACGGTGTCGGCAATTTTCATGGGTTCCAGAAGCTTTTCCTGAGATGCGCCTCCGAGAGGCTCAACTCTCGCCCGCACTGATGCTTCCGAAAGGCGTTTGCCCGTCTGCTCTTCAAAAATGGCCACCACCAAGTGATGAGTATCGACCCCCGCTGCATTAGTGGGCTGCATGTGCTTGCCGGACTTATGCTCTTGCTGGGCAACCATTTCAGCCGGCAATACGCCATAGTAGATCGTCAGTCCGTCCTTACGCACCGGTTGCCCAGAAACCTCGGCATACGCGTTCGAGTAACCGGAGAGGATTACCAGCATTGCAAGCCAGAAGAAGTGCACACGCATCCATGAAGCTGACACCCTATGATTCAAAACCACATGCGTCATCATGGCAAATCCTTCCTCTGCAGTTTACGGCCAGCTTCGCCAATATCCTTATCGAACTGTCGGACACCACGTGCGGTCTGGATCATGACCAAGACCGGGCATATCAAGAAGATCAGAGAAACAACCAGCGACTTAATGCTAATACCGTACAGGTAAAGTACTGTCACGATACCAATGGCACTGACAACAGTGCAAATGGTCAGAATGTTGCGCTTCATGATCTCACCCCTACCTTGCGCCTATACGGGCGCGTTTGAGCAGTGCGGAGTTGACGATCACCGACAGCGAGCTGAGCGCCATGGCAGCAGCGGCGATGATCGGATTGAGCAGCCCGAAGGCCGCAACCGGGATGCCAATAGCGTTGTAAATGAACGCCCAGAAAAGATTCTGCTTGATCTTGAGCATGGTCGCACGGGAAAGCAGGATTGCCGTGACCACATCTCGGACATCATTCTTGATCAAGATGATGCCCCCGGTTTCCTTGGCCACATCGGAGCCGGAACCGATGGCGATACCAATATCAGCAGTGGCGAGCGCCGGCGCATCGTTTACGCCATCGCCAACCATCGCTACGACCTGACCTTCCTGCTGCAACTTCTGGATCACTGAGACCTTGTCTTCGGGCAATACTTCGGCGATGACACGATCGATTCCAACCTGTTGAGCAATCGCCTTGGCCGTGCGTTGATTGTCACCGGTCAAGAGAACCACCTGAATACCACGCGATTTGAGTTCACTAATGGCTTCGGCGGCTTCCGGCTTGAGCGTGTCTGCCACCGCGATGATGCCCAGCAGATCCCCCCCCCGACCAACCAGCATTGCGGTTTTGCCTTGGGCTTCCAGCTGGGCCATGGCTTGTTCCGCATGGCTGATCCCGATGTTCTGCTGCTGGAATAGGCGCCGATTGCCGAGCCACACCAAGCTGCCGTGCAACTCCCCCTGGATGCCGTGACCTGCGATGCCCTTGATGCCGCGAGCGGCCTCAAGCACCAAACCACGATGCTGAGCGGCACGCACGATGGCTTCGCCAAGGGGGTGCTCAGAGCCAATTTCAACGGCTGCAGCCAGCGCCAGAACACCCGCTTCATCGATGTCTTTAAGTGGCACTATGTCGGTCACCGTCGGCTCGCCACGCGTGATCGTACCGGTCTTGTCGAAGACGACGGTCGAGAGCTTTTCAGCACGCTCCAACACCTCGCCGCCCCGTATCAAGATGCCCATGTCCGCACCTTTGCCGACACCAACCATCAATGCAGCCGGCGTTGCAACGCCGAGTGCACACGGGCAGGAAATGATCAGTACGGCAATGAAGGCGAGCAGGCCCTGGGGGAAGAAGCCAAAGGCCCACCAACCGAAAAAGGCAAGCAGGGCAACCAGAACCACTGCCGGGACGAAATAGCCGGTGACCTTGTCCGCGAGCCGCTGGATCTGTGCCGTACTCGCTTGGGCGTCTTCCACCATCTTGATGATCTGCGCCAGAGCGGTTTCCTTGCCGATCTTGGTAGCCTTGAAGCGGAACAGCCCCGAACGGTTGAGCGTGCCACCGATCACTGCTGCGCCAGGCTTCTTTTCCACCGGCATCGACTCGCCGGTCAGCATCGATTCATCGATGCTCGTTTCACCTTCGGTGACTTCACCATCGGTGGGAATTTTCTCGCCAGGCCTCACCACCACGATCTCACCGACCATGATGCTTTCGGCCGGGATCTCCTCTTCCTTGCCGTCGCGTAGCACGTGGGCCGTAGCCGGCTTCAGGTCCAACAGCCGCCGCACGGCAGCAGAGGATTTCTTCTTGATGATCTCCTCCATGTACTTGCCCAGCAGTACGAAGGCGATGATAACTGCCGAAACCTCGAAGTAGACGTCTCGCTCATCGACCTTGATCGGCAGGACATCAGGGAAGAACAACACGGCGACACTATAGAAGTAGGCAACCGTTGTGCCGAGCGCGATCAGGAAGTCCATGTTGATGCTGCGGGTGCGAATGGCATTCCACGCACCCTTATAGAAGCTCCAGCCACCGATGAATTGCACCGGAGTTACCAGCAGAAACAACCATACGCCCCAGGTGAAGAAGGGAAGTGCGTCAATCGGCACCCAGGTCAGGATGGTGGCGCCAGTAGCGAGACCAATGAATGCTCCCGCGCGCAGGATGGCAAGAGCAAGCACACCGGTGAGCGCAATGGTCACCCGTGTTTTCATCCGCTTGAGCTCAGTCTCGGGGGACTCGAAGGTTTGTTTACAGCTCTCGCTGCAAAAGTAGTAAGTGCGCCCGCCGCGCTCACTCTTCAGGGCCGTAGCCTTGTTCACCAGCATGCCGCAGATGGGATCCTTGGCTTTGCCCTCCACACCATGTTCATTGGCGCGAGGGGGCGCCACCGAGGAGCTGCCTCCGTGAGGACCATCATGGGTATGCTCGTGACTGCAACCTTCATGCTCAATCTTGCCCATATAGCGCTCTGGCGCCTTGGCAAACGCCCCTTGGCAGCGACTCGAGCAGAACCAGAAACGCTGCCCCTGGTACTCCTGACTGAGCGTTGTTGGCTCTGGATTGACCTCCATGCCACAGACTGGATCAGTTACCGCCTTCATAGACCCCCCCGACTTTCTCGACTCTTCAGTGCGCATGCCGTTATACTTTTCCATATTTCATCACTCATCTCACTAAGTCGAAATTACGATTTGGCTTGCACTTTATGACCACCAAAACGAGGAATGAAAGCGGGGACCTCACTCATGTATCGACGATAAGAATCACCAAACTGAGCTAGCGCATCACGCTCTTCCGATTTCGCCAAACGCACATACATGAACACGAGAATCGGAAACATGGCAATTGTTATCAAAGTCGGCCATTGCAACAGAAAGCTGAACATGATCAACACGAAACCGATATATTGCGGATGACGGACTTTCGCATAAGGTCCAGTGGTGGCGAGCTTGCCGGACCTTTGTGCCTCGTACAGCACTCGCCAGGCAGAGGCCAGCAACCAGAAACCTGCAATAAGGAAGACACTGCTGGCGATGTGAAACGGCCCCAGATGCGGGTTGGCCTTCCAGCCGAACAAGACCTCAAGCAGGTGGCCCGCATCGTGCGAGAAAAAATCGATGCCGGGATAGCGGGTGCCGAGCCAGCCCGACAGCAGATAAATTGTCAGCGGAAAGCCATACATCTCGGTGAACAGCGCCACCAGGAATGCGCTGAAGGCACCAAAACTTCGCCAATCACGGGCTGATTTTGGTTTAAAAAAGCTGAACGCGAAGATAATGAACACCAATGAGTTGATGATCACCAATCCCCACAGGCCATAGGCTGGCATGTCGTGTGTCATGAGGGTTCTCCTTTGAAATTATCAGTAAAGTCCAAAACCTGCGCCCTGCCACCCTTCGAGAAAATCAACATGCCATCACTATCGTCGTCCCCCTTAAGATCCCTAAGACGGTAACGGATGTCACTTAATGACATTCGATAATAAGCCGGTGGCAACCCTTACTTTTGATGCTAGACCTAAAAAGCTGACATTGGGCTTACCCCAAAATTACAATTCTGTCAGAAATGCTCTTCCCGTTGACAAACAGAAAAATACGCAAACTATTTGCGGGAAATCAAAATAACAATCTCCAACCACCGGACAGCTACAGTCAAGAGAAAAACAACACATTGCGCAAGGCACACGAAAAACACTGACCCCCGTCAATTCCCATCAAGTAAAAGCTGAACTTCCTCGACAGGCAATTGCCGCCAATAAATTTCACCTGCTATCGTTCTGAGAGACTCGAGTGGGGTTACCCTAGATGCTTCGGCTTTCATTGATTCTGGCGCTGACTTTCAGCATCGTGTTGCCTTATTTCGGCAGCACGGCCTCGGCTCGGCCCACCGAACCCTGCCCGATGCAAAGTTCATTGCCTCACCAAGATCACACCTCCCCCTTGCAGGCGCCCTGCTGCGAGCACATGGAGGATGCTGTCGACTCGCTCAGCAAATCCCCCTGCAAGCCTGGACAAGAATGCAAGACCAGCGGGGTTCTCCAGGCTGTCGTGATCAAGCCGGCCCCCCTTCAGCATCCCGTCCCTGGCACACCGCTCGCCCAGCAACCCATTCAGCAAGAACCAACGCCCCTCTGGCGCCCACCCTGCGTCGCCTGATGCCCCAGGCCTGAGGCACCCCAATTGTGTGGGGAGCCGTTGCTGTCAGCCATTTCTTCAGCGACATCGATTAATCGCATTGGAGGCGCACATGCCTGCTTTCCTTTTGACTCGCAACAGCTATCTTGGCGTGCTGGCTGTTGTACTTTGGGCAACCCCCGCCCTCGCTGCGCAGGAAGCCACCCTGACCTTCGAACGCGCTCTGACTCTGGCCGAGCGCACAGCCCCTGAAAACCTGTCCCAACAGGCGCAGGTTGCGTCTGCTGACCAAGCGCTGCTGCCGGCAGATGCTCTGCCGGATCCCAAGTTGATCCTTGGCATCGATAACCTGCCCATTGAGGGCCCGGATCGCTATACCCTGAACCGCGACGTGATGACCATGCGCCGTATTGGCCTCATGCAGGAAGTCCCCAACGGGGACAAGCGACTGGCCCGTCGACAACTGGCCACCGCCACGCTGACCCGGGCCGAGGCTGAGCAACGCGCCATGGTGCTGGAAACCAAGCGACAAACTGCCCAGAGCTGGCTCGACGTCCATTACGCCGAGCGCAGCGTGGCGTTGTTCGACCAGCTGGATCAGCAGGTCGCTCTCCTGCGGTCGACCGTGCAGGCAATGATCGCCGGCAGCTCGGCGCAGGCCGGCGAGCTGCTCCAGGCGGATCAGGAGGCCCTGACCCTGGCGGATCGGCGCGATGAGCTGCGCCGCGACGCAGCGATCGCCAGAGCCAAACTGCGGCGCTGGATCGGCGATGAAGCTCGCCTGCCGTTAGCCGGCACACCTCCCCCGCTGAGCCTGGACATTCCGGACTTGCCGCATCGATTGGCCGAACACCCAGAGCTGCACGTCGCCTCCGCGCGGGTCGGCGAAGCCAATGCCGAACTGGCCGAGGCTGTCGCTGAGAAGAAGCCCGACTGGAGCGTCGAGTTCGCCTACAACAACCGCGACAACCAGTTCGGCGACATGGCGATGTTGCAGTTCACTTTCGACTTGCCGATGTTCGTTGGCAGTCGCCAAGGCCCCCGGATCAATGCCAAACAGCACAGCGTTGCCCAAATGGAGGCAGAGCAGGAAGCGCTGCTTCGAGCACACCAGGCAGAGCTGGAAAGTGGCATGGCCGAGCTCGAACAACTGCGCAAGGCGCTGGATCGTACAGAGCGCATCTTCATCCCCCTGGCGAGCAAACGCGCCGACCTGGAACTCACCGCCTACAAAGCGGGGAACAGCCAACTGACCACGGTCATCGCCGCACGCCGCGAGCTGATCGAGGCGCAACTTCGCCAAATCGAACAACAGCGCAAGCTGAGCCAGCTCTCCGCAAGCCTGTATTACGCCTACGTGGAGCCCCTCAAATGAAAATCTCCGTACTCGGATATTCCCTGTTGGCCATAGCCATTGCGGCAGGTAGCGTTGCGGGCGGTTTCTGGCTAGGGCAACGAAGTGTCAGCCATGGCGACTCGCCCATGACCAATGCCAATCCGAATGATCGCCAGATTCTCTACTGGTACGACCCCATGAAGCCTGAGCAACGCTTCGACAAACCTGGCAAGTCGCCGTACATGGATATGCCACTGGTGCCGAAGTACGCTGGAGCGGAGCAGGATTCCTCCACACTCAGCGTGCCGGCGCAAGCCGTGCAGAACCTGGGCATGCGCACCGCAAAGGTGGTCCGCGCGGTGCTGCCAGCCAGCATCGGAGCCGTGGGCTCCTTGGCCTACAACCAGCGGCAGGTGGCCACGCTGCAGGCCCGCTCGGGCGGATTCGTCGAGCGCGTGTATGGGCATGCCCCCGGCGATGTCCTGCCCGCTGGAACACCTCTGGCAGATCTGCTGATACCCGAGTGGTCGGCAGCCCAGTTGGAATTCATCGCGGTACTTGAAAGTGGCGATGCGCGCCTGATCGAGGCGTCTCGGGAACGTCTGCGTTTGCTGGGCATGCCACTGGGGATGATCGAGCGCGTGCAACGCACGCGCAAACCAAACGCCGTGCACACCGTAACCACTCCCATGACTGGAGAGCTGCAGTCGCTGGAAGTTCGCGCCGGCATGGTCGTTTCGGCCGGGCAGGATCTAGCCCGTATCAACGGGCTTTCCACTGTCTGGCTGGATGCCGCAATTCCAGAGGCCCAGGCGGCAACCATTCAAGTCGGGGCGGCAATGAGCGCCAACTTGACCGCCTTTCCTGGCCAACCCCTGCAGGGGCGCGTGATCGCCCTGCTGCCCAGCGCCGATCTGCAGACCCGCACTCTGACGGTGCGCAGCGAACTGCCCAATCCTGACGGCAAGCTGCGCCCCGGCATGTTCGCCTCGGTACGCCTGAGCAGCCGGATCGAGCAGCCCACCCTACTGGTTCCCAGTGAAGCGGTCATCCGTACCGGCAAGCGCTCCCTGGTCATGCTGGCCGAGCACGAAGGCCGCTACCAGCCCATTGAAGTGCAAATCGGCCGCGAGTCGGAGGGCCGTGTGGAGGTGATCTCCGGGCTGTCTGAAGGCCAAGAGATAGTGGTCTCCGGACAGTTCCTGATCGACTCCGAAGCAAGCCTGCAGGGGGTGGTGGCGCGAGCCGCTGCAGATATGCCGCCGCCCACGCCGTTGCATGAGTCGGAAGGGGTGATCCGCGGGCTCGATGGACAAGAGGTCACCTTGGAACACGGGCCGTTCAAGAGCTTGAACATGCCCGGTATGACCATGGCATTTCCCCTGGCAAAACCCGAGGTTGCAGCCGGACTGAAGGTTGGAGATCGCGTGCGAATTGGCGCCCAACTGACCGATTCGGGGCTGATCATCGAACGACTCAGCAAGCAAGGGGATAGCCAATGATCGCGCGACTGATCCACTGGTCGATCGGCAACCGCTTTCTAGTTCTGTTGGCGACCTTGTTCATTACCGCGTGGGGCATCTGGTCCCTGCGCAGCACACCCCTGGATGCACTGCCGGATCTGTCTGACACACAGGTGATCATCCGCACCAGCTTCCCTGGCCAGGCACCACAGATCGTCGAGAATCAGGTGACCTACCCACTAGCCACAACCATGCTCTCGGTGCCCGGCGCCAAGACAGTGCGCGGCTATTCGTTCTTTGGCGACTCGTTCGTCTACGTGCTGTTCGAAGACGGCACTGATCTCTACTGGGCACGCTCGCGTGTGCTGGAGTACCTCAACCAGGCCCAGGAGCGGTTACCGGAAGGTGTCACGACGACCCTGGGCCCCGACGCCACCGGGGTGGGCTGGATCTATCAATATGCTCTGATCGACCGCAGTGGGCAGCATGATCTCTCACAGCTCCGTGCGTTACAGGACTGGTTCCTGAAGTACGAGCTCAAGAGTTTGCCCAATGTGGCGGAAGTCGCCACGCTTGGCGGAATGGTCAAGCAATACCAGGTTGTCCTCGACCCGCAGAAGCTCGTCGCCTACGGCATTACGCAGCAAGCCGTCGAGGAAGCCCTGAAGAGCGCCAACCAGGAAACCGGCGGTGCCGTTCTCGAACTGGCCGAGCGCGAATACATGGTGCGGTCCTCGGGCTATCTGCAGAGCCTGGAGGACTTCCGTAATGTGCCGCTGCGCGCCACCCCCGCTGGGGTGCCCGTTCTGCTCGGTCAGGTTGCCACCATCCAGCTGGGGCCGGAAATGCGCCGCGGTATCGCCGAACTGGATGGCGAAGGCGAAGTGGTCGGCGGCGTGGTCATTCTGCGCTCTGGCAAAAACGCCCGCGACACCATCCGGGCAGTGCGAGAGAAACTTGAGGCGCTTAAAGAAAGCTTGCCAGCCGATGTCGAAGTGGTGACGACTTACGACCGCTCCCAGTTGATCGATCGCGCCATCGACAATCTCAGCTTCAAACTGCTGGAAGAGTTCGTGGTGGTCGCGCTGGTGTGCCTGATCTTCCTCTGGCACCTGCGCTCGTCCCTGGTGGCGATCATCACGTTGCCGCTCGGCGTGCTCGTGGCGTTCATCATCATGCGCCACCAAGGTGTGAACGCCAACATCATGTCCTTGGGCGGAATCGCCATCGCGATTGGCGCCATGGTCGATGCGGCCGTGGTGATGATCGAAAACGCTCACAAGCACATCGAGGCCTGGAAGGAGCGCTACCCAAACGAGCCCCTGCAGGGCGACCAGCACTGGCGGGTGATCGGTGAAGCCGCCGCCGAAGTCGGCCCGGCGCTGTTCTTCAGCCTGCTGATCATCACCCTGTCTTTTCTCCCCGTATTCACCCTGGAAGCCCAGGAAGGCCGCTTGTTTGGCCCCCTGGCCTTTACCAAGACCTATGCCATGGCGGCTGCCGCCGGCTTGTCGGTCACTCTGGTTCCGGTACTGATGGGCTACTGGATTCGCGGGCGGATTCCCAGCGAGCAGCAGAACCCGTTGAACCGCTGGCTGATCGCGGCCTATCGACCCGTACTGGAGGCGGTACTGGCCTGGCCGAAAGCCACCCTGGCTTTGGCTTTGTTGGTCTTCCTGTCCAGCCTCTGGCCGTTGAGCCGCTTGGGAGGGGAGTTCTTGCCACAAATGGATGAAGGCGACCTGTTGTATATGCCATCGGCGCTTCCCGGCTTGCCGGCGAGCAAGGCGACGCAGCTCCTGCAGCAAACCAACCGCATGATTCACAAGGTGCCCGAGGTCGCGCGGGTCTTCGGCAAAGCTGGACGCGCGGAAAGCGCCACCGACCCCGCGCCCTTGGAGATGTTCGAAACCACGATCCAGTTCAAGCCTCGCGACCAATGGCGTCCAGGCATGACTGCGGAGAAACTGGTGGAGGAGCTGGATCGTGCAGTGAAAGTCCCCGGCCTCTCGAACATCTGGGTGCCACCGATCCGCAACCGTATCGACATGCTTGCCACCGGGATCAAGAGTCCGATCGGCGTGAAGGTTTCAGGGACTTCCCTGGATGAAATCGAGCGGGTCAGCCAGGAAATCGAAACCGTAGCCAAGCAGGTACCCGGCGTCAGCTCGGCCCTGGCGGAACGGCTGACCGGCGGGCGCTACATCGACATCCAGATCGATCGCCTCGCCGCGGCGCGCTACGGAATGAGCATCGCCGAGGTGCAGGCCGTGGTGTCAGGCGCCATCGGCGGCAGCAACATCGGCGAAACCGTCGAGGGCTTGGCACGCTTCCCGATCAACCTGCGCTACCCGCGCGAATGGCGAGACAGTCCCGAGGCGCTGCGGCTATTACCGATTCTCACCGCCGCTGGGCAGCAGATCACACTGGGAATGGTGGCCAGCATCCGCCTGAGCGAGGGGCCACCGATGCTGCGTAGCGAGAACGGTCGCCTTTCTGGATGGGTGTACGTCGATGTCCGTGGGCGGGACCTGGCGTCGACGGTACGCGAGCTGCAACAGCGGGTTGGCGAAACCGTGAAGCCGGGGGCAGGCATGACGGTGTCCTACTCCGGGCAGTTCGAATACCTGGAGCGCGCCAACGCTCGGCTGGCATGGGTGGTCCCGGCCACACTACTGATCATCTTCGTGTTGCTTTACCTCACCTTCAACCGCCTCAGCGAAGCGTTGCTGATCATGGTCACCTTGCCCTTTGCGCTGTCCGGGGGCATCTGGCTGCTCTATTGGTTCGGCTTCAACCTGTCGATCGCCACAGGGGTCGGCTTCATTGCTCTGGCAGGGGTGTCCGCGGAGTTCGGGGTGATCATGTTGATCTACCTCAGAAACGCTTGGCACGCTCGAATCGCCACCGGCCGCGACGACAACCCCGCCTTGCTTGAGGCGATCCGTGAAGGCGCAGTGTTGCGTGTCAGACCGAAGGTCATGACGGTCGCCGTGATCATTGCCGGCCTCGTGCCTATCCTGTGGGGCAGTGGCGCTGGCTCAGAAGTGATGAAACGGATCGCCGCACCCATGGTCGGAGGCATGATTACCGCTCCCTTGCTCTCCATGCTGGTCTTGCCGGCAGCGTATTGGCTGATGCGGCGCAAAGCGCCGTGATCGATGGCAAGCGGCAGAACCCAGGATCGGCTCAAGGCGGCCTGGCCAGGAGAGCGATCGCCTTGAGCAACACCGATTGCAGACAACACGGTCTTATCCAGTCAACCATCGAGCCAAGAAGGAAACTTGCAATGAAGTACGCACTCACTACCACTCTGGCCCTTGCCTTCAGTCAGATCGCTCTGGCGGCAGACAGCCAGGAGATGCCCATGGGCCAGATGCCGATGGAACAACCCATGAAAATGGAGCAAAAAGACAGCTCTACCCCGACAGCCAAGGCCAGCGGGACGATCAAGGCTATCGACACAGCCAAAGGGATCGTCACCCTAGCCCACGGTCCGGTCCCCAGCCTGAAATGGCCTCCTATGACTATGGGCTTCCAAGCCAAACCCGAGCAGCTGCAAGGGTTGAAAGTCGGCGACAAGGTAGACTTTGAATTCCGTAGTCAGGATATGGCGGCCATTATTGTTTCAATCCAGAAATCAAAGTAAACCGGACCTATTAGTGCCACTCAGCGCCCCAGTCAGGCTGCTATCTCAAGTCAATTGCCGGGCTAGAGACTCTATGGGGCGTAAACCCTGACCAAACCGAGCGATGGCCTCACGATGCGTGCGTAGCTCGCTGTAGGGTAGATAGCGTGGGGCCAGCCGGCCAATGCGACGGAACGCCGGTCGGCGCAACTGGTCTCTGACCTCACCTTCGCGCTCGTCAGGGGCGACCAGAAAGTAACTGGCCTCTTCATGTTCAGGTGCTGCAAGTGCAAGATCCAGCATCCTGACAATCCCTGAATAGATACTGGTGCTGTGCTCAACCTCGAATGCTGCCGAAACGCGGCCAGAATCGGCATGAAGCCATAGAACATCGATCAGCCGCACCGTATCCGCCGCACCCACTGCGCCTGGCAGGCTATCCAGACAACCATCCGAAAGCCGTCCGTTGGCGTAGGGACGGGAACGGTCATTGGAAGCAATCCATACGTTGAAGCCGAGAGCTTTGCCCAGATCACGCAGCCACCCCTGAATCTGGGTATGGGTCTCATCACTCTCCTGAGCTCGGGCCAGGGCCTTGAGCGCCTTGGCTGACTCCTCACGGATACGATCGAGCTCCGCCCGCCACAGCGCAAGCGACTCAGCAGAATTTTCTGCCGGCGGCAAGGAATAGCGCTCGCTACCTATATCGAACAACAATCCCCCAATAGCACCCAAGTCATTAGAGAGCAGGTCTCGACTCTCGCGGTTAAGCGCAAGGATGCCTTGACGCATCGCCAGATATTGTTGCCAGCTACCAAGCTTGACAGCAGCACCGGTCAAACGGTTGTAACCCTTGACTATCGCGGTATTGAATGGCGGGATCAGTGTCGGGTGGAGGAAGTACAAGAGGTTGGCCGCAGCAGGGCCGAGTCCTTTGATTGCCTGCGAGTCCAGCGTCCGGATTGCCTGAACCAACATCTCCTCATTAATGCAGCAGGCGCAATGATCGAGGAACCGCCCAAAAGCACGCTGGTTATCCCGATTTTCATAGATGTCCGGGATGCGAAGCTTGGGCTTCCACAAAAAGGCATGATCGGCCCCCTTGAAGATCTGACGTTGCTCAGCAATGGAGCCCACCACGGTTTCCAAAGACGACTGCTTGTATTGATTGCCAAAGGTGCCAGCCTCAATCTCAGCGACCACAGCCTCCAGGCCCCGCCTGATGGAGCGGAAGTTCTTGATCCGCTCTGGCCACAGAAACCAGCTCTGATAGGTGCCTCCCGCGTCGGCACGCCACTGCTCAATCAAAACCCGCATCTTTGCGGACGACACACCGTGCTCTGCCATGAGGAAATCCTGAAAGTCTGCAAACCGAACCTGGTCAGCCCCTTGCTGGCCATTCAGCATATGATACACGTAGAAACAATCAACCTCTCAGCGTCAGCCCGCCTCATGAAATTGTGAAGAACATGGTCAGCCTGCATCGCTGGCAGTGACGCGGACCACGCATGTTATTCAACTGTCGATCCGAGGAAAATTATCCGCCGCAGCTGAATACCGCCCAATACTACATTTCCTTTTATGATCAACCATCCCAGACAACAACCTTGCCAACCAAGCCCCACCAACAAAATTACCGTTATTTAATTTTCCGGTCATGCTTGTGACAGCATCCATGCGGCACAATTAACTCCGTGCTCACCACGAGGAAAAATCAAATGAAACATATAAAATTGGCCATGATTATAGCCGCAACGATGGCAATGCCATTCGCCATGGCGAGCGATCTTGCCGACAAGGAGTCGGACCGGATCCTGCATAAATATCAGGCACTGGTTCAGAAGTATGCGGAGGACCAGGGAAAGCCTGCTCCGCAAGTAATAAAATACAAATACGGAATGGAAATGGACATCACCAAGGTTGTCAGCGTAAGCCGTCCAGCCGAGGTCTGTCGTGTCGTTCCGGCAAGAATCACCTACGAAGACCCACAGGGCTCCTTGAACACGATTGAGTATCTAGTCATGGGCACGGGCTGCAGGAACGACGGCTGAGTTTTATCTACCGAATTCTTTTGGTAATTAGCAAAAAAGAGCGGGGCAAATAGCTGCCCCGCTCTCAAGTTAAAACCTCTAGATTTTTTTGACATCCAGGAACTTCTGGCCATCTGCCTCTGTTGAGGGGCATGTGCCACTGGGATTGTCTTTCCCCTCCTCAAGCGAGCTCCGAAAAGATCGAATGGCTCCGCCAAGATCCCCTCCCAAGGTTCTTAGGCGCTTCGTTCCAAAAAGCATTACCACAATCACTAGAATAATCAGCAACTGCCAAATACTGATTCCACCAAAACCCATCGCTGAAACCTCATTATTGACGGACTCTCACATACCTCATAGGAACGCCAAGGCAGATCCAGCGGTTACTGGATCTGGCGACTAGTGTCCATGGACGTGCTCTTTCCCATCGGCGTGGGTATGGACCATTGGCGGAGGCATGGCGGCGGAAGAGCTGCTTGCATCCTCTGAGCCATGATGAGGAGCAGTCATTTCTCCAACATGATGCCCCTCCTGGCTTACCTCATGATGCCCTTGGGCGCCGGTATCCTGAGCGTTATGCTGCCCTTCATGATCGTGCATTATGGTTTCGCCACCGCCATGCTGGTGACCGGCGCTGCTCGCCACCAATGCTTGGTATTCCTGCGCATCAAGCTTCGGCAACTGTTCCAGGAAGGCCACCATTCCCCATATATACTCATCGCCCATGCTCTTGCCCCAGGCAGGCATGCCCGAAGCCTTGATCCCATGCTTGATGATCCAGAATGTGGCTGCGGGGTTGCCATTAGCTCCCACCTTACTCAAGTCGGGTGGAGCTGGATAAAGGCTCTGGCTGAGTTCGGTTTCACTCACCCCGGGCGCTAGGTGGCAACCGATACACATCGAGTTGTAGTTACCGGCGCCTGATCGAATCATCTTTTCATCGGCGAGATTGGGAACCTCGACATCCCTGGCTCGCACAGCAATCGAACGCTCGCGCGCAGTGTTCAGCAGCGCATGTATTGCTGGGAAATGCGGGTCATCAGCCCCCACGTTGATCACGCCGGAATACACGACGCCGGCACCAACTACTGCTGCAGCAAGGCTGGCCAGCGTCAGGGTTTTTATAGTTCTTTTCATTTCATTTGATCTCTCAGAACCAGATTCGGACACCAGCCACCAAACGCGCCTCGCTGACATCCTCGTCCTCGTCGCGCAGCAGGTCGGCGGTGTTGCCGTAGGCGCGGGTCCAGTTCACCCCAATGTATGGAGCAAATTCGCGGCGAATCTCGTAGCGCAGGCGCAGGCCAAGCTGGGTGTCGCTGAGGCCCGAGCCGACGCCGCGCTCCTCATCATTGCGGCCGAACAGATTGACTTCAGCGACTGGCTGCAGGATGAGGCGGTTGGTCAGCAGGATGTCGTACTCGGCACTCAGGCGTGCAGCACTCTGCCCCCCTTCACCCAGGAAGGCGGTCGCCTCGGTTTCCAACCCATACAGCGGCATGCCCTGCACGCCGAAGGCGGCCCAGGTCTGCGGCGAACCCGGCTTGAAGTCCTGCCGTACCCCGGCCACGGTTTCCCACCAAGGACCAATGGCGTGGCTCCACAGCAGCTGCAGTTCGGCCTCTTCAGTGTGACCATTGAGGCGCTCGCCTTCGGAGCGGAAGGCGAGGCGGTCGATATTGCCGCCGACCCAACCACTCAGATCCCAGCTCAGCGCGCTGCCGTCGTCGGCATCCTGCCACTCCAACTGATCGGCGAGAAACAGGTAGTTGATCCCGTCCTTGTGCATGGCGTGTGGTGGCAACGGCGGAAAGGCTGCGGCGCGGTCAGCGTCAGTCAGCGGTGGCACCGGAGCGCCCTGGTACCGACGCTGAGGCTGACTTGCCTGGCTCGTCGGCCGCATCTCCATGTGCTGCTGATGCATTTGCATCATCTGCTCATGGCTCATCTGGCCACCATGCATCTGCTGCATCATCTGGCCATGGTCCATGCTGCCGTGATTCATCATCGGCATGCCTTGCTCCGATGTGGCAGCCTTTTGAGGTTCGGCTTGTGGATTTTGTGCACTAGGTTGGCCGTTCGACGGCGAAGCGCTTCCGCCATGACCAGCGTGAGCCGAGTGGTCCTCGACCTCGACCGCTTGAGCGGCACCGATCATCCCAAGACTCAGGGCGAATACGAGGGGAAACTTATTGCCCATTTTTCCCGTCCTTGGCGCCAGACGCGGCTTTTGCCGGGGACATACCGTCATGATTCATCTGCCCTTGCCCCATGTTCTGGTCGTGCATCTGCTTCATCATCTGGTCATGGTCCATGCCACCATGGTCCATCATCTGGCTGTGGTCCATCATGCCGCCTTGCGGCATTTGGCCACTCCCCATGTTCATGTTGCCCTGACTCTTCATCTCACCAGGCTGGGGCTTCTGAGCGGCCGGCTTGCCGGTTTGGGTATTCTGCGGGTGATGTCCTTCGTGCTCGCTCTGTGCCATCGCATTCGACAGAGCACCAAGCAGGCCAAAGGCCAAGGCGCTGGCGAACAGGGTTTTGCGCAATTGGAAGGTGGTCATCTCAGCTCTCCTCATTCTTCGACGCGGACTTCACGGAACATTCCGAGGTCCATGTGCATCAACAGGTGGCAGTGGTAGGCCCAGCGGCCCAAGGCATCGGCAGTCACGCGGTAGCTGCGCTTCGAGCCAGGCGGCATGTCGATGGTGTGTTTGCGGACCAGGAAGTTGCCATTTTCATCTTCCAGGTCACTCCACAGACCATGGAGGTGAATGGGGTGGTGCATCATGGTGTCGTTGACCAGCACGATGCGCAGCCTTTCACCATATTTCAGCCGGATCGGCTGGGCGTGGGCGAATTCCACACCGTCGATGGACCAAGCGAAACGCTCCATATGACCGGTCAGGTGCAGCTCGATGGTCCGACTTGGCACCCGGCCGTCAGGATCGGCGAAACGGCTGCGCAGATCGGCATAGGTCAGGACTCGACGACCATTGTTGCGCAAGCCAAGGCCTGGATCGTCCAGCTTGGCCACCGGCATCATGGTCTGCATGTCCACCAGCGGATTGCCGTTCTCGCTGCTCGGGTGGCTCTGCATAGCCATAGCTCCGGCAGCACCATGCTGCATACCGGCCATCTGTCCGTGATCCATCCCAGACATTTGACCGTGATCCATCCCAGGCATTTGGCTGTGATCCATACCGGCCATGCCCGCATGGTCCATCCCCGCCTGGCGGCCGGCTCCGTGATCCATGCCGGCCATTCCGCTCATGTCCGAGTCGCCTTGGGCGCCATGAGCGTCATGTCCACCGTGCCCCATGTCATCCATGCTCAGCGTCGGGCGTGAATCTGGCGTGGGCACTGGGGCGCTCAACCCCTCGCGGACAGCCAGGGTACCGCGTGCGTAGCCGCTGCGGTCCATGGACTGAGCGTACAGGGTGTAGGCCTCCTGGCTCCCATCCGGGGTGACGATGACGTCGTAGGTTTCCGCTACGGCAAGACGCAACTCGTCAACCTCCACCGGGTCGACATACTGGCCGTCCACAGCCACTACGGTCAGCTTGAGACCGGGGATGCGGAAGTCGAAGTAGGTCATCGCCGAGCCGTTGATCAGACGCAGGCGGATACGTTCGCCGGATTGGAACAGCGCGGTCCAGTTGCCGTCCGGTGCTTGGCCGTTGAGCAGGTAGGTGTAGGTGGCACCGCTGACGTCGGCGAGGTCAGTGGGGCTCATGTTCATTTTCGCCCAAGCCCAACGCTCACTGACCGTCTCGCTCCAGCCCTTGTCGGAGACGTCGTTGATGAAGTCGCCAACCGTGCGACGGTGCTCGTTGTAGTAGTCGGAGCGCTTCTTCAGTTTGGCCAGCACGCTGGCCGGGTTCTCGTCGGTCCAGTCGGAGAACATCAGCACGTAGTCGCGCTCGTACTGGAAAGGTTCGGGCTCCAGTGGGTCGATCACCAGCGGACCATAAACACCGAGCTGCTCCTGGAAGCCTGAGTGGCTGTGGTACCAGTAGGTGCCATTCTGCTTAACCTTGAACTTGTATTCATACATGCCATCCGGGGCGATGCCGGCGAAGCTGAAGCCCGGCACGCCGTCCATGTTGGCCGGCAGCAGAATGCCATGCCAATGGATAGAGGTGTCCTGCGGAAGGCGGTTGCGCACCCGCAGGGTCACAGTATCCCCTTCACGCCAGCGCAGGAGCGGGCCGGGAATCGAGCCATTGATGGCCATGGCGGTGCGCGCTTTACCGGTAATATTGACCGGCAGTGCGTCGATGGTCAGGTCGAACTGAGTACCGCTCAGGGCCGTTGGCTGGCCCGGGCTTGTCAGCGCCCAGACGGGTTGCCGCCACAGCCCCAGGCCCGCGAGCACCCCGCCTACCGCCAAGCCTTTGATGAAAGTTCGTCTTGAAGTTTTGCTTTGCATGCCGTTACGTCCACTCAATCCGAAGAGGCTTAGGGCTGCCTGATCCGCATGAGACGGCAGTCGGCAGCTGTTCTTGGAGGCTATCCCCCATTGCCAGATTCACTGTCGTCAACTCACCGTGCAGCTCGGCAGCTGGGTTAAGGAGTTCACCACACTTAACCCAATCGAAAGATTACATTCTTGTAAGATTTTGAACGCTCAGCAGTTGGTGTGCTTGGCTGACTTTTCTTTTCCGCCAACAACTGTGGGCTTTTCGTTCTGCTGCTGAGCTACCCGATAAGCCTCCATTGAGGCTTGGCGAGCTTGCTCCATACGGGCGAAAGTACGGTCTGCCCCACCTTCGGCCAGCGCCAAAGAAGAGGTGGTCAATGCAGTGACTACGAACAGGATTTTGAGCGCTTTCATCTGGGACTCCTCGCCAGTTGGATTGCCCCGCCTGAATCAGGATGTCTACAGGGAGGCGAACATTTTCATAGAGCAACTTTAACGCAGGGAGGCTGTCAAAAACCTGAGATGAATATTACAATTCCGTCAGTTTCCATATGACTATCTGAACGTGCGTGTCGTTCAAGACCCAACCAATTCGTCTGGTGTTTTGCCCGCTCCACGACTGGCCCGACCATCGAACCCCCCGCCCCATCCAAGCGGATGAGAATACGACAAGACAACAACCCCAACAGATCTGAAGCCAACCACCCCGGCGCCACGAAACATATACGCCGGGACGGTTAGCGAATAAACCAGTTTCAGCGCACGTTGACCTTGCCGAGCATTCCCGATTGGTAATGCCCTGGGACATTGCATGCAAACTCCAAGTCATTGGCTTTTGAAAACCGCCATACAAGTTCTGCAGTGGCTCCCGGCTCGACTAAGACACTATTAGCATCATCATGTTTCATGCCGGCCATCCTCATGCCGTTCATATGCCCCATCGCCTCCATACCGTGCGCGCCACTTGAGGATAAGGCTCCACTCTGAAACATCGCAGCCATTTCCTTCTGGTGAGCCACATGAGAGTCCGGACTGCCAAGATTGAACTCATGAAGCAGCGCACCCTCATTTTTCAGCAAGAAGCGAACGGTTTCGCCCGCCTTTACCTCAACGCTGCCCGGCAAGAAAAACATCTCCCCAATTTTTACCTCAATGGTACGATCAATCGTAGTGATATCTCCGGGCCGGTCGGCGTTACCCTGGACAGGGCTAGCAATAGCTACAGAAGAAATCACGAGACCGACTAGAGAGGATAGTAATGCTGACTTGGTTCGCATGATCAGACCCTCAGGATTGCGCTACCAGAAACACCTCTGCCGCTTTTAAAATCTCAACCAAAGCAAGCACGCAGGCTAGAAGCGTATAGATTTAGCGGAGATCGGCGCTCCTCCGGTGATGCATGAGGTGAAGCACCGACCGCCGAATCAACGCATTACAAACTCGCCAACCATGCCAGCTTGATAGTGCCCTGGCAGGGTACAAGCAAAGTTCAAACTAGCTCCATCGGTAAAAGTCCAGACGAACTCCTTCGTTGTTCCTGGCTCAACGAGGATGGCATTTGGATCGTCATGCTTGGCTTCAACAACTTCCGGATATCCGGGAGGGCTGGAATCTCCTGAACCGGACCAGCGCTCGCGC
The DNA here is from genome assembly GCF_019097855.1 of Geopseudomonas aromaticivorans. Lineage (GTDB taxonomy): Bacteria > Pseudomonadota > Gammaproteobacteria > Pseudomonadales > Pseudomonadaceae > Geopseudomonas > Geopseudomonas aromaticivorans. The sequence goes on from NZ_JAHRGL010000021.1 coordinate 22,979, forward strand.
CAAGTGATCGACTTCGCCATCCCCGTCGGCGTCAGCGTGCCATCCTTGAATAGGGCTGCCATCTCGCGCTGGTGCTCCAGCTGGGCGGAGGATCTACCGATATTGAACTCATGCATCAATGCCCCTTCATTTTTCAGCACGAAGCGCACGGTTTCCCCAGGCTTCACCTCAATCATCCTCTGGCTGTAACCGATGTCTTCCATCTTGACGAAGATGGTTCGGGTGGTTGGCGTGGGCTTTGCTTGCTGGCCGATGTCATTAGTACTACTGCTGCTTGCTGCAGCGAAGACCTGAGAAGCAGCGCCGATCAGCAACCCAAAAGCCAGGAGCTTTAAACCTGATCTGTTCATGATGAGACCTCGCAGTATGGTGTTTGGAGATCTCATTCTATTCCCCGCTACCTGCCAATAAGCTGACCCCAAAACTACAATTTTGTCAGATAAAAAAACGGCGCCGTGAAGGCGCCGTCAGGCCCAAGGGGGGGGGATAGGGGCGTAAGGCCTGCAAGATGGGATAACCGTTACGGGTGGCACTCCTTGTCAGCCATCATCAGCTTGTGCTCACGCATCATCTGACCCAGCACGTCGTCTACCAGCTTGTCATGCCTCTCCATCCAAGCCAGATGCTCTGCAGTCGCCATGCCGGGAGCAGGGTGCTCTTTATGTAGTTGACTCATGATGTTTTCCAACATGTGCATATGCTCTTTCATATGCATATGACGCTCGCCAGGTGAAGATTTTTCTGCTTGAACTAGCGCAGCTTCAGCTTTATCTCGCATCTGCTCGATACGTTCAAAGACACGATCGCCGCCACCCTCCGCCAAAACAGCAGAAGACAGTAACAGAGCGCCTATCAGGAGCAAACTCCTCATTGATTTCATGGCATAATTTCCTTTAAAAGAAGCCATAGTTGGCACCCCCTGATTATTTTCCGGCAGGAGTGCGAGGGCATGACGCCTACACCCTCACCTTAGACAAAGCCACCTTACGAAACACTTAAGCCAGAATTACATTTTCGTAATGTTAAGGCTAAGTGAGCTATTTCCCTGCACACTGAGCAAGCCTGATTCAAGGAAACTGCCGACATGAGACTACTGGTAGCTGAAGACGAACCAAAAACCGGGACATACCTGCAGCAAGGCCTCTCCGAAGCCGGGTTCAATGTTGACCGGGTCATGACAGGTACCGATGCGCTTCAGCATGCGTTGAGCGAAGTCTATGACCTCTTGATCCTGGACGTGATGATGCCCGGGCTGGATGGCTGGGAGGTTCTGCGCATGGTACGAGCAGCCGGCAAGGATGTTCCCGTGCTATTTCTGACCGCACGCGATGGGGTTGATGAGCGGGTCAAAGGATTGGAGCTGGGTGCAGACGATTACCTGGTCAAACCATTCGCCTTTTCCGAGCTACTGGCCAGAGTCAGAACCTTGCTACGGAGGGGTCACAGTTCGGCCACCCAATCCACCATGAGAATTGCCGATCTTGAAGTCGACCTGCTGAAACGCCGAGCCAGACGCGGCGAAAAGCGAATAGACCTTACGGCTAAGGAGTTCTCTTTGCTGGAGCTCCTGCTGCGACGACGCGGAGAAGTGCTGCCGAAGTCTCTGATTGCTTCTCAAATCTGGGACATGAACTTCGACAGTGATACAAACGTCATTGAGGTTGCCATTCGACGACTGCGCGCGAAGATAGATGACGACTTCGAGGTCAAGCTGATCCATACTGCTCGCGGCATGGGCTATATGCTTGACGCGCCGGAGCCGGAATGAAGCGACTCTCCCTGACCGTTCGTATGAGCCTGATGTTCATGTCTGCGGCAATCGCCGTTCTTACGGTCGCCGGATTGAGCGTCAATATGCTCAGCCAGCATCACTTCGTGATATTAGACCAGCAGATTCTGCTCGAAAAACTCGAATCCACCAAGCGCATTCTCAAAAGCAAATCCAATAGAGAAAGCCTCTCGGAAGAGCTTCCGCAGTTACAAGCCTTGCTTGGGGCGCACCAGGATATGGCAGCCTCTATCCTCGCCGGAGATGGCTCAGTACTGTTTTCTGACCCTAAAGCAGCCAATATTCCAGAAAGATACCGAGCATCGGCTGTACGAGACATGTGGGAATGGCAGGACGGCGAACGCATGTATCGTGGCATGACTGAGATAATTTCGATACCCGGTCAAGCTGACCCTCTGACAGCGCTATTAATCCTTGATGTAACTACTCATACGCATTTTTTTGAGACGCTGCAACGATGGTTCTGGATTGGACTGCTCATAAGCGCCATTGCCAGCGCTGCCCTCGGGTGGGTGGTAGCCAGGCGCGGGCTCGCCCCCTTGCAACAGATCACTCAGGTAGCTGCTTCCATGTCAGCGAGGTCTCTGAAGGAGAGAATCCCCCTAGAGTCGGCCCCCCCTGAGCTTCAACAACTGGTCGCATCATTCAATGCGATGCTAGCCAGGCTCGATGACGCCTTTGTCAGGCTCTCTAACTTTTCAGCCGATATTGCACATGAACTGCGAACACCAGTGAGCAACCTGATGACCCATACTGAAGTGGTGCTCACCAAAAAGCGCACCATTGAAGACTACCAAGAGAATCTCTGCTCAAATCTCGAAGATCTCAAGCGCATGTCACGCATGATTGATGACATGCTGTTTTTGGCTAAATCCGACAATGGCTTGATCACACCAGAAAACACCTGCATTGAACTCAAAGAACTCGTAACAAAGCTTGTCGAATACTACCACCTACTTGCAGATGAAGCCGGCATCACCATCACCGTATCGGGATCAGGAGCCATCTCTGGCGACCGACTGATGCTAGATCGCGCGATCTCTAACCTGCTATCTAACGCTCTGCGCTATACGCCGGCAGGCGAGAGGATTTCAGTTAAAATTCACACGAGCGGTGAAGCCGTCTCGCTGACCGTAGAAAATCCAGGAGAATCCATAAGCCCAGATCACCTAGACAAACTTTTCGACCGCTTCTATCGCGCCGACCCGGCCCGACGCGAAGGAAACCCGAGCAATGTAGGACTTGGATTGGCCATTACAAGATCCATCATTGAAGCACACAAAGGCAAAATTTGGTGTACTTCAGAAAATGGGATCACGGCTTTTCATATGGAGTTTCCGTTACAAAATCAAAGTTCTTGAGTCGCTGATCGACGGCAGCCAGCACGCCTTCCCCCATCCGCGAACAAGAGACCGCGTAATGGCCGACAGCAAGGAAGCTCAATTTCAGCAGGACATCATCAAGGCATGACCACCCAAGGCTGGCTCAGCGGCCCGGCCAGCGGTTACGCCCGGCGCAGCGCGCTGTACACCGAAGACCTGCTGGCCTACTTCAAGGAGGCCTGACCGGAGCGCTGGGACAGGTTCGCCAAGGCCAACCCCAACGCCCCGGAAGGCGTGCTGGTGCAGAAGGTGGTACGCGCTCTGGAGCAGGACGGCACCCTGGAGGTGCTGCGCCACGGCTTCAAGCTGCCGGGGGTGAAGGTCGAGCTGTGCAGCTTCCAGCCCGACCATGGCATGAACCCGGACTCCCTGCGACGCTACCAGTGCAATCACCTGCGCGTGGTGGCAGAGGTGTCCTATTCGCCGCACTTCCAGGAGGGTAAGTACAACCCGCGCCTGGATCTGGTGCTGTTCGTCAACGGCCTGCCGGTGGCGACCCTGGAGCTGAAGAGCGAGCTCAAGCAGTCGGTGGAGAAGGCCAAGCAGCAGTACCGCCACGACCGCCCGCTGAAAGACCCGCTGACCCGCAAGCCCGAGCCGCTGCTGACCGTCAAGCGCGGCGCGCTGGTGCATTTCGCCGTCAGCCAGGAAGAGGTGGCGATGACCACCCAGCTGGCCGGCAAGGACACCTTCTTCCTGCCCTTCAACATGGGCAGCGAGGAAGGCGGCGCCGGCTACCCGCTGCCGGCCGACGACAGCCAGTACGCCACCGGCTACCTGTGGCAGCGGGTGTTCCAGCCAGATGCCTGGCTCAAGGTGCTGAGCCGCTTCCTGCATCTGCAACGCAAGACCAGCGAGGGCTTCGAAGGCCAGCTGACCACCAGGGAAACCCTGATCTTACCGCGCTTTCATCAGTGGGAAGTGGTCAACAAGCTGATCGACAGCACCCGCAGCGAAGGCTCCGGTCAGCGTTACCTGATCCAGCACAGCGCGGGCTCTGGCAAGTCCAATTCCATCGCCTGGACCGCGCACCAGTTGGCCGCGCTGTACGCAGCAAGAAGCCTTGGCGGGGCAAACTCATCCTTTTCTCCCACCAAGCCCCACCATCAGGGCTGACGCCACCTCTCCACTACCTCAACCCCGAACTCCGCCTTCCAGGCTTTGAGCAGGGCATGGTTCCCGCTCTTGGTTTCGATGCGCTTGCCAGTGACCGGCTGCACGTAGACCTTCACCTGACGGGGACGGCGCTGCTTCACCGCAGCCGGTGCAACCGGCTCAAGCTCGACAGGCTGCGGATTGAGGATAGCGACTACCTTCGCCAGATCCATGCCGTAGCTCGCCATCAGCGCCTTCAGCTTGTCTTCGAACTCCATTTCGCGCTTGAGGCCGCTGTCGCCCTGGAGCTTCTCCAGCAGAGCCAGTTGCTCCTGCAGTTCACGCTCGGCGCGGCGAAATTCGGCTAGTTTGGACATGCTCTCTCCTTTAGTTTTGTAACGAAATCAAGTTGGATACGACCGGCTACTCGCCGGTGCGTAGGTATTCATAGAGGGTGGCCCGGCTGATGCCGAACTCGCGGGCCAGGGCAGCCTTCGGCTCGCAGGCCTCGGCTCGTCGGCGCAGCTCGGCGACCTGGCTGCTGTTCAAAGCTCGTTTTCGACCCCGGTAGGCCCCACGCTGCTTGGCCAGGGCAATTCCCTCGCGCTGCCGCTCGCGGATCAGCTCGCGCTCGAACTCGGCGAAGGCACCCATGACGCTCAGCAGCAGGTTGGCCATCGGCGAATCCTCGCCGGTGAAGGTCAGCCCTTCCTTAACAAACTCGATGCGCACACCGCGTCCGGTGAGCTGCTGCACCATGCGGCGCAGGTCGTCCAGATTGCGTGCGAGGCGATCCATGCTGTGCACCACCAGGGTGTCACCATCGCGCACGTAGCCGAGTAGAGCGTCGAGCTGTGGGCGCTGGGTGTCCTTGCCGGAGGCCTTGTCGGTGAACACCTTGCTCACCTGGGCACCCTCCAGTTGCCGATCTGGGTTCTGGTCCAGGGTACTGACCCGGATGTAGCCGATCCGCTGTCCGCGCATGCCGCCTCCAGAGTGAGTGTGCATGGATGAACCCTATGGCGCTTCCAGACACCTGTCAAACAATGCATGAAATGACCCCATCCAGACACTCAGAGGCGGGCTTTCTGGGCGTCTTGATAGGGTATAACTCACCCGGACAGATGAGTGGCGTCAGTTATCGATCAGAAGCCCTGTCACACCTATCTTCTGTTTTATCTGAATTGTCTCCTGGCGCTTGAAAACACCTCAGCCCAGATATAACGCCTTTCAAGGTGCGAGAATGCCTGCACCACAAACATGGGAGATTGAGGATGTCGCGAGACTGGCTGGAGCATCACCAGATAGGCTTGTATTTCGTCGCCGTAGCCATCGCAGCTGTCGCAGGCTTGGCCTCTGAAGGCATGGCTGATCTGGCGGCAATGGCCATCACACCAGCGATTGCCATGCTGATGTATGCCATGTTCCTGCAGATTCCATTCCTTGAGCTTCGGCAAGCATTTGCCAACCGACGCTTCGTCGGCGCCCTGTTGCTGGCCAACTTCGTGCTGGTGCCGTTGCTGGTCTGGCTTCTGACCCTGCCGCTGTCGGCCAACAAGGCCCTGCTTGCCGGAGCCCTGCTGGTCCTGCTGACGCCCTGCATCGACTACGTGGTGGTATTCACCCACCTGGGCAAGGGCGACTCGAGACTGGTGCTGGCCTCCACGCCACTCCTGCTGCTGCTCCAGCTGCTGATGCTGCCTGTCTATCTGCAGCTCATGCTCGGCACGCAGGTGGACACGGTGATCGCCATCCGGCCCTTTGCCGAGGCCTTCCTGTTGCTGATCGTCGCGCCCCTGGTACTGGCCGTCGCCACAGAGCTGGGCGCAAGCCGCTCCGCAGCGGTGCGCATCTGGAGCGCCGGCTGGGCCTGGCTGCCCGTGCCGGCGATGGCAATGGTACTGGTGGCCGTGATCGGTTCGCAGATCGCCGCGGTGGCCCGGCAACTGGAAGTGCTCGCTCCGCTGTTGCCGGTCTATGCCATGTTCATGTTGCTCGCCCCTGCACTCGGAGCGTTCAGCGCCAGGCTGTTCCGTCTGGCGGCGCCGGCGGCGCGGGCGGTGGCCTTCAGCAGCTCCACTCGCAACTCGCTGGTGGTACTGCCACTGGCGCTGGCCCTGCCCGAGCCGATCAGGGGGCTGGCGGCGGCCGCAGTGATCACCCAGACCCTTGTGGAGCTGGTCGGTGAGCTGATCTACCTGCGCACCATCCCGGCGCTGGTAAGGGGGAACTAGAGCCTGTACCTGTCAGTGTTTGGTAGCGGACGTAAACAGCACTCCAGCGAGCGTCGGTGCCATTCCGGCAACACCACTCGCACCGACGCGACTCCCGGCAGATAGTGGACTGTAAGCTCTATCAGCGCACCCTTGGTGTCAGTTCCTGGCCTTGGCGACTTCGCTGCGCACCAGATCGCGCAGTGGCTCGGGGCCGAATTTGTCCAGTGCGTGGCCATTGACGAAGAAGGTCGGGGTGCCCCGGATGCCCAGCGCTTTGACGTCCTGCATGTCGGTTTCCAGCACGGCGTCGACGCTGGGCGTGTGCATGTCCGCACGGGCCCTCCCCACGTCCAGACCGGCGCCCTCGGCGGCGGCCCAGGCTGCGGCCGCCCTGGGGTCGTCGTGCCAGTCCGGCTGGGCATCGAGAACAGCCTCCAACACCTGCGAGTAAAGGTTCTGCTTGCGCGCGGCCTCCAGCATGCGAGCCACCTCCTCTGAGGCCTGGTGGAACAGTACGTAGCGCAACACCAGCCGCACGTCGTTGGGGTTCTCGGCGAGGATCTTCTTCACATACGGGTAGAAGGCTCGGCACGCCTCGCAGGAGGGGTCGAAGAACTCGACGATGGTCACCGGCGCCTGCGCCGGGCCGAATACCGGCGAGTGGAAGCGAACCAGGTTGCTGCCCTTGGGCGCTTCCGCCGGCACCTGCGCGGGTGCTTGGGCCTGCTGCGACGGTTGCGGCGGTATCACCCGCGGGTAGAGGAAGGCGGCTGCGGCGAACACGGCAAGGATCACCACGCAGATGATCAGAACCAGGGTACGGCGATTCATGGGGCAGTTCTCCGGCGAATAACGAGGAGCAGGATGGCAATCAGAGCGAAAGCAAACAGGGCCAGCATCGGTAGCGGCACACCACCGAAGATGGTCATGCCGGCGCCCGAGCAGGACGGTCCAGTAGCCGTGCAGGGCTGGATTGGCAGGGGAATCAGCCCGGCATAGAGCAGCGTGTGGGCGAGAGCTAGTCCTGCGCCGATGCCGGCCAACGGTAGTGCGTAACGCCAGATGGCGAAGTCCGAGCGGTAGCAGGCGATGGTCAGGATCACCGTCAGCGGGAACATGAAGGCGCGCTGGAACCAGCACAGTACGCAGGGAGCCTGCCCCATCACCTCGCCGATGAACAGCGCGGAGAGGCTCGACAGCAGCGCCACCAGCCAGGCGACTAGAAGCAGTGACCACAATCCGGAAGATGATGACGTACTCATTGGCTACTCCTCGTTATGTAACGAGACAACAGCGGACAACCATCCCATTGACTTGAAACATGACGATTCCTCCCAGATTGGCAGTTTTCAGGAGGGATTGTCGGGACCATAAATTCCATAGGAGATTCCCTAAAAAAAACGGCGCCACTGGGACGCCGATAGCCTGGAAAGGGGCAAGGCCCAGGCGAAAGCACTTTCAACCACACGGCTGCAGTCAGCCGCTCCTTACTTTAGGTGCAGGCATTTTTTGCGGCTGGTCAGCCGGTCGCCACTCAGCCGCGCCGGCATCCCCCACCGACTGCTTGGTACTCGACCGTCCGGAGCTCACCCTTCGAGTCGAGGAAGGTCATCCGCGCAGGTATCACGCCACAGACCTTGGCCTTGCGTGTCACGCTGATCACCCTGGCTACATCGAGCTCCATGCCATAGCGATACATCTCGACTTTCGGAGCGGATTTCCCGAGCTCTGCGGCGTACGCGTCCATGGCGCGCTGGTTCTCCTGGAGGATCCTGACCGGATCCTTGTCGAAACCAGCCGACATTGCGATGGAAGAGACGGCAAACATCGAGATGGCCAAGATTGCTTTCAGAGCTTTCATTTGAATTCCTCTATCACTGCGGTAATTCGCTGAGTGCTGCTTCAGTGACTTCAACTTCCGGATCATTTGCCGGCCAGCACGGTTGTTTTGTGGTGCGCAATCCCGCCCTGAGGGGCGGATTTGCGCTGAGAAATGCGGCAAACCATCAGAAAGCCCCCGCTTCGCGGTCAGCCATCAATCGCTCGGTGTCCTTGCGGCCGAACAACCAGAACATCACCGGGGTCAGGTAGGTATCGAGGAGGGTCGAGCTGATCAGGCCGGAGAAGATCACCACCGCCACCGGGTGGAGCACTTCCGTGCCCGGCCGCTCGGCCTCGAACAGCAGCGGTGCCAGGGCAAAGGCGGTGACCAGCGCGGTCATCAGCACCGGACTCAGGCGCTCGAGGGAGCCACGCAGGATCATCGAGTGGTCGAAGTTCTCCCCTTCGATGCGCATCAGGTTGATGTAGTGGCTGACCTTGAGGATGCCGTTGCGCACCGAGATGCCGGCCAGGGTGATGAAGCCGATCAGCGCGGCAATCGACAGCGGCTGCCCCGACAACCACAGGCCGAGCACTGCACCGACCAGGGCCAGCGGGATGTTGACCATGATCAGCGCCGACAGGGTTGCCGACTTGTAGCGGCTGTAGAGCACCACGAACATCAGAATCAGCGAAACGATGGACAGCAGGCCGACCAGACGTGACGCTTCCTCCTGGGCCTGGAACTGGCCACCCAGAGTGATGAAGTAGCCTTCCGGCAGCTTGGACTCGTCGACCACCTTGCGGATGTCTTCGACGATCTCCGACAGCGGGCGCCCCTGAGCATTGGCCGACAGCACGATGCGCCGTTTGCCGTCGTCGCGACTGATCTGGTTCGGGCCGTCGCCGTCCTCGATGCTGGCGAGCCTCGACAGCGGTACCCGACCGGCCGGGGTCTCGAACAGGATGTTGCCCAGGCCTTCCGCCGAACGTGCCGTCTCGGGCAGGCGCACCACCAGAGCGAAACGCCGGCCACCCTCGACAATCTGGGTGACCTTTTCGCCCTCGACCAGACTCTCCAGCGTCGCCAGGATCTGCGGCGCGGGAACGCCGTACTGGGCGGCGGCGGCGTAGTCGATTCGCACCTTGATCTGCGGAGCCAGCACCTGCTTCTCGATCTCCAGGTCGGCGATGCCGGGAATCGCCGCCAGCCTGCCGCGCAGGGCATCCGCCTGGCCGCGCAGGGTGTCCAGATCCTCGCCGAAGATCTTGATGGCGATCTGCGAGCGCACGCCCGACAGCATGTGGTCGATCCGGTGCGAGATCGGCTGGCCGATGCCGATGGCCGCCGGCAGGTTGACCAGCCGCGAACGAATGTCGCCGGTGATCTCATCCATCGAGCGGGTCAGCTCCGATGCCGGCTTGAGGCCGACATCCAGCTCGCTTACGTGCACACCCTCGGCGTGCTCATCCAGCTCAGCGCGGCCGCTGCGGCGGCCGACGTGGGTCACTTCCGGCACCTGCATGACCAACTGCTCGGCCTGCTGGGCCAGCGCCGAGGACTCCGCCAGGGTCACACCAGGGTTCAGACGCAGGCCGATCAGCAAGGTGCCCTCGTTGAACGGCGGCAGGAAGGTCTTCGGGAAGAACGGCACGCTCGCCGCCGCGACCAGCACGGCAATGCCGCCAACGACTACAGCCGCCTTCGGACGCTGCAGGACGGCCTGCAAGCTGCTGCGATAGCGGCTCTTGAGCCAGGCCAGCAGCTTGGTGTCGCCATGTTCCAGCGACTTCATGCGCGGCAGCAGGTAGAAGGACAGCACCGGGGTGACGGTCACCGAAACCACCAGCGAGGCCAGGGTGGAGACGATGAAGGCGATCCCCAGCGGCACGAACAGTCGCCCTTCCATGCCCGGCAGGGCGAACAGCGGCAGGAACACCAGCACGATGATGATGGTGGCGTAGAGGATGGCCGAACGCACCTCCATGGTCGCGTGCCCCACCAGTTCCAGCGGGTGCAGGCGGTGCTCGGGGTGCTTGGCCCGCTCCACCTTGAGCCGGCGCAGCACGTTCTCCACGCCCACCACGGCATCGTCGACCAATCCGCCGATAGCGATGGCCAGGCCACCGAGGGTCATGGTGTTGATCGACAGGCCGAAGTACTTGAACACCAGACCAGTGATGAAGATCGACACCGGAATGGCCGTCAGCGCAATGATGGTGGGGCGCAGCGTGCCGAGGAAGAAGAACAGGATCGCCGCGACGAACACCGAGGCGCCGATCAGCTTGCCCTGAAGGGTGCTGATCGAGGCCTCGATGAAGCTGGCCTGGCGGAAGGTGACCTGGGGGGCCTCCATGCCGGTCGGCAGCGACTTGCGCATTTCCCCCAGCGCCGCCTCGATGGAGCGGGTCAGCTGGATGGTATCGGCCGTCGGTTGTTTCTGGATGCCGAGGATCACCGCTGCCTTGCCTTCGAAGCCGGCGTCACCGCGCTTCAGGGCTGCGGCAAAGGTCACTTCGGCGATCTGCCGCAGCAGGATCGGCTGGCCGTTACGAGCCGTGATGGCCAGGTTCGACAGATCCTCCAGACTCGACGTCCGCCCCAGGTTGCGAATCAGGTACTCGCGGCCATTGAGCTCGAGGAAGCCCCCGGAGGTATTCGACGAATAGCCCTTGAGCGCCTCTTCCAGTTGCGTATGGCTGATACCCAGTTCGGCCATGCGCGCCGTGTCGGGCTGGACCTGGAACTGGCGGACCTCGCCGCCAATCGGGATCACCTGGGCAACACCGGGGATTGCCATCAGGCGCGGACGCAGCACCCAGTCGGCGAACTCGCGCACCTGCATCGGGGTGATCTTGTCCGCATCGATGGGAATCGCGATCTGCATGATCTCGCCCATGATGGAGCTGATCGGCCCCATGCGCGGGATCACGCCCGGTGGCAAACCCTCCTCCATCGCGGAGAGCCGCTCCGACACCATCTGCCGGGCCCGGAAAATCTCAGTGCTCCAGTCGAAGGTGACGTAAATGAACGACAGCCCGCTGCTGGAGACCGAGCGCACGCTCTCCACGCCGGGTAGACCGTTCATCGTGGTCTCCAGCGGGAAGGTGATCAGTTGCTCGACCTCTTCGGAGGCCATGCCGCCAGCCTCGGTCATGATGGTGACCGTGGGCTTGTTCAGATCGGGAAAAACATCCACGGGCATGCGTGACAGCGTGAATGCGCCGTAGGCCATCAGCACCAGGCTGGCGATGATCACCAGCAGACGGTTGCCGAGGCTGTTGTCGAGGAGCCACTTGAACATGAGTCAGGCTCCCTTCAGCGGATTTGGTTGATCAGGCTGGCGGCCTGCGTCACGACACGATCCCCAGCGGCAAGCCCATTGGTCACCACCACGGATACCCCGTCCAGCGCGGCAAAGGTGACCGGGCGCGGCACGAAGTGCTCCGGCGCGGTCTTGACCCAAACGACATTCTGGTTAGCGGCATTCTTCATCAGCGACGCTGCCGGAACCCGGATGCCCTGGGTACGACTGGCGGTCTGCACGAAGACCTTGACCGGCTGCCCCACGGCCAGCCGGGACAAGGCGCTGCCCTCGCCCTGGAACAGCATCGGCAGGGCCTGTTCGCGCAGGCTGCGCGCCGCGCCGATGAAGGTCAGCGGCACCCGTTCGCTACCCACCGCCAGAGTGGCTCCCGCCACATCGGCGGCCTGGTTCAGGTCGTAGGCCAGCGCTTCGATGCGCAGACGGGTGGGATCGACCACCTCGAACACCAGTTCGCGGGCATCGACCACCTGGCCGGCGACCGCGTTGGTCGAGGCAATCACCCCGGAAACCGGCGCAACCAGTGCATCCCGCGCATTGACGCCCGAACTCAGCGCAGCGACTTGCGCCCCCAGACTCGCGGCCTCGCTGGCCGCAGCCTCGATATCCTTGCGCGGCACCGTATCGGCCAGCTCGCGCAAGCGCGCCAGGCGCTGGTCGGCAAGACCCTTGGCCGCCCGCAGTTGGGCCAGCTGCGCGGCCTGATTGGCCCGTTCGAGGACATCGCCGGTCGCCACGACATAGGCCAGCACCTGACCTTTCTTCACCGCCTGCCCAACGCTGGGAAAGCCGCGCGGGCCGGCCTCGAGGCGCCCAGCCAGCACGGACTGCACCATGCCTCCGGCATTGGGGTCCATCACTACCTTGCCGGCCAACTCCAGCGAGCGCGGAAATTCGGCCGTCTCGAGCGGCAAGGTGCGCACACCGATCTGGCGTTGCGCCGGCTTGGGCAGGAATACGCTGCCGTCGGGCAGTCGCTGGGGGCCGTTGCTGTTGGTTGCAGGCGCTTCTTCGCCATGGTCATGCCCTTCGCCAGCCCAAGCGGGCGCGGTCAGGGACAGCAGAGCCAGGCATACCGCAGAAATCAGAAAATTAGCTTTCATGGAACACCTTCACGAATGACGAGGAGCGACACGGGCGCGGCGCATAGCCCAACCCAGCAGGGCGAGCAGAACCAGCCCGCCGGCACCCCAGGCACCGTAGGTGCCCCAGGACGCGCCAGACGCAGACTCTTCGGCGTGCTCTTCGTGATGGATATCCAGATCACCGCTCAGCAGCTCCGTGCGCTGGCCGACGACGACCTTGGCCTTGATAGCGACCTCGCCTTCCTCGGGCTCTTCCGCCAGCTCGGCCTCGAACTCGCCGGCTTCGTGCTGCTCGGCCTCGACCTTGACGCCGCCAATCTCCAGTTCAAGGCTCGCGCCCTCGACCGGACTGTTATCGGCGGCATGGTCGAGCCACAGAGTGAGGTCGTGGCCATCGAGCACGCCGACCAGCTCGAAGGTGTCGGAAGTCGCCGCGAAGCGCGGCAGGGCCTGTCCAGTCGGAGTGGCCGGCGCTTCGCCATGGTCATGCCCCTCGCCGGCTTGAGTAGCCGGGGGGGCGGCAGCGATCAAGGTCGCCACAGTGAAGGCTGTCAGCCTTGGAAACAGTGTCATCTTTGCAGTCCTTGTAGGTTCGTTCTGGCCCTATTCGGGCAGCAGACCCAGCGCCTGGCGCAGTGAAGAGGTCGCCGCCGCCTGATCGAGTCGGGCCAGGGCAGCCTGACGCTTGGCGTCGGTCGCCTCGAGCTCGATACGCAGGCGCGTCGGCAGATCGGTTTCGCCGAGGCGGAAGGATTTTTCGAAGAAACCGCGAGACTCCTGGGCCAGCCGGGCACGCTTCTCGGCAGCCGTCACTTGAGCGCGGGCGGATTCGAACTCCAGCCGGGCGGCTTCCAGCTCGCCGAGCAGGCGCTCACGCGCCAGACGCGCCTGCACCTCGGCTTCGATGGCCTCGGCCTCGGCCGTGGCTTGCTTGGCGCGATTGCGACTGCCCGAGCCGAAGGGGATGCGAATGCCCAGGGTGAGGCTTTCGTCATAGGACTCCCCAGGCTCGCGTTCGCGAGTGGTAGACAAGGTCAACTCGGGATTGGCCCGGGTCTGCACGCGGGCCAGTTCGGCCGAGCGGCGCGCGACCTCGGCCTGATCGAGCAGGGCGGCCACCGCCGGATGCTGAGTATCCAGACCAGCGAAGTCGGCGGGCAAAGCGGGCACCGGCTCACCGGCAACTACGCCAGGCGCAGTCTCTTCGCTATCACCCGGCAGGGTGCCGATCAGGCTGCGCAACTGCTGTGCAGCCGTCGCCAGCGCACTCCTGGCTCGCGCCGCCTCGATCTCGGCCAACGCCGCAGCACCCTCGGCCTGGTGCTGATCGGCCAGGGCCAGCTCGCCCGACTTGACCCGTTTGGCGACATCGGCAGCGAGCTGCCGGGCATTGCCCTCGCGCTCGCTGGCCAGGCTCGCTTCGACCCGGCTGCGTTGCCACTGCCAGTACGCCTCGCGCACTTCAGCAGCAGTGCGCAGCTGCGCAGCCGAGGCGCGACTGGCGGTGGACTGGGCCTCGGCCTCGGCCACGGCGCCCGTACGCGAGCGCTCACCGGGCAGCCACAGGGGGATGGCGAGGCCGACATTGTGCTCGCGGCTACCATCGTTGCCATTGAGCTGGTCGCCTTTGCTCGACAGCTCCAGGGCCATGGGCTCGGCGGTCCAGCTGTCGGCGGAGGCGCGACGGGCGGAGGCCGCCTCACGACGCGCAGACGAGGACTCCGCTTCGGGCTGACGCGCCCAAGCGGTATCGAAGGCTTGCTTCAGCGATAAAGGACCGGCAGTGACCGACTGCAGGCTGGAAGCGCTTGGCGCTGTCTGCGCCAAGGAACTGCCGGTGGCCAGCACGAGCAAGGCACAGGGCAGCCATTTTCTGGTTTTGCTTGGGAACATCCCGATTCTCCAGTGATGAAAAAGCTCACAGGGAATCGGCGAGACGCAATCAGCTGGCTCGCAGCACGCCAACGCTCATCGTCGGTGACGATGGTCGTTTGAGCGGGTCAGGGAGAGAGGAGTCGCCTCGCCGATCAGGCGAGGCGGGCCCACGCAGGGCGGTCAGGCGGAGAGGATGGTCGGGCCAGCGGATGAGCCTGGTGCCCTGTTTCGCCAGCTGACGAGCTGTTCACATCAAACAAGGCTACAGCGGAAAAGATCGGCGTGACGCCAGCGGAAACGCAGGCGTTGCAATCGCCATGCAGGTTCTTGCCGCTTTGGGGATCGGGACCGTCGTCGTCCTCGTTCCCCACCTGGCTTTTGTGCTGGTGAGCGTGATGGCCGAAATGCTTCGTCTGGCTTCCCGATTCGTGCTGGCAATAGCTGCCCAGTGCAGCCCAACCGAGCTGCAGCGGCATCATCACCAGCAAGAGAATCGTTAGCCAACGGCGCATAAGTACTTGATCGTAGATGGATTGGTTATATGAAATCTTAACAGCTGCAATCTGGCAAGAAAACCTGACGGGACCGACGGCACGCATTTTCCAGCCTGGCTTGCACCCATGGATCGGCACTAGTGGACCGCAGGAGCACGCAAACCCACTACTTGCGCAGCAACCGCAGCCCGTTGGCCACCACCAGCAAACTAGCCCCCATGTCGGCAAATACCGCCATCCACAAGGTGGCCTGCCCGCTGAACGTCAGCAGCAGGAAGACCGCCTTGATCACGAGGGCGAAGGCGATGTTCTGCCGCAGCACCGCTGCGGTCGCCCTCGACAGCCGGACGAACGCGGGAATCTTGCGCAGGTCGTCGTCCATCAGCGCAACATCTGCCGTCTCGATGGCGGTATCCGTACCAACCGCCCCCATCGCAAAGCCAATGCTCGCTCGGGCAAGGGCGGGCGCATCGTTGATCCCGTCCCCCACCATGCCGACCGCACCCGCCTTGTCGCTCGTCATCAGCCCTTCGATGATCTTGAGCTTGTCTTCCGGCAGCAGCCCACCGCGAGCCTCGTCGATGCCGACCGAGCGGGCAATGGTTTCGGCGGTATGGATATTGTCGCCGCTGAGCATCAGGGTTTTCACCCCGAGGGCGTGCAGTTCGCTGATAGCCTCGCGACTGGTTTCCCGCACCGTGTCGGCCACCGCGAAAATGCCCAGAACTTCGTGCTGGTTGACCAGCAGCACCACCGACTTGCCCTGACGCTCCAGGGCAAACAGCTGCGCCTCGATGGCTTCCGAGCAAAGCCCCAGCTCCTCGATCAGCCGGTGGTTGCCCAGCTGGTATAGATGATCGTCGATGCGGCCCCGGACGCCCCGGCCAAGAATGGCGGCCAGATCGCTCACCGGGCGCAAAGCCAAACCGGCTTCGCAGGCCGCATGGGCGACGGCCTGGGACACCGGGTGATCCGAGCGTGCCGCAAGGCTTGCCGCCAGAGTGCGAACCTGGACTTCCTCGCCATTCAAGGCGATGAAGTCGGTTTGCACCGGCTTGCCATGGGTGATGGTGCCGGTCTTGTCGAGTGCCAGAGTGGCCAGTTTGCGCCCCTCCTCCAGGTACACACCGCCCTTGACGAGGATGCCTTTGCGGGCAGCCGCAGCCAGACCACTGACGATGGATACCGGGGTGGAGATCACCAGCGCGCACGGACAGGCAATCACCAATAGCACCAAGGCCTTGTAGATCCAGTCCATCCAGGCCCCGGCAAACAGCAGCGGCGGTATGACGGCCGTCAGCAACGCCAGCAGGAACACCACCGGGGTGTAGATGCGCGCGAACTGGTCGACGAAGCGTTGCGTCGGCGCACGACTGCCCTGGGCGGACTCGACGGCATGAATGATCCGCGACAACGTCGAGTGACTGGCCTCTGCCGTCACCCGATATTCAAAAGAGCCCGTCTGGTTGATCGTACCGGCAAACACGCTGTCACCTTCCGCCTTGTCCACCGGCAGGCTTTCGCCAGTGATCGGAGCCTGGTTCACAGTCGAGTGCCCCTGGGTCACCACACCATCCAGCGCGATGCGCTCACCTGGACGCAGACGCACCGTGGCTCCCACCGCCACCTGCTTGGCGGGCACAGCCAGCCAACTGCCATCCGGCTGCTGGACGGTGGCCGTTTGCGGGGCGAGCTCCATCAGGCCGCGAATCGCATTGCGCGCACGGTCGAGCGATCTGGCCTCGATCACCTCAGCCAGGGCGAACAGGAACATCACCATGGCCGCCTCCGGCCACTCGCCAATGAGCATCGCGCCGGTGACGGCAATCGACATCAGCGCGTTGATGTTCAGGTTGCGGTTCTTGAGGGCAATCCAGCCTTTCTTGTAGGTCGAGAGTCCACCTACGCCAATCGCCATCATGGAAAGCGCCACGACCAACCAGTGATTACCGCTGTTCAACCAGTGCACGACCTCGGCCAGGGTCGCACTCACGCCCGCCACGGCCAGTGGCCACCAATGGTGGGTGCTGGTAGACGGCTTGGCGCTGTCGTTGGCAACACTCGGTTCGACACTGGCTTCGAGTCCGATGGATGTCAGCGCGCCCAGGATGGCATTCAGGCTCTCGGGACTGTGCGTGACCGTCAGACGGCGTTGCAGCAGATTGAAGTCCAGGGACTCGACCCCGGGCATTCCGGTCAGCTTGTCGCGAATCAGCCGTTCCTCGGTAGGGCAGTCCATCTTCGCGATGAGCAACACCGTGCACACCTGCTCGGCTGGAGGGGCAAGACGCTGGGCCTGCATGCCGATGGCGCGCAATCCGGCTTCGACCGGCTCCAGCGAATCGAGCTGGTGGTTCACCGTCAGCGTGCGCTGCATCAGGTTGAACTCCAACCCGGTCACTCCTGCGAGCGGCTCCAGCTTGCCGCGAATCAGCCGTTCCTCGGTGGGGCAGTCCATGTTGTCGATGCGGTACTGCGCAATCTTTCCCGCTCCGGCGGAGAGCGTCTTCGGTTCCGCTGACGACGCAGTGGAACACCCGCACCCAACAGCGTTGCACTCACCCATGTTGTACCCCCAAGCCTGACGTTGGGCACGAGTAAACAACCTGTAGCGGCTACAGAGTCAAGCCCCTATGCTGCAAGTAGACGTCACCAGACCCGACTATTGGGAGAACACCTTGAAAATAGGTCAACTGGCCAGAACTACGGGCACCCAGGTCGAAACCATCCGCTACTACGAGCGCGAGGGGCTACTCGCCTCGCCAGCACGCAGCGACGGCAACTTTCGCATCTACACCGAAGCGCATGTCGAAAGGCTGTCCTTCATCCGCCGTTGCCGCATGCTGGACATGACGCACGCCGAGATTCGGGGGCTGCTCCATTTCAAGGATGCCCCCAGCGAACACTGTGGCGATGTGAACGCCCTGCTGGACGCGCACATTGGCCATGTCACCGCGCGCATCGAGGAGCTCCGCCAGCTGGAACAACAGCTCAAGAGCTTGCGTGAACGCTGCAACGAGCCGAGTAGCGCCGCCCACTGCGGCATCCTCCACGAGTTGTCGCAGCCGTTGTGCGAAGGCGCAACGAGCGAGGGCAATCACCTGCGCTGCGCACATTCAGGCGGCCCCTCCCATCAGCGGCAAACCGGGACCACGCAATAACGAGCTCTGCTCGAAGCTCCTTAACTACTGTGCCGGGTGGTGCGCCTGCAATTGTGTACCCCACCGAGCAGGACTAGACTCCCGTCCATGAAACGCCACCTGCGGCTCTGCCTGGTTTTCCTGCTCAGTCTGACGCTTCCCCTCACCGGGATGGCGGGGGTCCAGCCACCGGCAGAACCCTGTCCGATGCAGGCGACCGACATGGCGGCGATGGCCGACATGCTGGCCGTGCCTCCGGACTGCTGCCAGGACATGGGCGGTCCAGCCGAGCCTGGCAAGCCCTGCAAACCGGGGCAGGAATGCAAGACCGCCAGCCTGCTGCAAGTGGCAGTCATCAAGCCCCCCATCCCCTTGTCCGCCCCTATAGCGGCATCCTACACCTGCGATCTGCTGCCCGAGCGCCCCCCATCCGGGCTCTGGCGACCACCCTGCGCCTGATTCCTGCCCCACACTGAACGCTATCCCGCCTGGTCGGGACAGCAGGGCTGCGCGCGTTCGCGCGACACGGAACATCACAGGAATCGAGAGCATGAACATCCCACGTCACTGTCCGGGCTGGCCCCTCGCCGCCGCCCTGGCGGCGTCCGTGCTGGCATTGCCGAGCCAGGCAGCCTCGCTGACCCTCGCCGAGGCCTTGCGCCTGGCTGAAGATAACGCCCCTTCGCTGGCCGCCGAGCAAGCCAAACTGCAAGCCGCCAGTAGTGCCGCCATTCCCGCCGGAGAACTGCCCGATCCTCAGCTGCGGCTGGGGGTGCAGAACTATCCCGTCGGCGGCCCCGACCGCTGGAGCATCGACCGCGATTTCATGACCATGCAGATGGTCGGAGTCATGCAGGAGATGCCCAACAGCGCCAAGCGCCGGGCTCGGATTGAGGTAGCCGATGCTGCGGTAGAGCGCGCCGCCGCCGAAAGCGCGGTCGAACGACTGAGCGTCCGCCAGGCCACCGCGCTGGCCTGGATCGACCGCCTCGCGGTGGAACGCCAGCAGGCGCTGTTCACCGATTTCATCCGCGAGAACCGTCTGCTCGCTGCCGCCGTGCAGGCGCAGATCGCCGGCGGACGTGGGCAGGCTGCCGACGCTGTGCGGCCGAAACAAGAGGCAGCCCGCCTGGACGAACAGCAGGACCAACTGGCCCAGCAACACGTTCGCGCGCGCGCTGCCCTACGTCGCTGGATAGGCGTGGCCGCCGACCAGCCGCTGGCTGGCGACTGGCCAGAATGGCCCGTCGATCACGCCCGCTACGGCCACCAGTTGCCACGCCACCCGGCGCTGGCCGCCTTCGAGCCGATGACGCGCGAAGCGCAAGCCAAGGTGCGCGAGGCGCAGGCGGAGAAGAAGTCCGACTGGAGTTGGGAGCTCGACTACCAGCGTCGTGGCCGCGAGTTTGGCGACATGGTCAGTGTGCAGGTCAGTTTCGACCTGCCACTGTTCCCCGGCTCTCGGCAGGATCCAAAAATCGCCGCCCGACATGCCGAACTCGACCAGCTAGAGGCCGAGCGCGAAGCCCTGCTGCGCGAGCATGCCCAGCAACTGGAAGAGGATCTCGCCGAATACCAGCGACTACAGCGGGCACTGCATCGCAACCGCGACAGCTTCGTGCCGCTGGCCCGGGAGAAGGTGGAGCTCAGCCTGGCCAGCTACCGCGCCGGCAAGGGCGATCTGCTCAGCGTCATCACCGCCCGTCAGGAGCTGATCGAGACTCGCCTGCGCCAGGTCGAGCTGGAGGCACAGGGCGCCAAGACCGCTGCACGGCTGCATTTTGCCTACGGGGAGGAGCACCCATGAACATGCGAATTGGCCCGACAGCCGCACTGTGCGGCTTGGCGCTCGTTCTAGGCGCTGGCGGGGGGTACTGGTTCGCCCAGCAGCGCTCGCCCGAGGTGGCCGACAAAGCCGAACCCGCAGCCATCGCGCTGGATGAGCGGCAGGTACTGTACTGGTACGACCCGATGTATCCGCAGCAGCGGTTCGACAAACCGGGCAAGTCGCCCTTCATGGACATGGAGCTGGTGCCTCGCTATGCCGATGCCGCCGCGGACAGCGCCGCCGTCAGCATCGATCCGCGGTTGATCCAGAATCTCGGCCTGCGCCTGGCGACCGTCAGCCGTGGGGCCATCGCCTCCAGTCTGGAGGTAACCGGCATGCTGGCTTTCAACGAACGGGATGTCGCGGTGGTTCAGGCGCGTACTGCCGGCTTCGTCGAGCGGGTCTACGCCCGCGCGCCGGGCGACGTGCTGGCGGCCGGCGCCCCGCTGGCCGACCTCCTGGTGCCCGAGTGGGCCGCCGCCCAGGAAGAGTTTCTCGCCCTCCGGCGCAGCGGCGATGCCGAGCTGCTGGCGGCGTCCCGCCAGCGCTTGCGCCTGACGGGGATGCCGGCGGCGCTGATCGCCAAGGTGGAGCGCAGCGGCAAGGCCCAGCCGACCCTGACCATCACCAGCCCCATCGGTGGCGTGTTGCAGGAGCTGGCTGTGCGGACGGGCATGAGCATGGCGGCCGGCAATACCCTGGCGCGCATCAACGGTCTGGACAGCGTCTGGCTGGAGCTGGCCGTACCGGAGGCCGAAGCCGGGGCACTAGACGCCGGCCAGGCGGTCGAGGCGCGCCTGCCGGCGCTCGCTGGCGAGGTGCTGACGGGCCGGGTCGCCACCATCCTGCCCGAGGTGAACGCCGACAGTCGTACCCTGCGCGTACGAGTCGAACTGCCCAACCCTGACGGGCGCTTGCGGCCGGGGCTGACGGCGCAGGTACGGCTGAATCGGGCGAGCGAGCAAGGCGTGTTGTCAGTACCGAGCGAGGCTGTCATCCGCACCGGCCGCCGCGCCTTGGTCATGCTCGCCGAAGGCGCAGGGCGCTTCCGCCCCGTCGAGGTGCAACCAGGTCTAGAAAGCGACGGCCGGACGGTGATACTGAGCGGCCTGGAGGAAGGCCAGCAGGTGGTCGCCTCCGGGCAGTTCCTGCTCGATTCCGAGGCCAGCCTCAAGGGCATGGTCGTGGAGGCTGCGGCAAGACCGGAGCCTGCCGCCAGCGCTCCGCCCCTGCATGAGGCCGAGGGGCAAATCGTCGAGATCGGTGACCAGCACGTGACCCTCGCCCATGGTCCGTTCCGCACGCTGGGGATGCCCGGCATGACCATGAGTTTCCCCCTGGCCGATCCGGCCCTGCTGCAAGGACTCAAGGTTGGTGACCGAGTGCGCTTCGCGGTGCGCGAGAGCGACGCTGGGCTGGTGGTCGAGCATCTGGAAAAACTGGGAGACCAGCCATGATCGCCGCGCTGATCCGCTGGTCGGTAGCCAACCGCTTCCTGGTCCTGCTGGCCACTCTGTTCGCTACCGCCTGGGGCGTCTGGTCGGTGCGCAGCATCCCGCTCGACGCGCTGCCGGACCTCTCCGACGTACAGGTGATCGTGCGCACCCCCTATCCGGGGCAGGCGCCGCAGATCGTCGAGAACCAGGTGACCTATCCGCTGACTACCACCATGCTCTCGGTGCCGGGGGCGAAAACGGTGCGCGGCTACTCCTTCTTCGGCGACAGCTACGTCTATGTGCTGTTCGAGGACGGCACCGACCTCTACTGGGCGCGCTCGCGGGTTCTGGAGTACCTGAGCCAGGTGCAGAGCCGCCTGCCGGCGGGTGCCAAACCCGCGCTGGGGCCGGATGCCACCGGGGTCGGCTGGATCTACCAGTACGCCCTGGTGGATCGCAGTGGCCGCCACGACCTGGCGCAACTGCGCGCCCTACAGGACTGGTTCCTCAAGTTCGAGCTGAAGACTCTGACCAACGTCGCCGAGGTGGCCACCGTCGGCGGCATGGTCAAGCAGTACCAGGTACTGCTCGATCCCGTCAGGCTGGCCAGCCTGGGCATCACCCAGTCCGAGGTGATCGCGGCCATCGGCCAGGGCAACCGGGAAACCGGCGGCGCCGTGCTGGAAATGGCCGAGACCGAGTTCATGGTGCGCGCCTCCGGATACTTGAAGACGCTCGACGACTTCCGCGCCATCCCGCTCAGGCTCGGCGCCGGCAACGTGCCGGTGACCCTCGGCGACGTGGCGAGCATCCAGCTGGGTCCGGAGATGCGCCGCGGCATCGGCGAACTCGACGGCGAAGGCGAAACGGTCGGCGGCGTGGTGATCCTGCGCAGCGGCAAGAACGCCCGCGACACCATTGCCGCGGTCAAGGGCAAACTCGACGAGCTGAAGGGCAGCCTGCCCGCCGGGGTGGAAATCGTCACCACCTACGACCGCAGCAAGCTGATCGACCGCGCGGTGGCCAACCTCAGCCACAAGCTGCTCGAGGAGTTCATCGTCGTCGCCCTGGTCTGTGCGCTGTTCCTCTGGCACCTGCGCTCATCCCTGGTCGCCATCATCTCGCTGCCGGTTGGCGTGCTCATCGCGTTCATCGTGATGCACCAGCAGGGGATCAACGCCAACCTCATGTCCCTCGGCGGCATCGCCATCGCCATTGGCGCCATGGTCGATGGAGCGGTGGTGATGATCGAGAACGCCCACAAGAAGATCGAGGCCTGGCACGCGGCTCACCCCGGGGAGACGCTGACAGGCGAACGCCACTGGCAGGTGATAACCGCTGCCGCCGTCGAGGTCGGCCCGGCCTTGTTCTTCTGTCTGCTGATCATCACCCTGTCGTTCATCCCTGTGTTCACCCTGGAGGCCCAGGAAGGCCGCCTGTTCGGCCCACTGGCCTTCACCAAGACCTACGCCATGGCGGCCGCGGCCGGGTTGTCGGTGACCCTGGTGCCGATACTGATGGGCTACTGGATTCGCGGGCAGATCCCCCGGGAGGAGCGCAATCCGCTGAATCGCTGGCTGATCCGCCTCTACCGGCCGGCCCTGGACGCGGTGCTGCGCCGCCCCAAAGCCACCCTGATGGCTGCACTGCTGGTGTTTCTCAGCGCGCTGTGGCCGATTTCCCGCCTCGGCGGCGAGTTCCTGCCACCGATGGATGAAGGTGACTTGCTCTACATGCCTTCCGCGCTACCCGGACTCTCGGCGCAGAAGGCTTCGCAGCTATTACAGCAGACCGACCGCCTGATCAAGACGGTACCGGAGGTCGAGCACGTCTTTGGCAAGGCCGGACGAGCCGAAACCGCCACCGACCCGGCGCCTCTGGAGATGTTCGAAACCACCATCCAGTTCAAGCCGCGCGAGCAGTGGCGACCCGGCATGACGCCCGAGAAACTGGTTGAGGTGCTGGACCGCGTGGTGCAGATACCGGGCCTCACCAACATCTGGATTCCGCCGATCCGCAACCGCATCGACATGCTCGCCACCGGGATCAAGAGCCCCATTGGGGTCAAGATTGCCGGAACCAACCTAGCGGACATTGACGCCGCCAGCCTGGCCGTCGAGCGGGTGGCCAAAGGCGTGCCCGGCGTCAGCTCGGCGCTGGCTGAGCGGCTGACCGGAGGGCGTTATGTCGACGTGGACATCGACCGTCGTGCGGCCGGCCGCTACGGGCTGAACATCGCCGACGTGCAGTCGATAGTGGCGAGTGCCATCGGCGGCGAAAACGTCGGCGAAACCGTCGATGGCCTGGCGCGCTTCCCGATCAATGTGCGCTACCCCCGCGAGTGGCGCGACTCGCTCAGCGCTCTCGAGGAGCTGCCGATCTATACACCGCAAGGCAGCCAGATCACCTTGGGCACCGTGGCCAGGATTGTGGTCAAGGATGGCCCACCGATGCTCAAGAGCGAGAACGCTCGACCATCCGGCTGGGTCTATATCGACGTGCGTGGTCGGGATATCGCCGCGGTGGTCGCCGATCTGCGCCAGGCCATCGGTGCGCAGGTCAGCCTGCAACCGGGGATGAGCCTGAGCTATTCGGGACAGTTCGAGTACCTCGAACGGGCCAACGCCCGGCTCAAGCTGGTGGTGCCGGCGACCCTGGCAATCATCTTCGTGCTGCTCTACCTGACCTTCGCCCGCATCGACGAGGCCTTGCTGATCATGGCGACGCTACCATTCGCCCTCACCGGCGGGGTGTGGTTCCTCTATCTGCTCGGATACAACCTGTCGGTGGCCACTGGCGTCGGCTTCATCGCCCTGGCGGGGGTGGCCGCCGAGTTCGGCGTGATCATGCTGCTCTATCTGAAGCACGCCTGGGCCGAGCGTGAGGCGGCCGGCGAGCACAGCGAACAGGCACTACTGGAGGCGATTCACCAGGGCGCCGTGCAGCGCGTGCGTCCCAAGGCGATGACCGTGGCGGTGATCGTCGCAGGCCTGCTGCCTATCTTCTGGGGCAGCGGCACCGGCAGCGAGATCATGAGCCGCATCGCCGCTCCCATGGTTGGCGGCATGCTCAGCGCGCCCTTGCTGTCCCTGTTCGTCATCCCGGCGGCCTATCGGCTGATTCGCCGCTCGCATCTACCCAAAGCATCAGCTGTGCAACCATCCAACTCCACAGGAGCAGCCCAGTCATGAAACAAGTCCTCGCAACCATCCTGACCGCCACGCTCATCCAGACCGCCACAGCGGCTGACATGAACGACAAGCCCATGGACAGGATGCCAATGGAACAGCCCACGCCAATGGAACAGCCGGACAGCGTGGCCCCCACCGCCAAGACCAGCGGCACGATCAAGGGGATCGACGCAGCCAAAGGGACCATCACGCTATCGCACGGCCCCGTTCCCAGCTTGAAATGGCCACCAATGACCATGGGCTTTACCGCAACGCCCGAGCAGTTGAAGGGGCTGAAGGTCGGTGACAAAGTGAATTTCGAATTCCAGAGCCAGGGCATGGCAGCCAGGATCGTTTCCATTCGGAAAGCTGATTGAGCCTATCCCCCTTGACTCACGATGGGGCAATCCAGCCAAGGGACGCTACAGTTCTAGACGAAAGCCATGTTGTCAACGCAATGACCCGGCTCGTAGGTATGTTGGTTCAGCTCACCACCACAAAGGCAGCTCGACATGAAAAACACCAAGCTGGCGGCACTCCTCCTCGCCGCATCACTGTCACCCGCATGGGCGCTGGCGGCAGACCCAACCCCAGCCAAAAGCTCTACGCCCCAGGCGCAGCAGCAAACTCCGAATATTGCTGAGTTCGACAAACAGATGGCTCAGGCGCAGGAAAACCTCCAGAAGATGCAGGCCCAGATGGAGAAAATCCGTCAGACCCAAGACCCGAAGGAACGGCAAAAACTCCTTCAGGAGCATTGGAATACGATGCAAGGAAATATGGGAATGATGCATGGCATGGGCATGTGGGGAGGCGGCATGATGGGCGGGCACATGATGGGCGGCGGCATGATGGGTGGCGGCCACATGATGGGCTGGCAGGACTACTCGAACTTGCCCCCGGAGCAGAAAGCACAGCGTCAGTACATGATGGACAGGTATATGGGGATGCAGCAGATGATGATGGACCACATGATGTGGCACCAACACTACATGGGGATGCCGTCAGCTAAACCCGCTCCGTAGGCATGACTCTGGGCCCTGCCGAAAAGTCATCTGAATGAAGGTCACGCAAAGCGAAAAGTGACGATGGCACGGAATGTACTGGCCGTAATGGAGCATTCCGAACCACTTTTAAACGCGACCTCACCGAGCACAGGCACTTTCGTGCATAGCCCAAGCTTCCCTCCCATGGCCAGAAAGTGACGATAAAATCCGTTATCGTCACTTTCCGGCCTGCGGCCGGCTCGCTACCCTGAACGCCTGTGCCGTGGGATCCGTGGGCGGCGGCTCGCCGTCGCCTCCCCCCGCGGACGCCTCCTCCTCAACTGCCGAGGATTCCTCGTCTGTTGCCACAACCGGCAATCGGGTCTTGAGTTACCAGTGCGGATTTTCGCAAGCCGGCGCTTTCAACCGCTCCAGAGCCTGATCAAGCAAATCTAGGAAGCAAAAGCCGATCCCCCGTGCGCTTGACTTCAGCGACTGCGCACCCTCGTGGCTGAAAACCACAGCCGCCCCCCCCAAAAACCTGCAGATCTGCTGAAATAGGCTTTTCAACCTGCCCCAGAATGACGCGGACTATGCGCACTCTGGCATAGGGCGGTGCTGACAGCGGAGGGACTTGGATGAGATGGAAGCTGACTTGCCGTGACGCTGGGGACGGCAGCGGCGACGCGATACTGGATCTGCCGGACGATCTGCTCCAGGCCGCAGGATGGACCGAGGGCGACACTCTGGAGCTGGAGCCCGATCCAGACTGCTCGACGATCCGGCTGAAGAAGGTCGTGCGGTGCGACGTGTGCGACGCCAGTACAACCGAAATGGGGCATGGCGTCCTACAGGCCCAGTGGCGCGATGGCGAGCCCGAAAGGATGCAGCTGTGTAGGTCCTGCTTCGGCTATGCAATGGCCACGCTCAAGCGCGCGCACTGGGTTAACCATATGTTCGACGACGATCCTGACTCAGGGCAGGAGGACTGATTTCGTGAACAATCTGCTGCTGCACCGGGGGTATTACGGCTCCATCGAAGCCAGCATCGAGGACAACTGCCTGTTCGGCAAGCTGCTCTTCATTCGCGCACTGGTCAACTACGAAGGTGAGACGATAGCCGAGTTGCAGGCCGCCTTCCGCGAGGCGGTGAACAACTACATGGCCACCTACCAAGAGCTGGGGAGATAGTGGGTGCCACCGATCGTATGGCGTCTCGATGCGTGCCACCACCGAATGCAGGGTCAAAAACGCCCCCCCTCGATTTCGCCTGAAAATGACCTGCCGATCTATTGAAATAGGGCCTTCAATCTGCTCCCTGGAGTGACGCTGCCATCCGTTCCCGCTGCCGAGTACGCCGGACAGTGCAGTCCCAGCGCCGAACATCAATCTCGAGACAAGCTGATGCTGAATGAAGTCATCTCTTTGGTTCTGCGCGCCGGAGCGCTCATCGCCGCCGAAGTTGCACGGCCAGGTGGCCCTCGCGGGGCGGGAGACAAGGCGGATATCGACGTCGAAGTGGAGATCCTGCTGCGCGATGGGCTGCTGCGACTGCAGCTGGGAGACTTCTGGGGAGAGGAAACGGGAAGCGCGCTGACTGGGGCGAGCCATTGCTGGGTGGTGGACCCGAACGATGGCACCACGGATTTCCTGGCGGGTAGGCCTGGCTCGGCCATTTCCGTTGGCCTACTGAAAGATGCCGTACCGGTGCTGGGCGTCGTCTATGCGCCAGTTACCACGCGCGGGCCTGACTGCATTGCCTGGGAGCTCAGCATGACTGGCCTGCTGCGCAATGGCCGACACATTTGCCCC
Source organism: Geopseudomonas aromaticivorans (assembly GCF_019097855.1). Lineage (GTDB taxonomy): Bacteria > Pseudomonadota > Gammaproteobacteria > Pseudomonadales > Pseudomonadaceae > Geopseudomonas > Geopseudomonas aromaticivorans. The sequence goes on from NZ_JAHRGL010000021.1 coordinate 50,434, forward strand.
AACCTGGACGCACGGCAGCTCGACGCTAACTCGGTGGTGTTCGTCAGCACGGCCGCCGACCAGCAACCAGAGCTGAACACCACGCTCTGTGCTCCAGCGCGCTTCAACCCGATGCCCAGCATCGCCTACCGCCTCGCCCGGGTGGCCGCCGGCGACGGCATTGCGGGGGTTTCGCTTTACCCCGTTTCTCCACACTACGTGGTCGCTGGCCATGCCCTGCTCAAGGCTGCTGGCGGCGACCTGCTTGACCAGGATGGTCGGCCGATTAGTTACGACGATCTGGACAAGCCGCTGTGCCAAAGTTGTTTCGGTGGCAATCTGGCGGCCTGTCAACGCCTGGCCGCCCGCCCCTGGCGGCAGCAGCTTTCGATCTCCTGACGCCCTGATCGCCCATGTTGCATGACGGTAATCCACCCGCCTTGGGGCACCTCTAAAAACACACTTCCAGACTGAGCTAGAGAGCGCTGTGACCGAGAAAAAAACTTAACCCACTGTCCGGGGTGGCTTGACCACTACATGAAGCGTGAGCTGAAGTCGAATGCGACCAGACAGGAAGAGCGGGGTTTCAAGTGACAGAGCTGATCACCAAGGCCGAGCTGACAGCCATCAAAGCCGATAGTTACTCGCGCGAAAAGCTACGCCGCCAAGCCCTTTGGGCGATGACCCATCGAGAGCGGCGGGCCCATGCGCTGGCTTGCCTCGATCTCATCGAACGGCTGGACCATGAGGCGCCGATTGGCGAAGCGGCAACCTGGACGCTGGGGGATGTGGCTCGTCTCGTACCGGTCTCCCGGCGTGACAATCCGCCGCTCGAGGTCGTGCGACCGGACGACATACCCGAGCCATGGCGCAGCCGTATGGCTACAGCGAGCATCGGCTCGACGATGTGCAGTGCTTTCCCAGGCTACTACGTCGATGATTGGCGGACGTTCCTGAGGCTCTGGCGACTCGAGCATGAGCAATTGCATGAATATCGTTTGGATCGGCCGTGACTGGAGGTCGACGGTGAGCTGGATACGCTGTCGGTCCGGCGGTGGGCGATCCGCTGAAGCGGGAGTGATACTCACACAAAAGCACGGCGATCCGGCTAACACAGACAGCACCCTGCAATAGGGACAATGCCAGTAAGTCATGGACCGGCAACGGCATACTGAACCGCAGTGGTTCGATGGTTAAGCCGAGTACGCGGCGTACTGTGCACGTCCCGCTTCGGCGGAGATCGCGCAGTGACACTTAACATCTCGGGACACAACCCCGGATGAGGCAGGCATGAAGCACAAGAAAGTCTCTGACAAGCACGCCATGATCGCGAAATTCACGGGAGAGGCCCTACGGTTGGGCGGCGGTGTTCCACCCAACCAACGCCACTTCATAAAGGCAGCTCTTGCCCATGGCAAAACGATGGAGCCTGCAGGTTGCCTCGCGGGGGCCAACAGGGTGTGCAGCCATGTCTGACCAGTCCAAGCAAGAAGCCGTCCCCCTTAGCGCCGAGGCCTACCAGGCGCTCCTCGACGAGCTGGAGGATCTCCGTATCGAGCGTGTTGCGTGTGATCGTATAGTCACCGTACATGCCTCCGAGCTGCTATCCCTAGAAACCATGCGGGCCCGCTTTCGTTGATGCTCAGGCGATCCAAGCTGGTCCCCATTTTTGGCGAGCGGCCATACACGGACGCCATCGCAGGTATGGCCAGTACGACCAGATCGATGCGGAGGCAGGACAATGAACATCAAGTCGATTCGCTCTGAGGAAGACCTAGCTGCAGCCCTTGCCCGTATGGAGCAGCTGTGGGGGGCCGAGATCGGTACACCCGAGGGCAATGAGCTGGATGCTCTGTCGTCGCTGATCGAGATGTACGAGGCCAAGCACTACCCGATGCCACCTGCAGATCCCATCGAGATCATTGACTAAATTCCGCATGGACCAACGGAAGGTGACTCAGCCAGGCCAGAAGTCATTCAGCGAGTCGAACAAGTGGCCAGCGGCCATGGATAGACTCACATCCCGGCGGCGGCAACGAGGTCACCACGTAGACCCGTCGCTCCTCGCCGGCTGCCACCAGCAAGCCTTCGATGGCCTGGCCTTCCTCCAGATCGAACCAGTGCGAGACGCCGGCAGGATCCTTCTCCATGAAGCGCTCCGCCACGATCCACACCTCCCGAGGATGGAAGCGCGCCCATTTTCCCGCACTGATCGAGTCCACCCGCGCCCAGCCGGTCGCCGGCAGTTTTCCCTCCTGCTCCTGGCGCCGCCCCCAGGGCAGCCACTCCACCGAACCGTCGGCCTGCAGCATCGGCAGGGCCGCTTTCGGGTTGGGGAAGTAGACCCGCACCGGCTTGCCGCTTTCCGTGTAGCGGCCCGCCACCTCGACACCTCCGCACATGCCGCACCTCCAGCTCCAGCCGTGATCAAGCCACCCCGCCGGACTCGATGGCCCGCAGAATCCGCCTGACCTGCTGTGCCCCCGCCGCCGTCGCACAGCAACTCAGCGGGGTGACATCCCCCAGCGCCGCGTTGGGCCTGGCCAGCCAGTCGAGCGCGATCGAGCGGTTTTCAAAGACACTCTCGGCCAGGGTCTGCACCTCCCGAACCCGGGACTCGGTTTCGCGGTCCTCCACTTCGGGGCCTCCTCCTCGCTCACGGCAATGTGCAGATTCTGCACATTGCTCTCGGGCACCGCCTCTGATTTACTGCATATAAATACAGTACTATTTGAGGCCATCATCATGAGTTTGACACCGCTCGGCCCGCTGTGCGCGTCCGTCCAGCGGCTGCCCCTGTTCTCGAATCCGGTCGCGGCCGGATTCCCGTCGCCGGCCGAGGACCACATCGAAGCCACACTGTCTCTGGACGAGTTGTGCATTAGGCACCCGGCCGCCACCTACCTGCTGCGCGCCGCCGGCGACAGCATGCAGGGCGCCGGAATCTTCGACGGCGACGTACTGGTGGTGGACCGTTCCATCGAGCCGCGCGCCGGCATGATCGTGGTGGCCACCGTGCGCGGCGATTTCACCTGCAAGCGCCTCGAGGCCAAAGCCGGGCAACCCGTCCTGCGCGCCGAGAACCCGCGCTACCCGGACATCCGCATCGCACCGGGCGAGGAGCTGGAGGTGTTCGGCGTGGTGGTCGCCGCCGTTCGCCGTCTGGGAGGCTGACATGCCGACCTTCGCCCTGGTCGACTGCAACAACTTCTACGTCAGCTGCGAACGCCTGTTCCGGCCCGACCTGCGCGGCCTGCCGGTGGTGGTACTCAGCAACAACGACGGCTGCGTGGTGAGCCGCAGCAACGAGGCCAAGGCGCTGGGTATCGCCATGGGCGAGCCCTATTTCAAGCTGCGCGAGCTGATCGCCCTGCACGGCATCGAGGTGTTCAGCTCCAACTATGCCCTCTACGGCAACCTCTCAGCGCGCGTGATGAGCGTGCTGCGCGACCTGGCGCCGCGCATCGAGGTCTACAGCATCGACGAGGCCTTCCTCGACCTCACCGGCCTGCGCGAGCCACTCCCGGTCTTCGGGCGTAAGGTGAAGACCGAGGTTCAGCGCCTGACCGGCATCCCGGTCGGCGTCGGTATCGCGCCGACCAAGACCCTCGCCAAGCTGGCCAACTGGTGCGCCAAGAAGCACACCCGAAGCGGCGTGGTCGACCTCTCCGATCCGGCACGCCAGGAAAAGCTGCTGCGTCTGACTCCAGTCGGTGAGGTATGGGGCATCGGCCGCAAGCTGTCCGCGAAGCTCGAAGCCATGAACGTGGCCACCGCCTGGGACCTCGCCCAGCAGGACCCGGCATTCATCCGGAAGGCCTTCAGCATCGTTGTCGAGAAGACTGTGCGCGAGCTGCGCGGCGAGAGCTGCCTGGCCCTGGGTGAAAGCGTTGAGCCCAAGCAGATGATCGCCTGCAGCCGCTCATTCTCCGAGCGGGTCACCGACCTCGAGGACCTTCGCGAGGCGGTGGCCAGCTACACCAGCCGCGCCGCGGAGAAATTGCGTGCCCAGGGCGACTACTGCCAGCTGCTGCAGGTCTACATCCGCACCGGCGTCTTCAACCCCAACGAACCGCGCTATGGCCGAACGGCGAGCGTGCCACTAGCCTGCCCCACCCACGACACCCGCGATCTGGTGCAGGCCGCCCTCGCCGGACTCGCCTCGATCTATGTCCCCGGCTACCGCTACCAGAAGGCCGGCGTGGTGCTGATGGAATTCGCCAGCCCCGGCCGGCTCCAGGGCGACCTGTTCGCCCCGCCACCACGGCCTGGCAGCGAGGCGCTGATGGCCACCCTCGACCGCATCAACGCGCGCATGGGCCGCGGCACCATTCACCTCGCACGGGTGCCAGCGACGCCGGGCTGGGGGATGCGTCAGGAGCTCAAATCGCCCGGTTACGTGAGCCGCTGGAGTGAGTTGCGCTGTGTGACCTGACCACCACAGCCTGGATCGACTGCTGTTGGTCAGTAGAGGCTGCTATCGGCCCAGAGTGTGTAAAAACGTGGCCAGAGACCTTGCTATGCTGCCGGCAGGTTTCATAGCGGGGGCTGCCCATGAAGCGTTTCATCCAGGGAGAGTGTCGAGGTCAAAGCACTCTGCTGCCCGAGAGCCTGGATGATTACGTGGCGGACACCAGCCCGGTGCGGGTGGTCGATGTGTTCGTCGATGAACTCGACCTCGGCCGGCTGGGTTTCGAGGGTATCGTCCCGGCGGAAACCGGCCGGCCCGCTTACCATCCCAGCGTCCTGCTGAAGATTTACATCTACGGCTACCTCAATCGGATCCAGTCCAGTCGACGCCTCGAGCGCGAAGCGCAATGCAACGTCGAGCTGATGTGGCTGACCGGGCGCTTGATGCCGGACTTCAAAACCATCGCCAACTTCCGCAAGGATAACGGCAAGGCAATCCGCGGCGTCTGTCGGCAGTTCGTGGTGCTGTGCCAACAGCTTGGTTTGTTCTCCGAAGCGCTGGTGGCCATCGACGGCAGCAAGTTCAAGGCGGTCAACAATCGCGACCGCAACTTCACCAGCGCCAAGCTTCAGCGGCGAATGGCGGAGATTGAGTCCAGCATCAATCGTTATCTGACGGCGCTCGATACCGCAGATCGTCAGGAACCTGCCGTTGCTCAGGTCAAAGCCGAACGCCTCCACGACAAGATCGCGACCTTGAAGACCAAGATGCAGGAGCTCAAGGAAATCGAGGTTCAGCTCAACGAAGCACCGGATAAACAGATTTCCCTGACCGATCCCGATGCCCGCTCAATGAAGACGCGTGGCACCGGAATGGTCGGCTACAACGTGCAGGCGGCGGTCGACGCGAAGCACCACCTGATCGTGACGCATGAGGTCACGAACGACGGAGTCGATCGAGACCAACTGAGTTCAATGGCCAAGCAAGCCCGAGAAGCCATGGGCGTCGAGGAGCTCTCGGCGGTCGCAGACAGAGGGTATTTCAAAGGCGAAGAAATCCTGGCGTGCCATGAAGCTGGAATCACTGTTTTCGTACCCAAGACGTAAGCGAGCGGGCATCACACCTTGCTGGCGGGGATCCAGTTGTGCGGCAGCAGCTCGCTGAGCTCACTGGCCTTCTGCGTCGGTAGCCGAGTCAGCACATCTTTCAGGTAGGCATACGGGTCATGCCCGTTCAGTCGCGCTGACTGGATCAGCGTCATCAGCGCAGCCGCACGTTTACCGCTGCGCAGCGAGCCGGCAAACAGCCAGTTCGAGCGGCCGATGGCCCACGGGCGGATCTGGTTTTCGCACCAGTTGTTGTCGATGGCCAACATGCCGTCATCGAGATAGCGCACCAGGGCCGTCCAGCGCTTGAGGCTGTAGTCGAGCGCCTTGGCGATGGCCGTGCCTTCGTGTACCAACTGGCGCTGGGCGAGCATCCAGCTGTGCAGGGCAGCGGCGATGGGTTTGGCTTTTTCCTGGCGTATTCGCTGTCGCTCATCGGGCAGCAGGTCGCGCACCTCGCGCTCGATGTCGTATAGCTGAGCGATGTGGCGCAGGGCCTGTTCGGCTAGTTGGCTCTTGTTGGCGACATGCAGGTCGTAGAACTTGCGCCGGGCATGGGCCATGCAGCCGATTTCGGTCACGCCCTGCTCGAAGCAGGCCTTGTAGCCGGCGAAGTCGTCGCAGACCAGCTGGCCTTTCCAGTCGCCCAGGAAGGTGCGGGCATGCTCGCCGGCACGGCTGGGGCTGAAGTCGTAGACCGCCGCACGCAGATCAGCGAACGGACTGGGAACGTAGGCCCAGACATAGGCGCGCTGAGTCTTTTTCATCCCCGGAGCCAGCATCTGCACCGGGGTTTCGTCGGCATGGACGATGCGCTGTTTCAGCACGATGTCCCGCAGCGCATCGACCAGCGGTTGCAGCTGCACGCCGCAGCTGCCGACCCACTGCGCCAGGGTCGAGCGCGGGATGGCCAGGCCAGCGCGGGCGAAGATTTTTTCGGGTATACGGATTTAATGGTTGATGGGGCACCTTCACCCCATCAATCTGATACCACCCTCAGATGGTTGATAGATCGACTCCGTAGTTGAGTTCCTCTGCGAAGTCCGGCAGTCCGTAACCGATGGTTTTCTTGTAGAAAGGAGAGACCTTCGCAGTCGGTGCCTTCTTCTTGTGCTTCGTGGTGTAGAGCATTCGTGCCCGCATCACCTCGAAGGAGTAACCGCGCCCTTCACGGTTCTTGTCCTTGGCCAGTCGGTTGATGGACTCCGTGTAAGCGTTGGTGACGGGCATGTCCGTCTCGAAGTAGGTCATGGTCTCTTCGCGCCAGTTTCCCACTGCCCTGACCAGATCGCTCCAGACTTCCTTTTGGCCCTTCGGGATGGTGGCTATCCACTCGTCCAGGGCGGCTTCTGCCTGGAGCCGTGTGGTGGCGTCCCAGATGCCGTAGAAGCGCTCCTTGTGCTCGTAGGCGGCCAGCAGTTGCGGGAACGCGCCTGTCCAGGTCTCCATGATGAGGCGCTCCCGGTCTGAGACTTCGTGAGCGCGTTTCAGCAGGATTTTCCGGTCTCCCTTGAGAGTCCGGCTCTGGGACGGTTTCAGCTCCTTTCTGAGGCCCTTGCGCACTCTCTCTAGGGCATCGTTGGCCATGCGCACCACATGGAACTTATCGACCACGATACGGGCCTGGGGCAGCACAGCCTTGACCGCTGCCCGGTAGGGGTTCCACATGTCCATGCTGACGATCTCGACCTTCTGCCGGTCTTTCAGCTTCATCAGGTAGTTGGTCACCACGTCCTGGCGGCGGGTGGCCAGCAGGTCGAGCAGGGTTCGCTCCTCAATGTTGGTCAGAATGCAGCGGTAGCGCTTGTTCAGGTATAGCTCGTCAATGCCCAGGATGCGGGGCGTCTCGAAGCGGTGCCAGCGCCCCAGGAACTCGGCGCGGGCGTTGAAGATGTCGCGCACCGTCTTCTCGTCCAGGCCGGTCTGTGCCGCCACAAAGGTGTAGGGGTGGTTGAAGGATTCCTTCTCCACGTACTCATGCAGCCGCAGTGTCATACGGAATCCGTCCACCATCTCCGGTAGCTGGGGCCTGAATGTTGTCTTGCAGGCCCGGCAGGTGTATCGGCGGCGGACCACCCAGAGAGTGACCCGCTTGCCGTGGATGGGCAGATCACGATAGGGAACGTCACGCTTGCCGAACCGTACGAACTCACCCTGCACGCCGCATTCCTCGCAGGCGATGGGATCGGGCACGTCCACCTGGAAGTGCATTTCGTCGTCGGTTGATTTGCAGCCCAGTACTTGGTATTGCGGCAGGTGAAGGATGTTGTCGGGAAGTTCGGTCATGGTGTTGTATAGGCGTAGGTGTCAGTCAGATCCATCCGACTCGGCATTGGTGTTTGCTTTTTTACCCAACAAGCTGCTGGAAACGAAAAGTAAGGCACCGAGGACAATTGCAATATCAGCCAGGTTGAAGGCCGGCCAATGCCAGTCTCGCCAATAGAAATCAAAGGAATCCACAACATAGCCGCGAAAGACCCGGTCAATCAGGTTGCCCATGGCGCCACCGAGGATAAGACTGTAAGCGATGGCTTCTCCTTTATGACGATTTTCAAGGATCAGCTTGATCAGAAAAATCGAGACCACTACCGCGATTCCGATAAAAAAGTAGCGCTGCCAGCCTCCACCATTCGCAAAAAGACTGAATGCGGCACCGGTGTTCCATAGGTGCACCCAGTTAAAGAACGGGGTCACCGAAACATACTCGCCATAGGCCATTGATTGCTGCACCAGCCACTTTACAGCCTGATCAGACGCTGCCAGCAGGCCCGATATGGACAATAGGGCATACGGCGAGAGCTTTTTGCCAATAATGAGCATTATTTAACCCTTCAACGCCAAAATGCGTCTGGCACCGTTAAGTACAATGCCCCCCGCGATGGTGCCGATAATCAGATCCGGATAATTGGAACCGGTCCACGCGACCAGGGCGCCGGCGGTGATGACCCCCAGGTTGATCACCACGTCGTTGGCCGAGAATATCCAGCTTGCCTTCATGTGCGCCCCGCCTTCCCGATGTTTGGATATGAGCAGCAGACAACTGGTATTGGCAATCAATGCGACGAATGCGATAGCCATCATCACCAGCGATTCAGGCTCACTACCGAATACAAAGCGTCTCACCACCTCTACGAGCACGCCCACAGCCAAGATCAGTTGCAGTACACCAGCAAGATGCGCGGCACGTACCTGCATTTTCACGCTATGTCCAACCGCATAAAGGGCAAGCCCGTACACCGCCGCATCGGCAAAATTGTCCAGGGATTCTCCAATCAGGCCGGTGGACCGGGCGATCAGACCGGCAGTCATTTCCACCACGAACAGAAGTGCATTGATGCCGAGCAACCAGCGCAGGGTCCCGGATTCTTGCTTAGCAGAAGCTGCCGAAAACTCGGCGGCCTTGATGGTCTCCGGATTTGCAGCGACGGTTTCCTGAAGCGAGGCGCCTAGCCCCAAGGTCTTCAGTTTCGAGGTGACGGGCTCGACCTCGCCGTCATGCACGACCTTCAGCCGGCGGTTCGACAAGTCGAAGGACAGCGCCCGAATCTCCTCAAAGCCGTTCAGGGCTAGGCGAATCATTCGTTCTTCTGATGGACAGTCCATCTTCGGCACGGCATAAACACTGACCCATCTCCCTGGCGCCTCGGAGGAGGCCTGTATATCGGTATCCGCTGCGGACGTTGCATCACCGCCACAGGCGCCACCACAGGATTTGCTCATGATACGACTCCACTTGAACAATGTTGTGGTACCATTTAAAACTATAAAGCTACTATAAGGTCAATAGAGTAAAGAATCCGTTGGGGAGGAGGCTGATGCGCATTGGTCAGTTGGCGCAGTTGGTAGGGGTCGAAACACAGACGATCCGCTTCTATGAACAGCAGGGCTTGTTGCCGCCGCCTGATCGGCAGGACAACGGTTACCGTGTCTATACCGAGAAGCATGGTGAGGGGCTGGCCTTCATCCGTCGCTGCAGAATCCTGGGCCTGTCACTGGCTGAGATTCACGAACTACAGAGCTATCAGGACGACCCTCATCAGCCTTGTACCGCCGTCAACGCCTTGCTCGATGATCACATCTCTCATGTGCGGTCGCAGATAACCGCTCTGCAAGCGCTTGAGAAACAACTCGTTTCACTGAGAGCGAGTTGCAACGATGACCGGGAAGTTGAGGCGTGTGGGGTTCTTGCTGGAATTAGCGAAGGAAACATGCACCAGCAGTAGGTGAAGCATCAACCAGATAATCCGATGAGATGCCGGTCTGTCTCACTCTCATGCAAAGGTAAGATCAACCATTTAATCCGCTTACCCATTTTTTCCTGGCGGTACAGCGGCAGATGGTCGGCGTATTTGGCCACCATGACCTGGGCCAGCAGGCCGGCGGTCGGAATGCCTTTGTCGATCACCTGGGCCGGAACCGGCGCCTGAATCAGCGTTTCGCACTGCGCGCAGACCCATTTGCCGCGGATATGCCGCTCCACCGTGAAGACGCCCGGGGTGTAGTCGAGCTTTTCGCTGACATCCTCGCCGATGCGCTTGAGCTGGCAGCCGCAGGCACACTGCGTGGTGTCCGGCTCGTGATGGATCAGGGTGCGCGGAAACTGCGGCGGCAAGGCGGCGCGCTTGGGCTGCTGGCGTGGCTCGGCTGCTATCGGTGCGGGACTCAGCGCCTTGAGCTCGGCCTCGATGGCCGCGATGTCTGTATCGAGCAGGTCGTCCAGCAGACTGATCTGGTCAGGGCTGAGCTGCTCGCTGCGCCGGGCAAACTTATGCCGTTTGAGGATGGCAATCTCGTGAGCCAGCTGCTCGTTGCGCGTCTTTTGATACTGGACTTGCTGATCGAGGCTGGAGACCTGCTGGTCGAGGCTTGCGACACGCTCTGTCAACTGCGCCGCCAGTGCGCGCAGTTGCTCGGGAGTCAGGTGGTCGAAAGCAGAAGAGGTCATGGCCGTGATTGTGCCGGCGTCGACGACGCCCGACGATAGGTCGTTCGGTCAATTGCGCAGCAGGCAGCACCGCAGGACTCACTACAGCAGACGGATTTCAGCTCCGGCACCGACCCGATGCCAGGGCAGTCCGACCACCAACGCCTGAAGCTGCTCGGGATTCAACTCCATCTGCGAGCCCTGCCAGTTACCGGGCCAGACGAAGCGCCCCTGATTCAGGCGACGCGAGGCCAGCCAGACGCCGAAGCCGTCATGCACCAGCACTTTCATACGGTTGGCCCGCTTGTTGGCGAACAGATAAGCGCAGTGCGGCTGCGCCGCCCCGAAAACCGCCACCACCCTGGCCAGCGCCGTTTCCGTTCCGGCACGCATGTCCAGAGGCTCGGTGGCCAGCCAGATGCGATCAATGCGGATCATTGCAGGAACTCACGCATGAACCGGGCACAGCCTTCGGCATCTGCCGCCGGCCAGTGCACAGTCAAGGTCGTGCGGCGATGGGGAATCTCGATGCGGATCTCTGCCCGGCTGGAAATCACGGTTTGAGCGTGCGACTCCAGCGTCACCGGGAGAAATGCGGGCAGTGTTTCGGTCGACGGGTGGCAGGCCGCTGCCAGTCTTCGCCATCGATGAACCACATTGGTGTTGATGCCGTGGCTCAGGGCCACGCTGGCAACCGAGTTGCCAGGCAGGCTGCACTCCTGCACGACTTGCGCCTTGAAGGCTTTGGAATAAGAACGTCGCTGCATGATTTCCCGCATGAGAGCCTTGAGATGGTGTCCACGATAAATAGGTGGACACCATCTCTTAGCTTGGCGGGGTCAAACCAGACGGGATGCCCGGACGGTTACCCCAAGACGCTGACCTCGGGAGCGACAGCGGCTGGCCGCTTTGGCAAAGGTGATTTCATCTATGACGCAGCAAAGAACGAGTACCGATGCCCTGCTGGGCAAAGCCTGATCTGGCGTTTCTCAAGCGTCGAGAAAGGGCTGAAGCTGCACCGTTACTGGAGTTCGCATTGCCAAGGTTGCGCGCTGAAAGAGCACTGCACGCCTAGCTCAGAGCGACGAGTGAGCCGCTGGGAGCATGAGTCCGTACTCGAGGCGATGCAGAATCGTCTGGATCAAGCGCCAGAGATGATGCGAATCCGCCGTCAGACGGTCGAGCACCCGTTCGGCACACTGAAGTCCTGGATGGGCGCCACCCATTTCCTCACCAGAACGCTCGACCGGGTGAGTACCGAGATGAGCCTGCATGTGCTCGCCTACAACTTCAAACGGGTGCTGAAACTGCTGGGTAGCAACGCACTGATGACGGCAATGAAGGCCTGAAGCCCCGTTGGCGGCCTTCTGGGCTCATCGGAGGCGTCGCGGAAACCAAATCCTCCCGAACCAACTGCCCGACTCAGTCCGACACTCCATGCGCTCACGTGGCCCCTGGGAGACCGCGAAAACAGCCCGAC